>JBGSVJ010000017.1:0-99158 GCA_041753015.1 Anaerolineae bacterium
TCGGCACCTCGATGTCGGCTCATCGCATCCTGGGGCTGGATAAGGTCCCAAGGGTTGGGCTGTTCGCCCATTAAAGCGGTACGTGAGCTGGGTTCAGACCGTCGTGAGACAGGTCGGTCTCTATCCGCTGTGGGCGCAGGGAACTTGAGGGGCGCTGTCCTTAGTACGAGAGGACCGGGATGGACGGAGCGCTCGTGTGTCGGTTGTGCTGCCAAGCGCAGAGCCGAGTAGCGATCTCCGGAACGGATAACCGCTGAAAGCATCTAAGCGGGAAACCGACCCCAAGATGAGGTTCCCCACTGCGAGAGCAGGTAAGACCGCTGGGAGACGACCAGTGGGATAGGCGGGAGGTGGAAGGGCAGTAATGTCTGGAGCTGACCCGTACTAATGGTCGAGGGCTTTGAGATGTGATGCAGGGGAGTGGACGCTCTCCGAGAGTGTCACACGGAAGAAGGAAAGCGCGAACCGGACGTGAGAAGAAGCACCGGAAGCGAGTGGTAGTCAAATCGTCGTCTAGCATGCGTGAGCTGCGCGTTTGAGCGCAGGGAGAAAGACAGGAAGGCGAGTGCAAGTAGTTGTTGGTGGTTCAAGCGGTGCGGGTACACCCGGCTCCATCTCGAACCCGGCAGTTAAGGGCACCAGCGCGGATGGTACTGCGAGGGCAGCTTCGTGGGAGAGTACGTCACTGCCAACCTGTATTTGCACCTCCTTTCTGTTTCTTCTCCCTGTGCTTGAGCACACCAGCTTGTAACATGACTCAACATAGCACACAATAAAAGCGACCCATGCAGGTCGCTTTTTTGTTTCCACAAAGGCAGCACTATGAGCGTAATGGTCATCGATATTGGCAGTTCCTCTATTAGGGTGATGTTGTTCGACGACTCTGTGCAACCAATCCCCGGCGCTGTCGTACAAATTCCTCAAACCTTTACGAAAGAACCTGACGGCGCGGCGACTCTTGATCCACTTATTCTCAAAGAGCATGTTGAAACTGCGATTGATCAACTTCTCGCTTCATTTCCTTATGAGCCGATCCGCGCGGTTTGCATGGCAACACTTGTCGGAAATGTAGTCGGGGTAGACGAGCATAATCACCCGCTTACCCCAATCTATACCTATGCAGATACCCAAAACGCGGATGATGTTGACTACTTGAGCGCGCGTGTGGATGCCATCGCGGTGCATCAGCGTACCGGATGCCGCTTGCACACGGCATACCTCCCCGCTCGCCTACATTGGCTGAAGCGAACGCAGCCCGAGGTTTATGAGCGCGTCCATCGCTGGCTTGACCTTGGAACCTATCTGTACTTGTGCTGGTTTGGTGAAGCCCCGTGCAGTTACTCGGTTGCGGCATGGTCCGGTCTGCTGAATCGAGCGGAATTGACATGGGATGCCGCGTGGCTGGATGACCTCGCCCTCAGCGCAGTGAACCTTCCGCCGCTCGTTGATCACAATCAAGCACAGCGCGGCTTAACGGATGCTTATCGCGATCGCTGGTTTTCTCTGCGCGATGTACCCTTCTTTCCGGCTGTTGGAGACGGAGCGGCGGCAAATGTGGGTTCTGACTGTGTCGATTCGTCCCATATCGCGCTGACGCTCGGCACAACTGGAGCACTGCGCACCGTGTTTCGCGGTGATGCGCCCCGTCTGCCTGATGGCTTGTGGGGATACCGGATAAGTGCGCCGCTTCATCTCGTTGGCGGAGCGACGACCGAAGGAGGCATTATCGAAAATTGGCTTCAACAGACGTTCAAATTCAGCTATCGTGACCTTCACATGCTGCTTGAACATGGTGAACCCGATGCGCACGGATTAACGGTGCTGCCGCTCTTCCAAGGAGAGCGCAGTCCGGGCTGGAATGCGAATGCAGTGGCAACCTTACACGGCTTGCGGATGACCACAACGCCGGAAGACATCGCGCAGGCACTTTACGAGAGCGTTGCACTTCGTCTCGCCTCGATTGCCAACTTACTGCATGAGTTGATCGCGGAAGATGCGGTGGTTGTCGGCGGGGGCGGCGCGATCGCTCACAATCGCGCATGGGCGCAGATCATCACCGATGCCTTGAATCGACCACTGCACATCATCAGCGACAGCGAAGTGACAGCGCGCGGCGTAGCAATTCTTGCACTAAATGCGTTGGGTTTATGCGACCTGAATTCGTATCCGCCGGGTATTCGTGAGGTGCTTATCCCCCGCCCCGCAGTGGTTGACAAATTAAAAGCCGCTCGTATGAGACAAACTGACCTGTACGAGCGGCTTTATCGTTAAGTTTCCGTTTTCGGATTCATCGATGGATCGGGGCGCGCGGCTTTGGCAATTTGACCGCGCGCTTTGAGTCGCCAGCGCTGCCATGTGCCGATAATCCCAAGCGGGAAGATGATCACCACGAGGATAAAACCACTTCCAAGGAGCAGTCCCCATATATTGGCGATTTGAATGCTCGTCTCACCTATCGTGAGCGTCGCATCGCGGAAAAATACATCGAGCAGATGCAGCCCTGCAGAGCCGAGGATTGGACCGTTGAATGTGCCGATCCCCCCGATGATCGTCATCAGGAGCGGATCGACGGTGTAATTGACCGCCAGTACCTCCGGTCCGACCTTCTTATTCAGGATGACCTGAAGCATTCCCGCCGTAGCTGCCAGCATTCCGGCAATCGCAATCGAGATCAGTTTGTAGTTCAGCGTGTTGAATCCGACTGCTTGTGCGCGATCTTCATTTTCGCGGATCGCCTTGAACACCGCCCCGGTCGGTGAATTCACTAAGCGGCGGATGAACAGGTACGTGAACACGAACAGCGCCAGCGTGATGTAGTAGAAGTTCAAACGGCTTTGAGTCGGATCAAGCCAAACCGGGATGCTGCCGATAGTGAACCCATCTTCGGCGTTGGTCACCTGCCAGCGGCTGAAGAAGATGTAGAACATCTCCGCAACTGCCAGCGTAAAGATCGTGAAGTAAACGCCGCGCAATCGCAGCGAGACGAACCCAACGATTAAGCCGACTATTCCTGCTATGGCAACGCCAACCACGACTCCGAGAATCATGGCTAGCCCGGTGTCCATCCCTGTATATTCGAGGAACATCCCCAAAACATAGCCGCCAAGCCCAAAAAACAGCGCATGACCGAACGAGATCACGCCGGTGAAGCCGAAAATCAGGTTGTAACTCATCGCCAAAATGCCGAGTATGAAGACCTCGATCAAGACCGACTGCCAACGCACCGACTCGCCGCGCATCACCATGCGATCACCGCGTGGAACACCAACCGGGCTGGATTCGGTGAGCGCGCCAACGATGAACGGAAACAGTATCAGAAAGACCAGTACCGCGATGGGCAGCCAGTTCTCACGGAGGGTTTGCATCCATGACTTGCTAGGTGAGGTCATCGCGCATTACCTCCGAATAAGCCGCTGGGACGGATAAGCAGCACAAGAATGAGCAGAAGCATCGGCGTGATGCTGGGAAGCGCCGAGAAGTCTGTGCCGATTGCGGCGGACTGTGCGACTGCAATTGCCAAACCGACCATCACGCTGCCGACTGCTGTACCGAGATAGCTTCCCATGCCGCCGAGAACGACGACGGCGATTCCTTGCAGCAGGAAGCTCGTTCCGATGGTGGAAGAAGCGCCGAGAAACGGAGCCGCTACCGAGCCGCCGAACGCCGCAATCGCGCAGCCGAGCGTGAATACCAACGTGAAGATTGCGCGAACGTTGATGCCGAGCGCTTCGACCATGCCGCTGTCTTCAACGCCAGCACGAATGATGATGCCAATGCGCGTGTAACGGAGTAGGGCTGCAATTCCGATGATCAGGAGGAAACCCATGCCGATTACGAACAGGCGGTACGTGCTGAAACGCTGATCGAACAGGGTGAAGAAGCTCTCGCGGATGCCGAACGTCTCCGTCCAACTGTATGGGGTGGTTGTCCATACGAACTGGACAATTTCTGCCAGCACGAGCGACACGCCGAACGTCAACACCAACTGAAAAACCGGGCGCGCGTACAGTGGGCGGAGCAGACCGCGCTCCAAGATGACTCCCAAGATTGCGCCAACGGCGATAGCAGTGATCACCGCAAACACAAAACGAAAATTCGGATCGGGGATCACGCTGGTGACATCGATGACCCCGCCCGTATGTTGAACATCATACGCCACGTAAGCGCCGATCATGAAGTATGCGCCTTGTGCGAAGTTCAACACGTCCATCAAACCGAAAATGATCGACAGCCCGGATGCGACAAGGAACAGCAGCATTCCCTGAAACAGCCCAGACATCACGGTGATGCCGAAATTGCCGATGCTTCCAGCGGTAAACCAACCGACTGCCAGCAGCGCAATGATGATGGCGATGATCGCAAGGATCGAGGTGTTTTGTGAGGTTCTGACCATGTCGAGTCCTTTCTAGGTCACGCCAAGATAGCGGCGGATCAAGGCTTCGTCGCCGATCAGTTCGCCCATAGCGCCGGAAATTGGGCTTTGACCGTCATCAATGATCACGAACCGATCCGCGAGTTTGCTGGCGACACGGAAGTTCTGTTCAACCAACAAGACCGTTGCCTGTGACGAGAGTTTTTCAATCGCTGCCATGAGCTGTTCGATAATGACCGGGGCGAGTCCTTCACTTGGCTCGTCAATCAAGAGAAGTTGATTATCAGGAATGAGCGCGCGGGCGATTGCTAACATCTGCTGCTGCCCGCCGGAGAGATGTCCGCCGGGAAGCGAATACAAGCGCTTGAGATCTGGAAAAAGCTCGAAGACTGCATCGGCTTTGCTTTCAAAGTCGCTGCTTCCGCGCTGCGCTACCATCAGATTTTCGCGCACGCTGAGTTCACGGAAGATGGCGCGGTGTTCGGGAACATAGCCGACTCCCATCTGCGCAATGGAATATGGGCGTTTTCCGACCAGCGATTCGCCGCTGAACGTGATCGTTCCGCGAGAAGGTGGCGTAATCCCCATGATACTCTTGAGCGTCGTCGTTTTACCAGCGCCGTTGCGACCCAACAGCACGGTGATGCTGCCTTTTGGCACGCTCACGCTGACGTTTTCGAGAATGTGAAACTGCCCAATGAACGTGTGGATCGCGTTGATTTCGAGGATCGCGCTCATTGCTGTTTTCCCGGAAGATCATACAGTTCACCAAGATACACGCTTTGCACCGTCTTGTCGTTGGCAATCTGATCCGGTCTGCCTTCGGACAGCACCTCACCTTGATGCATAACGGTGATCCGGTCGGAGATGTTCATCACGACGTTCATGTTATGTTCGACCATGACGATTGTTTTGCCACCGCTGCGGCGAATCGCGCCGATCGTTTCGATCAATTCCGGGACTTGTTCGGATGCCATGCCTGCGGTTGGTTCATCGAGCAGTAGGATTTCGGGATCGCCCGCCAAAATGATCGCCAGTTCGAGCTTGCGCTTGCCGCCATGCGGCAGCACATTGGCAGGGGAATATGCCATCGGCGTTAGCCCAACGACTTCGAGGGCTTCTTCTGCGCGTTTGACATAGGTCTTGAAGGAATCGGCGCGGCGGAGGAATCGGTAGTTCGAATTGCCGAGCGCTTGCGCCGCCAGCCGGACATTTTCAATTACCGTAAGGTTGGGGAAGATATTGGTGATTTGGAACGACCGCCCCATGCCTTTGTGAACGCGCCGGTAAACAGGCGTATCGGTGATGTCTTCGCCGTTGAGGATCACCTGACCGCGCGTGGGGTGATACTTACCGTTCAATAGGTTGAACAGCGTCGTTTTTCCTGCGCCGTTAGGACCGATGATCGAATGAGTCGTGCCGCGTGTGATGATAATGCTCACGTCCGCGACGGCGACTAATCCGCCAAATTCTTTCCGTAAATGGCGTGCCTCAAGAATTGCTTCAGTCATGGATAAATCTCTACGACTTTTTGGAGTGAGAACGGGCAGACTGCACCCGTTCCCACTGCTGCGAACGTTGTTACATACCTGCGGCTGCCGCCATTTCAGCGATCATCGCATTGAATTCTTCATCCAGCGCCGTGCGATCCGTCATGCCTTCGGGAAGCATCACGGGCGGAATGACTTCATACGCCGGGACTTCTGCGAGCAGATCATAGAAGTCTTGGGCTGCATCATCGAGGTTGGTGAGCTGGGCGATGTACATCGGCACGAGCGCCTGATGGTCGGATGGGCGAATGGCATACGTACCCTTCGGACCTTCAAAGACCAAACCTTCGAGCGCCGGGATCAGCGCTTCGGGGAGCGTATCACCGCTGGTCGCGGTGACGCCCGCGACGAGTGCCTGAGCGGTCGCAAATGCGCATTCGCTGAACAGGTCCGGGTAGTCGCTGTAAACAGCCTGATACTGGGTGGTGAGCCAATCATTGACGTCGTTCTGCGGGAACGAATAGTGATAGACGATCCACGAAATGCTGCCAATGGTGCTGGGATCGCTGACGGCAACAATGTCGTTGCTGTTGAACGCGCCGACGATATTCATCTGTTCGCCAACGCCGAGTTCCGCGAACTGCTGCCACAGAGTGACGGAGGTATCGCCTGCCCAAATCGGGAGGACGGCATCTGCGCCGGAGTCCAATACCTGCTGGAGGTAGGGCGTGAAGTCGGTGGTTTCGAGCGGGGCATAAATCGTTTCCTGAACGAAGGTCACGCCCGACGCGCCGAGGACGGCTTCAAATGCTGCTGCCGACGAGCGACCGAAGTCATAATCTGCTGCAAGAATAACCCAGTTCGCGCCCAAGCCTTCGGTGGCGAACGATGCGAGCGCCAGCGAATCTTGGAACGTATTGCGGCACACGCGGAAGGTGTTCACATTGAAGTTCGCGCCGGTGATGGCAGGTGACGCGCCGGGGGCGGCGAACAGCACAACGTCGCTGTCCAGTGCGACCTGCTGCAGACCGAGGGTCACGCCCGACGACGGCGCGCCAACGAGGATTTCAACGCCTTCCTGTTCGATCAGTTCACGCGCCTGAGTCGCGCCTGTGTCCGGGTCGCTGCCGTTGTCGCGGACGATCACTTCAACCGGGCGACCTGCAATTGTGACTGCCGCCAGCGCTTCGTCAACGGACGCATATGCCGCCGGATCGACGCCCGCCGCGTAGAGCAGACCGAGCTTGAAGCCGTATTCAAGTTCATACCCGTAAATCGTGAGAGCACCTGATTCATCGGTCAACAAACCGATCTTCAGCACGTCGCCTTCCTGAGCGAAGGCAGTAACCGCGCCGAGCAGAAGCATCGCCGCGATAACAAGGAGAAGCACTTTTTTACCCAAGGTAAAGCCTCCATCACATATACACAAAGCACATGTAGATCACAAAACTGCGTAAAAGAGCGGCAACATCTAAGTGGCTGCCGCTCGTTCTACCGAAGTAGGAAAGTGAGCTAGCCGTTTGATTTCAGATGCGCATGGAAGGCTTGGTTAAATGCCTCCGGCTGCTCAATATAAGGGCTGTGCGCGGCATCGAGCACAACCTCACGGTAGCTTCCGCCCGCCGCCTGATATTTCTCAAGCACAGTGCGGATCTGAGTGACCATCGGCTGCGGCGGGAAAACGTCCATGCCGGGCCAGCCGGGGACAAATCCCATAGATCCCAGCGTACCGAGGTCAAACATCGACTTGTCGCTGATGATCTGGTCGTGTTCGCCGCGTACCCACAGGATCGGCGGTTTCTGCTCAATGCGGAACAGTCGGGTGACATCGCCCGAATACTTCGGTGAAAGTGCATTCGCGGGACCGAAGATGCCGGGGGCGACATTGGGCCAATTCGCAGACGGGGTCAGATCGCCGGGATATTCCTGATCGCCGATATGTTCAGACATCATCGACGTGAGCAGTTCTTCTTCGCGCGCTGGGACGAACGGCGGTTTCCAGTAGAAGTTGTTCATCACGATGCGCGGCGCGGATTGCGGATTCTCGATGCCGCGATCTCCTGCTGCCATGCGATCGGCAAAGGCGCGGTTGACGATCCCGCCCCCCGATCCGGCGAAGTCGGGATAGTTTGGTGTACCTTCGGCGTCTTTCGTGCCGCAGAATCCATACGGTGATCCCGTCGCGGCAAGCGTTGCGGTGATGAACCGGGACGGATGATCCATCAGCATTGTGAACACCACTGATCCGCCAAGGCTGTGACCGACGATGTGTGCGCGCTGAATGCCGAGATGTTCGAGAAGGGCGGCAGCATCATCACCGAGATCGCTCAAGCCGCGCGTCGCGTCAATCTTGGCGCTGCGGTCGGCATCGCCGTAGCCGCGTTGATCGGGTGCAATCGCCCAGTAGCCCGCTGGAAGCGCCAGCATGGTTTCTTCCCAGTAGGTCGCTGAGGATGCGTTACCATGCAAGAACAGAACCGGAATACCATCGTCCGCGCCGCTGAACAGCACACGCGTAGTCAAGCGCGACGTTGTAACCGTTTTTGCCGTAATGCCGGGAAGGGTAGGTATGCTCATCAAATCCTCTATGTACTCGTAGGAATAAACTGGGCGCGGAGTTCCCGCTTCAACACTTTTCCTGCGGCGTTTCGCGGCAGCACCTCAACAAAGGTAACTGAACGCGGAACTTTATATTTTGCCAAATTCTTGGCGCAGTGCTCGATCACCTGATCCGGCGCGAGCGTGCAGCCCGGCTTGACCACGATGATCGCCATTCCCGTTTCACCCCACCGCGCATCCGGCACGCCGATCACGGCGGCGTCTGCAACGTCGGGGATTTGGAAGATCACCTGCTCAACTTCAGCAGGGTAGACATTCTCGCCGCCGCTGATGTACATATCTTTGTAGCGATCAACGATGTAGATGCAGCCTTCATCGTCAATCGTTCCGGCGTCGCCGCTGCGCAGCCAGCGGTTGCCAACTTCATCCATGAAAAAGCTGTCTTCGTTCGCGTCTGGGCGATTCCAATATCCCGGCGTGATGTTCGGTCCGCTGATCACCACTTCACCGACTGTTCCGGGGACGACATCGCGATTATCGTCATCGATCACGCGCACACGGGTATGCAGCAGCGGCTTGCCGACGCTGGTCGGCTTGACCATCACGCGCTTTTTGTCGATCAAGAACACGGTCGGGCTGGTTTCGGTCATGCCGAAGCCAAGCTGAATGATGATCCCGCGCTTTGCGTAAGCCTCCAGCACACTCACCGGGAGCGGGGCGCCGCCGCATCCCCACGACTTGATATGACTGAGGTCAGCTTTGTCAAAGTCGGGGTGCTGGCTCAGGAATAAGTAGACGGATGGGACACCGAAGAAGTGTGTCACGCCGATAGCAGGATCGCTCAAGGTCTTGAGCGTGAGTTCGGCATCAAATTGGCGCGCAATAATGTTCGTGCCGCCTTGATGCAAAATCGGATTAGCGTACAGATTCAAGCCGCCCGTGTGGAAGGTCGGCAGTACGCAGTAGAACACGCTTTCATAGCTCAGCCCAGCGGGCGTGCTGATGTTGATCGCATTCCACAATGTCATACCGTGCGTGATCAACACGCCTTTCGGGCGTCCGGTCGTTCCGGCGGTGTACATAATCGTGAGGGGCGTATCATGGGTGGTTGTAGGCGACATGACGACACGCGTTTGTGACGAAGCGATTGCTGCTTCGTATTCGAGCGCATCATCGACAGGCGGCTGACCGAAATCAATCCTCAGCGTGTTTTTCGCCGGAGTTTCCGCCACCAGCGGCGGAATACGATCCGCGAATTCAGCATCATAGACGATGCCCTTAGGCGCGGAGTCATTGAGAATATAGACGAGTTCGGGATGGGCAAGCCGCCAGTTGAGCGGAAGCATCATCGCGCCGAGCTTAATACACGCAAACTCAAACTCGAAATAGGCAACAGAATTTTTGCCCAAAATGGCGACGCGGTCACCGGGTTGAACACCCCACTGATCGCGCATGTAGCCCGCCAAACGCGCCGCCCGATCATTCATTTCAGCATAGGTCAATGATCGCCCGGTCGCCTGTTCGATCATGGCGATCTGGTTGGGAGTACGGTCGGCGTGAAAATCAATCCAATCAGAAGCGCGTATCATAAGAAAGCCTCTACTAACGTAAATGGGTTATTTTTCCCCATATTTTGAGCTGTAAAATTAGACTACGCCAGTGTACTGCGGTCGAACAGGGATTTTGCTTATCCCCAGCGCACCGTGATGGCGCTCCATGTATAACCTGT
Source organism: Anaerolineae bacterium (assembly GCA_041753015.1). Classification (GTDB taxonomy): domain Bacteria; phylum Chloroflexota; class Anaerolineae; order Aggregatilineales; family Phototrophicaceae; genus Flexifilum. Next base: position 10,151 of record JBGSVJ010000017.1, read on the forward strand.
GCCCGCCCCGGCGAGGACCATTAGATCACCCGGCTTGATCTTGCCCGCCGCCAAGCCAAGTTCAATCGCCAGCACTTGATCGACGCTTTGCACATGCCCGTAATCTTCCAAATAGATCGATTGTTCGGCGGTCAGCCCAACAGCATGAAGAATTTCCAAATAGAATGACCGCTTCATGTGGGTGATACCGAGGAAGCGCACGTCGCTTAGGGAAGCGCCGCTGGATTCGACCGATTCACGGATAACGCGGACGAAATTGTTGAGCGATGTTTCACCTAGACGCGACGCCATGTATTCGGGATCGGTCACGTCGAGGCGCCCTTTGACCTCACCGACCACTGGCTGACCATCGCCAATTGCGGCTTCGGTCAAGATAACCGCTTCGCTCAAGCTGCCATCGGTGATCGCGGATGCACCTAGAATCAGGTTGCGCGAGGCGTTGCGCTGGAGCAGCATTGCGCCGCCGCCCGCGCCGAAGTTGAACATGAATCGGGAGCGTTCGTTCTTCAGGTTAATCAGGTCGTTTTCACGACTGCCTGCCGCAAGTAGGACGTATTCCAAACGCGGATCACCGACCATCATCGACTTCGCCATGTTCATGGCGATGGGTGCGCCGGCGCACAGGGCATAAATCTCAAACGAATACGCGTTGACAGCGCCGACATTGTGCTGAATTTTAGCAGCGGCATTCCATACGATGTGGTCTTTGTGTTCACTGCCGTGCGAGATGACGAGCTTGACCTGCTCAGGCGAAACACCAGCAGCTTCGAGCGCTCTTGTAGACGCCTGACTCGCCATGTAGGTGACGGTATCGCGCTTGCCTGCAACATGACGTTGGCGAATTCCCATCTTCTCGCGCAGAACTGCTTCAGGAATCCCGGTCAGCGGCGCAAGGTCAGCCGCAGTCTGCACCGCTGTGGGAAAGTACGTGCCGAATCCTGCAATACCTACAGAAGTCATTTAAACCCCAAAACTGTATATCGAAAAAAGGCACAACACCCGCGAAAAGGCAGGATGTAAGTTTTATCATTATTCCACAAACAGGAGTGACCTCCATCACATATTTAGGTAGTTTTTCCGCGCAATCGGAAAGATTGCGTGTAGAGAATCGTCGGGATATAGTTTGAGCGTGGTGAATGCACTGTTCACCGGAAAATCCCTTTTTACGTGAAAGGCTTTGAAATGACTGTACGGTTACGAGTGCTTTGGACTATCGGATTGGTGCTCTTGGTGCTCATGTTGGGTGGCGCGGTGCTTGCCCAAGACGAAGCGCCGAGCGGTGTGTTTTACGGAGGGTGGCCCTATGCGCTGCCGCCTGATTCCCACCTAAACTCGTTTTCTGCGGGTGGACCGCAGACGAACACCGGGGTCTACCATGATGTGATCGAGATGCCGAGCGCGATTTATCTATGGGCAGAAGCGCGTTATCAACCGCTTCTGGCAGAATCTTTCGGCTTTGAAGGGGATTCGGCATACGTCATCACGCTGCGTTCCGATGCGATGTGGAACGATGGCACACCAGTCACATCCGATGACCTGATCGCAACCTATGCTATCGGTCGCATTCTCGGTTGGTCGGACTTCACTTATATTGACTATCTTGAGCGCGTTGACGATCACACCGTGCGGTTTGTGCTGAAGAATCCGTCGATTGTTGCCGAGCGCTTGATGCTGAAAACCCGCGTTCGCGCTGCCGCAACCTATGGCGAATACGCGGAACGCGCCACTGCGCTTTATGAAAGCGGCGCGACGAATCAAGATGCGGATTGGCAGTCGCTTCTACAAGAAGTCCGCGATTATCGCCCGGAAAGCCTTCTGGTGAGCGGTCCGTATGCGTACACACTCGAAGACATGGGCGACAGCTATATCACCCTGCACTGGCAGCCGAACAGCCACCTGAGCAGCGTCGTTCAATTTGGTGAAATTCGCTTGTGGAACGGTGAAACCGAAGCCGTGACGCCCCTGTTCTTGAACGGCGATATTGCTTACGGAACGTATGGCTTCCCGCCTGCGACCGAAGCATCTTTCGTTGATGCGGGTATCCGTATCATTCGTGGTCCGCAGTACACCGGTCCGGCGATCTATTTCAATCACAGCCTTGCGCCTTGGAACATCAAAGAAGTGCGTCAAGCAATGGCATATGTGATTGACCGCGCCGAAGCTGGTTTCCTCGGAAAAGGCTTGAGCGCACGCCCGGTCATGAATATGGCTGGTTTTTCGGACAATCTCGTTCCGGTATGGCTGAGTGAAGACCAAGTCGCACAGTTGAATCCGTATGAAGTCAACCTCGAACGCGCCGCCGAACTGCTGCAAAGCGTCGGTTTCACACAGGTGGACGGCGTGTGGCAGGATGCCAGCGGCGCACCGGTCGCGGCTGAACTCATCTTCCCGGCGGAATTTGCTGACTGGGTGGGTGGTGTTCAGAGCGCAGTGGATCAATTGAATGCGTTCGGCTTCCAGATCAGCGCGCGCGCTGTTCCGGCGGCGGAGCAGGAACAAGCAACCCTACGTGGTGAGTTCCAATTGACCGTTCGCAACTGGGGAATTGGCTCACCGTTCCCGAATGCGACGTTCAATCAACCGCTGTTCCGCTACAACTACAACGCGGGTGTTGAAGGCGAACCGGGCATGAATTTCCCGATGCAGTTCGATTGGAACGGCGAAGCGATTGATCTTCAGGCGTTGATTGCGGCATCCGGCGCAGGGCTTGATACCGCTGCGCAAGGTGAAGCGATTTTCGCGGTTTCGCGCGTGTTTAATGACATGCTGCCGATTCTGCCGCTGTACGAAACTTACACGAACAATCCGCTCAATGAATCGCTGGTCGCGGGTGCGCCTGCCGAAGACGATCCGATTTGGACGAACGGCGGCGGCGATAACTTCACCATCATTCTGCTGGCGACGGGTGTCCTGAGTCCGTCGGGCTAAACCGCACTATTCAATAAATCAAGGGGCATCGGCATTAGTTGATGCCCCTTCAGTTAGGTATTCTTTATGACGGCTTCTTCTCCGCTGGCGGCGGATGCGCCAGATTCTCCACGTGGTTTGCGCGGAACGCTGCGGCGCATAATCCGCAGTTATGCCTTTCGTGTGATCGCGCAGGGGTTGTTCACCATCTGGGCAGTGGCGACATTCACATTCATCTTGATCCGCCAGATGCCCGGTAATCCGATTCAAATTCGCATCAGTCAGATCATCCAAGCGCAAAATGTGACCTATGAAGAGGCACTTGCCCAAGCGGCGGGTCTCTTCGATTTTGACCCGGATGCCCCGCTGATCGTGCAGTATCTCGATTATGTGAGTAAGGTCATACGCGGCGATCTCGGTGAGTCGATCACTTCCGCTGGAACGCCCGTGCTGGGTCAAATCATGCGTTTCTTGCCTTGGACGCTGTTCAGCATCGGATTGGGACTGCTGTTTAGCTTTACCATCGGCATTCTTGTCGGGATTGCGATGGCATACTGGCGCGGCAGTCTATTCGATAATGTGATGACGATTATCGCCTCGATTACGTTCAGCATCCCCAATTATCTGATTGCATTGTTGATCGTCCTCGTCTTAGGGGTGCAACTTCAGCTTTTCAGTGTGGGGCAGCTTCGTGGCGCAGTTGACCCGGACATACGACCGGGATTTACCCTCGAATATATTGGCAGCTTGCTGGAACACGCCTTCTTGCCTGTGGTGACATATATCAGCGCGACTGTGGGCGGTTGGATGCTGACGATGAAAAGCAGTACGCTGTCGACGTTGGGAGAAGAATACGTTACAGCGGCACGGGCGCGCGGTTTGCGCTCATGGCGCATCTTGACCGCATATGTGGGTCGCAATGCGATGCTGCCGCTCGTTACCCAGCTTGCCGTGAGCATCGGTTTTGTGATCGGCGGAAGCGTGATTATTGAGGTGATATTTGTGTACCCGGGTTTGGGCGGATTGCTCAGTGCCGCAATTGCTAACCGGGACTATACGACGATGCAGGGTGTTTTCTTAATCATCGCGTTTGCGGTGGTCGTCGCCAATACGCTGGCGGATGTGCTGTATGGCATTCTTGATCCGCGTATTCGCATGGGTGAGGAGAAGCGGACGCGATGATCGGCTTCTCAACGGTTGCAACGCCGGTTGGAATCCTGATCGGTGTGGTTGTAGGGCTAATCCCTCTCATCGTCGGGATTCGATTGAAGAAGATTCCAGCAGGAATAGGCGGTTTTTTCGGCTGTGCGTTGAGCGGCTTCGCGTGCGGCTTTTTCGGCGGCGTCCCGATGATGATCCTGACAACGTCGGTGGTCGTCTCGTATGCTTACACCGTGAAAGATGATCCGTTTCTATCGCGGGCAGCACTAAATGAAGTGGATTTCACCGAAACGCGCACCCAATTTTTGATCCGCTCATTCGCGTCGTTCGGTCGAGCGTTACGCGCGGCATCGCGGGCAGTGCTGCGCAACCGCGCTGGATTCGTCGGTTTCATCGGTGTGATGTTCTTTCTGCTGATGACAACGTTCGGTCCTTTGCTCATCGAATACGATGGACGCGCGCACTACTATGACCGATTGCTGCCGGGATCGCAGACGCTCTTTCAAGCTCCATCGGCGGAGTTTCCGTTAGGGTTGGATTATCAAGGGCGCGATATCCTTTCGCATATCGTCTATGGCGGGCAAGCGGTGATCGCTACGGCGGTGCTGGCGGGCGTTTTGACGACGCTGCTCGCTGTCACGTTGGGGGCGGCGTCGGCGCTGATTGGCGGGGCGGTGGACACCGTACTAACGGCGATCACCAACTTCATCCTGACGATTCCGCAGTTTCCGCTGCTCGTCGTGATCGCTGCCATCGTTAACCTTGATGATCGGCTGTGGCTCGCGGTGCTGCTTGCCGTGTTGGATTTTCCAACGCTGATGCGTGCGATCCGTGCTCAAGTGCTGAGTTTGCGCGAACGCGATTACGTTGAAGCGGCATTTTCGCTCAACATGGGGCTGCCGCATATCATCGTGCGCGAAGTCCTGCCGAATATGGTCAGCTACATCGTGATCAGCACGATTTTCTCGATCCGCTCTGCCATGTACGCGCAGGTGGGCTTGGTCTTTCTCGGCTTGGTGCCGCTGCAAGAACCGGACTGGGGCGTGATGATCCTTGTGGCACGTCAACAGGGAGCGCTCTTCCTCCGCGAAGCGACGAGTATGCTGCTGTCACCGATTTTAGCGATTGCGCTGTTTCAGCTTTCGCTGGTGCTGTTCACCCGTTCGCTCGAAGAAATTTTCAACCCGCGCCTGCGCGAAGGACTCTAAGCTATGTCTGACACTGTCCTGAGCGTACAGGGACTCAGTATTAGCTATCTCACGGCGCGTGGACGCTTACGCGCCGTCAATGATGTTTCGTTCGACCTACATCAAGGCGAAACGTTAGCGCTGATCGGTGAGAGCGGATGTGGCAAATCGACGCTGAATCTCGGCGTGATGCAGCTTCTTCCGCGCACTGCGAACGTCGATGCCGGAAAAGTCATCTACACGGCGCGAGGCGATCAGCCGATTGACGTATTGAAGCTGAAAGGCTCGGCGCTGCGGCGTTTCCGTTGGGCAGAATGTTCGATGGTGTTTCAGGCGGCGCTCAATTCGCTCAACCCAGTGATTCGGGTGCGCGATATGGTGTACGACACGGCGCGAGCACACGGCGAACGTGACATGAGGCAGATCAAAGCGCGGGCGCTGGAGTTGTTCAGGATGGTGCGGCTTGATCCGGATCGCGTGTTTGATGCGTACCCGCATCAACTGAGCGGCGGGATGCGTCAGCGCGTTTTGATCGCGTTGAGTGTGCTGCTCAATCCTCAAGTCGTTTTGCTCGATGAACCGACAACCGCTGTTGATATCCTCACGCAGCGGACGATCATCGATGTGCTAAAAACACTGCGGCGCGAATTAGGAATCAGCTTAATCTTTATCAGTCACGACCTGTCAATCGCAGCCGAGATGGCGGATACCGTCGCAACAATGTATGCGGGTGATCTAGTCGAGATCGGCGCGGTCAACGAGATGTTTTATCGACCCGCCCACGCCTATACCCTCGGACTGCTGAACGCTGTCCCACGTTTGAGCGTCGACCGTGAAGCGCTGAACAGCATTCCCGGCAGCCCGCCGGATATGATTGATGCGCCAAGCGGCTGCAAATTTCATCCGCGCTGCCCGTTTGCGACCGAGATATGCAGGACTAGCATGCCCGTGCTGGAAGCGGTGCATGATAACGGCGCGGTGCACCAAGCGGCATGTCATCATTCGGATCAGGTGCGTTTGAGCGCACAGGAGGTGTTGGTCGATGACCACGCCGCTGATTGAACTTCAACATGTGGATCGCACTTTCAAGAAGGACAATACGCCGATCCGCGTGCTGCAAGACGTGAATCTCAGCGTTTATCCCGGCGAAATCCTGTGTCTGGTCGGTGAAAGTGGATGCGGTAAGACAACTACGGGTAAGATCATCGCCGGACTGCTTGCCCCCAGCGCGGGGGAAGTGCGCTATCACGGCGAAAATGTGATGCAACTGCGTGGGGAACGCTTGGCGACGTATCGCCGCGATCATCAGATCGTGCATCAAGACCCATTCGCATCATTGAACCCGGCGCATACGATTGGGCAGATACTCAGTTACCCGATTGCGCGTCACAAACTCGCTGCCAACCGTGCCGAAGTGCGCCGCCGCGTCTGGGAACTGCTCACGCTGGTTGATCTCACGCCGCCGGGAGATATCGTCAACAAGTACCCGCACCAGTTGAGCGGCGGACAGCGCCAACGCGTGAGCATCGCCCGCGCCTTAACGGTCAACCCCCGCTTGATCATCGCGGATGAAGCCGTGAGCATGGTGGATGTCAGCATTCGGATCAGTCTGCTGAAAACACTCCAGCGCTTGCGGGAAACGCTCGGCGTGGCGATTGTGTTTATCACGCATGATCTGGCGCTGGCGAAATACTTCGCATGGGAAGGTCGCATCGCGGTTATGTATTTGGGGCGCGTGATCGAAGTCGGGCGCACCGAGGCAGTTGTTCACAATCCGGCACACCCGTATACACGAGCACTGATCGCTGCAATCCCCGAAGCTGACCCGGAGATCACACGCTCGAAAGCGCGGCTGACGCTGCGGAGCGAAGACATTCCGAGTTTGACGGCGATTCCGCCGGGATGCGCGTTTCATCCGCGCTGCCCATTTTACGTACCCGGTGTTTGTGATGTCATGCTCCCACCGCTCGATGTGCCGCCGAATTATGAACAGCAGGTCGCGTGTTTGCCGCTTCTCAGCGGCGGTGCGCTCACGTCCTATGCTGAACAGGACGCGACGGCATGAATCCGGAGGCTTTGCGCGGTGCCTTTCGGATTGCAGTATTCTTGACGGTATGCGGGTTTGCGCTGGCACTTGTGCAGCCGCGTGAGAGCGCTGAATTTGTCGTCAGCGTATGCAGCGGTTTGATCGGCGTGGTGATGATTGCCATTGTGCTGATCGTGATACGCATCTCGCGCTAGTTCTGAGGGACTTGAGATCGATGACAACGCTCGAAACCAAAATCGGACGGATGCTCGCGGTTGGATTTGAAGGGCTGGAAGCGCCTGCTTATTTGCTGGATTGGCTGCGCGCCGGACGTGTCGGAACGGTGATTCTGTTTGCGCGCAATATTGACACACCGGAGCAGGTGGCGCGGCTGACGCGGACACTCCACGCGGCGGCGTCCGAACCGCTGATGATCTGCATCGATCAAGAGGGTGGGGCAGTCGCGCGGCTGCGGGCGCACAACGGCTTCACCGAAAGCCCCGGCGCGATGGCGCTCGGCGTGATCGATGATGAAACGACCGCCGAAACCGTTTCGGCGGTGCTGGCAAATGAGATGCGCGCAGTAGGCATCAACTGGAATCTTGCCCCGGCGATTGATATTACACATGACATTCGCAACCCGACGATGGGAACACGCTCGCTTGGTGTCGATCCGGTGCGCGTGAGTTTGCTCGCAGCGGCGCAAGTGCGCGGTTTTCAGCGTGAAGGTGTATTGGCGACGGCGAAACATTTCCCCGGTTTGGGCAATACTCCGGTTGACACCCATGAAGCGCTCGCGGTGATCAGCGGCTCGGTCGAATATTTGTGGCAGCAGGATTTAATCCCGTTTCGCGCTGTGATCGACGCGGGGATCGGCGCGATCATGATCAATCATGTGCAGTTTGAAGCACTCGATACGCTGTATCCATCTACGCTGTCCCCGGCTGTCGTCAGCGGACTGCTGCGGCAGGAACTCGGTTTTGAAGGGCTGATTGTGACTGACTGCATGGAAATGCGCGCCATCGTCAATCATTTCCCGCCGCATGAGTCGGTGGTGTTGGCGGCACTGGCGGGCATCGACGTGATTCTGTACTCGCATACGCCGGAAGTTCAATCTGCGGCTTACGAAGGGCTGCTTGAGGCGGCACGAAGTGGGCGCGTGCCGCTGGAACGCATCGAAGCGTCGAACGCGCGTTTGGCGGCGGCACGCGATTCTTACGCTTTTTCCTCCGAGGAATTCAGCGAAAACCCGCGCGTTCGGGTAGGGATTGCTCCACACATTGATACAATGCGGCGGACGGCGCGCGAGGCGTGTGTACTGCTCAAGGCTGATGAAACAATCTTCCCAATCCGTTCATCGCTGACGTACGCGGTGGTTGAATTTGCTTCGGTTATCGAGTCAGGGGCGGTTGAACGCGGCGATCAAACGCAGTTCGTGACGCATCTGCAAGAAGTTTTCCCCAACGTGCGCGTCGTCACACTGATTCCGTCGCAGTATTCGCCGGAAAACATCGCAGAAGCGGCGGAAGTGGCGTCACGCGCGGATGTGCTGATCATGGTCACGCGGAGCGCGCACATGTTTGCACAGCAGGCAGAGGCAGCGGCAGAAATTATCAAACGGGCGCACCATGTGATGCTTGTGTGTGCGCGCAGCCCGTTCGACGCGGATATGTTTCCTAACGCAAACGCGATTCTGCTCACATGCGGCGATGCTGCGCCATCGCTCGACGCGGCGGTTGATGCGCTCACGGGTGCTTTCATACCCTCCGGACGGCTTCCCGTCCCCCTGCAATCGGAGTTTGAGTGATGACAAATGTGCGTGTTGGTTTGGATGTTCTGCGCGAATCGGGTTATGACGTGGTACGCGGAAAACGGATTGGACTCCTCACACATCCGGCAGCAGTGGACAGCCGTCTTGAGAGTTCGTATCGCATCTTAAGCCGTGTGCCGGGGGTGCAGGTCGCGGCGCTGTTTGGGGCTGAACACGGCGCGTATGGAGCAGTCAGTGCCGGGGAAAAGGTCGCCACGATGACCGATCCGCTGACGGGTATTCCTATTTACAGTCTGTATGGCGATACGCTGCGCCCAACACCCGAAATGCTCGAAAATCTTGATGCAGTTGTGATCGATTTGCAGGATGTCGGCGCGCGATTTTATACCTACACATGGACGGTTTCATATGTACTCGAAGCCGCCAGCGAAGCCGGCGTTGAGGTGATCATCTTGGATCGCCCAAACCCGCTTGGAGACTTGATCGACGGCGTGACACTTGACCCGGCACTGAGTTCGTTTATCGGGCGCTTTCCCGAACCGATTCAGCATGGGATGACCCTCGGCGAACATGCGCAGCTCATCAACAGCGAATGGCTGAACACATCTGCGCGACTGACCGTGATCCCGTGCCTCGGCTTGAAGCGCACGATGACGTGGAATCAGCTTGGACTGCCTTGGATACCGACCTCACCAAATATGGCGCAGTTCAGCGCGGTCATCCAATATCCCGGCGCGTGCTTGATCGAAGGCACGAATTTGAGTGAAGGGCGCGGAACGGCACTCCCGTTTGAGATCGTCGGCGCGCCGTTCATTGATGGCGCGGAACTGGCAGATCGGCTGAACGCGATGGACTGGATTGGTATGCGCTTTCGTCCGCATGCGTTTACCCCGACTGCTGGAAAGTGGCAGGGAGTCCACTGTGACGGTGTTCAAGTGCATTTGGTTGAGCCGTCCGTCTTCTTCCCTGTGCGGGTATGGCTGGGCGTGTTGATCGCGCTCTACCGCCGCTACTCGGAATCATGGGAATGGCTGCCTTCGTTTGATCGGCTGGCAGGATCAGCCGCCGTGCGCGAACAGATCACTGCCGGAAAAGGACATCACGATATCGTTGAGTCATGGGATGAATCGCGCGAAGCATTTGCGCGGCTGCGTGCACCGTACTTGATCTATGAATAAGGATGTGTGGTGAACGTCATCGATGAACTGCCCGCCGCAGTCGCGGAAGAACTCGACCAGATCATCCATAAGGCGCTGGGGGCAGTCTTTCCAGCGGCGCAGATTGCTGTGCATTTCAAAGGCGAATGGCGGCTAAATCGCGCATGGGGTTGGATCGATCCTGAGGCACAGACGCACCCCTGCACCATCAGCACCCATTTCGATCTCGCATCGCTGACGAAGTTGTTCACGACGACGGCATTTTTGCGCTGGTTTTCGGTACATGGCTTCAGGTTGGATGACCCGCTCGACATGCTGATCCCGGAATTCAGCGCCAGCGGAGCGCGTCCGATCAGCGGCGGCGTTGATCCGCACACGAAAGCACCGCTGCCGATCCTTGAGGGAATGCAGGGGAAGACTGTCGATCCGTCGCAGGTGACATTTCGTCATCTGCTCACCCACACCAGCGGCTTACCCGCATGGATGCCTGTTTATCAAGCAGCAGGTGATCCGCCGATGCCGCCAACCGACCCCGATCCGCTTCCGCGAGAAATACGCTGGCAGCGGGCGCTCGAATACTTGGTCAATACCCCATTCGTGAATCAACCCGGTGCGGAAGTCCGCTACAGTGATGTTGGGCTGATGCTGCTTGGCGAAGCCGTGCGGCGCATGGCGTACAGCGGCGATTTGGCGAATGAACTAGTCGTATCTGCCGGAATGGGGCAGGATTTTGGCTTTCTCACAGAAGTCATCAGCGAGGGACAGCGCTGGACAATCGTGCCGACGGAAATGGATACAGGTTGGCGAAAACGCCGCGTCTGGGGTGAAGTCCATGATGAAAATGCGTGCGGCGTCGGCAAGGTCGCCGGACACGCGGGTATCTTCGCGCCTGCTCACAAAGTGGCGTTGCTGGGGCTTCGCTGGCTCAGGCGGAACGAAAGCGAAATCAGCGACCTGATGGGCGAAGCGATCCGTGAACAGGCGCGCACGGGAGATGAGCGGCGCGGCTTGGGTTGGATGCTCAAATCGCCTGTCAATTCATCGGCGGGAGAGCGTTTTTCGCCGGATAGTTATGGTCATACGGGATTCACCGGAACTTCGCTGTGGATCGATCCCGACAAAGAACTCGTTGTCGCGCTGCTGACGAACCGCGTCTATTATGGACGTGAGCGCGTCGGCATCCATGATGTGCGCCGCGCTGTTCATGATTGTTTGGCGAAACTGGCGGACTCATGATCATCATTGGTTTGATGTCTGGAACAGCGGCGGACGCGATTGATGCGGCGCTGTGTGAAGTTACGGGCAACCCTCCGGCACTGAACGCGCGCTTGATCCACAAAGTGACGAAACCGTATCCCGTCAGGCTGCGCGACCGCATTTTGCATGCTTCTACCCGCGAAGCGCGCGTTGATCTGATCACGGTGCTGAACATGGAACTGGGCGAAGCATTTGCGGATGCGGCACTGCTGCTCATGCGCGAGGCACGTGTACGCCCCGCCGCTGTTGATTTGATCGGGTCGCATGGTCAAACAGTGTGGCATGCCGTCGAATCGGACGGGCAGGTGCGCGGCACGCTTCAGATCGGGGAAGCGGCGGTGATCGCCGAGATGACGGGTATCACAACGATCAACAATTTTTGTGTGCGTGATGTTGCTGCGCATGGACAGGGCGCACCGCTCACCGCGTATGCTGATTGGATGCTGCTCCGCCATCCGACGCGCTGGCGCGCCGTGCAGAACATCGGGAGTATCGCCAGCATCACGTTTCTGCCGCCGCACTCAGACGACACCAGCGCACCCGTCGCCTTTGACACCGGACCCGGATGTGTGCTAATCGACGGCGTCGTGAGCGCGCTCACCAGCGGTATCAAGCACATCGACCGCGACGGGGCAATGGCAGCCGCCGGACAGGTCGATCATGCGCTGTTGGCATATCTGTTGGATGATCCGTATTTCGACCGGAAACCGCCCAAAACCACTGGACGGGAGCTTTACAGCGAAGCGCTTGCGGCGGATATTGTCAAAATGGGGCAGTCACGCGGGCTGAAACCGGAAGACATTGCGGCGACAGTGACGGCATTTACGGCACGCAGCATCGCCTATGCGTATTCGCGGTTTGCGCCTGCACCGATTGACGAAGCGATCATTGGGGGTGGCGGAACGCGCAACCGGACGCTGATGGAGATGCTCGGTAAGGCAATCGATCCGGTGCGTATGATCCGGCATGAGGACATCGGGATAGATGGGGATGCGAAAGACGCACTTGTGCTCGCGCTGATGGCGCATGAAACATGGTATCATCGCCCCGCAAACCTCCCCGCGCTCACCGGAGCGGCGCACCGCGTCGTTCTCGGGCAGATCACGCCGGGACGGAATTATCCTGAGTTGATCCGACGGACTTGGCTGTGACTACGACGACCTATGTAATGGGCATTGATGGCGGCGGAACGCATGTACGTGTGGTGATCTGTACGCCGGAACTCAAAGTCATCGCGGAAAGCGATGGCAGGAGCGTCAACCCGAATGCCGTTGGAAAAGACCTCGCCGCGCGCGAGCTTCGCCGCGTGATCCGCGAGGCGCTGTTGAAGGCGGGAATTCTCCCCGCCGCCATTGCATCTGTGGGGGCAGGAATCGCGGGAACACAGGCGCTTCAGGGCTGGTTGGAAGAGACACTGACGCCGATATTTCCGAAGGCACGTGTCTTGACTGCCCTCGACCTCGAAATTGCCTTGATGGGCGCATTTGGCGAACGCAATGGTGTGATCGTTGTGAGCGGTACGGGCAGCGCTGCATATGGCATCAACCCGGTAGGCGAGACGGCGCTTGTCGGCGGATGGGGATACCTGCTCGGTGACGAGGGCAGCGGCTACTGGATCGGGCTTCAGCTTCTCCGTGATTACGCGCGCATGCTCGACGGCAGTTCAAAACCGCGCAGTTGGCATATGGAACTTGCTGCGCAAATCGGCGGCAGTACCCGCGAGCATGTCGTCGAATGGCGTTATTCCCGCGCTCAAGTGAGTGATGTCGCGGCACTGGCGACAATTGCGCTTGAAAACGAACGTGAGCCGATCTGCGCCGCTATTCTCGACAGCGCCGCTGCGCATCTGGGCAAAGCTACGCTATCTGTCGTTGAACAACTGCGCCTCCCCGCAGACCGGATCGCTTTCGCAGGTGGGCTGATCAGCACAGCGACGCCGCTTTCCGAGCGATTGCGCGCGTTTCTGAAACTCCCGACATTCCCCGCCGCACGGTATTCCGCCGCGATTGGCGCGGTCTTGCTGGCGCGGGAACAAGTGTAGGCACAAGATGAAAACAACTGAATCGCAGAATCCGCGCAGCAGCGGCATTGACACGCGCTCCGCGCTCGAAATCGCGCAGATCATGAATGATGAGGATGCACAGATCGCTGCCGCTGTGCGTCAAGTGCTCCCACAGATTGCCTCCGCGATTGACGGTGCTGCGGCGCGGCTTCGCTCTGGTGGGCGGCTGCTTTATGCGGGAGCGGGAACAAGCGGACGTATGGCAGTGATCGACGCTGTGGAGCTTGTGCCGACCTTCAGCATCCCGCCGGAGTTAGCGGTTGCATTGATGGCGGGCGGCGAATCTGCCTTCGTGCGCTCGATTGAAGGCGCGGAAGACCATGCCGAACTTGGCGCGTCCGATGTGATGCGGGTCGGGATCAACGAAAAAGACGTACTGATCGGTGTGGCGGCAAGTGGTCGCACGCCGTATGTGATCGGCGCGCTGGAAAATGGGAATGCGGTCGGGGCGCTGACGATAGCGGTGTGCTGCAATGTTCCCGCGCCAATCCTTGAGATCGCCCAAATACCCATCGGCGTTGTTGTTGGCGCAGAGGTGATTGCCGGATCAACTCGCTTGAAGTCGGGGACGGCGCAAAAGATGATCCTCAACATGATCAGCACGGGGACGATGATTCGGCTCGGCAAGGTGTACGACAACTTGATGGTTGATGTGCGCGCCAGCAACGAAAAGTTGGTTGATCGTGCGGTGCGAATCGTCGCGCAGATCGCGGGGATACCCCAAGACGAGGCGCGTTATCTGCTGGAGCAGTGCGATTTTGAAGTCAAAACCGCAATCGTGATGGCGAAACGGGGTGCAGACGCTCCGCAAGCGCGTGCGCTCCTGCACGAATCAGATGGGTTTTTGAGGCGCGTGATCGGGTGATCCGCGCCTGATATGATATATTGCTTACAAAAATGTCAGATGATCTGTCGTCGCCTTGCTGAGATCGCTGTAGATGCCGCGTAGTTCCGGATCAGGAACTGCGATGGCAAGTTGATACATTGCCTCTTGAGACATCGCAGTGAGTTCTTCACGTGAAGGGCGTTTGCCCTCAACGTGGAAGCGAAATGCGCGCCCAAAGCTCACAGTGATCTTGGGGCGGCGGAAATGTTTCCAATCATCCAGCCATCCCATCGCGCCGCTGACCGCCGTCGGAATGATGATCGCATCGGATTTAGTCGCCACATATGCCAGCCCGTCTTTGGCTTCGGTAAGTCCGTTCTTCTGGCGCGTCCCTTCCGGTGCAATCAAGATCAACTGACCGCTGCGGATCAGTTCAATTGAATTGGTGAGCGCTTTTCGGTCAATTTCACCACGATTCACCGTGAAACCACCGTACCACCGGACCAAGAAAGCCACAACTGGATTGTGCATGTTCTCGATCTTCGACATCGGGACGACGAAGCGGTGCGTCACCGCGCCTAATGTCACGATCGGATCGAGCAGCGAGATATGATTCATCATTAGGATTGCGCCCCCGTCCGTTGGGATGTTCTCCATCCCAACGACGGTTACGCGGCAGAGCAGTTTCATGATGATCAGGCGGACTGCGGCGCGAAGTGTTGCGCGCCGCCATGCGTAACGCGGCTGCGCTGCGATGAATTCTTCAACCGACATTTCGCGGCGCGGCGTGGTGGTAGGTGTAGCGGTACTCATCGATCATCATCCTCGCGGCGAGGTGCGGAATCGGGGGACTCAGAACGGGAACGGCGGGGGCGATCCGCTTGATCGCCAGAACTGCTTTCAGGACGGGGGCGGCGTGGGCGATCCGAACGCTCACCGCTGGATGCACCTTCAGGACGTGGACGGCGTGGGCGATCCGAACGTTCGCTACTGGATGCGCCTTCAGGACGTGGGCGGCGGGGACGATCCGAACGTTCGCCACTGGATGCACCTTCAGGACGCGGACGGCGGGGACGATCCGAACGCTCACCGCTGGATGCGCCTTCAGGACGTGGACGGCGTGGGCGATCCGAACGTTCGCTACTGGATGCGCCTTCAGGACGTGGGCGGCGCGGGCGATCCGAATAATCGCCGGAACCGCCTTCAGTGCGTTTGCGATACGGACGATCACCGCTGGAAGCACCTTCGGGACGCGGGCGGCGGGGACGATCCGAATAATCGCCGGAACTGCCTTCGGTGCGTTTACGATAGGGACGATCGCCTCTGGAAGCACCTTCAGGACGCGGGCGGCGCGGACGATCGGCAGCACTCCATTCACTTTGAAGATTCTGTGCGCCTTTGCGCCACTCTGGAGCGTTATCCGGGTTTTCGCGGGCGATGAATGGATTGATCACGGTGGAACGCGGGCGGCGCGGGCGATCTGAAGGCGCGCGGCGCGGGGGTAGATCGCGTGCTTCGTCATCGTCCGTGCGCGCACGGCGCGGACGTTCATACGTGCCACCTGTTGCAGGGCGGCGCGGACGCTCCTCGTATGGGTCTTGCGCGGTGCGCTCGACACGCGGACGGCGTGCGCGGGGGATTTCGCCATATTCAGGCGCTTTCGATTGAAGCAGTGCGACTTCTTGCGGGCGAAGTTCACGCCATTCGCCGGGTTTTAGTTCGCCCAGTTCTAACATGCCGAGGGCAATACGCCTCAGCGAAAGTACGGGATGACCGAGGATCGCCGCTACCCTGCGAATTTGGCGCTTCTTGCCTTCGACCATCACAATGCGGAGGACAGTTTCTTTCACGCTGCCTTTGGTAATGCGCACATAGCACGGGGCGGTTACGCCTTCTTCTTCGGTCAAAAAGATGCCACCGCGCATCCATTTTTCGACCGTTTCGGCGGTTGGCAGTCCTTCAACGACGACGCGATAGGTTTTCGTATGACGAAAACGCGGGTGTGCGAGCTTATTCGCTAGTTCGCCGTCATTGGTCAGGATGACCAGCCCATCGCTGTCCGCGTCTAAGCGCCCAATCGTGAATATGTGTTGATCTGGCATCGGCACGAGATCCAGCACGGTGCGGCGGTCGTCTGTGTGATGCGGCTGCGAAGTCGTCAGCACGTTGAGCGGTTTGTTCAGCGCGATATATATCTTGCGATTCTCAAAGTTCAGCCGCTGTCCATCGACCTCGATCACATCGACATCGGGATCAGCTTTATCGCCCAGTGTGGCGATCTCGCCGTTTACGCGGACGCGCCGCTGAATAATGAGTTCTTCACTGGCGCGGCGTGAGCCGATGTTCGCCTGTGCCATTAATTTCTGAAGTCGTTCCTTCATTCGGTTAGATCATTTCTGCTGATCAGCATTTTCCGGCTTCTCGTTTTCGACTAAGTGTATGCCGGACATCGCTTCGTATACAGTAATCACGGCGCTGTTGTCGAGTTCACGATCACCTTGATTAAGCATATTCGTGAACAATTGGTGCAGCAGAGCGGTCATGGGCAGGGGAATGTCATAGGTGCGCGCCGTGTCGAGCACGATCCCCAAGTCCTTGTGCTGCATATATGCCTTGAACCCCGGTGCGCGGTTCCCGGCAAACAAACGCGGCGGCTTGACATCCAGCGCCCACATTTGCGCCGCACCGCCCTTGATTGCTTCCACCACGCGGCGGGGATCGACGCCCGCTTTTTGCGCGGTGATCAGCGCTTCCGCCAACGCGACCATTTGCGCGCCTGTGATGATCTGATTGCAGGCTTTGGCGATTTGCCCTGCGCCCGCATCACCGACCAGCACCCATGACTTGCCCATTCCCGCGAATACCGGGACTGCCTTCTCAAAAACTTCGGGCTTACCGCCGACCATAATCGTGAGCGTTCCGTTACGCGCGCCAATGTCACCACCGCTTACGGGAGCATCAAGCGCATCAATGCCCACTTTTTCGAGTTCCAGCGCGATCATGCGCGCCGTCTCCGGCTTGATCGTGCTGTTGTCTATATAAACTAACCCCGAATGTGCGCCTTCGATGACTCCATCTTTTCCGAGAACGACTTTTTCGACATCGGGCGAATCGGGGAGGTTTGTGAAAACGAATTCGACCTGCGCAGCGACTTCGGCAGGACTTGACGCGGCGCGTGCGCCCTCGCTGACAAGTTGATCAACGATTGCTCGGCTGCGGTTATGAACGACAAGGGGATGTCCCGCCTTCATGAGGTTGCGTGCAATTGACGCGCCCATGATGCCAAGTCCAATGTATCCGATAGCTGCCATGCGTGGTGACTCCTGCGGTTGATAATGGCGGAACAGGATAGCATACTCACCAGTGTGAAGGAAGGGCTTGCGGTGTACGGCAAAGTGCGTTAGTTTGATCGTTACACAAATCCGCTGTCTGTGGAAAACGCGCAAACTGGGGGCAATCATGACCGCACGTGTTCTAGTAATTGAAGATGACCGAGAATTATCGCGTCTGCTGCAGCGCGAACTCCAGTTAAGCGGGTACGAACCCGTAATAGCGAATGATGGGCTGGAAGGACTGCGTCTGTTCCACAGCAGTAAGCCGAATCTGGTGATTCTCGATGTCGCGCTGCCGATGATGGACGGTCGAACCGTATGCCAGCGCATTCGTGAACTTTCGGACGTGCCGATTTTGATGATGACCGCGACGGCAGTCAGCGAAGAGGACATTGTCAACGGGCTGAATATCGGCGCAGACGAGTACATGATCAAACCGCTGCGTAATCAGGAATTCCGCGCCCGTGTGCGCGCACTGCTCCGCCGCGCCCGCGCTTTTGACAGCGAACGCGAACAGCTCAAAGGGTACAACGACGGCTTCATGTCGGTCGACATCCCCACGCGGCGCGTAACGATTGACGGTGAAGAAGTTCGCCTGACTCCGACTGAGTTTAAGCTGCTCGTGTTGTTGATCCAGCACTCAGGGCAGGTACTTACATTTCAGCAGCTGCTCGAAAATGTGTGGGGATACGAATATACCCGCGAGTTTCATTACCCGCGCATTTATGTTTCGCATCTGCGGCGTAAGATCGAACCCGATGCGAAAAACCCGACCTATATTCAAAGTGAATATGGGATCGGGTATCGTTTCGTGCGTCGGGACTAACGAATTCCGCTACGGGTTGAACGAAATCCGCAGACGCGGATCGGTCAGTCGAAGCTGATCCGCCTCTTCATTCGATGCCATATCGCGGAAGGTGAACCGAAGCTGCACTTGATCCGCGCCAAAATCAAGCGTTTCGCGCACAACATCGGTGATGTCAATCGGGTCGCAGTCTCCGAGTGTAGTGATGATGCGCGCCCCTGCCATCGGACGCGTATAGTCTCGTTCCTGATCGAGGCGTCCGTAACTGTCTTGATACAGCGTCAGTTCGCCGAGCGTGCTCAGCCCTTCGCCCGTCGCGTAGCACGGCGCAAGCTCTAACGCCGCACCCGTGATTTGATCCGCTGTTAATCCCGGCGGCAGCACGAATGTGAGGAGCGCTTGCAGCCGAAGTTCACGATCATTGTCATCCAGCATGTCACCGGGAACAAAACCGGCGACAAGGCGACCATCTGAGCGGATCGTGCGCGAGTTCTGAGGGTCAAGGATGGCGTCAATCGGGAAACTGCCATCAAAGCCGCCCCGGCTTACAAGGCTCAGGTTCAATTCATAGTCGCCGCTGCTCGTCTGCGTGCTGGCGTTGAAGCGTGTTACCACCAGCGTGTAGTAGCCATCGCGCGGGATGACAAAATCATCAATCAGCGCGTTGACTGAACCTCCGCCAACGTCATCGTCGGTGATCAGCAAGTTGCCGAGGTTGTCCGTCAATCCGAGGTAGGGATCAAGGTCGCCAGAGAGCTGAGACATTTCCGCGTCGATCACATCGCCTGTGCGGGCGCGGAAGGTGTAGAAATGCACCGCGCGGTCGTCGCTCAACGTGCCGCTTGCGGAACCATTGATCGCCAATCTTTCACTGAAGAATCCGAATTCTTGATCGTCGGTATTTTCGCTGACCGTGAGTGCGTATTCGCCTTCGCTGAAGCCGTAGCGACCAAGATAGCGGGTGACGACGATGTAATATACATCATCTTCGGGCAGCTTCAACCCGTTGATCCCTGAATCACGCAAATCGGCGGAAATATCATCGTTTCGGGCGAGTTCTTCACCCTTACTCGATAGCACCAGCAGCAGGGGATCGAGATTCCCGCCGGATGCTGTCAGCGAAATATCGATGGTTTGCCCAGCCGTACCTGCATAAATGTAGACAACGGCTGGCGCATCATCTGACAACGTCCCAGTACCCGCATTGGCAAACGTAATGCTTCCAACGATTTCAGGCGCTTGATACGCGGTTGACTCGATGAGATAAGCGATTGGAATGCTGGTCGGGCTTGCTGTCACTGTTGGCGGGAGTTCGGTTGCGGTGGGAGATGACGTCGATACAAGAGTCTCGCTTGGATTGATTGTCGGGCTTGGGGTTGGTGTGCCCGTGCCAGATGCGGTGACGGAAGGCGAAAGTGTCTCTGTAGCTGCCGGGCTGCTCGAGGGAGTGACCTCCGTTGGCGGCAGCGCAAATGTCTCAGTCGGTGAGGACGTGGACGAGGCAATCGCTGGTTCGGTTGCGGTAGGCAAGACTCGAGTCGGGATGACCGGACGACCGGTCGGAACACTGCCGACTTCCGTCTCGCCTCTGCATCCTGCCGCGAGGAACAGTAATGCCACAATGCTTGTCTTGATTAGCCAACGACGCACGTCGCAATTCTCCGAAGCAAGCGCAGGTACCATTGTTGCTATTCTAGTCGTAACCTGTCCGATGCGCTAATTGGCGCTGGTAGGTTTTTTTGTCCCTTTGACACCTTTTAAGCCGCGCTGCGCTGTGACCGCGATTAGATTCGTCTGGTAATCGTAGGTGCTACGGCGCTTTTCAGCGTGGGCATCTTGCGCCAACTCCACTAACTTGACCACCAGATCACGTGGCTGCATGCCCGTTTCAACCCACAGGTAAAAAGCGAGTGATCCCGGCATCGTGTTGATCTCGTTCAGGAAGATCGCATCGTCGTCACGCTGGATCATGAAGTCGAGGCGCGCAATCCCGCGTCCGTCGATCGCCGCGAATGCGCGTTTGGCGTAATCTTGAATGCGCGCCGTGAGTTCGTCGCCAATCGGCGCGGGGATAATACGTTCCGCGCTTTTCATGCCTTCGCCGCCGCGCAAGTATTTCTCCTCATAGGTCAAGAATTCTTCCCACGAGACAGGCTGCTCAAGCACTGAGGTTTGATAGCCGCGATCGTCACCGATGATGCTGACATTCACTTCGATGGGGTGGGTTACAGCGCGTTCGACCATCACGTGTCGGTCGAGGTTCGCGGCAATCGTGATCGATGTGCGCAGCGTATTCGCATCGGCGGCACGGGTGATCCCGATACTCGAACCGAGCGTAACCGGTTTGACGAAACAGGGATACGGGAGGGTGTCTTCAACCAACCGGATGATTCGATCCGGGTCGGCGTCCCATTCGCTGCGCGTGAAGCTGACCGACTCGACAACCGGAATCCCGTGCATTTTGAGAACGGTTTTGGTCATCAGCTTGTCGTTGGCGATGGCGGAAGCCATCACCCCACAGCCAACATATGGAATGTCCGCGAGTTCCAACAGCCCTTGCAGTGTGCCATCTTCGCCATGTGAGCCATGAATGGCGGGGAAAACGACATCCAACCGCTTGATCGTGCTCTTGGCGAACAAACCCGCCGCTGACGGGTTGACGATCAAGCCGTGATGATTGGTGGCTGGAGAAAGTGTGACGGCAACAACGCCCGCCAAACTGACGACCTCATTCCGAAAGCTCTTGAGGTCATGCAGGGGATCACCTGTGTACCATTTTCCGTCTCGTGTGATGTAGATCGGCACGATCTCATAGTGTTCGAGATCAAAGGCGCGCATGATTTGATGCCCGGTCACGACCGAAACATCATGCTCCACACTGCGCCCGCCAAACACAACTCCGACGACCGTTTTACGTCTGCTGCTCATGTCCAATGCTCCGCGTTCGATGGGGAGAAAGGTGCTTTCCCGTGCTGAACGCGGGAAAGCATACCCCACATCGCCGCAAGATCAACGGGCAATGATCAGTTTATGGCGAGTGCAGCCAAGAATACTGCTGTAATCAACGCCGTACCGATGATGCGGACGACAATCCCGTAGACAAAATTCTTGGTGGCGTACACCGCCGCGCCGCTCGACTGCTGAAGATTCCGGCGACCAAGCGCATCAAACAGCACTGCACCAGCGATTGACCCGACCAGCGTGCCGATCACCGGAATCGGAATGATGAATGTGCCGATCAATCCGCCGAGCATCGTACCCAATGCCGCGCCGCATGATCCGCCCGCCGTTTTGACTCCGATGAGCGGGAGCCAGAAATCGCTCAACGTGGTGGCAAGGGTGATCACCGTGATGATGCCGAACGACAAGAGCGAAACATGTTGAAAATTGGTCGCCCACGAAAAGGCGAGCGTCACCACCCACGCCATCAGCGGCGTAGGTAAGATTGGGATGATCGAGAGAAATGTCACTGCGATCAGCGCCACCGACGCGATCACAGCGCTGACTGTTTCTGTCACGCCGAAGTTCCCCCTCAAACCGAATATGTATCGGGCAGATCGTTTAGAAACAATACGGTATCACCCGCACTTAAGTTGCGCTGATACCATCCGACTGCTTCGGAGAGGGTTTCTACAACGTGAATACGATCCACCGGAAACTGCGCGTCGCGCAAGCCGTTCAGGATCGGTTCGGTGCGTTTGCTGCCGACGAGAATCACGTCGGTCGCGTGTTGTGCGGCAATTTCGCCCAGACGGGTATTCTCGCGCTCCATTAAGTCGCCAAGCTCGACCATGCCGGGGGTGATCAACAACCGCCGCCCGGTTTGATACATTCCCAAGACGGCGAGTGCGCTCACGATTCCGGTGGGATTGGCGCTGTAGGCGTCATTGATGATCGTGATGCCTTCCGGGGATGATTGCGCGACGAGCCGACTTTCGGCGGGCTTGAGTTCTCGCACTCGGCGCGCTATCTCACGGAGGGTCATGCGCTCATGCACGGCTGCTGCTGCTGCCAACAAAATATTGGTGACGTTGTGAATGCCGAGGAGCGGTGCGGTAAATAGTTCTGTGTCTCCGGTCAGGGTATCCGTAACACGGAACGTTAGCCCGTTCAGTGATTCGACAATCTCCGACGCGACGAAGCGAGGAAGGGCGTTTTTCACCTGAGTCGGATCAACGGTGCGGCTGACGGTCAAGCGTGTTTGCGGGTAGCCGCGTTCGACCATCGCGCGAATTTGCGGATTATCCCAATTGAACACGCCAACGCCATCCGGCGGCAGTTCCTTGATGATCTCGTATTTGGCGGCGGCGATACTCTCCAACGAACCAAAGCGCTCAAGGTGCTGCGCTCCAACTTCAACGACCATGCTGATCTGCGGGTGAGTCAGATCGCACAAGCGCTTGATCTCACCGGGGATATACGCGCCCATCTCACAGATGAAGTAATCGACGCCGTGATCGTTCGCTAAGTCATTGTTGATGGCGATGCACACGCCCATCAGTGTGTTGTAGCTTTTCGGCGTCGGATATGCTTTGTAGCGTCCATTTAGGATGTGGGCGAGAAATGTCTTGGTTGTGGTTTTTCCGTAGCTGCCTGTCACGCCGATCACAACCGGATTCACGTCCGCAAGCACAGCCCGCGCTTTAGCGATGAACCGTACCCGGAATGCCACTTCGACAGGCATCATGAGGAGATTACCGATCACCAACCAAACGGGCGCAAGCAAAAATGCGGCATAACCGATCATGCCCTGTGCGATCACGCGGATTTCCGGCGCGCTTTCGCTGAGGGCGTTGTTCGCAAGGAAAGACATGATTCCAATGAACACGACAGCGGCGGCGAACGATGCGCCAAGCAGTCGTTTTGCGCGTGCCGTCGCGCGGAACTTCTTTTTAATCTCTCCCTCATCGGGTGGGATCACGGCGATGATCGCAGTGATCAGTCCGATAGCGGCGGGCAAAAACCCATCCGGCGCTTCGGAGAACATGAAGCTGAACACCGCGCCGATCCCCCACACGATCAGCGCGCGGTTGATCAACCAGCGCGACCGCACCGCCAGTACCCAGTGCAGATAGCGCAGGTTCATGTACTCTTCGATCTGGAAAAATCGCGCCTGACGGTAGACGCGCACGCATGTTCCAACCGCCCAAACGACGGCGATAACTAGCAGCAGAATCTCTATCATGAGTCGTGTGTGAAGAAATAATGGAGAATGCGAACGGAATCAGCGGGCTTTTCGAGGTAGCTGTAATGTCCCGCATCGGGGAAGGTGATCAATCCCGCATCGGGGATCAGCTTTTGCAGCGTTTCACCCTGCCAGAGCGGGGTATCGGCGTCTTTTTCGCCCCACAGCAGCAGAGTCGGCACGCGCACGCGCTCGGCATATGGACGCAGATCGCTGTTGACCACCTTGAGGAATGTCTCTTTGAGCGCGCCCGCTGATTGATAATCAGCAGACCCGTACCGCGCGCCATACCATGTCCGCACCCGTTCCGAGAGCGATTTCGCTCCGAAGGCAGCAAGCCAATCGCGCACCGTTTTGTAGAGTCTGAGCCGGACGCGGCTTGAAAGCGAACGGCGCGGCGGCACACCTGCGCTGTTAAACAGTGCCATCTTAAGCACCCGAGCTGCGTGATCCGCACCCAAAATCAGGCTGATCCGCCCACCAAACGAGTGCCCGATCAACAAAGCGCGCTCAACAGCGTGCGCGTCTAGGTACGCCAGCATCAATTCGGCATATTGGCGGGTATCCCATGCTTCCGGCGGCGGCGCGGATTCGCCAAAGCCGGGGAGGTCGGGGATCAAACACTGGTAGCCGAGCGGCGCAAGTGATTTTGCCAACGGCAGCATCAGATCGGCACTTGCACCCCATCCATGCAGCATCAGGACCGACGTGCCTGTCCCGATCACGATTTCCGCCAGCGAATGCCCGTTCACACTGACTAATTGACGTGCGGGGGATGTGCTCATTCGACGGTGATCTCCGCGTTGAGCGCTTTCAGCTTCTCAAGCACGCCCGCGAAGGTGTGTTCGAGCGCCTGCGCGTTGTCGATCACCGAATCGCCTTCCGCGACGAGTGCCGCCGCCAGCATGCCGATTCCAGCGCGCACATCCGGCGAATCCATATAGATTCCGCGCAGCGGCGTCCTCCCAACCACAATTGCGCGATGGGGATCACACAATACGATCTGCGCGCCCATCGCTTTGAGCTTGTCCACGAACAGCAGGCGGTTGTTGAACATCTTTTCATGAATTAGCGATGTTCCTCGCGCTTGCGTGGCGATCACAGTGGCAACCGATATGAGATCGGACGGGAACCCGGGCCAAGGGGCGGTTTCAATCGACGAATCGACATCTTCTTCATGACTGCTGACAGCAAGTGTCTCGTGTTTGGGGATGAAAATCGTCGTATCGTCCAAGTCGGTTTGAATGCCAAGACGCCAGAAAATTTTGGCGATCATGCGCATATCAACGGTGCGGACGCCGCTGATCTGAATGCGCCCGCCGGACATCGCCGCGATTGCCGCAACACTCGCCGTTTCAATGTGATCCGGGCGGATCGTCACCTCTGCCCCGTTTAGATCCGGTGTGCCGTGAACCGTCACGACATTCGAGCCGATTCCCTCGACTTGCGCGCCCATCACAGACAGCATAAGCGCAAGTTCTTGAATGTGCGGCTCACAAGCCGCGTTATGGATGACGGTTTGCTTGCCGAACACCGCACTGAGCATCAACACAAGGGCGGTTGCGGTCACGCTCGCCTGTGTGAGCAGAATGTCCTTTTTGTCCCATTCTGCTGCTTTGAACTCGACCGCGCCTGCTGATGCCACCACATCGATCCCTAAATCCCGCATCGCTTCGAGATGTGGACGGATGCGGTTGAGTGGAAAGTCAACCTCAAGGCGAACATGGCGGCGGCGCATCAACAGCGGCGGCAAGAGCAAGATCGCGGCAAGTGACACATCTGAATCTGTGTGCGTCAAGACGCGCCGCGTGATTTGCGCACCAGTTACGATCACGCTGGCGTTGGCTTCGTGCCACTCTGCTGCCGCACCAAGCGATCCCGCCGCGTCAAACATCGCGCGCGTGGACAGCGTATGCGGCATATTGTGAAGGGTGACAGGCGCATCGGTTAGCAGGGCGGCAGCGAGGAGCGCTTGCGCGGCGTTGGCGTTTCCACCCGGTTGATAGATACCGCTCAGCGGCACGCGCCCATGTACGCGGAGTCTCATCGGTTTACGTCGCTTTGCTCAACGCCAGCGCGATTTGCGCCGCAACCCGCGCGTTATTGATCAGGAGCGCGGTATTCGCCCGACGCGACTCTCCGCCCGTGATTTCGGCAACGCGCGCCAGCAAGAACGGCGTAACGGCTTTTCCGTGTATTCCCTGCGCCTCGGCTTCGGCGGTCGCTTGATTGATCGCGCGTTCGGCGGCTTCGGCGGGCATCGCGTCCGCTTCGGGAACAGGAACGGCGAACACGATCCCCTGCTGCAAGTTAAGCGCGAACAAGGCGCGGATCACATCTGCGGCACGCTGCGGCGTATCAACACAGGCATCGAGCGCGATTCCGGATGTGCGCGTATAAAATGCCGGGAGTTCGTTCGTTCCGTAGCCGATCACCGGAACGCCCTGTGTTTCGAGGACTTCCATTGTCAGCGGCAGATCAAGGATCGATTTTGCGCCCGCACACACGACCGCAACCGGAGTCCTGCCGAGTTCGTATAAGTCCGCAGAAACATCAAACGGCGCGCCGCGATGGACGCCACCGATCCCACCCGTCGCAAACACGCGGATTCCCGCCCAATGTGCGACGATCATCGTTCCGGCGACCGTGGTTGCGCCGTGTTCGCCTAAGCCAACGGCAATCGGTAGGTCACGGCGGCTGACTTTGCGAACGTTTCCGGCAGGCTCTTGACCGAGATCGTCAATACCTTCGTGGGACAGCCCGACGATAATTTTGCCGTTGATGATGGCAATCGTCGCGGGGACAGCGCCCATCTCTTCGACGGCGCGCTCCATCGCAAGCGCGGTTTCGACGTTGGTTGGGTAGGGGAGTCCGTGCGTGATCAGCGTTGATTCGAGGGCGACGACCGCTTGATTGTTCGTCAACGCCGCTTGAACACGCGGCGCAATATGCAGCTTTGGATTCATCGTTATCACTTCATCTTGTCGTGCAATCATACTACCTAGTTTACCCATTTTTGCACGCTTCTACGAGACAGTGCTTGCCGCGATGGTTAGGCGCTGTATAATGCGATCAAATGTAAGCGCACCACACGGTTAGGATGCGTATGACCCTTCCTCAGCCTGTCCCGATTCCCGATGAAAAGTCGCAGTTGCGCGCGTTACGCGGAGCAGCGCGTCGGGCGATCTGGCTGCCCTTTATCGGCGCGTTTATCGTAATGTTGGCGTTGGTTGTCGCGACTGCTACGTTTCCAGACATCCGGCAGGTTGATTTGGTTGCCGATTTCTGGATGATTCTTGTCCTGTGCCCTGCGATCTTGTGCTTCCTACCTGTCTACTTCATTTTGGTCGCTGCGATCTACGGCATGGGGCGACTGAATCAGGGTGTTGCCAAGCCGATGATGGCGCTCGAACGGCTGACTGCTTCGCTTGAACAGCGCACGGCGAACATCAGCGCGCGCGCGGCGAAAGTCTCTATCACACTTAACGCTCGACTGGCATCTATTGATAGGGCGATCTTCAGTAAGTTTGACGAGCGCCCGGAAAACCGAGGAACAAGCGATGAGCAATCTTCCGATCAAGAGTGAAGAAACGGGAAATTGGCGGACTCAGACGTACCTGCTTGGCGTTATCGGGGGTACGTTGGTCGGGTTAGCTGCCGCTTTCTTCTACACCCGTGCCGCTGAAGATGACACCGTCAAGAATGGGCTGGTGCGCCCCAACCGCATCCAAACGGGCGATTTGCTCGGTTTGGGGCTGGCGCTGCTGGCGATCTTTCGGCAGGTCGCGGAACTCGGTCGAAGCCCGGAGGAGAAGAAACGCCGTCGTTAGTCAATAGGGAGACGTTCGTCAATGTGTGGACGCTACGTGATCAACGCCGATCCGAATCAGCTTCAACAGGCGTTTGAGTTGACCACTGTGCCGCAGTTTGCGCCGCGTTTTAATATTGCGCCGACGCAGACCGCACCCGTGATCACAAATGACAGCCCGCGTGAAGCGGTGATGTATCGCTGGGGATTGATCCCCTCGTGGGCGAAGGATGCGAGTTTGGGCGGTAAGATGATCAATGCCCGCTCCGAATCGGTCGAAGAAAAACCTGCTTTCCGTACTGCATTCAAACGCCGCCGCTGCATCGTCCCGATGACGGGTTTTTACGAATGGCGCAAGCTGGAAGATGACAGCAAACAGCCGCACTACATCTACCGGAGTGATTCGCCATTTATGGGTGTTGCGGGCTTGTGGGAAGTGTGGAAAGAGCCGGAGACGGGCGAAGAAATCCGCACGTACACGATTTTGACAACGAGCGCGAACCCGTTCATGAAGCAGTATCATGACCGGATGCCTGTTATCCTCAAGCCAGAGGATTACGAACGCTGGTTGATGACCGGCGAAAAGGATGCAGGTTTGCTACGCGATCTGCTTCAGCCGTTCGAAGCGCCCGCGCTGACCGCGCATGAAGTCTCGAAAGCGGTCAATCGGGTCGCGGTCGATATGCCAAACTTGATCCTACCCATCCAGTAGATAAAACAACAGGCGCTCACACGAGCGCCCGTTTTATTTATGGTGATCCGCTTTTATCGCCGGACTTGCCTTTGCTCTTCATGCGCTTCTCGATCACATCCTTGAACGGGTCACGCCCCGGCTTGATCAAGACTTCGCGGCTGCGCCCGCCGGGTTTCGCTTCGCCGATCACGCCGAGTTCCTGCATCAAGTCCATGATGCGTGCTGCGCGGGGATAGCCCAACCCAAGTTTACGCTGGATCAGCGACGCGGATGCTTCGCCTTCGGCGATCACCAAGCTGATAGCCTGTTCGAGCATCGGGTCAGTTTCGCTCAGGAACTCGCGGCGGGTGAGTCCACGCTCCCAAGGTCCGGTGTGGATCGACTGTGAGCGCCCCACCTCGATTTCGTTACGATGCCATGTGCGCCACCACTCGACGACGGCGCGTACTTCGTCGTCGCTTACGAAGCAGCCTTGAATACGCTGTGGAGCCATTGCATCCGCCGCCAAAAAGAGCATGTCGCCTTTACCCATCAGTGTTTCTGCGCCGACCGTGTCCAAAATCACGCGCGAGTCAACGCCGGACGCGACCGCAAACGACATACGCGACGGGAAATTCGCTTTGATCAACCCGGTGATCACGTCTACCGATGGACGCTGAGTCGCAACGACGAGGTGCATCCCGACGGCGCGGGCTTTCTGCGCGATACGCACAACCGAGCGTTCGGTTTCTTCTGGGTGACTCATCATCAAGTCGCCGATCTCGTCCACCAAGATCACGACATGCGGCATGTATTCATCTTTGCGGCGGCGACCCAAGCGCGAATTGTAGGTATCGATATTACGGGCGGCGTTTTCCTCAAGGACTTGGTAGCGCCGATCCATTTCACGCGTACACCAGCGCAGCACCTCGATGATGCGTTCCGGGTCGGTTTCAACCGGACCGAGCAGATGCGGTAGCCCGTTGAAGCGGCTGAGTTCCACCATCTTCGGGTCGAGCATGATCACCTTGACGAGATCAGGCGGATTGTCCAGCACAAGCGCTGTCGCCAGCGCGGCAATCGCCACTGATTTGCCAGAACCCGTCGTTCCGGCGATGAGCAGATGCGGCATCGCGCCAATGTCGATCCCGATGGGTGCGCCGGTTACGTCACGACCGAGCGGCACAAACAGCGGCGAGTCTTTCTTCTGCTTCTTCTCCTGATACGCCTTGCTTTCGTACACGGAGCGCAGCGCCACGATGCTCGGCTTCTTGTTCGGGACTTCTAAGCCGATATACGTATGACCGGGGACGGGTGCTTCCATGCGCAGACGCTTCGCGGAGAGTGCCAGTGCCAAGTCATTTGCCAATGAAGCGATTTTATTCACGCGGGTGCGTCCGCTTGCGGAGAGTTCGCCTTCCGGGTTTTGCCCTTCTTTGAACGGCTGTACCGCGTACTGCGTCACGGTCGGTCCGACTTTCACATCAACAACATCAACATCAATATCGAATTCAAGAAGCGTGTTTTCGATCAAGACGACGTTGTTATTGATTTCCGTCTCGTCAGGGAGTTGAATTTCGACATCGCGCAGCAGGTCGAGCGGCGGAATTCCTTCATCGCGTTTGTTGACGCCGCGCGGCTCTTTCATGTTGTCGATGGTGTAATAGCGCTTGATTCGACCGTCGGGGCGCTCGACCATGAGCGCCTCACCCTTCACGCGCTTGCCTTTGATCGTGCCGATGGCGTCCAGCGGTTTGACTTCTTTACTTCGATGCATTAGGGCGGCGAGTTCTGCCGCTTCTGCCGCTTTTTGTTCTTCGGTCTTGATGACCGGTGGCTCAGATGCGCGGGTGTATTCCGGCAGCGGTTTTTTGGCGTCAGATGACGGTGCAGCAGATGCCGAAGGCGCGGCGCTTGGTGAGGGTGTGGTTAAGGCGGCACGCACGGATGGCGCAAGATTTTCGAGATTTGGACGAACGCGTGCAACCGAATACACACGGGCACGCTGTGCTTTCACAGCCGATGCCGTACCAACTACGAGCTGACCGCTGGAGTCTTCAGTGACTTCCGGTTTGCTTTTGAGCGCTTCATCAAGTACGCCTACAGGCTGCACCGTGCGCACGGGTTTCGTCGGGAGCGGCGGACGTTTGGCGTGTCCGAATGATTTCAGTGCGGTGATCCGCGTTTGAAAAAACGTTTCGACTTGATCGCGCCTGATGCCGATCATAACCAAGACTGCGATTACAAGGATCGTCGTGTAGAACACAATCGTGATCGCCGCGCCGAACCAGTTCATTAACGGGGCGGTCAACGCCCAACCCATTTGACCCCCGCCGCGCCCCGCACGGGCAACCGCGCGGAGTTCTTCATCACCTGCGGCAAGGTGCAGCAGCGCCAGCACTGACAAGAACATAAACTCCAACGCGAGGATGCGCCGCGTTGGAAAGCGAATCACGACACCGAGCTTGGGCAGCAGAATGATGATTCCCAACGCGAAAATGCCCGCGCAGATCACAGCGCTTCCCCAACCAAACATCCCCGTGAGCGCACTTGACCATGCCGCTGCGATGGTCGCGTCCGAAGTCGCGTTGATTAGCGCCAGAAACGAAACAACGCCAAAAACGATCAGCAGGAGGGCGGCGATCTCATCCCCCCAAGGGGGAATCAAATCAAAAATGGAATCCCAAAACTCCGGCTTGACCGTGTATTTTTCCGCATTCGCAAACTTGGTGGGCTGCGGTGTGGGTGTCGCTGCCGCTGCGTTGTTTGTTTCGCCAGTTTTTGCCGCGTTTGCGTTGGCTGGTGTTTTCGCGGTCGCGCCCGGAGGCGACTCTTTCTCCGTCGGCGGACGCGCCGCAGGTTTGGCAGATTTATCCTGCGCCACTCCAGTACCCCTCACTCCTGTTTGTGACTCTATTCTAACGCACAAGACCAGCCTTCGCTGGTCTTGCGGGAGAAAAATACTGCGGTCGTTTTCGGGCAGCGACGCGCCTATTCGTCAAGCGCTCGTAAACTCAAACCCAAGCGGCGGTTTTTTCCGTCAATACTCAGGATGCGCGCCTCCACCGTTTGACCTTCCGTGACCACGTTGCGCGGATGGAGAAAATGCCCCTCCGCCAATTCGGATACGTGGATCAGTCCTTCAAGTCCTTCTTCTATACGGGCGAACGCGCCAAAATCCACCACATTCGTGATTGTGCCTTCGACGGTCTCCCCGATCTGGTAGCGTTCCGCGACTGTCTCCCAAGGATCATTGTGCAGTCGCTTCAAACTCAGCGCGATGCGCCCTGCACCTTGATTGACCTCCAGCACATACACGCTCACCACCTGCCCACGCTTGAGCAGATCCGCCGGGTGACTGACTCTCCCCCAACTGAGTTCGCTGATATGGATCAGTCCTTCCAACCCGCCGACATCGAGAAATGCGCCAAAATCACACAGATTCGTAATCGTGCCGCTGATGATGTCGCCTGATTGCAGCCGCGCCAGAATATCCGCGCGTTGACCCGGTTGCGCTTTGGCAGCGCGTTCTGACAAGATCAGTCGGTTCTGTTCATCGTTGAGTTCGATGACGCGCAGCATTAGGTGTTTGCCCAAATGCCCGATTAATGCCTTACGTCGCATCTGTTGGTTGGATGTGGCAGGAAAATCGACCAATTGACTGGCTGGCACAAAGCCGCGCAGACTGTTCCATTCGACCAGCAGACCACCCCGGTTGTAGCCGATCACAGGTAGTTCGACGATTTCATCCTGCTGCATGACTTGGCGGACGCGCTGCCAGTCGGTGCGGTGATTTCCCCCCAAATCCCGCTCGATGTCGTTCGCGTACAGCCCGGTCTCATCGTCATCAAAAACGTCCTGTTCCCCACTTGCAGTTGTTGTGTCCGAAAATTCGCCTTCATTGAGCAGCGCCGCCCAATATCCCTCATCCGGCGGGGGCGGCGGCGGCGTGTGATCGCGCCGCTGCGTCGTGCTGGACATGATTTCCCTCTAAACTAACAATACTCACGATACAAGCGTAGTCCGTGATGTAAATCTGCTGTTATCTGCCCTATGCGAGTATAGTACGGCTGAAATAGGAGGGCAAGACGCATTGATCAGAGGGATTTGTGCGCCTCTTCCATCGCCAGCAGAGTTAAGGCGACCGCATCGATCGCTTCGTCTTGGCGACGGTAGAAAGTGGGTTCGCTGAGCGCCAACCGTTTGGCAACATCCCGCACTTTTTCGCGGTCGATGAAGCGCAATTCAAGGATGTTGTAGACTGTCCATTCTGGACTGTAGTCTTTACGCTCGCTGCTGCCGGGCTTTTGCTGCTCAATCGCCTGTTTGAGGACGGCGCGCAGCGCACGCACCGCATTGTTTTCGTTAGCGGCTTGCGCTTCTTTGACGATTCGCAGTTCCAAGAGGCGGCTGCTCGTCAAGCCACTGCCTCCCCAATAATGACGGAGTGCTGCTTTCACCTGTTCTTTGAACTGTTCACGGTCGATAAGTAGTCCATTATCGACCGCAATCTGACGCGGCGGCGCACTCGCACGGCGGGGCATGTATTCGATCTCTGCGGCGACATTACGCGTGATGCTGACCTGTGGGAGCAGCCCCTCAAGCGCGGCGACAATTTCGCCCAGCAGCAGCATATCATCAACGGTTTGGGCAGCACGTGAGGCGAACCGCTCCAAACTGTGCATTTCATCATCCGAGAGATCAAGTTCTGCCGCACGCGCTTGCACACCCATGATGCCGATCAAGGTTGATCCGCTTGGATGCTGGCGCGTTCCGTAGAGCGGAACAATCCAATAGCCATGCCAGACTTGCGGCGGCAGTTCTTGAAGATCGTGATCGTCAAGCGGGAACAAACTGCGCAGCAGATCGGCATCTGCCGCGAGTAGTTGATTATCCGGTCGGGCAGGTCCTACTGCGTTCACGACCTCTGGCAACATATCCTCTTGGAGGATCGCCGCGAACGCCGTATTTACGCGCAGATAGTCGCAAGTGGATGCCAGCGTTGCATCCAGCAGTTGATCGAGATCGCTTCGAGTGAGCAAACGTTCGCTGAGGTTACGCAGCTCCGCGAATTGGTCGTAATCGGCGGCAGTATAGACGAGGACGCGCTCCAGCGTTGGCAGTGTCAGATGTACCAACCACTGCCACAGCAGCACAACCGAAACAACGGCGAACGGCATGAAATCTTCACCGGGTAAGCTGAAGATGCGTGCCGCCGACGACGTAAGCAAAATCGTGGCAAGCGCGAGAACACCTGTTGCCGGACCGCGCAGCACGAAGCGCATCAACTCGGCTTTCACCGCGCGGTCAGGAACGCGTGATCCGAAAAACGACAGCGGGTAAGCGAGAAAGAGCAGCATCAAGATCACAACGAGGTTGGTTACGTTGACCATCGCCAACCCGAAAACGGCAAACTCCTCACCCGCGCCGAGCAGTGTCGAAAATGGGAAGATGCCGAATGCCGGGGTAAGCATGGCGATTTGAAGGTATCCCATGCGGCGGCGCGTGTCGCGCGTTAAACAGCGCGCGCGCGCCCGCTGCACGGTCTGAAACGCAATCGCAGTGACCGAGACGAAGTAAAACACGTACACGGGAAACAACACACTGCCGCGTAAGCTCAGGTAGATGCCGCGTTCGAGCAGTTCCGGTTGGACCCGCACCGGAGTCACGAGTAAATCCGTGAATGCCGCAAGGATCAAGAACATCGCGCTGACCGCGTACAGGATGCGAATTACGCGGCGGCGGCGTCCGCGCGAAGGCAGTCCGGTTGTTGCCAACAGCGCATCCGATAAATGAAACAAGGCGGCTGGCATGAACGCGATCCCGATCCACTGCAAGCGTAGTGTTGCGATGTATTCGGTGGGTCCCGGTCCTAGTGTAAGGAATGCGTCACAGACATAGGTGAGCGTCACCGCGCCGAGTACGACGCTGGATGTGCGAGCAACCCGATTATCAAGATCGCGCGTGAGGTTGTACAGCAAAATTGACGCGGCAACGATCACGATTGCCGACGTTAGGATTTCATTGACAAACTGTAAGACGGATGCGATCAGCACGTCCACCGGGACGCTCCAAGTCAGTTCAGATGGCGTCTAGCGCAGAGATTGACTAAAAAATACCGCAATATCCCCGTTGGGAAAGAATCGATCATTGAAGCCGCAGAACGTGAAGCCGAGTTTCTGCGCGAACGCGACCGATGGATAATTTTTCGTCTGCGTTTGAAGCATCAGTCGGGTAAGGGCATGTTCTTTCGCCCAGCGGCGCGCGATATTGATCAAGCGCGTGCCAAGCGCGCGACGGCGCTGTCCCCGGTCGATCACTAAATCTTGTATCTGCCCAATTTGCCGCACTGGATCATGATACATGGCTAAATAGCCACATACTTGCCCATCCTCACGATCAACTGCGACAACGAAGCAGTGTTCATCGGGAACAGCCAACCGCAGCCGCGTTTCGTCCGAAGGATACGCGATCTCAATTTCGCGCGGTAGGCGTTCCATCTTGAGCGAAATCTGATATTCGTCACGGTAGTCTTGATGTTGAAGCTGCATCTGCCACACCATCTCAGTTGTGTAGGTGTGGTCGATGGCGAGACACGCGGCGATGTCACTTTCCATGCCGTCGCGGATCAGGATGTTGGGCGGGGCAGGCAGTACCATCGGATTTACGCGAGGTAGGCGTCACCGAACATGCCGGATACATACACATCAACGGGCGTATTCGTATTCGCCGGATCATGCGCTTCGTATACACCGGGTTCGGTCTGCACATAACGATTGGAATCGACGTGCGCCTTGAAGAACACGCCTTCGCTGACATGAATCCGCACATCACATCCCGGCGCGGCGATCACAGTGATTGAACCCGCGGACGAACGCAAATAGATCGGCTCAAAGGCTTCTCCGGGGGTAGTCAGCCGAATATCCCCTAGTCCGGTGCTGATCAAGCCGTTCTTGACGATAAGCCCGGTCAGATCGATGTCCACTTGACCGAGGCTGGCACTCACCAGAACCTGCCAAGGTAGATCAGGTGCGAGTCCCATATCCCAGTCGGCAAACGACAGCCAAGGGGTCGCGGCACGATCCATTTTGAGAAAGGTATGCGTGCCCTGTACATGGAGCGCAGGTCGAGCATTGGCAGCATACTGCCCAGCAATTAAACGCCCCTCTCGCTGGAGGGGACGCATTTTGACATCAATTTCGGCAGCATTGATTTCGAGGGTCGCGCTTTCTACGCTTCCGCGCGTAATACCGAAGGCGCGACCCTCACTACCGGAAAGGAGATCGCCACGCAGCAGGATGGCTGCCCCAGCGATGACCAGCAGCAGCGGCGCGAGTGCCGCCACATTGAATCCGCTGATCAGGGCGAAATTGTTGAGCAGAAGGACAACGCCGACCGCAACCAGCGCCAGCGATCCAACCCATACCCCGCGTGATCCCTTTGTCCGCACGGATGATTACTCCTCGTAGAGGTAATCCCGCAAAATCACATGCGCCGAAGACTGGCGAAGACGATTGAGCGCCTGCGCTTCCAACTGACGAACACGCTCACGCGTGACACCGATCGCCTGTCCAACTTCTTCCAGTGTATACACGCGACCATCCTCTAAACCGTAACGGAGGCGCAGAATCTGCGCTTCACGCACGGGAAGACGATCAAGCGCGCTTTTCAACTGCTCGTGGAGCAGGTTGTTAGCGACTTCCACCGCTGGAGCAGGGCTGTTCACATCTTCGACGAAATCGCCAAAGGTGCTGTCCCCGTCTTCGTCAATCGGTGTTTCGAGACTCACCGGACGGCGTGCGATTTCGAGCAGGTTCTCGACCTTATCCGGCGTGGTTTCCATGCCGATGGCGAGTTCTTCCATCGACGGGTCACGACCGAGTTCCTGTGTCAAACGCATCTGCACGCGGCGCATCCGGTTCAACTGGTCACCCATGTGGACGGGCACGCGAATGGTGCGCCCCTGATCCGCAACTGCGCGGCTGACGGCTTGACGAATCCACCACGTCGCATACGTACTGAACTTGTGCCCGCGCCGGTATTCGAACTTGTTGGTCGCGCGGATCAAGCCGATATTGCCTTCTTGAATCAGGTCGAGGAACGGAACACCGCGACCGATATACTTTTTCGCCACGCTGATCACGAGGCGGGCATTGGCACGGATCAGATGTTCCTGCGCCATGTTGCCATCGTGAATTACGTCACGCAGATCGTACACATCGTCCATCGGGAGAGCATCGCCCTTCTCGTCCAGCATACAGCGTGCTTGTACAGCGCGCTCCATGCGTTTAGCGAGATCGACTTCCTCTTCCGCCGTCAACAGCGGGACACGCCCCGCTTCTTTGAGATACAAACCGACAACATCATCGCTGTCGAGTGCCTGCTGATAGCCCGCGTCTTCGTTCAGGTCGTCATCGAACCACAGGGCGTCGTCATCGTCACGACCCGCCGATTCGAATTCCAATTCGAAGTTCAGATCGCTGCGAACTGCTGGGGAATCAAAAAAAGCATCATCTTCGGGTTCAGCACTGGGAAGCACTTCAATCCCCGCTTCCAGCAGTTCATCCATCAGATCATCGAGCAGGGAGATATCCCGCTGCTCGGAATCAGGCAGCATCGACAGAATCTCATCGTAGGTGATTCCGCCTTGCTTACGAGCTTTTTCCATGATTTGAGACCGCACTGCGTCCCTATTACGTGCCATCACATTCAACATACTTTAGAACACTCATCTGGTAAGCTACGTGCCCCACAAAGATTAGACGTTATACGTTCGTTAATCTTACCTTAGTGAGGGTCGATGCGTCGGTAGAATGCAATACGAGGCTATCGGGTGCAGTTTAACACCCGCTTTACAATAGCAATTAAACAGAATATCCGCCTTTGGGGGAGTTGTCAAGCAATTCAGCTTAAGGTGTGCTGGTTGCCCGTGCTTCCCCATATGCGGAGCGTGTTACCGCCGCGATATAGTCAATCGCAGCGCGTTCGACAAGGTACACTTCAGGGCGCTGATCCACCAACACGTAATAACTCGTACTGGCGGGGGTGAGCAGTCCGACGAGCACCGCGTGGGTCTGTCCTTCATCGGTGACGGCAGCGATCAGTAGGGCGCGATCCTGTGTCAAGCCATAGGTGCGAAGTTCCGCTTCGGTTGGTGCGGGGAGCGTCTGCAAGTAGGGCAGAATGCTCAAGGTGGAGGTCACGTTCTCGGCTACTTCCGTCGAAAAAATCGCGCCCGTCGCCTCAAAAACCCAGTGCTCATTAGCAGCGTCATAGCGAAGCACAATTCCTTCGCCCTGCGAGTCGGTCACGCTGACCGCCGTGATCGACTCCGGTTCTAGATCAGGATACACTCGCTGATAAAATGGTGTCGTCGAAATCTGTGGCGCTGCTGGCGGTGCGATCTGTACGAGCAGACTGATCACAATCAACGCGGCAAAAACGCCGATTAGTAGGATGAGCGAACGACTACGATTCATCGGCGCACCCGCCTCGCCCAGACCGCCATCCCCGCGATCAAGACGGCTGTTGGGATCAAGAAGACGATGAAGAAGCTCACGGTATCCAACTGCTCACGGGTGTAGAATATCGGCACGCCCGTCGAGAATCCCTGTGAGCCGAACTCAACTTCATCTTGCAGATGCGACAGCCAGTTCATCGCATTTGTGAACAAGATGCCGTTACCCATAATGTTGGCAACCTGCCCATTTGTGACGAAATCGCTGTCACCGATCAAGAAAACGCGCGAGTCGTTCCGCGTATTCCATGCCCATGCCGCCAGCGTGAGCGGTCCGGGAATATCCGCGGTTTCGTCAATCGCGTAGGTGTTGGTTTCGCCAAGTGTGATCAGGTCGGTTTCACCGTAACTTTGTTCGGAGGAGCGGATCAGACGACCATTCGAGACGTCCGGGTTTTCGATGCTCAGGTTGATGTCAATCGCGCGCGCTAAGCCGAACAACACCGGATTCGTTCCCGGATCAAGATTTTCAGCGAAGTCGGTTTCTTCGTAGACCGCCGCCCCGATAATTTCGAGCGGCGTCGTCTGCCCGGTTACGAAATCGACAACTGCCGCGTTGAGGGCGCGTAAGCCGTAATTCTGCCACAGCCAATTGTTGAACTCGCCGTTTTGATCCATAAACGGAAATTGGTTAAACAGTACATCTGACAGCAGCAGAAGCGATCCGCCGCCTTCCATGTAGCGCGCGATCACGGCGACTTCATCACTAGTCAGGTCACGGAGCGGACGCGCGAAGATCAGCGCGGATGCGTCGGCGGGAATATCGCCGCCTTGCGCTGCAATCGCGCCGATATCGAGCGGCATCGTCACTAAGCCGCTTTGACGCATCCCGCCATTGATGAAGCTGACGCCTTCTTGTGTATCGTCGGTTGGGCTGCGCTCCCCAAACCCGGTGCTGAAATACACCGTCAGCGTCCCCGCGACGAGCAGACGGGAAATCGCCAACGTCATGTCGCTTTCCTGCTGTTCGGTCAAATACACACGCGCGATTAACGAATAATCAATCGTTCCATCGTCATTGAGATACGAGAGAAAGACCTCTGAATCGCTTGTGACCCCGAACTGCTGCGCCAATGCCGGAAATTCTTCGGGATCGTAGTATTGGCGGCGGATCATGCCATCGGACGCAGTTTCGTAGAGCCGCCAATATTGATCGTCGATTTCGCGGATGCCTGCTGCGCGCGCGGTGTAAAACCCGGTAATTTGGATCGGTTGGTTGACGCGCTGGATCACGTTGAGCGAGGTTTGTGTGAGGCTGAAACGCTGGGAGATCGTTAAATCCCATGTGACGGCGGCACGTGCGATGAGCAAGTATCCCATCACGATGATTCCAATCAGAATCACGGTTGTGAAGATCGTCGCTGTTCCATGCTGCACACTGCGTCCGCTGATGAATGCTCGAAAGTCGTTCGGCACTAGCAGCCACCAGATGATCATCCCGATCAAGCCGATGATGATCGCCGCGATCACCAGTATTGAGAAGCCACCCCAGATCAACAGAATCGCAGCGGCAACAAATCCGCCAAAGCCGATCAAGCTGAAGAATGCGCCAAGTCCGCCGCGTGTAAGTGTGACCGTTTTTTGCTGCATTTAGCGCCACCTGTTCGCTTCGACGGCTCGTGTCGCAAGGTAAATCATGATCAGGATGATTCCGAGGAAAAATACCATGTCTTCCATCCGCACCAATCCGACCGCAAACGAGGTCGAGTAATGTCCTTGAAGGGAAAGGGCGCGTACCACGCGCGCCGCGTCAATGTTGCTGATCACCTGCCCGGCAAGATCGGCTAACCAGAGAAGAAACAACGCCGCCATCGAAAGAAACGCCGCCACGATCTGATTCTCGGTGAGGGCGCTAAACAAGATGCCGACCGAAAGCGTTGCGCCGCCGTACAGCCAGATGCCGATATACGCCGCAATACTGTGACCGATATCAGGTGATGTGAGGGCTGACAGCGCGATTTGATACGCCAGTGTGATCCCGATGACGACGGAGTAATAAAACCACGCCCCCAAGAACTTGCCGATCACGATGCTGCCATCCGGCACGGGTGCGGTCAGCAGCAGTTCGAGCGTACCTTCGCGCTTTTCTTCCGCCAGCAGCCGCATCGTAAGTAGCGGCGCAAATACGATCATGAAGAACGAGAGCGCGTTCGGGATCACAGCGGGGTTGGGGATGCTGGCTTCGCTGGCGACGAGTTCTTCACGAAAGAGCAGCCCGGTCAAGATCAGAATCGCAAACGCGATCACATAGGCGAACGGCGAACCGGCATAATGCGCGACTTCGCGCCGAAAGACAACCCACGTACTCATGATGCGCTGCCTTCTTTGCTGATGAGTTCCAAGAAAATCGCCTCTAGCGATGTGGTTTCGGCGCGCATTTCCAGTAGGCTATAACCTGCGCTCATCACCCGCTTCGACACTTCGCCGCGCACATCTGTACTGGTGCTGATCCGCAACCGCCAACCCTTCCCCTCTTTTTCGACGCTGGTCACGTTAGGGATCGCTGCCAAGAGTACTTTCGCTTCTTTCGCCGCCGCGCCGCCGATTTCGACGTACAGCAGCGTGCCGCCTTGCAGTTTTTCGCGCAGTTCTCCCGGCTTACCTTGTGCGACGATCTGCCCTTTATTGATGATCAGCACGCGGTCGCACACCTGCTCGGCTTCGCTGAGGATGTGGGTGCTGAGCAGCACCGTATGCTTGGCGCGGAGCGCCCGCACCGTCTCGCGGACTTCGATCACCTGCTGCGGGTCTATGCCGATAGTGGGTTCGTCAAGGATGATAACGGGCGGATCATGAACGAGCGCTTGCGCCAAGCCGAGCCGCTGGCGCATGCCTTTCGACAAATGCCGGATGAGCGTGTTGCGGCGGTCGAAAAGCTGCACCTGCTTGAGCACTTTATCGACTTGGGCGGCGGGGCGGCGCATTCCGCGAAGCTGCGCCCAAAACGTCACATAGGCGCGCACGCTCATATCGGGATATACGGGGATGCGTTCCGGCATGTAGCCGACTGCACGCCGCGCTTCAAGCGAATCTGTATCGATGTCATGTCCGTTGATGCGCGCACTGCCTTCGGTAGGGGGTAAAAATCCGGTGAGCATGCGCATCGTGGTGGTTTTGCCCGCACCGTTCGGACCAAGCAGCCCGACGATCTCGCCGGGAGTCGTTTTGAACGCGATGCGATCCACAGCCGTGAACGCACCGTATCGTTTTGTTAGGTTTTCGACTTCAATCATGGGACATATCCTCCGCAAGGCGTGATCGTACTGCTCTGTTAGGGGAGCGTCAAGCGAGACTGACAACCCCTGAACAATGCCGCGTGGTTTATTGACAATTTTCGTGGGTTCATGTACATTACCCGCGTTGTACTAAGGGATGACCATCATGCTTTTCCGGTTGATTGCACAACCGAATTACCCGCGCCGCCGCGAATTCCGTCGTCGCCCGCTGACCAACGAGGTCAGGCTGGGTTTTTCGCGTTAGGGCGGTCGCCGCACGGCATCCCAACGAAACGAGAACTCAAGCCCCCTGACCTCATCCGAGAGGCAGGGGGTTTTCTTTTGTCGAAACTCAGGAGGACATGACCAGCAGATGAACGGAATGAACGTGCGCGTTGGGGTGTACGGAGCGTCAGGTTACGCGGGGCAGGATGTCGTCGAAATCCTGTCGAAACATCCCCATGTTGAGCTTGTTTTTGCGACATCCAGCACCTACGCAGGACAGCATGTACCGTTTTCCTCGCTTCGGTATATCAAGCCCGACGAAGCCGATCTCGGTGCGGTTGATGCGGTTTTTCTGGCGCTGCCGCATGGCGTGAGCGCGGAAATGGCGGCGAAGGCGTCTCGTGTAGGTGTGAAAGTGATCGACCTGTCGGCGGATCTGCGCCTTGATACGCCTGAGCGCTATCAACAATGGTATAACCACGAACATCCACACCCGGAGCTTCTACCAACACCATATGGTCTGCCGGAGATCAATCGCGAAAACATCGTCGGTAAGTCAGTGATCGCTGCGCCGGGATGCTACCCCACAACCACAATTCTTGGCTTGTATCCCCTGCTCAAACATGGAGCGATCGCGCCGAACACGCCGATCATTGTCGATGCGAAAAGCGGCGTCAGTGGGGCAGGGCGTGACCCTAAGCCGAATCTCCACTTTGTCGAAGTCTACAGCAATTTCTCACCCTACAGTCCGGGGCGATCCCATCGTCATGTCGGCGAGATCGAACAGGAAATTCAGAAGCTTGATCCGCGCGTCGGAACGCTGATCTTCACACCGCACCTGCTCCCGGTAGATCGCGGCTTGATGGCGAGCATTTACGTCCAGCTTGGCGACAACTTCTTCGCTGATCAAGCGCAGGCGCTCTACGAAGAAACGTACAGCGGAGAACCGCTTGTGGACGTGCTGCCTGCTGGTCAGCAAGCCGCGCTGAAGCACGTCGTGCGCCAGAATAACGCCGCGATGAGCCTTACCTCTGTGACCAATCGCTATCTCCATATCACCAGTGTGACGGATAATCTACGTAAGGGCGCGGCGGGACAAGCGGTGCAGTGCTTTAACCTGATGCTTGGTTTCCCAGAGACAACTGCCCTAAAGGCTTAGGGGAAAATGGCGAAACTCATTGTTGTTAAGATCAGCGGGCACGAGTTGGATGATCCCGCGTATTTGGCGGAATTCGCATCCATAATCGCAGGGCTTCATGCTCCGGTGGTGATCGTTCACGGCGGTGGTAAGTCGATCAGCAGTGTGCAGGCGCAGATGGGCATTGCGCCGCGCTACGCCGATGGGGTGCGGATCACCGACGCGGCATCGCTGATCGTCGTCGAGATGGTTTTGCGCGGTTTGATGAATACGGCGGTTGTGGCAGCATTGGTCAAAGCGGGAGTCGAAGCGCAGGGCATGAGCGGCGTGGATCGCGGTCTTGTCAAGGCGGAGAAGATGCTGCACGCCAGTGAAGACATGGGCTTTACCGGAATCGTGACCGCTGTACGCGCCGATGTGCTGATGGATATGGTGGATCAAGGGGTTACGCCTGTGATCGCGCCCGTCAGCTTAGGTCATGACTCGGTCTACAACGTCAACGCGGATCAAGTGGCGGCGGCGGTCGCGGGCGCGCTTGATGCTGACCGCCTATATCTGATTTCGAATGTGCCGGGGGTGCTGGTGAACGGCATGATCACGCCGACGCTGACCTCAGAGCAGGTCGAGTCGCTTATTCTTGAGGGGACGATCTTCGGTGGCATGATCCCGAAGGTGCGCTCGGCGCTCAATGCGCTCCAAAATGGAGCAAAACGCGCCGTGATCACCAACCTTGACGGGTTGAAAATGGGCGGTGGCACGGTCTTTACGCCTGTGTCATAGAGGATCAGTGAACGGTTGAGTTGGGTTGGATCAATCCCGTGAATGAGAATTCTGAACGCGAACAAGGTATGCAAGCAGAGTTGTTCGCGTTGATCCGTGAACTGCACGGCGAAAAACAGGCGGATGAGATTATCGGTTCATTCGTCGGGGTGTTCGCCGCACATCAGGATGACGACGAGCGTCTGAGCCTGATCGACTACTGGCTCGGATTCTATCGACTACGCAAATACCAGCGCATCAAAAAACGCCGCCGTCCGACGTATAACGAACGGATCACAGCCTGTACAGCATGCGGCTATCCATCGTCGCATCGTCATCACTTGTGGGATATCGCAATGCACGGCGAAAACCGTGTGACGATCCAATTGTGCGCCAACTGTCACGAACTGCACCACTTGATTTACAACGCGCTCGTCAAAACCTCAAACTACAGCCGGGATTTGGCGGCGCACGTGCTTGGATCGGGCATGATCAACCGGGAAGTTGCCGAGAAGATTCTCGGCTGGTGTTTGGCAACAATTCGCTATGAGGCGGCGAATGGGTGGGTTGATCCGCGCCGCGCCTCACCGGAATGGGTGGAACGGCGGCTGAACTGGTCGCATCTGATGGACAATGCGCAATCGCAGGGGTAAGGAGCATCATAGTTGAGTACGCATCCGGTTATTCAGCTCGAAAATGAACATGTCGTCCAGTCATACAAACGCCCGCCGTTCGTCCTTTCACACGGGCAGGGCATGACCGTCTATGACACCGATGGAAACGCCTATCAGGATTGGGTCGCGGGAATCGCAGTGAACGCGCTTGGTTATGGCGACCCCGGCTTTGTGGAAGCGATCCAAAATGCCGCGACGGGATTAATCCACACTAGCAATTTGTATTACACCGCGCCTCAAGCGGAACTTGCCGCGTTAATCTGCGAAAAGTCGTTTGCAGATCGGGTGTTTTTCACCAACAGCGGTACGGAAGCTGTCGAAGGTGCGCTCAAGTTTGCGCGCAAGGTCGCGTATGACAACGGCGACACCGAACGCAAAGAGATCGTGTGCTTTACCGGGGCGTTTCATGGACGCACGCTCGGATCACTGTCGATTACGCCGAAAGACAAATATCAGAAGCCGTTTCATCCGCTCATGCCGGGGGTGATCGTCGCGGAATACAACAATCTCGACAGCGCCCGCGCCGTGATCAGCAGCAAGACCGCCGCCGTGATCCTCGAACCTGTTCAAGGGGAAGGTGGGATCAATCCGGCGACTCCTGAATTCTTACAAGGACTGCGCGAACTCACCCGTCAGCACGGCGCGCTGTTGATCTTTGATCAGATTCAGTGCGGCATGGGGCGCACGGGAACGCTTTG
The DNA here is from genome assembly GCA_041753015.1 of Anaerolineae bacterium. GTDB lineage: Bacteria > Chloroflexota > Anaerolineae > Aggregatilineales > Phototrophicaceae > Flexifilum. Next base: position 54,534 of record JBGSVJ010000017.1, read on the forward strand.
GTCAAGCGAACCGAGCGGAGTCACGCCGGATATTCAGACGATTGCGAAGGCGCTTGGCAGCGGACTTCCGATTGGCGCGATTTTGACGACAAATACCGTTGCCGATCATATTCACCCCGGCGATCACGGCTCGACTTTCGCGGGTAATCCGTTTAGCACGACAGTCGCCAATTATGTGTTTACGCGCATCAGCGAACCTGCATTTCTGGCGAATGTCCGCGAGACGGGGGCGTACCTCAAGGAGCGGTTGCAAGAGATCAACAGCCCGCTGATCAAAGAAGTACGTGGACGCGGCTTGATGGTCGGGCTTGAACTCACGGTCGATGTCTCTTCGATGATCGAAGCCGGGTATCAAAACGGCTTGCTCATGGTCAATGCCGGACCGAATGTGATCCGCTTTGTGCCGCCGCTGATCGCGACCAAAGCAGACGTAGACCCCATGATCGACAAATTGACCGGAATTCTCGCTGGAGACAAACAATAAATGACGGACGTTCAAGCGGCGATTGCATCGGTGAAGGGCTTCAAAGTCTCAGGTGTACATGCCGGACTGAAAGCCGACGGCGCGCTCGACATGGCGCTGATCTACAGCGAGACTCCGTGTATGGCGGCGGGGGTGTTCACGACGAATCTCATGAAAGCCGCCCCCGTACTGGTCGATCAAGAGACGCTGGCGAAAAACAGCACGCATATCCGCGCTGTCATCGTGAATACAAAGTGCGCGAACGCCTGCACAGGTCAGCAGGGGATCGACAATGCGCGCCAGATGCAGCGCTGGACGGCGGAGCGGTTGGGCATCAGCGAAGATGAAGTGCTGGTCATGTCTACTGGCGTGATCGGCACACAGCTTCCGATGGAGAAGATTCAGCGCGGGATCGGCTTGGCGGTTGATGCGTTGGGCGCGGAAAACTGGGAAGCCGCTGCACGTGGGATCATGACGACGGACACGCGCCCGAAGCTGGCATCGTACCGCGCGCCGCAGGGCTACTCGATTGCGGGTATCGCCAAAGGCGCGGGCATGATCGCGCCGAACATGGCGACTATGTTGGGTTTGATCGTCACCGATGCGACCGCCAATTATCCCGAACCTGCCGCGCATATTCGCAATCCTGATCTGGGCGATATGCTGCACAGCGGGGCGGAATATTCGTTTAACCGGATTGCGGTTGATGGCGATACCAGCACCAATGACACGGTGTTGATGCTGGCGAACGGCGCAAGCGGAATCAGTGCCCGCTATAACGAATTGAGCGATCAACTTGACCCGGTGTGCGCGCATCTGGCAAAGGCAGTTGTCCGCGACGGCGAAGGCGCGACCAAGTTCATCACCATTCACATCTCGCATGCCTTTGATTACGACGACGCACGCAGCATCGCCAACACGATCGCAACATCACCACTCGTCAAGACGGCGTTTTACGGCGGTGATGCCAACTGGGGGCGCATCGTCGCGGCGGCGGGGCGGTCAAGCGCGAAACTTGATCCGAATAAGCTCAAGCTGTGGATCAGCCGGGGAGAGCAGCTTGCGCGCGAACTGCTCCTGTTTGAGAACGGGATGCCCACTGCCTACGACGAAAACGAAGCCAGCGCGATCATGCGTGAGCCGTCGATTGTGGTTGAGCTTGACTGCGGAAGCGGTGAGCCGAACGGCTATACCGTCTGGACGTGCGACCTTTCGCACGATTATGTCTCAATCAACGGACACTACCGGAGCTAAACATCATGCAAGCGGCGTTGGCGCTGGAAGACGGAACGACGTATCAGGGAATCGGGTTTGGGGCGGACGGCGTGCAGACGGGGGAACTCGTCTTCAACACGTCGATGACGGGCTATCAGGAAATCCTGACCGATCCCAGTTATCACCGCCAAATCGTGACGATGACCGTGCCGCACATCGGCAATACCGGGATTAACCCGGAAGATGTGGAGTCGGATCGGGTGTGGGTGGCGGGCTTCGTCGTCCGCGCCCTTTCCCCGGCGGTGAGCAACTGGCGCAGTCAGCGCAACTTGGACGAGTATCTGGGCGAACACGGCGTGATCGGGATTGCGAACATCCCCACACGGTCGCTCGTGCGTCATATCCGCGAAAAAGGCGTGATGCGCGCCGTGATCGCGCACGGAAAAGATGCGGTTGATGCGCAAGCACTGGTCAAAATGGCACGCTCCGCGCCGGACATGAGCGGCGCGAATCTGGTTGATGAAGTGACATGCGCCGAGCCGTACCACTGGACGGAGCAGAGCGATCCGCAATGGTACACGACGCACCCCTATGATCCGCAAGGTGCGCTGATCGTCGCCTACGATACTGGAATCAAGAAGAATATTCTGCGCATGATGACCGATCGCGGCTTGCGCGTGACGGTTGTTCCGGCGTCTACTCCCGCATCAGAGGTCATGGCGATGAAACCGGCGGGGGTGTTCCTCTCGAATGGACCCGGCGATCCGGCTGCGGTCACGTGCATGATCGACAACACGCGCAACCTGCTCGGCAAAGTGCCGATCTTCGGGATTTGTCTCGGACATCAGATTTTGGCGCTGGCGTTGGGCGGCAAAACCGAGAAGATGCGCTTCGGGCATCGCGGCGGCAACCAACCGGTGAAAAACTTGCTGACGGGTGTGATCGAAATCAGCGCGCATAATCACGGGTTTGCGGTCACGCCGGACAGCGATCTACAAGGCGGGGAGGTCACGCACATCAACTTGAACGACAACAGCATCGAAGGCATCCGGCACGAAGGACTCGGCGCGTTCAGCGTGCAGTATCACCCGGAAGCCTCACCGGGTCCGCATGATTCGCTGTATTTATTCGACGAGTTCGTGAGTCGTGTCAAAGGGACTCAGGCAGCAATCACGGAGTGAATAACATATGCGATTAGTCGCCTTGGGGTTCATTGTTATGACTCTGTTGTACTTGCCTCATATGATTCGCTCCACATTTGACACAGATTGGGCATGGGAACAGATTGTTCGAGCGAACCTTTACAAACTATGGGGTAAGATGCCACCCGTGCGCACCAAAACGTGGGAACGTCTCAATTTCCTCAGAGGGTGTGCAATACTCGGTAGTTGGATACTCATGGCGACTCACATGCTCAACCTACTCATAAATGGCGCATAAGACGAATGCCAAAACGAACTGACATCAAAACCATCCTTATCATCGGCTCTGGACCGATCATCATCGGGCAGGGCAGCGAATTCGATTATTCCGGCGTACAGGCGTGTAAAGCGCTGCGGCGCGAAGGCTACCGCGTGGTACTGGTTAACAGCAATCCAGCGACGATCATGACCGATCCCGAATTCGCGGACGCGACCTATGTCGAGCCGCTCACGCCGGAGATCGTCGAACGCATCATCGAGAAAGAAAAACCGGATGCGCTGCTGCCGACCGTCGGTGGACAAACTGCGCTCAACTTGACCAAATCTCTGAGCGAATCCGGCGTCCTCGAAAAGCACAGCGTCGAGCTGATCGGCGCGATCATGGAAAGTATCGATCTTGCCGAAGATCGCCAGTTGTTCAAACAGGCGATGGCGGAAATTGGTTTATCCTGCCCGCCGAGTCATATCGTCAGCTCGGCTGATGAAGCCCTGCACGCGGCGGAGCAGATTGGCTACCCGGTTCTGATTCGCCCTTCATTCACCCTCGGCGGATCGGGCGGCGGGGTTGCGCATACACCCGATGAACTCAGTGGCATCGCGGAGCGCGGAATAAAGCTCAGCCCGGTCGGGCAGGTCTTGATCGAGATGAGCGTACTCGGCTGGAAAGAGTACGAACTCGAAGTGATGCGCGATACGGCGGGGAATTTCGTCGTCGTTTGCACGATTGAAAACCTCGATCCGATGGGCGTTCACACCGGCGACAGCATCACCGTCGCCCCTGCGCAAACACTCACCGATAAAGAACTCCAGCGCTTGCGCAATATGGCGAAGATCGTGCTGGATCGGGTCGGGCTAGCGACGGGCGGCGCAAACGTACAGTTTGCGATCAATCCCGCTGACGGTCAGGTGTATGTGATCGAGATGAATCCGCGTGTGTCGCGTTCGTCGGCGTTGGCGAGCAAAGCGACAGGCTTCCCGATCGCCAAAATCGCGGCGCTGTTGGCGGTCGGGTACACGCTCGATGAAATCCCGAACGACATCACTAAAGTGACGCCTGCCAGCTTTGAGCCGTCGCTTGATTATGTTGTTGTGAAGATTCCCCGTTGGGACTTCGCCAAGTTTCCCGGTGCGGATCATCGTTTAGGTCCGCAGATGAAGGCGATAGGTGAAGTCATGGGGATCGGACGCACGTTTCCCGAAGCGCTGCAAAAGGCGATCCGGTCGCTTGATATTGGAATGTACGGTTTCGGCTTCAAACTCCCCGTCACTGTGCCGGAAGCGCTGCAAGTGCCGACGGCGCAGCGGTTGTTTCAAGTGGGCGCGGCGATGCACGACGGCATGACCGCGCAAGAAGTCTCCGCACGCACGGGGTTTGATCCTTGGTTCGTGCGCCAGCTTGCCGATACCGCCGAACTTCAGCAGACGCTTTCCGCAGAAGGAATCACGCTTGATGCGATCAGTCCTGAGCGGATGCTCACCCTGAAGCAGTACGGCTACAGTGACCGGCACATCGCGCAGATCGTCAAATCTGATGAAACGGCAGTGCGGGCAAAACGACTGGCGCTCGGCGTTGTGCCGACGTATTACCGCGTTGATACGTGTGCGGCGGAGTTTGAGGCGCATACGCCATATCTCTACAGCACGTATGAGATCGACGACGAAGCCGACGTGAGCGACCGCAAAAAAGTGATCGTGTTAGGCGGCGGTCCGAACCGCATTGGGCAGGGGATTGAGTTCGATTACTGCTGCGTCCATGCCTGTTTTGCGCTCAAGGAAATGGGCTACGAAACGATCATGATCAACTGCAATCCGGAGACGGTCAGCACCGATTATGACACCGCCGACCGCCTCTACTTTGAGCCGCTCACTCTCGAAGATGTGATGAACGTGATCGATGCTGAAAAGCCTGATGGCGTGCTGGTGCAGTTTGGCGGACAAACGCCGCTTAATCTGGCGCATGCGCTCCAAACGGCGGGTGCTCCGATCTGGGGGACATCGGTCGATACGATTGACTTGGCGGAAGATCGGCGGCGGTTTAATACGCTTATGCAGGAGTTGGAGATCCCTCAGCCTGCTGGCGCAACCGCGATGACGCGTGAAGAAGCCGCCCATGTTGCCCAGCAGATCGGCTACCCGGTGCTGGTGCGCCCAAGCTACGTGTTAGGTGGGCGCGGTATGGCGATCGTGTTTGACGAAGCGATGCTGCTCGATTGGCTCGACCATCACATCGAATGGAACGGTCACCCGGTCTTGATCGATCAATTCTTGGATGATGCGTTTGAGGTCGATGTCGATGCGTTGTGCGATGGCACATATGTCACCATCGGCGGGATCATGCAGCACATCGAAGAAGCGGGCGTTCATAGCGGTGATTCGGCGTGCGTGCTGCCGCCGTACAAGATCAGCGCGTATCACATCGAAATCATCCGCGAATACACGCACCAGATCGGTCGATCAATGGGCGTGCGCGGGCTGTTTAACATCCAATTTGCCATCAAAGATGAAGTCATCTATGTGCTTGAGGTGAATCCGCGTGCCAGCCGCACCGTTCCGTTTGTGAGCAAAGCGACAGGTGTTCCGCTGGCGCGTTATGCTGCCCAGATTGCTGCCGGAAAAACACTCACGGAAATTGGTTTCACCGAAGAACCGTCCGTTGACGGCTTCTTCGTCAAAGAAGCGGTGATGCCGTTTAACAAGTTCCCCGGCGTGGATGCGCGGCTTGGACCGGAAATGCGCTCAACCGGGGAAGTGATGGGACATGCAAGCAGTTTTGGTCATGCGTTCTATAAGGCAGAACTCGCCGCGAGTACCGCGCTTCCGACGAGTGGCAGCGTTGTGATCAGCGTGAACCCGTATGATCGCGGGGCAGTGACGAAGATTGCGCGCGATCTGGTTGCGCTCGGTTTTACGCTGATCGCAACACGCGGCACAGCCGCATATCTTGAGGAGATTGGGCTTCCGGTCAAGCCAATCCGCAAAGTGAGCGAAGGATCACCCAACGTGATTGACGCGATCCGCGCCGGAGAGATCGCCATGATCATCAATACGCCGCGCGGCGGGCAAGCGCATCACGACGGCGGGTTGATTCGCGGCACGGCGCACATCTACGGCGTTCCGATCATCACGACGATGAGTGCCGCATCAGCCGTCGTGCAGGGGATTCGCGCGCTGCACAAAAAACCGCTGTCGGTTCGCAGTTTACAGGTGCATCATCAAGGGTAAGAACTTGACGAATTCAGGTATACTCAGAAGGCTTTCATCCTGAGGTGTATCATGAGTCATGCTTACGAACCCCTTCTCGAAGAAGTTTTGATTGATTCCCCGACGCTTCAGCACCGCATCGCGGAACTGGGCGCGCAGATCAGCAGGGATTATGGCGATACCGCCGATCTTCTGCTGATTTGCATTCTTAAGGGCGGCGTTGTGTTCTTGACCGATCTCATGCGGAGCATCACTATCCCGCATGAGATCGATTTCTTGGCAGTTTCAAGTTATGGCGCGGGGGCGCGCACCTCGATGGGAGATGTGCGCATCGTGATGGATTTGAGCCGCAATGTGCAGGATAAGCACCTGCTCATCGTCGAGGATATCATCGACAGTGGGCATACGCTCAAGTTTGTGATGGAGATGCTCGCCGCACGAAAGCCCGCTTCGGTTCGGTTATGCACGCTGCTCGACAAGCCTTCCCGCCGCACCATCGAAATTCCGGTGGATTACGTCGGATTCCGCATCCCGGACAAATTTGTGTTCGGGTATGGACTTGACCTTGATGAAAAGTACCGGAATCTTCCGTTCGTAGGGGTGGTGAAAAAGGATGCCTACCTCAAATAACCTCCCAAACCGCGTGTTGGTGTGGGATGACCTCATCTTTGATTTGCAGGAGCGTTTGAGCGCTATTGACACGCCGATCTATATGGTTGGGGGTGTGGTGCGGGATGCGTTTCTGCGCCGCCCGATTGCCGATGTCGATATGGCAACGGCAGGCAGTGGGATCGCGGTCGCGCGCAAAATTGCCAACGCGCTGAAAGGGGCATTTTATCCGCTCGATCCTGACCGTGATGTTGGGCGGGCGCTTGTTGATACCCCGAACGGGCGGATCATATTCGATGTCGCATCGTTTCGTGGCGCGGATCTTGAAGCCGATCTCCGTGACCGTGATTTCACGATCAATGCGATGGCGGTCGATTTACGTGGCGATCTCAAAACGCTGATCGATCCGTGCGAGGGAGAAGGCGATTTGCTGGCACATCTGATCCGCCGCTGCAATCCGCTTTCACTGACGCATGATCCGATCCGCGCGCTGCGCGGCGTTCGCCAGAGCATCCAGTTTGGTTTTCGCATCGATCCCGAAACGCTGGCAGATATGCGCCAGACCGCACCGCTTCTCGCTAAAATTTCCGCCGAACGTTTGCGTGATGAATTCTTCAACCTGCTGAACGGCGCAAAAGTGCATTCCGCGCTGCGGATTGCCGACTCGTTGGGGATGCTCACGCTGATTGTTCCCGAAACCGCCGTCTTGAAAACTCAGCCGGGGGCATCTGCGCTGCCAGATGGTTTTGCGCTGGCGCTTAACACCATTGAGCATCTCGCGCGTATCTTGAACACGGTCAGCCCGCGCCGCACCGATGAGACAGCGGCGCAGTTCACACTTGGTACGCTCGTGATGGCGTTTGACCGTTTCCGCAAGCCGCTTCAGACACATATTGAGCATGTTTATGCTGATGATCGCACTCATCAAGCACTGCTGATACTGATGCTGCTGCTCGACTCTGCCGATGTGGACACGGTCGAAGCGAGGGGGTTCGCGCTTCGCCTTAGTAACCCGGAGCGGGAACGCTTGACGGCGCTTGTGCGACGGCGCGAGCACTTCGCGGCTTTGGCAGACTACGAAGCAGAACTCGATCCGCTGACGGTTTATCGCTACTGGCGTGATGCTGGTGAAGCGGGTGTAGACATCATTTTGCTAGATTTGGCGCGCACGCTGGCACGAGGTGGGGTGAGCATTAGTCAAGACGGCTGGTTGCGGCGCGTTGACCATGCCGGAACCCTGCTTTATGGATATTTTCAGCGGCGCACAGAATGGATCGATCCGCCCGCCTTGATCAATGGGCGGGAGTTAATGGCGGCGCTCCATCTCAAACCCGGGCGCATGGTCGGGGAACTACTTGAGGCGATCCGCGAAGCACAGGTGACAGGCAGCGTCACCAGCGCCGCAGATGCCCTTGAGTTGGCACGTCGTCTGCTTGGTACGCCGGGTCAAGCAGAATAAGCTTGTAAATCTTGCAAGCGCAGCCGCGCATCATCGACGGGGACTTCAAAGTGCGCGGCGAGCAAGTCCGGCGTGCGTGCATCTTCTTTTAATTCCATAACCATATGCGAAGGCATGACGAGGATGCGTGCGAAGGCGTGGAGCGTTGGCTCATCCGCGACCAGTTGATTCACCCCGCGCGAAATCCCCCACTCGCTGCGCGTGATATGCCGCGCCAAGACGCGCGCCATTGGCATCCGCACCGAGTAGCCGACGCCTACCTGCAAGAATGAGCCGGAAATCTGCGTAATGTCGAGTTCTTCCCACATTCCATCGCGCGGACTCTGCAAGATCATTTCGACCGGAATGGGCGGCGCAAATACCTCGTAGGTGGTGAGAAGTTCTTGTACAACGGCTTCGAGCCGTACCCAATCGACCACAATCTACTCCTGTGCCGGAAGATCACCGGTTGGTTGTTCAGCCGAACGGCTGTAGAAGATCAAGAGCGTGCTGCCGTATTTTCGTTCGTCATCAACGACGAGATGTTCAAGCGGAATGGGCGTGTATTCCTCCGGATCGATCTGCACGATCACCGTTCCGTCATCACTCAACCATTCAGGTTTCGCGTCGATTTCCCGGAGTGCTTTTTCCCACATGCCCTTATACTGCGGCGGCGCGATATAGACAAAATCATAGGCTGCGTCCGGCTTTCCCGAAAGCACCGCGAACGCATCCCCGCGCCTGACAACCGCTTTCTCCATCAGCCGAGTGAGCTTGAGGTTCTCCTGTATCGTCTGGATCGCTTTCGGCTCAAGGTCGATCAAGACCGCTTTTCGTGCGCCCCGGCTCAACGCTTCAATGCCGACACTGCCCGTTCCTGCGAATAAATCCAGAAAAACACTGTCCAGAATATCGCGCCCGATGATGCTGAACAGCGCTTCTTTGACGCGATCCATAACCGGTCGCGTGCTGTCACCCGGCACGAGCTTAAGCTGCCGTCCTTTGGCGCTCCCCGCGATCACCCGAATCGACATGATCAGCCGCTCCGCTCAACTGCTTCTCGAAGCGCACGAAGATTCCCGTTCGGCGTCGTGACTGCAACACCGCCGCCCGCCGAGAGGATCAAACGGCGATGCGCCATTTGCACCAAGGCATCGCGTCCGGCGTCACGGATCGCAGTCGGCGTCCCGATAGTCATATCGCGTGCGCTGATGCCGCCGCACACCGCGCCGCTGACGAGACTCTTACCCTGTGTGAGCGCCATCTGGCTGTCACGATCATGCCAGTGGAGCGCTTGCGCTTTCAAGCTCCCGGCGAATTTGAACATCGGCGCGTCGTTCCCCAGATGCACCATGTTGAACCAGCATTTCGACGGGATCGAATCGACCAGCTTCTTGTCATACGGAAACCCGAATGCAGCGTATTCGTCTTCAGAGAGCATTCCGTAATCAGCGTATGGGCTGATCAAGAGAAATCCTGCAATTGGCAACCGCCGTGCCGCATCGATCCAGCGCAGCGTTGACTCGGTGAGCGTATTCAGACCCGTATGCACGCGATCTGGTTGGGTGCGGATGTGCTTGAGGAGGGCTGCTTCGCCGCTCAAGTGAGCGGCTTGCGCGAGAGGGCTGTAAACCGGCACGATCACCGGGACGCTTTCGCGCAAGGCATCAGTAGTCAAGCGAACCGCCTCGTGAACCCGACCCATTGCGCCGCGCCCGGGATCAAGTGGGCGGAGATTTGTCCAATCGAGCGAACGCTCAACGGAGCGGCGGGAACATTGGCGTGTTCCCATGCTGTCGCCCTGCCATTCATCAGATGCGCCGTAATCGGTCACAAGGTAGGTATTGGCAGGGGCGGCAACCAATATGTCCCAATCAAAAGCCGCCTGAAAGTCGTGCAGGGAGCGCGCTAAATCGGCAGATCGCTGATCATCACCGGGGAAGTGCCGCCAGCACATGATCGGGGAGCGATCCGCTGCTTCTCCTGCGACGGTTTTTTCAAGACGTTCTCGCTTGCTCATCGTTGGGATCAACACGCCTAGCGTGCTGGAGTACCTTCGAGTTCGGACAGCCGCTGCTTAATCATCCGATCCAGCATCGCGGCGCGGTCAGCATCTTCGCCTTGAACGTCCAGTGATGCCAAACCTTGGTATGCGCGGCGGAACATCTCAAGCGCCTGTGCGGTCTTTCCGCTGGCGCGCAGAGCGAGACCCAAGCCGTACAGCGCATCGACATTCTCATGTGAAGCCGCGAGGATACTCTCGAATTCGCTGATCGCGCTGCTGTTGTTGCCCTGCCGATGATAAGCCCACGCACGACCCAACTGAGCCGCGAAATCTGCTGTTTGTGATGACATTGATTAACTGCCTTCTCAAATTCGTAATTGGTTGCACCTAATTGTAGCTACCCATTAGGCAATTTCAACGATGATTAGCCCGAAACTGTCACGATCACAGGTAGACGCAGGATTGCCCCATATAATCCGCCGTCCGCACTGAAGAATGTCAGGCGATCCATCACAGTGCAGGGATCACGCGGCGCACACGCCGACACCTCGACGGCGAGATCATATTCACCGGGGGCAAGCGAGTCGGGTAGGGTTAAAGTTTCCACATCTGTGATATAGCGATTGGTGACCCAGCGGTTGGTCGGATAACCGCCGGGGTGATGCCGCACACCGACCACGATGGGCGATCCAGTCGCGCGGCTGAGAAGAAGCGGCTGCACCGTGTACACGCGATCGAGAAACCGAAGCGTGCGCCAATAGATCGTATACGTGAACTTTTCGCCGGGTTGATAGTCGGCGCGGGCGATGTGATAGCCGAGTGCTTCAAGCCCGACGTCAGTGCGGGCGCGCAGCGGAAAACTGCCGCTCATGCCGCTTCCGGGGGCAGCGCCGAGCGCATAGGGTGCATCGGGGAGCGCAAACAACCCAATCGCTGCGGTAAACACAAACGCGACTGCCGTGATCAAATGAGCATCTTTGTTCGGAATCAACGGGAATAGTGCTAGCTCATCATGCTCTTGACGAACAAGCGGGCGGAATGCAACGATCAGGAGCGCGGCGGCGGCGCTTAACCCGGTGGCAAGCCAACTGAACGTGCGCGCGGGGGTCGCACCGAATTCAATCGTAAATTCCCCGCTTTGATGCGCGCCGATCCACACGACGATCATTCCATCTGCTCCGGGCGCAATCGAAACTGTTATTGTGGAATTGGTCACCTGCCAGCCGGGAAACCATGCAATTTGCAGGCGAATTTCGGTTTCTTGAGCCGTTTGGACTTGGAATTGATAGCGGTGTCCTTCGGCGGCAATCGTGCCGATTTGTGCATCGGCTCCCGGCGTGATGATCTCAAACGGATTGTTTTCCGCAGCAGTGCTCCCCGTTAGCATGAACGTTGACATGCCTTGTGCGGTTGGCACAGGCTGATCATCCGGCAGCAGCGCAAACCCAAACCCCGATTGTTCAAAGGCAATCTGCGATGCGGGCGAAAAGTCTGTAAGTGCAGCGTCGGCGCGAGGTGTCAGCCACACGGTGGCGGCGCTGATCAGCAGCGCACCAATGAAAAAGGGCATCAGCAGATGCTGAACCCGCGCGGGCAAACGCTCTCGCCAACGGATCGCACTGCTGCTTGCAATCGATAGGCACAGCACTACACCGCCGAGCAATTGTGTTTGTTCTGGTATCAGAAAGAGCAAGATCAGCGCGCCAATGATGCCAATTAGCCCGTATACCTGCTGAATCAGATGTGCATTCCGACGCAGTAAGAGCGGCAGTGACAGGATTAGAAACATCATTATGCTCAAGCCGAGCGCATGCGGATATGCTGGCTGCATGGAACGACGGTCAAGCAGTGGGAATGCTGACAGCAGTCCGCCGAGCGTGATCGGGGGATGTGCAGAGGGGAGCGGCGCTAGCCAGACTGCCAAATCGCGTTCGACTAACGCGGGCAGCCAATAAAATGCGCTAAGTCCACCGCCCGCAAGAACCGCAAGCAGGGTGGTGCGGAGTGTCACACGGTTGTACGAAGATGCCGCCGGAAGCATCAACGGAAAAATCAGCAGGATACCGAGTGCGTACCACAGCGGATCGGTCAAGATCAGCCCTGAACCGCTCAGAATGAGTGCAGTCAGGTCAAGGCGGCGACCGAGCATGAGCGATCCGTCGAATGACCATAAGAAAATCGGCAGAAGCCCATGTGCGAACACATGCGTCAGATCGCCTTGCAGGTGAGGCACGATGATCCCGACGGTTGGGCTGAACATATACAGCAAACTGGCGATCAGCGCGGCTGAACCGCCCAAGCGCCGCGCCGAGAACGCGTAAACTGCTGTGCTTCCCAGTACGAATGCTGTGAGGGCTGCAAGGCGTACCGCCAATACGGAATCATCAACGAAGAGCGCGTCGATCACGGCGGGCAAATATGCGGGCAGGGGAGGGAGAAAATGCGCAAATGGCGCGCCAATGCCGCCCATGATATGCGGCGACCAGCGCGGATACAAACGTCCTTCCACGAGTGCTTCCGCTGTGTCAGCGGTGCGAAAAATGCTGCGCTCCCACACATTTCCACCGGTGGAGTCCGGCTGCACGACGAATGACCAGCCGATCAGGATGCTGAAAACCAGCGTGAGCAGCGCACCCCAGTCCGTACCCCGGAAGGCACGGCGCATCCATGCAGGCAAATCAGGGTCTTTCAGCAGTACCTCTGGAGCGGGAGATGTAATCGTCGGCAAAAGGTTCACCTTGACGGGGTTCTCTCCCCGCCTCTATAATCCCATACACTTCGTTGTGACCTGCCAGTTGGCAGGTCGTGTGTTGATTAAGGAGAAACCCGATGGGTCCCCTACCTAAAAAGCGTCATTCGCACAGCCGCACCCATCGCCGCCGCGCGCACGATGCGCTGTCGCTGAAACATCTTGTTAAGTGTGAAAACTGCGGTCAGTACCACGTTGCCCATCGTGTTTGCCTCAGTTGCGGTACTTATAAAGGGCAGACGGTGTTGGATGTGGACAGCGGTTCGTAATCCGTTACCGTTGACCTCATGAGCCGTACCCCTCAATTTAGGTACGGCTCTTTGTTTGGCTCAGACAATTCTAATGTATCGCCCCTTGTGCGCATGGGGGATACCATTGTATGTTTTTGACGGTTTCGCCATTCTCTCCACCTAAAGAGTGTTACACAATCATGAACGGGTCTGCTACGGCATTTGTGTTTGCGGGTCAAGGTTCGCAGGTTGTCGGCATGGGGAAAGAAATCGCGGTTGCTTATCCAGCGGCGCGTGAGGTCTTCCAGCAAGCCGATGATGTGCTGCGGTTTCCGCTCTCGCAGTTAATGTTTGACGGTCCCGAAACCGATCTCAATGATACTGTGAACACTCAGCCCGCGCTGTATGTCTACGGAATTGCGGTCGCTCGTGCACTTCAAGCTGAACTTCCCAATACATCACCCGCTTTCCTTGCGGGGCACAGCTTTGGTGAAGTGACCGCGCTTGTGTTCGCGGGTTCGCTGAGCTTTGAAGATGGGCTTCTCCTTGTGCGTGAACGTGGAAGGGCGATGAAATCGGCGGGCGAAACCACACCGGGCGCGATGGCAGCGGTTCTCGGTTTGGATACTCCGGCGCTGCGGGATGTTTGCCAGCGTGCCAGCGCTCAAACCGGCGGCGTGCTGGTGATTGCGAATGACAACTGCCCCGGGCAAATTGTGATTTCGGGGGATGTGCCGACGCTGGAAGCGGGCATAACATTGGCGAAAGAAGCCGGAGCAAAACGGATTGTCAAGCTGGCGGTGAGCATCGCTTCGCATTCACCGCTGATGCGCGGCGCAGCAGAGCAGTTTGCGGCGGCGCTCGCGCAAACCTCATTTAAGGCACCGTCAATTCCTGTTTATGCGAACGTCACCACGCAGCCGCTCGGCGGCGAGGCGGAAATTCGGGACGAACTCGAAAAACAGCTTACGCATACCGTTCGCTGGACGGAGAGCGTTCAGCGGATGATCGCTGACGGCGCTCACCAGTTTGTCGAGTTTGGTCCGAAGGATGTACTGACAGGGCTTATCCGGCGGATTGATTCGTCCCGAACGGCGACACCTCTGTTTTCACTGGCAGCGCTGCGCGAATTTGTGCAGTCCGCCCAGAACTCTGACTGAAAATTTCTCATTACATTTCACCTACACTTATAGGCGCATTTCAGGCAGTATTACTTGTTTGCAGCTGGCAAAAGATTTATTGGTCAGGAAGTGCTTTTGCCGCATACTGCGCGACTCTTGGGAGGGATGTGCATGTCGAGTTTACGACGGTACTGGATCATCGGGCTGCTTCTTTTGGCGGTTTCGCTTGCGGCGTGTGCGCCGACTACTACTCCAACACCTTCACCGCGTCCCCCGACGGCAACTGCCGTTGAAGCGACCGCAGAAGCGGTTGCGACTGAAGAACCCGCTGCTGATGCCACAGAAGAAGTTGTGGTTGATGTAACGGAAGAAGCCGTTGTTGAGGCGACCGAAGTCGCCACGGAAGAAGTCGCCGATGCGACCGAAGAAGCGGTCGCTGAAGTGGCGATGGAAACCGAAGTTGCGACAGAAGAAGCTGTTGTTGAAGTCGCGATGGCAACTGAAGCAGCAACCGAAGAAGCTGTTGTTGAGGTCACCGAAGTGGTGACGGAAGAACCGACGGCGACTGACGTTCCGCCGACGGCAACCGAAGTTCCGCCGACCGCGACGGATGTCCCCCCAACTGCAACTGACGTTCCGCCGACTGAAGTCCCCGTAGTTGTCGAAGCGACTGAAGAAGCTGTCGTTGAAGCGACTGAAGAAGTCGTTGTCGAAGCTACGCCGGAAGTTGCTGCGTTCGCACTGCCGGACATTGGCGACACGAGTGAACTGACAATCGCCGAAATCGTTGCGGCGTTGGCAGCAGCAGATGAACCGCAGTTCACCGTCCTGCTCGCAGCAGTTGAGTTGACTCCGCTGGCAAGTGTCACGCTCGGCAGCGAAAGCGTCAACGTAACCGTGTTTGCCCCGACGGATGAAGCATTCGCGGCGCTGCTCGAAGCACTCGACCTGACGGCTGAAGAACTGCTTGCTAATCGCACATTGGTGAATCAGGTGCTTCTGTATCACATCGTGAACACCGCTCAGATGGCGGAAGATGTTGTCGCACTCGATGGCGATACCCTTCCGACTGCGATGGGCGCCGCGATCAGCATCAGCGTTGTTGATGGTCGCGTGTTCCTGAATGATACGGTCGAAGTCATCATGACCGATATCCCGGCGGCAAACGGCGTGATCCATGTGATCAACGCGGTGCTGGTGCCCCCATCCGCTGAATAGCTAGACGTATCACGTAAACAAAACGGGGCGGACTTTTCACAGTCCACCCCGTTTTTGATTCCAAAAACAGAAGCTTCTTAGCGGCGGCGTCCCATCAAGCGCAGTAGAAACAGGAACAGATTGATGAAGTCGAGATACAGCGTCAGCGCGCCATAAATCGAGAACTTCATCAGGGCGGGCGTCTCGGTTGCAAATTCGGGCGAGGCGGCAAGCCGCTTGATCTTCTGCGTGTCATACGCCGTCAATCCGGTGAAAATCACCACACCGATGATGCTGATGATGTACTCGACGGCGCTGCTGCGCAGGAAGAAATTGACGATCATCGCAATGATCAACCCGATCACGCCCATCATCAACCATGTGCCCATTTTGGTGAGGTCGGCGCTGGTTGTGAAACCGATTACGGTCATGACGCCGAACAACACCGTTGTTGTTGCAAAGGCGCTCGTGATCGCGCCGACATCGTATACGAGGAAAATCAGCGAGAGCGTGAATCCGTTCAGGGCTGCATAGACGAGAAAGAGAATCGCAGCAGTGGTCGGCGCTAGGCGGGTACTCGCCCAACTTAACACCATGACAACTATCAATTCAGCGATAATCGCACCAATGACGATGGTGCGATTCGACTGAAGCTGTACCAAGGCGGGAACAGTATTGGTCAGCCACGCGATAGCGGTTGTAAACAGAAGTCCGACGCCCATCCATGCGTACACCCAGCGAATGAGCGGACGTACCATCGCATCGCTAATAGGAGAGGTATTGGGATATGGCTGCATCGACATTCGAGTCACTTTCCTCATGTAGTCAAACAAAAGAGCAGGCGCGTTATCGTGCCTGCTCCTAAGTATAGCGGTATTCTGCTGGGGTGAACCTCGCAAGCTTGGGGCTACGGCGACAGCAGCGATTCCAGTCCTTCAAACAGACGGGTAACCGCGCCGCGCGTGATTTCCGGCGGGGTCGCGTATGAGAAGCGTATCCAGTTCGCGCCGTGCTGAGAGAAGTACACGCCCGGCACAACCGCGACCCCGAAGTTTTCGCCCAAATAGCTTAAGAGCGCCTCGCTGTCCTGCAATCCGCCCGATTGGATGTACGGTGTGCAGTCGATAAACGCATAATAGCCGTCGCCCATGATGAAACGGGCGGGCTTTTCGCTCAATGCTTCGCGCAACACGCGGCGGCTTTCGCGGGTTGGCTCGATAATCGGCGCGGCAGCTTTTTCAAAGCCCATCTCGTAAGCGGCGATTGCGACTGCCTGAGAATAGAACGTCGGGATTACGGTGTGCGAGGCTTGGCTGGTGATGTATTTGGCGACCTTCTTGCCGACGAGCAAATGCGCGCTTCGGACATTCGATGCGCCGAGACTTTTGGTCAGCCCGTCAAGGATGATCAGACGTTCACGTTCTTCCGGCGAGAAAGCGCGCAGCACCGCATTCACATCGGTGTGACCGCTGTCCGTGACATAGTGATACATCCAGTCAAACAGCACAAAGGGGTAGCCCGCGTCGAGTGCGGTGCGCGCTAGTGCAACCTGCTCATCGGTCGAAAGCGTGCGCCCGGTCGGGTTATCCGGGGAGGTGATCACCAAACCTGCGACCTTGCGACCTTGAGCGGCGGCAAACGCGGCGCTTTCGCGGATCGCTTCCGGCGTATACGCCCAGCCTTCCGCCGGATCACCGGGGGCGAGCAGGACGTTCAAGCCGACCGCATATGGACCCCAGTTGTAAGAAATCCAAGGGACGCGCGAAACGACGACGACACTGCCGACTTCATGCGTTCCCAAGCTGATCATCGCGCCGTATGCTTTTTGCAGCCCGTCACGCCCGCCTTGTACGAAGATCACATTTTCGCCGCCCCAACCGGTATCGGTGCTCAACTGCCAGTAGTTTTCGGCAGCGGCTTTGCGGAAGCGAGGTGTTCCCCAAGGCTGATCATAGGCAGTGCCGTGATCGATTTGCAGTTTGAGTGCCGCTTCGAGCAGCTCACGAGGCACGCCGGGGAGGCTTGCGCCACCGTCGCCTTGTGACGCATCAAAGGTCACAGCATCTGCGCCCATCTTCTGACGATAGGCATTCAAAGCGTCACGAATCAAGAACATGCGTGACGGCGGGATATCCATCATCGATGCCGGATAGTTGTTTGTGGGGATCAAATGTTGGGGTGGATGAACAAATTCTGGAGCGGTCATTGAGAATTCAGCCTAATCGTATACGGTGTATAAGTACCGCGAATTGTCACGTATTCACAAAAGCCCGTCAATGTGCAAGGCAGTTGAACCCATCCACACCCCATCTGTGCAAAGTGCGCAAACGGGACGGCGATGCACCTATTGAATCGCCAAGACGATTTTGCCCTGATTGGTGTTGGCGTGCATCAAGCGGTGCGCATTGACGACCTGAGTCCACGACAGTACGCGGTCGATCACAGGGCGAAGTTCACCGCGCACAAATCGATCCAGCGCGAACGCCGAAAACTCAGTGGTAAGACGGACTTTCTGATCGAGTGAGGTGGCGCGTAAGGTTGTGCCCGTAACAGTCAGATTCTTCTGCATGATCGGCGCAATGGTGAGTCCATCGGACTTGCCGCCCATTGAGCCAATAAGCAGCAAGCGTCCGCCGCGCATGAGCGATGCAAGGTTATCATTCCAGTATGATTCGCCGATGAAATCGAGGATCACATCGACGCCGCGCCCCTGCGTTGATGCCTTTATGCGTTCGCGGAATGACTCCGTTTTGTAGTTAATGCGTTCATCTGCGCCAAGTGATTGGCATAACGCGAGTTTTTCTTCACTGCCTGCTGTCACGAACACATGCGCGCCGACTGCTTTCGCTAACTGAATCGCAGCCGTGCCGACACCGCTTGCTCCGGCGTGGATCAAGACGCGTTCACCTGCTTGTAAGCGCCCAAACGTGAACAGGTTCAGATATGCTGTCAAAAAGGTTTCGGGGATCGCGGCGGCTTGCGCGTAGGTCAGTTGACCCGGGATACGCATCGCCATGCCTAGCGGGATCGTACACCGTTCGGCGTAAGCGCCGCCGCTGACGACGCCCATCACCCGATCCCCCACGCGGAAACCTTCTGCTTCTTGTTCGACCTCACCCGCGATTTCGAGTCCCAGAATAGGAGATGCTCCCGTAGGCGGCGGGTATGTGCCGCCGCGTTGAAGCAGATCGGCGCGGTTGAGCGCCGTCGCGCGTACGCGCACCAGAAGTGGGAACAGGATTGGGCGCATCCCCGATGTAGAGCACATCAGGCGCGCCGGGTTGATCAAACAGAACGGCTTTCATGTGAGTTGTTCCAGTTTCACGCGTGCCCGCCAATCGTTCAGGACATCAGCGAGGGTGGTTTCGAGCGGAATCTGCGGCGCCCATCCCAGCGTTTCGCGGAGCTTCGTCGCATCGCCCCATGATTTCCCCGGTTTGCCGGGGCGCATGCGTGCAGGGTCTTGAGTTACCGTGATCGGCGTCGTCGCAAGGCTGCACAGTGTCTCCAGAATTTCACCAATGCGGCGGGTGTGCCCGCTGGCGACGTTGTATGCTTCACCGGGGATGCCGTAATCCATGATCACTTGATATGCGCGGACAATATCGCGCACGTCGGTGAAATCGCGCTCAGAGTCAAGACTACCCACGTGCATCACCGGCTCCTGCAAGCCCGCTTCGATACGTGCGACTTGCATGGCAAAATCTGGTGCGACAAAGCCGAGCGCCTGACCCGGACCGAGGTGATTAAACGGGCGGGCGCGCATGATCGGCAGTTGGTGGGCGAGGTGATACTGCAAGCCGAGCATGTCCTGAGCGACTTTGCTTACGCTGTAAGGGCTGGTCGGGCGCAGAGGTGCAGTTTCATCAGGCGGCGTGCTGCTGTTCGCATCCGTACCATACACCTCGCCTGAACTGATGATGAGCAAGCGCGCCGGAGTGCTGGCGTGGCGTATCGCCTCCAGTAAATTCACTTGCATTCGAATGTTATTTTCGAGCGTTTCCCAAGGATGATCGTGCGAGCGTGCAACGTTCGCTTGCGCGGCAAGGTGATAAATGTGTGTGAATGCGATTCCGTCGATCAGCGCTGCAACCACTGCTGGATCACGCAGATCGAGCGTGTGGTAATTCGCGGGCAGAGCGCCATCACCGGGCGGCGCAATCACGACTCCATGAAGCCGCGCTTCCGGGTACATATCGCGGAGGTGCTGCATCAAATGTTGACCGACAAAGCCTACTGCCCCAGTAACAAGTATATTCACCAGTGCCTCATCCAAATGCCAGTTGAAAGTATCCCCAGATTATAACGGGGCGAGGGTGGCACAAAAGGGGGTGTCTTGTCCGAAGCGGACGCGAGTGCTATCCTTTGCCGCAACTCGTAACAAGATGCTAGAAGAGATCGATGATCATTCGCCCTGTTCGCGCCGACGATCTGCCTTTACTCGCGGCGCTTCGGCACGAAAAGAACACTATACTTGCCGCTGCGCGCTCACAAAGCGCTCCCTCTCAAGACCTGACAAACTGGATGAATGAGGCACGCGGCTGGATCGATCATGCGGCATGTGGGTTTTTTGTCGTTGAGGACTCGGAGCAGGTAGTCGGGTATATCGTAGGAGTCTTGCTGCCGCCAATTCCCAACTTCTCGGCACATCCTGTTGGCGCGATCACAGATTTGGCGCTGGATGCGCATGGATATCACGGCGGCGCGGGACGTTCGTTGGCAGCGGCGGTGCGCGTTTGGCTGTCTGAACGCGGCGCGCAGCGTATCATGGTGATGGTGCCGCGCTTTTACGCCCCGGAACAAGCATTCTGGCGCGCATTGGGCGCGGTTACGGAAGTGGATGTCATGTGGCTGAAATAGTCGTTCGTTTGGTGCGCCCCGATGATGTAGACATTATCGCGCGCATGTGGGAAGCACTCGTGACGTATCATCGGGAATTGGACTCGGATTTGCCGCCTGCTGCTGCAAACGGAGCGCGACGGTATGCGCGGCGGATTGTGGATCGGCTGGCTGATCCATTCACGCGGACGCTGATTGCCGAAATTGACGGTAAACCCGTCGGGTATATTCTCGGCATGGTCGCGGACTTCGCACCTGAGATTTTCGATCAAGAGCCGAGTGGGTTTCTCGCGGATATTTATGTAGATGAGCAGTACCGCCGTTTTGGGGTGGGCAAGGCGCTGGTCGATGCGCTTGCCGCGTGGTTTACGTCGCGCGGGTTGGCATATTTTGAGTGGCATGTTGCAGCCCGTAACCCGGCAGGAATGGCATTCTGGAAGGCGGTGGGCGGTCGCAGTGTGATGATCCGCATGCGCGCAGACCTCGACGCCTACAACTCCGAAAGGACTTTGGGCAATGACCCAACTACTCTATCAGACCAATAGCTATCTCAAGAGCTTTGAGGCGCGGGTGACACAGGTCGACAGCGAAAAACGCGCTGTTTACTTTGATCAGACGGCGTTCTATCCCGGCGGCGGCGGTCAGCCGAACGATCAAGGTGCGATCACCGTTGAGCACCACACTTGGCAGGTGATCCGCGTGGAAAGAGGGAACGCGCATATCCTCGGCGGCGCAGCGGGCGATCCGCTTCCGTCAGTGGGGGATGTGGTGCACGGTGAGATCGATTGGGAGCGCCGCTACAAACTGATGCGCACCCACACCGCAATGCACATTTTGTGCGGCGTCGTCTGGCGCGATTACAACGCTCAGGTGACGGGCGGCAATATGGAACCGCTCGAAGGACGCATGGACTTTGAGTTTGAACGGCTGCAAAAAGAACTGGTCGCTGAAATCGAAGCAAAGATCAACGCGGAAGTTGACGCGGCGCGCGACGTTGTTGTTCGCATCCTCCCGCGTGAAGACGCCTTTCAAATCCCGGACTTGATCCGCACCAAGATCAATTTGCTGCCTGAAGGAATCCCTGAAGTGCGTACCGTTGAACTCATCGGGTTAGACTTGCAGGCAGATGGCGGAACACACGTCGCCAACACCCGCGAAGTCGGACGCATCCGCATCGCCGACTATAAAAGCAAGGGCGGCATCAACAAACGGATTTATATTGCGCTTGAAGGCTCATGATTAATCGCTTCCTGCTCTTTATTGGACCTGCCCGTGCGCGGGCGCTGTTCTTTCTGCTGACAATCACTGGGGCGATCAGCCTGACGCTGAACGCTGTTCAAGGGGATTGGGTACGTCCCGTCCAAACGCTGTTCTTTTTCGTGTTTGTGATTGGCGCGCTCGTGATCATTGCGGGGCGCATGACTCGTGAGGATCGCGGGCGTTTTCTGGCGATCATGCTGCCCGCGTTGGGTGCGCTGATACTGGCGGTTACGGTGCTGCCGCAGTTTGCGCTGCCGTTGGTTGGCGGGGCGGCAGGGTGGCTCGCGGCTGGGTTCATCATCTTTCGCACGCGCATTCCGATGGATTATCAGAAGGCGATCAAGCACCTACGCAAAAACGAGTACAACGAAGCCATTGATGTGATCGACGACGTGATCAAAAGCGATCCTGACACGCCGAATCATTATCGTTTTCGCGCAGAACTGCTGCGTATTAGCGGCAAACTGGATCGCGCCCGCCGCGATTACTACCGTATGATCGAGCTTGTGCCGGAATCGGCGGAAGCGTACAACGGGTTAGCCGAAGTCCAGCTTCAGATGAACAACTTGAGCGGCGCTTTGGAAGCGGCAGCAAAAGCGCAGTCCCTCGCCCCGAATGATTGGGTGGCGCTGTACAACCTCGGCATGATCGAAGACCGTGTCGGCAGCGCGCAAGACGCGATTGGACACCTTACAAAAGCACTCGATCTCAAAGTGCCAGACGCGCGTCACCGCGTGCTGATTCACCTTTACCTTGCCCGTGCTTATGCCCGTCTGGGGGATATGGCGCACATCGCAGAGCAAATCAACGAGATCAAGCGGCAGCGTGCAGGCTTGGAAGAATGGCAGAAGATTCTCGAAAGTGAACAGGCGGCGACACTCAAGGCTGTGATCGGCGCAGATGTCGAAACGGCGCAAGCAATCATCGATGGAAAACTCACGGTGGAAATGCTAGCACAAAGCGGAACAACGGTATGACGTGGGTATCGCGGCAGATTCTCCGCAGTTACGCGGGGTGGGATCGGCTGACCAAGGTCGGCTTTTGGATCGCCGCCGGTTTGCTTATCGTGGGCTTTGTCTTTCTCCTGCTCGCTCCCGCGGAGCAGCGTGGGTGGGTGTTTGCAGGATTGGTCGCGCTGGTCATCGTGATGCAGTTGCTCGTCTTGTGGGGAAATCGCGGCATGGTGACGGCGTTCACACAAGCACAGCGCCTCTACTTGACGGGCGATCTGGAGGGCGCGCGCGTACTGCTGGAAGATGCGCGGTCGAACGGAACGGTGGACGTCAAAGCGCTTACGCTGTTGGGTAGTACGTACCGCCAGTTCGGTCAATTGGACGAAAGCCGTCGCGTTTTGTACGAAGCGCTAGACAAAGCGGCTGATCATCATTTTCCGCTCTACAATTTAGGGCGTACAGAAGCGGCAGCAGGGGATTATGCCCGTGCCGCCGCATTGTACGAGCGGGCATTAGCAGCGGGAGCGCCTGCTGTCACGCGGTTTGATCTGTCAGAAGTGTATTTCCTGATGGGCAATACCACTGGCGCATCAACGGCGCTGGATCAAGTGTTTCCGATATTGAATGAGCCGCACCGGCGCATGATGGCAATGTGGTTGCGTGCTCAAATGGGAGCGGGAGATTCTCCTCCCAGCGACCTCATCCGCGATGGATTGCCTTATTGGGCGGCGGTCGCTGAACGTTTTCAAGATACTCCTTATGGCAAAGCGATTGCGGATTTACTGCATTCGCTCCAAGGTGACATGAAAGGGGACGCAAGACCAAATGTTTGACAAACGCGGACGCTTATCCATCTTTCGCATTGCAGTTATTGGCGCGATCATCGGCGTCGTACTGATTGTCGGAGGTCTGCTTGCCCTCAATGCTGATCAGAGTTCGCGCCGTGGACCACTGATCGTCGATCCGTATCCCGGTGCGCAAATCTGGGGCGAAGCCATCGAAGATTCACCGACCAACGTCAGCTACTTTATGCGAGTAGTAAATACTTCACCGGATCAAGTGATGCAGTACTATCAAACCGAGCTGACGACGTTTGCCAGTGGTGATCGCTGCGTACGGACGCCGGGGAGCGGAGAACTCAGCGTCGACCCGTCTCAGCCGAACAGCATTCCCTACCGTTACGATTGCATGTTTGATCGGTCAAGTCGGAACGCTACGCAGTACACGCGGGTCTCCATCTTCCCAGAAATGCCGGGGATGGATCCGTATAATGATGATGACGAAAACAATACGATCATCCACTATGTACAGGTTTGGCAGCCGTGACCGAATTGGACGAAACGGCAGCGGAGGGAGCAGAAACGCTCTCTCCGCCATCAAACAGACCGCGCTCGATTGGTTGTCTGCTGCTTGGGATTGCGCTGTTCGTCGTGGTTGTGGCGATCACACTGCCATTCCTGCCCACGTTAATTGCTATCGCTATGCCGCCTGCGCCGCCTCTCCCGCAGGCAGCGCTTACTACCGTAAGTCATCAGAATTACGATTATGGGGTTGATGAATGGGAATATCTGGCTTCGGCTGCCCCGTGCGATCTCGTCATCTATTATCAATCGGTTGGCGGTTCATGTTCGATTACACCTTTTGAATGTGGTACAAGCGCCGACTTCAGCCGACAAAACGAATTGGTGGCGCGGTGTACAGGGCGAGAGCAAATCGGGCAGTTTGGGCTGGTCTGGGAAGCGCGGATCAACCGCATCGCCGATGATGCGGCGCGCGCGCGTTTGCGCATGTACCGTGCGATTAATTGGTTAAGCAGTGAACCACCCCCAAATAACTAGGCTTGCCTCTACCCCACGAACGCAAATTCCGCAATAATAGGGAAACAAGTTTCGACGCTACGGTTTTTCACCAGCGAGAAAATGGGAGGTGTTCGCGTGGCTGTGAGGGACGATCTCACGCCGCGTGTCATTACGCGCTCCAGTGTGGGAACAAGCTAACGGCTCATCGAATCATCCCGCAAGTTCGTTAAGGAGAGCGTCATGTTCAAAGCGGTCAATCCAAAAGTCGATATTCAGAAAGTCGAGCGCGATGTGCTGGATTTTTGGCGCGCGAATCGCGTTTTCGAACGATCCGTTGAGGAACGGCAGGGAGCGCCGGAGTGGGTGACTTACGAAGGTCCGCCCACTGTGAACGGCAATCCCGGTGTTCATCATGTCTTAGCGCGCGCGTTCAAGGACATCTTCCCACGCTTCCGCACCATGCGCGGTTATCATGTGGTGCGTAAGGGCGGGTGGGATACGCACGGGCTTCCCGTTGAAATCGCCATCGAAAAAGAACTTGGTTTTACGCATAAGCGTCAGATCGAGGAATACGGCATTGCGGCGTTTAACGAGCGCTGCCGCCAAAGCGTGATGCGGAATATCGCAGCATGGGAGCGTTTCACCGAGCGAATGGGCTACTGGACGAGTCTTGAGGATGCCTATGTAACGTTTACGAACGATTACATCGAAAGCATCTGGTGGATTCTCAAGCAGTTCTGGGAGAAGAAACTGCTCTACAAGGGTTACAAGGTTGTGCCTTACTGCGCCCGCTGCGGCACGGCATTGAGCAGTCACGAAGTCGCGCTCGGCTACAAGGAAGTGAAAGACCCTAGTATCTACGTGCGCTTCCCGCTGCGTGATAAACCCGGCGTGTACTTCCTTGTATGGACGACAACGCCTTGGACGCTTCCGGCGAACGTGGCGATTGCTGTTGGCGAGGATATCGATTACGTGCAAGTTGAAGGTCCTATCGGCGGCGGCGAAGGCACGGAACAGCTCATTCTCGCCGCAGCGCTGGTTGAGAAGGTGCTCCAACACCCGGAGGAATACAAGGTTGTCAAGCGCTTTAAGGGCAAGGATTTGCTCGGCATGGCGTACAACCCGCTGTATACCTTCCTGCCGGTGGATGGCAAGTATGCGTATGTCGTCAGCGGTGATTTCGTCAGCACCGACGACGGTTCGGGCATCGTGCATATCGCTCCGGCGTTCGGCGTGGACGATATGGAAGTCAGTCGCAAGCACAACTTACCGATCTTGCAGACGGTCGCCAGTGATGGCACGTTCATTGATGCCGTAACCGAGTTTCGCGGCATGTGGGTGAAAGATGCCGACCCAGAGATCGTCCGTGATTTGAAGAAGCGCGGTTTGATGTACAAAACGGCGCAGCACGAACATACATATCCGTTCTGCTGGCGCTGCGGCACGCCGCTGCTCTACTATGCGCGCGATAATTGGTTCATCCGCACGACCGAATACCGCGACACGATGATGGAACTCAACGAAACGATCAATTGGGTTCCCGGTCATGTGCGCGAAGGGCGTTTCGGCAACTGGTTGACCGAGTTGAAAGACTGGGCGCTCAGTCGTGAACGATATTGGGGCGCGACCCTGCCGATCTGGGTGGACGATCAAACCGGTGACATGATCTGTGTGGGCAGCGTGGCGGAACTGAGCCAGCTTACCGGACGTGACTTGACCGGGCTTGATTTGCATCGCCCCTATGTCGATGATATCACCTTCCCGAATCCGAATCGGACGGGCGGGATCATGCGGCGCGTGCCGGAAGTGATCGACGTGTGGTTTGACAGCGGCGCGATGCCATTGGCGCAGTGGGGCTACCCGCACCAACATCAAGCCGAATTCGAGGCGCAGTATCCGGCGGATTACATCTGCGAAGCGGTCGATCAAACGCGCGGGTGGTTCTACACCCTGCACGCGATCTCATCAATGCTCAATAAAAGCGTGGCGTTCAAAAACGTGATCTGCCTCGGTTTGATCCTTGATGAAAAGGGTCAAAAGATGAGCAAGAGCAAGGGCAACGTTGTCGATCCTTGGGAGATTTTGAACTCGCACGGTGCTGACGCATTCCGCTGGTATCTATACACCGCCAGCCCGCCCGGTGAGCCGCGCCGCTTCTCCAAAGACCTCGTCGGCGAAACAGTGAGTAAGTTCTGGTTGACGCTGTGGAATACCTACAGCTTCTTCGTCACTTACGCGAATATCGACGGTTGGACGCCATCGCAGAGTGCGCCGCCTGTCAGCCAGCGCGATCCGCTGGATCGTTATGCGCTGGCGGAACTGCATCAACTGGTGAAGGATGTCACCGAAGCATTCGACACCTACGATGTTCCCGGTGCAACGCGCCCCGTCGCGGCGTTCGTCGAAATGCTGAGTAATTGGTATCTGCGCCTCAGCCGCCGCCGCTTCTGGGAAAGCGGCATGAACGATGACAAGGCGAGCGCTTACGCGACGCTGTATGAGTGCCTCGTCACCGTGTCGAAGCTGATTGCGCCGACTGCGCCGTTCATCGCCGAGACGCTGTACCGGAATCTTGTTAGTTCGGTGGACGAAAAAGCGCCGGTCAGCGTGCATCTGGCAGAGTGGGCGGCATTTGACGAATCGTTGATCGACCGCGCCGCGATTGATGAAATGCGCCTCGTGCAGCGAATGGTCAGTCTGGGACGCGCTGCGCGCGAAACGGTCAAGATCGGCGTGCGCCAACCGCTGGCGAAAGCCCTGTTTGCGCCGCGCACCGCCGCTGAAGGGGAATCGCTCAAGCGGCTTGCGGACTTGATCGAGAGTGAGCTGAACGTCAAAGCGTCGGATGTGCTGACGGACGCAGGGAATCTGGTTGAGTACAAACTCAGCCCGAAGCCGAACGTACTCGGTAAGAAGTACGGCGCGGACTTCCCGAAGGTGCAGAAACTGCTGAAGGAAAGCCCTCAAGCGGTTGTGCGTCCTTGGGCGGAGCTGCTGCTGCGCGGTGAAACGCTCACAGTCGAGATCGACGGGAAGTCGTACAGCGTTGCGCCCGACGAAACCGAAATCAAGCGCATTGCGACCGAAGGCTATGCGGTCGCGGACGACGGGATGTATCTCGTCGCCATCGACACGACGCTGACCGAGGACTTGGTCAACGAAGGACTGGCGCGTGAAGTCGTGCGCCGTGTACAAAGCATGCGCAAGGATGCCGATTTCAACATCACTGATCAGATCGTGGTGCGCTATCAAGCGTCGGCGAAGCTGGCACGTGCCATCGAGCAGTTCCGCGAATACGTTGCATCGGAAACGCTAGCCGCGTCGCTCGAAGTAGGTGAAGTGGTGGACGGATTCCACAAAGCCGCATTCGAGCCGGATGCCTCCGGCGATCCGAAGAAGGACAACAGTATTGACGGCGAATCGCTGACGCTCGGTGTCAAGCGCGCATAAATCGTTGTCACAATTCGCTAAACGTTCTTGCCGGGAAGGGGTGGTCGGTCTGCCCCTTCCCGGTTTTGTTTGTGGAAAAGTGCCAAAGCGCTGGTTAAAGCATTGGTTAACTTCGTTATAATCATCTGTTTATCGTCCGCTACAATTATGCTGGTGAGACGAAACAGGTGAGCGATGACTGATCCCAACGGCGCAACTTTACAAGCACTGATGCAGTTTGCGCTGCCGCTCGGCACAACGCTGCTGACCGGTATCCCCGAAATGCTGATCACATGGGCGGTGATGGTGCGCGCACAGCCGCCTGCCTTTCCTGATGTCTACGGAAGCGAACTTGCGCTGGTATCAATGGATGTGCTGCGCAGTTATGACAGCCGCATCACGCTGTCGGATGTGCTGCGGCATCTGGCAGACGCCGGCATCTCGGCGGTTGCCGTTGCGGAGGATGTACCGCAGTCTGCAATTGACACCGCGAATGAGCGGAATATCGCCCTACTGAGCTTGCCAACTGATACGGCGCTTACGCGGATTGAGCGCGCGGTCAATACGCTGATCGTGAACCAGAAAGCGCAAATGCAGCAGCGCGCGTTAGAAATTCAGCGCCAGTTGACCCGGCTTGCGGCAGAAAACCGTGATCTAAACAGCTTGGTTCAGATTATTGCCCGTGCGACTGCCAAACCTGTCGTCGTTCATGATGACGCGGGAGTGCTGATGGCTCAGGTGTATCCGAATGTTGCCCGCCGTCCCACGACCACCGGGCGTTCGGCGGTGCAGAGCCTCCCCTACGGCGCATTCCAAAATTGGCTGAACCGTGAAGCGCCGAAAAGTGACGGGGCGATTGTTCCCAGTCCGCTTGGTTTTACGACGGCGCTTAAGGTGGAGAAGCGCATCGCCGGATATTTGTCGCTGATCGACAATAAAGATCAGATGGACGACTTCGACCGGATGGTTGTCACCTACGGCGCGGATGTTTGCGCGATTGAATTGGCGAAAAGCCGTGCGATCGCTTTTGCAGTCGAACAAGCGCGTGGCGATTGGGTTCAGATGTGGTTGAGCGGCACGCCCGCCGATGACGATTTGATGTCAACCCGTGCCGCACAAGCCGGGTTTGACGCTGATACGCTGTACATGGTTGCCGTGTATCGCGCTGTCACCGATGCGGGGACGAGCGTTCCGTTAGAGTCGATGATTCCGCTGGTGCGCGATGATATGCTGCGCCGCCAGATACCGGGCGCAGTCGGGCAGTATGTCGATGTGATCGTCGCCCTGTATCCGATGGAGACGGTGGAGTCATCGAAGCGGGTGCGGTCGGCAGTGGATGAGAT
The DNA here is from genome assembly GCA_041753015.1 of Anaerolineae bacterium. Lineage (GTDB taxonomy): Bacteria > Chloroflexota > Anaerolineae > Aggregatilineales > Phototrophicaceae > Flexifilum. The sequence continues at coordinate 83,806 of JBGSVJ010000017.1, forward strand.
GCGCGCTTTGCTGGCGGCGCGCACGCCAAACGGCTTGGTTGCCGCTGGAATCAGCCGCCCCGTCTGCGGACTGTCGGCGCTGCGCGATTCTTACCGTGAAGCGAAAGACGCCGTGAGCATTGCCCACGAATTGGGCGACCGCGAACAAACGACCTATTACGGCGATCTCAAACTTTTTCAATTCTTGTTGGCGCTCAAAGAGCGCAACTTGGACACGATGCGCCGCTTCTACAGTGAAACGCTTGGTCCGCTGGTCGAACATGATGCGCGTAAACAGGGGGACTTGATCCGCACGCTCAACGGCTTCTTCCGTGCAAATGGAAATCTTGCTGCCGCCGCTGAAGGACTCGATGTACACCGGAACACCCTGGTCTATCGTCTGGAGCGGATCAGCGAACTTACCGGACTAGATTTGGATGATGCCGATAACCGCCTGATCCTGAATCTAGCGCTCAAAGTTCAGCGTGTTTTGGCGACACTTCCCGCTACCTAAGCACCATTTGAACCCAAACGAACCAAAGCCTAACCCTATTTTTACGGGATTTACTCGTATTTTCCCCTTGCGCTCTCTTGCCTCACGAGAAAAACCATAATATGATGTTAAACAAGCGTAGGCGAAAACCTGCGCGCACGTACGAAGTCGATAGGCTAGACGGTCCACTACCACATAGAAAGGGTTATTTCGATGGCTGACTCTGTGGAATTTTACGACGTGAAGACTCGCAAGAAGGTGACGATTGACGGCAAGCAGGTCATGAAGACCACCTTCACCACCAAGAACGGTCAGACCCGTTACGGTGTGCGGGGCAAGACCGATGACGGGCGCATGTTGACCAAGTTCGTCAGCAAGACCGACTGGGACAAGATGAAGTACCCGGAAGAAAAGAAGAAGTAACCCAAATCACCGCCGACGGAAACGCCCCCGAGTCAAATGACCGGGGGCGTTTTCGTCTGTTGATGCCAGATTATCCCCGCTTCGGAACGGCGATCTTCACAAAATGCGCCGTCGGGTTATAGATCAGCATGTGAAGATGGGCGATCTCACGCGGCTGATTGTACTGCTCAAGCACATTGATGTAGAACTGAAGCAGTTCGCGGACGTCCGCTGTGCCTCGTTCATCCATGTCGAGAATATCCACCGTCGCGCCCTTGGCAATACGGCGGCGGATCGCTTCGACGGTCAGGTTCATTTCCGGTTGAATACGCTGATAAATCACCCCGCCGGACATGCCCGCACACATCCAAGGACCGGGATCACCAAGAATGATCACGCGACCGCTGGTCATGTACTCGCAGGCGTAACCCTTTAGCGTCGCGCGTGCGCCGAGTCCGCCGAGTTCATCTCGCAGCGGCTCTTTCAATTCACCGCCGAAAATCACATCCGCACCGCTCAAGCGAATACAGGCACGACTGTCTGCGCTGCCCTGTACGATAAATGTTCCCCCCTGAGCGCCATATGCGAAGCTCTTGCCAACCGATCCGTCAAGGCGTCTGCCGTCGTGGTTCAAGCCTTTCAGGATTGCCAGCGTGCCGCCTTTCGCGCATTTTGCTACGCCGTCTTGAGCGCCGCCTTCTACCATGATATTCAGCGGCTCATCTAGGAATGCGCCCAAGCCGTTGCCGGGGATGGCGCTGTTGCTGAAATTCAGATGCACGGCTACGATTTCGGCGCAGTTCGGGACTTCACCGCGTTTGATCGCGCCGTTCAGGTGCGTACCAAGCGCGCGATCCATCGCCATAACCTGCTCATCAACATAGGTCAGTTCGTAGTCGCCGTGTGCCGTGTGTTCGCTCACCAGCGCGGTGATCTGCTTACTGAGGGTGTTGCGCGGACGCGCCAACATGCGCCCGACGCCCGGCTGCATTGCGCGGCGGGAATTCGGCGGCGCGGTGATGAATAGGGGACTCAGATCAATTTGATCGTGCATATTGATCTGTTCCAGCAGATCAGCGCGCCCGACCAGATCCTGAACGCTCGTGAATCCGAGCGCCGCCGTCCAGTGCTTGATATCTTCACCGAGCAGGTGGAACACGTTGACGATTCCATGAACGCTGGCTTCGTAGTCGCGTGGTTCAAAGTGCTTGATCCCCTTATCGAGTGCTTCTTCGCGGGTGCGGATGTGCGTGGTAATGCCGACATGACAAGTGCCTTCATGACACTTTCGACAGATCGTACAGCCAACCGCTACCATCGCCATCGTGCCGAATCCGACGCGGTTCGCGCCGAGACATATCATCTTAACGACATCGCGCCCCGACTTCATGCCGCCGTCGCACCACAGTTCAACCTGATCGCGTAAGCCGCTGTCGCTTAAGGCACGGTGCGCCAGCCACACGCCGATCTCGGTGGGCAGCCCGACATGACGGAGCGAGTGCGCGCGCGCCGCGCCTGTACCGCCGTCATAACCGGTAATGTTGATAATGTCCGCGCCCGCCTTGGCGACACCGACCGCGATAATCCCGACCCCCGGCACAACCGGAATTTTCACCGAGACTTTCGCGCGCGGGTTCGCGGTTTTGAGCTCATCGATCAACTGGGCGAGGTCTTCAATCGAATACAGGTCGTGGTTATTGCTGGGGGAGATCAGGTCAACACCGACGGGAGTACTGCGGGCGAGCGCGACTTGTTCTGTCACCTTCGCGCCGGGAAGTTGCCCACCTTCGCCCGGCTTCGCACCCTGACCGATCTTGATCTCCAGATAATCGCACGAGTTCAAGAAGCCGATATTCACGCCAAACCGCGCCGAGGCGATCTGATTCCCGCGATGATGCGGGTAGCGTCCCATCACGTCGGGGAGTTCGCCACCTTCGCCGTTGATGCAGATGATATTCAGGTGATACGCCGATTCGGCATAGGCGCGGTATGCGAGTTCGCCCTGAGAGCCAAACGACATCGCGCCGATCAGCAGGGGCATTGAGTGACGCCCAACCGAGATATCAACATCATCGGGGGAAATATCGCTCTCCGTCGTCTTGAGTCCGATCAAATGGCGGAGCGACACGGGCATTTCGGCTTCGAGAGCCAGCATATCGCGCTCGTATTCTTCGAGCGTCATTTCACCGTGCGCAATGTCTTCGACCTTCTTCCACATCTTCGGATAGAAGCGGTCAGGATTCCACAGCTTGTTTGGCTGCTCACCGCGCAGTTCGGCAGCGCGCAGTTCATAATCGCTTTGCAGATCGTCCCATGTCGTCCCACGCGCTTCCGAGCCGAAGTAGTTCGGTGTGCCGAATACGGCGGCGACATCGCTGGCAAGCCCGATGCTGCTGAATGCTCGACCATAGCCGCGCAGTTCATGACACCCAATCGTCGACGTGACCTTCTGCAAGCCGCCGATGAGCGTGGTCACCGTGCGCGTCAGCCGTTCGATCACTTCAGCCGAGGGTAGGGCTTCGCGGGGCGGTTTCGGCGCAATCCCCAGCGCCACAGCATACAACACATACGGGACAACCGCATTCGCCCCCACGCCGATTAAGAGCGCCAGATCGTGCAAGTCGCGTACCGCGCCGCTGCGGACGATCAACCCGACACGGCGGCGCATGTTCGGCGTGAAATCCGCCGCACGCAGCGCCGAATCGATCGCGGCAGTGACGAGCAGTGGATCGATCATCAGATATTCGCCCGTTAGCGAGGCGGCATCATCCAGCACAATGATCTGTGCGCCGTCCATCACAGCGGCAATCGCTTCCATTTCCAAACGCTTGAGCGCGGCGGCAACCGATTCGCCAGAAACAGCACTCATGGAAATCACGGCGGTGCGGTCGCCAAAATGGGCAAGCACATCATCAAGTGTGTACGTACCTTTTTTGTGCGCAACTTGGCGCAGATCGTCCGGGCTGCCCAATGCGTCATGCCCGCCGATCAGCAGCGGAATCTCCAATTTGAGCGACTGAGCGCGGTCTGTCACAGAGGCATGAATGCCGGGGCGCACACCGAGATAGACGGCGGTCGAAAACTGCGCTTGTTCGCGCTCACGGTCAATCGCCGGGTTGGTGACGACCGCGACCGTTTCCTTGAAGTAATCCCCCATGTTGACGCGCGTCTGACTGAATGCCGCGAGAGGACCATCCCATCCAAGCGCGCCAACCTGTTCTTTCTGCGTGTCAGCCAGTGTCTCGATAATGCTGGTGTGATAACGCTCCCAACCGAGCGCGCCGAGCGTCGTGGTATTCAGCGGTACTGCAGATTCATGCCATCCGGCAGGGTGGATCGCGCCGTTTTCGAGCGCGGCGGCGTTAGCTTCGGCAACACCGCCGCCGCCACCTGCCGCAGCTAAACCATATTCGCCGGTCGCTTTGTGACCATTACTGCTGCGTCCGCCATATCCGAATGGACTTTTCTGGAGCATATAGCGTTGAATCGCCGGATAATCCATCACTTCGATGGCGCGTCCGGGATTGATGATCACCGCCATCTTTTCGCCGGGGGCAAGCGGACGCGGATCAACCGTCATCATGTCGAGCGAATACACGCCGCGCTCGGATGTGGCGAAGATTTCCTTTTCGGTTTCGCCGAACCACAGCGGACGCAAACCGAGTGCATCCACGCTGAACACTACCTGATCGCCCACACGGGCGGCGACGGCGGCGGGACCCTGCGCAAATGGTCCAAACGAGTGGCGGACATCTTCGTAAAGTTGGTGGATTTCAGGGCTGGTACTGATCAGATCATGGCTGAACGGGGGAAACACAAACTCCATCGCTTCGATCAGCGATAGGTTATGCTCCATACACAGGGCATCGATCAGTGCGTCCACATCTTGAGAGTCCGAATTGCCGGGGTTTAGCCAGATGCCGAGTTGTTCTGCTTCCAGACGGAAGCGCGCGACGGTATTAAATTCGCCGTTGTGACCCAAGACGTTAAACGGCTGCGCACGCTCGAAAACCGGGTTCGTGTTGGTGCTGTAGCGAGCGTGTCCAAGTGTGACGGTTGAGGTGTAGTCTGGGTCGCGCAGTTCGGGGTAGTAGCGCTGGAGGATTTCGACCGTCCCCTGCACTTTGTAAACCACGCTCCGCGATGAGAATGACGGGAAGTGAATATCGAGTTCGCGTTCGGCGCGGCGCTGCAAGCGGTAAATCACGGATTCGAGGCGTTCCGGGGCAACACGTCCGTTCATGCCCGCAATCTGCCAGAAAAGCGGTTCATTTGCCTGTGCGCTCTTGCCGAGCGCATAGCGATCAACCTTTCCCGCATCATCGTAAAGGATGTCCAAGCCCTCACTCGTGATCATGCGGCACAGCCTATCGATGATCTGGTTCGCATCGTAGCGGCGGTCGACGGGGATCATGACGTGCGCAACCCAGAAATTCGGATCGGTCGCCAATGACGAGCGCAAATTACGCAGCGCCAGCGTTTTAACCCACAATTGGCGGGGAATGTCGGTCATGATGCCGACGCCATCCCCTTCACCGTCAACAATACCCGTGCGGTGACCCATCCGCATGAGCGCCTCAATCGTGCGCTTGACGTTCCCATGTGTTGCCTGCCCGCCTTTGCGTACCGCGCAGATCAGCGCGCAAGCATCGCGTTCGCGGGTGTCATCTGGGTGCAGCATGGGAACGTCAGCCTGCTGATCATCCGAAGCCATGTGCGATCCTTTCGGTGTTGATAATCGTGTCGTCGTGCGGTTTTGTGGTGAAGTGACAAAAACACCATGCCGAAGTTTGGCGATAATTATCGGGGAATGCGCCGATGTGACCAGATACATAATGAAGAAATTGCTGTACCCAAGTTGATGCAATCTGCACAACCACGAGTCAGATACGGGGATATGTATGGCTTACTTCATCGCTTAGTCAGCAAGTTGTGGTAACGCGGTGGTAAATCGATTGTGCACTATGCCTAATAATCACGTTAGTGGCAGCAATCGGCGGATCGTCAGCGCAAGATGCAGTGCAAGCCGGATTTCTGGGCGTTCGAGATCAACCCCAGCGATTTCGTTGATCCGGTTCATGCGGTAAAGCAGCGTATTGCGGTGAACGATCAAGATTTCAGCAGTTTTGGTCAAGTTGCCATGACAGGCGAAGAACGCTTCCAACGTCTTGATCAAATCCGCCTGTTGATTCTTGTCGTATTCGGTCAGCTTTCCGAGCGTTTTTTCGCAGAAGCTGATCAGTTTGTCGCGTTCGTTTAGCCCCAGAATCAGTTGGTACACGCCTAAATCGCCGATGTAAAGCGGGTTATCGGTTTGCAGTCGCCGCGCCAGATCGAGCGCTTGCACAGCATCGCGGTGGCTGGTGCGCCAATGGCTGACTTCGATCGCCAATTGACCAATCCCAATCGCGGCTTTTGCTCCCGGCGCTTGTCGGCTGACTTCCCCCGCGAAACTGCGCGCCAGCTTGACCGCCGCTGTGACCGCATCGTCTTCACCACAGGCATAAAACACGAGAACTTCATTTTCGCGTTCACGCTGCCAAACCAAGCCGGGGATGTGAAGCGCAGACACGACGCTGTTGACGATGGTTTCAAGACGACGCAGCGAGGGCGTTTTTTCGCCCTGCCATGCCATCACAATGGCGATGTGGGGCTGTGCCATGTCGTGCTCAAACCGTTCGCCCTGCCGCACCGCTTCTTGAGGGGTTACATCGCCGTTCAGCAGGCGATCAAGGAATGTTCCGCGCAACCGCTTTTCGGTATCGCTGACGGCTTTCTGCTTCGCCATTTCAAGCGCACACGCCGCCGCACCGTGTTCCGCGACCAGCATATCAATATCGTCAAAATCGGTGTCGCGCCCGATGATCGAGAGATAGCCGCGACCGAGGTCTTTCGCAATGATGGGGGAGACATAACGCGCGATACCCGGCACGGGGAGCGACTGCATCAAGACGGGGTTTTCGACTTCAACAACGCGATGCCGATCCTGAAGCTCAACCGGCAAGTTATCGACTTTACGTAGGAACGTTTCCATCTCATCCCACTGCGCGACGAGATGCGGCTGCACCGCGCTGTATAGCACTTGCAAGCGCTTATCTTGCACGACAATTGCCTTGTTCGTCAGCCGTGCCATCGTGCTGACCAATTCCGCCATGCCTTCGTTGCGTGACGAAATCTGCGTTAGTTGACGGTAGATCTGCGTGCCGCGCCGCTCGATTTGCCCCCGGCGATCCACCAACAGGCTGACAATTGCCTTTTCGACCATGCGGATTCGGCTGCCCGCCGGAAGGGTCATCATCGGAACGCCATAGGCATTGGCTTCTGCGATGGCGCTGCTGCTGGGCTGTTCACTTAAGACAACGCCGGACGCGCTTGAATCGTATGCCCAACGCACAACCTCGACATCGGAGGCGACACGCGATTGACTGGGAGTCTCATTGGGAGCCATCAAGATGAGTTCGCCCGCCTGTAAAGACTTTGCGGCATTGGCATCGTCAGGATGCACAATCGTTGTCCATGTGACGATACGATTCAGCAAGCCTTCCCCGGCGACGACCTTTGTGCCGAGCGGAAGGGCGAGTTTTCGAACATCTTCGACTGTGACGCGGTGATTGCCTTCAACCATGTTGGCAGCGCTCAATTAGGTAAGTTGCACAATTTTGTTGAGGATGAAATAGCGCATTTTCGCTGTATTGTCAACCTTTGAGCGGGGACAATCGGGCAAAATGCCGACGAGTGTCCCCATTTGAGTGGTTACGTTTCTCCGGTAATGAGGCCCAACACGATCACGGCTGCAAACGTAAACAGCGTGAATGGGATCATGTTTGCGCCGGATTGGAAGCTGTAATAGGCGAAGATCGCCATGACCGCGCCTGCCAGCCATGTGATCGGGCTGACGCGATACCGTTCACCGTATTGGTAGACCCCAGAGCCGATCAAGATCAGCGCGCCCGCGCCCGGAACCATCCAATTCGGAATTGTCGAATCCGGTAGGAAATACAGGACAGCAAACACGCCTACCAGCAGCAGCCATGTCGTCCGTTCGATGCGCGCCTCGCGGTCGCTTTTGCGCCGTCGCTTGTATCCCCCAGAACTACGGCGGTAATAGTCACGGTCCCCTCCGGAGCGACTCCGGCTCGAGCGTGACCGCGATCGAGAACCGGAACGGCGGCGATCATAACGATCATCGTCGTAGTAACTGCGTCTCCCCGCCATACCATACTCCAAGTGTGACTCATCGAATAAGAACATCAGTTTAACATGAATGTCGTTCTTTCGCTGTATAATCGGAGCGCTTTTGTCCACGTCACAGGTGAACGTGCGCTTATGAAACGGATCGGAATCTTGACGGGCGGCGGTGATGCGCCCGGTTTAAATGCGGTGATCCGCTCGGTGGTGCTGACCGCCAAATATCGGTGTGGGTGGGAAGTAGTGGGCATTCGTGAGGGTTACGATGGACTGCTTGCGGGAAATCCGCCGGTTGTGCTCACTGAGGAGCGCGTCCGTGATCTACTCCCACGCGGCGGGACAATTCTCGGCGCGGTGAACCGAGGAAACCCGTTTGTGCGCGTCGTCGAACGCGAAGACGGCACAGTTGATTATCTCGATGTTTCGGAAGAAGCCGTCCGCCGCATGGAAGAGCATCATCTGGACGCACTCATCGTCGCGGGTGGTGACGGCACAATGGCAATCGCCAACAAACTTGTGCCGCTTGGTGCTCGGATTGTCGGCGTTCCTAAAACCATTGACAATGACCTCGATCAGACCGATGTCACATTTGGGTTTGATACAGCGATCCTCACCGCGACCGAAGCGCTCGACAAACTCCAGACGACCGCCGAAAGCCATCACCGCGTGATGGTGCTGGAGGTGATGGGTCGTAACGCTGGCTGGATCGCGCTGAAATCAGGTGTAGCGGGTGGAGCAGATGCGATTTTGATCCCAGAAATCCCGTTTGATATCGCCATTGTGAACGACAAAATACGGGCACTGCGCGCAACGGGGCGGCGTTACAGCCTCGTTGTTGTTGCGGAAGGTGCTGCACCAATCGGTGGGGATCAGCACTACTACATCAAGGGCGACGGGTTGATGCAGCCGCGATTGGGCGGAATCGGGTATTTGGTCGGCAACTTGATCGCAGATGGAATTGATGGGGATGTGCGCGTCACCGTGTTAGGGCATCTCCAGCGCGGGGGACAGCCTACGCCGCGTGACCGCTGGTTAGCGACGCAGTTCGGCGCTGAGGCGATTCAGTTGATTCTCGACGAAAAGTGGGGGCATATGGTCGCGCTGCACGGAAATACGCTCACATCTGTGCCGTTTGCCGATGCGATCAAGCTTAAATTCGTTGACCCAGACGGAACACTGGTTCAAATGGCGCGCAATCTTGGGATTGTGTTCGGTTGATGCCAAATAAAAAAGCCCTTTCCGCACATGAGGCGGAAAGGGCTTTTTTATTTGGCATTCGGATTTACTGCGTCGGGGGACGTTCGTTAACCAAACGCATATACGCGCCGCGCCAATCGTCCGGCTTGCGCGTCAGTTTCGTGATTTTGATCTCCGCGAAATACGGCAGCATCTTGACGAGCATCGCTGGAAGGCGCTGCCAGTCCTCGCTGATCAGGATGCCCGCAAGTTCATCGGCGATTGAACCGGGCCACAACCAGCGGCGGCGCAGTTCTTCCGCTTTGTTCCAATAATCGCGCTTCTCCCACGCCTGAGCCGACGACTCGATTCCCTCGTCGATTTCGCGCAAACAGAACACGATCGTCGCCGCCATGTCCTTCGCGTCATCGTCGAATTCGCTTTTTTGCGTTAAGCCGCGCAGCATTTCAGCGGAAGTGCGCATCAACTGAGTGCGCTGTTTTCCGGTGCTGTCCGGGTTAATCACACGTCCCATACATGCTCCTGATCAGATTAGTCGGTTGGGCGGATACCGTAATAGACGCGCACCCCCGCAAGCGTCTTGAGAATCGTCGCGGCGGGGCGCCCGAGGATGTCACCAAGTTCACGCGGACTGAGCGGTTGGTTATTGTTCGCCACAAACACCCGGAATACGCTGTCAACTACGGATGAATGCGGATTGATGAAGTTAGGGTCCTTGGCGGCATTCTTCAGCGCCATACCGATTTCATCTTCTTGAAAGACTTCGCCCGTGTCGGGGTCGATGAAGTCCACCTTTTGATCGGCTGTGGTATTCATCAGCCGATCACGCTGTTCGGCAGGGAGATGACTCAGCAAGTATGTGCGCAAATCCTCATTGTTCCGTTCCCACCACGTATAGTCGATGTGAAACTTGGTGTCCTGAGTCGGTTTGACAGACCCGCTCATCTTTGGCGGCTGCATCGTCACTACTCCTAAATCCCGCTCAGCTTCCAATAATTGTTGCCGACGTACTCAAATTCCGGGTTGTTGATCATCGTAGCGAACAGCAAACCGGGTGGCAGTCGCCTCAGTACATTCACAGCGCTGTAGATCGTTTTTCCGTGAATCGGGTTTTGCGGCGCGGCGCGGCTGAGTTCGAGCAGGGTGTTTTTGGCGAGTACTGCCACGCTCTTGCGCTGATTGCTGGTGAACAACGCGTCAACCGTTGCAAGATCGTCTGCGCCGAGCAGCATCAATTCGTCATAATGCGCTCCGATTGGGCGCTTCTGATCCTCATACGCAACTTGACCGTCTTTCGGCGTAATGATGCGAATCCACTCGGTACGCGGCTTATATGCCTCGTAATCGACGATGATCTTCGAGCCATCGGGCGAACGCCGAATCATGATCTGCGCCCCCACCGGGAGCTTGTGTTTCTGGAAGATCGGCGCAAGCCCGAACACATAGCGCTGTGCGCGTACCACCCACCCGGCGTATTCCTCGCCGTCTTGCCCGTCAACCAACTGCACGAAAATACGTGCCGTCCGCCTTGCTGTTGGAAACACGCGGCGCATACGTGCATTCAGCGGCAGAGTTCCCATGCGGCGGTGCGGATAATTCAGTGTGATCTCGGTCGAATCGACTGGCTCACCTTCGTGATCGTCGGGAATATCCGACCATTCATCATCAATTTCGAGTTCAAGCCGCGCCATCTCTGGCGTGAGCACTCCCGGATCATAATCGACGGGAGTGTAGACTAACATCGGTGGGGGAGTACTTGCCTCAGGGGGTTCAGTGACACGAAGCACCCACAAGACTTGATTGACTGGACCGACTTCGTCAAACCGCTGATCTTCACTCAGCACCCGATTCAAACAGAACTCTTGGAGATTGGGTGCAGCCTTTCCGATGCCGCCGATCTGATCCAGAATTTCGCGCGTGCTTAGCGGCTTGCCTTCAGTCATGAACAAGACCGCTTCGGCAAGGTTGAGATGACCTTCGTTCACGTCGAGCATCAGACTGCTCGGAAACCATGTTCCGGTAACGGATACCAAGTCTTTGCTCTGCCGCAGCGCGTCCAGCGTGCGCCCGACGATTTCTTCCCGCGCTTGAGCAAGAATCTCACCCGCTGTGAATGCGCTGTGCCATGGCGCGCCGTTCATGTCCCCATTTGAGGCAGCATTGAGCCTGTGGGGCAGCGCCAGCGCCGCCGCATACTCTTGTTCTTCGTCCTGTTCACCAAACCGCACGCGAATGACTTGATAATCGCCGTATGCCGACGGATTGTTTCCCTCGCGCACATCGATCACCGTGCCAACACGGTAGTTTTGTGCGGAAAACATAATCTTCTGATCAGCTTCGTAGCGTTCTGCGGGGTTATACAGCCGGACATTCTTATAACGTGCTTCGAGCAACGCGGACTCTTGGGCGAGCTTTTGTTCAATCAGGGCGGCGGCGAGTTCCTCGGTCTTCAGGGGAATTTCACGCTCCAGCAGGATACCCGTTAGGTATTCCAGATCGTCCTCGGTTACGATAAAGCGCTGCGCCCAGTGATGCACCGAATTCATGGTCACCACCTCCGATATGTAGCGAAACCAATAAGAGCGAGAAAGCGGTAAACCGACCTCCACGCCAATTAATCAACCACGTAAAGACGATTTGAAATTATATCGGAGCACGGCAGAGCTTGACAAGCGTTGGGTTGACCGCCCTTAACCCGTCCATTATACTTAGCCCTTACGTGCATTTCGTCCAGTATTAGGAAATTGAGATGTCTACCAAGCGTACATATCAGCCGAAGATTCGGCGTCGTCAGCGGGTGCATGGCTTCCGCCAGCGCATGGCGACTGCAAATGGTCGCAAAGTCCTTAAGCGTCGTCGTCTGCGCGGGCGTCATGTGCTCGCGGTCACGCCGCAACATGTCAAAAAGGTCAATTGGAAGAGCTAACCGCCTTTCCATAGGTTTCGTCGAAGCATGCAGAGCCGCTACCGTCTCACCCGCAGCCAAGATTTTGACCGCATGCGGCAGGAGGGACGCGGATTTCCTCACCGCTTAGTGCTGCTGAGTCTTGCGCCCAACAACCTTGACCATAACCGGTACGGGTTTGTTGTGAGCAAACGACTCGGCGGCGCAGTGGTGCGAAATCGTACCAAACGCGTCCTTCGGGAAGCGGTGCGCGCTCTGCATCCGCGTCTTCATGTGGGGTATGATGTTGTCATTGTCGCCCGCAGTGCCAGTGTAGGGAAACCTTTCGACGAGATCACGCGTACTATCAATGAACTATTCCATCAGGCGGGTGTCCTGGATGGTTGAAAGGCGCAGCGATCATGAAACGCATCGCATTAGCGATGATTCGGTTTTACAAGCGCTTCCTCTCCCCACTTCTTCCCTCTGCGTGCCGCTTCGAGCCGACCTGCTCCGTGTATACCTATCAGGCGATCGAAAAGTACGGCGTGTTCAAGGGCGGCTGGATGGGAATCAAGCGGATCTCTCGCTGTCATCCGTTCAATCCCGGTGGATATGATCCGGTTCCTTAGCGTTCACAAACCGGGTCTGCCCGATCAAGGTCAGAGGAGATATGGATTGACAGGCATGCGATTTCGTTTTGCACGGATGATGCCCCTCGCGGTTGTGCTGGCACTCGCGCTGACAGCATGTACCGGAGGACCGACCGAACCCAATTGGAGCGATATTTCGCTGATGGATGGCAACATTCTGTTGACGTTCAGCACAATAATGCTCCAACTCGATCCAGTGGATGGATCGCAAGTGAATCTGTACGATGCGGATGGAAACGTGCGCACCGATCCAAATACCAATACTGCACGTCGTTGGGAGATCACCGCATCAGGCGGCAGCTCACCGACCCGCTTCTACACAACCCCCATCAGCGTTGCCGATAATCTCCTGCTTGCCGCTTCATATGACCGCAGATTGATCGAAATCGAACAGGACGCCGCGCGCATTGTTGACATCAACGGCACGGCGATTCCCGGTCATATGGTCGCAGATTTGCTCCGCGACGGTGATGTGCTCTATGTGCCGCTGGCAGAAAAAGACCTGCTTGCGCTTACGATTGATGGCTACTCGCAGTTGTGGCGATTTGAAACGACACGCGGCGTTTGGGCAACCCCGCTCCTGCTCGACGGCGTTTTGTACGTGACGTCGATGGATCATCACATGTATGCGGTTGACGCCGCGACAGGTGAGGAGTTGTGGCGGCTCGATTTGGGCGGTGCGATTGCGTCCACACCACTGCTTTATGATGGTTCGCTGTACGTTGGCAACTTCGCCCGCAAGCTGTTTGAGATTTCACTTGATGGGGCGATAATCGCAGAATACGACACAGCCGATTGGGTTTGGGGAACGCCTGTTGTCGCGGATGAAGTGCTGTACGCTGCTGATCTGGTTGGCAACGTGTACGCGCTCGATATCAGCGATGACAACTTCCGTGAAGTATGGCGGCGGCAGATTGCGGCGCGTGCAATTCGCCCGTCCCCTGTCATTTACGAAGACCGCTTGATCGTCGCTTCGCGCGATCACTATGTGTATTGGCTGAATCGTGAGACCGGGGAAATCATCATCCGCCATGATGTGCGTGGTGAAGTCCTCTCCGAAATGCTCTTGATTGAGCCAAGCGAAACGTTGGTGATCGGCGAGCCGCTGCTCCTTGTCGGCACGATGTCTCGTGAAAATCTCTTGTTCGCGTTTCAAGCGGACGGCAACAGTGAACCGCGTTGGAAGTATCCGCGTTAAATCCGCGCGGTAAGAGCTTGTTGGAGGCGTTGACCCGGCAATGGATATTATCCTGAACCTATTCGTCACTCTGCTGACGTTTCTCTATCGTGTGTTCGGTCACGACATGGTACTGTCGATTGCCGTATTCACGATTTTGGTGCGCTTGCTCACGCTGCCGCTGACGATTCAGCAGCAGCGCTCGACGCGGGCGATGCAGAAACTTCAGCCAGAGCTGAAGAAACTGCAAGAGAAGTACAAGAACGACCGCGAGAAGCTCGCACAAGAACAGATGGCGATGTACCGCGAGTATGGGATCAACCCGCTCGGTGGGTGTTTGCCGCTGCTGATTCAATTCCCGATTTTCATCGCACTTTACTCGGCGATCAACATGGCGCTGGCGTCAACGCCTACGCAAATGCTCGACACAGGCGGACGCTTGCTTATCCCCGGCTTGGACAGCGTTGTTCCGCTGAATAACATGTGGCTCGGCATGGACTTAACCCAACCGCCGGACATGAGCATTATCGGTACGAGCATCACCTCGTTTATCCCGATTGCGCTGATCATCCTCGTAGGCGCAACGACGTGGCTTCAGTTCAAGGTCACGATGCCGAAGCAGCAGCCGACCGCCAATGCGGATGGTAAACCGGATCAGGCTCAGGCAATGACGCAGTCCATGTCGACAATCATGCCGATCATGTACATGTTCTTTACCCTGTCGTTCTCGGTTGGCTTGTCGATCTACTTCATCGTGTCGAATCTGGTAGGTATTGTGCAGTTCAGTTTGATCAACCGGATGAAGCTGAAAGACGCGGCGAATGCCGATGCTGGCGGTGCTTCGTTGATGACCGTCGAAGGTAAGACACCGAAAGTTCGCCCTGCATCCGAGGCGGCGAAGAAGAACACTGGCGTCGCAAGTCCGAAAGGACCGAGTGGGCGCACGGTGACAGGCAAATCCGCCCCGAAAGCGAAAGCAAAATAACCGGGCAAGCGGATCGAGCAGCAGAGTCTACTGGCGCGGCGGCAATCCCCGCGCCAGTTTTATATAAGCTTTTGTGAGGGATTATGAGTGTGGGACCGGATTCAGTAGAAACAACGGGAGAAACCGTTGAGGAAGCGATCGAACGCGGTCTGCAAGAATTAGGCGTCGATCCTTTGCAAGTCATGATTGAAGTGCTGGAAGAGCCGCACGGCGGCGCGTTTGGCACAGATAGGCGTCCCGCGCGCGTGCGACTTCAATTGATCGGTGGGCGCGTGCAGATGCCTCCCCCAGCGCCGGAACCGCCACCTGAATCACGCCGCGACCGTGAACCGCCACGCGATGGTGATCGCGCACCGCGCAACGGACGCGACAAAGGTGATGCAGCGCCGCGCGCC
>JBGSVJ010000018.1:0-102022 GCA_041753015.1 Anaerolineae bacterium
TGGTGACGGGCGGCGGAGCGGGTGCTTCGGGCGGTGGCGGCGCGACAGCGACAGGTGGACGCTGCGGTTCGGGTTGCGGCGGGGCGGCGGGTGCTTCAGGCTTTGCCGCTGCGGTCTCTGCCGTCTTGGTGGAGGAGGATTTGAATTTCTCCGACGGGACATAACCCGGCTCATCGATCACGACTGAATTCGGATCGATGTCGGGGATTTCCATATCAGCGGCGGTGGTCATACCCTCGGTCGCGCCCTGTTTCTTGGCGAGCGACTCCATCCACCGCATGATCTCCTCTTGCGACATATTATCGAAATCGGGCATTTCGATGTCTGTCATTCTTGACCCTTTCCGCTGCTCCGTGTGCGCCGCGCGGCTTAGTTTACTTCAACCATTCGGGTAGATCATTATTGCGATCAGGATCGTCGTCAATCCAATCAGGAAAATCGTCCTGTGAATCAGCGGCGGGCGGATTCTCGTTCGCAGGCGCTTTCTTTGCCCACGCGGGCGCTTTCGAGAATTTTAGCCAATCCGGTCGGCGGCTGAAGGCAAAGCGCGGCTTGCTGGTCGCGCTTGCGCCGGGAAGTTCGGGAAGCGCGGGTGGCGCTTCGGGAACGATCTCGCGCGTTTCTTCATCGACAATATCCGTCAACCATTGGAATTCGTCCGCATCCGTGAACATTGCAGCGCTTGAGCTGTCCGGCTGAAGCAGGGCAGGTTCTTCGACGAATTCTTGTTCGATGGGTTCATCTTCTTCGACATCGTAATCGACATCGACGCCAGGAACCATCGCATTCAGCCAATCTGGTACATTTGCCTCAGCAGGCATTGTTTCCTCCGCATAGCTGATCGTGTCAGCTGCTTCGCTGCCTTCGGATTGCTGCATGGCGTCTTCCGCTTCAACGGCGGGTACATCGTCAAAATTCGTTACGCTCGTCTGTGGACCGACGCTTGCGGCGAGATCATCCGTCGCCCACTCGCTGTTACGCGCAAAGACATCATACGTTTCACCTTCCACCGTGCTGAAGTCTTTCGCAACGTCGGCTTCGTGACCTTCGCTGCTGCCAGACACAGTGAGATAGTCCGCGTTTTCGACGTCGGGTTCTGGCTCATCGAGTGGCGTAGGATCAGGTTCAACAGCACCCATCCCAATCGGCAGCAGTTCTTCGGTAATGCGCACGCCGTCTTCCGGTCTGACCGGAAGCGTATCGGACTTCAATTCCGGCTCCACATTCATATCGATCAGCCAATCGGGGAGCGCGGTTGCTTCGGCGGCGGCTTCAGGTTCAGCGTCTGATTCTAACTCAAATTCGTCATCTGCATCATCCAACTCCAAGAAGGAGAGATCTGCCTCAATGGGTTCCGCCGGTTCTTCATCTTCTTCGCCAAACTCATCCTCAAACTCATCGTCCAGATCGAGGACACTGGCGGCAAGATCATCCGTCGACCATTCGCTGCTTGTGGCGAAAATGGCATCCGGCTCATCCGACATCTCATCGAGGTCTTGCACAGCGCTGTCTTCAGGCTCTTCGCCGGTTACGACGGCACTCAGCCATGAAAGATCAGATTCGGCGGCAGGCTCCAGCGCGTCGAGCGGTTCGGGTTCTTCCTCAACATCACCCAATCCGATGGGAAGCAAATCATCGGTTACATCGAGGCTGGTATCTGGCATGAGCGGATCCGCTTCGATATTTTCCATTTCAGAGGCGGGAGTTTCCGGCTTGAGTTCGCTCAACCAATCAGGAAGTCCACCTGAAGCGGGCACAGATTCTTCGCCTGTGTCGATTCCGAACATGGAGAGGTCGGGGTCTTCGACTTCTTCCTCAACTTCCCAAACAAGTTCGTCATCCGCTGCGGCAAGCTCCTCGCTCAAGCCGAGTGTTTCGGCTTCGCCTTTGAATTCATCGTTGATACCCGTCAGCCATGCAGAGAAATCATCTCCGATGGGCTGCGCAGCGGCGGAAGCGGGTGTCTCGGCTTCGGTTGGCTCGACATTTGTCCAATCAAAGGATGGGGCAGCAGCAGGCTGCACGGGTGCTTCGTCGCGGTCAAGCCGTTCGCCACTTTCCAAATCCGTCAACCAGTCCGGCAAATCATCCGGTTCAAGGGCATTGCCTACTGGTTTGAGTTCAGGCTCAGGCTCAGGCTGGCTGCCGCTCGATTCGGTGTCCAGTGCCGAAAACCAATCAGGCATGTCGGACGTTGGAGGCGGGTCGGCAGGGGAGGCGAAGTCAGGCTCAAAGGAGAACTCATCTGTCTCACCTTCGCGCTGCTCGTTTGGGCGTTCCTCGCCTTCGGGCGTGGACTGGGGCATCCAATCGAAATCCTTATCAGAAGGCATATCGAACTCCATTTCAGCCGATAGCGGTTGGGAGGCGGGTGCTGCCGTTTGTTCTTCATCAATCGAAAGCAGCCACCCGGGCGCATCAGTGACCGATTCAGATTTTGGCGGTTGCTCATCAAACATCGCCATCCAAGCATCAGACGGCGCGGGTTCCGGTTCATCGGGCTTGTTCAACCAGTCCAAGTTTGCGCTGTTTAGCAGTCCTGTCAACCCGGTGCGCGGTCTGTCGACCGCTTCTGGGGAAGGTGCAGCGTCGGTTTGCTCGGCGCGTGCTTCATCAAAAACACCGCTCGTACTTGCGTCGCGCATCCAATCGGGAACTTCGTCAGCGCTTACCGGTTCTTCTTGCGCGTCGTCATCATCGAACGAACTGGCGTGCATCCAATCAGGTAGGGCAGGCTCGGCTTTTTCGGCGGATTCTGTCGGTTCAAATTCAAACTCAAAATTGAAGGAGGCATCCTCAATCGCGCTTGCCTCTGCATCAACCTCGGTTGTGAGCATTTCCAAATCAGGGAACAGTTGATCAAACTGCTGCTCAGGGGCTTGCAAGGTGGCGGGTTCGGGAGCGCTCAACTGCTCCATCGCAAAGGCATCGCTTAAGACACCGCTCTCGTCCTGCATCCAACTGAGATCGGCTTGAACGGGGACATCGCTTTCGTCTGAGGTGAGCGGGAGTGCAATGTCATCATCGGCGATCCAGCTAAACCCATCCGTATCCGGCGGCGCTGACGGAACAGCCGATTCGTCGATCATCTCCGGCGCTGCTTCGCGCATCCACGCCATCGGATCGCTGCCGACTTCCGGTGCAGTTGGTTCAACACGGATCGCTTCGTCGTCTTCGTCGTGCATCCATGCAGTTGGGCTGGCGGTGTCGAATCCGCCAAAATCATCGTCGTCGAACGTGATTTCTTCAGGGGTTTCGTCGTCGTGGACTTCAACACCAGCCGCGCGCAGCCATGCCATCGGATCATCTGCGATGGGGGGCATTTGCGTTTGAGCATCGCTGACAGGCTGTAAGTCTGGGGCAGCGTATTGATCGAAATTCGGGACTTCAGATTCTTCGTCAAAGCCGAAACTGATCGGCGCTGGCTCACTGTCAGGCGCTGGCGCGGCAGCAGAACTGAGCATTCCGCTCGACCACTGATTCCAATCGGTTTCGGTGCTTGGTGCGGCGGTGCTGTCGCGCGTGATTTGGGTCAGCCAGTCAGGTCGGGCGCTAGAGGCTTCGGTCTTGGCGAAGCGCTGATAATCGAGTTCCTCAAGCCGGAACGCATCATCTGGCGAGTCGCCTTGCGCGATCTCCAGTGCTCGATACGGATCGACCGATTCGACGCGGCTGAGGTAGCGCTGTGCGTCTGACGGGCGACCTTCGCCGAGCCACAAGCGCGTCAAAATCACGTTGGCTTCCATGCAGTCCGGCAGCACTTCCAGCACATCAAGCGCTGATTCTGCGCCGCCAACTTTGTCACCTGTTTCCCACAGCACTTGCGCGAGTAACAGCTTCAAGTCAACCCGGTCTGGCGTGCGCGAGACTGCGCCGCGCAGGGTTTCAATCGCTTGATCGTAGCGGCGATTCGCCAAATGCTGGCGTGCGACTGCCGCGCTGGTCAAGCCGATTTTGGGTTCAACCGCACGGTAGCGCCGGTACATCGCCCGAACCGCTTCGATCAGATCGCGGCTGTTCGGCTGCTGCTCAAAAGCACGCTCTAAATGCCAGATCGCGCTATCCCCCCGTTTTAACCCGTCGTATGCCTCGCTGAGACTGAGGTGGGCGGTGTAATCGTCTGGGATCACGCTGAGAATACGACGCAGCGCCGCGCTGCCTTCTTCCCAACGGGCATTATGCACAAGTGCTCGCCCCAAGTAGCGGTAGGCGGCAACATTTTTAGGGTAAAACTGTAGGATGTGGCGGCTGTGATGAATCACCTCATCCGCGCTGCCAGCAAACAGCGCATTTTCCAGCTTGTTGAGATAATCTCTCAGGCTGATTTCAGGCATGGATCACCTGTTCGTTATACGAGCCGCGTATGGAAACGATTGTAACATACTTCGGGGCGCGCTACTCGTCAACACCTGTGAGATTTTTTCGACCATTGCACGGGTTGGGTGATCCTCTATAGACTCGGTTAAAGCGTGAACGTATTTTGAGAGGCGCGCAAACGTATGCTTGATCCACTTCGCCGCTGTCGTCTGCCCGTGATTTTGGTCACGATACTGGTTATGGCACAGGTCGTCGCCGCCCAAGAAACGGTAGGGCGTGCTGTGACCGTTGATGATTGGAGCAGTCGATCCACCGGGCTGCTGGTCGGAGTTAGCTTTGTGGCAGGGATCACAGTTCTGTTTGGCGCGGCTGCCGTCCGGCGCACACGCCGATCAACGTAAGCGAGCAAGCTGATTATTAGGAGGGTGCTGCCTCATGATTGCTGATCGTTCTGCTTCGTTTGGCGCGCGTATTCGACAAATTCCCGATTCTGTGTTGGTGGGGACTGCGGGCGCGTCGTTGATTGCCGTGATCGGGTTGATCCTCGCCCGTCAACCGCTTTATTTGGTGGTTGCGCTCGCCGCACTGCCTTGGATTCCGCTGCTGTTAGTCAAGAGTCTGCAAAAAGTGCGGCGTTATGGTTGGCTGGCGATCTTTGGCGTGCTGCTGCTGATCGTCAGCGTTCGCGCTGGGGAACATATCGCTCAATTCAGCGCTGCCCGCGCCTTGGATGGGATTATCACCTGCCCGCCACCGGTGGACAGCGAGGAGAATGCGGCGCGCGCCATCGCCGCCGGACTGCGTGATCCTTCCAGTGCTGCAACCGGATTGACCGCATCGCTGGTGGTCGCCCCTGACGCGAACGGATCACCGTATATTGCTGCGAACGGTTCTCAGGTGAGTGGTGCGCCTCCGTGCGGCGTATTCGGTCAGTTGAGTATGGAAGTGGTCAGCTTCTTATTCATTTTGTTCTGCTGGC
Source organism: Anaerolineae bacterium (assembly GCA_041753015.1). Lineage (GTDB taxonomy): Bacteria > Chloroflexota > Anaerolineae > Aggregatilineales > Phototrophicaceae > Flexifilum. Next base: position 5,297 of record JBGSVJ010000018.1, read on the forward strand.
TTTGCACAGGTATTTTGCTTGCACGCTTCCCGCGCAGTCTCGTGTTATGGATCGCGTTTGCGGTACTTGCCTTGCAAACGCTGGAGACGTTTTACATCAGCTATACATATCTGTTCGACCGAGATGCGGTTTTCGCAGGAACACAGCAGTTGTGGGCAACCATCATTGATGGGCAGCGTGTGACGGCGATTCCGGTGGGATTAGAACCTGTCTTGGCGCGGTTTTACGATGTCGCGGGCAAATATGGACTGCTGGCGCAAAACGGTATGCTTGCCGCATATGCGCCATCACTGAATCCGATGTTGCCAACGCGCCCGATCCTTTCATTCCTGTATTCAATTGTTACGTTCACAGCGCTGGGGATCGCTTTCCTGTTGGCTCTGCGCGAAGGTTATGACAAATATCTTGAACTCGCGCTGCCGGGGCTGCGCGGGCGCGACTTGATGAGGGTTTCGCGTAAGCTCGATGTCGAGCGCTACCGCGCAGGAACGATCATCGTTAAGCAGGGTGGGGAAGCCGACGGCTTCTATGTGATCAGTAAAGGCATTGTTGAGGTTTACAAAGAGGACGAAAAAGGCGAGATCAGTGATTTGCTTGCCAATTTGCGCGCCGGGCAGTATTTCGGAGAAGTTGGGCTGCGCAAGGGTATGAAGCGCATGGCGTCGGTGCGCGCGGTGACGGATGTCGAACTGCTCAAACTGGATGCACATGAGTTCGGTGACTTGGTGCAAGACAGCGGCTTGAGCCGTGAACAGATTGATGCAGAAATCAGCCGCCGCCTGACAATGACCTATGAGCGTTATATCGCCCAAGCGCTCCCGACGCTCAGCCCGGAAGAACTTCACCGTGTGGTTGATCAAGTCGAATCCGAAGTCTTTGACGCGGGTGATACGATTGTGAAGCAGGGCGATGATGCGGATATGTTTTACATCATCGCACAAGGTGAAGTGGATGTGATTGACGAGAACAACGGCGGCAAGGTGATCGATCACTTGCGGGCAGGTCAGTATTTCGGTGAAATCGGACTGCGGCGGGGCGGGAAACGCACCGCAACCGTGCGCGCCTCAACTGCCGTCGAAGTTTTGAAACTGGATCAATGCGAGTTTGATGATCTGGTCAGCCAATCCTCTCTGAGTCGTGATGAGATCGACCGCCGGATTCAGCAGCGTGTGGAGCAGTTGGTTTCCGCCGCCGATAAAGGTACAAGCTCAGCCTAGGGGAACCCCCATCTCGGCGGCGCGAACAATGTGTGATCGCCGCCGAGAATTTGCCATTCATCGAACTGCACAAACCGCGCGCTGATTCTTTGGCGTACCCATGACTTGGAAATTCTTCACAGCCTGTTAAACTCGTCACGTTGCCTTTCTACCCACAGCAGGGAGAGCATACGCATGATGAAGAAGCATTGGTTCGGTATTGCATTTCTCGCGGCAGTCGTTCTGTTAGCGGTCATTCCGGTAGCAGCTCAGGATGAATTCGTTTTTGGTATGGTACTCGTCGGTCCCGAAAATGATCGCGGGTGGAGTCAGGCGCATTACGAAGCCGGACTTTACATCGAAGAAATGATTCCGAATTCGCGGATGGTGTTCTTCCCCAGCCTGAACCCGGCGGATGCGCCGGAAACCACGCTGCTTGACGTGGTGACGGAAATGGTGGATCAGGGCGCTCAGATGATTTTCACCACGTCGGATGCCTTTGAAGAAGATACGGATGTCGTTGCGGAAGCCTTCCCGGAAATTGTGTTCGTCAATGCATCGGGCGACAATGCCCTGACGGGTGAAGCCCCGGAAAACGTCGGCAACACGATGGGCATGATGGAGTGGGGCAAGCTGATCGCCGGATGCGCGGCTGGTTTGTCGACCGAGACAGGCAGTATCGGCTATCTTGGACCGCTAATCAACGCGGAAACCCGCCGCCTTGCCGCTTCAGCGTATCTCGGCGCGCGTTACTGCTATGAGAACTATGCGGGCGGCAGCGCCGAAGACCTCGAATTCACGGTGACGTGGATCGGCTTCTGGTTCAACATCCCCGGTGTCACACTTGACCCGACGGAAGAAGCGAACCGCTTCTTTGACAGCGGCGCAGATGTCGTGATCAGCGGTATCGACACGCCGAACGCGATCGAAGTGGCGGGGCAGCGTGCCGCGAACGGTGAAGCTGTTTTCGCCGTGCCGTATGACTTTGCGGGCGCATGCGATATTGCGCCGGAAATCTGCCTCGGTGTGCCGTATTTCAATTGGGGACCGCAGTACATTGCGCTCGTGCAGCAGGTGATCGATGGCACATGGGAACCGCATTGGGACTGGGTCGCGCCGGATTGGACGGACATCAACAATCTGGATACATCAGCAGTCGGGTTCCTTCCCGGCACGGGTTTGAGCGAAGAAGCCGCTGGTCAGCTCGATGAATTCATCGCGTTCCTCGCGGAATATGCGACGAATCCGATGATCCCGGACAGCTTTGCGCTTTGGGAAGGACCGCTGAATCTTCAGGATGGCACCGAACTCGCCGCCGAAGGTGAACTGGTCGAGCCGCTGGATGTGTGGTATCTGCCGCAGCTTCTGGAAGGCATGATCGGCGCGAGTGAATAACAGCACCTCTTCAAGATAGATTCGGGGCAAGCTTGAGCTTGCCCCGACTTTTTATGGATAGAATTGATTTGTTGATTTGATGGCAAATATACAGTCTGCGCGGCAGCATGGAAATACAACTCGAACACATCGATAAACGCTTTGGAGCCGTCCACGCCAATCGAGACATCAGCCTAACGCTCACCGGCGGGCGAATTGTCGGCGTATTGGGCGAAAACGGTGCGGGAAAGTCTACGCTGATGAAGATTTTGGCGGGTTTTCAACCTGCCGACGGCGGGACGATCCGAATCGACGGGGCACATGTGGATTATCGATCTCCGCTTGCTGCTATTCAGCACGGCGTGGGGATGCTGGCGCAAGACCCGCTCGATGTCGGCGCATTCACCGTGATCGAAAACTTTATTTATGGCAGACCCGGCGGGCTTGGGATGCGTCAGCGTGAAGCGCTAACTGCACTGAAAACGTTGGCAACTCGCTTTGGATTTGACCTTGAGCCGGAAGCACCGATTGTGTCACTCAGCATCGGTCAGCGCCAGCAGTTGGAGATCGCGCGCTTGCTCTCGCTCGGCGTGAAGATGCTGATCCTCGATGAGCCGACGACAGGTATCAGCGCGGAACAAAAGGACCTGCTGTTCAGCGCCCTAAAAGAACTTAAAGCATCGGACGGCTTGAGCGTGCTTCTAGTATCGCACAAGCTAGAAGATGTGCTCGCGCTGTGCGATGAAGTCGTCGTGCTGCGGGCGGGCGCACTGGTGGGCGCGGAAACGATGCCGACGACAAAAGCGCGGCTGGTCAGCTTGATGTTCGGCGCGGAACTTGCGCCGCAAACGCGCGCGCCGGTTGCCATTGGTGAAACCGTCGCCGAACTAAACGATGTGATGGTCAAGAATAAGCGTGTGACGGTCGAAAATGTGACCATGACCGTGCGTAAAGGCGAAGTGATCGGCTTTGCGGGCTTAGATGGCAGCGGGCAGGATTTGATCATGCGGGCGCTTGCCGGGTTGATCAAGCCGCTGCGCGGGATGGTCACGCTTGATGGACACGTCATGAATGGAAAACCCTACCGCGAGTTTATGCGGTCAGGGGTGGCGTTCAGTGCGGCAGGTCGGCTGGAAGAAGGGCTGATCGCCGGGTTGACGACGACAGAACATCTGGCGATCAGCGCCACCGAAGGCGCAATCGTGAATTGGAGCGCCGCCCGCGAGACGGCGCAAGCGCAGTTGAAGCAGTACGATGTGCGCGGCACGGTTCAATCGCCTGTTGAGACGCTTTCGGGCGGGAATCAACAGCGCTTGTTGATGGCGTTAATGCCGCAGTCGCCTAAGCTGATGGTCTTGGAACAGCCGACACGCGGCTTAGACGTCGACTCGGCGCGGTGGATTTGGACACAGATTCTTCAGCGGCGCGAAAGCGGAACGGCGATCATTTTTACATCGGCAGACCTCGATGAGCTGGCGGCTTACAGCGACCGAATTGTCGTGTGTTTCACCGGGCGCTGGTGCGAAGTCCCCAACACGCCGGATATGACCATTGACCGTCTCGGACACTTGATCGGCGGTGATTTCTGATGAACCGCATCCTCTTACGAATTGTTTTGGCAGTCGCTCCGATTGTTATTTCACTCCTTGTCACGACGGTGATCATTCTCGTGGTAGGCGCATCCCCCGGCGAAGTGTTTGAAAATGTGATCGACGGCGCAGTTGGGAGCAACCGCTCGATCAGCGGTGTGGTGAATTACTGGATACCGCTGGTCTTATGCAGCATGGGCTTGATCGTCACGTTCACCGCCGGATTGTGGAATATCGGCGTGGAAGGTCAGATGACATTTGGCGCAATTGCGGCGAGTCTGCTGGCACTCACGTTCGGTGACACGCTCCCGAATGAAATCTTGCTGCCGCTGGAAATCGTCGCCGCGATGATCGGCGGTGGGGCGTGGGCAGCGCTGGCTGGGTTCCTTAAAGTGCGGCTCGGTGTGCATGAGATTTTCGGCGGTGTAGGCTTGAACGCGCTGGCGAATGTGTTTGCGATCTACTTGATCGCCGGACCTTGGCAACCCCCGGAAGGCGGCAGCCTTCAAGCGACCGCGCCGTTCGCTCCGGCGGCGCTGTTCCCGCGTTTCAGCACTGAGTTTCCAGTTAGCCTGCTGGCATTGATCGTGGTCGGTATCGTGATCATAGTGATCACATTGGTTTTGCGCGGCACACGATGGGGGCTGCACTTAAAAGCAACAGGCAAGAATGCGCGCTCCGCGCTTTTGCTTGGCGTTCCGACGATGCGCAGCGCGATGACGGCGTTCATCGTATGCGGCGCGCTGGCGGGGATCGCCGGATCATACCGGGCACTGTTGACGTATGGCAGTTTGCGCCCGTTCGCCAGCGGTGGAATCGGCTTTTTGGCGCTGCTTGTTGTCTTGGTCAGCGGGGTGCGTGCGATCTGGACACCGCTCATCGCGCTCGTGTTCGCCGGGATGAGCGTTGGCAGCATCACCAAACTACCGATTGCTCTGCGGTTGGATCAGTCGCTGTCCGGTGTTTTGCAGGGGCTGGTGGTGCTGTTCGTCCTTCTGGGCGACGGCGTGCGGCAGCGATTTTTCAACAAGGAAGAGCGCACAGGATGAACCCCGAACTGCTGGATACCCTCAACGGAATTGTGTTCAACGCGACACCGCTTGTGATCGCCGGAATTGGCGAGACGATCACCGAGCGGGCGGGGGTGGTCAACCTGTCGCTGGATGGTTCGCTGGTGCTGGCGGCGCTGGCAGCATTTATCACGCTGCTGGTGACCGGAAGTTTTATCCTTGCGATGATGGCGGCGATGATCGTCGGCGCATTGATGGCGGGGATCGTCGCGGTAGCGGGGATCACGCTGCGGCAGGATCAGGTGGCGATTGGGTTCGTGCTGACGCTGCTCGGCGCGGACTTGGCGCAGTTTCTCGGTCAGGATTACGCCGGACAGAGCAGCGGTACGCTGCTGAACCTTCATCTTCCCGTGTTGAGCGATATTCCGGTGATCGGGCAAATCTTTTTTGATCACCCGATCATTGTGTATATCAGCTACGCGCTGATCTTCATCACATGGTATTGGTTGTTTCACACGCGCCCCGGTTTGGCGCTCCGCGCTGTTGGTGAGCGCCCAAAAACGGCGTTCGCACGCGGTACGCGAGTGAACCGCTTGCGCTATGTGTATACGCTGCTCGGCGGGGCGCTAGTTGGCTTGGCGGGGGCGGCATATACGCTGGCAGTCAAACCGGGCTGGCAGAACCCGCCCGCGATGCGCGGTGACGGCTGGATCGCGCTGGCGATTGTGATCTTCGGTGGGTGGCATCCGTTCCGGGTGGTGTTTGGCGCGTATTTGTTCGCCGGACTGCGCGCCCTATCCTCGACCATTCAGCGTGACCCGACGATTGAAATCCCGCTCGTCTTGCTCAACGGGTTGCCTTGGCTGTTGATGATCGGTACGTTGCTGCTGGTCAGCACGGGGACGCTGGAACGGCTCGTGAATGCAATGCCGCGCGCCGTTCAAAGATGGGCGCGCGGCGTTTTGCGTTCTGATCCGCCTGAAGCACTAGGGACACGCTTCGAGCCGGATTAAGTTACGTACCGCCTCTCAAGTCGTCGAGGCGGGCTTCGATCTCGGCTCGACCGCTGTAGGGGAAGATTTCGCACAGGGTGAGCGCCCATTCGTACTCAAGAATCGCGGCGTCATCCTGATTGCGCGCTTCGAGGATGCGTCCGCGAATCAGTCTGCGCGAAGGTGAGTCGCCGCTGTTGATTGCGGTATCCACTTCATTGAGCGCGCTTTCGTAACTTCCGCTCCCCAAGTAGGCGAAGGCGAGATATTCCGATATTTGGCTGCGTTCACTGGCAGGTGCGGTGGCGCGGGCGCTTTCCAGAAGTGATGCCGCGCGATCCATTGCCGATGCGCTCTGCGGCGATTCGTCAATTAAAATGCGCGCCTGAACGACCTGAATCCGCCAAATGTCCGTCCCCGCTTGACCGATCAGCGCTTCGGCGTCACGTTCCGCAACAGAATTTGCTCCCGCGCAGTACGCGGCTTCCATGCGATTAATGCGAACGGTCGTGTTCTCTTGAATGCCCAACGCATCGGTGAAATCACTCTGCGCCAGCCCGCACCGTCCTTGATCGAGGTACAGATTACCCCGTGAAGCGTACAGATCGAAGGTATCTTGTGTGGTATCCGGGCTGGAAAGTCCACGATTGTAGGCTTCTTCCGCGAGGTTATCGTCGCCCACCAAGCGGAACGCATCGCCTAACAGGCGATACCCTAAGCGGCTGCCGGGGTAGACGAGCAGATAATCCTGCACACGAATGACGGCTTCGCCCGCGTTTTCTTGATCAAACGCGGATTGAATGCGGATTAAGTGGGCGCGTTCGTTCGTCGGATCGACGTACAACACTAGATACGCCGCGTAATCGACCTGTCCATATTCGGCTTGCCCGTTCGATGCCATTTCGTAGTAAATGGCGGCGCGCTCGGTGAGCAGTTCGGCGTTGCCGCGCAGTTCTGGCACACGCAGCCCTTGGTCGAGAATGTTGATCGCATCGGCGTAATCTTGCCCGATCTCATAGCGGCGGGCGATCAACAAATACGGCGCGGCAAGTTCTTCCGAGGTTTCGATAGCGGCGTTCGCGCGCTCATCCATCAGCAAGAAATTCTGCTCGGCGCGTCCGGGATCGCCCGCTTCGATGGCTTCTTGACCGAGTGAAAAATATACTTGCGCATAGGCAGCGTCAATGATGGCTTGATCGCCGCGCACATTACTCGATGTTGCGACCTGATCTTCGGCTTCTTCGAGGATCGGGATAGCACGTTCGCCTTGACCATTTTCCGCCAGCGCCAGCGCTTCGTAGTAGTAGGGGATCGGATCAAAAAGCCCGCTTTCCGCCGCTTGTTCGCGCGCGGCGGCAAATGTCGGCAGCGCCGCCCGCGCTTCTCCTCGATAGAGGACATTCGCGGCATCATTGAGGACGCGATCCAAGAGTGGCGGATCAAACGGCGTTGCGCGCGGTAGGCTGACGATGCTCGCGGGTGTAATATTTGGGTCGATCAGCGGCGTTGGAGTCGCGGGTTCATCTGGCTGCTGCGATGGCGTAGGCGTCACCCCCGGCGTAGGCGTCCATGTAACAGTAGGCGTGCGCGACGGCGTTGCGGATGGTCCGAACACGATTTCGGCGGCATCGTCGTTGGTGGTGATCAATACGATAAAACCAATCAAGAACAGCGCGACCACAGCCGCAATCCCGACACCAAGATAGGCGCGGTACACGACAATATCAGATTCACCGGCACGGCGGCGCGTTTTGCGGATGTACTTCACGGGCGCGGCAGCGGTCTCCGGAAGTTCGCGCAGAAGCGCATCGACTTGTTTCTGCGCTTCAGCGATTTTTTCCGGCGCGGGAATTGGGACGCTGGGCGCGGCGGTTGTGCCGGACTGCGCCTGTGGCTGCGGCGGAACAACCGGAACTTGACTTGACGAACTTTGGCGCTTGGTATCGGAGATGCGGCGCAGACCGGGTTCGCTCGGCGTGCCGCCCAACGCTTTCAAGGCATGTTCGTTGTTCGGGTTGATCTCAAGCAGTTTTTCTAAACTAAAACGACGCTCCTCCGCGTCACGCGCAACGCTGGCGAGCCACAACCACGCAGCTTCGTTATTCGGTTCAATGCGGATCGACTGCTGAAGCAAAGCGCGGGCTTCGTCTCGCTGCCCGGCTTTGGCGGCGGCAATCCCGCGCTGACGCAGATCACGCGCTCCATCGCTTGCCATGCTAATCTGCCCCCGATGAATCCATGACGACACAAGATGATGGGAAGTATTGTAGCGAATATGAGGTTATTCAGCATACAACTTGCTCAACGCCGGATTCGTATATATCACGTTCATTGCAAACATGGGAGCATTGCAGCATGCGGTTTCGGAAGCTGCTTATTCTGGCGCTGGTTGTCTCACTCGTCGTTATATTGGGAGCAGTAGCAGTCCGCGCGATCACCATCACCTATCCCGCGCCGGTGGGTGAATACGCAGTAGGGCGCACTACAATTACGCTCGAAGACCCCACCCGCGAGGAGTTGTTTACTGAAGTGAGCGGCGATACCCGCCGCCTCCCGGTGACGATTTATTACCCGATCGATCCGGCGGCGAGGCTTGAACCATCGCCTTATGTGGAAGAATGGGCGGCAAGCGCGTTCGGCACGGCGATTGGACTTCCTCAAGTGGTCTTCGGTTTTGTCCATTCACACAGCGTGATTCACGCACAGCCCGCCAGCACGGACGTTGGGTTTCCCGTAGTGATCTTTTCTCCGGGCTTCAGCGCAATCCTCAAAATGTACACCTCGTTGATGGAACAGATCGCCAGTTACGGATATGTAATCGCAGCAGTGGATCATCCATACAGCTTGGGCGCATCGATGTATCCAGATGGAACGAGTGTGACCGCCAACTCAAGGGGCAGCGACTTATTGAGCGATGAAGGTTATCGATTGGTAAGCGAAACATGGACGGCTGATCTGCAGTTCGTACTGGATTCTCTCGAAGTGCTTCAAACGAGCGATCCGCTCTTGGCAGGCGTATTCGATTTGAACCGTGTCGGGGCATTCGGACATTCGTTTGGCGGCGCGGCGTCGACTCAAGCGATGATCGAGGATGCGCGGATTCTGGCTGCGATCGATATTGATGGATCGCTCATGCCTGTCACGCTGGAAAGTGAACTTACGCGACCGTTCATGATGATTGTTTCTGAAGAATCCGATCAGTCGATCACCGGTTCTGCGACGGTGACGGATGAAGAGCTTGCCGAAAACGGCATCACACGTGAACGGTTTGAACAGTTTGTCGAGGCTGCCGAGCGCGCTGAAGTTCTGATGATGAATACGCCTCCGGTCAGCTACCGCGCAGTATTCGCCGATTTCCGGCACAACAGCTTTGCGCTCGATGTGGTTTTATGGCAGCCCTCCTTCGGATTGTTTATCCCAGAAGAAACGTTTGGCAGTTTGAACGGTGCGCACGCTTTGGGTGTCACGACTGATTATGTGGTCGCGTTCTTCGATCAATATGTGCGCGGAGACTCAACCGCGATGGATGACTTGATCGCAAATGAGGGAGATTACCCGGAGGTAACGGTTACAGTAGGCGGGGACGGCGAATTTTAACGGTCGAGGCATGGGATCAAAAACGGAATAGGGTGTGCACCCCATCCCGTTTTTTCATTCAACGGTGTGAATATTATTCGAGCGGCGCGAGTTCCGCGTTGAGGATGGTGATGCGACCTTCGGTGAACGGCTCGACCAGCGCGATGCTGACGAGATATTCCGCGAAGACCTGATCGAGCGGCGTGCCGAAGTCATAGGCATTGATCGCGTTTTCCGCGAACATGCTGTATCCGTCACCACCGCGGCGCATGAAGTCGTTGGTCACGACGCTGTAGACCGCTTCGAGGTCGATCGGGCTGTAGGTACCGTCTGCGTTGAGGGCTTCAACGTTCGAGACACGGCTGCCGGCTTCGAGGTTCGGGTCAAAGCTGAAGCGGATGCCCGACACCTGCGGGAAGCGACCACCCGCTCCGTCACGGCTGATTACGCCGTCGGTGACGCGAATGCCAGAAACGCCGTTTTCCAGTGCTGCGACAACATCCGCACCCGTCAGATCCATTGTAGCGAGCAGGTTGCCGAACGGCAGCACGGTGAGGACTTCACCAAGCGTGATCGGACCCGCGTCGATGTTGGCGCGGATACCGCCGCCGTTCAGGATAGCGATCGTCGCATCTGTTGATGCGCCTGCGATCATCGCATCGGCGATCAAGTTGCCGAGCGCGCATTCTTCCAGACGGCAAACACGGCGATCGCCGACGAGCAGTTCGCTGGCTTCTGCACCGATTTCGGTAGCGCGCAGTTCGTCAATCGGGGCGCGCAGCGAGTCAAGAATGGCGACCAGTGCCGGATCGGGGGCGATGTAACGGCTGAGGAGGATCGGGTCGCCGCTGGCGCTGGTGACCAAACCTGCCGCATCAAACACGATATTCAGGCGACCGAGGTAAACATTGTTCGAACCCGCCTGCACATAGAAGATCGGTTCGCCCGCTGCGGTTTCCGCGCTGACCGGGTTTGTGTTGTAATCGCCGCTGGCGCGATAAACACTGCTCAACAGCGTGTGGCTGTGACCGCCAACGACCACGTCAATGCCGCTCAACTGCGGGAGCAATTCCAGATCAAGCTCGACGCCTGTGTGGGTGAGGAGGATGATCTTATTAATGCCCTGTTCGGTCAGTTCAGCGACTGCGCCTTCAACTGCCGGGAGGTAATCGGTGAAGGCGACTTCCGGGCTGGGGCTGGAGGCAGTCGGGGTATCAATGGTCGTCAAGCCAACCACGCCGACCTGCTGACCGCCAACTTCCAAAACGACATACGGGGACACAAGCGCGTCGATATCCGCGAAGGGACCCCATTCAATATTGGCAGCAACAGCCGGGAATTCAAGACCGCTGAGGAAACTCAGGAGGACGTCTTCGCCGTCATCAAATTCGTGGTTACCGAGCGTCATCACGTCGTAGCCGAGCGCATTCATGATCTGAATTTGGTCAGCGCCGCGGTACTGCTGATGGAAAAGCGAACCGGTGAAGCGGTCACCCGCATCGACAAGGAGGACGTTGCCACCCTCCGCGCGAATCTGATTCACGACCGTAGCCTGACGCGCAACGCCACCATCGCCCGTGCTGCTTGGGTCATGTGCGGCATGCGTGTCATTGGTGTGGAGGAGGGTCAGGGCGAAGGTGTCTTCCTGCGCGCTGATCGTCCCCGCCAGAAGAAGAGTGAGGAGTCCCGCAAGTACCAGTTTTTTAAGCATAGAGAATGTCTCCTAAGAGCATGAAGCGCCAAAATGACGCAAGGTTTTAGAGCAACCTGAGTATCAACTTGTTCTGCTATCCTGCGCCTAAACTAAGTTTAACGGATTGTTAAGAAATTAGACAGGGGGCCAAGGGTAATTCGGACCCGGTCCGGGAAGCGGATACTTGCGCGTTTTCAGGAGCGTTCGTACCCGATTTTGGAAAGCGCGGATTTCGATAGCGGACAGCAGTTTGCTCATCTCTTGGCGGTAGCTTGATGTGACATCGTCAAGTACACAGCACACACGGTCAAGATCGACAAGCAGGGCATCCGGGATCGGCTGTCCGGCGTAATCCCAAATCACGGTGCGGAGTTTGTGCGCGCTGTGAAAGCTAATCCCATGATCGATCCCCCAGAGATGATTCATGGGATCAAGCAGACAGTGACCACCTTTACGATCAGCATTGTTGATGATGGCATCAAACGCAGCGATTCGCATCAAGGCAGGCTTAAGCGTACCGGGGTTATCATTGAACGAGAAGTAGTTGATCGTCGGGTCATGCTGGACGAACATTTGAACCGACCCCAAACCGCGCGGACCTTCGCGGAGCGCGGTCGGCGGCACGATCATCCAACCGAGTTCATGCGAGGTCAAAAACGACGCGCGTTCGCGGTAACACAGCGTGCCGTCGGGAAAATCCCACAGCGGGCGTTCCCCTTTTTGTGGTTTATAAACAGCATTCATTTTCAGGTCGCCAGCGCAGACGGCGACGAGAAAAGCGTAATTTGAACTCCAACGCAAAATGCCGAATTCAGTGTCGATATCGCCTTTTTCGAGGAGTTCGAGCGCTTGATGGAGCGATACGCTGACGGACTGACCGTGCGGGGGGTCTCCAGTCCCGTCGTATCGCTCCACAATCGACTCGTCGTCGTCGAATTCCTCAAAGTTGCGGTTAAAATCGCTCACGTTTACGTCCAGTAATACACTAAGCGTCCGTTGAGTTTTGGATCAGGACGCCCGGATTGCACGATGTTCATCGACTGCTGACTGAGCGCGCGCATTTGATCGCGGCTGCACCACATCCGTACAATGCCGGGTTCAGGACCCTCGTCCGATTCGAGTTCTTCAAGATCGTCGTCACTTTCCGCATCCACGTCAAGCGCTTCGCGCGCAGAGCTGATCAGCTCTTGGGCGACCAATACGACCATATCCCGATCTTCGTCATAACCCAGTCCCATCTGAGCAACGCGGAACTTGGGTTCGATAGGCTCACGCAGTTCCATCGTTGTCGTGACGGCGCGAACGAACTGGGCGCGCTTTTGCGGGTAGCGCTTGTCTAGGTCTTCCAGAAGCTCCCGAATCGCTTCGCTGAGCGCAAACGCCTGCTCTTTTTCGATGGTCAATGTGACAACGTCATCGGACTTTCCGGCTTGCAGATGAAACACACGCTTGCCTTTGGGTCCTACCGTGCCAACGGTTATAAAATCGACGGGATTCAGTTCAATTTCTACAGGCATGTTCATTTAAGCCTTTTCTGACTGCGCTTTGGCAGCGCGCTCTTTCTCCAACTGCACAATGTGCGCCATGTCATTCATGGTGACGACATACGGGCGTCCATAACCCAACGCAAGGGTGCTGATCGACGCCGGGGACACCATGAGTCGCTGAAAATTATCGAGGTGCATTCCTAAGAAATGCGCCAGAATCATCTTGATCAAATCAGCGTGCGAGACGATGACGACGGACTGACGCGGATGTGCTGCCGTGATCCGCTCGATTTCATCGACGGCGCGCATTTGAACGCCGCGCATGGTTTCGCCGTTCGGGAAGGACGCGCGCGACGGATATTCCTGAACCACATGCCACATTTTGCGGTGGTTCAAGGCGGCGATCTCTTTACCTTGCCAATCGCCGTACTGAACTTCGCCAATTTGCATGTTTTGGACGATTTGCAAATGCTGATGATGCTGGCGGATCGCCTCCGCTGTTTCCATCGTGCGTTCGAGCGGACTGCTGATGAGCACATCGATATGCGCATCCGCAAGCCGCCGCCCCAATGCCTCCGCCTGTGCTTTACCGTCGTCGTTCAGGTGAACATCGGGTGTCCATCCGGCAAGTTTGCCAGTTTTGACAAAATCATTTACGGCGTGCCGGATAAGGTGAATCGTCGTCATGGGTTTGAATGGCTCAACTTGTGGATGCTGGTGATTTACCCCCGGATTATAGCATTAATCCGCCCTAACCGATAAAAGATTAATGCGTTTCTGCTATAATCAACCCCATACTTCGACGGAACTAAGGCAGCCTAGAGGATGAAGCTTGGTATCCTATCCGACATACATGCGGACTTGAATCGACTGCGAGAGGTGCTGGATCGGTTCGACCATATTCATGGGGTAGATCAGATTGTGATTGCGGGGGACTTGGTGGGGCGGGGCAGCTACCCCAACGAGACACTCGCGCTGGTGCGCGAACGCGGCATGATCGCTGTACGTGGTAATCACGAACGGATCTATGAGGAGGATGACACACTCACGCCAGAAAATCGGGACTATTTGAAAAATTTGTCCTATGATTGGCGGGGTGTGATTGGGGGAAGTCGTGTATTTCTGACGCACGGCAAACCGGGGAGCCGAGGCGCTCCGGGGAATCCCAAATGGGGGTTGTGGCGCGATCATGTCTCGAATACGTATCTGGATATGATGCTGCGCGACTTGAAGGTGGATGTGCTGATCACCGGGCATACCCATATCCCGATGTTCGCGCGCGTGCCGAATGGGTGCGTGATCAACCCCGGATCGCTGTGCACATTTTTCCCCCCGCGTGAAACCTCGAACACCTATGGAGTATTGAACCTGCCGGACATGGCGTTCACCGTGTTTGATATCACGTGTCCGCCGCCAGCAAGCAATGTGCTTTCCGCATAAGCACGACGCGGGCGATCCGAAAGGGTCGCCTTTATATTTCCTCTTTCCAGTGTGCAACTAACATCTGCGTCGATGCGAGCGCGATTTCCGGGAGCGCCGAGCGCATGAACCAGCCCGCTTCCTCAGCATCATCATCGCCTTTGCATTCCCCGCCGAGCCACTCCGCCGCGTAGACCAGCACAATATCCGCCAGCCCATCAGGATCAGGGCGGTGCAGCACATCGATCAGGTGCGTGATCCGAACGCGCACGCCGGTTTCTTCAAGCGTTTCGCGCTCGGCGGCGGTGCGCGGGTCTTCGTCGGGATCGACAAAGCCCGCCGGAATTGACCATTTGCCTTTACCGGGTTCGTTCAAGCGCTTGATCATCAGCAGTTCTTGATCTGCTCCACATTGGCGTGTGACGAACACTGCAACCGCAACTTTGGGGTCAAAAAATACTGTGGTATCGCATACCGTACAAACCGGGCGTGTTCTGCCGAAGCGCTCACGCGGCTCGGTTGGCGCGCCGCACTGCGAACAATAGGGTGAGGTGCGTTCGATCATTCGCCGCGCGCTCGCCGTAACCGCCGTAGGATGATACTGAACGCAGATGCGCCGAGCAGAATCACGCCGCCAGCAATCAGAATGATTCCAGTGAGGCTGGTTGTGTCTGCTGTCGCTTCTGTGGTCACATTGTCCGTTTCTTGCACAACCCCGTCCGTTAACCCCTCAAGCGCTTGGGCGGGCGGCGGCTGAGTCGGCTCAATGATCGGGGTACTGGTGAATGGCGCTTGTGTGGGCGGCTGCGTCATCAAAGCCATCGCCGCTTGTGTTGGAACGGGTGACGGCGTATTTAGCATCATCAGCGTCGTTTTGGTCGCTGTTGGCGTAAGCTCCGGCGCAAACGGATCGGCAGGGACAGCCATCATAGGGGGCACGATCACCTCCGGTTGAGCAACAGCTCCCCCGGCAGCATCAGCGGCGTTAGCCGCTCCGCCGCCTGTGCCAGTGGTGGCAGCATCCTCAACAAACGCCTCTTCCATTGCGCGGGCAGTGTTTTCATCAAAGGTCGGCATCATCACGGGTGTACCGAATGCCGTATCAGGCGCGAAGAACAGCGTTTCGGGTGCAGCGGCGGCTTCATCATCGCTTTCTGCTTCCATTGTTGGAATGACTTGCATTTCTGCGCTGTCTGCCTCAAGAAGTGCATCGATCATGGGCGCGGCTTGCGGTTCGGCTGTGATCTCCCCTAACGCTGCGCCGCCAGTGATGTTGGGCAATGTCTGTGTAGGCAGCATCGCAATATCTCGCAGCGATGCTGCGGGCGCACCAGAGCGATTGGTCATGAGCAAGCTGACGCCAAACACAACCAAGAACATGGCGGCAGCAGCACTGATCGCGCTGAAGGTTGTCGTGAGCGTGAAGGGTATCGAGCGGCAGGGCGTCACAGCAGGCAGCCCGACCATTTCGCGTGTGAGCGTATAGGGACGCGGCGCGCGGAGCGTTGGCAGCGTCTTGATCAGACGAATTGTTTCACGCAGTGCGTCAAGCTCGGCTTGCAGGGTGGGTTCGGCGTGTAAACGGGTTTCAAGCTGTTGACGTTCGGAATCCGACAGCGCGCCGTCCGCATAAGCGGATAGAAGTTCGAGATCGGTATCAGAGAGCGGGCGCGATTCGGACATGATGGTTTCCAATAAAATAACTGAACACTACGGCGCATCACCCTTAAGACGAAATTGTGCTGGAAGAAGTTCCTGAACGCCGCGCAAGCAATCACGCACGTTGGCGCGGGCGCGGCTGAGACGTGATTTCACCGTTCCGAGCGCTGAACCGATGATATTTGCGATGGCGGCATAGTCGTATCCTTCGACATCGCTCAGAACGATCACGGCTTTGTAGTCAGGCGAAAGCGCATCAATACACTGTTGAATCGCCCGCTGGAGCGCAAGGCGTTCGCTAATTTCTTCGGGCGATTCGGATGGATCGGGCAGCGGTGCGCCGTCGTCGCTGTCCCCACCGGGAAGATCCTCGACGCTGACGGCAGGGCGGCGCTTGAGGCGGCGAAGTTCGTCATATGCTTGATTGGTGGCGATGCGCATCAACCATGCTTTGAAGCTGCCACCCGCGTAGGTGCTGAACCGTTGATACGCAACAATAAACGCCTGCTGCGTTACGTCGTCCGCGCTCTGAGGATCGCCCATGATGCGATACGACAAGGAATAGACGCGATCCTGATAGCGGAGAATCAGCGCGTTAAACGCATCAAGCGCGGCGGGTGAATTTCCGCGTCGTACTAGGGTGATGAGCACCTGCTCGTCGTCGGGGAATGGGATTGACATTTTAGCCATGACGCTCTAGTATACACACTAGAAACGGAGTAGTAAACACAAGCAAGCACTACTTCGTAATATTATAGCCGAAGTGGCGAAATGGCAACCGCAGCGCACTCAAAATGCGCCGCCCGTGAGGGTTTGTGGGTTCGACTCCCACCTTCGGCATAAGTGAGTGAAAAACCGGGGAGAATTCTCCTCGGTTTTTTGTTGCTACCGGTCTGTCAAGGTATATAATATTGATATTGATCGGATCAATTGCGAGATCGACTCATGCGTACTGTTGAAGAATATCGTCGTATTCTTGCGCTTTGGGAAGATGGACAGAACCACTGCGAAATCGCCCGTGCCACCGGTATTCCGCGCGCCACCGTCCGAGAATGTATAATTCGGTATGGTACTCAGGAAAAACTTGAGACTGACTCTGAAGCGCGCGATACACTAGCGCTTATCAAAATTTTGCATGGACGTTGTGACGATCCCGATCAACTACGCGAGACATACGCTTATTTGCTAGGGCTTTACTTAGGAGATGGTTCAATCTCTAAGATGCCCCGCGTTTACCGCCTTCGCATCACGCTTGACGCCGAATACCCGCGCATCATCGAACGCTGTCGGTCATCCGTCCAAAGACTCCTACCTGAAAACACAATTGGTTTAGTTGAGAACTACTACCAAGGCGAGCTTAGCTACATCGACGTGAGCGCATCTTACAAATATTGGACGCTCGTTTTTCCGCAGCATGGGGACGGATTAAAGCACAACCGCGTGATTGTGCTCGAAACATGGCAGCAGAGGATTATTGAAACGTATCCATTGGAGTTTTTTCGCGGGTTGTATCACTCGGATGGGTCACGTTATATCAATCGCGTCAAAGGTAGAGACTATCCGAGGTATCAGTTTGTCAACAAGTCCACTGACATTATCCGGTTATTCACCGATACCTGTGATCAACTCAAATTACACTGGACTTCAAAAGTGCGCCCTGTTTCTGCCGGGGGAATGCACGATATTTTTATCTCGTGCCGTGCTGATGTAGCATTTCTGGATCAACATATTGGTCCGAAAAGCTGAACTCACGGAGCGTTACCTATGCGTCACGTTGCCATGTGGTCGGGTCCGCGCAATATCTCCACCGCCTTGATGCGCTCGTGGGGAAGCCGACCGGATACCCACGTCATTGACGAACCTTTCTACGCCTATTATCTCCTGCACACCCCGCACCGCGATCAGCATCCCGGCGCAGAGGAGATCATCGCCGCGCACGAATGTGAGCCGCAGCGCGTGATCGCTCATTTGACGGGCAACAACATCCCCGACGGCAAGGCGATTTTCTACCAGAAGCATATGACCCATCATATGATCGACGGGATCGACCTCGCGTGGATGCGAAATGTCACCAACTGCTTTTTGATCCGTGATCCGCGTGAGGTGATCGCGTCGTTCGTCAAGGTGATCCCGAATGTGCAAATCGATCAAATTGGGCTGCCGCGCCAAGTCGAGCTTTTCGAGTTTGTACGGCAGATCACGGGCGAGATTCCACCTGTGATCGACTCGGCGGATGTGCTGCGCGATCCGCGCGGGACGCTGATGCGTTTGTGTGAGCGGATAGGGATCGCATACGATGAGGCGATGCTCACATGGCAAGCTGGACGGCGCACAACCGACGGCGTGTGGGCGAAGTATTGGTACAGCGCGGTCGAAGCATCGACCGGATTTTCGCCGTATTATGCGCGCTCCGAGCCGCTGCCGGATCACCTACAGGGTCTTGCGGCGGAGTGTGAAGCACTTTATCAACGGATGGCGGCGCATCGATTGGGAGCATCATGAGGCAGACATTTAACCCGCAAAACGCGAATATCTTGATCAACATCAACGGGGAGTTATACCACCGCGATCAAGCGGGGATCAGCCCATTTGATTCGGCGGTGCAGGGCGGTGATGCCGTGTGGGAAGGACTGCGGCTGTATGACGGTCGCATCTTCAAACTGACCGAGCATCTTGACCGCTTGCGCGACTCGGCGCGGGCGATGGCATTCGCGGAGATTCCGACGCACGAAGAAATTACCGAGCAGCTGCGCAAGACGCTGATCGCCAACCACATGCGCGACGGGGTTCACATCCGGCTGACGCTGACGCGCGGCGTCAAATACACCAGC
The DNA here is from genome assembly GCA_041753015.1 of Anaerolineae bacterium. Lineage (GTDB taxonomy): Bacteria > Chloroflexota > Anaerolineae > Aggregatilineales > Phototrophicaceae > Flexifilum. The sequence goes on from JBGSVJ010000018.1 coordinate 24,123, forward strand.
GGCATGGATCCACGCCTGAATACCAACGGTTATACGCTGATCGTCCTGCCGGAGTTCAAAGCGCCTGTGTACGACAAAAGCGGCTTGACGCTGGTCACCTCGACGATCCGGCGCATTCCGCCGGACTGCGTTGATCAGCAGATTCATTCATGCAACCTGATCAATTCGATATTGGCGAAAATTCAGGCGAACGCGGCGAACGCGGACGATGCCCTTATGCTCGATTACGATGGCTTTGTGGCAGAAACAAACGCAACCCATGTGTTTCTCGTGAAAGGCGGCATAGTACGAACGCCGCGTACTGTCTCGTGTCCGAAAGGGATCACACGGATGACGGTGCTGGAGCTTTGCCAGAAGCACGGCATCCCGCACGAAGTCCGCGACTTGACGCTGACCGACGTATATACGGCGGATGAGATGTTCTGCACCGGGACGATGGGCGAACTCGCGGCGGTGACGTGCGTGGATGGGCGCACGATTGGCGACGGGGCAGTTGGAGGAATGACGGAACGCTTGAGCGCATTGTTCACCGATTTGACGCGCATGGAAGGCGTCAGGCTAATTCCGTAAGGTAAGTGCGTGCAATTGCAGCGATTTGGACTACAGTTGAAGAGATCGCGGGTTTTCATTTCATCAGGTCTGCAAGGGGGATAGCACATATGAACCGCAAGATCGCAAATGGCGCGCAGTTGAGCGCGCAAAGCTGGCGGGCACTGCGCGAGAATCCGCAGTTGCTTCTGTTTCCGCTGATCTCGCTGATCGCCTCAATTCTGGTCACCGTTGTTTTTTTCATCCCGTTAGCGGGGACGAACTTGATCGATATCGCGCAAGGGCGTGAAAATCCGTCCATTCTCACGATCATCGTGTTGTTCATTTACTACGTCGTGAACTATACCGTCGTGATCTTTAGCAACACGGCGCTTATCGGCGCGGCGGCAGTGGCGATCCGGGGTGAGAAACCCACACTACAAGACGGCTTGAATTTGGCGATGTCGCGCCTCGGCAAAATCATCCCCTACGCGATTGTCTCAGCGACGGTGGGAATGATTGCGCGGTCGATTTCGCAATCCGGGCGGCGCTCCAATAATGTGCTAGTGGCGATTCTCTCTGCCATTGTCGGTGGGCTGCTTCAGGGTGCGTGGAATCTCGTCGTCTTCTTTGCGATTCCCGTGCTGGTGTATGAAAACATCGGTTTCATGGACTCGCTCAAACGCAGCCTTCAGTTGTTCCGTCAGACGTGGGGTGAATCCTTTGTCGGCAGCACGGTGATCGGCGGCGTGTCCTGCCTGATCACGCTGGCAGTTCTCGTGATCGGTGGGTTGATCATTTTCGCGGCGGTTTCTACCGGATCAATTGCCCTGATCATCGGTGCGGTGGCGCTGGTGGTGCTGGCGTTTGTCGCGTTGGGCTTGTTGAGCGGCGCGGTGAATGGTATCTTCCAAGCGTCGCTGTACCAGTATGCAACGACGGGCGATGCAGGCAAGTATATCGATACAGAACTGGCGCGCGCGGCATTTTCAAGCGGTCAGTAGGGGTTAACAGAAAGAAGGGCGGTGGGGGATACTCGCCGCCCTTTTTTGATCTAGGACTTCTGCTGCATGGTGGTGTTCAGGTTTTCGAGCGCGGCGATCAAGCGTTCCTCGCGGACGACTGCCGGATCGGGTGCGGCTGGCGCGGCGGCTTCTGCCTTCTTGCGGCTGGTGGTCATGCGGTTGACCGACCGGATAACGAGGAATAGGACGAAGCCAACGATCAGCAGGTTAACCAGCGTATTCAAGAATAAGCCGACATTGAGCGTAATTGCTCCGGCGGCGCGGGCGGCTTCGAGTGTGGCATACGGTGCGGCAGGAGTGCCTTCGCGGAGCAGGATAAAAATATCGTCGAAGCGAATGCCGCCGAACAAACCGAGGAGCGGCGTGAACAAATCGGTGACGACCGAATTGACGACTGCTGAGAATGCCGCACCAATGATAACGCCAATGGCGAGATCAAGCGCGTTGCCCTTCAGGATAAACTCACGAAATTCTTTTATCATGGTTTGCGAACCTTTCGTGTAATGCTGAGTGAATTGTTCGTGACAAGGTGCGCGGCGGAGTTTATGCCCACCGTCGCCACTTCAGTTTAGCGCAATCCATCTTAAGAAGCTGAACACTTTTTGAAATTATCATGAATTTTGCCAAGAAGCCGTTTAACCCCGCCATAGCGTATAATCGGCAAGCTGTTTAGACTCAAATAGGCATTCATCGGACAAACAAAGCAGGACATCCGGGCAGATGAAGCGGTTCTTACTTTCGTTTTTCGCAGCGCTGGTGATCGGACTGGTGATCGGATTGTACTTGGGATGGGTGCCATTCCCGGTGCAGTACGTCGATAGCCCGGCGCGTGATCTGGCGCAGCGCTACCAAGATGATTACACGGTGATGGTCGCGGCAGGTTATCAGACTGATCTTGACCTTACAGGCGCGGTCGAACGTCTGCGCGTGCTTGGCGTTGAAAATGTCGCGCAGCATGTTCAAGAAGTGGCTGAACGCTATATCACCACATCACGCGACGTGGCAGAAATTCAACTGCTGGTTGTACTGGCGGAAGGCATGGGGCGGCTGACCCCGATGATGGAACCGTTCCGTCCGGTCACGCTGCCGGGACAGGGATCATGAGCGATACCTCGGTTTCGAACCGCGCACGCACGCGGCAGTACCAGCGACCCCGCCGCGTGATTTCATGGTTAGGCGCCTTGCTTGGGGTATCCCTTGGGATTGTTGGCGGGCTTCTGCTGGCATGGAGTCAGCCTGTACAGGAATACGACACCGCGCCTTGGCAGCTTGCCGCCGCTGATCGTTCGGCTTACATGGTAGCGATTGCGCTCCGTTACAGTGATGACGGGGATGTTGGGCGGGCGGTTCAGCAGTTGATCGATCTGCGTCTGCCGGGTGATCCCATTGAACAAATGGCAGTCGCGGCGTGCCAGCTTGCGACGACGGGCTATGTCGATAACACCAGCGGACTCCGTGCCGTGCGCGCGATGATGCGCTTCTATCAAGCGCAGGGGCGAAGCGGATGCGCTGATCAAGTGATTTCGGTGGATGATCCGGCGTTAACAGCCGTCGTCGATATTCAAGCGCCGACCAGCACGCCGACGCTGCCTCCGCCCGATACCAAAACGCCGACCCCGGATGGCGGCATTGGCGGCACACCGACCCCGAATATTCTTGTGATCCCGACCAGTCCACCGCAAACTGATTTCACGTTCGTGAATGCGGCGACTTTCTGCGATTCGACGCGCAGCGGCTTGATCGAGGTGTTCGTGTATGATGTCAACGGTGCGACCGGGATTCCCGGTCAAGCGGTGCGCGCGCGTTGGGACGGCGGCGAAAGCACGTTCTTTACCGGACTCAAGCCTGAACGCGGCACGGCATATGCCGATTTCCAGATGAGCGAGAACCTAAGCTACATCTTGGATATGCCGGGACGTGCCGATCCGTTAGCGCAGCCGCTCATCGCTGTCACCTGCACCACAGCGGAAGGGCAGCGGGCGGTGATCGGCTATCGTGTGACGTTTAGGGCGTTGGAGTAAGCGGTTGCGTATGGATACCGATACGCTGCTGAACCGGATCAAAGCGGAGTTTCCGCGCGCTGCTCTCGAAAATGCCGTGATCAACCGTGACGGTATGGTGAATACGGCGGTCATCATTGGGGATGATGTGTTTCGCTTCGCACATCCTGAGTCATGGGCGGTTGAGTCTCTGAAGCGTGAGATCGCTGTTGTGAACCTGCTCAGGGATCGCATATCGGTTCAAATTCCGCGCTTCGATGTGATTGCGGAGGATTTCGTTCATTACCGTTTTATTCCCGGTGAGCCGCTTACACGTGGGATACTGCTGACCCTGCCGCAATCAGATTCGGATCGCATACTTGAAGCACTTGCCTCTTTTTTACAGGTGATGCACGGCTTCCCGGTCGATCAAATCGCTGACGTAGGTTTAGGTCAATCAGCAGGGGCGCGTACCCGTGACGAATGGGTGCGCTTTTACGCGGCTGTCGAGCGCGAATTATTCCCGCTGATGTACCGCGTCACGCGTGATCATATCCGCGTGCATTTCGCACCTGTGTTGGAAAACACGGAATTTCTGGCGCATCAGCCAGCGCTGATCCATGACGATCTGGCTCAGTATCATTTGCTAGTCGATTCAGCGGCGCGGCGGCTGAACGGCGTGATCGACTTTGGGACGGCGGGATTAGGTGATCCAGCGGCGGATTACGGTATCTTGATCAATGTATACGGGGAAAGCGTGGTCAGCCGGATGGGGATATATGATCCACGCCTTGAGTCATTAATTGATCGGGCGCGATTCTATGCAGGAACGTATGAGCTTCAGTGGCTGCTGAGCGGTCATCGTTCGCAAAGTTGGGAGATCATGACCGCACATTTGGATCGCGCCCGTGACAGCCGCCCGTATGGAACGCGGCTGTAGGTGCGTCAAGAAATTTGTCAGGAATGGTTAGGAGTAAACACGATGCGTTTGACGATCAATCGGGATGCGATCACCTACGCGATTGAATTAATTGAGCAGGGACACCGCGCCCGCAGCACCCAGTGGAAAGAGTCGCAGCCGTCCGCAAGAAAAGCCGAGCAGTACCGCGCCGAACACGGTGACGCGGCGTTCGCTAAGTGGTATTTGGCAGTGGATGAGAACGGCGTGTATCAGTTCCCGGTCGGGGATTTTCGCCGTGTCCACGAAAGCGGCGTTCGCGCAGCGCGCCGCTACGGTGAACTGAACGATCAACCGGAATTGGTTGCCGCCGCTGATGAAATCCTCGACATTCTTGACCGGATGAATGCCTGTTAGGGCTGGATTGTCATCCACAAGAGGGCAGGGGCATTCTGGCGCGGCTGTGACCATGCCAGAATCATCCGCCCCTGCGTGTCTTGATACAGTGCGGGCGGATCGATTACGCTTGCACACGTCACCACAGAATCAAATCCGCCGAATATGCCGCCGCTTAGGGTCGCCACGCCGATTGTATCTCCGTAAGTGACGGCGGCGCGCACATCGCCGCGCACGTTCGGGAGTGGTCGCACCCATTGATAGGGCGGCTCAAACAAAGTAGGGGCGGAATACGCGGCGCTGTCATGCTCGCCCGCCGCGAACCATGTTTCGCGCCGTCCGTCATCACGCGTCAAATTCCAAAAAATATAGTCGTGCGTCTCATCGGCGGCAGCGAATACGCTGTTCGTCACCGTTCCCGGCGTTCGGCTGACTTGACCGGTGATCCGCGCCGATTCAAGCAGCACGCCCTGCGCGATGCGCGCCCGGATCAAGCCTTCGCCATGCCCTTCGTCATACAACAGGGTGAGCGTGCCGTCGGGATTCGGGATCATGACCGGATGACGCGCATCAACCGCCAGCGTGATCGGCGTGGTGCCGGGGCGTCCGTCGGCATCGACCCGGCGCAGTGAAACATTCGCTTCACGGCGGATCGCGCCGCTCCACGTCACCCACAGGATGTTATCGGCGGTGAGCGCAGCATGGAAATCGTAAACACGCTCATATTCGGTTGAGAGACGGAGCGGACCGCGCGCGATCTCCCCGGTCGGCTCGATCAGCGCGAAAAACAGCGCGGGCAGTCCGGTCGACTCATCGAGATCGAGCCAGAGTAGATAGACGCGGTTTTGTTCGGCGGGGAAAACAAGCTGACCACGCGGTTGAATTGGCGGCAGTGTCAAGGTGAGCGGATCGCTCAAGCTGCCAGCGGTCAGCCAGCGCATTACCTGATGCGCGCCATCATTATCCGAAAGGATGTACGCGACTGCCAATCGATCCGGCAGTATGGCAAGCGCGGGTGAGCTGCTCAATCCGGCACTGCCAAGCGAGAACAGATCACCCCATGCGGACTGCGGCTCACACGTCGGAGTCTGCTGGGCGGGGGACGCCCATACAGCACCGCTTATCATCAGCAATAGAACAAGGGAAATCCACGCGACATTAGGTTTCACTGACGGGGGAAATCCCTTCTACGCCAGAATACGGAATCTTGCGCGGCGCGTAGTAGGCAATTGTCTGGACGATGTGTTCGATCACCTTGCGGCTGGCGTTGGGAAGTACGGCTTCATCCTTCCCCGCATAGATCGCCACATGATACCGTTCGCCGCCGAAGATCACTTTCTTCACGAACCAGCCCGCCGGACTTTGTGAGCGGGCAGCGACGGCAGTTTCGATCTCGGTGACATCCTCCCACGAAAACGTGACGCCGTTCAGCGTAACGGTTTTTGGGGTCACATCAAACATGCGGTTGATGAGCGCGATTTCTTCTTGGCTCAAGTCGTTGGTTGAGGGCGCTTTGCCCAGACGTACCAGATATGCCATAGCTCACTCATTCCACTGACGGCGAGAAGCTGATTCTAACATATCACCCGCCCACTTCTTCGGTCGCGCTGATCACCGATAGGCGTATGGTGACCGGAGCGCTTGCTGTACCATCCTCGCGGTAGGCGGTCGCGGTGAGTGCGTGCATTCCGTCCCCTTCGGCAAGCCAATTCATTTCGACCGTAAACACCAGCACAGATGCGCGTTCGACGGGTGATCCCTGCTGGTGCGGTTGATCATCGACCAGAAGCTCAACGCGGGCGATTCCGCTTCCGCCCTCATCCCGCGCCAGCACTTGAATTTGCACGTCGGTTCCGGCAAGCACGGTTGTGTTATCGAGCGGGTAAAGGAATTCGACGGTTGGGAAAAGCGGTGTGATTGGCTGTTCAATCAATGTGCAGGCTGAGAGTATGAAGGCAATGAGCATCAACGCAAAGATGTGAAGTCGCACAATCCCAGTGCGCCATACGTGGCTAGTGTTCCATATCGAGGTTTTGCGTCTCAGCATGTTTGCGTTAAGTTCTGTTGTGTTTTCTCGCTCCATAGCCTCGGATTGTAGCACATGCGAATCGATGTTTTGACCCTGTTCCCTTCGATGTTTGAGGGACAGATGACAGAAGGCATGCTTTGGAAAGCGCGGGATCGCGGGTTGATCGATATGCGGACGCATAACATCCGCGAATGGACAAGTGATCCGCATCGCACGGTCGATGATACCCCTTACGGCGGCGGTGGCGGCATGATCATGAAGCCCGATATTGTCACACGGGCATTAGAGGCGGTGCTGAACGATGCGCCAGCGGGATCGCGCACGCCCGTTTTGTTGATGACCCCACAGGGACGCTTGTTCAATCACCAGATCGCAGTGGAGCTTTCGGCACACGAGCGGATCGTGATCTTGTGTGGGCGCTACGAAGGAATCGATGATCGGGTGCGCGAACTGCTCGTGACCGACGAGATCAGCATCGGGGATTATGTGCTGACGGGCGGCGAACTTCCGGCGATGGTGATCATCGACGCGGTGATCCGCCATATCCCCGGCGTGTTGGGCGCGGAAGGGGCGGCGGATAGGGACAGTCACGCCGAAGGGATTCTCGAAGGCGCGCATTACACCCGCCCGGCGGAGTTTCGGGGTTTAGTCGTTCCTGATGTGCTGCAAGGCGGCGATCATGCGGCGGTGGAGCGCTGGCGGCATGAAGACGGTTTGCGGCGGACATGGCGCAACCGACCGGAACTGCTCCGCACCGCGCCATTGAGCGATGCCGACCGGATGCTGCTGGCAAAGTTTGCCCGCGAAGACGCGGCGCTTGCCCGATCAAGTCGTGACAAACGCGGATAATGTTATAAAGGTTTCGCAAACGCTTATTGAGCCAGCGGGAACGTTCCGTTATACTCAGAGTATGTGTATTCACGAATCGTCAACTTTCGAGAATCGAGAATAACGGAATGGCTCAGGAATATCGGAGCGAAATTCTGGAGCGTACCTTAAAGACCCTGCACATCGCAGTCGATGGTGTGAAAGCGTCGGTGATCGTCAACAATGACGGGCTGCTCGTTGCCGCGTACCCACCCGGCGACGAAGATAACCCGCATCAGAACCCGACGAGCAGTCCACAGGTCGCGGCGATGAGTTCTACCATCATCAGCCTTGCCGAACGAACCCTGCGCCGTCTCGCTCAAGGGGATTTGGAACGGCTATTGATGGAAGGCGAAGAGGGCGTGATCGTCGTCTACCCGGCTGGGCGGGCGGCGCTGGCGGTACTTGCCGAAAAGGGCGCGCGCTTCAGCCAAGTGTTGTTTGCGACGCGCAAAGCGGCGGCGCAAGTGGCAGAAATTCTAGAATCGCCGCGTTAGACCTTGAGACTCTGCGAAAAAAGAGGGACAGGAGTGCTGCTCCTGTCCCTTCGTTTTTTTGCGTCTTGTTGGCGTTCTGGCGTTGGATCCTGTGTCGCTAGCTTGACTTGCGCTTCTGAAAGATCACGCGAATAACCATTTTGCCAAGCATCAGTTCGTCGCCATCGCGCAGAATATGCACGGCGTGAGGCTGAAGTTTCATCCCGTTTAAGCTCGTGCCGTTGCTGCTGCCGAGATCAGTCAATTCAAGCCGTTTTTCTTTCAACCGCAGAACGCAGTGATCGCGGCTCACGCCCATTCGGTAGCCCGCGAATGCCGTCAGATCGATCTCCGGCGTGACTCCCGTCATCGGGTCACGCCGCCCGATGTGAGTTTCGGGCTTGGGGTAGAACACGATCGGCTGCGGCGACCCATCAATTTCAAAACGCAGCACCATATCCGGCTCAAACACGTCTGTACCGGCAGACTTGACGGCTGCGATCAGGTCGGTGACACTCATTGGGCGGTTCTGCGGCGATACCGACGTCGAATCAGCCGTTGTGGGCGCTGATGACTCTTTGATACTTGCTTCTTCGCTAAAGGGCTTGGTGCTGACGCCTTCGACCGCCGCCGACTTCACGATGGCGCGCTTGCAGTTGTCGCAGATCAGCGTACCCACACGATTGTGATAACCGCAGTGAGGACATTCCTCATATGCCGGGCGCGGTTTGCTCTCCGGTGCGGAAGCGGGGGTGACGGATGTCGCGGATACTTCCGGCTTGGGTGCTTCTGGCACGACGATCTCCTCTGGTTTGGGCAGTGGGCGCGTCACAGGTTTGGGCTGCGCCATTGAGATAGAAGAGTCTTCGGGGGAAGGCGCTTTCTTTGCTTCGCTCGGCGGTTGAGTGGGTTGAGAAGGTGGTGCCGATGGGGCAGGCGGGACGCCCGGCATGGTCAAGCGCGGCTTTTCCGGTGTGGGAGGTGCAGGCGGATTCGTCGTCTGCGCTGGCACAGATGCTGCGGGCGGCATCTCCGGGCGCGGCTTTGCCGAGTCCTGACTATCAGCAGCAGGCGGTGTTCCTACACTTGGCGCAACCGGACTCGGTTTTTGCGTGTCCTTGTTTTCGGCTGGCGCGGAAGATGCGCTCGTCGAATCTGAAGAACGTGGAGAAGAATCATCTTTGTTTGTCGAAGGCGTTGTATTCACTACCGCTCCACTTTGAGTCGCCGGGGGAGGCTCTACGGGATCAGGTTTTGCATCTTTTTCTTCATTCATGGGAACACCCGCCGCCGCAGGGCGCATATCCAAGCCTGTTTCAGCAGGTGGGCGTGCGGCAGTTTGCGGCGCATTGGTGGTCTGCGCGGACGCTGGTGCTTCCGGCTCATGACGCGGCTCTGATGTCTCCGCGGGAGTTGACGTTTGGGCAGCAGGAGGTGGGGTGGGAACAGGACCATCAGGGTTCTGCTGCTTGTCATGTTGATCTACCATAAATCCATCCGCCTCTTACAGTCTACTCGCCACAGTAACCAAAGCAGATAATAGCATTGTGATTGTAAACCCAACAATTCCCTGTCTGCAACGTGTCTTACGCGGGATAATCGAAACATCTGAATCAGCGGAGAGGCAGTATGATCCACAAACCCACGCGATGGCTCTTTCTTGTAGTCTGCCTGATCGCCTCAACAGCGCTCAAACTTCATGCTATCGACAAGCAGAGTGTGTGGTTCGATGAGGGCTATTCGTGGAACGCGGCGGTTCAGCCAACGTTAATCGACTCTGCAAATGCCGATGCAACAAATCCACCGTTGTACTATGCCCTGCTGCATGTGGCAGTTAGGGGGTGGGGTGATAGTGAATTCGCGCTGCGTCTATTCTCTCTACTCCTTAGTATGCCACTGATCCCCGTTGCATACCAGTTGGGGAAACGTGTGAGTTCAACAAGCCGCCGTGAGTTGGGGGGGGTGTTCGCGGCGGCGCTGACGGCTTTTTTGCCGCTGCTGTGGTGGGCGTCGCAAGAAGCGCGTATGTATACCCTGATGGCGCTCATGGTCAGCGGCGCGGCGCTGGCATGGCACCACTTGATCACGCGCCCTTCAGCCAATGCTTGGATTATTTTACTTGCATGTGAATTAGGACTTTTGTACTCCCACAATTCTGCACCTGTGATTGTCTTGTGGCTGAATCTGATCACGCTGCTTGTATGGGTATTACGCCGTTCGGCTCAGTTCCCGGATTGGCGTATCTGGGGGGTCGGACAGGGGATCGTCATCGGGTTGTGGTTGCCGTATTTTGTGACGCGCTTCCTCGATTTGGGCAGCGCGAACAGTGCGATCACCAGCGCACCGCAGATCACGGTGACTTTCGTTTATTCGATATGGAGCGCTTTTTGGATCACCCCATATGAGCGGGCTGTCTCCGGCATTGTTTCACCTCAGTGGGCACTAGCGTTGGCGATTCTCTTTGCGGGAGCGGTGCTGCTTGTTCGCCAAGCGCGCTGGATGGTGATCCATGTAATCGTGCTGACAGCAGGCTTGATCGCGGCGCTGATCGTGCTTGGAAATGAGTTTCATGGGCGGTACGTCGTCATGATCGCGCCGCTGATGGTGGTTGCGTTCGGGGTAGCGCTCGCCCACATCAGGCGGATCGGTGGGGTGATATTGGCAGCGGTTGTTGGATTCAGTGTGTTGTCGATCATCACCGCGCTCGATCCCGACAGCCGCTTCCGTCACGACGACGCGCGCGGCATCGTGCAGCATTATGCGGATACGCTGACTGAATCGGACTCGGTGATCGCATGGTCATATGCGGATCGGTATGAACTCGCTTACTACTGGGATCGGCTCGGCGTGGTGGCTGACCGGATCACGCTGCCAGAAGGAACAGATATGGCGGAGATCGTGCCAATGCTGCCCACGAGCGGCGATATTGCACTCAACGTGTGGTATACACAGCGCGCCGATTATCGCGGCATGATGGGCTGTTTGCTCGAAGACGGCACAACCACCGAACCGGAGACATTCACCACCTATGGGATGACTAATCTGACCTTTCGTGCGCCGACGCTGCGCGCGTTTGAGATGACAGAGGCGGAAATCCCGTTTGCGGACGAGTTTGGCAGCGTAATCCGCTTGACCGAAATTGGCGCACTCCCTGACGACTATAATGCTGCTCAAGCACTTTGTATTCCGCTCACGTTCACGCTAGACCGGTCGTATAACGGTGAACTGAAAGTAGCGATCCGCGTATTTCACTCAAATGGCGAAATCGTCGAGGTGACGGATGCGATCTTAGCGACAGCAGACGGACGCACCAGCGAAAGCGTCGCCCCCGGCGAATTGCTGCGCGCTTTTCCGGTGGTTCGGCTTACGAGAGGAACGACTGCCGGAGAGTATCGGGTCATGATGCAAGTGTACGATGCTCGGAGTATAGGACGGGGATTTCTGCCGCAGATGGGTGAAAGGAGCTGGCAATTCCTTGTCCTAATCGCCACATGGCATGTGCAGCCGGGTTTCATCTGGCAGCGCTCGGACATTCCTTATCCGGCTACGCCGCCGATTGCCGTCACAGACCGTTTGATCGTTGAATGGGCGAACTCACCCGATTACCCGCTGCGGAACGGATGGAGTCCGACACTGACCTTGATTTGGGAAGGTGAAGGTGACTTAATGCCGCTGATCGTCCATTCAGTGGATAACGCATGGTCGATCACACTTCCACCCGAAGATGTGTCTCACGTGGACGGCGGCGCAATCATTGAATGGCGTCACTTCCAGATTCCACCCGATGTGGCAAGCGGCACTGCCGTCGTGCAGCTTCCGGATGGGCGTGAACTCGGCACTTTTGAAATTGAAGCCGAGCCGTTTGTATCCGAGCCACCACCGGACATGTATCCGTTGACGGCGCGCATCGAAGGCTATGCTGATTTGCTCGGATACCGTGCGGATTCCATTTTCGCCTTAGATGCCTCCCCTCGCATCGAGTTGATCTGGCAAGCGCTGGGCGCGACACCGCCCGATCAGGAAGGTGCAACCGTGTTTGTGCAGATGCTCAACCGTGATGGGGTGGTGATCGCGCAAAGTGACATGCAGCCTGCAACAGGAACGCGCCCGACCACCGGATGGCGTGACGGAGAGATCATCGTCGATACGCATAGACTTGATTGGAATGCACTGGCGTCTGCCGGGGAAGTGACCGTAATCGCAGGATGGTATACGGCGCAAACCGGGGAGCGCTATACGTGGTCAGATGGACGGGATCACGTGGTGATCGGTCAATTCGAGGTGCGCTGAGGGCGCAAGCACGCCCTCAGCGAAATAGGGTTATTTGCCCGCTGATCCGCCGCGCACTTCACCGATACCCATATGGAACGCGAGGACATACTGCCCCGTCGTCGCCTGCTGGTAGCTGGTGAAGATGAACTGCAAGAAGTTGAAATCAGGATCACTGTCCAGTTCAAGACCGGTCAGGTCAAAACTGAGCATTGCGTCGGTTGATTCGCCCTGCACAGTACGCGAACCATCCGACACGCTGCTGCCGGAAAGCGAGAAGCTTTCGCCCCAGCATAGATTGGAGTTGCCTGCATCGTCACAGCCGATGATGTCGCCGCTGCTGTCTTCAAGCGGGTTGGCGTCACTATCGACGAGATACATAAACGGATCGACCGCGCCTTCACGCCCAAGCATGTAAATGCTCATCGGGACGCCGGATTCAACCATGCTGGGGGTGGGACGCTGAACGGGTCGCCCAAGCCGTCTGCCGATGTGACCGCCATGCCTTCAACCACCAGAACAAACTCACCGACCATGCTGTTGTATCCGCCGACCACGATCGTGATGTCTGCAAATGCTTCCGAGCTGTTCTGATCAAACGTGACTTGAGCGCTGCGGCTTCCCGCGCGCACGCTTCCCGTTGTGGGGAGATCAATGTCGAATGATGCGGCGCTCGACTCATCGTCATTGCATAAGCCGTTTCCGTCTTCATCAAGTACTGCGATGACCGGATCGAAATCGTCAATGCCAATAGCGGTTGCGGTGTAGGTAAAGCCGGAGCGCATCTGAATGATCGTAACTCCAATGCCATTCTCGAACTCGCCGCCAGTATCACAGGAGACGCTGAGTCCGGGGGGAAGATCTTGGGCTTGTACGAGGGTGGGAATCAAAATCACAAAGATGCTCACGAGTAAAAGGACGATTCTAGAACGTGATTTACGCATGTTGCTCTCCTCAATGTCGCTGTCAGGATGACCTTTCCCAATTATAGTCATTATCGAATCGCGTGTGTCTTGTGTCTGCGATAACCAGAACCTTAATCCTGAGGACACAGCGTTTGACTTTACAATTAATTCGTGAGTTTTCTCCACATCTTTGGGGTGGAGATTTCGATGTTTGACGTGAAAATATCACGCATGACTAATAAGAGAATCATTGACTATGGCATCCCGCCGTCTGTACAAGGGAACTTGAGGTAAACCATGACCACTGCGCCCCTTGAAGAAAAATCAGGTCTCCAAGCCGGAAGCGGAAAGCCGCCGCTTCACCCAGATCAGCTTTACCGCGTCGTTTTGAGCAGCTTACCGACCAGCGCGGTGATCGTATTTGATCACAATCTCCGATATGTGCTGGTTGATGGGCACGCGCTCGCGGAAGCGGGTCTCGACAAGGAGTCGATGGAAGGTAAGACGCTCGCGGAAATTGACTCCCCGGAAGCTGCCGCGCGCGCAGAAGACCCGTATCGCGCAGCGTTGAACGGTGAGACTGTCGAGTCTGAAGCCGTGAATGGGGACAACACCTTCGCTGTACGGTTTACGCCGTTATACGATGACGATGGTCGGGTTTACGCCGGTTTATGCACGATGACCGACATTACGCCGATCAAGGCTGCTGAGCACACCGCCCAACAGCGACTGCGTGAGCTTGAAGTAGTCTCCGAAGTGAGCAGCGCCGCCAGCAGTGTGTTGAATATCGCTGACCTGCTCCGGTTGGTTTCAAACCTGACAAAAGAACGCTTCAACTTCTATCACGCGCATATCTACTTGCTGGACGATGAAGACAAAACGCTTGTACTCGCGGCTGGTGCAGGTGATGTAGGTGCCTTCATGGTGCGGCGTGCGCACCGCATCGCGCTGAATACGCCGCGTTCGCTTGTGGCGCGTGCCGCACGTACCGGAAAAGGTACGGTGGTGAATGACGTGATGCTTGAACCGGATTATCTCCCGAATCCGATGCTGCCAGAGACGCGTTCAGAAATGGCGCTGCCGATGATCGCCGGAGGCACGACGCTGGGAGTTCTGGATATTCAAGACGGCAAGGTTGCACGCTTCAATGAGGATGACATCCGGGTATTCTCGGCGCTGGCGAATCAAATTGCGATCGCGGTGCAGAACGCCCGCCGCTTCGAACAGGTCAAGCTGTATCAAGACATCGCGCAGAACATGACGAGTGGTTTGTATGTCTATCATCTGGAGAAACCGGATGATCCGCAGTCGCTCCGCATGGTTATCGCCAATCCGAAAGCGGGTGATCTGACGGGTGTTGCGCCGCAAGCAATTATGGGCAGACACATTGGCGAAGCCTTCCCGAATTTGCTGGAAACCGATATTCCGCAAACGTATGCGGAACTGGCGAAATTTGGCGGTGAATGGTCATCGGAAGACTTGTACTACGGCGATAACCGCGTTGTATCTAGCGCGTACAGCGTGAAAGCGTTTGGTCTGCCGGGAAATCAAGTGGGTGTCACGTTTGAGAACATCACCGCACGCATCGCCGCCGAGCAGGAATCGGAGCGCATCCGAAAGCAAAATGAAATTCTTGCACATGTAACATCGCTGCTGTCGCAAGCAGAGGATGAAAACAGCATCACAGGGGCGCTGCGGCAGTTGGTGGCAGGATCACCGGCACTTGGGTTGATTACGCTTGGCTATGTGGAGAATGACTCATCGGGCAACCCGCTTGAGGTGCAGCTTACATCGGTCATGGATGCAGAGGGGAATGTGATCCCGCTTGGCATGTTACCTGCAACCCGATTGAAAGCCGAGGAGTATCCCTTCCTCACCCTGCTTTACCAAAGTCCCAACGCGGCACTGGTGTTCAGTGACCTGAACGACCTCCCCAATATGACTGACGCGACACGCACAGCGATGGAAGCGTTTAACGTCCATTCCGGTGTGATGTTCCCACTGCGCGCCGGGGCTACGTGGATTGGGGTGGTCTCAATCTTATGGTCAGCGCCCCATGAGTTCAGTGCCTATGATCAGCAGGTGTTTCAAGGGATATTGCCCGCGCTCAATGCGGTGGTCGCCAACCGTCGCCAATATCTCCAGACGGCTGAAGCGGAGCGCATGGCTCAGCGGTTGAGCCGAAACCTGCAAACGGTGTCCGAAATCAGCACCCGCATCTCAAACATTCTTGATCTAGATCAGATGTTGACAACTGCCTCTGACCTGATCAAGTCGCGGTTCAATCGCTATCACGCGCATGTATACCTGTTGGATGAGACGGGCGAAAAGTTGGTATTGGCAGCAGGCGCGGGAAGCGCCGGGCAAATCATGAAAGGTCGCCGTCACTCCATTCCGGTCGCGCGCGAAAACTCGCTGGTTGCCCGTGCTGCACGCACGCGCTTAGGCGTGATCGAAAACGATGTGATCGGCATCCCGGACTTCTTACCGAATCCACTCCTGCCGGAAACACAGGCGGAAATGGCGATACCGCTGATCGTGGCGGAGACGCTGATCGGTGTGTTGGACGTGCAGGCGAATGAGACCGACGCTTTTGACGCCGCCGATGTGTTCATCCAAACGACGCTTGCATCACAGCTTGCGACCGCGATCCAGAACATCCGCGACGTTGAACAAATTCGCCGTTCGCGTGAGCAGGTCGCTCGTTTGTACGAGCTTGCCGACGAAATGATCGGTACTGCCACCAGTGAGGGTTACTTGCGCGACCTCAACCCCTCGTGGACACGCGTACTTGGTTGGTCGGCGGAAGAACTCGGCAGCAAACCCTTCCTCGACTTTGTGCATCCTGATGACCGTGAGCGCACGATAGCCGAAAATGCGCGTCACTTCGAGCTTAGTTCGCCGACGCTTTCGTTTGAAAACCGCTATGCTGCCAAAGATGGTACATACCGCTGGGTGTTGTGGAATGCCGTCCCTGAACGCGACACGGGATTGACGCATTTTGTGGCGCGTGACGTGACAGATCGCGTGCAGTACGAACAGGCAATCGAGCGCCGCGCCCGTCAGCTTGAAACAGTGGCGGAAGTGAGCGCTGCAATCACGACGGTGTTTGATCGTGATGAACTGCTTCAAAAAGTGGCTGACCTGACGAAATCGGCGTTCAACCTGTATCACGCGCATGTGTATCTGATCAACGAAACCGAAGAATATTTGCTCCTTGCGGCAGGCGCTGGCACTCCCGGCGCGATGATGAAAGCACGTGGACACCGTATCGCGCTTTCGCATGCGCATTCGATGGTGGCACGTGCAGCCCGCACCAAAGAAATCGTGATCGAAAACGATGTGAACAGTGCGGCGGATTTCCTGCCGAACCCGCTTTTGCCGGATACCCGCGCAGAAATGGCGATTCCGCTCTTGATCGGTGATCGCGTGCTCGGCATTCTCGACGTGCAGTCGGATGTGGCGAATGCCTTCCACGCCGACGATGCGAAAGTGCTGGCGACACTCGCGGCGCAGATTGCGGTGGCGGTGGAAAATACGAATGTGGTTCAGCGCGTGCTCTTGACCGAACGCGCCGTCGAGAACAGCGCCTCCGGTTTGACGATTTCGGACATGACGAAGCCGGATGTGCCGGTGATCTATGTGAATCCGGCGTTCGAGAAGATGTCGGGACTCACGGCGCAGCAATGGGCGGGCAAAGGGTTTGGTCTACTGCCGACAATAGGCGTGAACGAACAAGAAGAACAAGAAATGCGGCTTGCCTTCACGCAAGGGCGTCAGTTCACGACTACGGTCACGATCACCCGACCGGATGGCACGGAGTTCATCGACGAGATCAGCATTTCTCCAATCTTTAACGCACGCGGACAGATAACCCACATCGTCGGCGTGCATACTGATACCACCGAGCGCGTGGCGCTTGAACGCCAGCGTGAAGAAAGCTTACGCACAGCCGAAGAGACTGCCGAACGTCTGCGCGAGGTTGACCGCCTAAAATCGCAGTTCCTCGCCAATATGAGCCATGAACTGCGCACGCCGTTGAACTCAATCATCGGGTATTCCGAAATTTTGCTTGATGGTGACGATGGCGAGTTGAGTGAAGAAGCCGTCGAGGACGTGGAGACGATCCACAACAGCGGTCGTCACCTTTTGTCGCTGATCAACGACGTGCTTGACCTCGCCAAGATCGAAGCAGGTGAAATGCGGTTGGATCGTGTCGCGTGCGATGTGGTCAAGATTGCGAATGACGTGGTACATGCGTCACAGGTGTTGATGGGGACGAAGACTTTAACGCTGAGCGTTGAAACGATTGGCGATATTCATCTTGCCCATGCTGATCCGGTTCGCGTGCGCCAAATTCTCATGAATCTTGTCAGCAACGCGATCAAGTTCACCGAGCGCGGCGGCGTAGTTATTCGCCTCCAGCCAAGCGGCGCGAATCGTCTCGAAGTCAGCGTGACGGACACCGGTATGGGTATTCCTCAAGACCTCCTCGGCGCAGTGTTTGAGCAGTTCCGTCAAGTTGACGGCTCATCGACACGGCGCGCGGGCGGTACCGGACTTGGGCTGACGATTACGCGCCATCTGGTGCACATGCACCAAGGCGAAATCATGGTTGAAAGTGTGGTCGGTCAAGGATCGACGTTCCGGTTCACGCTTCCGTTCGCGGAGCTTACCCCCGCTTAATTCAATCGACTTGTTTTGATAGAGCGCGCTGACGAGAGAAAAGTCAGCGCGCTCTCCACCGCTTCAGGAAACTGTGAACCATGAGCAGTACGTCGTCGCCTTATCTTACTCACCTCGTCTGTCTTGAATGCGGTGAACAGTTGTCACCAGACATTATGATGAGCGCTTGTCCATACTGCGGCTCAGGCTGGTTGGATGCCCGCTACGATTATGCTTCTGTCGCTGCTTTGTGGAAAACGCCGCGCCAGCTTGCGGATCGTCCGCCAACGCTGTGGCGGTATGCCGAACTTCTGCCGCTTCCCGCGCCTGATCCAGAAATTACGCTGGATGAAGGTGGAACGCCGCTGCTGCGTCTCTATCAATTGGAGCGCCTTTACAATCACCCGCAGTTGTACGTTAAGGATGAACGGCAGGGTCCCACCAGCTCATTCAAAGATCGACAAGCGGCGCTGGCAGTGACCGCGCTCAAACAGGCGGGAATTACGGAACTGGTGCTGGCATCAACAGGGAATGCATCGGCGGCTTACGCAGCTTACTGTGCGAGAGCCGGGATCAAATTGTGGCTGTTTTTGACCAGCCTCGTCCCCGGCGAGAAGATGCGCGAAGCGGCGCTCTATGGCGCTGAAGTCGTGCGGGTGAGTGGTACATACGACGAAACGAAACAGGTTGCGGCGGAATTTGCGAAGCGGCGCGGCATTCATCTCGATCGCGGGGCGAAAGCAGTCCCCGGTAAAGAGAGTATGAAAACGCTTGCCTACGAGATCGCGGCGAGCTTAGGCTTACAAATCGATCCTTCCGGCGAACGCTGGATCGCGCCGGATTGGTATATTCAGGCGGTGAGTGGCGGAATCGGACCACTTGGCGCGCTGAAAGGTTTTCAAGAACTGTATGACATGGGTTTGACCGATAAAGTGCCCAAGCTCGGCGCAATTCAAGCAGCAGGATGCGCGCCGATGGTGCATGCCTTCGCGGCAGGGAGCGAAACCGCCGATCCGGTTGTTCCGCAGACGTTGATCACCGTGCTGGCGACGGGCGACCCCGGCTTGAGCTACGCACAGCTGCGCGCTCATGTGATGCAGTGGGGCGGCGCGATGATTGCGATTGAGGACGGCGATACATTCGCCGCCATGCGACGCACCGCAAGCAAAGCAGGGCTTTCGGTTGAACCCGCAACGGCGGTCGCATTCGGCGGACTTGAAAAGCTGTTGGTGTCGGGGCAGATTGCGCCCGGTGAAACGGTCGTGATCAATGGCTCGGGGCATACCTTCCCGGCAGAAAGCCATATTTTGGGCGATCAATACCTGCTGAACCTTGAATATGATCGCTCTGGCGAGAATGGCGGATCGCGGCGTCAAGTCGAAGGGTGGAGCGCGGCGCTGGAAACACTCGATGAACAGGTGACAACGATCCTTGTCGTCGATGACAATCCGAATGACCGCCGCTTGATCCGCCGTCTGCTGCAAGCGCGAAAGCACTATCGTGTTTTTGAGGCGCGCGACGGACGCGAGGCGATCAAACTGCTGTACGATCACCGTCCTGATCTGGTGGTTGCCGACTTGACCATGCCTGAACTCGATGGATTCGGCTTGATTGACTACCTCAAAAGCAACCCCGATCTCGCATCGATTCCGGTTGTGGTTGTCAGCGCGAAAACGCTCACCGCACAAGATAAATCGATGCTGGCGCGCATGACCGAATCAGTGTGGACGAAAGGCGACTTCAGCACGCGGCGGTTGGTCGATCACATTGTCGAAACATTGGGTGATGAAGTCGAGATTCCCCCCGAAGATGTTCGCAGTCAGCCGAAAATGCTCGTGTCTCCTGAAGTGGAAGATGCGCCGCTTGCGCCACGCACGGTCGTGATCATTGACGATCACGAACCGGATCGGCGCTATGTTCACCGGATCATCAATCAGATTGGCACATTTACGCTGATCGAGGCAGCCTCCGGACGCGAAGGCTTGAAGGTTATTCACGAGCGCCGCCCTGATCTGGTTGTGCTCGATCTGCTGCTGCCGGACATGGACGGCTTTGCGGTGATGGAAGCACTCGCCCATGAACCCATGCTGGGCGATATTCCGATTGTGATCCATACTGGCAAGACGCTGAGTGCGGCAGAGCGTGAGCAGTTGGAGCAGCACGCCGCCTTAGTCGTCGAAAAGTCAGCACAACACCGCCGCGAGTTCATCTCAAGCATTACTCAGCTCTTGATGTAGGTATACTCTAGGAAACGCGTGCGCATGTTTAGCGGAGATGTATTGAGGATAGAAGGAACGTGCTAATGGCTACCAGAATACTGTGCGTTGAAGACAATCCTCAGAATATGCGCCTTGTGCGTAAAATTCTGGGCACCGCAGGATACGAAACTGCCGAAGCGGTCGATGGATTATCCGGTCTACAGATGGCACAGCAAGAACGCTTCGCTCTCATTCTGCTCGATGTAAACCTTCCCGATATCGACGGATTGGAGGTAGCGCGCCAATTGAAGGCGAATGCGGATACACGCGATATTCCGTGTATCGCCCTGACCGCCAATGCCATGCACGGGGATCGTGAGCGCTGTCTGGCAGCCGGATGTGATGGTTATGTACCGAAGCCGATTACCAAAGGTGAGCTTTTGCATACCATTGCGCACTTTCTTTCACCGCAGTCGGAGCATGATCTGACGTGACAACCCAAGTGGTGATCATTGAGGATGACGCGCAAAGCGCTCGTCTCGCCGCTCGGCTGCTGCGAAAAGCTGGTTATGAAGTCAGAACAGCAGAAGACGGCGAGATTGGATTCAAGACGGTTATCGAACAAACCCCTGATATTGTGTTGATCGATTTGGGGCTGCCAGACATCGACGGACAAACCGTGATTGGGCTGCTGCGCGAACAGGCGGCGATGGAGGTTGTGCCAATCGTCGCCTTCACCGCTTATCCAATTGATATTGCACAACAAATGGCAAAAACGTATGGGTGCGCTGGTGTGATCAGCAAGCCCATTGATACCCATCGGTTTGCAGAACAGGTTGGTGAGTTCCTAAAACGTGACTAGTCCGTTCTTTATTCCGATTCCCGCTGATCGGTATAACTTCGAACAGCTTGCCAATATTTACAACGAAAGCCGAGTGGATTACATCGTTCCCATGCCGATGAATGCGAAGCGCATGGCGGATTATGCGACCCAGTACGCCGTTGATCTCTCGGCATCGGTTGTCGCGATCAATAAAGAACAGCAGATCGCGGGGTTGGGAATGGTCGGCGTGCGTGGTGAACGGGCATGGATCACACGGCTTGGCGTGATCCCGACGCGGCGCGGACGCGGGATCGGGCAGTTTTTGATGTCCAAATTACTTGAAAATGCCATCAGCCGGGGCTGCACGCGCGCACAGCTTGAAGTGATCGAAGGCAACGAACCCGCGCGAACACTTTTTTTCAAGCTCGGTTTTATAGAAATGCGCCGCTTGTTGGTGCTGCGCCGTCCACCGGGAAATCCCCCCGATTTTGTTTGTTCCGTGATAGTTGAGCCGCTTAACCACCTAGAGATCGAAACATACCTGAGTCAGCGCTGCGATCATCCCAGTTGGCTCGATGAAACGCCGAGTTTGCTTTCGGGCAGTGCGGTTGCGGTCGAAGGCGTGCGCGTAATCCACGAGTCGGGCGAGGTCGGTTGGGGCGTGTTCCGCCCGACGTCATTTCAACTTTCGCATGTGACGATGGGCGCTCATGTGCAGGGTGGGGCACTGTCCGCCGAGCTTGCCACCGCGATTTTGACCGCGATCCACCAAAAACATCCGCGCCGCGATACCAAAGTCGAAAACGTGCCGGAAAACAGCCCCCTGCTTGAGGCGTTTGAGCAGATTGGCTACATGACCGAGTTCGCGCGCATCGAGATGGCGCTCAGGATGTGATTCACGTTCGCTAAAGCCGTTCTATCGTTCCTCCAATACATGCCCTTTATCATGGCGTTGATACTGAAAGGGCATTCCTGATGATTCCGTCTCCGATTGATCCCCTTCGTCCGCTCCGAGTTCTCGTCATCAGCGGCAGTCCTTTTGCACGTGCCGGACTTGCCTCGCTCATCGGCGCGCAAACCGGATTGATCATCGCAGGGCAGGGATCGCCCGACGACGATTTAGCCGATTCGCTCGACTTGTACCGCCCGGATGTGCTGGTCTGGGAAATGGGATGGGAGCCGCTCCAGTATTTGGAACGGCTGGCGGAACTCCGCGATACAATGGGGCGTCCGCTCGTGCCTGTCCTCACGCTGATCGCTCATGATTCAAACGCGCCAAGCGCGGCGGCGCTCTTGTTCAGCGCCGGGGTGCGCGGCGTGCTGACTCAAGACACCAATCCCGACCGGATTACAGCGGCGGTGATCGCACTGGGGCAGGGGCTGATCGCAGCGACCCCCGCCTATTTTCCGGCAGTCGCGCAGCACGCCGATTCAGCCGCGCCGCTCCCGGTCGATACTCTGACCCCCCGTGAAAGCGAAGTCCTCCACTTGATCGCTGAGGGGCTGCCCAATAAGCAGATCGCCCAGAAGCTCAGTATCAGCGAACACACGGTCAAATTCCACGTCAACGCGATATTGACCAAGCTCGGCGCACAGAGCCGCACCGAAGCCGTTGTGCGCGCCACCCGCGCCGGATTGATCGCATTGTAGACCCGCACGCCCGCCCATTTGGCGATCCCCCTCACCGGATGGGTAGGCGTGCCGCTCATCGGAGAGGTGGTTTATCTGCGCTTAATTTTTGGTCTAATGAGCATATCGAGTGCATTGTGTTCATTGGAGAACAAGAAACTCATGAGCGATGTTTTAACTCAACTTTCCGAGGATATGGCAGCCGCAGTCGAACGCGCGGCAGCGAGTATTGTTCGCGTGGAGGGACGGCGGCGGATGCCCGCTACCGGAATCATTCACAGCGCCGATGGCATTATCATTTCGGCAAATCATGTCGTCGAGCGTGACGATAACGTGCGCGTCGGGCTGCCCGATGGCACGACCGCAAGCGCTCAGGTAGTCGGGCGTGATCCTTCGACCGATTTGGCGGTTCTTCGTGTGAATGCAAGTGGTTTGACTCCCGCCAACTGGGACTTGAACAAAGAAGCACGCGTCGGTCATCTCGTGCTGGCACTTGGTCGTCCGGAAATGACCGTACAGGCGACGCTTGGCGTTATCAGCGCGTTGGGCGAAGGCTGGCGCACGGCGATGGGCGGCATGATCGATCATTACGTGCAAACCGATGTGACGATGTATCCCGGCTTCAGCGGTGGTCCGCTCTTGAGCGCGTCTGGCTACTTTGTCGGTTTGAACAGCTCGGCGCTGGCGCGGGGCGTAAGCGTCACGATTCCGGCGGTCACGATTGCGCGCATTGCCGGAACGCTGCTACAGCATGGGCGCGTCAAGCAGGGGTATCTCGGCGTGAGTGCGCAGCCCGTTCGCCTGTCGTCTGCTGTCGCACAGCAGTTGAATCAGGAAACCGGGTTGATGATGCTTGCGGTCGAGGATGGCAGCCCCGCCGCGAATGGTGGGCTGGCGATGGGTGATACGCTGGTCGCAATGGATGGTCATCCGGTGCGCATGATGGATGATCTAATGAGCATGCTCAGTGGTGATCTCGTGGGTAAGAGCGTTCCGGTCACGATTGTGCGCGGCGGCGCAACTCATGAGATGAGCGTCACCATTGGGGAGCGTTCGTAAGTTCGCGCAAGGCAGCAGACAGGAGCAAACAATGTCGCTGTTGGCACAGTTAAATGACGCGCTTTCCGACGTGATCGGCGGCGCGCAAAAAAGCGTCGTGCAGATACGAGATGGACGTACAGGGCAGGGCGCGGGGACGATCTGGCACGCGGATGGATTAATCGTGACGAATGCGCATGTTGCCCACCGCTCACCGCTCGAAGTCGTCCTGCCTGATGGGCGCACAATCTCCGCTTCGGTGATCGCCCGCGACGATGAGCGCGATTTGGCGGCGCTCACTGTAGAAGCGAATGGACTTCCGACGATACAGCCCGGCGACTCGCGTGGGCTGCACGCGGGGCAGTGGGTGATGGCGGTCGGTCATCCTTGGGGCATATTGAACGCTGTCACGGGTGGAATTGTGATCGGCGTGGGCAAACAAATGCCCGATCTGCGTGTGTTCACGCAGGATTGGGTCGTCGCAGACTTGCACCTCCGCCCCGGCAATTCTGGCGGTCCGATGATCGATACGGGCGGACGCTTGATCGGCGTCAACACGCTGATGACTGGTCCGAGCGTCGGGGCGGCAGTCGCGGTGGATGTGGTGAAAGACTTCCTCAAACGCGCCTTCAACGGCGCATCGATCCGCGTCGAGACGCAAAATCGTCCGCACTGGGTCTAGGAAAGTCTTTCAACAGGCACGCAGATGCACGGCATTACGGAAAGGACAGGTCGAGTGCCTGTCCTTTTATGATCCGATTGTCCACACGGCATCGGAGCGCGTGCTGAGCAGGTTTCCCACGACAGCCTGAACCGGCTTTTCCGCCATCGCGGCGGTTTCCAGCAGCGACCATTTCACGGACATAAGCGAAATCTTGACGCGGCGCTTCCATTCTGGCGTTTCCCGATTGTAGTCCGCTGGCGCGTATGCCAGATACAACACCCGATCCCGCGCGATGCCATGAACATACGCCCCTGTAAAATCCGCGTACTCTGTATCCCCCGGTTTGGCGTTCAGCGTAATCACATATTCCACTGCATCGATTCCCACTTCAGGGCAAGGAGTCCCGACGAGTAGATTATTCTCCTTGTCCTGAAGCCCGAACAACATCGCCGTATCCCCTGAACGGTTTGGCATTGGCACACTGACTATGACCCTGAGCGAAACTTGCATGATGACTGCCCCCATAAACGCAAAATGATTGATCCATTGATCAACCTCTATTATGCGCTTTGTAGCGGCGGAAGAGTCAATGTCGGTTCGGGGGTTGGCGTCGGGGTGCGCGTCGGTCGCCGCGTTGGGGTCATGTTCGGGTCAAGTGTTTCGGTCGGCTCAAGTGTCTCGGTCGGGGTTGGTGTTAGCGTAGGAGCGACCGTAAACGTGAGTGATGGTGTAAAGGTCTGCGTTGGCGTCGGCGTCGGGAACACGGCTTCGATCACGCTTTCGTGCATGTATGCCAACTCGCGGCGGCGCGTATCCGGGTTGCCGTCGACGACATACCATTCGCTTTCGCCGTCTCGTCCGAGTACACAAACACCTGTCCCTTGCACCAGTCCATCGACAACGGCGGCGCTTGTGCTGGGGAGTTCACGTACAACGGCGTTTGGAACGATCACCGTAAATTCCTGACAATCTGGAATCGGGGTCGAGGTTGGGGGAAGTCCGCCAATCGGTGTATTGGGGTCGCGGGTCGCGCGAGGTGTTGCCAAAATCTCCTGCTGTGTCGCAGATGCGATGATGAGTGCGCGCTGTGTCGCTTCTGCGACGCCTAAGCCGCCCGTGCGGATGAAGTTCTGCGCGCCCTGCCACAGATAAAAGCCGCCGAAAACAATCGCCGTCCCGATCAGGAACACCATCCATGCGGGCAGACCATCTCCACGACGCGGCGGCGGCGTTCTGCGAAATCCCATAACCGCCTGCTTGTCTCTCCTATTGACGTTTCCTGATGTTTTACCGCAGCCTACGCGGTGATGCGAACAATCGTAGGGTGATCAGCGGAAAGTGCCGAACCGCTGCTTACGGGGCAGAAAGGAGAAGATCACTAAGCTGATCGATCAACTCGCTGACGGCGAAAATCTTGGAAATGAAAAGGTCGCTACCTGCGGCGAGCGCTTCTTGCCGCACTTGATCACCTTCCAGCGCGGACATGACGACAATTGGCAGTCTGCGACCGGGAAGGGCGCGAATCCGTTCGACAACCTCTAAACCGTTCATGTCCCCCAGTCGCAAATCGACGATCACCATGTCGGGCGGCGTTTCTGCGACAACCTGCAAGCCGCCTTCTCCGGTGCTGCATGTCTGCACCGCGTAGCCTGCGCGCTTCAACACGGTTTGCATAAGTTCCCGGTTGATCCAGTCATCATCGATCACAAGGATGACAGCGGGATGCGACTCATCCATCATAAGTATCCTTCGAGTTCACCCTCTTGTCTGATCATAATCGAACTGTTGAGATGTATTCGTTAATCCTCAACTGTGTAACGACTCTGTTGCAAGAGTGTAGTCGGATTGTCAGAAGTAATCCCAAAGAGGGGTAGGGATAGACTCCATGCCCCTCGTATTCCTCGAAGGTATTAACTCTTGTCCATGTTCTCGATCACGCGCGTAGCAAATTCGCTCGTCTTGACCTCGGTTGCGCCTTCCATCTGGCGGGCGAAATCGTAGGTCACAACTTTCTGATCGAGCGTGACTTCATAAGCGCGGGTGATCAGGTCGGCTGCTTCCTGCCAACCGATGTGTTCGAGCATCATCACACCGCTGAACAGGAGCGAACCGGGGTTCACCTTATCCAAATTGGTGTACTTCGGCGCAGTGCCATGAGTCGCTTCAAACAGGGCGACTTCATCCCCGTTGTTCGCGCCGGGTGCGATGCCGACGCCGCCGACTTCCGCCGCGACTGCGTCGCTCAGGTAGTCGCCGTTCAAGTTAGGAGTAGCGATCACGTCCTGTTCGCTGGGACGAAGCAGCATCTTTTGGAACATGATGTCTGCGATCGTATCCTGAATCAAGATGCGACCGTCCGGCACTTTCCCGCCGTGATTCTTTTCCACTTCTGCCCAAGAAATCGTTTGTTCTGGGAATTCCTGCGCGGCGACTTCGTAGCCCCACTTCTGGAATGCGCCTTCGGTGTACTTTTGAATGTTGCCCTTGTGAACCAAGGTTACACTGCGGCGGCGGTGGTCAATCGCGTAGCGGATCGCGGCACGCACGAGACGCTTTGAGCCAAATTCGCTGATCGGCTTGATGCCCAGACCCGCGCCTTCAAAGAAATTCGCACCCAGTTCTTCACGCAGAAAGCGGGCGAGCTTTGCGTTTTCGGGTGATCCGGCTTCATATTCGATACCCGCGTACACGTCTTCGGTGTTTTCGCGGAAGATCACGATATCGACTTCTTCGGGGTGCTTCAGCGGGCTGGGGACACCACGATACCAGCGCACCGGACGAATACATTGATACAAATCAAGCACCTGACGGAGCGTGACGTTCAGGCTGCGGAATCCTCCGCCTACTGGGGTCGTGAGCGGACCCTTGATGCCGACTTTGAATTCGCGCAGCGCGTCAAACGTTTCGTCGGGCATGTAATTGCCGTTGTACAGCCCTGCCGCTTTTTCGCCGCAGTAGACTTCCATCCAAGAAATCTTGCGGCGACCCCCGTAAGCCTTTTCGACCGCCGCATCCCAGATGCGCTTGCTGGCGGTCATGATGTCATAACCAATACCGTCACCTTCGATGAACAGGAGGATCGGATTATCCGACACGTTCAACTTGCCATTGGTGACCGTAATCTTGTCCCCTTGCGATGGGACAACCACCTTATCGTATGCCATACCTGCTTTGTCCTTGTAGATAGTTTGTCCGCGATGACGGACAACGACTCCTCTGTCTGGCGGCGCATTATAACGTGCATAGCGCACTTGTCCCATAGTCGCCCGAATGTGTTATATTCCCCTGTAGATAGGGGAGGCGACTATGGGCATTGGAACTATCATCGGAGTTGTACTGGGACTGGTGCTGATTTACAGCTTACTCAGCATCATCGTCACGCAGATCAATACGCTGATTGTGAACGCGCTGAAACTGCGCGCGAACACGCTCCGCAAAGGCATTTCCGAACTTATCAGTGATCCGGCGGTACGCGCTCAGGTGCTGACTCATCCGCTGGTGCGCGTCGTCAATCCAGCACTGTCGGAGGCAGTCGAGCAAACGGTGCGCAGTGGCTCTGCGGAGCAAGTCCGCAGCATGTCTGCGGAAGTGACGACGACCACGCAGATTACCGGCGTGACGTGGGTAGAGCCAAAGATTTTCACCGACGCGGTGTTTGACATTCTGCGCACGAATGCCGAGCGACGTTTGTATGATCCGTTCTACGACATTGCCAAGCAAATCCGCGATAACGCGGTGCGCGAACAGGTCAATGATTTGATCTGCCAGCTTTCGACGAACAATGTCTCGATTGAGCAGTTCCGCATGCAGACGGAAGAAAAGCTGACCGCTGAACCCGTCGTTTTTAACGATTTTATGGAGAAATTGGCGGAACTGCGCGAAGTACGCGAGGCGATTTTGCGCCAGAGTCACGAAGGCAGCCTGATTCCGCTTCTGGAAGGGGTTAGCCAACTCAGCGAAGACTCCAACACGAAAAAAGCGCTCACAACGTTGATCGCATCCGCGCAGACGGTCGAAGCGGCAACGGAAAAAGTCGAATACTGGTTTGATAAACAGATGGAGCGCTTAAGCGATTCCTACAAGCGCAATATGGGCTGGTTGACGATTGGTGTGGGCTTCCTGCTGGCGCTTGTCTTGAACGTGGATACGGTTCAACTGGCGCGCAGTTTGTGGGAAAACCCGACATTGAATGCGCTTGTCGTCACGTTTGCGGAACAAAACGCTGCGCAGATCACACCGGCTGATGGGTCGGCATCCTCGACCGATTTGACCGCTCAAGACGTGACTGAACAGGCAGTGCAGGGCGCGATCAACGCGCTCAACCGCTTGACCAGTTTGAACCTGCCGATCGGTTGGTACGATACGCGCGTTGTTCGGACATCAGCACAGGCAGCCGGGTTCGAAGAAAATGCCTGCATTCCAACACAGCAAAATGTGGTTGTTTCGGATACGCCCGCCCAAGCAACGCCTGAAGCGACGGCAGATGCCGCATTCAGCGCACAAGCGGATAATCTGGCAACCGAAGAAGCCCCGTTCATCACTGATAACCCGGAAGGAACGGACATCAGCGAAGGTTCAACCGTGGTTTCCTCGCCGTCTGTGCTGCCGACCGAATGCACCGACCGCCGCAATCTAGCACTGCTGCTGCCATGGAGCGTCAATTTTGACTTCAGCGCGCTGTTCGTCAAGGTGTTGGGCTTGGCGATCACGACAATCGCCATTGGTCAGGGCGCGCCGTTCTGGTTCGATCTGCTCAACCGCTTGGTGCGCGGCAATCGGTAGTTTTAACCTGTTCCAAGAATCAAAAGACCTCTGCCAACCAGAGGTCTTTTTTGATCAACCCAGACCGGTAACGCGCATGATTTCGTCCACGCGTTCGGTGGTCAAGTCGGTTTCGTTCAGAATACTGTACGGCAGCTTATGCTTCTTCACATAGTCTGGCAAAATCTTGATCGTATCGCGGATTTCTTCTGCCGGAAGTGCATTCAAGCGCACACCTGCCGCTTCGAGCGTGGTGCGAATCGAGGCGACATTCTGTCCGTGAAACGCCGTGCCGATCAGAATTCCCGGTCCCACCATATCCGCATACGGGATCGGTTTGGCGCGGGAGCGGCGCGACTCATAGGCGTATGCAAAGAACTGCTCGCTGCCTTCTTGTGGGCGTGTGTGACCGATTTGGCTGGTGATGCGCACTTCCAAGCAAACGAGATCGAGCAGGGCGCGTAGGGCTTCGACTTCGCCGCGTCCGACGCGTTCCGCAATTTTGAACGCTTGACGAGCGATGCTCGCCATGATTTCCGCAACCCAAGTCTGATACGCCTCGGATTTCGGATTCTGGTTGCGCTCGGCAGCATAACGCCAATCGAGCAAGCCTGTGGTGATGGTGAGTAGTTCGACAATCGCCGCACCGCGCACGTTGAGCGGAGCATTGCGGATCACGCTCCAGTCGACGATCACCTTCGAAGCAGGACCTGTTTCGACATAATGCACCGAACCCGCCGAACGAGCGGCAACAATCGGCGTGAAGAAACCGTCCACGCTTAACGCGGTCGGGATCAACACGACGGGGAGACGGCGCGTATGTCCAACATATTTGGCAACGTCCGCGACCAGCCCGCCGCCGACGGCGTAGATCACCTCGGCTTGGGACGGAAGCCCTGCCGAGAGTTCTTCCATGTAGTCGATATCGACCCGGTTCGGTTCTGCCTGTACGACGATTGGCAAATCAAGGAGAGGGCTGACCGCTCCCCATGACCGTTCGCCCGTCAAAACGGCAGCAGGGCGCGATTCCCGCACGCCCGTTAACTCTGTAATCTCAATCGTGGGTAACGCCCAGAGCGTAGTCATCGCGTCGCTTACACTCCATCCGGAAAAAGCGGAGAGAACACACTGATTACTATAATCACAAAACGGGGCGATTGCCAGTTATGCCCGCTACTTGTAGGAATGCCGCGATTCTTGCACAATATCAGCCATGTTGTACGCTCCAAATACCGAACGTTAAGGAACGCCGTATGTCTCTGCCATCCAACCAAACTCTACTCGCCTACAGTGCTGACGTACCTTGGGCAGAAATTGAACGCCAGAAGCGCCACTTTAATAAAGCACTTGAGGCGCTCGTCGATGAACATCATGAAGGTGCGATTCCTCTTGAAACACTGTCGGATGCCGCTGGCGTACCGCTGACCACCACCGATGACCTCAACAATCTCGATCAAGGCAATGTGATTCTGGCGCAGCATAATGGACGCCTGTACGTGATGGGCAGCCTTGTGACCAGCCGCTACCGGGGTGATCACACTCTGATCGAAAGCGTTGTTCCGTACAACCTGAATCCAAGTGTGAACCACACGAATATTGAAGAAACCGAAGACCCGCTCACGCGTATCCGTGTTATCGGCGCAGAGTTGGAACTCGGTATTCTGCACGGGGACGGTCAATCACCCTCAGAGGATGATATCCAGCGGTATATTCAACAGTATTATGCCCATGCGTCACGCATTGGCATTTATCCTCGTCTGGATCGTGAAGCGTGCCAGTATCAAGTTGAGGCGCATATTGCACCGAGCATCGGTTACGCGAAAACGCGCGCCGCGCTCAACGGGATGTTTTCGGCGCTGGCGGCTGCCAGCCAAGACACCGGATTGATCACCGCGATCATGGCATCGTATCCGACCGAAAGCGATTTCCGCATGACTGATCATCCGAAGGTGCAAACCGCCGTTGATCTGATGCTGGAAGTTAACGATCTGTTCCCGGAATACAAAGAGCGCTTGATCGAACGGCGCGCACGCTATCACATTCCCGACAGCGCGCATTACGTCAACCTGTTCCGCAATCAGGGCTGCCATATTCATATTGATGTGGCGGGGCGCAGTGAAGCGTTGAGTATGCTCACGTTCTACACGATTCTGCACAGCGCGACAGCAATCGCCAACGCGGCGGTGTTGAAGGGTGGTCCGTTCGTCAACGGTACATGCGATCCTGAACTACTCTGCACGCGTGAATATCTGCGCGGCGCAACGGTCACAGGGCGCTATCTCCAAGTGCCGCTGAGTCCGCATCTTTCGGAACATGGGTTGGAGCGTTATGCGGATTTGATCCGGCGCGAGCGGGCGAACTCGGTTGGGCGCGCGATGCTGTATGATGACGCGCTGGGAATCCCGATCTCGGTCATGCACAACCCGATTGGACGGGTACGCCCGGATTTGCAAACGATTCGTCGCGTCTGTACGGTCGAAAGCACGGGGATGCCCGCGAATATCAGTGCGTCACGCATGGCAGCGGTGCTGACCGACTTCGAGTTCAGTCACGCGGTGATCGAACAGTACTTCCGCAAGCACGGTGTTGACCTTGAACCGATGATGAGCGACAAAGCCCTATGGGAAATCATGGGACCGCTGGACGAAGACTCGTTTATCGGCCAGCAGGACGAGAGCGACCGTATTGGCACTGACCTTGTGCTCAAGACGGCGGCGGGAACGACGATGACGTTGGGCGAGTTTTACGAAAAGAAGCGCCGTTATATGCACCGCGCGCTGGTGGATGTCTCCGAAGTCGCGCCGCGCGATATTGACGAGGTGTATACCAGCCTTTCGCGTATGCTTGAGCCGTTGAGCGGACGCGCCGCGCTGACGATTGAGGAATACATCGCCGATCCGAAGCTGAGAAGCACCGGAAACTGGGGGCGCATCCTCCGCGATGCGTTCTTGGAAGCAGGCGGCGTATTGGGCGCGCACCAGCCGGACATTGTACTGAGCGTCGTGAACCGCGTTCATGAGGCGATGCGCGTCCGCTACCTGAGTTAAACAGGTGAAAGCGTAGGTGGAGTAACGCTGTGAGTCTGGTCGATTCGCTGTCTATTGTTGTTCCGGTGTATCGCAGTCAGGAAAGCCTACCGGAACTCATCGCTGAACTTGCGCGCGTGCTGCCGACGATTGCCACGTATTATGAGGTGATTCTCGTGTGCGATGGCAGTCCAGATAACAGTTGGGATGTGATCGTCGAGTTGGCGGCGGCGCACGCGTGGATGGTCGGCATTCACATGATGCGCAATTACGGTCAGCACAACGCGCTGTTGAGCGGTATTCGTGCCGCACGCTGTGATTTGATCGTGACGATGGATGATGATCTTCAGCATCCTCCGTCCGAAATTCCTAAACTGCTGGAAAAGCTCACCGAGCGCGTGGATGTGGTCTACGGTGCTCCGGAACACGAACAGCACGGCGTGTTCCGCGATCTCGCATCGCAGATCACGAAATGGGCGCTGCAAAGCAGTATGGGGGTCGAAACCGCGCGCAAAGCGAGCGCATTCCGCCTGTTTCGAACGCGCATCCGTGAGGCGTTCGCGCAGTACAGCAGTACCTATGTCAATATTGATGTGCTGCTGACATGGGGGACAACACGATTTGCGGCGGTGAACGTGCGCCATGATCCGCGCAAATTCGGCAAATCCACGTATACGTTTCGCAAGCTCATCACCCATGCGCTGAATATGATCACGGGGTTCAGCATTGTGCCGCTTCAGCTTGCGAGTTTGCTCGGATTTGTGTTTGCAGGCTTTGGCGCGTTGGTCTTGCTCTATGTGCTGCTGAATGCGCTCATCAACGGGGCGCTGGTACCGGGTTTCGCGTTCTTGGCGTCTACGGTAGCGATTTTCGCCGGGGCACAGTTATTCGCGCTCGGCATCATTGGCGAATATCTGGCGCGTATTCATTTTCGCACGATGGATCGCCCGACGTACACGATCCGCGAGGTGATTCGCACCGAATCGACGGAAACGGTCAATGAGTGATACGCGGCGTGATGTATCTTCTGTCAACTATGGTATCATGTACGTGAATGTGAATCCGATATAGATCACATCCGCAGCTTCCTTTTGTGTGACGGCGGGTTTGTTCGCTGCGGATGCGAGGACAACAACTGATTCATGACTGATACCAACGACGCGCCTGCGCCGACGAATATTCCGTTCAATAAACCCGCGTTGGTGGGCAGTGAGATTGCGTATATTGCTGATGCGGTGCGTTCCGGGCATATCAGCGGTGACGGTGCATACTCTAAGAAGTGTCATCAGTTTCTTGAAGATGCGCTCGGCGTGCCGAAGGCGCTGCTGACAACCAACTGCACACACGCACTTGAGATGTCCGCACTGATTTTGAACTTTCAACCCGGTGACGAAGTGATCGTTCCATCGTTCACATTCGTTTCAACCGTGAATGCGTTTGTACTGCGCGGCGCGAAGCCGGTTTTTTGCGATGTGCGACCGGATACGCTGAATCTTGACGAGCGTCTGCTTGAGAGCTTGATTACCGCGCGCACCAAAGCAATTGTCGTGGTGCATTACGCAGGTGTGGCGTGCGAGATGGATGCGATCATGGCGATTGCGGCGCGTCATGGTATTCCGGTTGTCGAGGACAACGCGCACGGGCTTTTCGGCAAATATAAAGGGCGCTGGCTCGGCACGTTCGGTGTGATGGCGACACAGAGCTTTCACGAGACGAAGAATTTCACATGCGGCGAAGGCGGAGCGCTGTTGATCAACGATCCGTCTATGATCGAGCGGGCGGAGATTATCCGCGAGAAAGGGACGAACCGGAGCCGCTTTTTCCGGGGGATGGTTGATAAATATACGTGGGTGGATTTGGGATCGAGCTTTCTACCCTCGGATGCATTGGCTGCTTATCTGTATGCTCAATTTGAGATGCGGGACGCGATTCAAACGCGGCGACAGCACATTTGGGATCTGTATCACAGTGCGCTTGCAGGGTGGGCAGGGGAGCATGATGTGCGGACTCCGATTATCCCTGCGGGCAGTGATCAGGCGTTTCACATGTACTACCTTCTGCTGCCCTCGCTTAACGTGCGCACAAGGTTGATCGCGCATTTGAAGGCACAGGGTATCTTGAGCGTGTTTCACTATCTCCCGCTTCACCTGTCAGATATGGGGCGACAGTTTGGCGGCAGGGAAGGTGATTGCCCGATAACGGAAGATGTCAGTGATCGGCTGCTGCGTTTGCCGTTTTATTACGACCTATCCAGCGCGGATCAGGAACGTGTGATCGATGCGATCCATCAATTCGAGGGATGGGCATAACCGACAAATGAGAGCCGCGAGATTCTAGTCAGTTGCGCATAAGCGCTCGTAATGGGGCGTGTTACAATTACTTTTACATCAAAATTAGACCGATTCTTTGTGGCTAAAAGTACAGTTAGAACTATGAGAAAGGATAGCGCCCCTGATTTTCCGCATGAGTCGGGAAACGGGGGTGTAGTTGAGCCTATGTCAAAACAACAACTGCGGGTCGTCCCTCTAGGAGGTTGCGGCGAAGTCGGAAAGAACATGACGGTGTTCGAGCTTGGAAAAGATGCGATCATCGTCGATACCGGAATTATGTTCCCTGCCAACGATATGTTGGGGGTTGATTACATCATTCCCGATTTCCGCTACTTGAAAGAGCGTACCGACCTCACCATTCATGGCATCCTATTCACGCATGGTCACGAAGATCACACCGGGGCAGTTGCCCATGTGGTCGAAGCGTTTAAAGGTGTGCCGATCTACGCGACTCCGCTCACGGCGGCGATCCTTGAAGCGAAGCTCCGCGAAGGCAAGGTATTCGACCAGACCAAAATCAACGTGTTCAAACCCGGCGATACGCTCAAGGTAGGACCGTTCAAAGTCGAAAGCTTCCACATGTGCCACAGCATCCCGGACTGCGTGGGGTTCGGGATCAATACACCCTTTGGGTTGGTCGTCCACAGCGGCGATTATAAATTCGATAACACGCCAATAGACGGCAAGAAACCGGATTACGCCAAACTCGCGGAGTTCAGCAGTCGCGGTGTGCTGATGCTGCTTGCGGACAGCACGAACAGTGAAAACCCCGGTTGGACACCGTCAGAAAGTATTGTCACCGATGCGTTTGACCAGATTTTCGCCAAAGCGACCGGGCGCATCATTGTGGCAACATTCGCCAGTCATATTTCACGTATCCAGCAGGTAGCGCGGTTTGCAGAGCGCTACAACCGTAAGATGGCGATTGCCGGTCACAGTATGACCGAAAACGTCAAGATCGCGCGGGCGATGGGGCTGCTCAACATCCCGGATTCGACGCTGGTTGACCTGAGCAAGATCAACAGCATCCAGCCCCATCAACTCGTGATCATGGCGACCGGATCACAAGGGGAACCGTCATCGGTTTTGAGTCGCCTCGCCAATGGTCAGCACCGAAGCCTTGATGTGATGCAGGGCGACACGATCATCATCAGCGCGCACACAATCCCCGGCAACGAAGAAACCGTCAGCCGCACGATCAACCGTCTATTCCAGCGCGGGGCGGATGTCGTGTATGACCCAATTGCGAAGGTACATGTCTCCGGTCATGCTTCGCAGGAAGAAATGAAACTGCTGATCAGCCTCGTCAAGCCGCAGTACTTCATGCCGATTCACGGCGAACTGCGGCAGTTGAAGTCACATGCGCGGCTGGCGAAGAACTTGGGCATCCCACAGGAAAAAATCGTCGTGGTCGAAAACGGCTTCGTGGTCGCGGCAGATCGCGGCGGGGTGCGTGTGAATGAGCGCGTGCCCGGTGGATATGTCTTTGTGGATGGCAGCGGCGTGGGCGATATTGGAAAAGCCGTACTGCGCGACCGCGAAATGCTTTCGCGCGATGGCTTCGTGCTGGTCGTGCTGAACGTGGACAGTCACGGGAAGTTGATCGGTGACCCGGAGATTACGACACGCGGTTTCGTGTATCTGCGCAACAACGATCAACTGGTCGAGCAGATGAAGGCGACGATCAACGACACGCTGACGCAGTTACGCCAGTCGCGCAACGGCAAGCGGCGCGACCGGTTGCAAGAGGCGCTCGGCAGAATGTTCTACAATGAAACCCGCCGCCGCCCGATGATCTTTACCATCGTGAACGACGTATAACTGAAAATCTCACCACAAAGGGCACAAAGAAAGAGAGTGATCTTTGTGTCCTTTGTAGTTTGTCGGTTTGCCTCACTCGCTGAATGGGCTGGTTAAGTCCATTTGTGGGATCGGCGGGATGATCGGATCATGCAGCCATGCCTCGAAGAACGCATCGAGTTCTTGTCCGCTGTTCGCTTCAGCGATGGCGATAAAGCCTTCCGTCGTCGCGTTTCTGTGTTGATACGTTGCTGCGTAGTCGAGCAGCGTTTCAAAGAAGGCGTCATCACCAATTTCGAGCCGGAGCGCATGCAGAGTGAGTCCTCCGCGCTCGTAAACGCCACCGTTGAACAGATCATTCGCCGGTGCTTCCAACGGCGGCACAAAGCTTTCGGTGAAGTCGCGTATTGTCCCCTCTGGATAACCCTGATTTAGTCCCTCGCGTCCGCTGATCCAGTTGTAGGTTGCTTCGACCACGTAATCAAGACCGCGCGCTGCCTCCATTTGCTCATACCACAGCCACGAAGCGTAAGTCGCAAAGCCCTCATTCA
This sequence comes from Anaerolineae bacterium, assembly GCA_041753015.1. Taxonomy (GTDB): domain Bacteria; phylum Chloroflexota; class Anaerolineae; order Aggregatilineales; family Phototrophicaceae; genus Flexifilum. Next base: position 60,980 of record JBGSVJ010000018.1, read on the forward strand.
ACCAGATTTCACGCCATTGACTCAGCGAGACGCTGTTCCCAAACCATTGATGCGCCAATTCGTGGGCAATCGTGACTTGGGTATTGTTGTCAGGGTTGTTCAGGATGCTGACCCCGTACAATGTCATGGTTTGATTTTCCAGCGCGAAACCCAATGGCGAGTTGACGACTACCGAGCCGTAATAGTCGAACGGGTATTCCCCAAACACGCTTTCAAAGTAGGCGAGCATCTCGCCCTGATACTGAAAGACTTCTGCCGCTTCGTCTGCACGATCCACCGGGAAATAATTACGGATACGCGGATCGGATTCTGATCCTTCCGTTCTCAAAACCAGTGCATCAATCTGCATGGACGTGAGATAGCTTGCCATCGGCTGGCGCATCACCCATTCATACGTGATCATGTCGTCATGCTGACTCGTGGAAACTAACTCCCCGTTGGCGACAGCGATTAGCGGCGTCGGGACGGTTACGGTGAAATCGTAGGTCGCTTTGTCGAGCGGGTGATCGTTGACCGGATACCAGCTTGAGCTGCCGCCCGGTTCACTGGCGACGATCACATGATCGCGGCGGTAGTTCCACCCATTTGACCACTGAACTGAACCGGACGTGCCGTGTGGTCGCCCCGCATAGGCGATGTTGACGGTAAACGCTTCGCCTTCGTCCAGTGATTCTGCCAGAATGATCGTCAGTTCGCGTTCGTCACGGATGAACAACTCCGGCGGCTCACCATTTACCGTGAGACTGGTGATGGCGAACCCACGAAAATCGAGGTTGAACTGTGAGAGCGGCTGCACAGCAATCGCGTCGATTTGCACAGAGGCGCTGATTTCACTGCTTTCGAATGTTGCAATCAGCGTGATGTCGTAATGCTGAACATCATAGCCGCCGTTGCCAAAGAGCGGGAAAAACTCATCCCCGATACCATTCGTTCCCACCGTTGGACCCGGCGCTGCCCACCCCATCACCGGGACGAGAAGTAATACCCATAAAATCCATCGAAACTGTCTCACGCTGGTTAGTCTCCATTCATCAAAATTGAACCGCTCACGATTCAGCGCAGATATACATTGAATAGCATACTGGCATTGCAAAGGTTCGGTTTTCCCTCTTACGGCGCTGCTCAAACTCTTTAAGGTTTAGGAGGGTTCACAAAAGCTTTGCTCATGCTATAGTTATCAAGAATCATTTTGCGTAGGAGTTGCAGCGTGAATAGACCTCCGGCAATTAAGACAGAAAACCTCGGACGCATTTACAAGATTCGTGGACCGAAAAAGAAGGGCGATCTGAAAGAACTGGTCGCGCTCAAAGATGTGACATTGGAAGTGCCGCGCGGTCAGTTGTTCGGGCTGTTGGGTCCTAACGGCGCGGGCAAGACAACGCTGATCAAAATCCTGTGTACGCTGCTGCTGCCGACCAGTGGGACGGCGTTTGTTGATGGATTGAATGTAGCGACACAGCCGCAGGACGTTCGGCGGCAGATCAGCATGGTCAGTGGGGGAGAGACAAGCGGTTTTGGTCTGCTCACAGTCGAAGAAAACCTGTGGATGTTCGCGCGCTTCTATGGGTTGGATAATGCTGTTGCCAAGCGCAGAATCGCGGAAATGCTGGAGATTCTCGGCATTTCTGATCGCGCCCGCGCCAAGATCAGCGACCTTTCGACGGGACTGCGCCAGAAGATGAACTTTGTGCGCGGCTTTTTAACCGATCCGAACGTGGTCTTTCTCGATGAGCCGACGCTCGGCTTGGATGTGACCGCCGCGCGCGATGTGCGTGCTTTCGTCAAACAGTGGATGCAAGATCACCCGGATCGCACGGTGCTGCTGACGACGCATTACATGGCGGAAGCGGACGAACTTTGTGAGCGGCTGGCGATCATCGACAGAGGACAGCTTTTGACCGATGACACGCCCACGAACCTGAAACATGGGTTACAGCAAAACGCGATCTTCAACTTGAAAGTTCAGCCGATTGGCAAGAAGCCGCATGATAACGGACGAATCGAAGACGTTCCCGGTGTACAAACCGTCGCGGTGCGCGATCACGCGGAATTCAGCGAGATCAACTTAACGCTGCGCGATGAAAATGTGCTGCCTGCTGTGCTGACGCATCTCGGCGGACGCGGTTCCAGCTTGATTGCGCTCGAAAAGCACGAGCCGACGCTCGAAGATGTGTTCATCAATCTTGTGGGGCGGCGGCTGGATCAAGACACGCGCGGACGTGAGAACGGAGCAAGCGAATGAGCGTGATGCGAAGCGCCGAGCGTGTACACAAGGCGGTTGGTGTGTCATTGTTTTGGCGGGCGATGTGGGCACGCGCATACCCCCGTTTGATCGGCACACAGCGCGAACTCGGTTGGCTGATTTCGGAGACGATTCTGCCGTTGTTGGGGACGTGCGGGTTTGTGTACGTCTACAAAGCGACCGGAGCGCCGCAGGAGTTTATCGGCTTCGCGGTGATGGGCGGCGTGGCAACCGCGTTCTGGCTGAATATTCTGTGGAGCATGGCGAGTCAACTTTACTGGGATAAAGACGGCGGTAATTTGGAGCTGTATATCATCAGCCCCGCGCCATTGATGTCAATCTTGTTGGGGATGGCAATCGGCGGATTTGTGATGGCGGCGGTGCGCGGATTCAGCGTGATGATCATCGCTTCACTGCTGTTTCAAGTCACGTATCAGGTGAGCAATCTGCCGCTGATGCTGTTGATCTTCTTCTTCACGATGGCGGGCTTGTATGGCTTAGGCATGATGATGGCGTCGATCTATCTGGCGGCAGGGCGAGAGGCGTGGCATCTATCGAACGCGCTGCAAGAGCCGATCTATCTGACATCCGGTATGTACTTTCCGGTGAAAGCACTCGGTGCGGCAGTCGCAACGGTCGCCAGCGCGCTCCCACTCACGCTCGGCTTGGATGGCATTCGCCAGTTGATCTTTACCTCACAGGTGGATATTGGCTTCATCGCGCCAGAGATCGAGCTTGTGCTGTTGATCATGCTGACGGTGATTTTCTTATCTGCGGCGCGCTATTCGCTGCGTAAATTGGAAGAGATCGGGCGGCGCGAAGGTCGCTTGATCGAGCGGCGGAAATAGGAGCAAACCGGATGGCATTGGTCAAACCGTTAGGGAACTTGTCGTTTGTTCGCGCCAATCCCGCGCTGCGCGCTTTTGTGATCGGCGCATGGCTGGGGTGGCAGATCGAGTCGAATTGGGCGCGTCCGCTCCTATTTGCGATCTACGCGGTGGCGCGCCCGCTGGCGAGCGCGCTCTTGCTGGTGGTCATGTACAGCGTGATCACGAACGGCGCGACACAAGAGCCGCTGTTCGCATTCATCTTCATCGGCAACGCCTTGTATATCGTCGTTAGCAGCGTGGTGAGCGGAATCAGTTGGGCGGTGATCGATGACCGCGAACACTACCGGGTGATGAAGCAGCTTCACACTGCGCCGATGAGCTACTACGCCTATTTGATCGGGCGCGGCGTGGCGCGCGTCGGCATCGGTTTGACCAGCTTTGTGATTACCATGCTGGTCGGGGTGGTGTTCTTTCAACTGCCTGTCGCGTTGAACACAATCAATTGGGGGCTGCTAATCCTCGCCTCCATCGTCGGGATCATCGCCATGCAGGGAATCGGCGTGATTCTGGGGGCGATCACGATGCAGCTTGCTAGTAATCTGTGGTTTTTGGGAGAAGGCACAATCGCGGCGCTGTTTCTATTCGCCGGTGCGATCTTCCCGTTGGATGTGCTGCCCGAAGCACTGCAACCGTTCGGGATGTTCTACCCGGTCACGTACTGGATCGAACTTTCGCGGCGGGCGCTGCTCGGCGCAGATGCGCCGACGTTTCACGCGATGGGGGCGATCCCAAGCGAAACCCTGCTGCTCACGCTGACGGGGATGGCGTTGCTGATGGCGATCTTGTCCTATGTAATCTACCGGATGTCGCTGCACCGCGCCAAAGAAAAAGGACGGCTCGATATGGAAACTAGTTTTTAGAAGCAGGGGGACACGGCACACCGCGTCCCCTTTTTCTTGGTTCTACCCCGTCGTTTTCATTCCGGCGGCGATGCCGTTGATCGTCGTCAGCATGATGTTGAGCAGATGCTCGTACTCGGCAGTGCCGGGGGTTTGCGCCCGCAGTTCACGCAGCAGCGCTACTTGAATGAAATTGAGCGGATCGACATACGGATTACGGCGCTCAATCGAACGCTTCATGATCGGCGCGTGATCGAGTAGTTCGTTTTGCTCCATGATCGAGCACACGTGTTGACGCGCTAAGGCGTGTTCGGCGCGCATCCGCCCGAAGATGCGTTCGCGCAGTTCTTCATCCGGCACAAGCGAGGCGTAAAGCTCCGCGATTCCCATATCCGCCTTCGCCAAGTCGAGTTCGCAGTTTTCGATCAAGGCACGGAAGAATGACCACTCGCGGTACATGGTGCGGAGCAGTGCCAGTCCGTCAGGCGTATCGGCGCAGAAGGCTTCGATGGCTGTGCCGACGCCAAACCAACTGGGAATAATCGCGCGGCTCTGCATCCACGAGAACATCCAAGGGATAGCGCGCACGGACTCAAAGCCGCCTTTGGTGCGCTTGGCGGGTCGGCTGCCGATTGGCATCCGTGCCAATTCGTTGATCGGCGTCGCCTGCTGCCAATAGTCGATGAAGTTCGGCGTCTCGTAGACGAAGGCTTGATAGGCGCGCTGCCCCACTTCGGAAAGGCGCTCCATTGCCGCCCACCACTCCGGCGGAACCGGGCGAGAAACGGGTAAACCTTCGGCAAGCAGCACAGCGTTGGCGACTTGATGCAGATGCCGCCGCGCAATATCGACGTTGGTATAACGGTAGGCGATCACCTCGCCTTGTTCGGTCATCTTGATCTTGCCGCACATTGTCCCCGGCGGCTGTGAGAGGATCGCACGGTTGGCAGGTCCGCCGCCGCGCCCGATGCTCCCGCCGCGCCCATGAAACAATTCGAGTTCAATCCCGTAGCGCTTGCATACGTCCGAAAGCTTCTGCTGTGCGACGTACAAATTCCAGTTGGACGAGAGATAGCCACCGTCCTTGTTGCTGTCGCTGTAGCCGAGCATGATCTGCTGACGGTCGCCTCGATCTTTGACGTGCGCGCGGTAGGCGGGATTTTCAAACAAGGTCATCATCACGTCGGGGGCAGCGCGCAAGTCGTCAATTGTCTCGAACAGCGGCACAAGATCGACCGATTTGGCGATGCCGACTTCTTTGGCGAACATGAGCATCATCAGGGTATCGCTCGGCGCGGTGGACATGCTGGCGATCACGCTGTCGATGCAGGCTGTCCCATAGCGGCGGTGTGCGCGGGCGATCATGCGCCATGTGGCGATCACGCGGTTGGTGGTTTCGCCAAAATTCGGCTCAATTGGGAAGAACGGGCGCATTCCGGCGATCTCGTGCGCGATCAGCGCGAGTTTTTCCGATTCTGGTAAGTCAGCGAAGTTATCACACATCCCGTAATGATGCATAAGTTCCGCGACGGCTTCACGGTGAAAACGCGCATCCTCGCGCACATCGAGCGGAACGAGATGCAGCCCGAACAACTTCACTTTGCGGATCAAACGCCCAAGTGATCCGCGTACGATATGCCGCCCCTGATTCTGGCGCAGACTTTCGACCGCAACCATAAGATCGGCAAGCAAATCTTCGCCTGTGCGGTACTGATCGGCGTTCAGTTTATCGTAGATCAGCATCATATAGGCGCGGTACATCTCATCAGGGGAGCGCTGTTCGTGCGCGGCGTGTTCCACCCGTTCGATCACATCCGACGAGATACCTACTTCGTCAATCGAGTGGGTGAGTTGATCCGCCAGCCCACGAATTTCGCTCAAATAAAGCTGGCGCGCGGCTTCACGCATGGCAGCGAGCGCCTCAAGGGTGATGTCGGCGGTCACGTTGGGGTTGCCATCGCGGTCGCCGCCGATCCACGAAGCGTATCCCAAAACGGGGGGCAAATCCGACCAATCGGCATCAGGGTAATAGTGTTCGAGCGCGGCTTGAAGCTCGTCATATAAGCTGATGACCACATCCATGATGGCGGACGTGATGAAGTACACGCCGAAATCGACCTCATCCATCACCGTTGGGCGGATAGAGCGCGTCGGGCGTGTCTGCCACAGTTCCTCAATTTCTTCGCTCAAACTGGCGTCGATCACGCGCTTTTCACGCGGGAGCAAACGCGGTGAATCGCGGCGGTGCATCAACTGGGCGAGATGGAACAGCTTGATCAACACTTCTTTGCGCTTGGCTTCGCTCGGATGAGCGGTCATGACGAGACGGATGCGCATTTTTTCGAGGAGGGCGCGAACTTCGGCGGCGGTTTTGCCTGCCGCGTGGAGTGCTTGAACCGCTGCGTCTAGCGTTTCGGTCAGCGTTTCCGAGGCTTCGCGTTCGCGGAGGATGCGGATACGCTGCTGATCCTCGGCAATGTTGATCAACTGGAAGTAATTGCTGAAGGCTTTGATCAGCACACGCTGCGACTCAAGATCGAGCGCTTGAATGGTCGCTGTAAGTTCCGCTTCTGCGCGCTGGTCGCCAGAGCGGCGGTCTTTTGCGTCTTTGCGCACTTTTTCAACCAGCAGCAGTGCTTCTTCGCCGTGTTGTTCGCGGATCAATTTGCCAAGTAATGCGCCTAACTCGCGCACATCGGCGCTAAGCGCTGAAAGATCAGGTTGTGATGAGGGAGTGCTCACCATACGTTATTGCCCCTGAGCGTAGACTGTCGAACTGGGTTAGCAGGTCGAATCGAAGGTTGTCTAGAGGATACTGCAATTCTGGCGTGTTGGCTTGGCGAAAAAGCAGGGGACGGGATATCCCGTCCCCTAAAATCGCCTACAAACGGAAATTACTGAGCAGGTGTGAGCGCGGTCATCGCAGGTTCAAACACCGATGTGATCAGCGTATCGATGCTTGATGGCAGTGCTTGAAGCAGAATTAGATAGGCGGCGCTGTCGGTTTCAGCAATGGCGACACGAAGCGCGAGTCCTTGTACCGATGCTTCGTACAGCGTGAACGTGAGCGACTCGCCTTCAAAAGTGCCGGTGCTTTCGCCAAACTCTAAGCCAAGCTGCGATTCAAGCAGTCCGACGAGCGAATCGGTATTGAAGCCGGGGAGCGCCTGTTGAAGCATGGCGACAAGGTTATCATTCGGCGGGTTGTAGACGCCGGGTGCATTCTCCGCCCAGCCTTCGGGAATCACGCCTTCCATACCAAACACAGCGCTTTCAAACGGCACCAGCGTGACGGTATCTGATACGGGCACGTTGAATGTGATTGCGACGTCTGCCAAGCATGTGCTGTCGGGTTCTTGTGTAGGGTCTTCGAGGAAGTCAATCGTGATCTGCATGGCGCATTCGTTGGAGATGCTGACGCCGTGACCGACATCGGCAACCGAGAAGAAGTAGCTGTCCGGATATGCATCCGCGACGATTTCGTTGTAGCGCGGCGGTGTGATCGGGTCAAACGCGCCGGACAAAATCAGAGTGGGGATTTCGCTCGATACGGCTTCACCTTCAACCGCCTCTGCGATTCCGGTTTGCCATGCGGCACACAACGTTTCCAGCCCGCTTGGGCTGAGGGTTGCACTAAAGTCGAGCATGCGCTGCAAGCGAGGATCGACTTCTGCGAGGTCGAGGACGTCACCGCCGAGCATGGCTTCTTCGTAGCACTGGACGGCAAGCTGCTGACCGATGCTAATCGCCTCTATATTGGCGAGGAATGCGCCGTTGATCAAGTTGGCAATCGTGTAGTCGCCTGTGCTGACATCGACGATTAGACCGGGGAGCAGGGGGATCAACTCGGCAGCATATAGCGATTGGAAAAGCATACCGATAAAAGCTTCGCCGGTATACAAAGCGTCGTAGCTTTCGCCATTCAGCGGGTTGGTGATCGTCTGCATGACGGGTTCAGCGCTCAACTGATCGACTACGCTCCAGAAGGTCGCGCCGAGATCAGGGTAGGCTGCCGCGCATGCCGCATCCGCTGCGCACGCTGCGAAGAGCGCGTCAAACGCGCTTTGCGCGCTCGAAGGAGTGGAGCGGTACAGGTCGATCTGGAGCGGGTACGACGAATCGAGGATCACAGCGCGAATCCCATTGGGAGTGTCGCGCAGCGCGGTTTGCGCCAAGCGCGTGCCATAGCTGATCCCAAAGAGATTCCATTCTTCATAGCCGAGCGCCTGACGCAGATCGTCAAGGTCTTGGGCGCTCTCGCGGCTGCTGTACTGGGTGAAATCGACTCCTTCCGCTGCAAGCGTATCATGGCAGTCAATCAGCCGTTCAACCGCTTCGGCGTCGATTTCTTCAATCGGACGGTCATCGCCCAATATTTCGAGCGACCATTCGGTAAAGGCAGGGCAGGCTAACGCGGGTTCTGAATAGCCCGTGCCGCGCTGATCAAAGAAGATCATGTCGCGGTCTGCCAGCAGCGGCGAAAACCGCGCGTCAAAAGTCAGCAGGAGATTTTCAAGAGCATCACCGCCGGGTCCACCTTCAAGATACACGACCGGGGTCGCGTCGTCAGGCGCAGTAGGTGAATGGAAAACAGCTACTGCCAGCCGCATCGTTCCCGCTTCGGGGATGGCGTTTCCATCAGCGTCACGCGCTGCCGGAACCGTGAGATAACCACATTCCACATTACGCCCGGCGGGAACATCAAACATGCAGTCGGCAGGCTCAAGCGCGGGTGCTTCTTGAGCGCTGAGGGGGAACGCACTCATGATTATGACTGCAAACAAGAGAGCGAGCACAGCAAAACGATGGTTGTTCAAGATTACTCCTCGAGAACGTAGGTTAGGCATCAAAAATAGCCTACTCTGTAGTACGTATACAAAATCGGAAAGTTTCGGGTTTAATCGCCCGGGCGGAGCGCGTACAAGACCGGCTCAAGCACACTTTCGGTCAATTCGTAATGATCCTCAGAGCTGGATATCAGCGCGACGTACCAACTCCCAGTGACTCCTTCGGCTATCGCGACAGTGAGCTTTAGCCCGTCTTCTGCTCGACCATCATACAAGGTGTAGAAGAAGGTCTGACCTTGGAATGTTCCAATCGACGTGCCGATGTCCCATCCCAACTCACTTTCCAGAAGCGTAATCAGCGCATCTGATTGGAATCCGGCAATTCCTTGGATGACGAGTGTACGCGTTGGATCTTCATACGCGATGTACCAGCCGTTCCCCCAATCATACCAGTCGTCCGGCATCACGCCTTCGAGATCATAGAAGGGGTCTTCAAATGGAGCGAGGACGATTTCGCCGGGTTCACGGGTGTCGGCGTAGAACATGAGCTGGACATCGCTGATGCAGGTCGAATCTGGTTGATGGCTGGGATCACTGAGAAATGTGCGGGCGATACTCATCGCGCATTCGTTCGACACACTGACCCCGTGACCTACGCCCTGAAACGCGTAGAGATAACCGTTGACGTAATTTGACGCGACGCGCTCATTGAAGTGCGGTGGTGTGATCGGATCAAGCTGACCGGCGAGAATCAGCGTAGGAGTTGTGCTGGTGACGGGCTGGTTCTCGTTTGCCTCACCCGTGCCCGCGCCCCAAAATTCACACAGCGCAGTCATGGATACCGGACTCAGCGTGACCGTCGCATCCATGAATTCTTGTAAGCGTGGTTCAACCTCCGTCGGAGTGAGGATTTCACCGCCAAAACCGAACTCGTCATGGCACTGGACGGCGACCGTCTGACCGATGCTAACCACATCCCCGCCGACCAGCATCCCGCCGTAAATGAGATTCGCCGTTTCAAACTCACCATAGCTGACATCCGTAATGACGGCGGGAATGAGCGGAATCAGATCGGTTGAATACAGCGATTGAAAGATCAGGTTGATCAGCGTGTCTCCGGTATATAGGATATTGAATACTTGTTCGGTGAGCGGGTGGGTGATGCGTTCCAGCACAGGACTTTCATCCAGCCAGTAAACCGTATCCCAGAAATAGTACTCCAGATCGGGGTAAGCGGTGCTGCATGCCGGATCAGCGGCGCATAGGTCAAACAGCGTGTTCAATGCGCCCTGCGCGCTTGATGGGCTTGAGCTAAACAGGTCGATTTCCAGTGGATACGCGGAGTCGAGAATGACAGAGCGAATCCCTTGAGGCGTATCACGGAGCGCGGTTTGTGCCAACCGTGTTCCGTAGCTGATACCGAGCAAATTCCACTGCTCATAACCAAGCGCGATGCGCAGATCGTCAAGGTCTTGCGCGCTTTCCCGCGTATTGAACTGGGAGAAATCGACGCCTGAAAGCTGAAGTCTTCCCCGGCAGTCGCGGAGTTGATTGATCGCGTTCGGCAGTATCTCCGCCATTGGGCGCATATCAGACAGGCTGCGGTTTGACCAATCGGTAAAATTCTGGCACGCGAGCGCAGGTTGAGAGTAACCCGTTCCACGTTGATCAAAGAAGATCACATCGCGGTCTTCGAGGAACGGTGAGAAGTTTTGCTCAAAGCTCAGACTGAGCAGCTCTAGGGCATCCCCACCGGGTCCACCCTCCAAATAGACAACCGGATCGGCGGCATGGTTGGGATTCTCACTGCGGAAGATCGCGACCGCCAGTCGCATCGTTCCGGCTTCGGGAATCGCGTTTCCCGAAGTGTCACGCGCCGCCGGAACGGTCAAGTAGCCACATTCGACCGTGCGTTCTGGTGGAATTTCAAACATGCAGGTTGCAGGTGTAAAAGTAGGTGCTTCTTGTGCGACGATTGGAACCGAACTGAGGGCGAACACTACGACGATAATGAGCATCAAAGCACGGAGTAAGCTTTTCACGATGCCTCCAGAGTGCGAACAAACCTTCCCTCATAAAAGTGTTGCTCAATTGTGTTAACTCCACAATTAAGATCGCAAAATCGGGAACTCTTGCGAGATGATGGTCGTCTTATGCGTGTACAGATGTTTGAAAGGATACGAGTCATGCTTCGTGTGAAAACCATCGTAACAGTGGTCATCGCCGTATTAGCGCTGGCACTGGTGAGCGGCGCGGGGATTCTAGCTCAAGATGTCACCCCGGACGCGCCAAACGTCGATCCGGTGAGCGGAATCACGCACAATACGATCATGGTGAGCGGCGTAGGAACGGCATCGGGTGAGCCGGATGTTGCGTATGTCGAAATCGGCGTCGAGACTGTAGACGCGAATTTGTCGGAAGCATTCGACACTGCAAACGCGCAGATCACCGCTGTGATCGACGCGATCGTGGGGATGGGAATCGCCCGCGAAGATATTCAGACCACTTACTTGAACGTGTACCAAGAAGACATCTATGATCCCAACACTGGCGTAAACACGGGTGAATTCCGCTTCCACGTGCAGAACTTTGTGCGGGTGACTGTCCGCAATATTGATCAAGTGGGCGAAGTCGTCACGACTGGCGTGAACGCAGGCGCGAACCGTGTGACCGGGCTGTACTTTGGCATTCTCGATCAAACAGCGATTGCCAGCGAAGCGCGCATCGCTGCGGTTGCGGATGCCCGCCAGCGTGCTGAGGAATTGGCGGCGGCATTCGGGATGCAGGTTGGTGATGTGATCTACGTTCAGGAGGTCATCGGGTCGGATGTGTACCAGATGGCATACGGTCGCGGCGGCGGTATGGATGTCGCGCAGTCGGCTCCGGTTGAAGGTGGTCAGCTTCAGTTGAGCATCCAGATCGAAGCCATTTTTGAACTAGTGAGTCAGTAGGTTCCACAACCGCCTTTGCTCTCACCCCGGACGCGACGTGTTCGGGGTGAGGAGCTTTCCTACGGGTTGTACACCTGAATCCGCTTCGAGGGTGTCCGCTGCGCCAGACGATTCACGCGGGCGCGGACTTCGGCGGCAATCTCCGCTTTATCGACCGTTAGAAGCTGGCGATCCCGCATGACCACCTGACCGCTGACGATGGTCGTCCTCACATCGCTGGCGCGCGTGTTGTAGACCAAACTCGCGGTGATGCTGTGCAGCGGTTGGTGATGCATCCCGCTCAAATCAACCAGAATCAGATCGGCAAGATAGCCCGGTTCAAGCGAACCCAATTGATCGCCCATGCCGATCACCTGAGCACTTTCGCGGGTGGCAATATAGAGCGCTTCGGGGATCGGGAGGTTTTCCGCGACGCCTGTCACCATCTTCTGAATCATCGGCATCAAGCGTAGTGATTCCCAAATATCGAGCGTGTTATTGCTCACCGCGCCATCGGTTGCCAACCCGACCGGAACCCCCGCCGCACGGAACTGAAGCACAGGAGCGGCTCCCATCGCAAGCTTCATGTACGTTTTCGGGGCGTGCGCGACACCGGTTTTGACCTTTGCCATAATATCAATGTCTGCCGGGGTCGCGCCTAACACATGCGCGAGAATTGTTGGCACGTCAAACACACCTGTTTGCTGAAGGACTTGGATCGGCGTCAGCCCGCGCTTTTCAAGGCTGGACTGTGTTTGCTGCGGCGTCTCGGAGGCGTGGATATGAATACCAACGTTCAGCCGTTTTGCCGCGTCAACACTGGCACGCAGGAAGTCGTCATCACAGGTGTAGGGAGCGTGCGGAGCCATCCATGTCCGAATGCGTCCACCGGCTGCACCTTGATAATCGCGCACCCAATCGGCTGTCTGGCGGATTTTGTCGTGTCCTTGACTGCCGAAGATCGCCCACGCAAGCAGAGCGCGTGCGCCGATCTTGTCAACGGCATTGGCGGCGCGATCCATGAAGAAGTAGTGATCGGCGGTGGTGGTCACGCCGCTTTCGAGCATTTCCGCAAAGCCGAGCAGCGTTCCCCAATACACGTCATCCGGCTCTAGGTTGCTTTCGAGCGGCCACATGAAGTCATTAAACCATCGGTCGATATTCACATCCTCCGCCAGTCCGCGAAAGATCACCATTGGGACATGAGCGTGTGTGTTGATCAACCCCGGCATGGCGAGGAGTCCGGCGGCGTCGATCACTTGCCGAAAGTGTGACGGATCAACGCCAGTTGGGACAATCTGCTCGATACGATTTCCCTGAATCACGATGTCGTGATCGCGCAGAATTGATGCGCTAGGCGCGAACCTGTCACGGCTAATCTGCAAAACGTCGGCGCGGCGGATTAGAAGATCGCTCATAGTCGTCCTTTCGATGAAGCTTAATCAAGTGGACTGATATGGTAGCACTCGGTCAGCGAAAGGGCAGATAGAATAAGGATGAAGATTTCCTTTCCCCCAAAAAACAAATTCGTCCAATATCCGCAAATGTAAATGAGGTGGACTGTGCATCAAGATGCACGTCAACATGTCCCGCATAATGTTGTTGTGAACATTGCCGACGGTGCATTTTTCGGCTTAGGAATGGGGATGGCGTCGTACGTGACCGTCATTCCGCTGTTCCTCGCAACGCTGACCGAATCTGCGGCGTTAATCGGCTTGATCGCGGCGATGCACGAAATCGGCTGGTATCTGCCGCAGCTTTTCACCGCTCGGCGGGTGGCGGGACTGCGCCGCTACAAGCCGATGACCGTTCGCATGACGCTGATCGAACGTGTGCCATACTTTGCGATGGCGATCTTGGCGCTGTTTTCGCCGCAGATTGGTAAAGAACTCGCGCTCCTGTTGATGTTCCTGATCGTTTCCACACAGGCAATCGGCGGCGGGCTGACCGCGACGGCATGGCAGAGCATGATCGGCAAGATCATGCCCGACCGCGTGCGCGGCACGTTCTACGGGCTTCAAAGCTCGGCGGCGAACTTGCTTATGAGCGGCGGGGCGGTCGCGGCGGGGTTTGTTCTCGCGGTTGTCCCTCACCCGTACAACTTCACAATCGCGTTCATGTTTTGCGGCATTTCGATGATGATTTCGTGGGTGTTCATCTCGATGACGCGCGAACTGGACAGCGAACCGACCGTCGCGGAGGCAGATCGCGGAGACATGAAGCAGTTTGGTCGAAAACTGCGCCAAATTTTGAAAGAGGATGTCAATTTTCGCTGGTTTATCATCGCGCGGCTTCTGGCGATGTTCGCCGGATTAGGGCTGTACTTTTTCAGCTTGTATGCGGTGCGGCGCTTTGGCGTAGATGAAGTCGAAGTCGGCGTGATGACGGGGATTCTCCTGCTGGCGACGGTGATCACCAACCCGATCCTCGGTGCGTTGGGCGACCGTACCAGCCACCGCTTGATGTACGCTTTTTCGGTGCTGCTGGCGGGGATCAGCGGTGCGGTGGCGATGCTTGCGCCGGATGCGGGCTGGATGTATGTTGCGTTCGCGCTGATGGGTGCGGCGAAAGCCGGATTGTGGACGATTCCGCTGCCGCTGACGACACAGTTTGGGCGTGAGAGCGACCGTCCGTATTACATTGGCTTGACGAATACACTGATCGCGCCGGGGGCGATTGCCGCGCCGATTCTCGGCGGCGCGCTGGCGGAAGGCGCGAATTTCGGTGCGGCGTTTATCGTTGCGGCGATCGCGGGAGTGATCGGCGCGGCGGTGTTGGTGTTCATCGTGCGCGAACCACGCAGCATCGCCTACCCGATTCAAGGGGCAGAAACCGCGTTCGCGGTCACAGGCGGGGATTAACTTCGCGGCGTGCGGGCGTAATTTCTGCCATATACGTCGCGTCTAGTCTATTGTACAATAATGAAATCGGGCGGCGGTTTTGCCTCCCGATCACCCTCGTTACACCCTGCGTCATATAACCTCAGGGTTATCGAACACATCAGGAGCAGTATGAATCCTTTTGATCGTCTGGGCTTGCGCGGCGAACTCGTGCAAGCCGTTATGGAACTGGGCTATGAGAATCCCACGCCAATTCAAGAAGGGGCGATCCCAGCATTGCTGGGCGGGCGTGATGTTCTCGGACAAGCCCAGACGGGGACGGGCAAGACCGCAGCCTTCGCGCTGCCATTGCTCGAACGTATTCGGCTCGAACTGCGCCAGCCACAGGGGTTGATCCTTGCCCCAACGCGTGAACTGGCGGTTCAGGTCGCTGAAGCGGTGATCCAGTATGGAAAGAAACTGGGAATCCGCGTGGCAGCGATTTACGGCGGGTCTTCCTATACCAAGCAGTTGAAACGTCTGGAAGAAGGCGTTCACGTTGTTGTTGGCACACCGGGTCGCGTGATCGACTTGATCGAACGCGGCGCGCTGGTGCTTGGCGGTGTCGGGTATCTCGTGTTGGATGAAGCCGACGAGATGCTCAAGATGGGGTTCATCGATGACGTGGAGCGCATCCTGCGCGAAACGCCGAGCGAGCGCCAGACCGCGCTGTTCAGCGCTACCATGCCGAGCGAAATTCGCGCATTGGCGAATAACTACATGCACGATCCGGTCAGCGTGACCGTCGCGCACAAGACCATGACCGTCCCGCAAGTTGAGCAGAAGTATTTCCTGATCGACGAGCCTTACAAGCTGGCGCTCACCGCGCGCCTGCTGGAGACCGAACAGATCAAGAGCGCGCTGATTTTCACACGCACCAAGCTTGGCGCGGCAGGGCTGGCGGATTCGCTTCTGGCGCGCGGTTTCGCCGTCGAAGCGATTCACGGTGACTTGAGCCAAGACGTGCGCGAAACAGTCATGCGCCGCTTCCGCAGTGGGTTGGTGCATATTCTGGTGGCAACCGATGTTGCCGCGCGTGGGCTGGACATCGATCACGTCTCGCATGTGATCAACTTTGATATTCCCTACGACGCGGAGGATTATGTCCACCGCATCGGACGCACCGGACGCGCCGGACGCGAAGGCATGGCGATCACGCTGGTGACGCCGCGTGAGCGCCGTTTGCTGCGCGTGATCGAGCATTACACCAAGAGCACGATCAACCGCGAAAACCTGCCGACGGCTGACGAAGTGCTGGCGAAGCGCGATCAAGCGTTTACGACGAAGCTTACCGAAACGATGGTCGAGCCGGATTTGGGGCGCGAAGTCGCACTCGTCGCTCAGATGATCGAGGCGGGTTATGAACCGACCGAGGTCGCGGCAGCAGCGATCCGCTTGGCACGTGCCGATGATCTGCGCCGCCCGTTGGAAGAAATCCGCGAACCGCATCTGCGCGAACGCCGTGAAGGTGAACGCATGAGCGGTGGTCGTGAAGGCTTCAACCGTAGCGGTGACCGCCGCTTTGGGGATCGTGAGCGCCGTTATACCGGTGATCGTCCTGCAAGCGGTGAGGATCGTCCGCCGCGCCGCTCACGCGCCGACAAGACCGGACGCGAAGCGGGCATGGTGCGCTTGCTCGTCGATGTTGGGCGTGAACAGGGTGTGCAGCCGGGTGACGTGGTCGGCGCGATTGCCGGACGCGCGGGCATTCCCGGTAAGGCAATCGGTGCGATTGATATTCACCGCAACGAAACGTATGTCGATGTGATGGAAACGCATGTTGAGCGCGTACTGCGTCAGATGCAGCAGGGCGTGACAATGCGCGGCAAAGAAATCCACATCCGGCGCGCCGACGAGAATTAAGCGCGTTTGAACCGTAGAAAAGGGCGTGATCGTCAGCGATCAGGCCCTTTTTGATTCGGTTATTCGGGGATCACGCGCAGCGTCACGATCTGGAACGGCGTCACTGGAAATGTGATTGTGCCGCCTTCGGTCACTTCAAGCTGCGATTGATTTTCCTCAAGCAAGTTGGTGATGTACGCCTCGCGTACCGGGAAACCGAGTCGCAATTTGATCGTGCTGCGGTTTCGTGTGTACTCGTACAGACGGATGATCACGCCGTTATCGTCTTCGGCGCGCTTGACCGTTTCGACTTGTACGATTTCAGGTTCAATCAAATCAATCAAATGGAATGATGCCGCTTTACCCTGCGTGGATACTCCTTCAACGGTGAAGCCCGGATCGTTGAACGTATACGCGCTGCGTACCGTGTTTTGCAGGGTAGTATCCGCCGTGAAACGATAGGCGAAATGCTGCGCTCTCTGATCGGCATCGGGATCGGGGTTGGTGGGTGAACGGAGTAAACTTAGGCGGATCACGTTATCGCGGACATCATGCCCGTACTTGCAATCGTTGATCAAGCTGACCGCGAAATCCCCTTCTTGCAGCATCACCCATTTGTGCGCGCACGTTTCAAAGCGCGCCCAATCCCATGAAGTGTTGCGCGTGGTCGGGCGTTCCACATTGCCCCATTGAACCTCATGAATCGCTTTGGTGGCGAGCATATCCACCGGAAACGCGACTTTGAGTAAGCTGTGACGTTCGCGCCAAATGATGCCCGTTCTTACATCAAAGTGACGCGCATCGCGGGTCATTGAGATACGCTGAACATAGTCACTGTTCCCAATGCGGCGCTCGATTTTGATCGTTTTGCGATATGCCGTGTTTTCTACAAGTTCGATGCGGTGCGCGGGTTCGGCATAGCTCACGCGGTCGTCAAAGAAAATATCGATGTCCCATGCGTCCCAATTGTTCGGGCGGTCTTCAAACAACTGGAATTGGTTGGCGATTGCCCCCGACGGCAGAATCTCGCGTCCCATCTCTATGAAGTCGAGCCGTCCGGCTTTGTGGAGGTAAACGCGGCTGATGTCGCCGTTCTCGTTGAGTTCAATGCGGAGCGTGCCGTTATCAAGACAGCGCGGCGATGCTTCGATCCACGACTCACCGGTCGATGGCAGCGATTCCGGGTTAACCCAGACGGTGTAGGGCGGGCAGATCCGATCCGGTTCTTCAACATAGGTCTGCGAACCGGAAGGATTGATCATCAACGGCTCGCCGCCGTAATGCCCCTGAATCACCTCAAGCGCGTCCTGCTTGACCTTTTCGCCTATGCGGGTGATTTCCTCATAATAGCGTTCGCTCTGCTCATAAACCTCATGAATGCTGCTGCCGGGGATGATGTCGTGGAATTGGTGCAGCAGCAGAATCTCCCATGCTTGATGCAGCGCCGCATGCGGGTACTGGTAAGTTTTATCGAGCAAGCTGGCAACCGTCGCCAAGAATTCAGCGTCGTGCAGCAGAAATTCGCTTTTGCGATTCCAGCGTTTGTTGCGCGCTTGTGTCGTGTACGTGCCGCGATGCGCCTCTAAATAGAGTTCGCCATTCCATGTGGGGAGCTTCGCGCCCGATTCGGTTTCCAGATCGCGGAAGAAGTCAATCACGCGGGCTTGGCGCACCTGCGGAATCCCCGGCATCGCGTCGAGCGTGCGCACATTTTCGATCATTTCGCGGGTCGGTCCGCCGCCGCCGTCGCCCCAACCATAGCTCATCAAGATATCGCTGTGCAGGTGCTTCTGCTGGTAGTTGATCCATGTGCCGAGTGCGACCATCGAATCGACTTCGGCGTTATATGTAGCGCGGCTGTTGATGTCGTGCGCTTCCGGTGCGGTGCTGAAGTGCGTCAAGACCTTCGTACCGTCGAGACCCTGCCACCAAAACGAGTCATAGGGCAGGCGGTTGTATTGATTCCAGCCGATCTTGATGGTGAAGAAGTATTCGAGTCCCGCGCCTTTGATCAACTGGGGAAGATTCCACGCATAGCCGAACACATCCGGCAGCCACAGCACCGGCGATTCGGCATCTTTGCCGAAGTGCTTACGGTAGAACGCGCGCCCATACATCAACTGCCGCACGAGCGACTCCGCGCCGGTGAGATTGCAGTCAGCTTCGAGCCACATGCCGCCGATGGTTTCCCATCGCCCTTCCTGTATGCGCGCTTTGATCTGCTCAAATAGGGCAGGTTGATCGTCCATGATCCACTGATAAAGCTGGGGCGTGCTTTGAACGAAGCGGAATTCCGGGTACTGCTCCATGAGACGCAATACAGTGCTGAACGTGCGCGCGGCTTTGTGGCGCGTCTCGTCTACCGTCCATAACCACGCGACGTCAATGTGCGCGTGTCCGGTTGCGGCGATGCTCACATCGAGCGGCATTCCCGCCGCTTTGATCCCCTCGCGCAGTACGTGATCTGCTGCGGGAAGGCTGTCATAAAAGCAGTCACCCAACGGATCGCGGGTATCCAACACTTTGAAAGCATCATCAAGCGCGTTGAATAATCGGCTTTTCGCGGGATCATTTTCGGGTAAATTCTTCGCGGCGACCCATGCCATGTGCGCCCGCGTGTAAAACTCGCGTGTGGGCACATCCACCTGAACGAGCGCGGAAGTTCCCATGTAGAGCTTGCGCGCATCGGTGACATGCGTGCCGCCCATCAAGCCGCACCAGCCATGCAGTAAAAGGCGGTGTTCGCGTCCGTCGCGCCAGCGATCTGGCAGATGGATCTCTTGATGTCTGCGATCAACGCCGCAGAAAGCTTCACCGTCGATGTAAATCAGCGCTTCCGGATGATCAAAATCGCCGCTTTCACCGATGTTGAACAATAGCGCGGCAGGAGCGGCGGGATCAAACGTATCTGGAATAGTGAAAGGCGTCGCCAGCGCAAAGTGCATGCCTTTTGCGCCCCAATACGAGGCGGGCGGGATTGTCTCCCATGTGGCGATGTCAGCATCGAGCGGCGGCGGGGTGAGCGCATCGGCAAGCGTGTTGAAACGAAACGGAGGAAGCGGAACCGACTTGCGGTAGATCAGCGGCTTGATGAGCTGCAGCCGCCGCTCGATCTTGGTCTGTGTTTGGCGAATGTCATGGGGGAGCATACTTACCTTTGCGCGTGCAGACGAAGCTCAAATGTTTTTGAACCACAAAGAACACAAAGCGCGACAAAAATCATGTTCGGCGGCTGAATACGCTCAACCGCGCACTGTGGGACAGACATCTTCGACTCTAGCGCAAAGGCTTAGAGCGGTAAAGGGATGGTATGCGCTGCCCCCTCTCGGTTGCACTGCGAACGAGAGGGGACATTTTGCTGCGCTTGAGTTACCCACTAGCCGACGCGACCCGCCCACAGCGAGCGCGTGTAGCAGCCGTTCGGATAGCCAATGAATTCCGTGCCCGTGTAGGTTGTGCCGTCGGCATCAAAGACGATCTGAACGGTCACGTTGGCGTTGCCTTCCGGTGTAGGGGCGTTATACACGCTCGAATACACGTTCACGCCGCCGTCTCGATTTAAGACGAAACTCGTGCCATTCTGCGTGTCAGTGAAGACAACCGTCAGCCCATTTTCTGATGGGATCAAGATGTGCCGCCCACTTGACGATATACCGATTTCGCCGCCGCATGTATCTTCGACCACCGTGCTAACAAGCGTCCAGTCTCCCGAACGAATGATGAAACTACCCGTCGGTTCAGCGCTCGGCGTAATGGTGGGTGTGGGGGGCACGGGCGTTTCAGTTGGCGGCGGCGCTGGAATGGTTGCCGCTGCCGAGATTACGGCGTTCTCCGGTTCGATTTGCACGATTGCACCGTACACCCAAGCCGTTCTGTTTTGTTCGCGCCGAATCACGTACCAGATATTCGAACCGCTGCCCGAACGCGCGATGATTTCAAAGCGTTCGCCGTTTTGCGCCGAACCGACGACGGCATAATTCGTGCCGGGACCTTCGCGCAGGTTGATCGAGTCGCCCATCACGACCGCAACCGGGACGCTTGGCGCGGGGGAATTCAGCGGTGACAACGGGGTGTCGGCTGTTGGGCTTGGCGTCGGCGTGAACTCCGGCAGAATCGGCTCGCGGCTTGGCGTGTTCGTTGCAAAATCCAGCGGATTCACAATATTGGGAATGTCTGTACCGTCGGCATGCTGCGTCGTTAGCGCTTCGATGGTCGCCATCAAATCGGCGGTCGGCGTGGCGGTGTAAGCGCTGGTCGGTTCTTCAGTTTCCCCCTCGGTGCCCGCGCCAACATTCGTACTCTCAATTTCAGGGCGGAGCACGTTTGCCGCCAAAAGCACCGCGAATGCGATCACCATGATCGCGGCGGCAGCCGACGTGAGCGGCATGACCATGCGCCGAACTGCGCTGCGGCGTTTCGGTGCGATAGGCTGAGTGGGCGGGGATTGTAGAGTACGCAGCGCCGGAGCGAGCGGCGGCAGATCAGTGAGATTAGCGGCGGCTTCGGCGCGTACCGCTCCGGCGATCTTCTGCCAATCACTGACGGCTTGGCGGCACTCGGCGCATGTACGGATGTGCTGCTCGACCTGCTGGGATTCTTGCCAGCTCAGCGTTCCGGCGACGTAGAAGGGGATGAGATCTTCCCAATATTTACTGTGCATGGAATGTCTCCCCGGACGCCTGTAAGACCTTCCGAAGCATTTCTTTGGCGCGGTGCAGACGGCTCTTGACCGTTCCGACCGAAACGCCTAGTACCTCCGCGACTTCTTGCCCGCTCAAGCCTTGATAAAAGACCAGAATGAGGATTTCTTGATGAAACTTGGGGAGTTCGCGGATTGCCTGCCGAAGCGTCTGCGCTTGATTCCGTGCTTCGGCGTACTCCTGCGGTGAGTTATCGCCCGCGTGGAGATTTTCATCGAGTTCGACCATGCGCGGGGTATACCGTCGTCCCGCATTGATCGCGCGGTTGCGTGCAATGGTCAGCATCCATGTGCGGACTTTGCTTTCACCACGAAATGTCGCGGCATGATTCCAGACCGCCATCATCACGTCTTGCAGGACTTCTTCCGCAAGCTGATGATCGTCCAGATATGACCTCAAGTAGTTGAGGACGTTCGCCCCGTGCCTTGTGTACAGCTCATGAAGCGCCCGCCCATCACCCCGCGCGATCGCCTGAATCAGAGGGAGATCGGGGTCAGGTGGGGGTGTGATCGTTGGAAAAGGCATGATCCGTGCCTGTGCTTTCGCTGGAACCATCTTACCTCCGCACGTACTACCGGATGAGACACGACGATACGCGGCGGAGTTCCACACTAGTTATAACGCGTTTGCGGTCGAGAGGGTTATCGAAAACCCTACAATACCACTAAGGAGTATTTAATTACGTCACTATCACAAAGATAGCCCGAATGACCTACTGTGTGAAAATGGTAAATTGACTAGACTGAATACATCATTCATGATCGACTGCACATGTGATGCTGAGATCGACCCATTATCCTCGCCGTTTTCATACGTTTGACGAGTCAGCGAGGACTGAATAACATGGCTTCCGGGTTCCATTCGTTCGTGTTCAAGAAAGACGTGCAGACGATCCGCCGCTACAGCAACGACGCCGCCGATATCCTTGAGCAAATCTATCACCAATACGGGGCGCACGCGGGCTACTGTGCTGCAAGCGCTATCAAGAAAGTTATGGCAAGCGTTGACAGCATGGCAGGCGTCGCCGCAAGCAATTGGCAGGCGGAACTGCGCGAAGTCCCACAAGCCTCTCATGATGCGCGGCGGGCAGTCGATGTATTCCTGTACGATTACGGCGCGGTCGATAACGCGCGGTGGTCGCGTGACTAACCGAAACACCTACATATAAAATCGCCACAACGGGGACTCACATCGTCCCCGTTTGTATTTCTATCCCCCACTTCGCTTTTTCAAGTTTTTGCAGGTTAATTACGGAACCTTTCCTATTCGTGGAACAGAATATTTACATGTTTCGTCTACGGTATGTCCGTAACGGACGATGATGGGTGTTCCGTTCAGTTGAGGGGGAAAGATCATGTTTACGCATTACCTGAAACAAACCACCGCCGCTGTCATCGCTGCCTTTTTGGTTATTGTCTTACCTGTGTTTGCCGTGAGTGCACAGGAAAGCGCATGGTACGCAGACTATACGGAATGGCGTACTGAAGTGCAGGTCAACGATCAGTTCGTTATACCGAATACGACCTTGCGCCAAGTCTCGAATTTGTCAGTTGATTTGCAAGCGGACGGCAGTGTACAAGTCATGTTTGACTTGATCGTGACGCGCCGCAATGGGGAGAGCACCACCGTCAATGGCATTATCGCCATCTTGATCGGATTGGTGCGCGATAACGGAACGGTGGTCTATGCGGTGGACAGTATCAGTGGTCAAGGTTCAGGTGACCCGATCCCCACCGAATCGATCAGTTTTAACTTTGTCGCAGCAGCATGGAATCGCTATGTGCGCGGCGTGTTCCGCGATGTACCGCACCCAATGGAATTTGTGGTCGCTGATGATGCGATGGCTGCGCGCGCGAGCGAGTAGTGTAAGGTAGGGTGGATGGGTTGCCGCTCATCCGCCCTTTTTGGCGATAAACAAGCGCTCAAGTTCGCCTGTAAGCCGCCTTTTGTCGTGGGTGATCATCTCTCTAGCAGTACGCTTACGCGCACCGTCATGCAGCATACCCGGCGCTTTTTGCGGGACGGAGCGCCCCAATGCGCCTGCTTTGCCTTGCTCCCGGCGGGGGTTGCCCAGCCGCGACAGTCACCTGCCGCGCTGGTGGTCTCTTACACCACCGTTTCACCCTCACCGCACAGGTGAACCTATGCGGCAATATGCCTCTCTGTTGCCCTATACCATCAGGTTACCCCGATCTGGCAGTTAGCCAGCGCCGTCTCCTACGGAGGGCGGACTTTCCTCGAACGGCGAACCGTCCGCGATCACCTAGCGTACTTGAGCGCATCGTTCATAATAGCACACCTGATCCGTTCCGTAACGCCGCAGATTACGGGGTTTTGCGACGAGCGTTGCCCGATAGGTGGTTGAGCGAACGCCGCTCCGCCTTTACAATAGCGCGTATTGGACGATGAGTTCCTGATGTTTTCCCCATATGACGACTCTTACACGGCGCGACCGTTTCCCGCAGTTTGAAAAGTGGGGGCGGCGGCTGTCGAATGCGTGGAATTCTCTTTTTGCCCCCGGCGACCTTCCGGCGTTGGTGATCGGCGTGCTGCTGCTGCTTATGCCTGCACTCTCGCTGACCTCGGCGGGGTGGGTGATCGACATGAACACGTTGATCCCCGTGATGATTTTCGGCGTGATCTTCGGATTTTTGCTTTCGCGCAGCCAATACAATGAAATGGTTGGCTTGATCATTGGGACGATTTACGGCGGCTGTATCATCTTGGTCGTGGCGGCAGTCAACGATCCCGGTGATCTCGGTACCGGTATTTTCAACGTTTTCACGCGAACAATGCAGTGGATCAGCGATGCGCTCACAGGTGGGATCAACCAAGACGAATTGGTGTTCACGCTGATTGTCAGCACGCTGTTCTGGTTTTTGGGTTACAACCTGTCATGGCATATCTTCCGCATTGATCGTGTATGGCGGGCGGTATTTCCCCCTGCGCTGATCCTGATCACGAACAACGTCTACTATTCGGGGACGGCAAGCCTCGATTGGTATCTGATCCTGTTCACCTTCTTTACGCTGCTGCTGCTCGTTCGTTCGAATGCCGAAGCGCGCGAATGGGATTGGTATCTAAGCGGGATCCGCGTGCCGCGCTCGCTCCGCAATCAAATCTTCCGGGCAGGAATGCTGGTCGCGGTGATCATCCTCGGAGTGGCATGGCTGATCCCGCAGCAAGATCTACAGGATCGCTTGCAGCGCTTCCAAGAATTTCTCGCCAGCGAGCCGCTCAACGAACTCAGCGAGATTTGGAATCGCCTGTTTTCGTCCGCTGACATTCAAGGTCCGACGACCGCCGATTATTACGGCGGCGATACACTTCAGCTTGGCGGCGCAATCCGGCTTGGGGATGAGATTGTGTTCCTCGTGACGGCACCGCCGACGCGCCGCTACTATTGGCGCTCGCGCATCTTCGATCAATATGACAGCGGGCGCTGGGCGTCGAATGCCAGTCACCAAGTCACGGATCGCGTTGCGCCGTATGATTTTGCGCAGGAGAGCTATGTCGCAGGATCGCGGGTTGCAGTTGAGCAGGAATTCGTGATCGGGATGAATGCCTCGCGCTTGGTGTATGCCGCGCCGCAGCCGTATCAACTCGACCTTCCCGCAATTGCATATATCAACTATGTGGAAGATTCCGCCAACAGCATCAGCGTCAACGCAGTCCGTCCGATCCGCGTGTTATACGAAGGCGATTCTTACACCGTAACCAGTCTGATGAGCGCCGCAACTCCCGAACAACTGCGCGCCGCCGGGACGGATTACCCGGAATGGGTGCGCAACACCTATCACGGTTACATCCCATCGGTTACAGATCGCACGGTTCAGCTTGCACAGCGGATCGTGAGCGATGCTGGAGCGGTTACACCTTATGATCGCGCGCGGGCAATCGAAAGCTGGCTTCGGTCGAACATTGTCTACAACGAATTGATCCCTGCGCCGCCGCCGGGAACTGACCCGGTTGACTGGGTACTGTTTGAATCGCGGCAGGGCTATTGTAATTACTATGCCTCAGCGATGGTCGTCATGCTGCGCACGATGGGGATTCCGGCGCGGCTGGCGGCGGGATTCTCGCAGGGGACATGGGATCAGAACTTAGGGACATATGTTGTGCGCGAACGTGACGCGCATACGTGGGTTGAAGTGTATTTCCCCGGTTACGGCTGGATCGACTTTGAGCCGACTGCCGCGCAGTTCCCGATCAACCGGGGCGATGATCCCAATGATCCGACGGGTGGGGAAGACGGCGCTGCGCCGACGAATACCGCACTTCCGCCGACTTCTACGCCGATTCCCACGAATACGCCGCAGCCAACACAAACGTCCACGCCGAACGGAACGCCAACGGATGCTGCGGGTATCGTTCCGCCGCTGATTCCGACCGAAACGCCCACGCCGTCACCAACCCCAACCGCTACGCCGATCATTATTCCAACGCAGCCCCCGCCTGAGCGTCCGCAGCAGCGAAGCGCGCTTCAGTTCATTCTGCCCGCGTTGGGCATTGTACTGGTGCTGCTGCTGTTCGTTGCGTTGATGATCGGCGCGGCATTCTTCACGTTCTGGTGGTGGGAGTGGCGCGGGATGCGCGGCATGAATCCAATCGTGCGCGCTTATGCCCGTCTGGAACGGTATACGCGCTTGATTGGCATCCATCCCGCCGCCGAACAGACGCCGCAAGAGCGCCGGGATCGGATTGTGCGTGAACTTCCCGCAGTAGAGCCGCCGGTGACGGCGATCACACGGCTGTATGTCGCGGAACGCTACGGGCAGCCGCGCACGACCGCGGTCGCCAGTCGCCGCCAAAACGCGGCGGATCGCGCATGGTTGGATACGCGCAAACGTATCGTCCGCCGCTGGGCAAAGCGGACATTCGTGCCGTTCTCGTCGGAAAGGCGCCGCAAGAAATAGCAGCCTCACATCAACCGCGAAATCACAGAGAGGCAAGGTTTTCCCTTCCTCGCTGTGGTCTTCGTGTTCTTTTTGGTTCCTTTCTGGGCTTCTATTTGTTGCGCGCCGCACCTGCCGGATTTATAACTGAATTGGCACACTGCCCACGCTGGGAGCGGACTCATGGCACACGTTTTCGTCTCATACAAACACAACGACGAAGCATTCGTTAACGCAATGGTCGCAAAACTTATCGAAGCCGGGATTGACGTGTGGAAAGCGGGCGACAATATCGACGCCGGAACCGTGTGGCGTGATGTGATCGACCAAAAAATCCGCGAAGCCTTTGCGATCGTCGTCGCAATGACTCCCGACGCCCGCTTGTCGGAGTACGTCACGTATGAATGGGCATTTGCGATGGGCTTGGGCAAACCAATTGTGCCGATCATCCTGACCAAAACCGAGCTGCATCAGAAACTTGAACCGCTGCAAGTGCTCAACTTCACGGTGCGCTTTGCCGAACCTTGGGATCGGCTGATCGAACGCCTAAAAGAACTTGAAGCCGAAGCGCTGAACCGAGCGCCTACCGAAGAACCGAATCACTACGGGGACATTCTGCAAAAGTTTGAGCAGGTCGCCAGCGGTACGCCAGCGCGGGGGCGTGCCGCCCCTGTGACCGTTTATTTTCCGTTCGGCATCGGTGAGCGAACGCTTTCGCCGACGGCTGAAGAACGGAATATGGCGTGGCTGATGTATACCGAGCTTTCGACGCGCATCACGACACGCCCGCTTGATGAGGAATTCGGATCACTGCGCGAGGCGCTGTCTTCGATCTATCAAGTGTTTCAGTTCACGCGCGACGTAATCAAACGCGCCGATCCTGATCAGATTGCGCTGTCTGCAATCGCCATGTTGGATCACCTCGCAGGGTTCAACAGCAAGTGGCATCCGCTCTTGAGCGACTACGAAAGAGGGCGACCGGATCAGGTCAGCCAGATACAGCATGAGAAAGCATGGGATCGTAATCTGGAATTTAGGCGCGATTTGAAGGCGATGCAGTCGCCCATGCGTGACTATGCCGCTGCGCTCCAGCAGATCGCGCTGGCGCGCTAATCGCGCGTACTTACATCATGCGCCGCATCACATAATCGCGCACACGATCCGGCAGCAGGCGAAAGACTTTATCACCGATCAGCGCATCGGTTCCGACCAGATAGCGCGCTCTGGGGCGAGCAGCGGTCAGCGCGCGGTAGATGACCGCTGCGACTTTTTCTGGCGGGAGACCATTCGATGCTTTGGAAGGCGCGGATGTGCGCAGCGCCTCCATCGCTTCGCCATACAGAGGCGTGACCTGCGGCGGCATCTTCTCCATCACCCGGTCAGCGTGGCTTCGTCCGGTGATCCAGATAGGCGTGGCAATCTCGCCGGGTTCGATGGCGACGACTTGTAGTCCCCACGGCGCAAGCTCCTGTCGCATGGTATCCGTGAGTGCTTCCATCGCAAACTTCGAGGCATGATACGCGCCGAGCAGTCGCCCCGCGATCCGCCCACCAATCGACGTAACGTTGATGATGCGTCCCTTTGCTGTGCGCAAGCAGGGCAGAAACGCTTGTGTTACCGCAAGCTGACCGATCAGATTCACTTCGATTTGATAGCGAAACTCGTCGATGGGTACGAACTCCAGCGGTGCGGCGACTGCCATTCCCGCATTGTTGATCAATCCGTTCAACCCGCGAGCTTTGACAGCGGCGCTGACAGTCTCAGCGGCTTGCGCGGTCTGATCAGGATTGGTGACATCCAGCATCAGCGCGCGGATGTTGGGCGATTCGCGTTCAAGCGCTTCGGCGGCGTCTTGATTGCGTACCCCCGCGAAGACCTGCGCTCCCGCGTTTGCCAGCAGCACCGCCGTTGATCGTCCAATCCCTGTCGATGCACCTGTTACGACGTATGTTTTGTCTTGCAGCGTATTCATGCGATGTTCGTCTCTGTCCTTGATCTGTCGGATGACTAGACTCTAAACTATGGAGTATGCTCAAGAGTCAAGGAGGATAAATGAAAATATCCGAGTTAGCAAAACAGAGCGGATTCACCATCGATACGATCCGTTTTTACGAGAAGATTGGGCTGATCAACAGCAGTCATTACGCGCGAAAGGAAAATAACTACCGCGACTACCATGCGGCAGCATTGGATCGATTGGAATTGATTAAGAATGGGCAGGCGGCGGGGTTTACATTAGGCGAGATCGCACAAGCCGCAGATGCATGGGAAGCAAATGCGATCTCGACTGACGAGAAGATTACCTACTTCACGCAAAAAATCAGCGAGATAGATGCTCAAATCACGCGACTGCAGGCGATTCGGGTCTACTTAGGGAAGAAGATCGAGATGTTCCAAACGGAGCGCAGCAGTAAAGAAGGTACACCGGCAGAACAGCGCGCATAAACAAAAAGGGGCAGTTCGACGACCGTCCGAACTGCCCCTTGTCCAACATGTGTAAGCGAATTGGATGTTACGATGCCCGCTTGAGGCGGAACACTGTTCCGCCCGCTTTGCGGATCATGCTGAACAATTGAGCTTCCATGAGTGGTGCAGCGATAAACCGCAGCCCTGACCCAATGAGGAGAACAGTCACAAGTTCAAGCCCGCTGCGCGCCAGTAGACTGCCGACTAACGGACCAATAAACATCGCCAACCCCAACACCTGATGATATGCTGCACCGTAGGTGCTCATGTGCTCTGGCGGCGTGTTTTCGGTGAAGTACGCATACAAGCCGATCATCGCGACGGTTGTCCATGATGCGCCCGCCAGCCCTGCTGCTAAAAGCGTGAAGGGCAGTGAGGGTGACAGCGCGACAATCGCCGTTGAAATGGCAGTCCCGATCATCGCCAACGCGACCATTGCTCGGTTGCCAATGCGCGCCGAGACGCGTGAGGTGAACATGCCGACTGCCGCACCTGCCGCCAATTCGACGATTCCATAAAGCGCAATGAAGCCTTCAGACGCGTTTAGGTCATTGACCAAGTGCAGTGGCACGAGTGCATATACCGAGAAATACGCCATGTATGCGATCATGATCGTCAGCGCGACACGGCGGAAACCGGGTGAGTGCCAAGGAGACGCTGCCGCTTTCGCAGCCTTATCACCTGCCGGGGACGCCAGCGGGCACGGGTTCGGCGTGGTATCTACATACATGACATGACGCATGCTCATCAACGCCGCGAAGAAGGCGAACAAGAACATAATCTGGTAGTTCTGCGGGAAGGTTGCTTGTTCCAACCAGTACCCAAACCCGAGCGCTCCAATCGCCAACGTGATATTGAATGCCATCGAGCGGCGGCTGAGGAGCGACGGCACAACCGGGTCTTGAATGGCGCTGCGCATCAAGATCACGAAGGCAGTCGCCGCCAACCCTTGCACGACTGCCGGAAGCGAAGCCGCGAAGATCAGATAGGGTGCTTGCCATTGGCGCGGGACGAACGGCGCGAACGCGGGCAGCAGGAATACAAAACGAAATGCAATCCCGGGAATGAGCATCGCACGCTTCGGACTATCAAAGCGGCGCACCCATAAGCCCGCAAAGGTTGACGAAAACAGCAGCACAAGGGCGGGAATAGCGGTGAGCAAACTTAGGGCTGTTGCGTCTGCGCCAAGTCGAATGGCGTAAACCGAGAGGAATCGAGAGGTTGCAGCGGCGGCGATCCCGAACCATGCAATATCCCGCACGAGATGACGGATGTTTGATTGTTCGACTGCGGACAGGTTCACATTATTGAGTTTTGCAGCCATGATTCGGCAGGGCGAGATAAATGTGCGTCTGCCCTTGACCATCCTTTATGGGAAACTGAGAGGTTTATTTGAGACCTCTCTTACGCTACACCCGCGCCGCGTTACGCTCAATAGAACCACGATTTCTCATGTGGTCTTAATGGTCTAATCGTTTCGCAAACCTGCCGATCCACATGTGACATAAGGACAAACGAGAGTAGCGGAAATTCGGGTTTTGAGTGGAAAATAGCGGCAGATGGTTTTTTAAGAAAGGGACTCTTTTCATGCTTTCAAATCTTGAAATCGCGCAGCAAGCGCAGCTTAAGCCGATCGTGCAAATTGCGGACATGATGGGATTGACGCCGGATGATTTTGATATTTACGGCAGTCCTTACATCGCAAAGCTGCGTTTGGAAGCGCTTGAAAAACTTCGTGGTCGCCCGAACGGGAAATACATCGTTGTCACGGCGATCACCCCCACGCCGCTGGGTGAAGGAAAATCAACAACGACGGTCGGCTTGGGGCAGGCAATGAAGCACCTCGGCAAGACATCGATTGTGGCGCTCCGGCAGCCGTCGCAAGGTCCGACGTTTGGGATCAAGGGTGGGGCGGCGGGCGGCGGCTACTCGCAGGTGATCCCAATGGAGACGTTCAACCTCCATTTGACCGGCGATATCCATGCGGTCACAGCGGCGAACAACCTACTCGCGGCGATGATCGATAACCGCCTTCTGCGCGATAACCCGCTCGGCATCGACGCGGAGACGATCACATGGAAGCGTGTGCTTGACGTGAACGATCGTGCTTTGCGGCAGATCATCATCGGGTTGGGTGGGAAAAACGCAGGTGGTGTAATCCGCGAAACCGGGTTTGATATTTCTGTCGCCAGTGAAGTGATGGCAATTTTGGCGCTGACAACCTCGCTGGAAGATATTCGCCAGCGCTTTGGGCGCATCGTGATCGGGCTGACGAAGAATAAGAAACCCGTCACGGCAGAAGAAATCGGTGCGGCGGGCGCGATGACCGTCCTGATGCGTGATGCAATCCGCCCGAACCTCTTGCAAACGCTCGAAAATACGCCTGCGCTGGTGCATGCCGGTCCGTTTGCAAATATCGCGCACGGAAACAGCAGCATTTTGGCGGATCATTTTGGGATCAAGTGCGCGGAATATCTCTTCACAGAGGCGGGTTTTGGCGCAGACATTGGCGCGGAGAAATTCTTCAATATCAAGACGCGCTACAGCGGTTTGACGCCCAATGCGGCGGTGCTGGTCGCCAGCGTTCGCGCGATCAAGGCGCACAGTGGGCGCTATCGTGTCGTCGCGGGCAAACCCCTTCCGCCGGAAATGCTCGAACTCAACCTCGAAGATGTCGAAGCGGGCGCGGTCAATCTCGTTAAGCAGATCGAGAACATCAAACATCATGGGGTTACGCCTGTGGTGGCGATCAATGCGTTCGGGGGCGATCACCCAGAAGAACACGAGTTGATCAAGCGGATCGCGGTCGAAGCCGGTGCGCTTGGCGCGGCGGTATCGACGCACTTTGCTGACGGTGGACGCGGCGCGATGGAACTTGGTGAAATGGTCGTTTCGGCAGCAGAGCAGGAGTCCGGTTTCCACTTCCTGTATGATCTGGATCAGCCGATTAAGGCAAAAATCGAAACAATTGCGACCAAGATTTACGGCGCGGCTGCTGTATCGTATGAACCGGCTGCCGAGCGTCAAATCCGCGACTATGAAGCGAACGGTTTCGGTAACCTGCCGATTTGCATGGCGAAAACGCACCTCAGCTTGAGCCATGACCCGACGCTGCGTGGTGCTCCGAGCGGCTTCACCTTCCCGATTCGCGAAGTGCGGGCAAGCGTCGGCGCGGGCTTTATTTATCCGCTGTGCGGTGAAATGACGACGATGCCCGGTCTGCCGGAACATCCGGCGGCTGAAAAGGTTGACTTCGACGACGATGGGACAATCGTCGGGTTATTCTAGTTCCATACGCTTTACGTAGGACGTTGGCATGATGTAGGATCATGATATGTGTGTCTGCTAATTGGGGCTACAACATGGTCAACGTCCTATTTGTGTGTATGGGGAATATCTGCCGCTCCCCAATGGCTGAGGCAGTCTTCGCCAAGATGGTTAAGGAAGCAGGGCTGGAGTCCAAGATCGCGATCGATTCGGCGGGAACGAGCGGTTGGCATGAAGGCGAACCCGCGCACAGCGGGACACTCCGCGTCCTTGCAGCGAATGGTATCCCGTACAGCGGAAGATCGCGGCAGATGGCATGGAGCGACTTTGATCGCTTTGATTATATCGTCTGCATGGATCGCGAGAATTTGCAGGCGGTCAAGCGCGTTGTAAACAGCTTGGCGAAACGCAGTACGAATCCTCAGCTTCTTTTGTTCTTACATCACGCCAAAGCCGCCGGATTGGTGAACACCGACGAGGTAAGCGATCCGTATCTTCATGGGCGTTTTGAAGATACCTATGCGCTCGTGACGCTTGGGGCGCAGACACTGTTAGAGGCGATCCGCAAAGAACATAATCTATAAAGTTAGGCATCTTGAGCGAGGAGGGGAGTTGTGTCGCCAATACGTGCTGAAGCTAGCGCAGTCATTGAGGCGCGACCGGAAGTGATCTGGGATGTGATCCGCGATTATCACGTGGGACATCCGGCGATCTTGCCAAAACCCTATTTTCAGACGTTGAAGATCTTGAAAGGCGGGGTGGGCGAAGGCACCGAAACTCACCTGACGATGAAAGTGTTCGGGCGCACCTTCGAATATCACCACCGCATTTCCGAACCTGATCCGGGGCGTGTGCTTAAGGAAACGGAAGTGAATACCGGGCAGTATTCGAAGTTCACGCTTGAACCGCTGGATAATGGGAAACAGACGCGGGTCACGATTACGACGGAGCAGCCCGCCAGCCCCGGGTTGGTAGGATTTTTTGAGCGGTTAACTGCGCCGGGAATCCAGCGCCGCATCTTTGAGCAGGAACTTGTGCTTCTGGCGGAGTACGTCAAGGGGAAGTGATTTGCTTATCCAGTTATGCAACCGGAGGACGCAGAGAGTACGATCTATCGCTCTCTGCGTCCTCTACGATTCAAGGTCTACACTTCTGTGTTAAAGGCGACTCACTTCATCGAGGAATGTGATCGCTGTATCAATGCCGCGATGGAACATCTCAACGACATAGTGCTCG
Source organism: Anaerolineae bacterium (assembly GCA_041753015.1). Taxonomy (GTDB): domain Bacteria; phylum Chloroflexota; class Anaerolineae; order Aggregatilineales; family Phototrophicaceae; genus Flexifilum. Next base: position 93,953 of record JBGSVJ010000018.1, read on the forward strand.
TCCGGTCCGTGCGCACCGTCGTTGTTCAGCCCGTACCCCATCATCACCACCGGAATATTCAGGAAATGCTGGAAGTCCGCGACTACCGGAATACTCCCACCTTCACGAAGGAAAAGCGGCGGCTGACCGCCCCAGCTTTTTGCATAAGCGCGAGCTGCGGCTTGGATCGCCGGGTTATCAATCGGAATGGTGGCAGGTTCACCCCGGTTGAGTAGTTTGACTTCACTATGAACGGTTGGCGGCGTGATGCTGGCAACATAATCGCGCACCAGCTCATAAATCCGCAGCGAATCTTGATTCGCCACGAGACGGCAGGAGACTTTCGCCATCGCCCGCGCTGGGAGAACCGTCTTTGCGCCTTCTTCGATGTGTCCGCTGTACAGCCCGTTGATCTCAAACGTCGGGCGCGCGCCGGTGCGCTCACGGTTGTTATAACTCGGCTCGCCCCACAGTGCCGGAACGCCTGAATCGCGGCGGATCACGGCTTCGGGAATTTCGGTGCGCGCCAGCGCTTCACGATCAGCCGATGTGAGCGGCAGCACATCATCGTAGAAGCCCGGTACAGCGACGCTGTTATCCGGGTTGTGCATCTTGGAAAGGATTTGCACGAGCGCCAGCGCGGGGTTATGCACCACGCCGCCATATTGACCGCTGTGCAGGTCGAGTGCGGGACCCCAGACATGAATTTCCATGTAGGTCAAGCCGCGCACCGAGGTAATCACAGCAGGCTGATCGAGTGTCGGCATTCCGCTGTCGCTGATCACGCACACATCTGCTTTGAGCTTTTCGACATTGGCGGCAATGAACGGCTGTAGATTGGGCGATCCGACTTCTTCTTCGCCTTCCAGAATGAACTTCACGTTAACGGGCAGCTTACCGACGGTCTTGAGATACGATTCGACCGCTTTGACATGGATAAACGCCTGCCCTTTGTCATCCGATGAGCCGCGCGCGTACAAAATGCCATCGCGGATTTCCGGCTCAAACGGCTCGCTTGTCCACTTATCTTTTACTTTATCGGCGGGCTGAACATCATAATGTCCGTAAATCAGCAGTGTCGGAGCGCCTTCACCCGCGCCCATCCATTCTGCGTAGACAACTGGATGACCGGGGGTGGGGATCACCTCAACCGCTGAAAGACCGATTGCACGTAAATCTGCCGCAAGCCATTCAGCAGCGGCGCGGACTTGGTCAGCATGTGTTTTCGTGTAAGCGCTGATGCTGGGGATGCGCAGTAGATCGAAAAGCTGACTGCGGAAGTGTTCGGCATTGGCATGCGCGTAATCGTGCGGGGTAGACATTACAATCCTTTCATGATGGTTCAGAAGTTTCGTTTTTGTGAGCGCACATCGTTACAATGTTTGGTAACGCAGCAACACGAAGTTTAGCGGGATGTCCCCAATGTACACAACCTTTGTGGACGAGCCGCCGCGCACCAGCCCCAGCCGCGTGAAGCGTACTTCTTGTCTGACCGTGCATTTGTCTGCGCGGGATCAACAAACGCAAGGTGTAGTATTCCTGTCCGTCTCGTGAGTCAGGCATCACTGCCCAAAGTGGAGTTGTTGCGCATGTCCAAATCTGACAGAACAACTTTGGACGAAACAAATTTGCCTTTTCCGCTGCGCCTTGGCAGCGCAATTGCCACGCGTCTTGATCGTCTAAACATTCCCATCATTGATCTGAACTTTGACAAGCTCAAAGCGCGGGCGGAGAAATTGGTCGGTTCGACCGCGTGGGATGACGCACAGTTCCTTGAAGATATGCGTACTAGTGTCCGATATGCACTGGAAAATCCCGATAACACAGTGCCAACAAAAGTGTCTTTTCGCGCGGACGTGCTGCGGCGCTTAGCCAATTACTTGAAACTGCAAGAAGCGAAAAAGCGTCATCCTGATCTGATCGCACAGCCGATCAAATCGCCACTTTTGATTGTTGGGCTTCCGCGCACGGGAACAACACTGCTTCAACGTTTGCTCAGTCAAGACCCGGGTTCGCATGGTCCCGCGTTATGGGAGCTTTTCAATCCGGTGCAGGTTGACTCGACGGCGGACATCGAGCAGCGGCGTAAAGATGCGATCAGTTTTGAAAAAACGCTGCGACAGTTTTCCCCCGATTTGTGGAATATTCACCCGATGACGACGGATGAGGCGGATGAGTGTCATTTCCTGATGCCGTTTAGCCTTGCTGATGTCAATCTTGGCGGTGGAATGCCGTACTTCGATTGGCTAATGGCGCGCAGCGCACTTTCTGATTACGAACTGCACAAGCAGTATTATCAGGCGCTCCATTACGGTAAATCGAACCGACGTTGGGTGTGGAAATCACCCCTACATTTACCCAAATTAGGCGACATGCTCGCAACCTATCCCGACGCATGCGTAATCTCCTGCCATCGCGGGTTATCTCATGTGATGGCATCGTGGTTCAGTTTTATGGCGATGGTCAAGAAAGTCGCGGGAACGCGTACTGATTTGGCGGAAATTGGGCGCGACTGGCTCAAAATATGGCAGACTGCCCTTTCAAACGGACTTAAAGCGCGTGATCAGATGCCTGCAAGTCGATTTTTCGATGTCCATTACGATGAACTCGTTCCTGATCCAATGGCAATGGTGCGAAAAATCTATGCACATTTTGGTATTGAGCTGACCGTTGCCGCCGAAGCAAAGATGAAAGCATGGCTGGAAAAAGATCGGCAGCAGGAGCGGCGAGGTCATCGTTATATGCTGGATCAGTATGGACTGACGCCAGAAGATCTCGAACGCATATTTGCTGATTACATCAAACGTTTTAGTGTCTCAGTTGATTAAACCTGTCCGATTTTGATCATATGAGGAGCAGTGCCAGATGCCGCCCAACAAAACCACGCTTGAAGAAGCCGATCTGCCACTGCCGATACGGGCAGGGGTGTCGTTGGCAACACGTCTCGACCGGATGGGCGTCAAGATTGTTGACCTGAGCCTCGAATCGTTGAAGCGGCGGGCGGAGAAACTCACCGGTATGGCGCACTGGACTGATGCGCAGTTTCTTGCCGATATGAACACGTTTCTCGGATTCATCGAGAAAAACCGCGAAATGTCCGTGCCTGCAAAGGTTGCCACACGCGCAGATCTTACCCGTCGCTTGACCAATTTCCTGAAACTGCAAGAAGCGAAAAAACGTCACCCGGATTTGGTCGATCAACCTGTCAAAGCGCCATTCGTGATCGTTGGACTGCCTCGCACTGGAACAACGCTGCTTCAACGTCTGCTGAGTCAAGACCCGGCATCGCATGGTCCGGTGTTGTGGGAGTTGTTCAATCCTGTACAGGCAGATGCTCCGGTTGATCCTGAGGAACGCCGTAAAGAAGCGCTCAGTTTTGAAAAAACACTGCGCCAGTTCTCAACCGTTTTGTGGAGCATCCATCCGATGATGACCGATGAGGCGGACGAATGCACGTTCATCATGGCGCAAAGCACGGGCGATATTAATCTAACCGGCGGAATGGAATACTTTGAGTGGTACATGAAGCGGAGCGCGATCCCGGATTACCAACTTCACAAGCAGTATCTACAGGCGCTTCATTATGGTAAACCTTCCCGACGGTATGTGCTCAAGTCTCCGCACCATACGCCGAAGATTGGGGATCTGTTGAGCGTGTATCCCGATGCAAACGTGATCTTCTGTCATCGCGGATTGACGCATGTTATGGCATCGTGGCTGAGTTTTATGGCATTGGCGCGGAAGATTGGCGGCATGCCTGTTGATCCGAAGCAGATCGGGCGCGACTGGCTGGAAGTTCTAAAAAGATCGATGGATGCTGCTATGAGTATCCGCGATCAACGCTCGGCGGCGCAGTTCTACGATGTTGATTATGATGCGCTCGTGCTCGATCCGCTTGGCATGGTACGGAAAATTTACGCTCATTTTGGTATTGAGCTGACGGTCGCTGCCGAAGCGAAAATGAAATCATGGCTGGAGAAAGATCGCCAGCAGGAGCGGCTCGGTCATCGCTATACACTGGCTCAATACGGATTGAGTCCTGAAGATTTAGAACGCGCATTCGCGGAATACATTCGCCGATATAACGTGCCGGTTGACTAAAGGATAGCAGCATGCCCAGCAGTAACTCAACCTTCGAGAGCGCCAAAGTACCCCTCCCAATTCGCATGATGGTTGGCGTGATGACGACATTGGACAGCATTGGGGTTCCAGTCGTCAATTTGGATTTGCAGAAAGCAAAAGCGGCAGCCGAATCCAAAACTGGACTGCATGACTGGAACGATCCGCAGTTCCTTGAGGATTTGGCGAAGCTGGTCGATTTCGTCAAGCGCAGCCCTACAGCAAACACGCTCCTCAAGGTCAATTTTCGCAATGACTTGATGCGCCGCCTGACGAACTTCTTGAAACTTCAAGAGTTCAAAAGAACGCGCCCTGATTTTGTATCGCAGTCGGTCGGTACGCCGCTGATTATCGCCGGGCTGCCGCGCACAGGAACAACACTGCTTCACCGTTTATTGGCACAAGACCCCGGTTCGCATGGTCCGGCGCTGTGGGAATTGTTCGCGCCGATTGATTCCGTAACGCCGCAAGCGGACTCACGCCGCAAGGATACGGAAGGCTTCGTCAACATGGTGCGCAATACGTCGCTCACGCTCTGGAGTATTCACCCGACGTATGCCAATGAAGCGGACGAATGTTATTTCCTGCTGCCTCAGAGCGCGGGCGATATTTTTATTTATACCGGAATCGATTACTGGAACTGGTTTTTGCCCCGGAGCGCCCGCGCCGATTACGAGCTTTACAAGCAGTATCTCCAAGCGATGCACTACGGTCAGCGCGCACGCCGCTGGGTGCTGAAGTCACCCGTGCATACGCCTAAACTCGACGACATGCTTTCGGTATTCCCGAATGCACAGGTGATCTGGTGTCATCGCGGCTTGAGCCATGTTATCGCGTCGTGGGTGAGCTTTGTGGCGGTGTCGCGCAAGCTGACGCACAAATCGGTCGATCCGATTCAGCTAGGACGCGAATGGGTGAAGATTTGGAGCGAATCGATTGCGGCGGCGCAAAAAGCCCGTGATCAGCGCTCCGCATCTCAGTTCTTCGATGTTGATTATGATGACCTCGTGCTTGATCCGCTTGGTATGGTGCGGAAGGTCTACGCGCACTTTGGCATTGAGTTGACGGTCGCTGCCGAAGCGAAAATGAAAGCTTGGCTGGAAAAAGATCGCCAGCAGGAGCGCTTAGGGCATCGCTACACACTCGATCAATACGGACTCACGCCAGAACTACTGGAGCGTGAGTTTGCCGATTACATCAAGCGCTATAACGTGCCAGTGGACTAACTCAGAACGAGACACCGCGCACCCTTTCTCGCTCAAGAAGATGGGGTGCGCGGTGCCGAGCCTTATTGCCCGAATACTTCTGCGGCGCTGCGCCACATGCGTTCGCGGTCGGCATCTTTCTCAAGTTCGAACGGCAGGTAATACCCAACGCGGTCGAGCAGTCCTTCATAGCGTTCCTTAACGGCGTGCGCGAGTTCGTCAATTGGCGCGATCACCGCGAATTCACGCAGCATGTCATCACTGATCAAATCGCCCATCTCATACCAGCGGTTCTGGCGCGACAGCATATTCAACTGCTCGTGGAGATCATGCCAACCGTGCATATCCATGACTGTTGCATAGCTCGGCGTGCTGGCGTAAAAAGCGATCTGCGCCTTGATCGCGCCTTTGTTGTTCTCGATCTCCTGTTCGTTGCGCCCAGTGACGACAAACACCCCGCAGTTGAGCGCGCAGTCGCTCAGTGAACGTCCGGCTTTCTCCGCCCCCGCACGGATATTTGGGATCACCATCTCCTTGAGGTACCTAACCGTGTGAAACGAATGCACATGGAAGCCTTGGCACATTTCACCCGCAAGACGGCATAAATGTTCATTCACACCCGCGATATACACTGGAATATCGGGGTTGGAGATCGGCGCGGGGCTGAAAAAGGGCGTGAGGAGCGAGAACTTATAGAACTCGCCCTCGTAGCTGAGCGGCACGTTCTTTTGAAAGCTGTTCCAGATCGCGCGCAGTGACGCGATATATTCACGTAAACGCGGCGCAGGGGACGACCACTCGGTACTGAACCGGCGCACGATGTGAGTCTTCACCTGTGTTCCTAGCCCGAGGACGAAGCGCCCGCCGGACTGCTCCGCCAGATCCCACGCGGTCTGAGCGGTAATCATCGGGCTGCGCGGAAACGCGACCGCGATGGCTGTTCCCAACAGAATACGTTGCGTTACAGCGGCGGCATGAGTCAGCGGAAAAAAAGGATTGTGGGCGGTTTCGCTCGTCCACAAGCCAGAAAACCCGTACTCCTCAACTTGGCGAGCGAGCGGGGCGGCGGTATTTAACTTATCGGGGAAAACCGTTACATCAAAGCGCATCGAAGAAATCCTTTTTTTGAACACGTTTTTTACAAGAGGGTACCAGACGCGATTATAGCATTTACGGTATACTGGAGGCATCAGCAAGCACCCGCACTTGAAATGAGGAATGTATGGTTGATGCCGGCGGCTTGAATCAGATCAGCCCGGAACATCTGCTCACGCTGTATCAAATCACCCTCACCATGAATTCCAGTTTGGATTTCGATGAAGTCCTGAACATTGTGATGGACACCGTGATGCAGGTGATGAATGCTCAGCGCGGTGTGCTGATGGTCGCTGATGAGCATGAACAGCTTCACGCGGTTGTGACGCGCGGTGAAGCCGAAGACCAAGAGTCGGTTTACAGTCGCACAATCATCAATGAAGTGATGCGCACGCGGCAGTCGCTTCTCACCAACAACGCCCAATTTGACCAGCGCTATAAACCCGGCGAAAGCATCATTCTTCGTGGACTCCGTGCGATCCTTTGCGTGCCGATGCTCGTCAAAGGGCGCTTGGTTGGCGCGATCTACTGCGATACATCGCTGCGCCACAAGATTTTTACAGAGTCAGACTTGCACCTGCTTGACGCGGTTGCAGGGCAGGCGGGTATCGCTATCGAAAATGCGCGGTTGTACCGCGTCGCTGTCGAAAAAGGGCGGCTGGAGCGCGAGCTTCAAATGGCGCGTGAAATTCAAGAATCCCTTCTGCCGCGCCAGAAACCACAGGTCACCGGATACGAAGTCGCCTCACGCTGGCGTTCGGCGCGCGAGGTCGCAGGCGATTTCTACGACTTTTTTCAACTCAGTGATGAGGCGATGGGCGTGGTGATCGCAGATGTGAGCGACAAGGGCGCACCAGCGGCATTGTTTATGGCGTCGGCGCGCAGCATGATTCGCAGTCATGCCTTCGCAGGGCTTGAGCCGCTCGAGGCGTTGATGCGTACTAACCGGCTTCTATTGGATGACAGCGAAGGTGGCATGTTTGTCACCGTGTATTACAGCCAATTCCGCCAAGACGGCGCATCGCTGCACATCAATGCCGGACATAATCCGCCGCTGGTGTATCAGCGCGCGGGGGATCGGTTGTATGCCCTGCCAACCGGGGGCAGGGCGTTTGGTTGGTTTGAAGACAACCCGCTGCGCGCTGTGGATCTTCAGCTTTCACCGGGTGACATGATCATTTATTACACCGACGGACTCACAGATGCGGAAAACGCGTCTGGAGAATGCTACGGGGCGGAACGGATGGCGCAGATCGTGTATGAGACACGAGGGCAGTCAGCGGAGGCGGTGCTTTCCCGGTTGGTCGATTCAGTTGATTTGTTCTGTGGAAGCGCTCCTGTGTTTGATGACTTGACTCTTGTGGTCATACGTTACATGGGAGAATGAAACCGGACTTAACCCAAATTTCCAACACAAGTTTTACGAAATGTGGGTTAACTCACCTGTTGACACGGGGAACGGGCGATGATATTATGCTGCCTACTGCGAGGACGCGGGGAACTTTAACAACAGAAGAGTGAGCAAGAAGTCAAAGACTTAGAAGAGAAGCTTTGCGAAGCAAGGAAATCGAACTCAACAAACGGAGAGTTTGATCCTGGCTCAGGATGAACGCTGGCGGCGTGCCTAACACATGCAAGTCGAACGATCGCAAGATAGTGGCGCACGGGTGAG
>JBGSVJ010000019.1:0-835407 GCA_041753015.1 Anaerolineae bacterium
GTGACCTACATGACCGAGCGTTTGCATCAGTCGTTGGATTATCTCACACCGGCGGAGTTTGAGTTGGCGGCAGGCTCTCAAGCGTGCTACCCTACCTTATCTCCGGTCTAATTCCTTCCAGAAAAACCGCCGCACTACAATGTGGTCGACAGCGGCTCGGCGGCAGCGCCGCCTTTAGGTAATGGGTTATACTTGAACAGCGATGAAATACCTTGACCAATAAACGGCTAATTCAGCCACCTAGCAGACAAACGCGAATTCTGATCGCGCACGATGCCGGGATTTGTCTATTTTCGGGTGGCAAAAGGTTCGCCTAACGAGGCACTTTCCCAATAAGCGACACCAGCAGGGGTGTCGCTTTTATTTCCCCGTGTGCTGCTGCGTTTCGATCTTCTCCTTGACGTGCTGGAGATAGCCAAACGGTGAGAGCAGTTCCAGATCGATCGCTTCATCCACCGCGTTGACGATCATTTACTCAACCACTTCAGGCAATAACTGCCGCTGCGCTTCCATCTGCCCATCGCGCACCCCACTCTTTTTGAGGATGTCCTATGCCGCATCTATCTTTTCCAAAATATCATGTAGGAGATTCCTTGACAATCGATTATGTATATGTTAGTCTCCACTTTGCAAACGTTTGCAAGATGAAAATCTTGTTGAGTGGATTTGGATGATTTGGGCGTTTTTTGCTCATGACTTTCTGAAACAATACTGCAAAAGATACCCATAGCTGTGTCGTAATAATTGATGCAGCCATCAAAACAGTATTACCGCTTACACCACCCCAAATGGTGTGCGAATATATGACACCACTCCTCAAGAACGCACTTCAAGTCGGATTTGTATTCGTGCGTTGATGTCATGACTACGCACTTACAAATGTTCAGGTAGGGTATGTCTCACTCTCAAAGCCTGCTAAACTGCCTCAATAGGGCTTAAGCGGGAAAGAGCGTTGGCTTGCACTCAATATTTGCTCACCTCATCCAAGGGGAACTCTCAAATGCAACGAAATTTCGCGCGTGTATTAGCTATTCTGTTTTTGTTCAGCCTCGTCTTAGCGATCCCGACCATTCAGGCGCAAGACGAACCGATCAAGGTTGGGCTTTCCTTCTCCGACTTCGCCACCGAGCGCTGGCGTAATGAAGAAATTCTAATGCGCGCGCTGCTCGAAGATTTAGGTTATGAAGTGATTTCCCAAGAAGCAAACCATGACGTGGTGCTTCAGAACAATCAAATCGACAACATGGTGACCCAAGGTGTTCAGGCGATCATCGTTGTTGCGGAAGATGGCGATGCGGTTTCGACGGCTGTTGATGCTGCCGCCGCGCAGGGCGTCCATGTCCTCGCTTATGACCGCCTGATCAAGTCTCCCAACATTGCGGCGTACCTCTCCTTCAACAACGTTGAAGTCGGTCGTCAGCAGGCGCTGGGCGTGTTGACTGCACTGGATATTGATGGTGGCGAATGGACAGTGGACAACCCCGTCCGCCTCGTCAAGCTCGGCGGCAGCCCCACCGATAACAACGCTATTCTGTTCCGTCAGGGGCAGGACGAAGTTCTTCAGCCTTATGTTGATCAGGGCATCATTGTGGTCGTCGCTGATCAGTGGGTTGACAACTGGGATGCGACCAACGCTCTCCGCGCTATGGAAAACATCCTCACCGCGCAGAACAACGATATTGACGCGGTAGTTGCCTCCAACGATGGTACGGCACTCGGCGCGCTTCAGGCGCTCGCAGCCCAAGGTCTCGCTGGTGTCGTCCCGATCTCCGGTCAGGATGCGACGGCAGATGGTGTCAACAGCATCGTGCGCGGACAATTGACGGTGTCGATCCTTAAAGACATCCGTGATCTGTCGCCGCTCGCTGTCGAACTGATCGACGCGATTATCCAAGGCGAAGAAATTCCTGAGCTGGAAGAATACACGATGGCAGAGCTGACGAACGACCCGACACGGGAAGGCACAGTCATGGCTTACTTCCTGCCTGTGTATCAGGTCAACGCTGAAAACGCGTACGAACTGGTCGTCGCCAGCTTCTTCCAGTCGTATGACGATGTCTACCGCGATGTGCCGGAAGATCAGCGTCCGCCCCGCCCTGAACCGGAAGCCGAAGCAACCGAAGCCGGGAGCTAACAACTCTCTACGGCAGTTCCATTGATTTAACCCGTATCACTTCGGTTATGCTCTAGCGGCGATATGTAAGAGGGCTCTCGTGATGCTAGCGAGAGTCCTTTTATCATTAAGGACGGCAAGCTTATGGCTAACGCGACCACCGGTATCCTTGAATTTCAGCACGTCACCAAGCGCTTCCCCGGCGTAACAGCCCTCAGCGATGTGTCGATGAGCATTCGACGCGGCGAAATTCACGGTCTTTGCGGCGAGAATGGCGCCGGTAAGTCCACCCTAATGAAGATCCTATCTGGGGTCTATCCTTGGGGAACTTACGAAGGGACTATTCTCTACGAAGGACGTGAACTTAAACTGGAACATAGTTCCATCCGTCAAGCTGCTGAAGAAGGAATTGCAATCGTCTATCAAGAGCTGACGCTTGTTCCCAGTATGACAGTTGGTGAAAATATCTATCTGGGCAAAGAGCCAGTTGAGCGTGGTGTGATCAACTGGGATAAGCTCTACTCCGATGCTCGGCAGCTCTTGGAACGTTATAACCTAGACATTTCCCCTCAAACGATTCTGGGGAATCTCGGCGTCGGTAAAATGCAGATGACCGAAATTGCCAAAGCGATTTCGGGAAACGCCAGAATTCTAATTTTGGATGAGCCAACCAGCGCGCTCACCGAAGCCGAAGTCGACAAGCTTATGGAGATTTTGGAAACCCTCAGATCACACGGGGTCACCTGCATTTACATCACCCACAAGCTAGACGAGTTATTCCGCATCACAGACACGATCACCGTCTTGCGCGATGGTAAGGTCATTACCTCACAACCCACCAAAGAACTTGACCGTGAGCGCTTGGTGAGCTACATGGTGGGGCGCGAAATGAAAGAGCGCTTCCCTGAAGGGCATCATACGCCCGGCAAAGTCGTCCTAGAGGTCAAAGATCTCCATGCCAAAGACCCACAGACCGACCGTGAAATTGTTCGGGGGGTATCCTTCCAACTGCATGAGGGGGAGATCTTCGGCATCGCCGGGTTGATGGGGTCGGGACGCACCGAACTGGTTGCCACGATCTTTGGTGAATATGGCAAGGTTACCAGCGGGACGATCATGCTTAACGGGCAGTCAATTGAGGTGAGAAACTCACGTCAGGCGATGGCTCACGGAATTGGCTTGGTTCCTGAAAATCGCAAGACGCACGGACTTGTCCTAATGCAATCGGTTCTCAGGAATATCTCACTTGCGAATCTGGGGCAGTTTTCATCCCTGTTTGCGATCAACAAGGATGCTGAGCTGCAGCGCAGCATGGAGTACGCAAAGAGCTTGGCGATCAAAGCCCCAAATTTGAATGTGCCGGTCGACTCACTTTCTGGCGGCAATCAGCAGAAAGTCGTCATCTCAAAATGGCTGATGTCCCAGCCAAAAGTGCTTATTCTCGACGATCCAACACGCGGCATTGATGTGGGTGCCAAGTATGAGATTTACAGACTCATGCGGGAACTCGCGTCGCAAGGAATTGCGATCATCATGATCTCCAGTGAGTTGGAAGAGGTGTTGGGGATGAGTGACAGGATCATGGTCATGAGCGAAGGGCATTCAGCAGGCATTCTTGCTGCTGCCGAGGCAACGCAAGAAAGAATCATGGCATTGGCGACTGGGACGATTGTCCCTGCGTAGTACGCCATCCCGAGTGACATTTGGACGGCAGCCTGCACTGCTATATCGGTCGATTCAAGTCTCAAGTTTCAGGCTTCAGAGGTCGCTTCTTATGAGTTCTCTACCCACTACAACCTCCTCGACGGTGGCGAAGGGTCCGTTTGGAACCATCACCAAAATGCTTCGCGCTAATTTACAGACCTACGCGCTGATATTCGCTACCCTCATCATCTGGCTTTACTTCTCCTACCTTACCAACGGCAGTTTCCTGTCGCCGCAGAACTTCTCTAATCTGTTCCGGCAAATGGTAATCACTGCTTTTCTGTCCGTCGGTATGGTGCTGGTCATCGTCACCGGCAACATTGACCTATCCGTGGGTAAGCTGGCAGGTTTCGTTTCGGTAGTTGTCGCCGCTGTGCAAGCGAACTACTTAACAACATGGTTCCCTGATCAACCTGTTGTCGTTGCCGCCCTCTCGGTTGTTACGGGCATAGCAATTGGCTTCATCTATGGCATGATTCAAGGCTATATCATCGCTTACCTGCGGGTGACTGCCTTTATTGTGACGCTCGGCAGTATGTGGCTGCTCAACGGTTTGATCCTGCTGGTAACGGAAGGGCGCACGATCCCGGCGAACCAACCGATGTTTGCGCAGATCGCACAGGGGTACTTGCCGAACGAAGTCGGCTGGGTTATCGCGTTTGGTACGGTGATCTTGCTCTTTTATGGCATGTTCAACAGCCGTCAGCGCAAGCGCCGCTACAACTTTGAGCTGCCGCCGCTTAGCCTCGACATCGCCAAGACGCTGCTGTTTTCGGTGCTGGTACTGATCTATGTCCACATGGTGAATCAGTACAAAGGTATCCAAGCGCCTGTGCTCCTGCTCGCGTTGGTGGCGCTGGCGGTTTCTTATGTGTCAACCAACACGCGCTTCGGGCGCTACGCTTATGCGATTGGTGGCAATCGCCAAGCCGCTCAATTCTCCGGCGTCAACATCAAGCGAAATATCTTCACGATCTTCGTGATGATGGGAACGTTGTGCGGTGTTTCTGGCGTTACACTCGCTTCTTATGTAGGCTATGGGACGATCTCAGCCGGGCAAGGCTACGAACTTGATGCGATCGCTGCCTGTATTCTCGGAGGAACTTCGACCCTTGGCGGCGTGGGGACGGTGTTTGGCGCAATGGTTGGTTCACTCATCATGGTCAGCCTGACCAATGGGCTGCAAATGACGAATACCCCAGCCGCATTCCAATACGTACTGAAAGGCATCGTTCTGGTTATCGCTGTATACGCGGACATTCGCATCAAACGCAGCAGCAACTAGATCGATATCATGCCCGGTTTGCCATCGCTACAATGCTCATGGCAGCCGGGTATGGCATTTGGGATTCATCGGACTTACAGCGTCTTCAGCACCTGATCTGACCCGTTTTTGTGGAAAGACACCCTGTCAGCGCTCGGAGATGCGGGGCGGTGACCGACCGGATACTCACCCACTTTTTGCGTGTACCAACAGATTTTGCTGCTGCCGTGCGTACAGCCGCGCCCCGTAAATCATCAGCACCATGAACAGCAGAATCGCTACTACATTGATCATGCCTGCCCACATACGCCCCTGAAATGACGCGATCAAGTTGCTGATTTCCCGCATGATTATCGAGGCGTGAAGGAGCGCTAGCGGTATGTAAAAAGCGGGTGAATAGGCAATTTGTCGACCGGTTAGCGCGGGAAAGATCATCGGCGCGTGTCCCAGCACCATCGAGAAGATGAAGCCGCCCACAACGGCATGAATCACGGCGTCATACTGAAAGCCTGCGTAGACCGCCCCGAAAATTAGGCTGAATACCCCTGAAATGCCTAACCAGACATAGCCGCTCAAGAGACACACTGCGATATAGCGCGTCAAGCCAGCGCGTTTCAACCGCTTACCCGCGAGATCATAACGCATCAACCAAAGGGCAGTTAGGATCGCGCCAAGACCTGCGATCCGCACGCCTTCAGTAAGGGCGAACATTGCTAAGAAAGTCCCCGCCGCATAGACGCCGACCGCAGCGATCAGCAGTTGTTCGGTGCGTTTCGTTAGTCGCGTGACTCGTGAGAGTTCAAGACGCTCCCCGACAATCGTCAGAACGATGAACGCCATCCAGACATGTACCACGCTGTACACGGGCGACCCTGTCAGCCAGACGACATTCCCGACTGCCCACAATCCCGCCCCGACACACATGATCGCTGTGTGCAGTGACCAGTAATGATGTTTGGTCGCGGTAAAGCTATACACGCACGTGAGAACGAGACTGGCAGCGGTGATGCTCACACGCGCCGGAAGCGATGCGCCGTCGAGAATCAGCAGGATTCCGCCGATGCCCGCCAAGAGCGGCGCGAAAAATGACCAGTGGCGCGGCTGACGCAAGAGCGAGGATATCGCAACGGCGCGCTCAAGCGCGATCAACGCCCCGAACACGCCGCCGATCATCAGCGCACCGTGAATGCCGATCAACGATGGTCGGAGGATAGGCAGCACCCATCCGGCACGCTGTAACGCCGCCCATCCTCCGGCGAACATCATCACGAGAACGAGCGCGAACAGCGGGTAACGGAGCGAGGAGACGCGCATCACGAAGTCACGCTTTCTGATCTTGCAGCATGATCAAGAGCATGGTCAGCGGCGTTTTGGCGAGAACGCTGTGCGGTAGGCGTGCCTGCATGTGAATCCATGTGCCGACATGCGCCTCGTGGGTTTCACCGCCCAAAGTAAGATCTGCCTCACCGGAGAGGATGTGAATGATCGCCGGAACAGCGGCGGTATGCTCGGAAAGCTGCTGCCCTTGAGCAAACGCGAACAAAACGACATTGACTCGATCATCTTTGTAGATTGTGCGGCTGAGGATGCTGTCTTGCGGCGGATCAACGACTAAAACAGAGAGACTATCGAAATAAGTGAAGGGTAGGGGACTCGTGGAGTTCATAGGGTTATCCTTGCGCCTCGTGCTGGACATACCACGCGATTGCACGCGCCATCGTTTGCGGTTCAGTTTGGTAGGTAAAGGTCGTTCGCAGCCATCCATCAGGATCAACGAGATAGGTACGTGTCGAATGATCGATGGTGTAGAGTAACTGCGAACCCGTTTGTAGGTTGCGCCGATAGTAAAAGCCATAATCCGTTTGAATGCGCGCTAATGTTTCGTCGTCACCGGAAAAGCCGATGAACGTCGGATCGAAGTTGTCCAGATAGGTACGAAGCATTTCCGGTGTATCACGCGCACCATCGACACTGATATACACAAAAGTGACCTGTTCAGCAGAATCACCGAGCATCGCCTTGACCCGGCGGTATTCTGCCAGCGTGGTCGGGCAAAAATCCGGGCAGTGGGTATAGCCGATAAACATCACCCGCCATTGACCATCGAGATCACTTAGGCTCATCGGTTCGCCTGTGCTGCTGGGAAGTGTGAAATCCTGAACCCGAACTGGAGGGTCAACCACATCACCGAGATACACATCCGGCATTGGATCAACGCGCTGCGGCTCAATAGTGGGCGTGGTCAGCGTCCCTTCGGAAGTTGGTCGGGCTAATGTCGAAGTGCAACCGCTCACAAGCGCGATCATCAAGAAAAAGCGGCTTATACAGCGCATTTGATACCCCTTTCGCTTAACGATAGGTCTGCTTACGTGGCTTTCCTGCCAATTTGCACCCGCCACACATCAGGACCTTCTTCAAGGTATTCCCACGTGAACGCGCCTTCCCGTTCGTGCATAAATTGATAATGAAGCGGCGTAGGCGCGTGATCATTCACGAGAATGAAATGCCTTCCGGGTTGAAGATCGTCAAAAGTCAGAAAGATCAACGGATGGCGGTCACGCGGCTTGATCTCACGGACATCAATGATTAGAACGCTGCTGTTGGTCTGCATAACAAGCTCCTTCGCTCGAACGGGTGAGGCGTGTCCATTCGAAGCGACATGCCTCACCCGTTGCCTTGATTAGTTAGTGTCCTGACGATTCGGGAAGCGTATCCCCATGAAAAATATCCGGTTGATCTTCGCCATCAACGATCAGGTATCCGGCTAAACCACGCTCCAAGCGGCTGAGCGAGTGATCAACGAGGATGTAGCGCCCCGGCACATCGACCGTGAATTCGACAATCGTCGCGCCGCCCGTCGGCACGAGGGTCGTCTGTACATTGGTGAGCGGCGGGCTGGTGAGCGACGCATTTTCGTATACGCGGTCGAAGATTTCCCCGATCACATGGAACGACGAGGTGTAATTGGGTCCACCAACGCCGAAGTAGATGCGCACGGTTTCCCCGATATTGGCGCGCAGCGCGTGTTCATCGCTCGTTAAGCCGCCAACCGCTCCGTTAAAGACGAGGTAATCCGCGTCTTCGTCGCTCATGTGGGCGGCGCTGAACGGCTGGTGTCCGGTCGTACCGTAAGGGAATTCGGTGTAGATGTCGCCCTGCATCACGTAGAATTCGCGATCCACTGGCGGCAGCCCACCGGGCGGCTCAACCAAGATCAAGCCGTACATCCCCGAACTGATGTGATGCGGAATGCTGGCGGTCGCGCAGTGATACACATACAAACCGGGATTGAGCGCTTGGAAAGTGAATGATGTTTCGCCGCCGGGGAGGGTTTGCGTATACACCGCGCCACCGCCGGGACCCGTGACGCTGTGCAGGTCAATCGAGTGGGGGAACAGACTGGTCGGGTCATTGTGAAGGTGAAAATCGACTGTATCGCCCACCCGCACCCGCAGCATCGGACCGGGAACTTTGCCGTCGAACGTGAAGTAATTAAAGGTTGTTCCGTTTGCCAGAACGCCCGTCACTTCCTGCGTATTCATGTCCACGCGCAGCGTGATCGGATCGCGATCGCCAACAGGCGGCGGAACATCTGCCGGATCGCGCACGATTGAGACTGCCTCCACGACAGCAGGTGCAATCGTCGGCACTGCCATCATGCCTCCCTGCGATGCTGCCAGTTCTGCGCGGTCGCCCACCTCGACCGTACCCGCCACCCGCAGCGTGCCAAACATGCCGATCTCGCGGTGACCGGGGATGCTGCAAAAATAAACGAAATCACCGGGCATGGTCACGACGAATTCAAGGGTAACGGTTTGTTCATCTTGGATCATCTGTCCGGTCGTCACATTGAACTCGGCAATCGTCAGATCGTGCGCGACAGGATCGCCATTGATGACCGTTAGGCGCACCGTATCACCGACATTGGCGGTTAACTGAGGATTCATCTGCCCATCAATGCTGCCGCCGATTCCCTGAAATGCCATCGGCGGGGTTTGTCCTAACGCCGTACGCAGCGTGTATTCAACAACGCTTGGCGCGGCAGCCTCGGCGGAATAGCTGACCGTTTCGGCGGATGGGACGGGTGTTTCCTGTGCTTCGACAATGGGCATACCGATTTCAATGCGGATCGGCAGGATTGCCAGAAATAATACGGTAAACCCGATCAGTACGGCGCTGACCCAATTGGAATTGATCGTTTTCTCTTTCATCACTTCATTCCCCCTTTTCAGAATGCGCTGCTTTGAGGACAAGATACGGAAGCGCGATTGCGTCCGTCGGGCAGGTCGCTTCGCAGGTGGCACAGTAACTACAGCGCTCTGGATATAGCAGCGCGGCTTTACCATGCAGCCAACCGAGCGCTTCCGTTGGGCAGTGCGCGATACATTCACCACAGCCGCTGCATTTCGTCACGGTGAGCTGGGGCATCCAAACGGTGTCGCCCATCGAAGAATCCTCATGGTTTCGAACAATTACCTTGAGGGTATAGGCGAACGAATTGGATGTACTTCAGCTAGCTGAAGTCGAAGGCGTCAAACCGGGGGATGATGATGAATGTCAGAGCGGATAAGGTGATAGATGTCAAAGCATGGCGATGGAGCGGAGCAAATCTTCGCGTAAGATGCGGATTTGATGCCGGTCAAATTCAATCGCGCCGGTTAGCTCGATCTCGCGCAGCGCCGTGCTGATCGTCTGCGGGGTGGTGGCGAGGTGCGCCGCGAGTGCAGCACGAGTCACGCCTGTGCCGCTTAGGGCAGGATCATCCACTTGATTGAGCAGGAGCCGCGCAACCCGCACGGTGACCGAATACAGGGTTAAATTCTCGATCTGGCGGATCAGACCGCGCACGCGACCGGAGAGGACTTGAATGACCCGCAGCGCGAATGTCCCATCTCTTTGAATGCATTCTTGAAAAATCCGTGTCGGGAAAATCCATAACTGGGTGTCACTCAACGCGGCAGCGTTCGCCGGGTTAGCGCCGCCATCGAAAGCGCTGATGTCGTTGAAGGTATCGTGATCCCCGAAAATCCGCAGAATATGTTCTTGCCCCTGCGGGTTGAGTTTGTAAATCTTGACCCGCCCTTCCTGCACCATCCACAGCCCCGTAGAGGGTTCGCCTTCCAGAAAGAGCGTCTCACCCGCAGTCGCCGATCTTGGGATGGCATTTGCAGCGATATTCTCGATGAGTGCGGGATTTTGTCCCTCAAAATAGGCGAGTTGTCTCAGGTGGTCAGACAATAAAAAGGACATTGTAACGAGCAGCCTCAATAATCGGTTCTTTTGGGCTTTGTGACGGCAGCGTGTGGGCAGCATCGTTAAAGCGCGTGGACATAAACACGGCGCAGCCACGTCCTCCCACACGAAAGGGGAATGTGTCAAGACGCACTCGGACCGAAAGCATCTTAACGCTTTCATCCGCAATGGTGCAGCAGTATTGGGCGGATCAATGGATATTGTAAAGACACCGGACGAAATGGCAACTTCGTACCTGCTTCAGCAAACCACGATCGGTTGATCCCCCTCAGAGCCGTGAGCATGGAAGTGGTCTGAGGGGGAAACATTCAAGCGATGCGTTAGTGATATTCCGGCATCCAATCGCCGTGCGCGGCGATCAAGTCATCAACCATCGACCAAATTTGGTCGAGCGAAAGCTCCGCTGCCGTGTGCGGGTCAAGCATGGCGGCATGATAGATGTGTTCGCGCTTACCTGTGAGCGCGGCTTCGACCGTGAGCGACTGTACGTTGACATTGGTCTGCATCAGCGCGGCAAGGTGCGGCGGAATTGCGCCGATCTTGGTCGGCTGAAGTCCGTTCTTATCAACCACAATCGGCACTTCGACACAGCAGCCATCGGGCAGGTTGTCGATCAACCCGTTGTTGGCGACGTTGCCGTAAATCACGCGCGGCGTCCCCGTCTCAAGGCTGTGAATGATCCCCGAACCGTATTCGACACTGCGGTGAACTTCGATCGGTGCGCCGCCTTCGAGCGCGACGCGCTGCTTTTCCCAGTCTGCGATCTGCACTTCACAGCGGCGGATGTACTCATCGAGCGGAATATTGAACTCCTCGATCATGTCGGGGCGGTCACGCTTGATGAACCAAGGGACGTATTCGCTGAAGTGCTCGCTGCTTTCGGTGACGAAGTAGCCGAGCCGCTTGAACATCTCGTAGCGGACGCGGTTGTAGTCCGGCACGCGGTTTTCTTCGATCACTTGACGGATGCGCGGATACAGGTCTTCGCCGTTACGCTCAAATTTGAGATAGAACGCCATATGATTGATGCCTGCGACGACGTAATTGATCTCATCGAGCGGAACACCAATATCAAAAGCGAGTTCACCCGCCGTGTGCGGGACGCTGTGGCACAAACCGACGGTTTTGATCGTGCTGGCGCGGCTGATCGCCCAGCAGTTCATCGCCATCGGGTTGACGTACTGTAGGAACGTCACATCCGGGCAGACTTCTTCCATGTCGCGGCACATATCGAGCAGGACGGGGATCGTCCGCAAGCCGCGCATGATCCCACCGATGCCGAGCGTATCCGCGATCGTTTGGCGCAGCCCGTACTTCTTCGGAATTTCAAAGTCGGTGACCGTACCGGGTTTGTAGCCCGCCACCTGAATCATGGCGATCGCGTAGTCCGCGCCATCGAGCGCGGCGCGGCGGTCAGTCGTCGCGGTGATCGTCGGCTTTGCGCCGAGCGCCTCTGCGACGCGGTGTGCGACGACCTCCGATGTTTTCAGGCGGTTTTCATCAATATCAAACAGGGTGATTTCCGACCCGGCGAGTTCAGGGAAGCCGAGAATATCCCCCAACAGGTTTTTGGCGAAAACGGTGCTGCCCGCGCCAATAAACGTGATCTTGGGCATGATTTCGATGTGCCTTTCATGGCTCAACGACTGACGAGTAAAAAGGGTGATGCGTCAAACTGGCGTACTTCGGTTACAGTGCCGTCTGTCCAATAGACTTCAAGCTGCTCTAGCCGTGTGCCAGCAGGAAAACCAAAGTGTACACGCGCCGGATCACCGGAGAGATACCCGCTTGCCGCTTGCATTTCGCGGGTAAACGTGCCGGATGAGGTGTGCAGCATAAGCCGCGCGCCGATCCCAAAAGGATTTGGGGAGTTTTGCCAGTGCAGTTCAACTTGGAGGCTTGCGCCGCTGCAAAGCTGATTTTCGTATAACTGCGCGGGAGCATTCAGGTTATTGATAACGATATCGAGGTCGCCATCGTTATCAAGATCACCCATGCTCATGCCGCGCCCGCCGCTCAAACTACCGAGCCCCCATTCTGGCGTGGGCGTAAAGTGATCACCACTGCCGCGAAAGACCATATTGGACTCAATCAGCTCGTCTTGTGGCAGGTGCCCGAATAATTCGACCGACGCCATCCCGTTAACGGCGTACAAATCGAGAATTCCGTCCTGATCGAGGTCGCCAAACTTGCTTGACCACGTCCAGCCAGTCGCGGCGATGCCATACTCCGCCGCTTGATCGATCAATGGGGTGTCGCTAGACTCCGCGCGAGGGAGGAACAGCATATTCTGGCTGACCTGCCGATCATCCGGCAGATGTGGACTTGAATCGAGATCGGCGAGGACGTACTGCCATGCGTCCATGACTTCGGGCGTGTCCTCGTAAGGGTACATATCGGCGGCGAAGAACTCAAACGTGCCGTCGTTGTTAATGTCGCCCGCATCAAAGCTCATTGTGCTAAACGTCATCGTCTCAAAGAGCGCGGCGGGCTGCCATGCGCCATTGACGTATGACCAGCTTTGATCCGGCAGGCTGAAATCATTGCCGACGATCAGATCAGTCGCGCCGTCCCCATCAAGATCAGATACCCAGAGCGCGAGTGCCTGCGCGTCGTCCGCGAGTCGGGTGGGTGCGTAACCTTCACCCGTGTTTTCGTAATAGATCACACCAGCGCCGCCGCTGTTTAAGAAGCCGTCACGCAAAAGCTGAAGCAGTTCGGCATCATACGAGGCGGTGATGATGTCCAGATCACCATCGTGATCGGGGTCTGTCCATGCGAGTGTATACGCAGGACGAAGCACGCGATCAAGCGCGATCAATGTGAAGGTTTCATCGTGATTATTCCGCCAGAACTGCGGCGAACCGATCTGACTGGTGAAGACGATGTCAAGCCAACCATCGGCGTCTACATCAACAGTTTGCACGGCGTGAGTGCGTCCGGTGGGGCGTGGGAAATCTTCAACGCGGAATTCCAAACCGCCGAGATTCCACAAGATGCGGTTTGCGCCATCCAGATTGCCTAATACGATGTCGAGGAGCCCGTCGCCGTTGAGGTCGTTGAGGGCGACCCCGGAACCGTTGCTTTCATAGAAGCGCACGACCCGCCCCCGTGATTGGGTGATGTGTGCGAGATCGTGTTCAATGAAACTGCCGCCGCACGTTTGAGCCTGTGCCGTACTCGCGACGAGGGTGATCATGCAGGAAACGATCAAGGGGAGGGGTGAAGCTGTCAGCACAGGTTTCATGATGTGAGGATAAACGCGTATGTGAACAACCCAACTCGATGCTGTGGTTGAACCCTCCCCCAACCTAACTCACAAGCAGGGGGAGGGTTATGCTTAAACTGACTAGAACAGATCGTTGATTTCGTCGTTGGCGTCGGGCAGCACATCTTCAGCGCGTGCCGTGCCGAGCGAAATTGCATCCATCGCTTCCGTCATGATCGTGGTGATTTCGCCTGCATAGTCGGCAATCGGGAACAGGAACGTCCCGCCTTCTTCGTTCGCCTGCTCAACAAATGCGCTCACATCCACGCCTGCATCGGCGCGCATCTGCTGTGACATCGCGGCGGCTTCGGGGATCGCCGGGAAGACGACACCCGACGCACCGACGATGCTCTGGCATTCGAGCGAGGCAAGGAACTTCACCCATGCCCACGACTCTTCGAGGTGCTGCGTACCGACCCAAATCGAGTCCGCGAGACCGTTGAACATGCTGCGGCGACCTTCCGGACCCGCCGGGAGGCGACCGAAACCGACTTCGAATTCGCTGCCGAGGAACGTACCGATCATCCACGAGCCGTTCATCGTCATGGCGATGTTGCCCGCTTGGAACATCGTCGATGCGCCGAGGCTGCTGACTTCTTCAAACGACGGGGCGAAGCCGTGAACGAGGTTCAGGTCTGCCCACCACTGAATCGTCTGGATGAAGCGGGGATCATCATAATAGTACTCATCACCCCACACGCCGTTGTTGAACGTCCAGCCCGTGCTGACCGCGAAGGGACTCCACTGCGTCTGACCATACGCGCCGCCCATGCCATCCGGCACGAAACCGTACTGCGCGACGTTCGCCGGGTCGAAGTCTGGGCTGAGTCCGTTGTTGCCATTGCTGTCAATTGTCAATTGGGCGATCACCTGCTGGAATTCGCCGCCGTCTTCAAGATTCCATGTCCATGTATCCATGACCGCCGGATCAACGCCCGCCGCTTCAAGCAGTGCAACGTTGTAAATCACGGCGATGGTGTCCCAGTCTTTCGGGAGACCGTAGCGCGAACCGTCACGCGTCCACAGGTCAGCGAGACCGGGGTAATAGATGTCGGTCGCAACGCCGTCACGCTCAACGAGCGGCTGAATATCGACCAACTGCTCCAGCGCCACAAATTCAGGGTACTTGGCGAGGTGGTTGGTGAACACGTCCGGCGCTTCGCCGCTAATGAAACCGGTGGTGATGCCCGTCCAATAGTCATCCCAGCCCAACTGCTCGACCTGAACGGTGATGCCCGGATTGGCGGCGGTGAAGGCATCGGCGCACTGCTGATAGGCGGGAAGCTGGTTGGCATCCCACAATTGGTAACGAATGGTAACCGCATCCTGCGCGCTGACACTGGTGACGATCAGCAGCAGGGCGACGACGAGAACAACGAGTAGCGAAGAGCGACGTTTCATTGCAAAATCTCCTAAGCGTAAGCTATCTGTGTTGTGTGAACGGGCGGCAGCCCCACTGCCGCCCGTGAAACACCAAGGTTATTTAAAGCCGGAGAACTGGATCGAATCCACGACCCGCCGACCGAAGAAGACGAATAGAATGATCGTCGGCACGATGCTGATGACGGTTCCTGCCATCAATCCTGTCCAGTCAGGCATCCCCTGTGGTGTCTGCGATTTGAAAATGTTGAGCGCCACAGTCAGCACGCGCAGATTTTCATCACGTCCCACCAAGAAGGGCCACAGGTATTCATTCCACGCGCCGATGAAGGTGAGCAGCGCCAGCGTGAGCAGCGGACCGCGCATCAGCGGCAGCGACACCCGCCAAAACACCCCAAAGTGAGTCGAACCGTCAAGGAGCGCGGCTTCTTCAAGGTCTTTATTCAAGCCCAAGAAGAATTGACGCATGAAGAACACCGAGAAGGGTGCCATGAGGATAAACGGCGCGATCATCCCTTGAAACGTCCCGATCCAGCCGATCTGACGGATGAATACGTAATTGGGGATGAATAAGACGATGCCGGGGATCATCAAGCCCGTCAGGTAGATGAAAAAGATCACATCACGGAACGGGAATTTGAAGCGCGCAAAGGCATACGCCGCCATCGAACTGAACAGTGTTTGACCGAGCGTGATCGCACCCGCGAACATGAGCGAGTTGCGCAGAAACACCCAGAAGTTGATCGTACCGGGTGAAATATTCGTCGCCCCTGCCGCGATCAGCGGGGCGGGATCAACCAAGCCGAGCACACGCTCAAAGTTAATCGTGGTCGGGTTGTACGGCAGCAGATCACTGGCATGGGTGAACAGCGCTGTCGGATCGTTGAGCGCGGTACGGATCACCCAGTAGAACGGGAAGATTGTAATGAAGATCAACAAGCTGATGAAGAACCATGTGATGGCGCTGCCCACGCTGAATCGGTGCGCGGCAACAGCTCGGCGTTCCTGAACTTTGGCTTGAGAAATCGCTGTCATGATCCGAGCTCCTTTAGCTGTAATCCGCAAGTTCGGATGTGTTGCCTTGGAAGGTGCGGATTTGGATCAACGTCACCGATACCAAGATCAGGAATAGGACGACCGACGCCGCTGTTGCAACACCCATGTTGATCCGACGCTCGAATACCTGCTCATAGATGTAGTAGATGATCGTGCGCGTTGCTCCTGCCGGACCGCCATCAGTCGCTACGGCGACCGTGTCAAAAATCTGGAATGAGCCGATCACCGACGTGACTACAACGAACACCAGCACCGGACGCAGCAAGGGCAGGGTGATCCGCAAGAACTGCACCAGCCCATTTGCGCCGTCCACGCGGGAAGCTTCATACAGCGATTTGGGGATGGTCTTGAGTCCGGCGAAAATCAAGATTGCGGTGTACCCCATATGCCGCCAGATGTTCACTCCGGCGACCGACGCCAGCGCTTGATCAGGACTGCCGAAAAAGCCCTGCTGACCAATGCCAATCTGCTGTAAGAAGATGTTGATCACGCCGAGCGTGGGGTCGAGCAGCCAGATAAACAACATGGCGACGACCACGTTTGGCATCAGCCAAGGCAGGATCATGATGCCGCGCAAGATAGGCGAGTTAGCGGCTTTTTCCATTAAGATGGCGATGCCGAGCGCAAGAACTGTTTGCAGAGGAATGTTCAACAGCACATAACCGACCGTGACGGCAAGCGAACGGTAAAAACGCGGATCGCGCGCGCCGATAACGAAACCGCCGTCACCGATCTGGACGCGGGCAAGCTCATCAAAGTCTTCGGGGAGGACATCATCGCTGTCCTGCGCTGCCGATTCGAGTGGGTTGAATGAGAGTTCAAGGATATTTTGGTAGTTTGCCAACCCAACATATTCCGCATCGGTGAGCAGATTCCATTCCTGAAAGCTGATGAAGACACTGCGGACTGCGGGAACCGCAAAAAAGATCGTGAAGCCGATCAGGCTCGGCAAGATGAACAGAAGCCCAAGAAGCGCCTGATTATTGCCAAGGCGTGAGAAGAACCCCGGAGCGGGTGGCGACTCAGAACGCGAAGAAACACTCGTAACAGCCACGAAATAACCTCCAAAAACTGACTATTTCCTTAACGAAGCCCCGCAAGAATCGCGCACGATCAAATGGGTTTGCAGCGTGATATGTTTGTTTTCGACCACTGTCCCATTCAAGAGGCGAATCAGCATTTCGGCAGCTTGACGTCCGTGTTCTTCGTCCGGTTCATGCACGGTCGTCAGCGGCGGATCACAAAACGCGGCAAGACGTACATCGTCAAACCCGACAATGGCAATGTCTTGCGGAATCCGCAGCCCGCGTTCGCGGATCGCGCGGACTGCGCCGAATGCCATCAAATCGTTCATCGCATACACGGCATCGGGCAGGGGCGGCTGTTCTAAAATACGCTGCATCGCCGTGTATCCGGTTTCCGGGTCATATTCGCCCACAACAACAAGCGCGGGATCAACAGTGAGATTGTTTTGCGCCATCACCTCGTGAAAGATGCGCAAGCGCGTTCTGATATGATCGCCGTGATCGGGGTTCTCATACGGAATGCACGCGATCCGGCGGTGACCGAGATCGATCAAGTGCTGGGTGATCGTTCTTACACCACTAAACTTGTCAGTTTCGACCGAATGCACATCCGGGTGTAGGTGGCTGAGCGTAACAATGGGCATACCATCATTGGTACAGGCGATGATATGATCAATTTCCTGTTCACTCGACGTGCTGAAGTTGATGATCACACCCGCTGCTTCTTTGCTTTGCAGCAGACGACGGTATACGTTTGCGGGGGATTTGCCGTGAACTTGTTCTACCAGAATACGAAAGCTGTGTTCGCGCGTGACTTGACTCATTCCGGTCAGCACGCGGGGAATGTATTCATCAATAAACACTTGACGATGCGGTTGCGCCAGCACGAGGGCAATCGTGTCACTGCGTCCACGCGCTAGGGTACGTGCGGCGACATCGGGGATATAATTCAGTTCGCGCGCGGCATTAAAGACGCGCTCCTTCGTTTCTTCGCTGATGTTGGCATCAACGACATTGTTAAGGACGAACGAAACGGTCGTCTGTGAAACGCCTGCTCGTTCGGCAACTTGTTTACTGGTAGGTCGTCGCGGTTTCATAAAAATTCTTGATTCAACAAAGTCATTGGCACTTTTGCGCATTACTAATGCGCATTAGTACAATAGCGCCGTCTGAATCATTTGTCAATATTGTGCAAAACATCACATGTAATCACTTAAACGACGCTCCAATTAGGTATTGGCGGCGACGATGAAATTAACCTCCACCATTCGGAATATTAAGGCCTGCATTCTACTGTCGCCCATCCCCGAACGTGATCGCATCCGCCGCTTGATGAATATGCGTCAAGACCTCACCGGGGAGCGCCTTTGATGCGCGGCGATTGATCTCGTACAGCCGCTCTAGGCTCACCTTTGGCACGCGATCCGCTGTG
Source organism: Anaerolineae bacterium (assembly GCA_041753015.1). GTDB lineage: Bacteria > Chloroflexota > Anaerolineae > Aggregatilineales > Phototrophicaceae > Flexifilum. The sequence continues at coordinate 18,496 of JBGSVJ010000019.1, forward strand.
AGCAGCCCATTCGCCTCCTGCTGCACATCCGTGAGCTGCGTGTAGCAGAAGCCTGCCAAAACCGGACTCGCTAAGATCGCGCCGATCATCTCTTCATACAATTCGAGCAGCTCTTCACCGTCGCTCACGATCCCATAGCCGAACCAAGGTTTGCCGGGGTCTGGCTGATACGCCAGCCCGCCGCATTCCGTCAAGATGATCGGCGCACCTTGCGCGGCTTCTTCGCTAAGGACAATCGCGCGGAACTGCGGACGGCGTGCTGCTAGAGTTTGCGCGACCGCTTCCTGCGTGCCGTAGCGTTCGCGTAAAGATTCCGCTTCCACTGCGTAATCGTGAATCCCCAATACATCGGTGACGGTGTGCTCCCAGCCATCATTTCCGATCACCGGGCGCGTGGTATCCAGCGCGTGGGTCAGGTGATAGAGTGCGCGCACATAGTGGCGCTGAGCCGGGTCGGTCGCCAAGTTCGGCACGCCCCAACTCTCATTGAAGGGTACCCAACAGATGATCGACGGATGGTTGTAATCGCGCTCCAGCACCTCCAGCCATTCGCGGGTGAATCGCTGGATCGCCTCGGTGCTAAAGTTGAAGGCGCTCGCCATCTCGCCCCACACCATTATCCCTAAGCGGTCGCACCAGTAGAGAAACTGCGGGTTTTCCACTTTTTGATGGACGCGTACCCCGTTGAAACCGAGCGCTTTGATCAGCTTGACTTCTTCGCGCAGCGCATCCGGCGACGGCGGGGTGAGGTTCGTGTCATCCCAATAGCCTTGTTCTAGGACGAGCCGCAGATACGTCGGTGACCCATTCAGCATGAAGAAGCCGCCTTCGATGCCGACCGTCCGCAAACCGAGGTAACTGTTGATCTGGTCAAGCGGTAGATCGCCGTCGTACAGCGTCACTACTGCATCGACGAGGTTGGGGTAGTCCGGCGACCAGATGACTTTGCGCCAGTTCATCTGCTGCGTCGCCTCTAGGCTGACGTTCCGCTGAATTTCCATGCGTCCCGGCGTGAGCGCGTATACATCATCAACGATGGTAACGCCGTGCAGACTCAGCCGTACATGGACGCGCATCCCGGCGCGCGGCATTTGATTAAGTCGCAGATGCACTCCCACCTGACCACGCTCTAAAAGCGGTGTCCAGCGGACGCGGTTGATATAGGTGTCCGGCACAGGCTCGATCCATACAGACTGCCAAATGCCCGTCGTGCGCGTGTACCAAATATCGCGCGCTTTTTCTTCCCAAAACTGCTTGCCCCTCGGCTGCGATAAATCAGTTGGGCTGTCCTCGGCGCGCACCACGATCACCTGTTCCGCATCGCCTGTATTGAGTGCCGTCGTGATGTCGGCGTAAAACGGCGTGTGACCACCTTCGTGCGCGGCGACAAGCTGACCGTTCACCCATACCTGCGCCCGGTAATCGACCGCGCCGAAATGCAGCAGTATTCGTCCATCGCGTATCGCCGGATCGAGCGCAAAGGTGCGCCGATACCAAACGATCGGATGGAATCCCGTATCTCCGATACCGCTGGCGCGTGATTCGGGCGGAAACGGCACAGTAATTTCTGTTTCAAATGGATCGACACGTGTCTGCCATAATTCTTTTAGACCGCGATTCTCGTCATCAAAACAAAACCCCCATTGCCCATTCATGTCGATCCATCGCTCACGAGTCATCTGAGGTCGCGGGTGAAGTGGGCGCTGTTCGGTCATTCTGCATAAGTCCTTTCAAAATAGGTTGACACCAAGTGTCATTCATCTTATCATATTTTTCTGAAGTGAAGTAGGTTTTTATCCGTCATTGAGCCTTGAATAGATCGCCTTTATGACTCAGAAACCTTCGCCGCCTGTGACACGGCAGGTGCGCGTGCTGACGCTGGACACCAATAGCACTGATGCACAGGTCGAACAAATCCTGAAGGCGCTCGCGTCGGATAAACGAATCGCGATTCTGCGTTATCTCAGCAGCCGCATCAGCAGCATCAATGAGATTGCCAGAGCGATGGACATGCCCGCCTCCACTGCCACCATGCACATTACGATATTGGAAGAAGCCGGGTTGGTGCGTACTGAGCTAAAACCCGCCAACCGGGGATTACAAAAGGTCTGTTCGCGTGTTTACGATCAGATCGCCATCCAGCTTCCCGCGCCGCAAGCAGACGACAGCGAAAACATCATTGATATCCCCATGCCCGTCGGCGCGTATGTTGATTGTCAAGTCGCGCCTACCTGCGGCTTGGTGGGCGAGTACGGCATTATCGGCGAGTTGGACGACCCGACCAGCTTTTACCACCCGGAACACATCTACACGCAGCTCTTATGGTTCCGTCACGGCTTTGTCGAATACCGGTTCCCTAACCGGGGTTTTTCGCATACAGAATTGGAAAGCTTGCAGTTCAGCGCCGAAGTCTGCTCCGAAGCCCCCCACCACAACCCAGACTGGCCCTCGAACATCACCTTATGGGTGAACGAGGTCGAGATCGGCACATGGCGTTCCCCCGGCGATTTTGGCGGTCAGCGCGGCGTTCTCACCCCCGTGTGGTGGGATGAATGGAATACGCAGTACGGTCTGCTCAAGATATGGCGCATCACCGAAAGCGGCACGATTATCGATGGTGTACCACTCTCGAATGTAACGGTGAACGATCTCAACATCAGCGATCACCCGTATATCTCACTTAAGATCGGCGTGAAGAATGTCGGTGTCCCCGGTGGCATCAACATTTTCGGGGCAAAGTTCGGCAATTATCCACAGGATCTCCTGCTCCGGCTGCGTTTTCGAGAGAAATCCCGCCGCACCCCTACATAGACGCTCCTAATTTCCTCATCACTTGCAGCGCGCCGTTTGATATGGGTCTGGAACAGGGGCATGAATGCCTCTGCGATATGACTGGACGTTTTGCAAAAAATGAAAGGGAGTTGTACCGATGAAACGTGTGAGTACGCTGTTTCTTGCCCTATTGGTCGCCGCGATCTCGCTGATCGGCGTTCGTGCGCAGGAACCGGTCACCCTAACCTTTGTGGGATGGGGTGGACCCGAAGAAATTGAAGTTTTCACGCAGCTTACAGAAACATTTAACGCCAACAACAGCGACGTTCAAATCATTTACGAACATATCCCCGGCGATTATGTCACGGCGCTGAATACCCGCGTCGCCGCAGGAACGCCGCCGGATATCGCCTACATCCCGGACGGTAATTTCTACAGTTTTGTGTCGCGGGGGCAGTTGGTCAGCCTGCAAGCGCAGGTAGAACAGAGTGAGACATTCGGTCTCGACAATATTTGGGCATCCGCCATCGGGCGTTATATGTTTGATCCCGAAACCAATACCCCCGGCGAAGGCGAAATCTACGCGCTGCCTAAGGACATCGGTCCGACGGTTGTGTTCATCAACACCGACCTGTTTGAAGCCGCCGGCGTTTCGCTCCCCGACCCGAATGTTCCGATGACATGGGATCAGGTTGTCGAGATCGGCACTCAGCTCACGTTTGACAGCGCGGGATTGACCCCTGCCGATGAAGGCTTCAACCCGGATGACATCGTGCAGTGGGGCGTGGGTGACGTGTTCTTCGAGAACATCGTTTACGGCAATGGTGGGCGCATCGTCAGTGAAGATGGGCGCACGTTCGCTGCGGCGGATGATCAGAACACTATCGACGCGATTCAGTGGATCGCCGACCTTGATCATATCTATCACATCCGCCCGACGGCTGAAACCGCGACCTCGATTGGCTGGGGTGCGCTGTTCGAGCAGGGGCGTGTGGCGATGACGACCGCCGGACGGTGGGCGACGACGAACTTCCGCAGTGTGTTGCCGTTCAATTGGGATGTGATCCCGAACTTCGTTGGACCGTCGGGCGAACTCACGACCTATCCGGGCGAAGAAGACTGCACTTTCTCCGGTTGGAGTGGTTCGGTTGGCTTGGCGGTGATGGCAGGCAGCCAAGGTGAGGCTAACCTCGATTTGGCATATCGCTTTATCGAATATCTCGCCGGTCCTGAAGGGCAAACCGAACAGGCGGCGCTTGGGTTCCAGATTCCGAACCAACGCGACCTCGCTGAAACCGATGTCTTTCTGCAACCAGATCAGCCGCCCGCCAACGCGCAGGTTTTCATCGAAGCCGCGCGCTGTCAGCGTCCCGGTCCGTGGACCGAAACTCCGCTCTATGGGCAGTGGTTTGACGATAACTGGTGGAACGGCGTGTGGCCCGCTGTCGTGAATGACGGTATTGCGCTGGCAGAGGACGAAGTCGCGGATCGTGCTGATGCCTTCCAAGCCGGACTCGACGAGGCATGGGCGAGCGTCGACGGCTGATCGTCTAACTCGTTTTTGCCCGCTAGACCACCTCCGCCCTGAATCTGGGGCGGGGGTGGTCGAACAGGCGCGAGACTACTACCGGCAAATTAGATCAAGGAGCAACATCATGGCGGCACAGCCCCGCCAAATCAAATCCGGGCGGCTGGGACGCAGCGAAATGCTATGGGGTTATCTGTTCGTCGCCGCACCAATCCTCGGTTTTCTCGTGTTCGGCGCAGTGCCGCTGATCGGATCGCTCGTCCTCGGCTTCACCGAGTGGGATATGGCGAATGAAGCCGAATTCGTTGGTACACAGAATTATGCTGCGCTGTTTACCCTCTCGCTGAACGCACTCCCGCGTGACATCGACGAAGCGACGGGTGAACCCTTATTCCGCTGCGGACGTGAGCGCGTGCCAGAATCACAGGTTCCCACTTACTTAGAGCAAACCGACCCCATCACGCGCGCCCCCTACGTCTGCGAGCCGCGTTTCGCTCGCGCTGGTTCTGTCCTTCCGACTGGACAGCAGGAATGGTTTCAGTTCAGCTTGTTCGGGCAGCAGTACATCGTCGGCGCAGTCGATCCCATTTTTTGGAAATCGATTTGGAACACCTTCTTTCTCCTCTTGGCGATACCTATTTCGCTCGTGATCGCGCTCGTGTTTGCCATTGCCATGAATCAAGGTATTCAGGGCGTGCGCTTCTTCCGCACGATCTACTATATCCCGGTGATTCTGCCCATCGCGGCGCTCGCGCTGATCTGGTTGTGGATCTTCAACCCAGATTACGGGCTGCTCAACTACTTTTTGGGCTTGCTTGGCTTCGACCGCAACACCAACTGGTTGGGCGATCCGAACCTTGTCAAACCGGCGTTGATCATCATGCTGATCTGGCGCGGACTCGGCTATCAAGTCTTGATCTATCTCGCAGGCTTGCAGAACGTCCCACGCCAGCAGCACGAAGCCGCGCAGATCGACGGCGCGAACTTTTGGCAGCGCTTCCGCTACGTGACATGGCCCTCGCTCACGCCGACGACTTTCTTCCTCGTCATCACCTCGATGATCGGCACATTTCAGATATTCCAAGAGCCATTTTTGATGACGCAGGGCGGACCGTACTTCGAATCGACCACGCCCGTCATGATCATCCAGCAAAATGCCTTTCGTGATACGCAGATGGGCTATGCCTCGGCTCAGGCGTGGATTCTTGGCTTGATCATCGTTGCATTTACCGCGCTCAATTTCTTTTTCAGCCGCCGCTGGGTGAATTACGAAAGCTAACCACCATGACCGATGTGAATGTGCGTCCAGTTCCCGCTGATCAGCAGGCGCGCCCCGGCGGTTTCACATGGGGCAGACGCGAGACGGCGATCCTCGTCAAAATACTTTCTTACCTCATCCTGATCTTTGGCGCGATTGTGATGCTTCTTCCATTCTTATGGATGATTTCAACCGCCCTCAAAGAGGAGACGAGCATTTTTGTCCTGCCGCCACAGTGGATTCCTGAAAACCCGACGCTTGAAAACTTCACTGATGCGTGGGAGATTGCCATGCTGCCGCGCGGGTTCGTCAATTCGGCATTCATCGCGCTGACCAGTACCATCGGTGAGGTGTTTTTCAGCACGATGGCGGGGTTTGCCTTCGCCCGTATGCATTTTCCGGCGCGTGATCGCCTGTTTCAGCTTCTTTTGGCGACGCTGACGATCCCCGGTGTGGTCACGCTCGTGCCCGCTTTCATCATGTTCACGCGCTTCGGTTGGGTGAATACGTGGAATCCGCTGATAATTCCGATTCTGTTCGGCACGCCGTTCGCCATCTTCCTCAGCCGCCAGTTCTTCGCCACGCTGCCCGCAGACCTCGAAGATGCGGCGAAGGTAGACGGCGCGAACTGGTTTCAGACCTACTTTTTCGTGTTCCTGCCGCTGGCACGTCCCATTATTGCCACGCTGTTCGTGTTGGGCTTCATCGCCCGCTGGAATGATTTCTTAGGTCCCCTGATCTATCTGCGCTCGGTGGATTTGTTCCCCGTGCCGCTCCTGCTCTCGCGGCTCGATTCGATGTACGAGCAGAACTGGACGCTGCTCATGGCAGGCGCAACCATCGCGCTGATCCCGATCCTTGTGCTGTTTTTCGCGCTCCAGCGCTACTTCGTCGAAAGCGTTGCCCTGACCGGATCGAAAGGCTAAAACGTCACCCTTACTGCGTTTTGCTCTAAAACACCGGGGAAAGGTGCTTTTCATGCCCCATATCGGAACATCTAAAAAATCGCTGTTCGCATTCGTACTCATCTTTCAACTGATCTTTATGGCATCTATGACTCACGCACAGCAAACCACCAACATCACCCTGCCTACGTATCAGGGTAGGATTTCCGTTTCTCCCAACGGGCGATATTTCGTCGATGAAGCGGGGCAGGGCTTTATCGTGATCGGGCAAAATGACGCGATCTCGTGGCCCGGCTTGAACACCCTCCTTGATGGTACTGCGCCGGAGCAGACCGGGGCATACATCCGCGATTTACGGGTGCACGGCGTGACCGTTTCTCGCATCATGTTCGAGTATGCGCAGCAGGCATCCAGCTTGCTCGAAAATCCGATCGGTACATTTAATGATGAGGTGGTCGCCTTCTGGGATGCGTTCATCCGAATGGCGGAAGAACACGGTTTATACCTGCTTCTTACTCCCTACGATACGTTCTGGCAGAACAGCAATTGGTCTAGCTACCCCTATAATGCCGCCAACGGCGGACCATGCGAGACGCGCCGCGAGTGGCTCACAGGCGCGTCCTGCATCGAAGCGCAGAAGGATCGCTGGCGCTTCATCATTGATCGTTGGGGCGGCTCCCCGAACATCTTCGCGTGGGACATCATGAACGAGGTCGAGTTGTGGTGGGGCAACACAACCGAAGAAGTCGCCGCCTATATTGATGAGATGGCGGCGTTCGTCCGCGAGTATTCGATCAGTGCGTGGGGGCACGCGCCGATGATCAGTGTCTCATCTGCTGCTGCTGTGCCAGAAGGCGGGCTCGGTCGTGTGATCTACCGCCATCCCGCGCTCGATTTCGCCAATACCCATTTGTACATCGGGGACATCAACGCGCCTGACGATCCAATCCTGCCCGGTAACGCGATGGCAGGCGGTGTCGTTCTCTCGCTCCAGCAGATCACCGATATGCGCCCATACTTCGACAGCGAAAGCGGACCGATTGAGGATTGGATCGTGAATCCTCTGTTCGATCAGGAATATCACAACAACATGAGTTGGGCACATCTCGCGTCGTGCGGCGCGGGAACAGGCATGCGCTGGCCCTACACCAACCCGCATTTCATCCTGCCGGAACTGCGCGATAACCTGCTAGCGATTGCCCGCTTCGCGACCAGCATTGACTGGGCGAACTTCTCCAGCGAGAACATCACCCTGCGTGTCTTGTTGAGCGACCGCCGCGTGTATCGCGCCGCTTGCTCGGATGGTCAAACGGGGATCGTGTGGATGGTCGCCGACACCCGCGATGAGGAGAATGCGGGCGTAATCCCCGGCATGACGGTCACGATCAACGATGTTTTCGAGGATGGAACGTATACCGTCCAGTATTGGGATACGTACATGGGGAACATCCTGCAAACCGAAGAAGTCACCGCCACGGATGAGATATTGGTGCTCACCGTGCCGCCGTTTGAGGGGATTCGTTCGCTTGTGTTAGGAATTCATGCGAATTAACGTCAGCGATGGTGTGGTCTAGCCGCAGGTTATCGGGGCTAGACCAGTCTTGACAGGTGGAGAAGTTGTGGATAGTCTCCTCAAGTACTATACTGCGTTTCTTCAGGAACGCCTTAATGATCCAACCGCGATCTAGCTAGAAGCCTCCATCAAGAACATAGATCGGTTTTTCTTCACCTAAGCCATTTGGGTACAAATCAAACGAAAACCCGATGACGACGGCAGATCAGGGAGTCTCATCTACTCGTACATTCCTCGGAGTCTTCCACGGTGTTCATCATACGTAAGTCGAACTACCGCAAGAGTTCAGTTCTCAAACTCACAGAATCTGCCCCTAATTTTGAAAACGACGATCAAGTGCGGGCGCTGGCGCTCCTTTCGATTTCTCTGATCACTGCGCTGCTGCCCATCTGGGTCATTGCCTCCACCGACGTTCCAGAGATACTTTTGCTGTCAATAGGGATTGTCGTAACCTTCGCCGCCACCTATTGGTTCGGTCGTTCACGGCGTTACTGGATTGGTGCAGTGCTTCAGGTTGTGTCGCTGTTCGCCCTCGTTGTCGCTACGATCTTCACATCACCGGGATTTACGATCGAAAGCGTGCTGACACTCGATTTTGTGGTCTTCGCAGTGTTAGCTTCAGGTATGTTCCTAACAAAACGTTATACGCTGATCGCCATAGGCGGCAGCTTGTTCTTTGGCGGCAGTTTCTTCTTCATCCCTGACACGCCATTTAGCTTTTCGTTCTCATACGTGGTGTTTTTTACGCTGATTGCTTCAATCGGTTGGGTCATTGTTGAGGGTGGGAATCGCGGCAGAAAGCGGCTAGCCATTGACGGCAGCCTAACTGCGCGTAATCAGGCTGAAGAAGTAGAGAACAACAGCGAAGCTAACTTCCGCACTTTATTGAATATCATCGAAGATTTTCTCTTCATTCTGGATATGCAAGGGAATATTCAGGAAGTTAATCAAACAGCCCTCGAACGACTTGGATATTCACAGTCGGAACTCATCGGACAACCCCTATTACTGATTCATCCGGAAGCACGGCGCGGCGAAGCAGCACAGTTGATCGCTGAAGTACTGCGAGGTACACGCAGATATTGTCCTGTTCCGATTCAAACAAAGTCACTTGATTTGATCCCGGTAGAAACTTATATCACTCAGGGGTTCTGGAATGGACAGCCTGCTTTATTTGGAGTCCTGAAGGATGTTTCCAAACTTAAATTGGCGGAAGAAAAACTCGCTGCTGTCTTTCACGCCAATTCAGCAATAGCTGTGTTGAGCAAAGTAGAAACCGGAGCGTGTGTCGACGTGAGTCGCACATTTTGCGAGAAATTAGGTTATACGCCCGAAACGATTATGGGCAAAAAACTGACCGATTTGCTCCACCTTGACGTTCGATATAGACATATCATCAGTGAGAAACTGCAAAGGGATGGCTCTGTTCGTGACGAAGAAGCGATCCTCTATGCACGCGATGGCAGACCAATACCAGTACTGCTCTCAGCACAAATACTCATGCTGCATGGTGAAAGCTACAATCTCACTTCCGCAGTTGATATCACGGCACCAAAACGAATAGAAGAAGCTCTGAAAGAAAGTGAAGCCCGCCATCGAGCACTTCTGAATGCGATTCCCGATCTTGTCTTTCGCACTCGTCGCGACGGCATATTTCTCGATTGTCATGTGGGCAACCCGCGTGACCTACTCGCGCCCCTCGATACATTCATTGGGCAGAGCATTGCCGAGATACTGCCGCGCGAATTTGCAGAAAGACATATGTATCATTCGGGGCGGGTCTTGACGACTGGGCAGGAACAAATTTACCAGTACAGTGTGCCCATTCAAGGTGAGATCGCGGATTTTGAAGCGCGTATGGTCGTTTGCGGACAGGATGAGGTGCTAACCATTGTTCGCAATGTTACCAAGGTAAGACTGGCACAGCGCCGCGAGTTTGAATTTGCGCTGGAGAGAGAGCGGCGGCAGTTGCTAACTTCTTTCGTTAGAAATGCTGCACATGAATTCCGAACGCCGCTGGCAACGATTGGAACAAGCGCATATATCCTCAATCGTTCAAATGATCCCGTCCAACGTGATCAAAAGAAAACTCAAATTGAGATAGAGATTAAACGCATTACCCGCTTGATCGACATGATGATCATCATGTCGAAGCTAGAAAATGCCGATTCGTTGTCTACAGATCGGGTCAATGTAAACGATCAGCTTGTATTTGTCTGTTCAGAACTCAACGCGAAGTACAAGGACAAGCATACGATCCAGTTTGAACTCCAACCAAGCTTGCCTTTTGTCATGGGGAATGCAGACTACCTCTCGCTTGCATTCCGACAACTCCTTGAGAATGCCTATCACTTCACCCCGGAAAACGGCACGATTCGAATCACGAGTGCGACAGTACGCGATCACATCCGAATTGAAATCAGCGATACGGGATCGGGGATTTCTGAAGATGATTTGCCGCGCATTTTTGACACGTTTTGGCGACAAGATGAAGCACACAGCACTCCGGGCTTTGGATTAGGACTGCCAATCGCGCAGAAGATTGTCCAAATGCACAACGGTCGCATTGATGTTGTGAGCGCAATAGGCAAAGGATCAACCTTCACAATCTTTTTGCCCCAGTTAAAGGAATACATTAGCCCCGCTATGTGACGTAAGTGTATCTTTAGGCTCAAGCGTATCGTTGAGTGGGCTGGTTGTCGTGATTGTTGGTGGTGTCTCCACCGCTTCGGTTGTGAAGGCAAAAAGATAATCGGCGGCAAGTGTGCTGCCATCCGAATCGCTCACCTGCGAATATTTGACCCTAATTGAGAGACATCCCACAAGCCTTGCGCAAGATGAAGCCTTACGATCGAAGCAATCACGCGCGGGCGGGATAAGGCGTTGAACTGGATGCCGCGCCAACGACAGCCAGTCTTGATCTTTTTTTGATGCTCGTTCCCCAGTTTTTGACCCACATTTGATCCCTTTTTCCAGACAATAAGCATCGTGATTGTGGAGGTCATGATGGCTTTAGAACTTATCCTCGTCGGATTGGTGGCGCTAGGGCTGCTGATCTATCTCGTGTATTCGATGTTGTACCCGGAGCGTTTCTAAAATGACCGGACTTGATTGGGTTCAGATTATCCTGTATCTGGGGCTGCTGATCGTCTGTACGCCGCTGCTCGGCGGCTATATGGCGCGGGTGTTTCGGGGTGAACGCCATCTACTGTCGATGCTGCGTCCGGTTGAAAAGGGGCTGTACCGCCTCATCGGCGTGAACAGCACTGTAGATCAGGATTGGAAGGCATATGCGTTTGCGCTCATCCTGTTCAATGGGATCGGTTTCGTATTCCTGTTCGTTTTGCAGCTTGTGCAGGAGTGGCTGCCGCTCAACCCGGCAGGGTTGGGGAATGTCGAACCGTTCCTTGCTTTCAACACGGCGACCAGCTTCGTGACTAACACAAACTGGCAGTCCTACGCAGGTGAAACGACGCTGACCTATCTCACGCAGATGATCGGCTTGACGGTGCAGAATTTCGTCAGTGCTGCGACCGGGATCGCGGTTGTTGTCGCGCTGATACGTGGATTGGTCGGTAGATCAGGTAAGGTGATTGGGAATTTCTGGGTCGATCTCGTGCGTTCGACTCTGTACGTGCTGCTGCCGCTGTCGATCATTCTGACAATTCTCTTGATTGGGCAGGGCGTCGTACAGAACTTCAACGCGCCAATCACAGCGATCACGTTGAGCGGCGAAACGCAAATGCTTCCGCAGGGCGCGGCGGCATCGCAGATCGCGATCAAACAGTTGGGGACGAACGGCGGCGGCTTCTTCAACATCAACAGCGCGCACCCGTATGAAAACCCGACTCCGTTCAGTAACTTTCTGGAGATGTTCTCGATCCTGCTGATCCCTGTCGCACTCACGTACACCTACGGCGTGATGGTTGGCAGTAAACGACAGGGTTGGGCGATTTTCGCCGCGATGTTCATCCTATTCACGGCTGGTATAGGCGTGATGCTCACGTCTGAATACACCGCGACTCCAGCGTTTGGCAGTTTGCTCCCATTGGAAGGTAAAGAACTGCGCTTTGGCGTGACTAACAGCATCCTGTGGGGTGCGGCGACAACGGCGGCAAGTAATGGATCGGTCAATGCCATGCACAGTAGTTTCAGCCCAATCGCGGGTGGAATCGCGCTGCTTAACATCATGCTTGGTGAAGTGATCTTTGGCGGGGTGGGGGCAGGGCTGTACGGTATGTTGATCTTCGTCATCTTGACGGTATTCATCGCCGGGTTAATGGTCGGACGTTCGCCCGAATATCTGGGGAAGAAGGTTGAGTCCGGCGAAGTCAAGATGGCGATACTCGCCATTCTGCTTCCTAGCGCCGCGATCTTGCTGTTCACCGCGCTGGGCGTGGTGACCGACGCAGGACTTACAAGCCGAACGAATGTCGGTCCACATGGCTTCAGTGAAATTCTTTACGCCTTCACGTCGGGGGCGGGTAATAATGGCAGCGCGTTCGCTGGCTTGAATGCGAATACGCCGTTCTACAACACGCTGATCGGGATCGCCATGTGGATCGGGCGCTTTGGCGTCATCCTCCCCGTATTAGCAATTGCAGGAAGCATGGCGGGGAAAAAGGTTGCGCCAGCATCAGCGGGCACGTTCCCAACAGACTCGCCGCTCTTCGTTGTGCTGCTCATCGCGGTGATCCTGATCGTTGGGGCGCTGACGTTCTTCCCGGCGCTCTCACTAGGTCCGATTGTCGAACAACTGCTTGCGCTGAATGGGCGCGTGTTCTAAAGGTATCTAAATGGAAACGAAACTGAAATCACGCCCGCTGTTTGAACGGGCAATTCTTCAGCGCGCATTGGTCGATGCATTTCGCAAACTTGATCCACGCCAGCAGGTAAAAAATCCTGTGATGTTCGTCGTGCTGGTCGGCGCGGTGCTGACCACGCTCCTGATTGTGCGCGATGTGTTGAGCGGTGGTTCGCCGGATATGGGCTTCAACGTGCAGATTGCGCTGTGGCTGTGGTTCACGGTGCTGTTTGCCAATTTCGCGGAAGCGATGGCGGAAGGACGCGGCAAGGCTCAGGCGGACGCACTCCGCAAGACGCGCACGCAGATGACCGCCCGCCGCCTGATGAATGGGCGCGAAGATCGGGTTTCGGCAACGGAACTCAAACGCGGCGATCTGGTCGTGTGCGAAGCGAGCGATCTAATCCCCGGTGATGGTGAAGTGGTCGAAGGGATTGCCAGCGTGGATGAAAGCGCGATCACCGGCGAAAGCGCGCCCGTGATCCGCGAAAGCGGCGGGGATCGCAGCGCGGTGACGGGTGGAACTCGCGTGTTGAGCGACCGAATTGTGATCCGAATTACGTCCGAACAAGGCAGCACATTTCTTGACCGCATGATTGCGTTGGTGGAAGGGGCAAAACGCCAGAAAACACCCAATGAGATCGCGCTCACGATCCTGCTTTCCGGCTTGACGATCATTTTTCTGCTGGCAGTGGTGACGCTGCGCGCCTTTGCCGCTTACAGCGAAGCCGAGTCTGGGATCGTGCAGACCAACGCAACCGTCCCCGTGTTGATCGCGCTGCTCGTCTGCCTGATCCCGACGACGATTGGCGGCTTGTTGAGCGCCATCGGCATCAGCGGCATGGATCGGATGATTCAGCGCAATGTGCTGGCGACGAGCGGGCGCGCGGTTGAAGCAGCGGGGGATGTCGATGTGCTGCTGCTCGATAAGACCGGGACGATTACGCTCGGCAACCGCATGGCGACCAACTTTATTCCCGCACCGGGGTTGAGTGATGCGCGGCTGGCGGACGCGGCGCAGTTGAGTTCGCTGGCGGACGAAACCCCCGAAGGACGCTCGATTGTTGTGCTGGCGAAAGAGAAATTCGGCATTCGCGGGCGTGAATTGAGTGACGCACAAGCAGAGTTCATCCCGTTTAGTGCACAAACGCGCATGAGCGGTGTCGAACTGCATGCACACGATGGGACTGCCGCCCGGAGCATTCGTAAAGGCGCGGCGGATGCGGTGAAACGCCATGTTGAGTCACTAGGTGGGCAGTTCCCCGCTGCAATAAACACCTCCGTCGAGGATATTGCGCGGCGCGGTGGCACACCGCTGGTCGTCAGCGAAGGGCGTGATGTGCTGGGCGTGATCGAACTCAAGGACATCGTGAAAGGCGGGATCAACGAACGGTTTGGTCAGCTTCGGGCGATGGGCATTCGCACGATCATGATCACGGGCGATAACCCGCTGACGGCAGCGGCGATTGCGGCTGAAGCGGGCGTGGATGATTTTATGGCACAGGCAACCCCTGAGGACAAACTCCGCCGCATCCGACAGGAGCAGGCAGATGGCCATCTCGTCGCCATGACGGGTGACGGGACGAACGATGCCCCGGCGCTGGCGCAGTCGGATGTTGGCGTTGCGATGAATACCGGCACACAGGCGGCACGTGAAGCCGGGAACATGGTCGATCTTGACAGCGACCCGACCAAGCTGATCGAAGTCGTGGAGATCGGTAAGCAGCTTTTGATGACGCGCGGCGCGCTGACCACGTTCAGCATCGCCAACGACGTTGCCAAGTATTTCGCCATCATTCCGGCGCTGTTCGCGTCGCTGTATGCGATTACTCCGGGCGAAGCGGGTCCGCTGGCGGCGCTCAACATCATGGGCTTAAGCAGTCCGCAAAGCGCCATTCTGAGCGCGACCATCTTCAACGCACTGATCATCGTCGCGCTGATTCCGCTGGCACTGCGCGGGGTGAGCTACAAGCCGATGAGTGCATCGGCGGTGCTTCAGCGTAATCTGCTTATTTACGGGCTAGGTGGCTTGATCGCGCCGTTCATCGGCATCAAGCTGATCGACCTGTTGATTTCGTTGGTGGGGTTCGCATAAGGGAAACGGGGATGAAGTCCTTACTGCATTCACCCTATGAGGGATTAGTGCTGACGGGTATGGCAGCCACGACAGCGCTTCTCATCGAATCCCGGCTGCAAGTTTCGTCCGATATTCACTTCTTGCTCCAATTCGTCTGGATGGGGGTCGTGGGTGCGGCGCTGCTGGCATTCGCGCTGATGCCTGCCCTGAACGGCGGAACTCCCGCGACAGATTGTGATGTTGACTCGCAAGACGGAGTCACGGCGGAATTTCTTGACGAAGATCGGTTGTGGTTGCAGACGCACCCCGATTCGAGTTGGAACGAACAGGTTTAGAAGGAAAACCTCATGGCAAAGCAATTTCGCGCGGCGCTGACCGCGTTTATCGTCCTCAGCGTCCTTACGGGCGTGATTTATCCCCTGTTGATGACTGGCATCGGGCAGGTGTTGTTCCCGTATCAAGCGAATGGCAGCTTGATTGTGCAGGATGGGCAGATCGTTGGGTCTGCGCTCATCGGTCAAACCACGAATGATCCGGCTTACTTCTGGTGGCGACCGTCGGCAGTCAACACTATGCAGGGATCGTCGCCGGATGCGCTGATCGCGTCGGGGGCGACAAACTACGGTTGGACGAACGCGGCGCTGGCGGCACAGGTGGCAGCACGCGCCGCTGCGCTCCGCGCCGCACATGGTTTGTCAGATGATGCCGCGATCCCTGCTGATTTGCTGTTCGCCTCCGCCAGCGGTCTTGATCCGCATATCAGCCCGGAAGCCGCCGCGCTGCAAATCGACCGGGTAGCGGACGCGCGCGGTCTGGAACGTGATCAGGTTGAAGCACTGATCGCTCAATACAGCGAAGCCCCTCAGTTCGGTATTTTGGGTGAACCGCGTGTAAATGTGCTGCTGCTCAATCTTGCGCTGGATGGCTTAGAATAGGAACAAGGGGCGGAATAGTTTTCCGCCTCTGAAAAGGGTTTGATATGGCGGATGAATTTCGTCCCGACCCTGATGCGCTGCTCGCGGCGATCCAAAGGGTCGAAGATTCGAAAACACGCGGGAGGCTGAAGGTCTTTCTCGGCATGGCGGCGGGTGTCGGCAAAACTTACGCGATGCTGGATGCGGCTCGGCTGCGCCAAAGCGAGGGTGTCGATGTCGTAGTCGGCTATGTCGAAACGCACCGCCGCGCCGAAACCGAAGCGCTCGTGAACGGATTGGAGGTTATCCCCCGGCGCAAACTGGAATATCGCGGCACATTCCTTGAGGAAATGGATACAGACGCGGTGCTGGCGCGCAAACCTCAGCTTGTGCTCGTGGATGAACTCGCGCACACCAACGCGCCGGGATCGCGTCAAGCCAAGCGATACCTAGACGTAATCGAACTGCTTGAAGCGGGAATCGATGTCTGGACGACGGTCAACATTCAGCACTTCGAGAGCCGCGCGGATACCGTGCAGCAGATCACCGGCATTCGCGTTCAAGAAACGCTTCCCGATTCGGTTCTCGATCTCGCCAATGAAATCGAACTCATCGACTTATCCCCGGACGATCTGCGTAAGCGGCTGGCGGAAGGCAAAGTTTACACATCAGAACGCATCGAAACGGCGGTGAACAACTTCTTTCGGGTCGGTAATCTGACAGCGCTGCGCGAGATGGCGCTGCGGCTGACCGCCGAACGTGTCGATCACCAGCTTCAGGATTATATGGCGATCAAGCAGATCGCGGGACCTTGGAAGTCCGGCGAACGCCTGATGGTTGCCGTCGGTTCCAGCCCATTTTCGGAAAAGTTGATTCGCTGGACGCGCCGCATGGCGTACAACCTCGAAGCGTCATGGCTGGCGGTTTATGTCGAAACTGGGGAGGTGACAGCACAGCCCGCAAAAGACCAGCTTTCACGCAATCTGGCGTTGGCGCGGAGTCTCGGCGCGGAAGTGATAACCGTGACCGGGCATGAGATTTCTGAAGCACTGCTGCGCTTAGCGTATCAGCGCAATGTCACGCAAATCGTGATGGGTAAGCCGCAGCACAGCCCGCTGCAAACACTCCTGCGCGGCGGTTCGCTCGTGGATCGGGTGATTCGCGCGAGTGGTGAGATCGATGTCTACGTCGTCACGGGTGATGAGGTGCAGCCAACGCCTGAGCGCCGCTTTTTGCTGCCCCAACCGCGCCTTCATTCTTCGCTGCGGGATTATTTGTGGACTGTTGGGATCGTGTCTCTCGTGACGGTTGTCGATCTCCTGCTGTTCACATCGCTTCCTTGGCTAGGGTATCAGGCGGTGGGTCTAACGGAACTGCTCGCCGTGCTGCTGATTGCCATCTATATCGGACGCGGACCAGCGCTCGTCGCCGCAACCATCAGCGCGATCTCGTGGAATTTTCTGTTCATCGAGCCGCGCCTCACATTCATTATTTCGCAGGTTCAGGACGTTATCCTGTTCTTTTTGTACTTCATCATTGCCATCATTGCAGGTAATTTAGCGGCGCGTCTGCGCGCACAGGAACAACTCGCGCGGTATACGGCAGACCGTACTTTAGCGCTGTACACGCTGGCACACGAGACGGCAACGGCAGTGAATATGGATGATGTGTTGCGCACGGCAGTCGATCAAATACAGCGTATATTTCAGATTGATGTCGCCGTGATGCTGCTCAGCGGAGGGAAGTATTCTGATGAAGCGCATTTATGCAGCACTATCCAGCTCGATGATAAAGAGCGCAGCGTAGCGCGTTGGGTATTTGAACACGGCAAGCCTGCTGGACGCTTCACGGATACGCTACCATTGGCGACCGCGCAGTTTTTCCCCCTGCTGACGCCCAACCGGACTGTTGGCGTGATTGGCATTCGGTATCGGCGCAACGAGCGGCTGTCTGCCGATGAAGCGGCACTGTTAGAGATGTTTATCCATCAAATCGCCTTAGTAATTGAGCGCGAACTGTTGGATGAAGCCGCCCAGCAGTCTGCCATGATGCGTGAGTCGGAACGGTTGTATACAACGCTGCTCAACTCCATTTCGCACGAACTTCGCACGCCGATTGCCTCGATCAAGGGTGCTGCAAGTGGACTTTCAACCTCGCAAAGTGATGGCGACCGGGATGCTTTGGTCAGTGATATTCACAGCGCGGCTGACCGCCTGAACCGGCTGGTCGAAAACTTACTGGATATGTCACGCTTGGAAAGCGGACGACTGCAAATTAAACGCGAGTGGTGCGACATCGGTGAAATTATCGGTGTTGCCGTGAAGAACTTCGATACGTGTGTTCAAGATCATGGAATCGAAATCCGTCTACAACCTGATTTGCCGCTCATTCAGGTGGATTTCGTATTGATTGAACAGGTGCTGGTTAATCTCTTGGAAAATGCATGCACTTACAGCCCTCCCGGCAAGCCTATTCAGGTGAGCGCCGGGGCGGATGCGCAACTTGTCACCATCACTATCGAAGATCGCGGTCCCGGTATACCGGCTGATAAACTCGATGCGATCTTTGAAAAATTCTATCGCGTGCCGGGAACGCCTACGGGTGGTACAGGATTAGGGTTGTCGATCAGCCGGGGATTGGTCGAAGCGCATGGGGGAACCCTCACCGTCGAAAATCATGATCAAGGTGGCGCTCGGTTTATCATTCATTTACCCCTCAACGGATCGCCCCCGCCCGTGCAGGAGGCAGCACTATGACAGGTGACGGATTACAAGTCTTGGTGATTGACGACGAGGTGCAGATTCGCCGCTTTCTACGGATTAGCTTGGCTGGAAGCGGTTATCAGACGCATGAAGCAGAAACAGGCGAAGCCGGACTCCTCAAGGCGGCGCAGCTTCGCCCGGATGTGATCATTTTGGATATGGGGCTGCCGGACATGGATGGCTTGGATGTGCTGCGTCAAATGCGCGAATGGACACATACGCCGATTATCATCCTATCCGTCCGCGACAGCGATCAGGATAAAGTATCCGCGCTGGATGCTGGCGCCGATGATTACCTGACCAAGCCCTTCAGCACCGACGAACTGATGGCGCGTATCCGTGTGGCGCTGCGTCATGCTGCCCCCGGTGAAGACATACAGATTTTTAAGTTGGGTGATTTGCAGGTCGATCTGACCCGGCGTTTGGTCACGGTAAAAGGCGAACCGGTAAAGCTGACTCCGACGGAATATGCTTTGCTGCGGCTTCTGATTCAGCATGCGGGCAGGGTACTCACACACCGGCAAATTTTGCGGGAGGTGTGGGGACGGGAATACGAAAACGAAACACACTATCTGCGTGTCTACTTCGCTCAACTTCGTCAGAAGATCGAAGCCGATCCCACCAAACCCTCCGTTATTTTGACAGAGCCGGGGATCGGCTATCGATTGAACGGATAAAGGGTCGCAAAATGTGACTCGCAATACCCGGAAGAATCACGGTCAAGCTTGGATTATGGATTGGTCATGTTTTCGCACGGCGGCGGCGTAACACTCAATCCAAATAAGGCTGCCCGGTCATAGATCAGAGTGGCGGCATCGCAGCGACCCTGATCGGCGAATGCACGATACAGACTGGCATAGCTGGCGAGATCCCACGGATCAAGCTCAACGGCGCGGCTGTACATCGATTCCGCAAGCGCAAGCCGATCTTGCGCGGCAAGCGCATCACCTAACCCGCGATAAATGCGTGCCTGTGCCGAGTCGCCGTAGTCCACACCGTCGCGGGTGAACAGTTCAAGCGCGGTATTGAAAGCCACCTGTGCGCCAACCGCGTCCCCTTGTGCAAGCAGGATTTCGCCCAATAGAGTCTGAAGGCGGGATCGCTGGGGATAGACGGCGGCGGCTTGTTCGAAAATCGCTTGCGCACGTGCCAAATCCCCAGTGCCGAACAGCGCCGCACCTAAGCCAAACTGCGATTCGACCACTGCCGGTTCAAGTGCGAGTGCCGCACTGAAGAACTCGACAGCGTGGGCATAGTTACCCGCTTCTAGATTGATTTCAGCGCGCCAGCGAAACAGATCCGCCGGAGCCGCAATCGACGCTGCTATACGCTCAAGTGCGGGGGAGGCAGCTCCCGGTACACTGGTGATCTCACCGAAAGACACGGCTGCCGCCGTATTGGACTGCGCATAAACACGAAAATTCGTCATCACCATTGGGAACTGCACCGCTCCGATTGCGCGTATTTGCGGCTCTGGGATGTCGATGCCGAGTTCGGCGATGATATTGGGAAGCTGGATCGTTTGTTCGCTCCACTGATCGGATGGCGCTGGAATGCCGTAGAACTGCGTGCCATCAGCGAGCGTGCCGCTTGCGTCGGTGCCGAACAGAATTAAGAAACGGGTACCGTTCTGGGTAAAGGCGATCTCAACTCCGTAGAGCATCGCAAATTCAGGACTTTGATTCGCGCCGAGCGGAGGGTTCACCCATAAGCGAATTGGTGCTTCAGGGAGCATCAGCCATGTATCCAGCGCGACCGACTGCCCCGGCGCAATCGTGAACTCGACAGCGCGCCCTGTATAGTCCGGGGTGGTCGCTTGTGTCAGATGTACGCTTCCGGGTATGCCGACCAAGCCCCACCCGTAAGGGGCGCTTCCGTCCGCATTCCAATAGAGAAATCCGCCGTTCGGGATCGAATCGACATACACCAGCATGGCAGGATGCAGAAAGGTTGATGCGCGCCGCCCGTAATTCTCCGCATCGCTGACGATCACCTGTGCGCCGACGGCAGGATTAAAGGTTTCGGCGGTGTTCGTCGTGAAGAGTGTGTAGGTTTGGCTCGCACCGGGATCGACTTGGGCGCTGCCGTGCAGCACTTCCCAAAATGCGGGTTGTTCTCCCCAAGATTGCAGCGAAAAACGCGGTGTTAACGGCGTGTCGCTGCCATTGGTCACGCGTACAGTGATACGCGTCTCTGTTCCACCGATGTTCACCGCGCCGACCCTCTCAAGCGTGATCGGGTTGGGCGCGGCGGCAGCGATCAGCGCGACAATTAGCGCTAGACCGCCAATTCCAATCGGGGTCAGCCACAAGTGCGGCTGTGGCGGAGCGGTTTCGGTCTCCGGCTCAGTATTCCATTCGCGCCGCCATGTCATCAAGAGCGCCAGTACCAACGGCAGCAGGTAAAAATACCAATAGGATGACAGGCTGCGATGACCGAACCAGAGCGCAACGACCGGCGCAATCCACAGCATCTCGCGCCAATGTTCAAAATAGCGGATGTAGAGGATCAGCAGCAGGGCAAGTGAACCATAGGTGAACACGGTGAATGCCCACTGCGGGAGCATGATCACGCCGAACAGAGTTAAGCTGGAATACCCCTGACCGAGAATCACCATCCGCTCGAATAGAGGGCGCATCACGCCGTTGATCCACGCTGCCGGGTCTTGGGCGAACCAATACGCATTCACGAGCGCGAATACGCCCGCCGTGATCAAGGCGAAGCGCATCACCGTCATCAGGCGGTCGCGGATCGTGCCTGACGATTCAAACCACAATTTGACGAGCAGGAACGGCGCGAGAAACCAAGGCTGCTGTTTGTAAGCACACGCCAGACCGAAGATCAAAGCCGCCAGCCACAGCCGCCGCCACGACAGAATCATCAGGCATAACATCAGCGCCCACACGATATCGTTGACGCCGCCGAGCGAGTAGAGTGTGTAATTGGGGTTGACGAGAAACGGCACAACCGCCAGCGGTCGAATCGCGCGGGGTGCTGCAAGATAAAGGATACCCAGCGTGATGAGAAGCGCGGCGGGGTAGAT
Organism: Anaerolineae bacterium; assembly: GCA_041753015.1. Lineage (GTDB taxonomy): Bacteria > Chloroflexota > Anaerolineae > Aggregatilineales > Phototrophicaceae > Flexifilum. Next base: position 40,132 of record JBGSVJ010000019.1, read on the forward strand.
CAGCGTGGTGTCGATTCCGAGCGCCTGCACCGGTAAATACAGCAGAAAACCGAGCGCAGGGTATGAAAACCCGCCGACGACATCGCCACTGATCAACGGAGTGGAGTAGAGCTTCGATGCGCGGTAAATGCGATACGAATCGAGCATATCGAAGGCGTAAGGGTTTTCTCCCATGCGCGTGAGCGCAGCCCCATAATCGGAGAACATCTGCACATCGGTGATGTACACCCGCCCCGCCTGCTCCCGGTTGACGAGATGAATATGCAGAAAACTCGCCCACATCAATACGAGCGCAAGCGCGATGAGCCAATGGGCACGACGGGGCGTGTGCTTTAAGACGGCGAGAAACAGCAACAGCGCAGCGGTAAAGAAGCTGATGAGCGCAAGGACAAACGCGCTGCGCTCAATCACCATGTTACCTGCTTCCCAGAGCCGGGAAGCGCCAAACCAGCAGAGTGCCGCTGCCGCGATCAAGCCTATTTTGAGGACTGCGTGTTCGAGCGCCGCTGCCATCTTTAATTCGCGATCACACGGATGCTGTCTGTCACAATGGGGTACAGCATCGGTGAGAGCCTGACAAGTGTGTTCGTCGGCGCGGGTGCGATCAATGCCGCCGAGTCATGCTCAAACACGAGAGCATTCCCCGCCCAGTACAACGATGCCTGCGAGAACCGTCCGTCGTCCGTCGTAAACAGGGGAATCCAGACATCGAACATGGGAGCCAGCGCGGTATATACGGTGACGGTGTTGTTCAAGCCGACCGTCACAGCGGCAATCGCAGCGCTGTCGGGCGACCAAGCTGCCGAAACGATTTGCGCGCTGGGGACTCGAACAGGAGTGCGTACTCCGGTCATGGGGTTGAACGCGAACAATTCCGGCGTGTTTGTCCCAATCTGTATCAGATAAAGCAGCCACTCGTCACCCGCAGACCATGAAAGTGGGGCAATCGGGAATCCCGGCTCAGCGAGTTCAGTTTGGATGCCGGTAGTTACATCGGTCAAGAGCACGCGATCAGAAGTGGTAGCAGCGGCGTACTCGATATAGCGCCCGTGATCGCTCCATGTCGCTTGAATGGTGACACCAGACAGGAGCGATGGCAGAGGGAATTGGCGCGTCGTGGCGAGATCGAGGTCGATCAAATACAGAAACGGCTGAGTTCCGCTCGAATCTGAGCCGATTACTTGGAGTTGATCGACTATCGGCGACCAACTGAGCTGCGTGAGTCCGTTGGCGACCATCTCAAAATTGGCGCGTTCGGTGCTCGGCAGCGCGTAAACGCCGAACTGCCCTGACGGGTGGGTTGCAAGCGCCCATTCCGCCGATGGCGAAAGCGTCTGCACCGCACCGGATAAGGCAACCGGACGAGTCATGATCAGGTTGAGCGCGCGATCATAGCCGTAGAGGACGGGCAGCCCGTCAAGTCCTTCGGCATTGATGTATACGGCGTTTGGGGTTAGCACCACATCAAACACCTGCCTTGCTGATGTGATGACGCTCGTCGCCGGGGTGCTTCCATCAAGCGGCGCGAGATAAAGTACCAGTTGCGCCTCTGGTGTGCGGGTGACATATGCAGCATCAGCGCCAATATCGTAGGCGATGACTGAACCCTGATGAGTCTCGCTGATGGGGGATTGGAGTCCGTCAAGTGTGGCGCGCACAAGTTGATGGATACCATCGACATCCAGCAAATAGTAAACGACATGCCCGAAGGATGTTTGAGCGATTGCTGCCGTGCTGGCAAGCCAAAGAGCGCAGAGGAGTAGTACCGTGAGCGTGCGAAACAGTTTTTTCACTTGTTGGATTCTCTTGAATTCAGCGAGGCGAACGGCACAGGGTGCTGCGCTCACCGGAACAATCCCGGCGAGCGCAGGTAAACGCAGATTAGAGCGAGTCGCTGAACGTGAAAACCGGTATCGGATTGATCGATTCGTTCTGTTGGGCGAAAATCATGATGTGACCCGGCAAGCCAGTCCCGAGGATGGTAAACACATCGGTATTCGCGTCGCATGTGTAGGGCCACACACCAATATTGCCGTTCGCATCGACCTTGTAGACAACAGCATTCTCGCAGGTGAAATCCGGGTAACGTTCTTGGAAGCTGGTCAGCGTGCGGATGATATTGCCAAAGCAGCGCGTGTAGAAGACCGTCACCAGATCGAGGTTGCTGAAGTCAAACACGGCATCCTTGCCTGCGAAGAATTCCTGCGCATCACCTTCCGAAAGCTCGTCATAGAACGAACCCGTACCACAGGAAGGGGGAGTCGGGCTGGTTGTCCCATAACCCGTTTGTGCAGCAACACCGACTACCGCAGCCAAAATTGCCAGTAACGCGAAAACCACCATAAAGCGCTTGATGTATGACATTGAGTCTCCTATATCAACGTTGCGTGATGAATCTCAAGTAGAGTCTATTACGGTTGTCACTTTGATACAATACACTTCTCACAACTTTAACCATAAAAAACTTGTTAACGCTGAACTATCAACTCAATCCAATCGAACGCGAGTCCCAGTGTACGTGGATCAGCACCCGTGCGCGCCAGAAGTGGACTGCCCTGTTGAACCGTCGTGAAATTCAACACCAGCGTTTCACCCGTGAGTACGCTTTCGGGCAGCACTGCGTCGATCACCCTGTCGTCAGCGGTTTGGCTCATCGTCAACGGGATTGTCTCGCCGCCGACTTCAAGACGAAGCTGCGAGAAGTTTTCGCTCTGAAACACAGCGATGATGCGTGCCCGAAGCACCACAGATTGATCCGCTGACAGCGGCGGGAATACTAAAGTGAACATGCTTCCGTTCGTCCAAGCAAAGGTAACGCCGTCCTCACGTGTTTCGGGTCCATACCAGCCCGTACCCGGTACATATTCGTCAAACTCAAAGCGGATCGATTCTTGAGAATCAGGGGATTCTAGGCGGTAAATATCGACTTGATCAATGGTGGCGACCCACGTCACATCCCCGCGAAAGCCCTGTAAGCGATCCGTCACCGCACGCTGAAGGTCATCACGAAGGAGCGGGTTATAGATCAGGATATAAGCGACGCCGTGTTCGCGCAGTGCCCAAAGCGTATACAGACTGGGGAATCGATTCCAGTCTCGATCCCGATACCATGACGGGTAGAAGCTCGCCTGCCCGTTGATCATCGGTTGGCGGTGATATGCGATCGATGCCATATACTGTTGATTGGCGAAATCATCCACCGGATAGTGAAAAGTGAGCGTTTCATCCGGCAGCCGGTCAAGCCAATCGTTTAGCCGCGGCGAAAAGAAGGACGGCATACCGATCAGTGGGTGTCCTGCAGGCGAACCGGAGGTCAATCGAAACGTCTGCTCGAAGCGCCCACTGGACAAGCCGTTATACGGAATCGATTCGATCACGAATGCCGCCGTAATCACGCCGAGAAGCGTCCATGCGCGGGCACGTTCAGCGGTTTTGAACAGGTGAGTCAGCGCGGCACTTGCCAGCAAAGCAGCGCCGATCAGCGCGAGCAGGCTGTAACGGGGGGTGTGCCGAATCGCCGAAGCGCCCGGAAGCTGAAACAAAATCAAGTAGGGAGACAGAATTGAGTCCTCACCTACCGCGATCAACGGTCCAAGCGTGAAGAGATACGCGCACACGATCACGATCACCCACAGGCTGACATAACGCAGAGAACGGCGCGCAAGCCACGCCCCCACAAGCGCTAGTCCAAGGGGAACAAACCCTAGAAAAATCATCTTCTCTTCGACTTCGCGCCCATTCGCATCAAAGTAGATGAAGGATGTGCCTTGTATCCAGTTGAGCGGTCGGGCTGCCAACCACTCAATTTCACCGATTGGATGCCCGCTGATGTTCACGCTGCCAAAGCGAAACCTGAAAAAAGGGAGCACCAGCACTGCGGTGAACAGCACTGCTGCCGCAGACCAGCCGATCAAGCGGCGTGAGAGCACTTTTGGTTGTGCTGCCAGCACCCATACGCCGAATATCAAGCTGTAGACGGCGAAGAAGAACCCCAAGTAGGCACTGGTGGTGAGCAGATACCAGCATGCAAATCCGAACGCCGCCGCCCACTGCCAGCGAGGTGAATCGACCAGCTTATGCAGCACGTAGATTGCGATCAAAAGGGCGTGCAGCGAAAGAATTTCCGGGTGCGAAAGCTGTAGATGTAAAACGCGAACCGGAGCGAACGCAAGCACAAAACCAGCAGCGGCGGCGGCAGGGCGGGGTGCTTGGACAAGATAGCGCGCTAGGGCGTAACCCGCGACAGCTGTTAAGGGAAACGTCGCCAAGACATACAGATTAGCAGTTAGGATGTGGTTCGCGCCGCTCAGTAGATAGACCGGGAGCGTAACGATTGCTATCCCGTAAGGTGCGATGGTGTAGCTGTTTGGCGCGGCTTCGAGAACGCTGGCGAATATGCGCGCATAACCCAAGTCAAGCGGTCGATTGAGCAGATTGTCGACTGCCTGAAACAGATGATACGGGAAGGTAATCCCATCTTTGCTATCACCGATCACCGCTTCGGCAATGCGGCTCAAGTCGAAGCCCATCCATGCGACGGCGAGGAGCGCTGTGATGAGTGACACTGCCGCTATCGCAGCGATCCAACGGAGCGAAATCGCGTGCTCGGTGGTCAAGTGCGTTTCCATGTCTCGTCCTCGTATAACTTCAATCGTTGTCTTCGATGACGATGCGCATCCAATCGACTTGTGCGCCTAGCAGACGTTCATCCGAGCCGTGTCCTTCAAGTGCTGGACTGCTCACGGCGGGGACACTGAAGGTAAAGACGCCTTCGGACTCCGTGCGCGCAGGAACATCTGCGGTGAAAACAAACCGTCCGTCACGGTCGGCACGGGTCGTTTCAAGGGGAACACCATCGAGTGAGAGGGAAAACTGCTCCAACCCGCCGGGAACGAACACCGAGACTAGGGCGACTTCGACGCGGAAGGGGATGCCTGTCGGCAGGTTGTCCACCGGTAGATCTGCCGATTCGGCGGCAGTCCAGCGGAAGTTGAACCCCATGCCTGTGTCGGTTTCGCTGCCGTACCAGTTCGTTCCGCCGGGCGTCAGGGCGTCGAATTCATAAAGTCTTCCCGGCATGGTGACAGGGCGAATGATCAACCAGTCCACCGCAACGCCTAACGTGCGCAGATCGCTTGAGGAGGGTTCAACATCCGGGATGAAAACGGTGCTCGGCGCGATAAAGCGCACGGTGATTTCGTCCGGGTGACGGCGGGCGTCCAATGGAATGATGCCGCGATAAACATGATCGTCGCGCACGAGCGGGATTTCGGTGTCATCCACGATGACACGGAACGCATCCGGCGCAGACTCTGGAAGCATGTACAGCCGGATGATGAGCTCAAGATCAGCTTGGGTGCGCAGCGGCAGCGTGATCCACGCATCGGTGCTGCGCGTCCATTTGTAGGTAATACCCGTGTCACTCGTCTCGATGCCGTACCAGCCGACACTGAAATAAGGCTGATCGAACTCTAGCCAGTAGGTGCGCGCCGGGGCGAGGAAGTAATCGCGGTCAGCGGGGGGCAGAACCCGGTATAATCCGACATTGAGCAGGAACAGCACCAAAAGACCGACCCACAGAGGAGCAGCCGTGCGGATAACCGTCAAAAACACACTAGGACTGCTGGCGCGATTTCGTTTCCCGATTGAGGTGTTTATTGTCACGCGGATTATCTTTCTTGTGCTGGCTGCCTTGTCATATGGTGCCCCAATGCAAGACAATGCGGATACTTCGGTGTGGACCCGTTGGGACGGTGGATGGTATTACACGATTGCGGCTGATGGCTACTGGTATTTGGCAGAAGGGCAGTCGAATATCGCATTCTTTCCCGTGTTTCCGCTGTTGATGCGCGCTGCTGGTGTCGTGACGGGCGACATCATCGCGGCGGGCGTCTTGATCACACATGCAGCCCTGCTCGGCTCGCTCATTACCGCCTACGCCTTGATGCGTTATGAAGTTCCGGATGACCCCGATGCAGCGGAACGGCTTGTGTTGTATCTGGCATTTGCGCCCACTGCGTTTTTCTTTTCAACAGTATATACGGAAAGTCTGTTCTTGCTTCTGTCGCTGATCGCCGTATATGCGGCGCGGCGGGGATGGTGGACGCTAGGCATCGCCGCCGCGATTGTGTTGAGCGCCACACGGGTGGTTGGCGTATTGATCGTCCTTTTTATGGCGCTGGAGTGGGCGCGTTCTCACGGTTTTACGCTGCGCACGATGTTTACGAGACGTGGTTGGCGGGGTTTGATCAACGGAATTCTGCAGCAGCCGGCCGTGCTTCTCGCTATTGGCTTGATCCCGTTTGGGCTGTTCAGCCACATGCTGTATCTGAACACCGCCTACGGCGATCCTTGGTTATTTCGGGAAGTCCAATCTGCATGGGGAAGAAGTACCGATCAGTTATTCGTCGCAACCACCGAGATCGCGCGGACACTTTTCGACCTCGCCGCCGCCGGGGAAATCATCCCGCTGTCGATGATGCTGAACGTCGGTGCGCTCATTCTGACGATCATTCTCTCTTTCGCAGTGTGGGTACGCTTTGGTACGTCATACGGTGTGTATATGCTCGCGACCATTGCAGTGAGCGCGAGTGCGTCGTTGACCAGCTATTTTCGCTATGCCTTTGTGATGTTCCCGATGTTGATGGTGCTGGCACTGGTGGGCAAACGCTCCAAAGTGCTGCATTACGCGATTCTCGTCCTGTTCGCAAGCGTTTATGGCATGCTTGCCTTGCTCTTTGTTCGAGATGTGTATTTTGAATAGGGCGGCAAGCCGCGTTGGATTAAAAGGGGAATGGATATGGCTGTAACGCTGGATCAAGTGCGTCATGTGCTGACGCAGCCGCTGATCGCCCGCTTGGGTACGATTGGCGTCGATGGTTTTCCGCATATTACACCGCTGTGGTTTTTGCTGGAAGATGACCGTGATGAGATCGTGATTATGGCGGATCGCACGGCGCGCAAAGCACAAAACTTGATTGCAGATCCGCATGGCGCAGTACAGGTCGGTGGTGATCCACTGCCAAACGATCAAGGGGGATATACAGCGGGCGTGATGCTGCAAGGCGAGTTCACGGTCGAAGATGACCCCGGTCACGCGGTGACGGCACGGATCACCCGGCATTACCTGCAAGGCGAAGCCGCCGATCAACTGCTGGAGACGTGGAAGGACGATGATATCGTCGTCCTGCGGCTGAAAATCCACAAAGTGATTCGTGTCTCTGGATAGGCGAGAAGCGCACTCTGCACGAGTGCGCTTCTGCTGTCCATTCGGAAACTAGGTTGATTTGCGAGTGAGCAGATGCACAGAGACGATCACGCCCCAAACGAGGAGAAAGATCAGCACACACCATTCCGAAAACATGACGAGTTCGAATGTGGCGCGATCGCTGATGTGCGGGTTGATCAAGCCGTCTTGTACTGCCATTACCAAAGCGGACAGTAGAAAAGTGGCGACTGAGATGATCATCGGCAAACCTGCAAAGCCGATCCACTTTGGGAAAACGGTCTGACTGCCAAAGAGCAGATGTGCAGAAAAGATCGTGACGACTGTCAGCGCCGTGAAAAAGAAGATCATGGCGGCAATGGTATGCGCGTTTGCATTCGTGTCGAGGGGAAAAACGCCGACCAACATCCCAAAGATGCCGACGATGATGCCGCCTGTGATGATGGCTGCGCGAATGAAGCCTGTGAAGTGTGTGCCGACCGCTGCCATGAATACACCAAAGATGATCCCGCCGAGGATCAGCGAGACGCTGAACAACCACCACGCTTCTGAGACATTGGTTTCGCCCAACTCGGATACCAAATGTCGGGATAGTGAATAGCTCTCGCCTACTACACCCCGGTAGGCGATTGCTGAAATGAGCAGCCCAAGAGTCATCGCGGTTGCGCCGAGGAAACCGGACACATAGGCTATTTTTGTTTTGTCGTTCATAGTATCCCCCACTCGGAACGATGCGCATAATCCGCGCACTTTAATTGTCAGCATATGTGAAAAATGTGACACTCTACAGCGACTAAAGCCGCGTAGCTTCTACAGCACGCATACCCTTACCCCGTGATTGTGGGCGGGGCAGAGGGGTTACGTTAGGCTGTACGGGTGTGTCCCACCCGGTTCGTCTTAAAATGTTGATCGCTGCATTGTGGTCTCGGTCAAGCGAGAGACCACACGCGCATTCGACCCATCGAGTCGAAAGGTCGAAATCTTGAAACAACGCACCACAGCTTGAGCAAGTTCTCGACGTGTATGCGGGATCAATGAAGGCGACCACCCGTCCGGCGCTTGCAGCCTTGACGGTGAGGAACTGCCGAAACATTGACCAACCGCTGTCGAGGATGCTCTTGCTGAGGTGCGAATTGCGAACCATATTCCGAACGCGCAAATCTTCCAGTGCGATCCCATCGTACTGCCTTACCAGCCGAGTACTGAGTTTGTGCAGGAAGTCCCTCCGTTGGTTGGCGACGTGTTCATGCTGGCGCTGCATGGCAAGCAACCGCTTAAGCCGATTGATACTGCCTTTTTGGGCGCGGGCAAGCCGACGCTGCACAAGCCGCAGTCGATTCTGTCCGGTGCGGTAGTAGTTCGGATTATCGACCTTTTCGCCGTCGCTGGTGGTGATGAGCGCTGAAATACCAATGTCCAAGCCGATCTTCCGTCCGGTTGCGGACAGCGGAAAAACATCAGGGACTTTACAGGTGAAGCAAGCGAACCACTTTCCCGCCCGATGGAGAATGCGCACTGTCTTGATTGTCCCTTGCGGGGGTCTGTGCCAGCGCACCGGAACCCGCCCAATGCCGAACACTTTCAGTCGTCGTCCGTCGATGCGAACACCGTTCCCATACTGCTTGAACTCGAAGCTGTGAAAGCGGTTGCGTCCTTTGAAGCGCGGGTAGCCCGGTTTTTCTGCCATCTTGACACGGCGAAAAAACGTCTGAAACGCCAGATCAACCTGTTTGACCACGCTTTGCGCAGTTTGGCTGAACATCTGTTGAGCATACGGAAACGTGGCGCGATAATGCTTGGCAAGCTGCTCTAACTCAGCGAGTTTGACATTCCGCCCTTCAAGCTGATAGCCGTACTTGCGTTCCGCTAACGCCATGTTATACAGGTTGCGGGTGCAATCCAATACACGAGACAGGTTTTTTTCTTGTGCCTTGCTTGGGTAGAGTCGGTATTTGAAAACCTTCGTCGCCACCTACTGTCCCTTTTGCGCTTCGATGTACCGCTGGATCGTCTCCTGAGAAACTTTGCCAGCGGTACTTGCGAAATAGGCGCGTGTCCATAGAGACGGCAGCTTGAGCAGGTGAGGGTACTTTTTGCGCAGTTCGTGCGATGTGACCCCCTTGCACTCTTTCACCACATCAACGGCAGCGGTTGTCGGAAAAACGCGCACGAACAAATGCACATGATCGGGGAGAACAGCGAGTTTAAGCACCTTCCAACCCATCGCTTCGCACTTGTTCCGAATCAGCGCCTCGCAATCTTGCGCCACACTGTTGATTAATACAGGCTTGCGGCGTTTCGGTATCCAGATGAGGTGGTACACGATGAGATGTACGCGGTGTTCGTCCCGCTGGTAGTCCATTACTCAACCTGTCAATTGAACTGTTGACAGTATAGCATGAAACTACACAACAAGCAAGGCGCAGAGACGGCTAGAGCCGAAAGGCGTCTCTGCCACTGCCGCTTCAGCGGCACTGGTCTATAGTTTGGCACCTATTCGGAATTAAGGGGGTATCACTGTATCGCCAGTGGACGTGAAAGAGGTCATCGGTGGACTAGGATCGCCGGAGGCGCTGCAAGCCATAGGGCTTGATTGCGTGGACTGACCCATGATAGATTCCTCTTGTAAGGGGTGTGTCTTCCGCCAAGTCGTCACACCCCTTGCGAACTGAAGTGGTTAGGCGGGCGCCTGAAGAAATTCGGCGTCCGCCATCGGTTTGAGAACATGCACGATTGATGTGCGATCCAGCCATTTCCAAGTGGTGCGTAGGGTGATGGGGCTGAGATAGACAATCAACACACTGCCGCCGTGTGCACTTTTAGCGATGACCCGTCCAGCAATCTCCACCTTGTTCCAGCCGAACCGCTCAAGGTGAAGGAAAACGCACCATTCATCGACGTCGGGGTCTGGTAGCGGCGGTACAGGAAACGTGGGTGTGTTGACGCTCGGAATATTCTCGCTGACAATCTGATCTGACATATAGCCTCCTTGAGTGTCACTTATGATAGTGATTATATCAGAAGTGATGCAAATGTCAATAGCGACGTGATTTACATCAGAAGTGCTGTGTAATCGTCTTATTGGCGAAAATCTGTGAAGGGGCTAGAATACTCACAAACATTTCACAAGGGGCGCGTGTGGCGTCGTTTAGATCGCACTTGAAGAAATTGATGCTGGAAAAAAGTTTGCGCGACGGCGTGCAACTCAGTCAGACACGGGTCGCAAAGGACTCTGGTGTCTCTTTGCCGACAGTGCAACGTTGGTATAACGGCGGCTTCGACCGGATCGATGCGGACACCGTAAAGCGATTAATGTCTTACTTTGACTGTACCCTCACGGAATTGATTGAAGTCGCAGGTGAGTAGCACTTCATTCAGCGCCTATAAGTGGGTTGTATAAAGATCGGTTTGAAACTGGTTCTGTTGCGAATTTGGTGAAACGCTCAGCCGGGACACGAGAGCACCCGAAACCGGAGCAGCGTGAAGCTGGCGCGACCGAACATCTGCCGTTTGAGGAACTTCAGGCGGTTCACATGCCCCTCCAATATGCCGTTGCTCCACGAAAACGTTAGCGCTGCCCGAACCGCCGCTTCATCACGAAGAATACCCCGTCCAAATCCACGAACCTTTTTCACCTCCGACATGAGTGCTGTCTGAAACCAATCAGCAAAATCATCGATGCTGCGCTCACGAATGATGAGGGCAAACGCCTGAGCCGTGTGTATCGCCTGAGCGATGTCAAGATGAGCCGTTGGTAGCAGGGTTTTTAGGCGGGTTTCTTGGGCACTCAACTGCTCCGGGCGTGCCAGACATATCCAGGCTGCTTGGCGAGCAGAGACATGCGCAGGACGCGTGGGTGTTTGCAACGCCCCTCGTCCATATCGGGGCAATCGCTGCTGTCGGCGAACTTGAGCCAGAAACGCGCAACGGTCGAGAGCGATTCCTGAAACCCATGAGCACGCAGGTCACGCCAGCGCTCCCGAGCCGTCATCGGGAGGTCAGGAGTCCAATGGTCGAGGAGATAGGTTTGGTAGGCAGACATGGCTTTGGAACGTTCACGACGTGGGGGAAGCACGGTCAGCGACAGATACTTGCGCACCGTTTTGCGATCCAACCCGGTGTCACGCGCAATCGCACTGAGAGAATACCCGTTTTCACGCAGTGCATGGACACGCTGGAAACGAAGCTGTCGTTGAGGCGTTGGTTGCCGGTCCGCGTCTTCGCCCTTTCCAGAACCGCATTCCGGTGCAGCGAGTAGCGTTGTTTCGGACGAACCAAGCTTCTCCGTAAGTTGTGTCAGTTCCCGAGGATGACGTTCGAACACCCGCACCAGCATGTCGCCTGCATTCTTGAGCAAATGCCAGCGGTCAGCGATCTGAATCGCTTGGGGTGCTCCCCTTCGCCCGCCTCGGCATACGCTCCTGCGCGGTCGCGACTGATGATTTCTACGCCCGGATGCTGGCGCAGCTAGGTTGCGAACGTCTCTGCCTCTCGGTCGGGGAGCACATCGACCACGTCATGACTTTCCAAATCCACCAGCACCGTTCCATAACGCTTCCCGCGTCGCATCGCCCAATCATCGACCCCGAGCACGCGCGGGGTGGCGCGACAGGGGATAGACAGGCGGCGCAATGTCCGCAGCAAGGACCAGACGCTCGTCGTCACGCTCAACAGCTTGAGAAGCCGAACGGCACTGCGAATACCCAGCGCAATCCCAACACCGCTCATCACCGCATTCAACCGCTCGCTGCGTCGTCCATACGGTTTGACGACGTTTGGCAGCCGCTCGCTGAAGATCCGTTGAGGGCAGTCGGGCTGCGTGCAGAAGAACCGCCTCACCCGCGCGTGGAGTTCGACCCGCAGTCCTCCGCTCGGTAAATCGGCAATCTGTCGTTCGTAGGTGCTGTGTCGTCGGGTGGAGGGGTGATGACAACTTGGGCAAATGCCGTGTGCTTGACGGCTGACGACCTTTAGCACGAGCGTTGTTTTGTCAGCGCTGAAGTGCGTGTGTTCAATTTTCAAATCAGGATCGGGGAGAAGCTGGTGTGGATACATGCGTCCCATCGCTTTCGCTGCAATGGACGCTCAATTGTACCCCTCCCTTTCACCAACTTCGCAACAGAACCGCTACGTGATTTTAGGAAGCCCTTGAACTGATTTCCCTGAACATTCACGTAAATGAAAACGCACCCAATTGGGCGCATCATAAGCATCAAGATAAGCAAAAAAGGGCAACCTCGGAGAGAATGATTGTGCCAACAACATTCAAGCGAGGAAGCCATTTTGATGTGTACAAGCATAACCGAACTGGGAGAAATACTGCAAACGCTGCTGATCGAGGATGCGGATCGCATCGGACGTGAGAGCGGATATATTCAGCGACAGCGAAAATTCAGCGCGTCGAGCTTTGCCCAAACGTTACTATTTGGCTGGCAAGCCAATCCGAATGCCAGTCTGGAAGAGTTATGCCAAAGCGCGAGCCAGGCAGGGGTTGCAGGAATGCTTGAATAGTCGAAGGGCGAACGAATTTCTGTATCAGTTGCTGCTGCACAGCCTAGAGTATGCGGTTGAAGGTGAAGCCAAGCCGTCGGCGTTGCTGAGACGCTTCAAAGGCACTTATCTGCAAGACAGCAGCAAAGTGGAACTACCAGCGCAGTTTGAGACGGTGTGGCAATGAAATGGTGCGCGCCAAGCGACGCTGAAAGTGCAAACGCTCCTCGATTACCACACGGGTCGATTAGACTTTCGTTTAGCACATGGTCGTCAGCACGACTGCCCATTAGAGACAACGGAGCTGCCCGCCGGGAGTTTGCGACTGGCGGATGTGGGCTATTTCAAAGTCAGTGTGTTTGAGACACTGAATGCGCGTGGGGTTGCTTGGCTGAGTCGTCTCCCTGCACGGGTGGGTATCTGGACGGGTGAAAAGTCACCCATGTTTTGGATTGGCTCAACGCACAAGGCGGCGACTGTGCCGACCACTGGATAGAACTCAGTGTGCAGCGTTTCACTGCCCGCTTCATCGCCCGTCGTGTCCCACCTCAAGTCGCTGAGGGACGACGCAAGCGTGTTCGTGACGCTGCCAAAAGTCGCAAGCAAAGTCAATTGAAAGCGGAAACGCTCAAGCTGTGTGACTGGACACTGATCGTCACCAATCTTGACGCCGAGGTACTTTCCGTGCACGATGCCTTACGCTTGTTGCGTTTACACTGGCAGATTGAGTTGCACTTCAGACTCTGGAAACAGCAGCTTTCCCTCGATGAATGGCGCACCAAGCAACCCTATCACATCCTGAGCAAGGTTTATGCCAAACTGTTGCTGGCCCTCGTCCAGCATTGGCTGCTTGTGCTTGGTTGTTGGGACGAAGAAAACGCCAGCGTCGTCAAGGCTGCTTTCTTCCTCAGAAAACAATCCTTTCGCCTGCTCTCTGTTCTCCACGATTTCCTCGCCCTTGTCCGCACCCTGTCCGCTATTCTTCCTCAACTTGCCCGATGCAAAATTCAGAAACGAAAAGCGAGCTCCGCCACTTTATTAGCTATTGGGTCTCGCCTGTTCCTTATCTTGATGCCTATGGCGTTTCGTAATCCCACCTCTTTTACAACGCCCAATCGTCCACCCCCAGCATCCTCATGTTGCTTGCTAGAACAACAGGGGTACGGCGCATGATGCGGATGAGCGTATCGCCACTGGTTTCAATCGGGAACTAGCGGAGAATACGGCGTCCAGCTTCTCCATCCACTTCAAAAGCAACGTTTCGCAGCCGCTACGTGAGGCGCTCGGCTCGGCGTGCATACGCCGCCAGCCATCCGGGAAACCGTTCGACAAAGGTCTTTTGGCAGCACTCCAAGTTGAGGCAACGAAACTGTCGTACGGTTAACCACAGCTTGATGCCTTGCTCCCATACTGGGCAAGTCTTGGTGGCGGCGCTGATGCCAGCCATCCAGCGCCTTTGAAACACAGCCCACAGTTGGGGCAAACTCCCGTTGTGGCTGAGCTACGGCCCTCAACCAGAAGGCGAACGCCTTCGACTCGTATCGATTCAATAATGAAGCCTGCAAGGGGAAATGGAAGACCGCTGATCGCCAGCCCCTTTTCGAAAAAGGCAGACTCTACCTCTCGCTGAGACCTGTGTTCCTACGACCTTTAACAGGCTTTGCGGAAGAACCACTACTTGGCGTAAAGCTTAGATTGCCAGAGACCAGCGAATGATGCGCCATTACCCTGCTCGAAGTCATCTGTTATACGCTTTTGGGACTTCCATCAACAGTTCAGTGCGTGTTGCGAACCGCATGATAGACTAGATGTGAATCCTTAACCCTCGCATGTGTCGCAGGAAACCTGTATGCGCGCTGATTCCGCTCCCGCCGTTGTTAGTCTTTTGAAACCTGATCTTGCTTCCTCTAGCCGTGAGCAGCGATGGCAGCCAAACAACCCCGCCGATCTAGGACTAGACCTTCTGATCAGCACGCTCAATGTGGATGGCAAGCATGATCGTGCGCTGCGCGATATTTTGATGGCGCTGGATACCGACCCGGATACCATTCGCTATCGTCAAGAAATTCTTGACGACCTGATGCGCATTCCGTCCTTACTGGCAGATATGGAAGGTCTCCTGCCTCTGTTTTTTGATCTCGCGCATTATTCCAGCGTGACCGATAAACAGGCGCTGCCGTTCCAGCGTACACTGGCGCGGCTTGGTGAGCTTGAGCTTTATCTCAAAGCAGTGGCACTTCTGGCAGACTGCCTGAATCGCGCGGGTGATGGTCTGCAATCACGCGGGCTAACGGCACTACGCGACTTGGTGCAGGCGCGCCTCACCAGCCTTGACTTTGCGCGCTTGCAGCGGGAACTTCCCCAAATCACGGAAAAAATCCGTGAGCTGCGCAGTATCACCCTCGGAATCAACCTTGATCACAACTTGAAACCAATCGGCGCAACACTGCTGTCGATCAACACCGAATCATTTAAAGGCGCGGGATTATTCAAACGGTTGTTTGGTGATCGGGCGGAATTTCAGGGAATTGCGGAACTGCACGCCGTACCGATGAAAACCGCGTCAACGATTGACGGGATACTGATTGGCACACAAGAACGCGCTGATCCGATGCTGTATCCGCTCTTCAAAGACCTTGACGGCATTATCGCGGACACCGTTCGCCCGGTTGAAACCGCATTAAAGAGTTTCCTCAATATTAGCTCCCGCTTTTTGACCGTCCTTGAGCCGGAAATCGTCTTTTACGTCGGCGCGGTTCGGCTGATCACCGATATGCAGCGGCATGGGATGCCGATGTGCCGCCCGCAGATTCTCGATATTGAGGCGCGTATTTGCCAGATACGCGACTGCTTTAACCTTCATCTTGCCATTCGCCAGATGGATCGCAGTCCGAAGATGCGCCTCGCCGACACCATCGTGAGCAGTGATGTCACCTTTGATGACGAGGGACGCATTCTGATCATCACAGGACCGAATCAGGGCGGCAAGACGACGTATATTCAAGCGATGGCGCTTGCTCAGATCATGGCTCAAGCTGGATTGTATGTCCCCGGCAGCGCCGCCGAGATCAGTCCTGTGGATGGGATTTACACGCATTTTCCGGTTGAGGAGAAGCCAAACACCGAAACCGGACGTTTTGGGGAAGAAGCGCAGCGCTTGAACACGATCTTCCGTCAGGCGACTCGCCACAGTTTGATTCTGCTCAACGAGTCGCTGTCCAGCACCGCCGCCGGAGAGAGCTTATACCTTGCGCGTGATATTGTCCGCTGCTTCCGGTTGCTGGGTGCGCGTGCTGCATACACGACCCATTTACACGAACTCGCCGCCAGTGTGGATGCGATCAATGCCGAAACGCCGGGAGACAGCCGAGCGGTAAGCATCGTTGCGGTTGCGCAGGCGGATACTCGATCGCCCAGTGGTGACATCAAGCGAATGTACAAGTTCGTCGTCAGCCCGCCGATGGGCAAGAGCTACGCTCAAGAGTTGGCAGCACGCTACGGGATCAGCTTCGATAAGATTGTCGAGATTTTGGCGGAACGCCACGTGATCTCGCCGTCGTGAACTACAGCATCATGTGTGCTTCGTCATCGGCGTATAACACACGAACAGGCGTACCCAGCGGCGGAAGCGGCACACGCTTGAGGTCACGGCGTTTTCGCTGAACCCTGCCTGTGATGACATTCCCTGTCGTTGGCGAAACAAACTGGTAGCGCGCCGTGATCACGTAATCAATGACAGTGTATTTTCTGAACATACGATCCCGGTAGCTGTAATCATACCCGCGCCATTCCAGCGAGATGAGTTCGCCGTCAATGACCGTTCGTGTAAGGCGGAGACGCTGATACAGCCGGTGAATGCGTCGCACTTTTGGACGCATCCGATTCAAGAGAATCCACGCGCCTAATCCAATCGAAAGGATCACAAGCGTTTTTACACCGAAATCAAATAGTAAAGCGAAACTTTCGGCTTTCGTGTCTGCGCGGGTAGTAAATAGCATGACCAACACGATGAAAGCAACCGCGATCCATGACCACGATTTCATGCTTTCCGGGTTTATATCGGGGAACGCCCAATAACGCAGGACTTCGTTATCCAGCCGAGCGAAACCCAACTCATAGCGGCTGTACAGTGGATTGAGCAGAAACGGTGATTTTGTTTCGTCCATAGGACGTTACCCGCCGATGTAATTCATCTCGATTTTGCTTTGCCGCGCTGTTTCGCTGGTTCGGATTTCGGAATAGCGGTCGGCGCGGCTTGTCCAGACGCTTTGCATCAGTGCGGCAATCTCGTCGTCACCCGCACCCACCCGCATCGGATCGCGCAAGCTGACTCCGTTCTGAGCGAACAAACAGGTGTAAAGGCTGCCTTTGGGCGAAACGCGAAGCCGCGTACAAGTGCCGCAAAATGGCTGCGTGACCGATGCGATCAACCCGATCTCACCGCTGCCATCGTGGTAGCGCCAGCGTTCCGCGACTTCACCAAAGTAGGCGCTGTCGATTGGCTCAAGCGGCATAACAGCATCAATTCGCTCGATGAGTTCGCGCGCGGTGAACACATCTTCCATGCGCCAACCGTTGCGTGTGCCGACATCCATGTATTCAATCAATCGCAAGGTGTACCCGCGTTCTTTACAAAAGCGTGCCAGATCAACCACCGTATGATCGTTGACTCCGCGCTTGATCACCGCGTTGATCTTGATCGGGGTAAGTCCGGCGCGCTCCGCTGCTTGAATTCCCGCAAGCACATGATGAACACCTGCGCGGTCGCCGTTCATCTGACGGAAAACGGCATCGTCGAGGGTGTCAAGACTGATGCTAATTCGTTTCAGTCCGGCATCGCGTAGTTTTTCCGCCATTTGGGGTAGAAGAACGCCGTTGCTGGTCATCGCGATATCGTTTACGCCGGGGATTTGATTGAGCACCCCGATCAGTTGGTCGATCCCCTTCCGCACGAGCGGCTCACCGCCTGTAATCCGCAGTTTGACCACGCCCAACTTCACCGCGATCCGCGCGATGCGGTCGATCTCCTCAAACGTGAGCAAGTCAGAATGGGGAAGAAACTGAAAATGGTCATCAAACACATCAGCAGGCATGCAGTAGGTACAGCGGAAGTTACAGCGATCCGTCACACTGATCCGAAGATCACGCATCGGGCGCTGAAACTGATCGGTAGGAAACATCGGCAAGTCCTCAAAGAAATATAAGTGGAGAGCGGCGGTCACGTTCGGAGTTCCAGCATCCTCCAGCCCTTAACAATACCTTGCTTTATGCGCATCGTCTAAGTCCAATGCCGATCCTCACTCATCCGCATGAACTGCGGAGCGGTGGTTCTACACTGCGGATAATTATAGTGTCAATTTGCAGATGGCAGCGTCATTTATGGCACTGCTCCCGCCGCTGGTGATCGCTATCCTTTTGCACAGGTATATGAAAATCGGTCTGACCCTCGGCAGAGTCAAGGGTTAGAGAGGAGTCTTGTTATGCTTCCAGAGCAGTTTCGTCTTGACACCAAGCCTGTGGCATCAGGTAACGCTGTTGTACGTGTCGGTCATGCCCGGTTCACCGTACTTACCGAACGCTTGATCCGGCTCGAATATGATCCCAACGATGATTTTGAAGATCGCGCAACACAAACCGTTTGGTATCGTGAACAACCTGTGCCGGAGTTCACCGTTCAGCACGATGAAGGGCGCGTGATCATCGAAACAAGCGCACTTTCGTTGTGCTACGAGGGCGATCAAGCATTCAGCCGCGAAACGCTGTCGATCCGCGTGAATGCGACCGATATGGCTTGGCATCCCGGTGATTCTAATCCGCTCAACCTGAAAGGCACGACGCGCACGTTGGACTTCATCAACGGCAGTGCGCCGCTGCATGACGGCTTGATTTCGCGGTCGGGTTGGGCGCTTCTTGATGACTCACGCGCGTTCGTCTTGAACAGCGAGTATTGGCTGGAGGCGCGCACGGGTCACGGCACGGACTGGTATTTCTTCGGTTATGGTCACGATTACAAAGCAGGGCTGCGCGATTACTGCACGATCAGCGGACAAATGCCGCTCATCCCCCGCTGGATACTCGGCAACTGGTGGAGCCGTTTCTGGGCGTATACCCAACAAGAGCTGCTCGACCTGATCGCCGATTTTGAGCGCAATGCGATTCCGCTTTCAGTGTGCATCGTCGATATGGATTGGCATCTCACCAAGACTGGCAACACCAGCAGCGGATGGACGGGGTACACATGGAATAACGCGTTGTTCCCCGATCCGCAGGGGTTGATCGACACGATGCACGCGAAGGGACTGCGCACCGCGCTGAACTTGCATCCGGCGGAGGGTGTTCATCCGCATGAAGCGCAGTATCCCGAAATGGCGCGCCGCATGGGGATCGATCCGGCTTCGGGCGAACCGATCCGCTTCGACATCACCGATCCGACGTTCGTCAAAGCGTATTTTGAGGTGCTGCATCACCCCTATGAGGCAATGGGCATAGATTTTTGGTGGGTCGATTGGCAGCAGGGGCAAAGCTGCAGCATTCCCAACCTTGATCCGCTGTGGCTGATCAATCACCTGCATTTTTATGATCTGGGGCGTGATCCGTCTCGGCGTCCGTTCATCTTCTCACGGTGGGGTAACGAAGGGCATCAGCGTTACCCAATCGGCTTCTCCGGTGACAGCTACATGACGTGGGATACGCTCCGCTTCCAAACCTACATGACCGCGACGGCGACGAATGCGGCTTACGGTTGGTGGAGTCATGACATCGGCGGTCACACGAGCGGCACAGGCAGCGGGGAATTGTTCACGCGCTGGGTGCAGTTTGGCGTATTCAGCCCGATCATGCGGATTCACAGCACAAAGGGTTACTTCTACGATCAACGCCCTTGGATGTTTGAAGATCGGGAAGTCCGCGAGGTGCTGCGCGAAACGCTCCAACTGCGTCACGCGCTGATCCCGTACCTGTACACAATGGCACACCGCGCACACGCCGAGTCCGTGCCGCTGATGCTGCCGATGTATTACGAATACCCAGAAGCAGAGTCGGCGTATCACTGTCCGCAGCAGTATCTTTTTGGCACAGAATTGATCACCGCGCCGTTTGTTGAACCTGCCGATCCGTCGGTTGGGCTTGCGCGTCAAGTTGTATGGCTGCCGGAGGGCGACTGGTATCACTTCCAGACGGGAGCATACTACGCGGGTGATCGCTGGCATGCCGTTTATGGCGCGCTGAAAGACATTCCCTTGTTTGCGAAAGCCGGCGCAATTATCCCGCTCGGCGCGAAAACTGGATGGGGCGGCATCGACAACCCGGACGAACTCCATGTCCATGTGTTCGCGGGCGCGGATCACGCCTTCACGTTGTACGAAGATGACGGGCATTCACGCGATTACCAGACGGACGGCTTCTGCCAGACGACAATTACGCAGCGCTGGATGGGAAATGCGATGCAGATCGCGATCCAACCCGCCGAAGGCGATACGACGCTGATTCCGGCGAAGCGCTCGATTGTGCTGCACATTCACGGAATCGCAGCGGCGGTTAATCTTCAGGTCATGATGAACGGCGCTCCTGTGGATGCGCTTTCTACCTATGACGCGGGAACGGATACGCTCACAGTAGATCACCTCGCTTTGAAGCCCACCAGCGCGCTTTCAGTTGAACTTCAAACAAGCGGCGAAACGCTGCTCACACGCCGCAGCCGCAAGCGCGAGACGATCCTCAAGCTGCTGCACACCTTCAAACTACATTCCGGCGTGCGCAACCGTTTAGCCGACTTGGTCGATACGCTGATCGTCGATCCCGACGGAATCGCGCCGTATGTTGTCGGGATGGGGGAGTCGCACATCCGCGCCCTTTGCGAAGTCTTGTATGAAGCAGGTGTGCATCACCTCGCAGACACCCCCCACCCGACCGAATTGATCTTGTGGAATAACCGCGACGACTCTGCGATCACCTTCCGTTACAGTGATGTGTTTCTGTATTTTGGTATGGTGCCGTCTTCGACTCATCAGCGTGGGGGCGTGCCGCGCTTTATGTCGCTGATCCCGAAGATCGAAACATGGACATACGGCACACTAGGCGAACACGTTCAGCAGACGCAGTGGCAGATACATGTTGATTATCACAACGTGGCAGATGTCACCGAGGCATACCGCGAACAAACGCCGTGATCGGGTAATAATCATCGCCGGGGAGCACGTGCAGCATTCTATTTGTGTCACTTTTCGTGTCATTTGTGGAGCGCTGCACTCCAGACCCTATTCCCATTGCCCAGAAGAGTAGCATACGGTTTGCCGCGCGTTCCCTCCATGCGTCACACGCCTATTAATTAACTGCTACACCGCAAATGCTCATAACATCAATGCTAAAAAGTGAACGAAAACTTGTGAATTTGGACATTTACATCATTGGGGCAATATATACAGCACTTGAGCGTGGTAATTCAAGTGAAGAATTAAGCCGACATAATTGAAGAATGCCAATTGTGAATTTTGTGAAAAAATCGAACATGTGGTGTGATCAATGAAATCTCAATTCTTGAATAGTGGGATCGTTCTATGATGAAAACAAGGACTAATTTTGACAAACAATTTGCAATGAGGACGCAGAACCATGATGAATCTCCGTAAGCTCCATCAGAACGAACAGGGTCAAACCGCTCTTGAAGCTGCGATCATCTTGATCGCCTTCGTTGTCGTCGCATCAATTTTCGCGTTCGCCATTCTTTCCGCCGGCACCGCCTCGACCGAACGTGGTGAGGAAGCGATTTACAGCGGTCTGGAAAGCGTGCAGTCGTCGATGTCTATTCGCGGTGCCGTCATTGCCGCCGAAGCAGGCGCTCCCGGTGGTACGGTTAACACCGTCACCTTCACGCTCGCGCTTGTCACGGGCGGCGAGCCGGTTGACTTGACTGCAGGTGCGGGGCAGCGTGTGATTATCAGCTACCGCGACGACGACAGCTATGTTAACAGCCTGACATTCGTGACCAGCTTCATCGGAACAAACGACGCCGATATGCTTCTCGAAGATGGTGAACTCGCGCAGCTCGTTGTCACTCTGCCCGCTGCGCCCGACACGCTGGGACCCAACACCCAGTTCACGCTCGAAGTCAAACCGCCGACTGGCGCGATCCTGAACATC
Organism: Anaerolineae bacterium; assembly: GCA_041753015.1. Classification (GTDB taxonomy): domain Bacteria; phylum Chloroflexota; class Anaerolineae; order Aggregatilineales; family Phototrophicaceae; genus Flexifilum. Next base: position 61,985 of record JBGSVJ010000019.1, read on the forward strand.
ACGCGCACCACGCCCGCCGCGCTCGAACCGATTATGGAACTCCGCTAAGCAATTTGTCCCTCCCTCCTACGGACGATGGGCGGCTCAGGTATGGCAGCATGAGCCGCCCGCCCTTTTGTTGAGAACGCACGAACGCAGCAGACAGGAGCAGCAGAACGATGGATCTCGAGCAGCGTGTGCAAGCCCTTGAGCAGGAAGTCGAAATCCTGAAGAATCAGATACAGGTCACACTGCTGGCGATTCAGGAACAACTTCTCAACCAACGCTACCCAACACTGCACGGCGAGGAACTGGCAGCAAGCGTCGGCGAGACGGCGACCCAAGAGCAGCCTTCCGCACCGCTTGTCAAGCGCGTTTCGCTCAACCCGGCAGTACCAGCTCCCCAGACGGCAAGCCCAAGCCCTTTCACCAGTGACGCAGAAACGCAGCCGACGAATAACTGGTCGGTGATCGCGCGGCTCGAAAAATGGGCGGTCGAAAAGATCGAACGGATCGGCGCAAAGCGCACCCGCGAACTGATCAAGTTGTATGCCAAACAGGGGCGCATCAGCCCACAAATATACGAGCAGCTTATCCAATTCGTCAGCATTTATGAAACAGGCGAGCCGCACAAAGCGACGGGGACATTCGCCGCTGTTGTGCCACCGAATGGCAGAGTCGTCGCGGGCAGCGGGCGCAGTCACCCGGCGCACGCAGACAGCGTAGTTTCGGAACGTTCGGGTGGAAATCATCACGACGACGAAAAGCGCGCCCTTGTCATGCGCTTGATCGACGGGCTGCAAGGCAGTAGCAAATCGCGTCGGAATTATTGAGGCTGGTAAGGACTCCTCATGGATAAGGTGATCACAACAGCGCTTCTCATCGTGATCAGTATGGTGTTGGCACTAGTGCTGTTTAACGCAGCCTACCCCGCCATTCAAGAGGGTGGTCAAGCGATTGGCAACCTCTCCAGCCGTGCTGAAGAACGTATGCGCAGCCAAATCGCCATTATCCATGCAGCAGGTGAATATGATGCCGATGGCAATTGGATGGACAGCAACGCCAACGGCGATTTTGAAGTGTTCTTGTGGATTAAAAATATCGGTGATACCCGCGTCAACGCGATTGACCGGATGGACATCTTTTTTGGACCGGAAGGGAATTTTATGCGCATTCCGTTTCGGGAAACCGACACCGACCCGCGCCCGAACTGGTCATCGCATGTTGAAAATGCGGCGGAATGGACGCCGCGCGCAACGCTTCGGATCACGCTTCACTATGGCGGAATGCCTCCCCCAACCGGACGCTATTTTGTTCGTGTCACACTGCCCAACGGGATCACCGCCGACACAACTTTTGGTTTGTAACTGCGGCGCAAGGTGAAGGAAGTCTCAATGGAAACCGTTTTCGCCGCGTTTATCGTGATCGTCATCCTGCTGACCGGTGCGCTGACGTTGGGCGAAAGCATGATCAGTGCGCAGGAGGAAATCGCTGCAAGCTGGCAGGCAATGGAAAGCCGTTGGGATGAACGCACCCGCACCGCTCTCGAATTCGTGAGCGGCGAAACTTTTCACAGCGGCGACAGCTTGCGCGTGACTTTTCAGAACATCGGAACAACCCCTCTCGCAGACTTCGATCAATGGGATGCAATCGTACAGTACGAAGATGTGTTCAACCGCCGCCGCATCGAGTGGTATGCCTTCACCAACGATGTTCCTCAATTTAGCGATTGGGCGCTTGAGGCGCTGCAACTTTCGTCAGGTGCGCCAGAAGCGCACGGGATCGGCATCCTGAATTCCGGCGAACAAGCGGTCGTTGTGCTGCTGCTGCCCGCGCCCGCTGCTGACACCGTACCGATTCAAGTGACATTCTCAACCCCCAACGGCGTGATCACGGGCGGGCAGTTCACCCGGAATGCATCTCCGATGCTCGACACGCTCACCGATTTGATTGTTGGCGTTGACGGCAGCGTGTTGATCAGCCCGCAGCACCTAAAAATCATAGATGCAGACCATTCACCGGATGAGCTGGTTTACACGATCACGACGCCCCCCACGACGGGAAGCCTTTCACTGCCGGATACATTTACACAGGCGGACATCGACGCGGGTTTATTGGTCTATCAACAGGTCGGCGCTGATCCTGATCAATTCGCGTTTATGGTGTCGGATGGTCAAGAAAGCATTGGCGCGTTTGTGATGCGCATCTTGGTCAGCCAACCCCCGCAGATCATGATCAACTTGGGCGCAAGCGGGGACGCGAACATGCCCATCGTGATCACCAACAGCTTGCTTGCCGCCGATGATCCGGATGATATGGCGGCGGGGCTGCGCTACAGCGTGATCGTGCCGCCCGTGAGCGGTTATCTCAATCTCGGCAGTTCGTTTACACAGGGGCAGATCGATGCGGGACTGCTCGCCTACTACGGCGGCGCATCCGATCAATTTCAATACACCCTAACCGATGGCAAAACGACGGTGGGTCCCTTCACCTTTCAAATCACGGTGACGCCATGAGCAAAAAACCGATTTCAACGGGCAATATGGAACTCGACAGCAAGATGGGCGGTGGTCTTCCGCTCGGTTCACTGGTGCTGATCGAGGGGAGTTCGGCGGCGGGAAAATCCGTGCTGACTCAACAGATCGTGCGCGGTGCGCTCAATGCAAGTCACACCGTCGCGCTGTTCACGAGCGAAAACACGGTCTCCAGCATGGTCACGCAGATGCGAAGTATCGACCTTGACGTTCTGGATTTTTTGCTCTTGGGGCGGCTGGCGATCCTGCCGATGGCGCTCACAGAGTTGGGATCTGATGCGCCAATGGCGCTCCTTGCTGCGATACGGAGCGAATCCGGGCGCTCGTTGATCGTGGTCGATTCGTTCACCAGCGCCGTGATCAACCGGCAGAACAATCAGCAAATCCTGCGCTTTTTTGAGATGTGCAAGCGCATGTGTGGTGCCAATACCACCGTCATCATCACACTACACAGCGGATCGATCCCGCCGGAAATGATGAGTCCGATCCGTTCGATGTGTGACGCGCATTTACAGCTTCGCACCGAACAAGATGGACAGCGCTTGGTCAAGACGTTGGAAGTGACGAAGATTCGCGGTGCGGCGGGCGTGACCGGTGCAATCGTCGGCTTTGAAGTCGAGCCGGGCTGGGGAATGCGCGTCATTCCGATCAGCCGCGCGCGAGGCTAACGATCATGGTACAAACGATCCTGCCATTTGAACTCGAACCAAAACGGGCTGTGCGAATGCCCGATAAACTGCGCGCGATGCTGCCTCAACCGCTGCAAGAAGCGTGCGCGCAAAACGAGTACTTGGCGGATTATTTGCAGCAGCTTCCCATGCAAACGATCGGCATTCCGACGTACTACCCGAAGCTCTCGCGCAGCCTGTCTGACCTCAAAGAACGCAACCTGATCTACCCGATCAAGGACAATCTGTTCGTTCACATCTATCCCGATCCTTCCGGCGCGCGCGATCACTACATCTCGATTGAGCCGACAACAGTGTGCAGCGTCGATGCGGTGATGCCGCAGGTGGATGAGCGCTTACTCGCGTGGGCGGAGAATATTGGGCGGATCGAAGACCGCGAAGAAAAGCAGAGACTCCTGCTTCAGCTAGTCATGAATATCTGCACAACCGAGCCGCTTCCAGCGAACGCCAGACCGAACCGGAACGATCCGATCTTTGTCACGCCGCAGCAGTTCATCGCCGTGAGCTACCGCGTTCTGCGCGACAAGATTGGGTTAGGCGTGCTTCAACCGCTTCTGCTTGACCCGTATATCGAGGACATCAGCTGCAGCGGCACGGGTCACATCTTCGTTGAACACAAGATTTTCCGCAGCGTCGAGTCTTCGATTTATTTTGAATCGCTCGATGATGTCGATGCGTTCGCGGTGTGGCTCGGTGAATGGGTGAAAAGCCCGGTCACAGTGCGTAACCCGCTTGTTGACGCGGTGCTGCCGGATGGGTCGCGTATCAATATCGTGTACGGGCGCGAGATTTCCAAGCGCGGCAGCAATTTCACGATCCGTAAGTTCAGCGGAACGCCCACCAGCGTGATGGAGCTGGTCGAATACGGTACGCTCGATTATTTGATGGCGGCGTATCTTTCGCTCATGCTGGAAGAGGGCATGAATCTGTTCGTGGTCGGCGCGACGGCATCGGGCAAGACAACAACACTCAACGCGATCACGACGTTCATCAAGCCGGACGCGAAGATCGTCACCATTGAGGACACGCCAGAAGTCTACGTTCCACACGCGAACTGGGTGCAGGAGACGACCCGCCACACCGGAGCGGCGAACAAGGGCGGCGACGTAGGGATGTTTGAACTGCTGCGCGCCGCGCTTCGTCAGCGCCCTGACCGGATCATCGTCGGTGAAATCCGCGCACAAGAAGCCGTCGTCGCTTTCCAAGCGATGCAAACGGGTCACGGCGTGATGTCAACGTTTCACGCCGCCTCGGTCGAAAAGCTGATTCAACGTTTGACAGGCGATCCGATCAACATCCCCAAGACGTATATCGATAACTTGAATCTCGCAATCATTCAGTCGGCGGTGCGCCTAGGGGATGGTCGCCCTGCCCGCCGCATCTTGAGCATCAACGAGATCATCGGCTACGACCCGCCGACGGACAGCTTCGCCTATTTGGAAGCCTTCCGCTGGAATCCGACGACCGATACGTTTGAGTTTCCCGGTTACATGAACAGCTATCTACTTGAGCAGGTGATCGCCATCAAGCGCGGTATCTCGCCGCTGCGCCGCAAGGAAATCTATACCGAACTCAAGCGCCGCGCCAAGATACTCGAAAAACTGCGCATTGAAAAAGGAGTGACCGATTTTGATGCCCTCTTCCAAATCCTTGCCGAAGCAAGGCGACAAAAACTCCTTTAAGCCGGTTTCGCCGTTCGATCTTTTCTACCAGCTCACGTATTTATCGGCGGTATCGGCGGCAGGGGTGACACGGAGCAAATTGTTTGAGATCGCCGCCGCGAACAGGACGTCGACGGGCGCTTATTTTGCTGCGATCAACGTGCTGGTCGTTGAATTTCGCTATGACTACGCCGAAGCGTGTCGCCTGATCGGCGTACAAGCGAAATCGGAGAACTTCCGCAGTTTCTTGCTCCGCCTCTCCGACGCGCTGCGCTCAGGTGAACCGATTGCCGAATTTCTCGCCCGCGAAGCTGAAGTGCAGGGGTTGGATTATCAGAATCGCTACGAGCGCGATCTTGAGGCGATGAAGCAGTGGACGAATGCTTTTTCGTCAATCGTGATCTCTGTCGCGTTGATCGTGATTATTCAGGTGATCACCTCGATGGTGTACTCGACGGATATTCGCTCAATGACGGGGATGGTGGCGGCGGGTTTACTCATGAATGGGTTGGGGGCGTTCATCATTGCACGGTCTGCCCCGCGTGAAGTGCTGGTTGTGCCGGCGGGAACAGGATCGATGGAGCAGCGCAAGGCGATGCGCTGGTTTCGTATTCTTATGCCGCTCGGTTTCGCTGCTTCCGGGCTGTTGATGCTGATCGGTATGCCGCTCGGTTGGGTGATGATCGTGCTGGCAGGGTTCTTTCTGCCCGTCGGTTTGCTCAGTGCTCGCAGTGATAAAGCCGTAATGAAGAAAGACGAGGAATTCAGCACGTTCTTGCGCTCGCTCGGCGGTATGGCGACGGCGAGCGGCACAACGCTCAAGCAGGCGATCCGTAAGATGGAACTCGATTCGTTCCCGATGCTCTCCGTTGATATTCGGCGCTTGAGCACCCGACTTGAAGCGCTGGTTGACCCCGATGTGTGCTGGCGTAAGTTCGGCTCGGAATCCGGCAGTCGCTTGATCAGCGACGTGACCGAGATTTTCTATCAAGGTGTGCGCATGGGCGGCGACCCCGAACGGGTCGGCTACTTGTGCTCGCTTTTCGTGACGCGCACCGTGCAGTTACGCGCCAAGCGCCGCTTGATCTCCGGTACGTTCGGCGGCTTGACGACGGTCATGCACGCGGTGGTTGCGGTGCTGATGGTGTTCGTGCTGGCGATTGTGCAGAACTTCGCGGATATGGTGGCGACTCTCCTCCCGCAGAGCACTGACGCGATGCAGAGTGCGCCGCGTTTGTCACTTGGAATCGCGGAGTTCTCCCCCGGTGATCTTCAGTTCTTGTCGCTGATTACGGTGACAATGGTCATCTTCATGGCGGTGATCGCGTCGGGGGCGATCATCCTCTCCAACGGCGGATACCGGCTTAAGGTCACGATGTATTTGGCGCTCACCGCGTTCATTTCCGGCGTGAGCTTCATCATCGTGCCGCCGATGGTCGCAAGCGTACTCACATCGACGTGAGCACCCCACCAAGCGAAAGGAATGTCTGATGTCCCTGCTGAACTTCATCCTGCAAGACAAGTTGATCTTCATCACCATCTCTGCTGTGGGAGCGCTGCTTGTCCTCGGTGTGCTGCTGATGGTGATCTCTAGTGTGCGATCGCTCATCCAGCGGTCTGCTGATGCGGCTGAGGACGACATCGACGCTGTGACCGAGATGGCAGCCGATGAGGACGACTCCGATATTCCGTTTCCTGTTCCCGCACCCGCTGTCCCGACTCCACAGTCGCCCGCACCCGCCGCGCCCGAACCTGAAGCCAACGATATGCAGAAGATTCTGACCAGCGTTTTCAGCGATGAGGAAAACACCTCGCGGCGGCGTGTTCTCTACGAATCAATTCAACCCGTCGATGTGAGCGCGCTTGCCGCCTTAGCGCAAAAAACCGCCGCGCGGTTGGGTGTGAAAGCGAAAACGTCCTCATGATGCCCACACTCTTTGGCGCTGCCGGGCTCGGTCTGTTGGCAGGTGTGCTGATTTGTTTCGCATCGGAGCTTGCGCCGCGCTTGTCACCGAGTTTTCCGAAAGACGCGCCGCCGCTGCGGGATGCGTTTCGCATCTGGTCGCGTGCATCGCGCTGGTTCAAGTGGCATCTCGTCACTATTCTGACCGGCGGCATAGTCGCGGTGATCGCGTCGGCTTCCGCAAGCACGCCCGACGAATTCTGGATTACAGGCGGGACTGCCACATTTTTCGGACTAGTGGCGCTCACGGACTTAAAATATCACCTGATCCCGAACGCGCTCACGTATCCTGCGCTGGTGATCGTGATCGGCATGCAGCTTTTGTCAGGCGTGGATATGCGATCGCTTGTACTCGGTTTAGGGTTCACCTTGGTGATTTTTGGGATGACCGCTGTACTTCAGCCGGGTAATCTCGGCGGTGGGGATGTCAAGCTCGCGCTGGTGATGGGTGGGTTGTTCGGCTTCCCGAATGTATTGATTTCCCTGCTGATCGGAGTCGGTGCTGGCGCGATTGCGGCAATTCTCATACTACGGGGAACGAAAAAAGGGGATAAAATGGCTTATGCTCCCTATTTATGTATGGGAGCGCTTATTGTCCTTATGATCAGACCGTAGAGATTATCGTTTGCCCATGACCCAAGCCAAGCCACCCCGACCGCGCTCGCGTATCGCAGGACTCAGCGTTTGGCTGACGATCCTCGGCTTAGCGATGTTGTTCCTCCCGCTGACCTTACTCTCGCGGTCAATCCGTGAGGCGGAAGCGGCGGCGCAAGCTGAATTGGATTCACTACAGGCAAATCTTGCCAGTACGCCACCCGTTCCCGACAACTTAACATCACTGGTTCAGACGCGCTTGGAGCGCCTAACAGACGCGCAAGCGCTCGGCAGCGCCCGCGACGAACTACTGGCGATCCACGTCAATTTTCCGGCAGTGACGGCGGTACTGCTCAACTATCGCCCGGAATTGATGATGTTGACTCAGGTGCTGCAAAACGAAGTGCTGCAGGACGGTGAGACCAGCACGGGATGGCTGTTGGTTGGCGGTGAGGCGCATTTTGAGTCACAGGTTATGGATTACGTGGCGTATCTGCGTGAGACGAGGGTTTTTGAGCGGGTCGATGTCCAGTCGATTGCGCTCCAATCGGCTGTCCCCGGCACACTGCCCGCTGACCGCGCCTTGCAAGCGACCCAAAACGCAAACGTGATCACCCTGCCGCATTTTGAGCGCGGACTCCAGTGGGTGACGTTCACGCTGCGGTTGACCCTGATGAGCGGCGGATCATGAAACTCAGCCCCGGTTTTTTTACCCTGCTCAAGGTGATGCTCTTGCTGGCGGTGCTGGCAGGAAATGTGTTTTTCTTCGTTACGTCCATCCTACCCTACTGGAACAGCTATCAGGAGATCGCCGTCGATTTAGAAGCGGCTCAAACTGCGGTTGCCGAACGTGACGCGCTGATCGCCCAATCGGTGAGTGATGACTTGGTGATCGCGGAAGCTCAAGCACAGGATGCAGCCGTGCAGCGGGCGCAAGCCGCCGCCATGTTTTTGACGCAGCAGCAGGCGGATTCGCTCTTAGATGTGATGTATGAGATCGCCGCCCGTACCAGCACGACGATCACGAACGTGCAGGCGCAGCAGCCCGCGCAGTCGCCCGATACCGCGCTGTACCAAGTGAACACGCTGGCGGTGCGCGTGGAAGGTCCGTTCCGGTATCTGCTGTATTTTGTATCGCTGTTCCGGCAGGCTGCCGCGCCTTCCGTCTCAATCCGTGAGCTGAATTTGCAGGGTGACGAGTCACAAGCTGCGCTCACGCTGACGCTGTACATTTATCAGAGTGAGTTTTCGACCGGACAGGCGTTTGATCCGATCGCCTACACGCCGCCGACGCTCGAACCTACGCCGACACTCCTTTTGCCGACGTGGACTCCGATTCCGACAGCGACGATCACGCCGACCGTCACCGAAACGCACACGCCGACGCTGACGCCGACTTTCACGCCAACGCCGAGCGCAACAGCAACGCTCACACCCGAACCGAGCGCGACCGACACCCCAACGCTTGCGCCGACCGATACGCCGGTCGCTGTCCTCCCGCCGCCGACACCCGTCACGGGTGCGGTATGCGATGGCGCGCCCGCGCTCCGCTTGCGTGCGGGGATTACAGCATGGGTTGATTTCAACAACCCCGGTGCGCTGCGCGTGATGTCGTGGATCACCGAAGGGGCGTCGGATACGCTTGTGCAGGCATACGACAATGATCGGGTACAAATCCTCGCGGGTCCCGAATGCGGCGTGTGGCAGGGGCAGCCCGTGTGGTATTGGTATGTCGATTTTGAAGGCGTGCGTGGATGGGCTTCCGAAGGAACATTTGCCGAGCGCTGGTTATGCCCTGAAGAAAGCCCAGAGTGCAGCTAACTGGAGTAAGGGTATGAAATCGGGGAAAGTACGCCCACTGGCAATCTGTGTTTTTCGTGATAAGGATCGCATCCTCGCAGCCGAGGGATACGACTTAGTAAAGCAGCAGACGTTCTATCGCCCTCTCGGCGGCAAAATCGAGTTTGGGGAGCGGGGGGCTGAAACAGTCGTGCGTGAAGTGATGGAGGAAATCGGCGAAACGGTGGTCGATGTCCACTATATCGGTACGTTGGAGAACCTTTTTACCTATCAAGGCGAACAGGGACATGAAATCGTGCTGGTGTACGACGGGAAGCTTGTGGATGAGAGTGTGTACAGGCGGGAGATGATCGAAGGGGCAGAGGACGACAAATCGTTGTTCAAGGCATACTGGAAATCACTGGCATATTTCCGCGATGGAAATGTCCCTCTGTATCCCGATGGACTGCTGGAACTCCTCGAACATGACACATCGCAGTAACGCCCCGCACAGTTTCTAATGGGCAGAATGCCCTCCGTAATCACTTTTGGGAGGCATTACTGACAAACGTTCCTTGTTTGCCTATGATGTTCATTACTTTAAATCGTGAGGGGGCAGGCTTACGATCAAAGTGAAATGCGAGGCGTAATCTCTCGCATTTGGCTTGAGATCGAGGGTACGTAATGGAATTTTTGCCCTTTCTCGTCGGTAGTGTGCTCTGCGGATTTTTCGCTGTTCGCGCCCCTCGTTTGCTTCATGCGGCGCTCTGGTTGGCGGGTATAAGCGTCCTAATCGCGCTGATGATGTATCAGCTCGGCGCGTGGGAAATTGCCATTATCGAATTGAGCGTCGGTGCGGGTCTGGTGACTGTGCTGTTCGTCTTTGCGGTTGCGGTGATTGGCGATGAACCGATATCTGTTCGCTCACTGACGCCAAAATCGCTTGCTGCTGCGCTGGTCGCTGCGGTCGTTCTTCTCCTCAGTTTTTTCCTCTTTCCCGTCGAAGCCAATTCTGCCGCTCCCGTCGAAACCACGTTCGCGGTCACGCTTTGGCAAGATCGCGTCCTTGATGCGCTCTTACAAGTCATGCTGATCTTTGCGGGCGTGCTTGGGGTGATGGGTCTGCTCGATGAGCCGAAAGCACGCGCAGCGGCGGCATCCGACTCGCATACCGGGACTCCTGTGCCCGACTCGCATTTAGAGGAGGAACGGGTATGACCGGGACAATCCTTCTCGTCGGCGTGTTGGCGCTGATCGGCGTTGGGCTGTACGGCATGATGATCCTGCACAATTTCATCAAACTGGTAGTCGCGCTGCAAATCTTGACGAAAGCGGCGGCGTTGGCGCTGGTGGCTGCGGGATACATGAACGGACAGCTTCAACTGGGTCAGAGCTTGGCGCTCACAGTGATCGTCGCTGATACGATGGTCGCCGTTGTTGGGCTGGCGCTGGCGGTTCAAGTTCGGCGGCATTTTGGAACGCTCGATACTCGCGCGCTTTCCACGCTCAAGAGGTGATTCATGGCTGGATTGCTCGTTCTCCTCACGATCCTTGCGCCGTGGGGTGGTGCGGCGTTGGTGCTGCTCGCCCGGCGCGACAGACTCCAACCCCTCATCGCCGTTCTGTCCTCGGTGATCGCTGCGTGCGCTGCGCTCCTGCTCCTCACATTCACGCTGACCACACCCTCTGTTGAATTCGCGGTTGGCGGCGTGTTTGGCACGTTCACGTTTGTGCCGGACGGCTTAGGCGCATTTCTCGCGGCGGTAGCGACGACGATTGGCTGCTTGACCGTGATTTTCTCGCTCGACTACATGCGCGGTGAGCATCAACTGGGGCGGTATTACGCGCTCGTGCTGTTGTTCATCGGCGCGATGTGCGGCTTAGTTTTGAGCGGCAGTTTGCTTCTGCTGTTCATCTTCTGGGAAATGACCGCGCTCTGCTCTTATGCGCTGATTTCTTTCCACAATGATGATCCAAAAGCGGTAGCGGGTGGTATCAAGGCGCTGGTGATCACGCAGATCGGCGGCGTTGGACTGCTCGTCGGGATTTTGGCAGCGTACGCGCAGCTAGGCACGCTCGATATCAGCGTACTCATCGCCAACGCGGGTAGCTTACCCGCTGATGCGCTCACGATTGCGGCGTTCGGCTTCTTGATTGCGGCGGCGGCGAAATCGGCGCAAGTGCCGTTTCACACATGGCTGCCCGGCGCGATGGAAGCCCCAACCCCGGTGAGCGCCCTGATCCACGCGGCGACGATGGTTAACGCGGGGGTATATCTGCTGGCGCGTTTTTATCCGGCATTTGCCGCTGTCCCCGGTTGGACGACTTCGGTCTTAGTCATCGGCTTGATCTCGGCGTTGTTCGGCGCGCTGATGGCGCTTTCCACGCATGATCTCAAGCGGGCGCTTGCTTATTCCACCATCAGCCAATTGGGGTTCATGGTGTACGCGATTGGCGTGGGCGGGATTTTCGCCAGCCAATTCCATTTGCTCAATCACGCAGTGTTCAAGGCTCTGTTGTTCTTGGGCGCGGGTGCGGTGATCCACACGATGGGCACGCGCGATATGCGGCGCATGGGTGGCTTAAGCCGTGCCATGCCGTTTGTGCGCAATGTGTTCGTGATCGGCGGACTGGCGCTGGCGGGCGTGCCGTTTTTCAACGGCTTCTGGAGCAAAGAATTGATCCTAGAAGCGGGGTTGGAAACAGCGGTCTGGTCATTCGTGATCATGCTAATCACGGCGGGACTGACCGCGCTCTATACGCTTCGCATGATTTGGTTGGTGTTCTTTGGTGAAGCGCACGCCGCATTCCCTGCCCATGATGCCCCGAATGCGATGCGGATCGCGCTTGGCGCGCTGGCAGCAGGCGTATTGGGAATCTGGCTGCTCTCCGGAGCATTTGGACATCTGCTCGAAAGCACGCTGCCGTATCACGAAGGTGTTCTGCACGTCGAAAGCACTGCGGACATGATCTTTGCCTTGATCACCGCACCTGCCACTTGGCTAACGCTGGCGGTGATCGGGTTGGGGTTTGCGCTGTGGGTGCTGCGCGCACAGCTGACCGCACTCACCAACGCCGTGAAGCCGATCATGCGCGCGGCAGCGGCGGATTTTGGCTTTGAATGGCTGAATCGCCGTATCGTGACCGCTGCGCAGTCTGCCGCTGTTTGGCTGCGGCGCACGCAAACCGGACATTTGAACTGGAATATCGTCGGCATTGTGACGGGCTTAGTCATGGTGCTGGTTGTCTTGATGGTCGGGAGGTGAGATGACTCCATCACTGGCTTTGATCGGACTGCCGCTGATCTCGTCGCCGCTGGTGTATTTCGTGGGGCGCGCAGATCGCCGTCATGCGGCATGGAGTCGCACGGTGGCACTCCTTAGTTTGTTGATCGCATGGGCGTTCTTCGTCCAGTCCGCGACTCAGTTCAGCGTGAGCGGCACGCTCGACTCCACCATCGGCATGATCGCACTGCGGATTGACGGGATCAGCCTGCTGCTCACCGCTGTCGTGCTGGCGCTTGCTACGTTTGTGACGCTCTACTCCGACCGCTACATGATGGGGGAGATGGGCGAAGAAAAATACTACGCGCTGGTGATCGCCATGTCCGGCGCGATGATCGGGCTGGCGTGCGCCGCCGATTTATTCAACCTATGGGTGTGGTTCGAGTTAATGACCGTTTCTTCGTTCCTGCTGGTCGCGTTCTACTGTGAGCGGCGGCAGGCGCTCGAAGCAGGGGTGAAATATCTCATTCAAAGCGCGGTCGGCTCAGTGCTGGTGCTGCTCGGCGTCGCGCTGATATTCGCCGTCACGGGTACGCTGCGCTTAGATGAATTGGCGTTGGCGGGCGACTCGCTCGCCTTGATCGCCGCGGGCGGGCTGTTCGTGATCGGCTTCGGCGTGAAGGTCGCGCTCGTCCCGATGCACACATGGCTGCCAGATGCCCATACGCAAGCGCCGAGCGGAATCAGCGCGCTGCTTTCCGGCGTCGTGATCGAAGCCGGATTGATCGCCCTCTTACGGGTGATCGGTGCGCTTGCGGGGATCGCGGAGTCTTGGGGTGTGCTTCTGCTGGCGTTCGCCGCGATCAACATGCTGTTCGGTAACTTGATGGCACTGCGCCAAAAGCAGGTCAAGCGCTTGCTGGCATTTTCTAGCTTGAGCCATGTCGGTTACATGCTGCTCGGCTTCGGGATCGCGTTCTATGCGGGAACGAGTGATGGCGCGGCGGGCGGTTTCTTTCACCTGCTCACGCATGGGTTGATGAAAGGCTTGGCATTTCTCGCCGCCGGAGCGCTCTTGTACGGGCTGCATCTTGCTCACGAACGCCATGATCCGCTCACCGTGAATGATCTCGCTGGAGCAGGCAAACGCTACCCACTCGCCGCGCTGACTCTCAGTATCGCGGTGTTGGGGCTGGGCGGGCTGCCGCCGCTGGCGGGTTTTATGTCGAAGTGGCAGATTTTCGCGGCGGGTTTCGAGACTCAAGACATCGTTTTGATGCTCCTTGTGATCTTCGCCGCGCTTAACAGTGTGCTGTCGCTGGCGTATTACGCGCCGCTCGTCAATCGCATGTACCGTGATCATCCGTCGAACGCGGTGCAGCAGGGCAAACCGATCCCGCTTTCCATGCAGCTTGCGCTGATCGGGCTTGCCGTGCTGGTGATCGTGATCGGTGTGCTGCCGTCGCTGGTGGGCTGGCTGACTGAACCTGCCGGATCAGCGCTGATGCTGGCGTTGGGACGCTGAAAGGATCAACATGGAGTTCTTACTATTTCCCCCGGTCGCGTTCCTGATCTATCTGGCGCTGGTCGGTCTGCTTTCGCTGATCGGACAAGCGATGGCGGGCAAACCATCGCCCACATCCGTGAAATCGACGGCATATGCGAGCGGCGAAGTTCCGATGACCGGAAGCGGCGCACCGGGGTATCGCCCATTTATTCGTACTGCGCTGTTTTTCGCCGTGCTGCATCTGGGCGTGCTGGTGCTTGCCAGCGGCGGCGCTTTCACCGCGTCCGCGATTTATCTGGCTGGGCTGGTGCTGGTGCTGTTGGCGTTGATTTTGGGCTGACCCTCGGAAAGGAGGCGAACGTGGCTGGCGTATTTCAGACAGCAGTAAACAAGGCAATGCGGCAGATCAGCGCGTGGGCGCGGATCAACTCACCTTGGGCGATCCATTTCAATTCCGGTTCATGTAACGGCTGTGACATCGAAATTTTGGCGACCTTAACGCCGCGCTACGATGTGGAGCGGCTTGGTGTGAAGTTGCAGGGCAGTCCGCGTCATGCTGATGTGCTGATCTGCACGGGACCTGTTACACGGCAAGCGCGTGAGCGGTTGCTGCGCACCTACGAGCAGATGCCCGAACCCAAGTTCGTGATCGCCATTGGATCATGCGCGACGGCGGGCGGCGTGTTTCGCGGGTGCTACAACGTGATCGGGCAGATCGACGCGGTGATCCCGGTGGATGTGTACGTCCTCGGCTGCCCGCCGCGCCCCGAAGCGATCACGTATGGTATGGTTCAACTGCTCAACAAAATAAAAGAAGCGAAAGCGGTGGCGCAGTGAATACCGAAAGCGCACTCCAAGCGGCGGGCGAACTGCTCAAGGAATGGGCGACTGCCGTATCAACACCGGAAACAAACCGCCTTGATGCGGTCATCAGCGCGGACAATCTGATCGCGGCGGTGAATGCCACACTCAGCGCACACTGGGGCTATCTGGCGGGGATCACCGGGCTGGATCACGGCACGCAAGCGGGTCAGATCGAAGTCTTATATCACTTCTGCGCGGGAGCGGCTGTGCTAACGCTGCGCGTCACGATCCCGCGCGATCAGGCGGTTGTACCGAGCATCTGCGCCCTACTGCCGTCCGCCATTTTTTATGAGCGTGAACTGCGGGAAATGCTCGGCGTCGAAGTCACCGGATTGACGAACACAGATCGTTTGTTCCTGCCGGATGACTGGACCGAAGGGGTTTATCCGCTGCGGAAAGATGCCGTCCTTGATTAGGGAAAGAGTCTGCGATGATTGACGAAAAACGCGAAAAATTCATTGTCCCGATCGGACCACAGCATCCCGCACTGAAAGAACCGGGACATTTCGAGTTCACGGTTGATGGCGAAGTCGTGACGGCTGCTTCGGTGCGGCTCGGTTATGCGCATCGCGGCATCGAAAAAGCGACCGAATCGCGTAACTGGACGCAGAACATGTACCTGTTGGAGCGCATCTGTGGCATTTGTTCGCATATCCACGCGCTCGCGTATTGCATCGGCGTCGAAAAATTGGCGGGTGTGTCCGCGCCACCGCGCGCACAAGCGATCCGTGTGATTGTTGCCGAATTGGAGCGTATTCACAGCCATCTGATGTGGCTTGGCGTAGCGGCGCATGAAGCGGGCTTTGATACGCTGTTCATGTACAGTTGGCGTGACCGCGAAACGCTGATGGATGTGCTCGAGTCGCTGACGGGAAACCGGGTGAATTATTCCGCCAATTTGATCGGTGGTGTGAAGTTCGACATTAATCCCGACCAGCGCGATACGATTTTGCGCGCGCTGGAATTTCTAGAGGAACGCACCGCCCATTATATGGACATCGTCACCACGGATGTGGTGTTTCTGCGGCGCACACGCGGAATCGGTACGACGAGTGCCGCGCAAGCAGAGCTTTTGGGGTTAGTTGGACCGACGGCACGAGCATCCGGCGTGGCGCGGGATGTACGAATCGATGCGCCTTATGCAGCGTATGCTGATTTTCCGGTCAATCTCATGCTGCACAACGTCGGCGATCTCGAATCGCGTTTCATCGTGCGCATCAATGAGCTTTTTGAAAGCTACCGCCTGATCCGCGCCATTCTCGATCACATGCCGGAAGGTGATCTCACAGCGCGCATTCCACGCCGGATCAAAGAAGGCGAGACGATCAGCCGTGTTGAAGCGCCGCGCGGCGAACTATTCTACTTTATCAAGAGCAATGGTAGTGATACGCCGGAACGCATCAAAGTGCGCACACCGACGATGTGTAATATGGCGTCCGTCCCCGTGTTGGGGATCGGTCAGCAGTTGGCGGATATTCCAATGATCCTCGCAGGGATCGATCCGTGCTTCTCGTGCAATGATCGCACGACGGTGATCCATCAAGGTGAAAACGGTGACGTGTGGACGTGGGAGCGTCTGCGCCAACACGGCATTGATTTCTATAGGGGGCAGCCGTGAGAGAGCTTTTGGCAATCCTGATCTTCCCCGGCGGTTTGTTTTTGCTTGCCGGTGGCATGATGTACGAATGGGCAGATCATAAGCTGATCGCACGGTTGCAAAACCGTGTCGGTCCGCGTTGGTTTCAGCCGCTGGCGGATGCGGTCAAACTGCTGGCGAAAGAAGAAGTGATCCCCAGCGGAGTCAGCACGTTTTTGTTCGTCGCCCTGCCGATTGTGGCGCTCGCCGGAGCGCTGACATCGGCGCTGTATGTGCCGCTGGCTGGATTAGCGCCGACGTTTAGTTTTTCCGGTGATTTGATCGTCGCGCTGTACCTGCTCAGTCTGCTGACGCTGTGTACCGGGCTTGCCGGATCGAACACAACGGACAGTTTTTCGCTCGTTGGCGCGACTCGCACACTGACTCAGTTATTCTCCTACGAAGCGCCGTTCCTCGTCGCCCTGCTCGGTCCGGCGATTGCTGCCGGAAGCTGGCAGATCAGCGAGGTGAACGCTTACGCGCAGTCGCACTGGATGGTGTTCTTGCAGCCCATCGGTTTCGTCGTCGCGTTGATCGGCTTGTTGGGTAAACTCGAAATGCCGCCGTTTGACTCGCCAGAGGCGGAAACGGAGATCGTCGCCGGCGCGATGACAGAATACAGCGGGCGCGGGCTGGCACTGTTCTATTTGGGGCGTAAGGTCGAACTGATGGTCGGGTTGACGCTCGTCGCATCGTTCTATCTAGGTGGGGTGAACAATCCGCTAGAATTCATCCTCAAAACGCTGGCGCTCCTGCTTGGGATGTCTGTTTTGCAGTCGTTGATGGCACGTTTGCGCATCGATCAAGTGGTCGGGCTGTGGTGGCGTTACGGCGCGCTGCTGGTGCTTGGTCAGTGGTTGGTTTTGATGCTGATCGGAGGCTTTACCTCATGAGAATGGGCGCAATGCTGAGTGACGTGATCCGCGCGCTTTTCCAGCGCCCCGCGACGCGCCAATACCCGTTTGAGCGTACCGCCGCTCCGGATCGACTGCGTGGAAAACTCAAATGGGACGCCGAGAAATGCACGGGTTGTTCGCTGTGCGTGAAGGACTGCCCCGCGCAAGCGCTGGAAGTGTTCATGGTCGATAAGGCGAATAAGCGCGTGGTGCTGCGTTATCACCTTGACCGCTGCACATACTGCGCGCAGTGTGTGGTATCGTGCCGTCAAGGTGCGCTCACGATGGCGCATGATGAATGGGAACTCGCGGACACGGACAAGAAGCTGTTCACGATTACATGCGGAGATGACGCAGATGTGCAGCGATTGGCAGACCTCGCTCCGAAAGATGCTGGCGAACAGCCCTAATCCGCGCGCTGCTATCATGGGGGTTGGTCACGAACTGCGCGGAGATGATGCCGCCGGGGTGATCGCGGCTCGGCTGCTTCAAACTGGCATGGGCACGCGCCCGAATCTCCTCATCATCGAAGCAGGTCACGCACCAGAAAATCAAACCGGGGCGATCCGCCGCTTTGCGCCTACGCTTGTCGTCTTGATCGACTCGGCGCAAATGGGGCAGCCCCCCGGCGCGATCTGCTGGTTGGATTGGCGGGAAACCAGTGGGATCAGCGGCTCAAGTCACACGCTGCCGCTTCACATGATCGCCGCATATCTTCAGCTTGAACTGGGCTGCGATGTCGTGCTGATCGGGATTCAGCCCGCTCAAACCGCCTTTGATCAACCGCTTTCAACTGCGGTGCAAAACGCGGTCGATCAGCTCGTGCCGCCGTTGATGGAGATGCTCACGGCGCTGCCGTCATGACGCTTATGCGGGTTCGACTTCAAGCAGCATCTTGAGATTTTCGAGCATGCAGTTAACCGTGTGGGCGTTGGCGCGGATTACCGTTTCCTCTGAATGACTGTGGAGTAGCGGTTTCGGCACAGCGTATTCAACCAAAATCGAGAGATTGACCCCGGAATTGGCTGGTGTGAGCATCCACGTCACGCTGGCGTGAACACCGCCCGAAACTCGCACGTGAATCTGTTCGCCGTACTTCTCCTCCTTCATGACCGCTTCACCCTCAAACCGCACGCCGATCATGTTGTACTGCCACAAGAAATGCGTGTCGGTTGGGGATTGCTTTCTAATCTCGCTCACGTCGCTGACATTGGGGCAGAACGCGAGTGAATGCGCTGGGTCGAGAAGGTAACGATAGGCGATAGGCGCGGACACGTTCAGATGAACTTGCTTTTGAATCGTAGGCATCGCTTCCACCCTTTCTGCGATGAACATCATTTTGCAGAATGTGACCCCGCTGGTGTGCAGCGGGTCGGTGCGGAAGGGCTGTTTGCGGAGAAGCCGGAACTTCTCCGCTTCAGGTTGACAACCATGAGGAAGCAAAACGGGTGGAGGAAAACGGACGGGGTCGAAGACTTCCAGTCCTCTCCATCCTCGCCTTCACAGCCTCTCTACAAATAGTATACAACAAATACTGACGAAAAGATTGGTTCCGCGATCATGTTCTGTGCGGACATTCATCACGCGCTGGGAGTAAAAGACAGCGTGATTGCCTGTGATTGCGCCGCGAGCGCCAAACGGCTGACCGTGAAGCAGTGTTTCTGAGTCATGGCTGTTTCTGTCCGGTCACGGATGTCCGCGATCAATTGATGGGCAAACGGCAGGTCGACGCCAGCGCACGAGACACGCTCGACACCGGCGCTGTCCACCACAAACAGATGATTCGCGCCCGCTTGTCCGTCAAGATCGATATTTTTGCGGATTTCGATAGTGCCGTGCGTGCCGAGGACGAACAGCCGAACATCGCCCCAGACGGGTAGCCCCTCCGCCGTCAGCCAATCGACGCGAATATACCCGGTTGCGCGATCACTCCGCAGCAGCACATCCCCGAAGTCCTCAAATTCTGGATACTGACGGAATCGCGCATTACCCGTCTGCGCGCTTACGATCTCCGCGTCCGTGCTGCCTGTGAAGGCGAGGAATTGGTCGATCTGGTGGCTGGCGAGATCGTTCAAAATACCGCCATATTGTGCGCGATTAAACATCCATCCGGGGCGCGGCGCGCCTTGAAACAGCCGATGTGGTCCGAGTCCAATCGTTTGAATCACCTGCCCGATGCGACCCGCTTGCACCACTTCTAATGCCTTCACCGTTGCCGGATTGGTGAAGCGTTCACCGAAGAATATGCTGTAAATGCGCCCAGTTTCCGCTTGAACTCGCCGCACTTCCTCAAGCTGTTCAAGTGACGTGAAGCCCGGTTTCGCGCATAAATAGTCTTTGCCGTGCCGCATGACGTTGATCCCAAGCGCCGCCCGTTGATCATGCGGGGGTGTGCCGACGACTAACATCACATCTGGATCGTCTAGGATTTCATCAAGGCTGCGCGCCAGCGTCACAGAAGGGTAACGCTGGAGAAAATCAGCAGGATCGTCATCGTAAAACCATGCGAGGCGCGCGCCTGCTTTGAGCAGCGCGTCCACTTGCCCATACACATGCGGGTGTGCCGCGCCAACAGCGGCAAATGTGATGCTCATCATGGAATCCTTTGTGCTGCGCCGTTCATCGCGTGATAAAACGGATCATCCGGGGTGATTTCGCCGCGCATCACCCGCTGACCCGTGAACGCGGACTTGTATAGACTCGCGCTGAATTCAAGAATGCGCCGTGCGTCGTCACCGCTCACGGGTGGACGGGTGTTCGCATCCATCGCGTCGAACAGATCACGAAGTTGGGAATCGTGCGATCCGGGCAAATCGGTGGTCAAGCGCGCCCAATGCTCCAGCGCGGCGGGATTGTCCGCGCCGTCCGGCAGGCTGAACGTCCAATGCTCGTTGCGGTAGCGGTACAACGCTTTCACTTCGACGGTTGCTTGTTGAAAATCAAGGCGCATGTAGGTTTCTTGACGAGGCGAAAGTGCGCTGTTGGTAATCGTCCCGAATGCACCGTTCGCAAAACGCACCAACGCCATCGACACATCTTCGACTTCGATGGCGCGATCCAGTGTGCCCGCCATCGCGGTAACTTCCGTCCAATCGCCCATCAACCACAAAAAAAGATCGGTCAGGTGAATGCCGAGCGTCATCGTCGGTCCGCCGATCTCGGTGCGCCATTTCCCGCGCCAAGGAACGCTGTAGTAATCCTGCGTGCGATACCAGAGCGTATTGCACACACCAACCAACGGTTTACCGAGCGCTTGCGTCTCGATTAGATGTTTAACATGCTTCGCTGCCGACCCGGAGCGCCATTGAAACACCGTGCTCACGCAGCGTCCGGTGCGTTCTTCCGCGCGCGCGATCTCGTCAAATTCTGCCAGCGACGCGCACAGCGGTTTCTCGCAGAGCACCCACGCGCCCGCTTCCAGCGCTTCGATGCACAAGTCTTTGTGCGTGGCGGGCGGCGTCACGATCTGGACGAGGTCAGGTTTTTCGGCGGCGAGCATGTCCGCCGAGCGGGTGTACCAGCGCGGGATATTGTTCGCCTCACAAAATTCGCGGACGCGCGCCTCGTTTACATCGACGGTGGCGATCAACTCCATCCGGTCGCTGAGTTCACGGACGGCGTTGAGATGGTTGCCGACCGACGTTCCGACGCCAATAATGGCGGCACGATACTTCTTCATGTTCACATGATCTCTCTGCGGGCACGTTCCTCCGTGCTCGCGCTGAAAGGGTTAATCCGATTGTTCGGGATGCTTGATCGTGTTGAGTTTTTCCGCTTCCGGACTCGACTTGTAGAAAGGATCGAGCGGATAACAGCCTGAAATCATCCCGTTACGCGGTGCAGTCGTGCAGTCGCTAAAGGTGCGGCAGATCTGCTTGCGCTGGAGTGTCCGCCCCGCGAGGATGTCGGCGGGCATTTCCGGGTAGCTGAGGATCATGCGTCCCAAACCCACCGAATCCGCCATGCCCGTTCGTATGACATGCTGCGCGACGTTGGGCAGCCAATCCTGCAAATATGAATAGCCCGACCCGATCAGGAATAGGTTCGGGTGCACGCGCTTGAGTTCTGCGACGGCGGCGATCTGCCGCGCCACGCCGCACAGCGGGTCTTCAGGCGGCTGATACCCGTCAGAGGGCGGAAACAGCGCCGGACGCTGAATGTGTGGATTGTAATAGGGACTGCCCGCCGTCAAGCACACAAGGCGAATATCGAGCGCTTCGAGCAGGTTCAAGAATTGGTGAGTCTCGCTGAGATCGATCCCTGTGCCGGAGCGGTCGCCGCCGAACGCATACGGATAGCCATTCACCCAAGAATCGGGTTCACCTGTGCCGTTCGCGCCGGGGTGAAATGGAATCCAATCGAAAGCGCTTAAGCGAACACCGAGGCGCAAACCGGGCGCGTGCTTTCGTATTCCGCTCACGATCTCACGCAAGAAGCGCGTGCGATTCTCAAAGCTGCCGCCGTATTTGCCGGGGCGATCCACTGCGCTCAAAAATTCGTGACCGAGATAGCCATGACAATGCTTCACATCGACGAAGCCGAAGCCCGCCTGCTGCGCCAAGACCGACGCGCGCACGTAATCCGCGATCAGCGCGTCAATTTCGTCATCGCTCATCACCGGATGATCATCTGCTAGTTTGTAGCGGTTCTCCAGCAGTGGGTGATGATACAGGATATGCGGCTCTAGGCGTTTTTTATCATTCGGGCGTGAAAATCGTCCGGAGTGTGTGAGCTGCAAGCCGACCAACAGATCGGATGTATCGCCGTTCGTCCGTTCGTGTGCGCTGACCAGTCCTGCGTGCAGCGCGGCAATCTGCTCAACCGTTGCATCATTGATTACCAGTTGATTCGGGTTTGCGCGTCCATCGTGGCGGACGGCGGTCGCCTCACCGCCGAAGATCAGCTTCGCGCCGCTGATCCCGAACCGCTCCCAACGCCGCCGCACCAAGTCGGTCGGCTGACCATCCGGGGCGGCGTCCCAACCTTCCATCGGCAGCACCGTGAATCGGTTGCCAATCGTGATGCCGTCGAAGGTATAGGGCTGAGCGAGCGGTGACTCCGCGCCGTGTTCAACCGTTTCGTCAAAGTCGATGTGTGCGTCGATCTGCGCCAGATACGCGCGGAAATCGGCGGGGGTTCTGAGCTGCGCGACCCGTTTATAACTCATCGGATCACCTCCGGGACGGAAAGACGTTCGAGGATGTTCTGCAAAATCTCGCGGTCGCTGTCTGGGCGTGCGGGTGAGCGTGGATGCGTGCGATCCGTTTTGATCCAGCCGCGCAAATTCAAGAACTGCGCCGCGCTGTGCTTGTATGCCGGAACAGGCGCGCGAAACGCGAGAAAACCGAGATATTGGAGCAGGTCATTCAATTCATAAAAGGCGGGATCACCTGCCAACCAGAGCGCATCCCGCCGCGCGAACGCATCCGGTGCGAATGTGCTTAAGCCGAGCAGATAATCGCTGCCGTACATGACCATATCAATCGCCAAGTCGTTGCCCGTGAAAACCTTAAAGTCCGGGCGAACGCCGTCCCGCAGTTGCAGCCGCTCCCATTCAAGAACGCGGCTTAATGAGGAATGTTTCGCGCCGATGCACTGGGGAATGTGCAGCAAACCGCCATACACATCCAGATCATAGATTTTGCCGGACGGCGCGAACATCGTGCCGAGTTCAAAGCCGATAAACTGCGGCGCATAACGTCCGATCTCGGAATACGACGCGATGATCCGGCTGTTTTCCTGTCCGGTCAGCCCGTACGATTGGAAGATCACCGGCATACCACCGAATTCATGGATCGCATCAAACTCGCGGCGGTAGGCGTCGAGATTCCACGCGTCACCGGGTTGATCGCCGATGAATGCCCCCGCGACGAACTGACCACCTTTCAAAACATCGGCGGTGTGCGTTAACACCGCGCGCTTGAGGGCGGGATCAATCAAGTTGACATAACCCGTATCCATGTTGACGGCGGGGGTCAATCCGGCATCGGCGGTGCGCTGCACATGCGCACGGAAGCCATCCCAATCCACCGCCCCATCCGCGTCGAAGGGGAGGAGGATCGCGGACATGCCTGTGATCTTGCGGCGCGGGCGCAGCAAATTTTCAGCAGAAATGGTCATAAGTTTCTCTCTATTCGTCAACGTGATTGCGTGCTTTCGCGCACCAGCAGATTGGGTGTCAGGATGCGGTGATGATACTCGATTTCTGGGTCAGCGATGATTTCGAGCAAATACCGGATCGTCAATTCGTCCTGTTTCACAAATTCAAACTCGACTGTGGTGAGCGGCGGTTCGGTGTACAACGAATGCTCCGAATTATCGAAGCTGATCACCGAAACGTCCTCCGGGATGCGCAGCTTGGCTTCGTGGAGCGCACGGAGCGCACCCAACGCCATCCCGTCCGTACCGACGATCAACGCCGTGAACACCGTCTCGCTGGCGAGAATCTCGCGCATGGCGACGTACCCACTGCGCATTGAATAATCGCCTTCGACCGCCGCCAGCAGAGTCAAGCCGTGTTCGTGCAGCACACTGCGAATCGTCGAATGCCGCCAGTAGCCATTGTGAAGCTTTGATTTTGGGGGAATCGCGGCGATCTGCGTATGCCCAAGCGAAAGCAGATGTTCAACCGCCAGCCGCGCCGCATACACCTGATCGAAGCCGACCCAAGGCAGCCGAGAACCGGGGACGTAGTCGCGCCGCACGAACGGAATCCCATGCGCGGCGCGTCGGAGCATTTCGTCATCCATGTGCATCGCTGGTGCGTACAGGATCACGCCGTCAACCAGACGCGCGGCGCAGCTCTCAAATGCTGCTTCTAACCCGTTCGCCGTTGATTCGGAGATTAGTAAGCTGTACCCCGCTTCTTTAGCGGCGCGTGCCATGTTCTTGGTGGAATCGGCAAGTCGTCCGCCGTAATCTACATCAACGACGATGACTTCCAGCGTGTTCGAGCGGTTGGTACTGAGCATCTGCGCAGCGCGGTTCGGGCGGAAGTCTTGTTCTTCCATAAGGCGTGTGATCTCGCGCCGTGTTTTTTCGGACACACCGGGCTTGCCGTTGATCACCAGTGATACGGTTTGATAGGAAACACCCGCTAGCTTAGCGATATCGCGGATGGTGGGTTGTTTCTTGTGGGTTGTCATTCGTTCCCCGTCATAACACTTGACCGTTCAATATGATAACACAGGGTGCAGGTTGGGCAGTAGCTCGCTTGAAAAAGATCAAGTGCTTGCATTCTCATTCAGAATGCTATAGCATCAATTGTGACCGGTCAAGTTAATTCATGCACCTGCTTTGAGTTGAAAGGACATTACGGAGATGCAGAGCATCAAACATAGAGCTTTAATCCTCCTTTCGGTTGTAGTTCTGCTGCTCGTGATGGGCAGCGCAGCACTGGCACAGGACGCGCAGCAGATGCGTGTCGTTTGGTGGGGATCACAGGCACGCCACGATCGCACGATCGCCGTTGTTGAGATGTATGAAGCCGAACATCCTGAAGTCGATATTGTCTACGAATTCGCCAATTTTAACGACTACTGGACGCTGATGAATACTCAGGCGGCAGGTGGTGAATTGGCGTGCGTGATCAATCAAGACTATGCCTATCTTTCTGAGTGGGCGCGGAATGGCTTGCTCATGCCGCTCGATTCGTTTGTTGAATCTGGTGCGATTGATCTTTCTGCTGTTGAAGATGTATTTATCGCGGGCGGGCGCGTAGACGATCAGCTTTACGGCGTGAGTCTCGGCACGAATTCCCAGTCGATCATCATTGACGTAGACGCATTCGAAGCCGCTGGCGTTGAACTTCCAGCGCTCGATTGGACGTGGGACGATTTCGAAGCGATTGCTCTCCAACTGCACGAAAGTCTCGGCACATGGGCGTATGGTTCGCCGTCGCTCGGTGACGATCAAATTTGGACGGCGATGATGGTATCGCTCGGCATGACCCCGTTCAACGAAGATGGTACGGCGCTCGGCTTCAGCGACGATCAGCCGATTGTTGACCATTTCAGCCGGATGCTGCGCTTGCAAGAAGCGGGCGCGATCATGACGCTGGAAGAAGCCTCGCAGTATGCGGGTGGACCTGAAAACAGCCCAATCGTATCGGGATCGGCAGCAATGCAGTACCAGTGGAGCAATCAGGTAGTCGCCGTCTTCAGCGCGGCGGGTGCGGATCGTCATTTCCGCCTGTGGCCCATGCCGCGTCCAGCGAATGCCGTCGGTTCAGCCAATTACCTGAAACCTTCGATGTTCTTCTCGATTGCTTCGACATGCGCGACGCCCGAAATCGCGGCGGATTTCGTCAACTTCTTCAGCAACAGCCTTGAAGCGAACGACATTCTTGCGGCAGAGCGCGGCGTTCCGATTTCGTCGGTCGTGCGTGAACATCTAGCGATGAGTCTGGATGCAGTCGGCACTGAAACCTTCACATTCCTCGAAACAGTGGCGGAAACGGCTAGCCCGATTTTCCCGCCCAACCCGCCGGGTTACAATGACATTCGTAACAACGTGTGGTATCCGCTGTTCCACGACCCGGTGTTGTACGGTCAGCTTCCGGTTGAAGAAGGGGTCGCTCTGTTCCGTTCGGAAGCAGAAGCGATTTTGAGCGCGAACTAACTAAGTGTGATGGTCTGCGAAGGCGCGTCGTCTGCGAAGCATGACGCGCCTTGAGCGCGGGGGAGCGTTTTTGCTTCCCTGCCTTCTTTTCGCCGTGCAAACTCATTAATGCGGCGCGGCGCTGTTTGACAATAGTTTATTTTAGGAAAACCTGATGAGCGAACCCTCCGCTGTGCTGACGGGCTTAAATCCACCACAGGAGACTTCAACCCCCGAACGGCGCGCGAAACGCAAGTCGAAGGACTTCAAACGCAACAATCTGGTCGGCTATCTCTTTGTTTCACCTTGGCTGATCGGTTTCTTCTTGTTCGCGTTCATCCCAATTGCGATTTCGCTGTATCTGGCATTTACAAATTATCACCTGCTGCGCGGCGGCGAATGGGTAGGGCTGGACAACTTCGAGCGCATGTTCACCTCGGACATTCGTTATGGGCGTTCGGTGATTGCGACGTTCAAATATGTGCTGATTGCGGTGCCGCTGCGGTTGGTTTTTGCGCTGGCGGTTGCGCTCTTGCTAAATACCAAACGGCGCGGCGTATATTGGTTCAGGGCGGCATATTACATCCCATCGGTGATCGGCGGAAGTGTGGCGGTCGCGGTGATGTGGCGGCAGTTGTTCGGCGGAGATGGACGCGTCAACGAGGGCGTGATCAACACTTTCATCGGTGTGCTTGGCTTCGAGCGCGTCAACTGGTTTGGCAACCCGGATACCGCTATTTGGACGTTGATTCTGCTGGCGATTTGGCAGTTTGGCTCACCAATGCTGATTTTTCTTGCAGGGCTGAGGCAGATTCCGGCGGAGCTTTACGAAGCCGCATCTATTGACGGCGCGCACGGTTGGCAAAAATTCCTAGGGGTGACACTGCCGCTCCTGACGCCGATCATCTTCTTCAACTTCATCATGCAAATGATCGCGGGTTTCCGCGTGTTTACCCAAGCATTCGTGATCACGGGCGGCAATCCGCTCGACAGTACACTATTTTATGCGCTCTACCTGTACCGCCGTGCCTTTAACGATTTCCAGATGGGCTATGCGTCGGCGATGGCGTGGGTGCTCCTGTTGATCATCGCCTTCTTCACGATCATCAGCTTCCGACTGTCCAAGTATTGGGTGTTTTACGAGACGAAAGAAGGGTAGCCGATCATGGAACAGACGCTTGATTTTTCCGCGTACAAACGCGATCAGCGCCGCGCCGCGATCAGCCGCACCGTCTTTTACTACGTCGGTGTGACCCTGCTGGCAGTCGTGATGCTGTATCCGGTCGCGTGGTTGGTGGCGAGTTCGCTCAAACCGGCGGAAGAAATTTGGGGGAGCGTGACCTCACTTATCCCCAGCGCGCCGCGTTTTGAGAACTACGCCGAAGGTTGGCAGGGCTTCGGCGGGATCACCTTTCAAATCTTCTTTGGTAATTCGTTCTTGCACGCCGGAGTTGGCACGATCTTCACGGTCATAAGTTCGGCTGTTGTCGCGTATGGCTTTGGACGCGTCAAGTTTCGCGGCAGTGGTATCTGGTTTTCGATCATGTTGATGACGCTGATGCTGCCTTCGCAAATCCTGATGATCCCACAGTACATCATCTTCAATGAATTGGGGTGGATCAATACGTTCTTGCCGCTCTTGATCCCTCGGCTCGGCGGGGATGTATTCTTCATCTTCATGATCGTGCAGTTCATCCGGGGAATTCCGATTGAACTTGACGAAGCCGCCCTGATCGACGGATGCGGCAAGGTCGGCATCTTTCACCGGATCATTCTGCCGCAGATCGTTCCCGCGCTGGTGACGGCGGCGATTTTTTCGTTCTACTGGACGTGGGAAGATTTCCTCGGTCCGCTCGTGTACTTGCAGAATCCTGAACTGTACACGGTGGCGCTTGCGCTGCGTGCGTATACCGACGTGGGGAGCATCAACAACTGGGGCGCGGTTTTTGCGATGCTGACGCTTTCGCTCGTTCCGGTGATTTTGATCTTCGTCTTCTTCCAGCGCTATCTGGTCGAAGGTATTGCCACGACAGGCTTGAAAGGCTAAAGCTGTGATGTCGCGCCGCAACTCCTCTTCACCCAAGCAATCCACCCCGTCCAGCGAACGCGCTGAACTGGCGGAACAAGCGGAGAAGTGGGGCGCGTTCATCCTTGCGAATATTCTCTGGGCGATTCTGTCGATCCCGCTGATCACGATGCCTGCCGCGACCGCCGGATTGTTCAACTATATGTCGGCGCGCGTGCGCGGGCTTCAGCCGGATTTCTTCCGCGTGTTCTTTGAGGGAATTCGGCTGCACTGGCGCAAAGCAACCGTGATCGGGTTGATCGATGTGTTGGTCGGCGGCTTGATCGTTCTTAACACGTCGATCTTCCCTTATATGGATGTGCAGTCCGACCCGATTGCTTTTCTCTCGCGCAGCGTGACGATCTTCGCAGCGCTTGCGCTCCTCTTGATTAATCTCTACGCATGGTCACTGATGGTTTTACTGCAATCACTGACCATCCGACAGATACTCGTCAACGCGGCAGTGCTCGTCGTCACTCATCCACTTTGGTCGATTGTGGTCTTGATCGCGTCCGCACTTCCGGTGGTGATCAGCCTGTTTTTACCGCGCGGGATTTTTGTCATTGTGACCGCGTCTGCTTGTGCGCTGATCACCTGTATGGGAACATGGCGGGTGATTCGGCAGCATCTCACGCCCACGCAGCTTAGGTAAGGATAATCATGACTGCTAGGAAACGCTTCGCAATTGTCGGTACTGGATCGCGGGCGGGAGTCTATTTCGAGGCGATTTGCAATACGTACCGGGACAGTTCGGAGTTGGTCGCGCTGTGCGACCTGAGCCAAACTCGCATGCACTGGTACAACCATCAAATCAGTGAGCGTTATCAACTGTCGCCTCGTCCGACGTATCCCGCCGCCGACTTTGAGCGGATGATCCGCGAAACAAAACCGGATGTCGTGATCGTGACGACGATTGACGCTACCCATCACTTGTATATCACACGGGCGATGGAACTCGGCTGCGATGTGATCACCGAAAAGCCGATGACGACGGACATCGAGAAGATGCAGGCGATTTTTGACGCGATCCAGCGCACAGGAAAATCGCTGCGCGTAACGTTTAACTATCGCTACGCGCCCGCCTACACCCAATTTCGCCAGTTGGTGATTGATGGGCGGGTTGGCACGCCGCTTTCGGTCGATTTTTCGTGGATGCTCGATACCAGTCATGGCGCGGATTACTTCCGGCGCTGGCATCGTGAGAAGCACAACAGCGGCGGACTGCTCGTTCACAAAGCCACACATCATTTTGATCTCGTCAACTGGTGGATCGATTCGTACCCGCATCAGGTGATGGCGATGGGCGGCTTGCTGTTCTACGGGAAAGAAAACGCCGAAAAGCGCGGTGAGCGCTACGCCTACCACCGTTATACCCACGTCCCCGAAGCGGCAGATGATCCCTTCGGGCTGTTCCTCGATCAAAAAGAGGCGTTTCGCGGATTGTATCTCGCTGCCGAAGCCGAAACGGGCTATCTTCGTGATCGCAATGTGTTTGGCGAACCGATTACCATCGAGGATACGATGAGCGTTTCGGTACGCTATCGCAGCGGCGCGATCCTGTCGTACTGCTTGGTGGCGTATGCGCCTTGGGAAGGGCTGCGGATCGCCATCACGGGGACGAAAGGGCGAATCGAAATGGACATTATGGAGAATATCAATCACCTGCTCGGTGATGGACACGCGCAAGAGGTCTCAGCCAGCAAAGGACCGTTCAAGAATACCCGGATGCGTGTGTATCCGATGTTCGGTGAGTCGTATGATGTGGATGTTCCACACGGAGACGGCGGACACGGCGGCGCTGATCCGGTCATGCTGGAGCAGTTGTTTTCACCGAATCCGCCAGTTGATCCATACCGGCGCGCGGCGTCACACATCGACGGCGCAGCGTCGGCGCTGGTTGGGATTTCCGCGAACAAATCGATGCAAACCGGGCAGCTTGTGACAATCCGTGATATGTTTCCGCTGCCGTAACCCTTGAGAATCGGATGGATAGGATGGTCGTGAATTCGTTGTGGAAAGCGGGAAACTCGGCGCGAGTGGAGCTTGATGGCACAAGCTATGCCTTAATGACCAATACCGAAACGGGCGAGCGTCAGCTTATGATTGCGGGGAACACCCGTGGTTTTGAGGGCTTAGACGGGGGGGGCAATCCCGCACACCTGCTCCCGCTGACCCCCACAAATGCGGCAGAACTGCGCCGCCGCCTCACTTGGCTGAATCCTGTTCCGCTCGGCTTGCGAACATCTGCCGGGTTTGGGGATCGGCTTGGCGCGGCGACGCCGGGGCATATCGCTGCCGTGCGCAATACCGGAGTCGCGCCGATTTTTGCGCAGCAGTCCGTCCGCGAGAATACGCGCACCGGTCGCACGCCGCAGCAAGTGATCGACGATGCGATGTGGAGCGTACTTGCGGAAGGTTGGCGCGATGCGTGGGGGGCAGATGCCGATCACCTAAAAACGCCGGATGTGATCCCCGCGTTTGCCGATGCGGGCTACACCTTCTTCACCATCGACCCCGGCGATCATGTCGATGATGCGGCGGAGCAGGACGATCTCGCTGTGCTGCGCGCCAAGGCTGAAGCGCTCGACTGGCAGACGCTCGATTCGACACTGAGCGATGCGCAGCGGGCGTATCAGCGGACATTCACGCTGGATGGGCTGACGCTGACCTTTGATGAACATGCGCTGTACAAGGCGCTGGCGAAATACGGCGCGGCAGTCGCTCACACGGTACGCATGACCCATCAGCTTCAACGCAGCATGTCTGGACGTCCGTTTGAAATGGAAATGTCGGTCGATGAGACGGGCACGACCACATCCTTACATGAACATTTCTTCATCGCGTCGGAACTCACGCGCCTGAATGTCCCGTTTGTCAGCCTTGCGCCGCGCTTTGTAGGGCGTTTTGAAAAAGGCGTCGATTACATCGGGGATTTGGGTGAACTTGATACGAATATCGCCGGACACGCCGCGATCATGCGGCACTTCAGGAATCGTTACAAACTCAGTCTGCACACCGGATCGGACAAATTCGGCGTTTATCCGATTGCTATGCGTCACACGGGTGGGTTTGTTCACTTAAAGACGGCGGGAACAAGTTATCTCGAAGCGCTCCGCTTGATGGCATCGGTGAACCCGGCTTTGTTCCGCCAAGTGCTTGACTTCACGCGGGGGCGTTACGAGACTGACCGCAAAACCTATCATGTGTCGGCGGTGCTGGATCGCGTTCCGGCGGCGGAAGCATTGAGCGATGGTGATCTGCCCGGCTTGCTCGATCAATTTGATGCACGCCAAGTCTTGCATGTCACGTTTGGATCGGTCTTGGATCGCTTCGGTGTGGAACTCAAGACGATGCTGCAAACACACGGCACTGCTTACACCGAGTACATCAAGCGCCACTTTGACAAGCATTTGAGCGCACTCAAGCGGTAATTTCTGTCAAGACGCTTTCAACGCCCCGGTCGTGTGTTGCGACCGGGGCGTTTTGATTCAGAGGTACTTGTAAGGGTTGCACAAAAGATTATGTGACCCCAATTTCTTTAATGTGAGCTAAAACATTTTGACATTCGATGGGGATTTGTTAGATTTGTGATCGGATGGCTGATGAGGTGTCGAGTACCATGTCAGTCCACACGTCTGATTTCCTTCTATAGACAATGGAGTAGACGAGCTATGGCAAAGAATCGCATTGCTGTTTTTGTGTTTCTGTTCGCGATTGTGCTGATGTCGGTCAGCGCGGTTGTCGCTCAGGATCAGCCCGCGGCGGCCAGCCCGATCGTTGACGCAATCCGCGAGCGCGGTGCTCTGGTTTGCGGCGTGAACACAGGACTCGCCGGATTCGCCGTGTTGAATGAAACCGGTGAATACGAAGGCTTTGATGTGGACATCTGCCGCGCTGTTGCCGCCGCGATTCTGGGCGACGCCAACGCAGTCGAATATCGCCCGTTGGAAGCTGCCGAACGTCAGGCGGCGATCCAGAGTGGTGAAATCGACATGATGAGCCGTAACACCACGCGCACGATAAGCCGCGATGCGGTTTGGACTGCCACGTTTGCACCCGTCACCTTTTATGACGGTCAGGGCTTGATGGTGCGTGCTGACCTCGGCGCGACCACGATTGAAGAACTTGAAGGTGCGTCGGTCTGCGTGCAGACGGGCACGACCACCGAACTCAACCTCGCTGACGCGTTTGTTTCGCGCGGTGTTGCCTATGAGCCGCAGGTGTTCAACGATGCCGCCGCGACATGGGAAGCCTACCTGACCGGGCGCTGCGATGCCTTCACGACCGATAAGAGCGGTCTGGCGGCGTATCGCTCGATTGCGGAAGACCCGGGCGCGCATGTCATCCTTGATGTGACGCTGAGCAAAGAACCACTCGCGCCGCTGTCGCCGCAGTCTGACCCCGTGTTCGCTGACATCATCACGTGGACGGTGTTCGGCTTGATTCAGGCGGAAGAATTCGGCATCACCAGCGAAAATCTCGACAGTTTCTTGACCAGCACCGATCCGTCGATCCAGCGCTTCTTGGGCTTGGGCGAACAGGTGACGGCGCTCGGGTCTCTGTACGGGATTTCGGATCAGTTCATGCAGGATGTGATCCGTCAGCTCGGCAACTATGGCGAAATCTATGATCGCCACCTGACGCCGATTGGTCTCGGTCGCGGCTTGAACGCGCTCTGGACAGAGGGTGGGCTTCAATACGCGCCGCCGTTCCGTTGATCGTTGAGCTTTAGCATGGTCGGGGAAGCGCGAGTTTCCCCGGCTTCCTGATTCTGCTTACAAAGGCTCGGACTGCCCCATGTCGTCTGCCGCACCTGCGACTCGCACGCTTCCGCGAGGACTTTCTTTCCTTCAAGACACACGTTTTCTACAAGCTGCCAGCCAGATTGTATTTGCAATCGTGGTGGTTTCGGTGATCTGGGTCGTCGCGGCGAATGTGTATCGCACGCTGCAAGATCAAAATCTGACGCCGAATTTTGCATTCATGAATACGCGCTCCGGCTTTGATATTGCGGACGCTCCGCCTTGGTATTCCTCGCAAGGCACATTCTTGGATGCGTACTTGGTCGGTTTGGTCAATACAATACGCGTGGTCAGCATCGGTTTGGTGATGTCAACCGTAATCGGTGTGTTCGTCGGGATATTCCTGCTCAGTGGTAATTTCCTGCTTGGCACGATTGCGCGGGTGTATGTCGAAATCTTGCGCAACACGCCGCTGTTGGTTCAGTTGTTCGTCTGGTATTTCGTCGTTATGCTCAGTCTTCCGGTCTACCAGCAGAGCCTTTCATTTCCGGTTGAAGGGGTGTTTCTGCTGCCGATCCGCTGGCTGTTCTATCCCGTGATTATCCTCGCGGCGTGGTGGATCGCCCGCCGCGCGAACCAACGCCCGCTGGTGTACGCGGCGCTGGCGTTTCTGGCATCGATCGAAGTGCTGGCACTGCTCGGCGTGCTGCCCGATGCCCGACAGCGGATCGAAGTGCTTCCCGCGTTCTATGCGAATATCAAGAGCATCGTTTTTCCTGAAGTTTGGGCGACCGGACGGTTTGGGCTGTGGCTGATCGCGGTTGTGACCGGCGGGAGCGCTGCCTTTGTGCTGTACCGCCGTTTGTTTCGCACACGCGAGGACACCGGAGAGCAGACGAATCCGTTTGAGAAAGCATTCGCGGTGTTCGCTGCCGTCGCGCTGATCAGCTATGCCGCGCTTGCCGTGATCAACCCGCCGTCTGTCGTCTCAGTGGAGCGGGAAGGGCAAACAGTCGAAATCCCGATTGCCCAAGCCGCCGAAGAAGCATTGATCACGCCGGAGCAGCAGGCGGAACTCACCGCCGCGCCGCTTCTGGTGGTGCTTCCGGTGCGCGGTAACTTCGATTTTGAGCGCGGCGCGGCGATCACGCCGGAATTTACGGCGCTTCTGCTTGGGCTGACGATCTACACATCCGCATTCATCGCGGAAATCGTGCGCGCGGGGATTCAAGCGGTTCCGTATGGTCAGGTCGAAGCGGCGCGGTCGATTGGCTTGGGTGAGGCGAAAGTCTTACGAATGATTGTGCTGCCGCAAGCGCTGCGCGTGATCATTCCGCCGCTCGGCAATCAGTATCTCAACCTTGCGAAAAACTCTAGTCTGGCGATTGCGGTTGCGTTTGCCGACTTGTTTCAAGTTACGACGACGATCATGAACACGTCGGGGCAGTCTGTTCCCGGAATGCTTCTCGTGATGGTGACTTATCTCATCCTGAGCTTGGTCATCGCCATTGGCACAAATCTTATCAACCGCCGCATACGCTTGGTGGCGAACTGAGAGGGCAATCATGAGTCTTGAAGCAAATTCACTGCCCCCGTTTCCGCCAAGCTCTAGCCCGATGATTTATCAGGATGAACCGCCGCGTCGTTCACCGCCGCTGCTTGAGATCGGCGCGCTGGCATGGCTGCGGCAGAACCTGTTTAAGTCGTGGATCGATTCGATTGCGTCCATCATCGCGCTGATATTCGTCGTCGCGGCGATCACCAGCACGATCAATTGGGCTGCACTTGAAGCGAATTGGTACGTCATCCTCTACAATCTCCGCCTGTTTCTCGTCGCGCGTTATCCGGTGAGCGAAGAATGGCGGCTCTGGGTGAGTCTGTTTTTGTTCGCCGCGACGGGCGGAATCGCATGGGCGGCATGGGCGCGGGCGTCACGCGGGATCATGATTGCGGCTGTGATCGTGCTGGCGCTGTTATTCATCCTTCCCAACGTGATCGTCAACACGGTTCCACTGCCTCCCGCTTATTATGTAGCAGGGAATACGCCCGTCGTTTCTGGCTCATCGACGCAGCCGCCGCTGAACGCGCTGGCATTTACCGCCCAAGCGGGCGAAACGATCACCGTGCGGGTGGCGGCAGGCTACGAAAGCAGCGATGAAGCGCTCTCTGACTTGTTTGGTTTTGGCGATGATGCGTCAAACCTGCTGCGCGCCGCCGCGAGCAACCGCCTGACAACGGATGCGCGTATTGCCGAACTCAACACGATCCTCGCGGGCGATATGATCACCAGCGGGCAGCGGACACGCTTTGAGCGTGAACTCAACCGCCTCCAGTCGGCGCCGCCCGTTACCGAAACCTACGCGCTGAATCAAACTCCGGTGCTCGTGAGCGTACTCGATGCGACCACGCTTGAACCCATCGCTAGCGCTGAAGTTTCTCTTACGGGTGAGCCGCTCAGTGTGACGATTCCCGCAAACGGCTGGTACATTCTGAGCAAGACCACGCCGGAAGGTGTCGAGGGCGTAACGCTGTTGGAAGTATTCGGAATTTATCCGCTGTTTGAGCGCAACCTGATTCGCGGTGCGGTCACCGACGAAAGCGGCGAAACTGTCAGCGAAGCGGCGCGCGTCGAGCAGTACGTTCGCATGAGCGATGGGTTCACGCTGGAAGCACGCCGACCGCAGATCGACGGCGAAAACGTGCCGTACAACGTAATCATCAACAATCGCTACCGGGGATCGAATGCGCTCTCCGATTACCTGCGGTTGTATATCGCGCCGCTTATGCAGCAGATCAACATTCCCGCACTGTTGATCGTGATCGCGGTCGCGGCGGGTTATATCATTGCCCGGTTGCTGGATCGCGTTAAGCCGCATCCGATTCGGGTGCGCGGTACATCGCAGCGCACCGCGATCTGGATGATCATCGCGTCACCGATTATCGCGATTGTGCTAACCTACGGCATCGGCGGTCCGATTCCGGTCACAAATACGTCGCTGTGGGGTGGTCTGCTGCTCACGCTGTTCTTGACGATCACCGGTATCACGCTGTCATTCCCGCTAGGCGTGGCGCTGGCGTTGGGGCGGCGGAGTTCACTGCCCGTCGTGAGCACGTTCAGCATCATCTATATCGAAGTCGTGCGCGGCGTGCCGTTGATCACGGTGCTGTTTATCTCGCAGTTGTTGATCCCGCTGGTTGATCCGCGCCTTGCCGGTTTCCCGAATGTGTTCCGCGCCACTGTCGCCGTGATTTTCTTCAGCGCGGCATATCTGGCGGAAAACGTGCGTGGCGGCTTGCAAGCGATCCCGAAAGGTCAAATCGAAGCGGCACGGGCGATTGGTCTGCCCGCGTGGAAGATCACGATGCGGATCACGCTGCCTCAGGCGCTCCGTGCGGTGATTCCGGCGCTCGTCGGACAGTTCATTTCGCTGTTCAAGGATACGACGCTTGTCGCCATCGTCGGCTTAACGGATTTGCTCGGCATTGCCGAAAATGTGTACGCGCAGACAGAATACATCGGGTTGCGCCGTGAAGGTCTGCTCTTTATCGTGTTGATTTATTTCGTATTCAGCTACAGTATGGCTGCACTCAGCCGCCGCATCGAAAAGAGCGGGGCGGGTGTGATGCGCCGTACCAAGCTGTAGATAGGTGAAAACCGCTATGGCAGCTCGTGACATGAAAACTGAACCGATCATCGTATGCACGGATGTGAACAAGTGGTACGGTGACTTCCACGCTCTGCGCGATGTTTCGATGCAGGTTATGCCGTCCGAAGTGGTGGTGATCATCGGTCCATCAGGATCGGGTAAATCGACGTTTATCCGGTGCATCAATCAGCTTGAGCATCATCAAGAGGGGAAGATCGTCGTCGATGGCATAGAAGTCAGCCACAACAGCGCCAAAATCGCCGCGATCCGCCGCGAAGTCGGTATGGTGTTTCAGCAGTTCAACTTGTTCCCGCATCTGACCGTGATGGAAAACATCACGCTCGGTCCGCGTGAGGTGCGTCACACGTCGCGGGCAAAATCCGAGCAAAAAGCGCTCGAACTGCTGGAGCGCGTCGGTATTCCCGAACAGGCGAAGAAATATCCCGGTCAGCTTTCCGGTGGTCAGCAGCAGCGCGTGGCGATTGCGCGGGCGCTGGCGATGGAGCCGAAGATCATGCTGTTCGATGAGCCGACATCCGCGCTTGACCCGGAAATGATCAAAGAAGTGCTGGACGTGATGAAGGAACTCGCCCGCAGCGGGATGACGATGCTTGTGGTCACGCATGAAATGGGCTTCGCGCGCGAAGTCGCAGACCGGGTCGTGTTTTTCGATCAAGGGCGCATCGTTGAAGAAGGGCAGCCTGAGCACTTTTTCGCAACCCATGTCGAGCATCACCCGCGCACCGAGTTGTTCTTGTCGCAGATTCTTTAAGCGGGGTATTCAAGCTCCGGCGGGTAGTACGTATCGACGTTTTGCGGGCTGACGAAGAAATGCTCCATATAGACGGCGGGCGGGACGCGCTTTTCTGAAAGAATGTCAAGCGCGAGGGCGATCAAGTAGCGCCCATAATCCTCCGGTCGGAAAGCTGTTGCGCCGACGACAGGTGTTGACGGCTTGCGCATTTCTGCCCGCAATCGCCGATCCGCCCCTTGACCGACCAGCAGCAGATTATGGTCGTGTCCGGTGTCCCGCGCCGCATGAAGGGTTCCGGCGGCGGCGTCATCGTTGAAGCAGATCACGGCGATCCGTGAATCGGATGGCAGATCGCGGAAAATGCGCCGCATAATCTCGTAACTGCCTTCAAATGTGTTATCTGAATCGACTCTAAGAATCTTCTCCAGCGGGATCGGTGCGGCGGTTTCGGTGATTCCGTCGAGCTGACCTTGGATGCGCATGGCGGGGAGATTGCCCGCGCGCTGCTGTTCCAAGATGATCAAGGTATCGAGTTCGCCGTCCCAGCGTTCGCGGATCGCGCTGCCTAGCGCGCTGCCCGCCAGCCGCCCCGCGACATAATTGTTTACCCCAAAATACACGCCGCCTACCATTGGAATATCGACCGCGATGATCGGGATGTTCGCTTGTTGGAAGCGATGCGCGATCAGGTTGCCCATCGTCTCGTCGATCTGGTATTCGATCACGAGATCGATGTCTTGCGCGATGAGTTCATCGGCAACGCGCAGCGCGATCTGCGGATCAAGCGCGTTATCCGCCACGACGAGCTGAATCTCTTTGTTTTCGAGCGCGGCTTTTTCGAGACTGCGCCGGACATCACGGCTGAAGGGCGTGCTTTCGCTCAAGTTAGCGAAGCCAATGCGATAGGTGGCGCGCTGAACATCATTCGGCGCGTAGGTGCGCGTTGTCTGCTCACCGCAGACGATGACATGAACATTTTGCTGGCGCACCGCTTCGACTGCCGCTTCGTCAATACCTTCATCGGTCACGAAGTAGCTGAAATCTGCCAATGTGCCGAACGTCGTCAGCCCCGCCCGCCCAATCTTGCTCGAATCGAGCAGCACGACACGCCGCTCCGAGGCTTCGAGCATCAGCGCTTTCATCTGTGCTTCTTGCAGATTCATCTCAAAAAAGCCGTGTTCAGGCGTGAAGCCGCTGCACGAGACAAACGCGGTTTGTATCCGATAGTTTTGCAAGAGTTGTTTGCTGATCTCCCCCGTGATCGAGTTCCCGTTTGGGCGCAAGATACCGCCGAGGATGATCACCGTATTCGAGGGTTCAGCGACGAGCGCGCGGGCGACATCAATCCCGTTAGTGAAGACCGTAAGCCCGCGCCGATCACGCAAGAACGGCGCGAGATGCAGGATCGTTGAACTCGCGTCGAGCATGATCACATCACCATCTTCGATCATGCCCGCCGCCGCGTGTGCGATGCGCCGCTTGTCGTCGGAGTGGGTCATCACGCGCTGCGAAAGCTGAGGGGACACGGGATCAATCGTCTTAGCGATTGCGCCCCCGCGAATGCGAATCAACAAACCTTGTTCATCGAGCAGTTCAAGATCGGTTCGAATTGTGCTTTCGGAGACGTTTAGCAGTTCCGCAAGATCAGGTACACGGACGCTTTCGGAGCGCCGGATCAGATCAAGAATCGCCTGATGTCGTTCATAAGCGCTTGCGGACTGCTGCATAGTTCCTACCTGATTGAGTGCGGGTTGATCACCCTTTTAGTGTAGCGGATTTTCCGCGTAATCGGTGACATCACGGACGCATTTGCGCATATCGTCGGTGAAAATTGGTGATTATTGTTGAAAATCCTCGAAACCGCTTGCGGAAATTGTTGATCAGATCTAGACTGGAGTAGGTAAGAAAGTTTCTGTTTTACAAAACACTTGATTGCAGAGAAAAGATGACGCCTCCACTGCTCGAAATACGCGGCATCTCCAAGCGCTTTGGGGCGACTCAAGCGTTGAGCAATGTTTCCCTTACGTTGTACCCCGGCGAAGTCCACACCCTGCTGGGCGAAAACGGGGCGGGGAAGTCCACGCTGATCAAGATCATGACGGGCATTTACCAACCGGATACAGGCGAAATTCTCGTCAATGGTCAGCCGATCCACTTAGGAAGCTCGGCAGACGCGCAAGTGCACGGAATCGCCGCGATCTACCAAGAGCCGCTGGTATTCCCCGACCTCAATATTGCGGAAAATATCTTCATCAGTCACCGGGGAC
Organism: Anaerolineae bacterium; assembly: GCA_041753015.1. Lineage (GTDB taxonomy): Bacteria > Chloroflexota > Anaerolineae > Aggregatilineales > Phototrophicaceae > Flexifilum. The sequence continues at coordinate 101,384 of JBGSVJ010000019.1, forward strand.
GCGGTACGCTCGTCAATTGGGGCAAGCTGTACCGCGATGCTGAAGCGGTGCTGGCGAAACTCGATGTCAGCCTTGATGTGCGCGCTCAAGCGCGTGGACTGCCGCTCGCCGCACAGCAAACTGTCGAAATTGCGAAGGCGATCTCGATGAACGTGCGCGTGCTGATCATGGATGAGCCAACCGCATCGCTTTCCGCCCACGAAGTTGAGCAGTTATTCAAGCTGGTCGGCAGTTTGCGTAAATCCGGCGTCGCTGTCCTATTTATCAGTCACCGCATGGATGAAGTGTTCCGTATTTCTGACCGGATCACCGTGTTCCGCGATGGTCAGTTGATCTCAACCGCACCCGCCAACGAGGTTACGCCCGAAAGCGCGATCCGTGACATGGTAGGGCGCGAAATGGGGCAGTTGTTCACCAAAGCGCCGAGTGAAAAAGGTCGCCCGGTCATCTCCGTGCGCGATCTCGGACGTGAGGGCGTGTATTCTGGCATCACGTTTGATCTCCATGCGGGCGAGGTGTTAGGGTTCGCGGGGCTGGTTGGCTCAGGGCGTACCGATGTCGCGCTCTCGTTGTTCGGCGTCGCTCCGGCGGATCACGGGCAGATCGAATACGATGGGCAAGCTGTCCATATTCGTTCGCCGCGTCAGGCAATCAAGATGGGCATCGCCTATGTACCGGAAGACCGCCGCCAGCACGGGCTGATCCTGCCGATGACGATTGCCGCGAATATTTCCCTACCGATGCTCAAAGGGTATGTGAACCGGATCGGTATGATTCAAGGGAGCGGAGAAGCAGAAACCGCCGAATCGTACCGGCAGCAGTTCAATATTCGCACACCCTCGGTTCAGCATGTCGCAGGCAAGCTCTCCGGCGGTAATCAACAAAAAGTCGTCTTGAGCAAATGGTTGAATACCAAACCCCGTCTGTTGATCCTCGATGAACCAACGCGCGGGATTGACGTAGGCGCGAAAGAAGAAGTTCACCGCCTGATCAATGATTTGGCGCAGCAGGGGATCGCCATCCTGATGATCTCGTCTGACCTGCCGGAAGTCTTGGCGATGAGCGATCGTATTCTGGTCATGCGCGAAGGCAGACAGATGGGCATTTTCCCCCGCGAGGCGGCGACTCAAGAAGTGATCATGACTGCCGCAATGGGTCAGGCTGCAAGCGCGGAAAGGATCGGCTCATGAAACTGCTCCGCGTCCAGCAGGTGCGCGAACTCAGCTTGTTTGTGATTCTGCTCTTGGTGCTGCTGCTGTTCGGCAGCCAGATCGACGGGTATTTCTCGCCGCGCACATTCAGCCGGATTGCGACAACCGTCTCGATCATCACGATTGTGGCGGTCGGTCAAACCATCGTCGTGCTGACCAAGAATATCGATCTTTCGGTGGGATCGGTCGTCGGGTTCACAGCATTCTTCATCGGGCAGCAGTTCGGTTTCAACCGGGATTTGCATCCCGCCGCTGCCGTCGCGCTGGCGATGGGTATTGGCGCGCTTGCCGGAACGCTCAACGGTTTCTTAGTCGCGTATGGGCGTATTCCCGCCGTCGTCGTCACGCTCGGCACGCTGGCGATCTATCGCGGAGCGCTGGTCGAGTATTCCGGTTCACAGTCAATTGCAACGCGGATGCTGCCGGATTGGATCAAAGAACTGCCGCAGCAGACGGTTTTCACGCTTGGCGAGGTCGAGTTCGGCGCGCTCCCTGTGATCGCGCTAATCGCCGTCATCGTATTCCAGATCATCCTGATGTACACCTCGTTTGGCAGACGCTTGTACGCGGTTGGCTCAAGCACAGAAGCGGCGGAAGTTGCGGGTATTCCGGCGCGGCGTTTGGTGTTCACCGCGTTCATAATCAGCGGAGCGCTGGCAGGACTTGGCGGTTTCGTGTATCTGGCGCGCTACGGCACGATCACGGCAGTTGCGGCGACCGGGCTAGAACTTCAAGTGGTCGCGGCGGTCGTCGTCGGCGGCGTCACGACGAACGGCGGATCGGGGACGGTACTCGGTACGATGCTCGGCGCGGTGCTGGTTGGCACCATCGAACAGAGCTTGATCCGCATGCGAATCAACGAGTTTTGGAAAGATGCGCTCCTCGGCGTGTTCATCTTGATCGCCGTCACAACCGATTCGGTCATGATGAGCCGTTTGCGGACGTGGTGGGCGGCACGGGCGCAAAAAGCGCACAAACGTGAGGCGTTCGCTGCGCCGCCTGCGGGGAAGGTGGAGGCATCATGATGCGCTGGACATGGCTTCGCCGTTGGGAAACTCTGCTGTTTATCGTGCTGATCATCGTGCTGGTGATCAATACGCAGCTTTCGCCGTTCTTCTTCGATGAAAACAATATTTCAAACATCTTTCGCTTGAGCATCGAAAAAGCAATGGTCGTGCTGTTGATGACCTTCGTGATTATCAATGGTGAGATTGATCTCTCGGTCGCGTCGGTGATGGGCTTGTCCGCGACGGTGTTGGCGGTCACGTTTGAGGCGGGTTGGTCAATCCCTGCCGGATTTGCGGCGGCACTTATCGTCGGCGCGATCTGCGGCGCGCTCAACGGCTTCTTTATCACCTACCTAAATATGCCGTCGATTGTCGTCACGCTTGCCGGGTTGATCACGTATCGCGGCGTGGCGCGCATCCTGCTCGAAGACCGCTCGGTTGGCGGTTATCCCGAATGGTTCACCGGATTGGCGCAGAACGAATGGATTGGCGCATTCCCATTCACCGTGATCTTGTTCGCTGTCCTGTTCGTGATCTGCTACGTCATCCTGAGCCGCACATCGTTTGGGCGCTACGTGTACGTGATCGGCAACAACCGACCGGGCGCGGAATACGCCGGGATCAACGTGAAGCGCGTGAAGATGCTGATCTTTATCTTCACCGGGTTGATGGCGGCGTTCGCCGGGTTGTGGTACGCGGCACGGCTCGGCAACATTCGCGCGAACGCGGCAGAAGGCTTTGAACTCGACATCATCACGATCGTCTTGCTCGGCGGCGTGAGCATCTTCGGCGGCAGGGGGACGATGCTCGGCGTTGGGCTGTCGCTGCTCGTCGTGCTGAACATCCGCAACGGGATGTCACTTGCGAATGTGAGCAGCAACGTGCAAACAAGCATTGTAGGCGCGCTGCTGATTCTTTCCGTACTAATTCCCAATTGGGCGCAGAGCCTTCAGGGGTCGAAATTCTGGCGCTCGTTTGTTGATCGTGGTCAGGTACCGAAGGGAGACAGCGTATAGATCAGATGATGTAAACCGGAAAAATCGTGTTATTGCAGGTCTGGAAACGTCTGAAACTAATGAGAGGAATACACCTGATGAAGCACCTTCGTTTTGTCTTTTTGATGGTTGTCGTTCTCGTGATCGCGGTTCAGCCCGCGCTCATGCAGGAAGTTATCACTGCTACCCCCGGACAGGAAGTCGATATGCTGCTGCTGCCGAAAGCACTCGGCAATGCGGTGTTCGATCAGGCGCACGAAGGCGCGATGGAAGCGCACGCCGAACTTGAGAACCCCGGCGAATTGATCTTCAACGCCCCCAGTGAAGCGAGCGCCCCCGGTCAAATCGACATCATCGAATCCGCGATCACACAGGGCGTTGGCGGTATCATGATTTCCGCCAATGACTACGAACAGCTTCTGCCTTCGACCACGCGCGCGATGGAAGAAGGAATCACCGTCGTGACGTGGGACTCGCCGGTTGATCCGTCGGGCGAAGCGCTGTTCATCGCTCAGGTGGACTTCAGCGAAACCGGTACGGTGATGGCGGACATGGCGCTCCGTATTCTCGGTGAAGAAGGCGGGCAGTTTGCGATTCTTTCTGCGACGCCGGATGCCTCGAATCAGAACGCATGGATCGCCTCGATGCAGGAAGTCCTCGAAGCGGACGAAGCCTATGCTAATTTGGAACTGGTGACGATTGTTTACGGCAACGACGACCCGGATGACAGCTATAACGAAGCGCTCGGCTTGATCGACAGCTTCCCCGAACTCGAACTGATCATGGCACCGACGACGGTTGGTATCGCTGCCGCTGCGAAGGCGATGCAGGACGAAGGTCTGTGTGGTCAGGTCGCGGTGAGCGGTCTTGGTCTGCCGATGGAAATGCAGGAATTTGTCGAAAACGGCTGCTCTCAGGAATTCGCACTGTGGAGCTTCAGCGATCTCGGCTACCTGACCTACTACGTGACCTACATGCTCCAGACTGGCGCGATCACAGCGGAGCTCGGCGTGACGTTTGAAGCTGGTCGTATGGGTACCTACACGATTGAAGAAGACCCGACCCGTGAAGGTGGTCTGCGCGTCCTGATGGGACCGTTCAGCGTGTATTCGGCGGAGAACCTCGAAGAGTGGGCGATCCCGGCTGAAGGCAGCTAAACCCTATGTACTTCCTTGCCCTCGCTGCCGATTCGGCGGGGGCAAGTCGTATGAAGCATCTCCCGATAGTAGGGGTTTGGCATGCCAAACCCTTACCCGAACTCCCTCGCTTGAAGCGCACGCGAGGAAACAGCTTAGAAAGCGCATATGCAGTTTTTCAGAAGACTACACGCTGGAACCCGGTAGGACACCATGAAACGTGTTGGATTCATGCTCAAAGTCAAGTCGGCGCTGGTTGAAGAATACAAAGTACATCATCGCAGTGTCTGGCAGGAAATGCTCGACGCACTGACCGCCGCCGGATGGCACAACTACACTTTATTTATGCGTGAAGACGGGATGTTATTCGGTTATTTTGAGACACCGGAATCGCTGGCGGCGGCGCAGGCTGCCATGAGCAAGACCGAGGTTAATCAGCGCTGGCAGGACAAGATGAGTCCCTATTTTGAGATTGCCGAAGGCGCGCATCCTGATCAGATGTTTGTTGAATTAGAAGAGGTGTTTCACCTAGATTGAGGCTTCAATGAGCACACCACCACGCGATCAGCAGGTGACAGCCGCCTACCAGATCGCTAAAGAGCGGTACGCGGCGCTGGGCGTCGATACCGATGCGGCGCTCCACACCCTGCAAACCCTCGCCATCAGCTTGCACTGCTGGCAGGGCGACGATGTTGGCGGTTTTGAAGACCCCGGTCGCGGCTTGAGCGGCGGGATCATGGCGACTGGGAATTATCCCGGCAAGGCGCGCACCGTTGCGGAACTGCGCCAAGACCTCGACAAAGCCTACAGCGTGATCCCCGGCACGCATCGCCTGAACTTGCACGCGATTTATCTGGAAAGCGATACCAAGATCGAGCGCAATGCCATTTTGCCAGAGCATTTCGCGGGATGGGTGGATTGGGCAAAAGCGACTCATCACGGGTTGGACTTCAACCCGACGTGTTTCTCGCACGCACTGTCAGATGACGGTTTTACGCTGGCGCATCAAGATGCGGGCGTGCGCCAATTCTGGATCGAACACTGCATCGCCAGTCGTCAGATCGGCGCATACTTCGGGCGCGAACTCGGAACGCCGTGCGTCACCAATATCTGGGTTCCCGACGGCTACAAAGACACACCCTTTGATCGAAAATCCCCGCGTGAGCGGCTAAAAGCCTCGCTCGACGCGATTCTTGCCGACCCTATCAACCCACAGTTTCACCGCGACGCGGTCGAAAGTAAGTTGTTCGGCATCGGTTCTGAAAGCTATGTCGTCGGTTCGCACGAGTTCTATCTCGGCTACACGGCGAGCCGCGATGACCTACTGCTCTGCCTTGATGCGGGGCATTTTCATCCAACCGAAGGAATCGCGGACAAAATCTCGTCGGCGCTCTTGTTTGTTCCGGAGCTTCTGCTCCATGTCAGCCGGGGCGTGCGTTGGGACAGCGATCATGTCGTCACACTGACGGATGATTTGCAGGCGATCATGCAGGAAGTTGTGCGCGGCGGATTCCTCAACCGCGTGCATATCGGGCTGGATTACTTCGATGCCAGCATCAACCGTGTAGCGGCATGGGCAATCGGCACGCGCAACGCTTTACGCGCTTTGCTGATGGCGCTCGTCGAACCGCGCGACCTGTTGTGCCAGTTTGAGCAGGACGGCAATCACACGGCGCGTCTCGCGCTTCTCGAAGAACTCAAGGGTCTGCCGTTCGGTGCGGTGTGGGATTATCATTGTCAGCAGCAGGGTGTTCCCGTCGGATTCGCTTTTATGGATGAGATCAGCGCATACGAAAAAGCGGTGCTTTCGCAGCGGGGGTGAGCATGGCGCGCAAGACAGTTCTCGCCGTTGATCTTGGCGCGGAAAGTGGACGCGTGATCGCCGTGCATTTTTACGGCGCGCGGTTTGAATTGGAAGAACTGCACCGTTTCGCCAACCCGGTCACGAACGTGCGCGGCACGCTCTACTGGGATATTCTGCAGCTATGGCGGAATATTCAGCAGGGGATCGAAACAGGCAAGGCGCACCACCCGGTCAGCATTGGCGTCGATACATGGGCGATTGATTTTGGTCTGCTCGACTCGCAAGGTGCGCTGATCGCCAATCCGGTTATGTACCGCGACAGCCGAACCGATGGCATGATGGAGGCGGTGTATGCACGTGTGCCGCGCCGTGAGGTCTTCGAGCAGACGGGCATCCAGATGATGCCGATCAATACCCTGTATCAGATGATGAGCCTCGCGGAGTCACGCTCACCGCTGTTAGCGACCGCGCACACATTCCTGACCATCCCCGATTTGCTCAACTACTGGATGACGGGCGCGAAGGTCTGCGAATTCACCAACGCGACCACGACGCAGATGTTCAACCCGCGCATGGGCACATGGGCATCGGAAATGCTGGACACACTCGGCATTCCGTCGCGGATTTTGCCAGAAATCGTGCCTCCGGGGACGACACTCGGCGCATACGACGGTATTCCAGTGATCGCCCCCGCGACCCACGACACAGGCAGCGCGGTTGCCGCCGTGCCGACGATCAACCGGAATTATGCCTATATCAGCAGCGGCACATGGAGCTTGGTCGGGCTGGAACTGCCGCGCGCGATCATCAACGACGCGGCATACGAGGCGAACGTCACCAACGAAGGCGGAATCGAAAATACCTATCGCTTGCTCAAAAATGTGGCGGGCTTGTGGGTGCTTCAACAGTGCCGCGCGCAGTGGGAGCGTGAAGGCACGCCGTACACCTACGCCGAATTGGTCGATTTAGCGCGCGCGGCGGGTGACAAGCATCCGATTATTGACGTGGATGATCCGCGTTTTCTGCCGCCGGGGGATCATCCGGCGCATGTGCAAGACTGGTGTCGTGAACATGGCATCACGCCGCCGGAAACGCATGGAGAAATCGTGCGTGCCGTACTGGAAAGCCTCGCGCTAAAATATCGCCTCACGCTTGATCATCTGCAGCGAATCTCGGCGCAGCCAATTGAGATCGTGCATATTGTCGGCGGCGGCACGCAAAACGAACTGCTCAACCAGCTTACGGCGGATGCTGCCGGAATTCCGGTCGCAGCGGGTCCGATCGAGGCGACCGTATTCGGGAATGCCGCCGTGCAGTTGATCGCGTGTGGTGAACTCGGCAGCATTGCAGAAGCACGGCAGATTATCGCCGACATGAATGTAACACGCTTGTATCAGCCGACCCCCGGTGATTTCTGGGACTCGGCAGTTGAGAGGACGACGCACCCCTGATGTTTGACCTGCTTTCCCCACGCCAACAACTCGTTCAGATCATGAGCCGCATCTATTACGGCGGCATGACCACGCTTTCCGGCGGCAATTTGTCGATCCGCGATGACGACGGCGGTATCTGGATCACGCCGAGCGCCGTTGATAAGGGCAAGCTCACGCCTGCCGATATTATGTACATTGCCCCTGATGGGCTGGTGAGCGGTCTGCACCTGCCATCATCGGAACTCCCGTTTCATCGCGCGATTTACGCGAAACGCCCGGATGTCCGCGCGATTGTTCACGCGCACGCGCCCGCGCTGGTGTCGTTCAGCATCGTGCGCAAAATCCCGGATACCAGCGTCATTCCGCAAGCGCAGCGCCTTTGCGGACGTGTCGGTTATGCGCCGTATGCGCTCCCCGGCAGTGAGGCGCTCGGTGAAAGCATCGCTGACGCTTTTGAAAGCGGCTTTGATGTCGTGCTGCTGGAAAATCACGGTGTAGCGACGGCAGGCGCGTCTCTGCTCGAAGCGTTCCAGCGTTTGGAAACACTCGACTTCTGCGCGCGGACTCAGATGTATGCGCAGGGGTTAGGCGAGACAACCACGCTTTCGGATGATCAACTGACGTTGTTCGATCATCGTGATCACATCCTGCCGGAGTTCACCGCGACGGGTCACACCAGCCGCGAACGCGAACTCCGCGATCAATTGGTCGATATTGTCAGCCGCGCTTGCCAGCGCCAATTGATGATCAGCACACAAGGCGTCGCTTCGGCGCGCGTGGATGAGCACTCTTTCTTGATCACGCCGACGGATTATGATCGCCCTAGTCTCACCAACGAGGGCTTGGTCTTGATCCGCGACGGTAAGCGCGAAGCGGGCAAACTGCCGAGTCGTTCGGTCAAGCTGCACGAAGCGATCTACCGACGCCACCCCCACATCAACTGTGTGCTGACCGCGCAAGCGCCGTATATCACCGCGTATGCGATTGCCGTGCAGCCGATTGATACCAAGACCATCCCCGAAAGCTACATCATGCTGATGGATGTGCCAAAAGTGCCGTACGGCAGCCAGTACAGCGCGCCTGAAGCCATCGCGGAGTTGATTTCGACGCGCGCGCCCGTGATCCTGCTTCAAAACGACTGCGTGCTGACGACAGGTGGCAGCGTGCTGCAAGCCTTCGACCGCTTGGAAGTGGCGGAATTTACCGCGCGTTCGTTGATCGAAACGGCGTCGATAGGCAAGCTGGCGGCGATTGGCGCTGCCGAAATTGATGATCTAAAACGCGCGTTCGCGCACCTCATGGGCTAATCAAGGAGACACCAATGCAGTTTTACAAACCGGAAGAATACCGCCACGTCAGCTACCGCTGGGATGATGCACGCGCCGCCGCATTTGATCCGGTTGAGCGTTTGGTCTACCGCTCGAATATTCTGGGCGACGATCAGCGCATCACGAACACGGGCGGCGGCAATACATCGGGCAAGATCATGATGCCCGATCCGCTGACCGGAGCGCAGGTTGAAGTGCTGTGGGTCAAAGGCTCAGGCGGCGATCTGCGCACCTCAAAGCGCGCGAACTTCGCATCGCTGTACATGGATAAACTGCGGGCGCTGCAAGGTGTTTACAACGCCGCCGGTGAAAAAGGCGTTAAAACCGCCATTGAAGATCAAATGGTGGATATGTACCCGCACAGCGTCTACAACTTAAATCCGCGCGCTTCGTCGATTGATACACCGCTCCATGCGTTTATCCCGTTCAAGCATGTCGATCACACGCATCCGAACGCGGTAATCGCAATTGCCGCATGCAGCAATGGACGCGAACACACGCGCGAAATCTACGGCGATGAGGTCGTGTGGGTGGATTGGCAGCGCCCCGGCTTCGATCTCGGCTTGATCCTGCAGGAAACCATCGCGGCACATCCGGGTATTGTCGGGATCATTCTCGGCGCACACGGGCTGATCAACTGGGCGAACGACGACAAAGAATGCTACGAACTTTCGCTCACACTGATCGAAAAAGCGGCGCGTTTTCTTGAAGCACGCGATAAAGGCGATGCGGCATTTGGCGGCGCGCGCTTCCAGTCGCTCAGTGATGAACAGCGCGACTCGGTGCTTGTCGATGTGCTGCCGACTCTGCGCGGCATGGTCTCGCAGCAGAGCCGCTTTATCGGCACAGTGCAGTATGACCCGGCGATTCTCCAGTTTGTGAACAGCCATGATGCGCCCCGTCTCGCGGAGTTAGGGACATCCTGCCCGGATCATTTCTTGCGCACCAAGATCAAGCCGCTGTATGTGAACTGGAATCCGCAGAGCGAAGACACCGCCGCACTGCTGAAAAAGCTCGAAACGGGCTTGACTCAGTATCGCCAAGACTACGCCGCGTATTACGAAGCGTGCAAACACGCGAATTCACCCGCGCTGCGTGACCCGAACCCAACCGTTGTTTTGATCCCCGGCGTGGGCATGATCGCGTTTGGGAAGAACAAAAGCGAGTCGCGCGTGACGGCGGAGTTTTACAACAATGCGGTCGCAGTCATGCGTGGAGCGGAAGCGGTCGGGGAATATGTCGCGCTGCCGCGTCAAGAAGCGTTTGATATTGAATACTGGCTGCTGGAAGAGGCGAAACTCCGCCGCATGCCGCCGGAAAAATCGCTCGAACGCAATGTTGTGATCGTCATTGGCGCGGGCAGCGGCATCGGGAAAGCGGTCGCGCACCGTGTGGCGAAAGAGGGTGCGCATGTCGTCTCGGCTGACCTGAATCTTGAGGCGGCTCAAGCGACGGCGAACGAATTGACCAAAGTCTACGGTATGGGGATCGGCGTGGCTGGATCAGGCATTTCTGGCTGCGGTCCGTCAGTCGGCGTGAGCGTGAATATCACCAACCGCGACAGCGTGCGCGCGATGCTCGATCATGTGCTGTTGGCGTATGGCGGCATCGACAACATTATCGTGACGGCGGGCGTGTTCGTGCCGCCGGATAAATCCGGTCATGTCACCGACGAACAGTGGCGGCTGACGTTTGACGTGAATGTGTTGGGCGGCTACCTCGTCGCAGACGAAGCGCGGGCGATCTGGCAAGCGCAAAAACTGCGCGGTACGCTGGTCTTGACCACGAGCGTGAACGCGGCAGTTTCAAAGAAAGGTTCGCTGGCATATGACACGAGCAAAGCCGCCGCGAATCATCTGGTGCGCGAATTGGCGATTGAGCTTGCGCCGCTGGTGCGCGTGAATGCGTTGGCACCCGCGACGGTCGTAGATGGCAGCAGCATGTTTCCGCGTGACCGTGTGATCAGCTCGCTTGTCAAATACGAGATCGCATTTAGTGAGAACGAAGATACTGACTCGCTGCGGAGCAAGTTGGCAAACTTCTACGCGCAGCGCACGCTGACCAAACTGCCGATCACCCCGGATGATCAAGCGGAAGTGGCGTATCTGTTAAGCACGAACGCATTCAGCAAGACCACCGGACAGGTGTTCAGCGTGGATGGTGGACTCCACGAGGCATTCTTGCGTTAGGGCGAACTGCTCAAAGCGCTTGTAAAGCGTTCAGGAAGAACCCGATGTCAAATTCTGCGGCATCGGGTTTCTTGTTTCCGAATAACACTCCCGGCTATATCCACTTCCGCTCTCGATGGATAATTGCGTGGGTGCGCATAACGAAGCATTATTACGGCAGTCTTGAACGAACGCGGTTTGAAAGAAGGCGTTTAGTCTCATGCCGCTGCATGCACGTTTACATATCAAAGCAGGATTGATTTACTTTGCCGCTGCCTTGGCGCTTGGTGTCGTGATGGCGGCGCAGCCCGTTTTCAACTTAAATCCGATGTTGGCATCACTGCGACCGGTCTTTCTGCATTTGCTGACCGTTGGCTGGATCACGCAGATCATCATCGGCGTTGCGTACTGGATGTTCCCGAAGATGACGAAACAAATCCCACGCGGCAGCACGCCGATCGCGTGGGGGGTGTTTCTCTTGCTCAACAGCGGCTTGATCTTGCGCGTAGTGGGTGAAACCCTGTTGATCTATCAGCCGAGCATGGTGTGGGGCATCGCACTGGCGATCTCGGCTGTGCTTCAAGTGCTGGCGGGGTGGTTGTTCATCGCCAACACATGGACTCGCGTGAAGGAGCGGTAGACCAATGCCGCGCTTAAGCGTCTTGATGATCCGCACGGCATTGATGTATCTCGGCATCGGTTTCACGCTTGGCGGATTGGTTTTGTTCAATAAGGGTATTCCCATCGGCGCGGATATTCCAAGGATGATGCTGCCTCACGGGGATATTCTGCTGTTCGGTTGGGTCATGCAGTTGATCATGGGTACGGCATTTTGGATCATGCCGCGTTTCCCGATAGCGCCCAAATATGGGCGTGTTTGGCTCGCACGGGCAGCATATCTCTTGCTCAATGCCGGAGTGATCACTGCTGTGATCGGTCAGTGGATCATCGAGCCGCATTTGACGTTCGTCGGGCGTGTATTGATGCTGTTGGCGGTGCTGTGCTTCGCCGCTCACATCATACCGCGCGTGCGTCCATATCCAGAGACGTAGTAAGCAATCAGCCATAACCCTTGACGGCTGATTGAGGTTCGCGATCAACACTTTCCAAAGGATACGTCGTTATGCAGTTCGCACTGATTCCATTTCCAAAAGTCGTGATCCCCGGCGGCGGGGAGTTTGTGATTAATCCTGAAACGCGCATCCTTTCGGCAGACGGAACGGAGCGGATCGCCGCGCTGATCGCAGATATGCTGCGCGCAGCGACCGGGTATGCGCTTCGTGTCGTTCCGGTTGGTCAACATTCGAGCGCGGATACCAACGCGCTTGTACTGATGTCTTCTGCTGCGCCGTCACAGGCAGACTTAAGCTACACGCTGGATATTACCTCCGAGCGGGTGATGCTTGCGGCTTCGTCGGAGCGCGGTTTGTTCTATGGTATGCAAACACTGCGTCAACTCCTCCCGCCCACGATTGAAACCAAAACATCCACTTCAGGCGATCTGCGTGTGCCCGCTGTGTATATCGAAGATGCGCCCCGCTTTGAATGGCGCGGGCTGATGCTCGATGTCTCGCGCCACTTCTTCCCGGTGTCATTTGTGAAGAAACTGATCGACGCGATGGCGTTGTATAAGCTAAATGTGCTGCACTGGCATTTGACCGACGATCAAGGTTGGCGTATCGAGATCAAACGGTATCCCCGTTTGACGGAAGTGGGATCGGTGCGGGCAGGGACATCCCTTCCTCCTCGTGGAAGTAACCAGATCGATAACGTGCCTTACGGCGGATTTTATACACAGGATGAAATCCGGGACGTTGTCGCTTACGCGCAGAGCCGATTCATCACCGTTATTCCCGAAATCGAGATGCCGGGGCATGCGGTGGCGGCGCTGACAAGTTACCCGGAACTTGGATGCGTCGGCAAAGATTATGCCGTTCGCATTGCATGGGGAATTGAGCCGGACGTGTTGTGCGCGGGAAAAGACAGCACGTTTGAGTTTGTCGAGCACGTATTGAGCGAAGTCGTTGATCTGTTTCCGAGCGAATACATTCACATTGGCGGTGATGAATGCCCGAAGGTTCGCTGGGAGACATGTCCACACTGTCAGGCACGGATTCAGCAAGAGGGTTTGAAAGACGAACACGAACTCCAAAGCTATTTTGTCCGCCGTGTCGAGAAGATACTCGAAGCAAAAGGGCGGCATCTGATCGGATGGGATGAGATTCTTGAAGGTGGACTTGCGCCGAACGCGGCTGTCATGAGCTGGCGCGGTGCAGAGGGTGGCATTGAAGCGGCATCGGCGGGGCATCACGTGGTAATGACGCCGAACACCCACTGCTATTTTGACTACTACCAAGCGCTAGATGGCGTCGGGGAGCCGCCGGGCATCGGTGGTTATATTCCGTTGAGCCATGTTTTTGAGTTCGACCCGATCGCTGGCGTTCCTGCCGATAAAGCTCATTTTGTCATGGGTGGGCAGGGAAATGTTTGGACGGAATACATGGGCAGCGAATCACATGTGGAATACATGGTGTTTCCGCGGGCACTGGCACTTGCGGAGGCGCTGTGGTCGGCTGCACCGCGCGCATCGTACCAGAGCTTTCTACGCCGGTTGGAAAGCCACCTGACGCGGCTCAATTTGATAGGCATCCACTATCGGACACCGCGCCCGAGAGAATAGCATTTATGCTTGACCGCCCCCACGTGCGAATGGGGACGGTCAGCCAATGGATCAAGCAGGATCAGAGTCGTCTTCTGATGGTGCGGGAATTGGTGGGTTCTTCGGCATTGTTACCGTGAACACCGTTCCAGCGCCGTTTCCTGTGGCAACCTGAATCGTACCCCCGTGCATTTCGACTGACTGTTTGGCGATGCTCAATCCCAGACCTGTGCCGGGAATTGTGCCGACATTGCGGGCGCGGTGGAACGGCTCAAACAGGTGCTTCTGATCCTCGGCGGGGATACCGATCCCCTCGTCGGTGATGCTCAATCGGACTGCGGTCGAATCATGATCGAGCACGATGCGGACGGGTGTACCTGCCGGGGAATATTTGAGCGCATTCGAGATCAAATTGGTGATCACCTGACGGAGCAGATGCACATCATACAGCCCAATCACAGATGGGTTGACGCTGGTATAAAGGATTCGACCGCGATACAACGCCTGGCTCTCGAATTCTTCGACGATGTCTCGGCACAGTGCATCATAATTGCCTTCGGTCGGCACACACTCGACACGACCCGCTTGAATGCGTGCCAATTGAAGCACATCGTCCGTGATGTCGCGCATATGAGTGACCTGCTGGCGAATCTTCTCCAAACGGGTGTCAATTTGTTCCTCGCTCATCCGTTGGCGATAAATCGCTAGTGTGTCCGTCGTTGCCGAAATTGCGGCGAGAGGCGTGCGGAATTCGTGAGACGCCATCGAAACGAAGCGTGATTTGAGTTCGCCGAGTTCTCTTTCGCGCTCAAGCGCGTCACGCAGTACTTTCTCGCTTTCTTTGAGCGTTGTCATATCCCATGTTGCGCCGATTATCTGCACGGCTTTACCCGCGCCATCGAAGATCACGATGCCGGTGTTGCGGACATGCAGAATCTGTCTATCCAGACGCACGATTCGGAACTCCGAATAGTACGGGCGACCCTCCTCAATCGCCGCGTCGAGATCGGCGCGCGCGTGTTCCAGATCGTCTGGATGAACGAAGCGCGCGATTTCCTCCCCCGGAAAAGTGCTGGCGGCACGCACCAACCCGGCAAGCGCGTGCATCTGATCATCGCCTTCAAGGGTGTTTGTGCGGAGATCCCATTCCCAAATACCGATTCCGGCTGAACGGGTTGCAATATCGAGCCGTCGTGTGAGCGACACCGCCGTTTGTTCCGCGCGTTTGCGCGCCAGCAGCGAGCCAACCGTCAAGGCGTACAAGGCGAGAATATCCATATGCAGGTGAGTCAGCGGCACATGGTGGATCGCATTGTCAACGGCTAACCAGCCAAGCAGCGCGCCGTCCCAGAGCGCGGCGGCGGCACTGCTGCCGCGCGTAAGTGGGGTAGAGCCTTCATAGAGCTGAACATCGTCTTTCAAGATCACAAGCGCACCGCGATCCATCGTTTGTTTGAACGTGGATGGGAGCTTTTCTTCGTTGAGTACAAGGTGATGTTGATCTTGGAGGCTGCCGTCCATCCCGATTCCATACGTGCCGCTGGCGAGATGACTTTCGCTGTCGTACAGCACCAATCCAATACGTTCAAAGCCAAAATATGCAGCGCCGAGTTCAACTACTGTCCGGTAGAACTCATCGAGCGATTCGGCATGCGCCAATTCGATGCTAATCTTGTGTAGCGCCTTCAGATAGGACTGCATTACCAATTCTTCTTGATGTTTCTGCTTGAGGACAGCTTCCGCATCTTTGCGTTCGGTGATGTCCTCATAAGCGGCAGTTACACCGATTATCTCGCCGTCGGCGGTTCTGACCGGGAAATAACGGAATTCGTAGTAACGAGGTTTGTCGGTGTTTGGTAGAACTTCTTCCGTGACGACGCTTGCGCCGCTGAGTATCTTTTCAAACTGTTGATCGTACGTGGCGCGATGTTCAGGCGGAATGTACGTCCGCATGGCTCGTCCAAGCTGCATCTCGTATCCAAAATGCAGCCTATGGATGGCTTGAGCGATCCGGTTCGCAGCCCGAAGCGTTCCGTCACGATCCATGAGTAAGAAGGCAGTATTTGTGCTGTCGATCACCGACCGCAAATCCGCTTGTGAACGGCGAAGCGCATCTTCGCTCTCTTTAAGATGCGTGATATCGTGGGTGATGCCGACTAGCCCAACAATCTCACCTTCGAGATTTCGCAGCGGCATTTTGGTCGTCAGCGCCCAAATCTCGATCCCATCCCAACCGACCGTCTTTTCCTCCGCATTGATCAGCGGCGTTCCAGACTCCAGCAGTGCTTGATCATCCGTAAAGAACTTCTCTGCGAGATCGGTTGTATGCAGCTCATAATCGGTCTTACCGATCGCATCTTCCGGGCGTGTTTTTCCCAATGACATCAGATGGGCGGCATTGTTCAACATGATCCGATGCTGCCTATCCTTGACATAGATCAGGTCAGGCACAGCGTCGATCACCGTGCGAAGCAAATTGCGTTCTTCAGCGATCATCATCTGCGCGGCGTGCCGTTCGGTCACATCGCGCACGATGCACACCATGTTCACGATCGCTTCTTCGCTTCGGTTGACGGGAGCAAGACTTATTTCTGCTTCAAAGATGGTGTTATCGTCACGCTTTGCCCGTACCGCCAGCGTTCGTGTGCCGTGCGTGTTGGCGATTGCCGCAATTGTCGACTCGACCGCTTCTACATCGTCCACGTGAACAAGGGCGGACAGCTTCATCCCTGTGTATGAATCAGCCGTGATGCCAAACATCATTGCGAAAGCACGGTTCGCCTGTTGAATCCCGTCCGTGACGCTCAACAGCAGAATGCCGTCGCCGCTGTGGTCAAAGATCGCTTCAAGGCGGTTTTTGACCCGTTCCAGTTCTGCCGTCCGGTCGATCACGCGCTGCTCAAGCAGATCGTGTGCCTCTTGGAGCGCGGCTTTGGCGCGCTCTTTATCCGTCACATCAATGATGTTGAGGTATAAAAGCTGCTTGTCGTCCACATCAATCGGGACACCGTGAACCTCTACACTGCGCGGCGTGTTGTTTGCACCTCGGTGCATAACGTTGAACGTTGCGATTCCCGTCTCAGCCACATGTTTCATGGTAGTAATCACATCTTCATGAGACGAGAAGCTGAGATCAAAAATCGTCAGCGCCGTCAGCGTCTCAATGTCATAACCGTAAAACTGCGCGGCTGCCGAATTCGCATCAACAATCCGTGCAGTTTCTCGGTCAATGATGAGTTTGGGCAGCCCATGTACCATGAAGGTTTGACGGTAGCGGCGTTCATTCGTGCGCAGCGCTTCTTCTGCGCGTGTGTGGCGAAGTGCAATCCCCGTGATATGTGCGGCAAGTGCGATCAGCTCTATCTCTTCGGGAATTGGGCTGCGCGGCGTGTCATAGTACATGGCGAACGTGCCGAGCACCGTATCGTCTTCGTCGAAGATCGGTTGTGACCAGCACGCGCGCAGTCCGTGTAGAAGCGCGATATGCCGAAACGCTTCCCAGTACGGATGCGTGGCGATATCCTCGACAATTACCAATCGCTTTTCGTACGCTGCCGTACCGCATGAACCGGCGCTCGCCCCGATCTTTACGCCATCAATTGCCTTTATATAGGTGTCTGGAAGTCGCGGTGCGGTGCCGTGACGAAGCTTATTTGTCGCAGGATCGAGCAGCAGCACGGATGCGCGAATATCCGGTTCAAATTCCTCGACTGCCAGTGCGATCATGTTCAAAACGTTGGCGATTGACTGACCGTTGGCGACTGCCTCAAGGATTTGCGCGATGCGTGTTTGCAGAATTTCACGCCGCTTCCGTGCGGTGATATCACGGTTGAGCGTGACGCCGCCGACGAATTGACCGTTTTCGGTGAGCACGCTGACCGATGCTTGAATATCCAACCGCCGACCAACTTTGGTGTACTGAGCGATAACTCCGCTCCACTGCCCGGTAGTACGCAGTTTTTCCTGTGCGTCTGCCTGTTCCCCAGTTCCCCACGCACTCTTAAGCAGCTCATCAAGGTTTTGACCGAGCGCTTCGCTCGCTGACCATCCGTAAATCTGCGCTGCGGCATCATTCCAAGCGGTGATCTTCAGGTCTGGGTCTGTCGCAATGATCGCATCGGAGACTTGATTGAGCAGATTTGCTTGGTGCTCCAGCGTGGACTGTACCCGAATCCGCTCGGTAACGTCTAGGGAAAAACTGACAACGGTCAGCTTGTTGTCGATGCGAATGTAGCCAAGCCCGATCTCGATGGGAAAGATGCTGCCATCTTTGCGTTGACCATCCATCAAGAAACGTCCTGTACCGCGAAATGCCTTGGGATCATTGACATAAGCGGCGTAATTCTGTGCATGTTGTTCACGGGATGCTTCTGGGACAAGGGTTTCGATCTGCTCGCCAATCAATTCCTCTGGACGGTAGCCGAAAATCTTTTGCGCCTGCTCGTTGACCAGCAAAATCCGTCCTGAGTCATCCGTGATAATGACCGCTTCCGGGGCGGTTTCAATCAGCCCCCGAAAGCGTGCTTCACTGGCGCGCAGTGCTTCAGTCGTCTCTCGGATTTGGGTAATATCGACGGCGTGTATCATCGCGGCTGTCACCTTGCCGGATGAATCGCGGATAGGCTGAATACTGGTGCGATACCAATGCACGCCATCGGCGACGACGGTTGGCGCTTCGAGAATGATGCCTTCTGACGATTCGATCACCTCTTGAATTCGCGCAAGCTGCCACTCAGCGACCGTTGGTGGGAAAACATCGCGCATATTTCTGCCGGTGACCGCGCTCGGCGTCGAGCCAAGGGCTTGAGCGGCAGCAGAATTAGTAAATACGATTTGTCCGTCAGCCTTAAAGACCACAATGGCGGAGTCGGTTGATTCTAGTAGGCTGTAATAATTCTCATTGCTGGCGCGCAGTGCGGTTTCAGTCTGTTCGCGCTCTGTAATGTCACGCGCGATCGTAATATAGCTGACGATTTCACCTGAGATGCGCCGAATAGGGGTCGACGACCATTCGACGATCACCTGTGTGCCATTTTTGTGCCGGATTACATTTGTGTTCCTGCTATCGTGGGTTTTCCACGCTCTCGTTGCAATGTCGATCAGGGGTTCCGAAACGCTTGCTTCGTCCAGAAACATCGTCGGTTTTTCTCCGACTACCTCATCGGCGGAGTAGCCCGTCAGCCGTGTGAAGCCGTGATTAACGAAGGTGATGATGTGATCGGTATTCGTGATGGCAATTGCATCGTAACTCTGCTGTACTGCCGCTTGAAGCGCGTTTGCATAGTCACTGGAGGCGTCCACCGGTTGTTGCGGCGGGGTGGGTTCGCTTCGTGCTGCGCTCGATTGAAATCGCTTTCGCTCGATTCCTGCGCGAAGCGCCCGCAGTAGGGCGGCAGAGGTGAGTCCGGTTTCGAGTAGAGAATCCTGAGCGCCATGCGCGAACAAGCGGTGATCAAAATCCGCATCGTCTTTGCGGCAGATAACCACAACGGGAATCGTGGGGAAACTCGCGTTGATCATGCCCAATGCGGCAGTGACCGTTTCTTGCGGTAGATCGGAAGCAAGCAGAACGATATGTGGTGTGTTCGATGCAAGTTCGGCAGCGGCAGCGTCCACAGCGCAAATGGTGTGATGCACCACAGAATCATCGAAAGCAAACCAGCGCGGTCGTTTCGATTGAAACTGGCGAACGTCAAGGTTGGTGAGGATGAGAATTTGCATCAAAGCCACCTTTCCGGCTGGATGCAGTCGTTTGCAGCGTCCTACAGCGGAAAAAGCCAATCATTAAATAATTGTAACTCAGGTTTAACGACGCAAAACCGCAATTATCCGAAAGTGATTTCGGAAATAAAAAAGCCGCCTAACAGGCGGCTCAACGCTAAGGGGCGGTTACGTGGATTCACCATCACCAAAGCGCGTATTTGCGGTCGTTTCGTCAAGTGTTGCCAAAGCGTCGCGATAATCAGACGCAAACTCACCTGCTGAGGCGTATCGCATTGCGCGGTCTTTCTCCAATGCGCGGAGCAAGACGGCTTCAAGTGCGGGCGGGAAACCGCTGTGTAGTTGAGTCGGAAGTGGCACGGTTTCTTGAACATGAGCGAACATGGTCGTATCGTTGTCGCCCTTGTCAAACGGCACACGGTTGAGCAGGAGCTGATAAATCATCACGGCGAAGCTGTATACATCCGAGCGCTGATCCAAATCCTCTCCGAGCACAGCTTCGGGGGAGATGTAATAGGGCGTGCCGACGATCATGCCGATTGAAGTTAAGTTGGTGTCCAAGCCGGGGCGTTTGCTCAAACCGAAATCGCTCAAGTAGAGGTGTCCGGTTTCGCCCTCAATGAGGATATTGCTTGGCTTCAGATCACGATGAATGATCCCCTGTGCATGGGTATGATCGAGTGCTTCGGCAAGGGGTTGGAGAATCTCACCGACTGCACGCGGCGTGAAAAGTTCTTTGTCCATTCGCTCACGCAGCGTTCCACCGTCAATAAACGCCATGACGAGAAACAGCACTTCGTTCTGCCAGCCAAAGTCGAGTAGAGGGACGATATGGCGGTGCTGTGCGACTTGCAGCAAACGGACTTCCCGCAAAAAGCGGTCGCGCATTTGCTGATCGCTTGCCCAATTATCGTGCATGACCTTGAGCGCGACATGCCGACCATCGAAACGGTGGTATGCTTCAAAGACTTTGCCCATCGCGCCGGTTCCCAGCACCCTACCAAGTTGGTAGTTGCCCAACCTCTTGTTTGTTGGAGCGGAATTCATGGTCGTGCCTTCATTAAGAAGTTGACTTCTTCGCTGCGCGTAACTATCTTACACAGTGTAGTCCGTAATCTGGTACGGCGCAATGTAAGAGTTGTTTGTTATACTCCCTTGCGATTATGTTGTTTGTTTGGTCTATATTAATGGTCTGCGGTGGAAGGATGATTGCGTATGGATTTAGGATTACAGGGGAAAGTTGCCCTGATTAGCGCGGCAAGCAAAGGGTTAGGGTATGGCGTGGCGCGGGCGATGGCGGTAGAAGGTGCGCGCATCTCCATTTGCAGCCGCGAGGAGAGCGGAATCGCGTCGGCTGGGCAGAGACTGATCGACGAGACGCGTGCGGAAGTGATGTTTACGACATGCGACGTGCGCCACGCAGATGAAATTCAGCGGTGGGTTGATCGGACGGTTAGCACATGGGGCACAATCGACGCGCTTTTGGTCAATGCCGGAGGTCCACCCGCTGGCTTGATCCGCGATTTAACCGATGAACAGTGGCGTTCCGCATTTGAACTCACGCTGATGAGTACGGTACGCATGATTCGCGCCGCGCTGCCGTTTATGAGCGCGGGCAGCGCGATCTTAACAATCACATCGTCCTCGATTATCGAGCCGATTGAGCGATTGGGCTTATCGACCGTAATGCGTTCTGGTGTGGCGGGGTTGGTCAAGACGCTGGCGGATGAACTGGCGGGCGACGGAATCCGCGTGAACAACCTGATCCCCGGACGCATCGACACGGATCGCGTGATGCAGCTAGACGAGGGCGCGGCAGCGCGGACGGGAAAACCGGTCGAACAGGTGCGTGCGGAAAACGCGGCGAAAATCCCCCTTAAGCGCTTAGGGAGCATTGATGAATTCGGCGCAGCGGCGGCGTTTTTGCTCTCACAGGCGGCGAGCTACATCACCGGAGCAAGCTTGCGCGTTGACGGCGGCGCGATGCGTTCGATCTAGCCGGATCAATTGTCGATCAAGTTGTGACGCACTGCCCATGCGGATGCTTCGGCGCGGTTGCTGACCTCCAGCTTGGTGAGAATGCTGCTTACATGCTTCTTGACGGTCGAGGTGCTGACAACGAGTTTTGAGGCGATCTCGATATTGCTTAACCCCTGCGCCACACATTTGAGGACTTCGACCTCGGCAGGGGTGAGTTTCGTTTCCGCGTCGTCTCCGCCGCGCAGCGCGTCGATTAGTTCTTGGGCGGCTGTCGGTGCAAGCGTTGGTTTTCCAAAAAAAGCATCTTCTACGGCGCGGATCAGCGTTTCTGCGTTGATGTCCTTGCTCAAATAGCTCATTGCGCCCGCCTCGAACGCGGCACGCACCATCGCACCATCGGTATAGTGTGACAGGACGATCACACAGGCGTGATCATCGATCTGGCGGATCGCTTTGGTCGCGGCGATCCCGTTCATTTCTGGCATGACAATATCCATCAGCGTGACATCTGGGCGCAAGCGCTCATACAGCAGGACGGCTTCGTAACCACCACTCGCTTCGCCTACCAACCGCAGCGTTGGCGACGCTTCGATCAACAGCCGCAGTCCAAAGCGGATCAATTCTTGGTCATCAACCACCATCACAGTGATCGGCATAGGTGATTCAGTTCTATCTCCCACGGATGCCCTTTCACGAGTCTTAGCGATGGGATAAAGCTATTGTAAGGTCATGTTTCGCTGCCGCCATGCACCAACCGTTTGGATTAATGTAGGTCACTTAGTGGGGCAGTTGCCGGATGAACTGCGGTGCTTTGGACTACTGCGCTCACCCCCATCTGGCATATTCGCAATCACCCACGCGAGACAGTCAGCTCCGACTGAATGACCCTCAACTTGCATCCAGAAGTCCGTACAGTTAAAGGGAGTATCGAAACAACTCAAACTTACGAGGAGAAAACGCAATGGCAGTGATGGATACGCCGCGTTCAAACTATCCGGTTCGCCCGGCATCGCGCGCGACTGAACTTGTTGAAACCGACACGATCATTATCGCCCGCCGGAAAGTCTCATGGGGCGCAATTCTGGCAGGTGTGGTGATCACCATAGTCGCTCAGATTGCCTTGAACATGCTCGGCATGGCGATTGGCGCAGCAACCATTAACCCGATCAGTGAGCGCAATCCAATTGAGCCGGGTTTTGGTACGGCGGCGGTTCTTTGGTTTGCGGGGACAGGTCTGCTGGCGCTGTTCGCGGGAGGCTGGACGGCAGCCTACCTTGCGGACACGTATAGTCACGGAAACGGTGCACTGCACGGCTTGGTGACGTGGGCTGTTGCGACCCTGTTGGTGTTCACGTTGGTCGCAAGCGGACTCGGCAATCTGATCAATGGGTTGACTGGAGCGGTTGGGCAGGGCGTTTCGCTCTTAACTCAAGGGGCAATCCAAACGATCCCCGAAGTGGCGGACAGCCTCAGCCTAAGCGGACAAACCTCTGACGCAATTGGCGCGGAACTGCGCGGTCTGCTTCAGGGTAACACTGCGACGACGGGTACGGGGGAGACGACGGGCGATACCGCGACTGATGATGGTACCGGGACAGTCGGTTCGACATTCAATTCGCTGGAAGAAATCGATTTCAACAACCGCGTGTTCAGTTACCTGAACGGTACACAAGATGATTCCGCCAGTCGTGATGAGTTGGTCACAATCATCAGTGAGCGCACCGGATTGACGACCGAAGAAGCGAACGCACAGCTCGAACGCTGGACGACGGCATTTAATCAAGTACGCGACGATGCCGAACAGACGGCGCGGCAAGTGGGCGAACAGCTTACCAATACGCTGGCGACGATCGGCGGTGCTCTGTTCCTGCTGATGCTGCTCGGTTCAGTGGCGGCGGGCATCGGCGGCGTGGTCGGCACGCGTGATCTGCCAGAGGAAATGCAGGCGACGACGACAGTACGCGAATAACGCGCGTTCGTCCAGCGCAGCAGCGCTGCGAAAAAGCCGGGGCACATGCTCCGGCTTTTTTTCTTCCCATTTGGCGCGTATTCCTATGGCGAAAATCGCTAGGTGAACCGATTGAGCCTGAAACCCACTTAATCGCTCATCAGTGGGCTGTGCGCATCGAGTAAGGTAAGAGCGCAAGGTGATTTCGCCTTGTGTGCGTAGGTTTTTTTGGAGAGGTTCCAATATGAACACTGGTCGTAAACTGCGTTCGTTGGGGATCGCGTTGATCCTTGTGCTGACGATGGGCATTCTGCCGCTTGCGGCACAGGATACTGGAGCGGAGCAGGGTACAGAGCGGGTGAGCTGCGACTCGACACTGATTCTGTTGGCAGGGCTGGCACAACGGTATTTCGGTTTTACGTCGCTCTCCGGCATGGATATGACAACGTTCGAGTACGGTCAGTACAGCCCGTTCTGGGACATGTCGATGACGGATACGCCGCAGGGCACAATTGGCGGCGCGGGCACAGGTAATACAGCGGGTGATGCGGCTGGCAGTACAGGTACGGGCGATACCAGCAACTTCACGGGCGGTATTTCAGGTGAGGCACAGGCAACCGATTCGGCAAGTGGTTCATCAGACGATCAGATGCAGCCTGAAGCGACTGCTGACATGAATATACCGTCGATTTACCTGAATCCCCCGGCGCTGATGGACGAAGACCCGATGTGTATGCAGCTCCGCGCTGAACTCGAAGGCTTCTTCGCCACACAGCTCGCTAACCCGGATTGGGACACGAATTTCCGCGGTTCGGCAGGCGGCATGGGAACGGCTGAACCGGGTACGGGTGCAGGCGGCTGAGTGAGTGTAAACCAAGGGCAAAAAGAGACGCCGTTCACTGATGAGCGGCGTCTCTTTTAGTTGTTTCGGGCGCGGCGGCGAATGCGCGGGATCATCACCGCGGCCGCTGCGATCACCGACGCTGCTGCGACGACACGATAGACGCGGCGCGGCTTCTTTACCTGCACTTGAGTGCTGCCCAGATAACCACGCCAATCGGGGATGTTGGTGGGCACACTGTAACGATCAAGCCATAACGCAAGATAACGCGCGCGCTCCGCTTGCCAGCGCGCAGCATGCCAATTGAGAACGGGGGTGCAGACCGCTTGTACATGCTCCAATACCTCAGCGCCGCCGTTGGGGAGCAGCAGCCCGATCCGCGTCCGTCGGAGGAGCAGATCATCCAAATGGACGACTGCTTCGCGCTCCGCCGCATAGCGGAGTTCTGCCCACAGCGTTCGCGTTTCACCAACGGGCGTGAGCAGATCGGGATCGGTGGGGAGATCGGCAGTAAGTGCGCCGTAGCGTCCGCGTAGGCGGTGCGCGCGGTCGGTAGAAAGCGCGGGCATCTCGTCCATCTGCGCGAGTGGATCGAGCGGCGGCGACTTTTCATCCAGCACTAGCGCGCTTTCAAAAAATGGTGCGGCAGCGCGGAGCGCATCAAGAGCGATCAAACGGAAGGTGGTTAGTTTGCCGCCTGTCACACTGATCAAGCCGTTTTCGACCATGATCACATGATCACGCGCTTCTTTGGATGGGTCTGTTTTCCCCGTGCCGATCACCGGACGGACACCCGCGAACGTTGACAAGATATCCGTCGCTTCGACGTTCACGCTGGGGAACTGCGCATGACACGCTGCCAGTAGATATGCCACCTCAGCACCGCTGATGTGCGGCTCATCATTCAGGTCATCCGGGTGATCAATGTCGGTTGTGCCGACGAGGGTCACGCCTTCCCACGGATAAACAAACACCGGGCGGCGATCTGCCGGGTGCAGAAAGCTGATCGCCTGCGCGACCGGAAAACGCCACGCCGGGAACAGCAGGTGACTCCCGCGCAGCGGACGAATCCGACTTTCGCCGCCTACTTGAGCGCGGAGCTGATCCACCCACGCGCCGGAGGCGTTCATCACCACACGAGCGCGAATATCGGCGGTCGCCCCCGTCTCTACGTCGCGGATCGTCACGCCGCGCACACCCGATTCGTCTTGGATCAGGCGGTCGGCGCGCGCGTAGTTGATCGCCGTCCCACCCGCGCTGATCGCCTCTTGCAGCACGCGCAGCACCAGCCGCGCATCGTCCGTTTGCGCATCCTCGGTCGAAAAGCCGCCGTTGAGTCCGTCACGGTTGAGTCGGGGGATCAAGAGCGCGATCTCGTCCGCCGTATATTGGCGGTGATCCCAACGAGCCGCCATCAGGTCATATACCGACAAGCCGAGTTGGTACATCAGCTTATCGGAAGCGTCATAAATTGGCATCAAGAACGGCAGCGGTGTGATCAGCCCTTCGCCCGCCTTGAGAAGCTGTTCGCGTTCCCTAACGGAGTGGAAAGTCGTGCCAAGCTGAAACTGCTTCAAGTAACGTAAGCCACCGTGAACCATCTTGCTTGAACGGCTTGATGTTCCCCATGCGAAGTCTTTCGCCTCCACAAGCAGAGCGCGCAGCCCTGCCCGTGCCGCCTCTCGTAAAATACCGGCTCCGGTGATGCCGCCGCCGATCACAACGAGTTCCCAGTCGGTGGCGCTGATGATCGACTGCCAGACGTGCGAACGTGTGCCGAAGCTCATCGGGTTCTCCCTGTGTTACGGAATCAGTTTGCCGGGATTCATCAGTCCTTCTGGGTCGAAGTGGTGGAACAATGCGCGCATTGCTTGAATGCCGGTATCGCTTTTTTCAGCGGCGAGATATTCGGCGTGATCAACGCCGACGCCGTGTTGATGACTGATCGTGCCGCCGTGTGCGATTACGGCGCGGCTGGCGGCGGACTTCATCGCCTGCCATGTTTGGCGGGTTGCGTCGGGTGTTACGCCAAGCGGAAAGAGGTAAGTCGTGTAGATGCTGCTTCCGGTCGCGTATACATGCGATAGATGCGTAAACACATGAACGCGCTCGTCGTGTTCAGCGGCGGTTTCACGAATGGCGGACTCGACGGCGTGCATGAGCGGAAGCGTGCCCGACCAAGGCGTGGCGCTTTCGAGCGTATCAACAGCGTACCCGTGATCCCATAAGGTGTTGCGGAGGTACGCCGAAAGAAAACGATTCTTCTTCCAACTGCTGCCCATCACCGCGCCGACGAAAACGCCGCCGTGCTGTCGAATGATTGCCAGTGCTGCCGCCTTTGTGCTCGCGCACTGATCGCGCGTGCCGGTTACGCCATAGATCAGCATGGCGCGCTCGGTGGAAGCGCCGCGTATCTTGAGATACCGCTCCAAGAGGGGCATCAAGGCACTGTGCGAAAGCGCGAACTGCGTTTCGGTTTCTACTGTGCTGCTCAGTCGCATCATCGACAGCGGGATATTCGCTTGAGCAATCGCTCGTACGGCGCTGACGCCCTGCTCAAACGTAGGGAAGACGACGCCATCAAAGCGCTCGTGTTCGGGTAAACGGGTGACTCGCAGCACGGCATCGGTGATGATTCCGAGTCGCCCTTCTGAGCCAAGTACGATCTCGCGGAGGTCAGTTCCGGCGGCGCTTGCCGGAAACGGCGGCAGATCGAGCGTGCCGTTCGGCGTTTCGACATGCCCACCTGCGAACAGCGACTCGATTCGCCCGTAATGGCGCGACTGCTGCCCACTTGAACGGGTGGCGATCCAGCCGCCGACGGTCGAAAACTCGAACGACTGCGGATAATGACCAAGCGTGAACCCGCGTGCGCGTAGTTTCGCTTCAACATCCATTCCAGCGATTCCCGCGCCGAATGTCGCCAATTGGCTTTCGGCGTCGAGCGCGATCAAATCGCTCATGCGGCGCATGTCCACCGAGAGCGTGGGCGCATCACCGACTGGAGTCAGATGACCGACGACGCTTGTGCCCCCGCCGTAGGGAATCAACCGCACACCTGTTGATCGCGCATAGTCGATCAAGGTGCGGACATCGGCGCGGTTGACCGGATACGCAACACCATCGACGAACGCGGGAAAGTGTCCGCTGCGCATGGCGATCCAATCGCTCATGCTTTGACCGTAAGAGTGCGTGATGCGCTCAAAAATATCCGTGCTGACTAAGGCATGGTCAACCAAACGTGAACGGGGGACGCGCTGTGTCACCTCGTTCAGCGGCGCATCATTTGAGCGCCGCCCGCCTCCGGCGCGGTCTGCGAGAAACGCAAACATCCCCTCGCTCAGTGGATACTCCACATTACTGAAGCCCCAGCCATTCCATCGTTTCATCGCGTGTCGCTCTCTTTCTCGTCATCTTCTTCGGGATGATGCGGAAGGCTGCTGACCGCTCGCCAATGATCCAAACTCTCGCGCATGATGATTTCCGTCAAGCGGTATGCGCCCGCGCTGTCACCCACAAGCGCGTACTGCCGGAGTGCTGAGTAAAAACGATGGGAGGCTTCGCGGGCTTCGGGTCGCGTGAAGTAGCGCCGCGCCATGTGTAGGTAGTAATCGCTGAAGCCGTTGACGATCAGCGGAAAAATCACATTCGCGGAGTACACCGCGAGATCACGATGCAGCGCCCAATCAAAGACGGCGTATTCGTCCGGTTCGGCGTGCAGCTTGGGCATTTCAGCGAGGCGTTCGAGCACACTGTCCGCGTTATATTCGATGGCATCACGGGTGTATGTCGGCGCGATCAGCAGACGAAAATCGAGTAGATTCACGACGAAACTGGGTCGGATACCGCCTTGATGCTGAATCACGCGGGTGAGCACGCCGAGGTTGCCTTCGCGCCAAAAATCGCGCACTATCGTTCGCTTGCCATGATGCACGATGATCCAGCCCTCGCTCTCAAGCCGCCGTATGGCTTCGCGCAGTGTGGGGCGGGTCACGCCGATGGTTTCCGCGAGTTCACGTTCGGCGGGGAGCGGCTGACTGATTTCATAGTCGCCGCTGAGGATGCGATCCACGATGTATTTTTCGGCGTAACCCAATGGGCGTTCGTGCTGTGAGCTTGACATACTGCCTCGAATAGTAAGAGGTCTGACCAGTTTAGTTATCATTGTAGGGAATGGTGCGTTTTGTTGTCAACTGACGCGCCGGAATGCATTTGAACTACGAAGAACACAACGAGAGAAGAAAAGCGGGTCTAGTGTTCACAATACTTTCGATCAATCACTTAAGGGGGAATGATGACACTCACTGCAAAACTACCCGATGCAGCGTCGATTAGTTCGGCGGTGCTTTCAGTGCAAAATCTTGATCGCTCGATTGCCTTCTATCAGCAGGTGATCGGACTTGCGCCAATTCTGATCACTGATGGCGCAGCATCTATGGGCGTGAACAATGATCCGTTCATAGATTTGGTCGAAAAACCAAACGCCGCCCCGCCTCCGCCGCGCTCGACGGGGCTGTATCATGTGGCGATCTTGTTCCCGTCTCGGAAAGACTTGGCACGTGCGATCCGTCATATTGCCGTGCGCCAATATCCGATGGAAGGCTACGCCGATCACCGGGTGAGCGAGGCATTTTATCTATCTGATCCCGATGGTCACGGGCTAGAACTGTACCGGGATCGTTCGCGCGCGGAATGGCAGATGAACGGCGATCAACTGGATATGGGGAATGATCCGATTGATTTGGCGGAGTTTTTCGCGCAAATCGAGTCCGACCGATCCCCGTACACGAGCGCCCCAGATGGTACACGCATCGGTCATATGCACTTGAAAGTGGGGGATGCAGCGCAAGCAGTCGATTTTTACACCCGTGTGATCGGGTTCACGACGATGCAGTTATGGCACGGTGCGGGATTCGTCGCGGCGGGCGGGTATCATCATCATGTTGGACTGAATCACTGGAACAGCCGGGGCGGCAGCGCCGCACCGGAAACCTGCACCCGGTTGGAATCGTGGACGATTCGCGTGCCGAGTTCGGCAGATGTGGATGCTGCTGCGGTGCGGTTGGATGCGGCGGGTGTTCGCTATGAGCGGCACGATGGGTGTATCCATGTCCGTGATCCTTGGGGTACGGAAGTGTGGATCGACACCTAATGCGGTATAGTCCACATCATATGAACAGCAGAGGTTCGGTAACTGATCCATACTGGAAAGTGCCGCCGGATGAAACACCAGCGGCGGCGGTCAAATCGGGTTGAGGGTTCAGTATGATAAGGAGATTGCGATGCAGATTGTTGACTCGCACGTCCATTATTGGGATCCAGCCCAAATGCGTCTGGTCTGGCTCGATGCGCAAACACTGATCGATACTCCGGTGATGACTGACTCTGTTCCGGCGGGGGGCAGTGGTTGGACGGTGGAGAAAATCGTCGCGGTGCAGTCGAGTGTAATTTCTCAACAGGCGTTGGTTGAAGCCGAGTGGTTGAGTTCACTCGCCGCGCATGATGCTCGTATTCGCGCCATTGTCGCTTTCGCACCGGTAGAAGAAGGGGCTAACGTCCGTGCATGGTTGGATCGGTTGAAGGTGCTGCCGATGGTGCGCGGCGTTGAACGTCCATTGAAGTCCGAAACGCAAGGATTTGTCACACCTGCTTACATTGACGGGGTACGTGTGCTGGCGGATTACGGTTGGTCATTCGGGATCAGCGCCAAAGCGTCCCAATTGGGGGATGCGCTTCTGCTGGCGCAGTCGTGCCCGAATGTGCAGTTCGTGCTGAATCACGCCGGATACCCGGATATTGCCGGGAAAGCGTTTGAGTCATGGCGCGACGCGATCACACCACTTGCCGCCCTGCCAAATGTGACGTGCAAATTGAGTGGACTGCTCGCGCTCGCGGATCAACTCAACTGGACGCCGCCGGATTTGCAGCCGTATGTTGACCATGTGATCGCTTCGTTTGGGGTGGATCGGGTAATGTTCGGCAGCAACTCACCGATGTACCGCCTTGCGGCTTCGACTTACGCGGCGTGGACGGATGTTGCGTTCCGCGCGTTGAGCAAACTCAGCCCGGCGGATCAAGAGAAGATTTTCGCAACGAACGCGGCGCGCTTCTACAAGATTTAAGCGAGCAGGATACTTACGGATGGGCGAGTATGATGCGGTCGTCGTAGGAACAGGTCCAAACGGGTTTTCGGCGGCGATCACGCTGGCACGAACCGGTCGCAAAGTCCTGATGCTGGAGGCGAAGGCGACCATCGGCGGCGGAATGCGATCCCAAGAAATTACGCTGCCCGGTTTCGTGCATGACGTCTGCTCTGCAATTCATCCGCTCACGCTGATTTCTCCGTTTTTCAAGACGATTCCGTTTGCGCGGCTTGGGCTAGAATGGGTGTATCCCCCGGTCGAAGTCGCGCATCCATTGGACGATCAACCCGCCGCGCTGATCTACCGCTCGGTCGCAGAGACGGCAGAAGCCTTTGACGCGGACGGCACAGCCTACCGCCGCCTGTTTGGTACGCTCGATCAGCAGGGCGGCGCGCTGTATGAAGAACTCCTCAGCCCGCTCAATATTCCGCCGCGCCACCTGATTCCGCTCATGCTCGTGGGTCTGCCGGGACTGCTTCCGGCGGCGATGTTGGCACGGCGCTGGTTCAAAACCGAACGGGCGCGGGCGGCATTCGCGGGAATGGCAGCCCATTCGATCCTGCCGCTCGATATGATAGGCACGGCGGCATTTGGGCTGATGCTCGGCTTATCGGCACACACGGCGGGCTGGGTGTTCCCGAAAGGCGGCGCACAGCAGATTCCGAATGCGCTGGCGGCGTATTTCCGCGAGTTGGGCGGCGAGATCGTGACCGATCATCCCGTTAATTCGTTGGAGGATATCCCCTCCGCGCCGATCATGATGCTAGACACCTCGCCGCGCATGATGGCACAAATTCTCGGTGATCGGGTGCCGCGCTGGTATCAAGCGCTGCTCAAGCGCTACCGCTATGGAGCGGGGGTGTTCAAAGTCGATTACGCGCTGTCCGCGCCGATTCCTTGGAAAGACCCCGACACTGCCCGCGCCGCAACGGTTCATATCGGCGGCACACTCGATGAAGTTGCCGAAAGTGAGCGCGTGATCGGGTTGGGTGGGCACCCGGAACGCCCGTTTATCTTACTGGCACAGCACAGCCTATTCGACGACACCCGCGCCCCCGCCGGAAAGCATACCGCATGGGCATACTGCCATGTTCCGAACGGCTCACAAGTAGATATGCTTGAGCGATTTGAAGCGCAGATCGAACGGTTTGCGCCGGGATTCCGCGATGTGGTGCTTGCGCGGAGCGTGCGCAATACCTCCCAGTTGGAGGCGTACAATCCCAATTACATCGGTGGTGACATCAACAGCGGAGCACAAGACCTGCTCCAGCAGTTCACCCGCCCGATTCCGCAGTTCAACCCGTATGCAACGCCCGTCAAAGGCGTGTACTTATGTTCGTCAGCCACGCCACCGGGCGGAGGGGTTCACGGGATGTCCGGGTATTATGCCGCAAAAGCCGCACTGAAAAACAGCAGTGATGCAGCTTTCTGATTCAGTCCAATTGTAACGATGAGGAGAGGAATTCATGGCACGACCAGTTACGTTGTTTACCGGGCAGTGGGCGGATCTTCCGTTCGAAGTGATGGCGCAAAAAGCCTCCGCGATGGGGTACGACGGTTTGGAACTCGCGTGTTGGGGCGATCACTTTGAAGTGGATAAGGCGCTCAGTGATGATGCGTATGTGCGCTCACGGTGGGAGATTCTCGAAAAGCACAACCTGAAGTGCTACGCCATCAGCAATCATCTGGTGGGGCAGTGCGTATCGGATGCGCATATTGATGAACGTCACAAATCGATCCTCCCGGCGCGGCTGTGGGGCGATGGCGATCCCGAAGGTGTGCGCGAACGTGCCGCGCAGGAGATCGCAAACACAGCGGCAGCGGCGCGGCTGATGGGTGTCAAGACGGTGAATGGCTTCACGGGCAGCCCGGTCTGGCATATGCTGTATTTCTTCCCGCCGACGACTGACGCGATGATCGACAAGGGTTACGCAGATTTCGCGGCGCGTTGGAAACCGATCCTCGACGTGTTTCAGCAGGAAGGCGTCCGCTTCGCGCTGGAAGTTCACCCCACCGAGATCGCCTACGACATCTACACCGCGCAGCGCACGCTGGAAGCGCTCGGTCATCACAGTGCGTTCGGCTTCAACTTCGATCCGAGTCACTTCATCCACCAGCAGTTTGATCCGGTCAATTTCATCAACCAGTTCCCGGATCGCATCTTCCATGTCCACGTCAAAGACTCGAAAGTGACCCTGAACGGGTGGAACAGCATCCTCGGATCGCACATCAATTTTGGCGATCACCGGCGCGGCTGGAATTTCGTCTCGCCCGGTCACGGCGATCTCGATCTTGATGCGATGGTGCGGGCGCTGAACCGGATCAATTACACAGGTCCGCTTTCGGTCGAATGGGAAGACAGCGGGATGGATCGGGAATACGGCGCGGCGGAGGCGGTTCGCTGGGTCAAGGCGAATGACTTCATGCCGTCGAACGTGGCGTTTGATGCCGCTTTTGAAAGCAAATAATCGCAGGTTTTGAGCATCCAGAAAGAGGACTCCCGCGATGGCGGACGATGTTGGATTTATCACAATGGCAGGCGCACGTGCGGAAGGCGAAACGCCCCGTTTAGGCGTTGGGATGCTGGGGTATGCCTTCATGGGTAAGGCGCACAGCAATGCCCTGAAAAAGCTCCCGTATATGATGTACCCCCCGGCGGCAGTGCCAGAGCTGATCGCGGTGTGCGGTCGCAACGAAAGCGCGACCGCCGAAGCCGCCAAACGCTACGGCTACAAGCGGTATTACACCGATTGGCGCGAAATGCTGAAAGACCCGGAAATCCATGTGTTCGATAACGGCGGACCGAATGACGCCCACGCCGAGCCGACGATCGCCGCCGCGCAAGCCGGGAAGCATGTTTTTTGCGAAAAACCACTGGCGCGCACGGCGGCAGAAGCGAAAACGATGCTCGATGCGGTGCGCTCGGCGGGCGTGCAGCATATGGTCGCGTTCAATTACCGGTTTGTTCCGGCAATTGTGCAGGCGAAACGGCTGATCGAAAGCGGCGCGTTGGGGCGTATCTTCCATTTTCGCGCCGTCTATCTGCAAGAGTGGATTATCGACCCGAATTTCCCCAAGATTTGGCGGTTGGATAAGAGCCTCGCCGGGAGCGGCGCTCTCGGTGACTTGGGCGCGCATGTGCTCGATCTGGCACGTTTTCTCGTCGGTGAACCGCGCCGGGTGATGGGCATGACCAAGACGTTTGTCGAAGAGCGCCCGCTCCCCGATGGCAGCGGTATGGGAAAAGTCGATGTCGATGATGCGTTTGTCTCGCTGATCGATTTTGAAAATGGTGCAATCGGCACGGTTGAGGCGTCGCGCTTCTGTCAAGGGCGCAAGAATTACAACAGCATCGAGATCAACGGCGAAAACGGGACGATCACGTTCAATCTTGAACGTATGAACGAACTCAATGTGTTCTGGGCGCATGAAGACCCGAAAGAAACGCGCGGCTTTCATAACGTGCTGGTGAGCGAGAGCTATCACCCATACTTGACGCATTGGTGGCCGCAAGGACATATCATCGGGTGGGAACACACGTTTGTGCATGAGTTCAATCACTTTTTTGAGGCGATCCTCGGTCAGCACCCGGTTGCGCCGTATGGTGCGGACTTTGTGGACGGTTACCGGAACGCGGTCATCTGCGATGCGATTGTCGAATCGTCACAAACGGGGCGCGCGGTCGAAATCCACTACGAAGCCTAGAATTCGCAGCACGCACATTGACAAGGGGCTTAGATGACGCTGAAGGTACAAGCGGTAATCCTCGATTGGGCAGGGACGACGGTCGATTACGGCTGCATCGCGCCGACGCAGGCATTCATGCGCTTGTTTGAGAAGTTCGGCGCGCCGATCACGCTTGACGAGGCGCGCGGTCCGATGGGTATGGCAAAGCGCGATCACATTTCTGTCGTGCTGAACAGCCCGCGCGTTGCGGCATTGTGGCAGGCGGCGCACGGGCGACCGCCAACCGATGATGATGTCTCCGCGATGTACGCCGATTTTATTCCGGCGCAAACTGCCGCGCTGCTCGAACGCGCTGACCCGATCCCCGGTGTGTTGGATGCCATCGCTGCGTTTCGGGCGATGGGGCTGAAAATAGGCAGCAACACTGGCTATACCCTTTCGATGATGGAGCAGTTGATCCCCGAAGCGGCGAAGCGCGGCTATTCGCCCGATGTCGTCGTCGTGCCGGAAAGTGTCGGGGCGGGGCGTCCTGCGCCGTTTATGGCGTTCGAGATCGCCCGCCGCCTCGGCATTTTTCCGATGTGGACAATCGTGAAGGTAGGCGATACCCCGGTCGATATCGAGGAAGCGAAAACGGCGGGCATGTGGGCGGTTGCGCTCACCCGCACCGGTAACGAGATCGGTTTGAGCGAATCGGATTTCGATGCATTGGCAGCAGATGACCGTGCGGCGCGGCTCGTGGCAGCGGCGGACAAGTTCACACGGTTGGGCGCGGATTACGTGGTCGAGTCACTGGCGGATGTTCCGCCGCTGATTTCCATGATCAACGAAAGGCTGGCGCGCGGCGGAATGCCATCTGTCTTTAGATAGAATGCACAATGGTTGAGGAGCGCGTTTATCCAAAATTGAAATAGCGCGTTCCTTTATGAATGTTTAAACTACCGATGTTTTGTAACCAGAAGATGCTTCGATGACCTTACGGCGTTTCTTTACATCCCTGTTGGACACGACGCCCTACGTGCTGGCGCTTGTGGCGGCGCTAGGCGTCGCCTCGATCTTGTTGATCGCCCTCAATGCGCCGCCGCTCGAAGCTGTGGGCGCGATTGCACAAGGCGCGTTTGGAACGGAAAATGCGACTGCCGAGACGCTCGTCAAAGCGACCCCGATCCTGTTTGTCGCCATTGGCATCAGCGTAGCGTTTCGCGGCGGTGTGACCAACATCGGCGGCGAAGGACAGATGATCGCCGGGGCGCTTGCCGGGGTATCGGTGGCATTGGCGATCCCGCAAGCACCGGGGTTTGTGATCATCCCGCTTGCGCTGGTGGTTGGCTTCGCGGCGGGGGCGCTTTATGGTGGGATTGCGGGAGCGTTGAAGGCGTACTTCAACGTGAACGAAATCCTCAGCACGATCATGCTGAATCAAGTCGCCGTGCAGATGATGAACTTCCTTCTCAACGGCGTTTTGCTTGACCCATCCGAACTCGGATCGAATGCGATCCCGAAAACGGCGCGCATTGTCGAGGCGGCTGAACTACCACGCTTGTCGATTCCGCTGCCTCCCGGTCTCTCGGATTTGTTCGGTACAGCGGAATTGTTCGGGCGAACACGGCTGCATTGGGGCTTGGTGCTGGCGATTGTTTTGGCGATTGTGACCTATATCCTGCTGTGGCGAACGATCATCGGGTATCGCATACGCGCGGTCGGTCAAAATGAGCGCGCATCACGCTACGCCGGGATCAACATTCAACGTAATATTCTGCTGTCGATGCTGCTTTCGGGCGGCATGGCAGGGTTAGCGGGCGCGGTTCAGGTATTAGGGCTGCAATACCGCCTACAAACCGATGGCTCGGCAACGGGCTTCACCGGAAACGCCGGATTTAACGGGATCGTCGCGGCGCTGTTTGGCGGATTAAACCCGATTGGCGCGATTCCAGCATCAATGTTTTTCGGCAGCTTGCTGGTTGGCGCACAAAAGATGCAGCGCGAACTTGGCATTCCCGCGTCGATGGTCACCGCGATCAACGGCGTGATCGTCGTATTTGTGGTGAGCGCTCAGTATTTTGTCCACCGCCGTTCTCGCCGCCGATCTGTCGGCGGAGCGCCGCCTGAACGCGAACCCACCGTGCCGATCATTCCCACCCCGCTGGAGACGCCCTCATGATTGAAGAAATTTTCACCGCGAGTGTCTTTGCTTCCACACTGCGCTTGGCGACTCCGTATATTTTCGCGGCAGTTGGCGAGACATTCAGCCAAAAGAGCGGCGTGCTCAACCTCGGCTTAGAAGGCGTCATGTTGATGGGCGCGTTCGCCGCGTTTTATGCCGTCCATGCGACGGGCAGTGTGATTATCGGCTTGCTTGCCGCGCTGATCGTCGGCGCGCTGATGGGCTTGGCGACCGCGTTTGTGAGCGTCACACTGCAAGCGGAGCAGGGGATCAGCGGCATCGGGATTTACTTGTTCGGGTTGGGGATGAGCGAACTCCTGTTTGTGCGCTTGATCGGCACGCCGGTATCTGTCGAAGGCTTCTCGCGCATCAATATTCCGGGCTTATCGGATATTCCGGTGATTGGCGAAATCTTCTTCAATCACAATCTGCTCGTTTACGCGGCATTCCTGCTCGTGCCGATTGCGGCGTTTATCTTGAACCGGACGACGTTCGGGTTGATGATCCGCGCGGTCGGGCAGAATCCAGAAGCCGCCGATGCGATGGGCGTCAACGTGGCGCGCGTGCGCTACATGACGGTTACAATCGCGGGAACGCTTGCCGGGTTAGCAGGTGCGTCGCTCTCGATTGCGCTCCTCAACGTGTTTCAGCAGAATCTAACATCAGGATTGGGGTTTATCGCCGTCGCGCTGGTCTATTTTGGGCGCTGGACGCCGTTGGGCGTGCTGCTCGGTTCGCTGTTGTTCAGCTTCGTGAATGCGCTCCAGCTTCAGATCGGCTCGATTGGCGTGAACATCCCATCCGAATTCGCGGTGATGGCTCCCTATGTCATAACCATTATCGCGCTGGTCTTTGCTTCCAAACGGGCGGAAAAGCCAACAGCGCTGACCAAACCGTTTCGGAGAGGTGATTAGCGGGCGGACGAATCCGCCCCAATACTCCTATCAAAGGGGATACGCATATGAAAACTCGTACACTGCTTCTCGTCGTTTTCGCGCTGCTCATTTCGGTGATCCCGGCAGTACACGCCCAAGATGACGTGTTCCGCGTGGCAGCAGTCGCGCCGAGCGCCACCAACGATCTCGCCTTCAGCCAGAGTATGTTTGACGCGCTCACCATGATCGACGAAGAAATGGGTGATGCGTTCGAGTTCAGCTTCACGGAAGGTATCTTCGTCGTTGATGATGCGGCGGTTGCGCTCCGTGACTGGGCAGCCAGCGGCGAATATGACCTGATCATCGCGCATGGTTCGCAGTACGGTGCAATCCTCGAAGAACTCGCGCCAGAATTCCCGGAAGTCTCGTTCGCATGGGGTACGGATGTCAACACGTTCGGGCTTGAGAACGTGTATGCTTATACCGCTGCCGCCGAAGAGGGTGGTTTCATCAACGGCGTGCTGGCAGCCTCGATTTCTCAAAGCGGCGTCCTCGGCGTTGTCGGTCCAATCGAAGTGGGCGATGCGAAGGCATATATTGACGGCTTCCAAGCGGGCGCGGCGTATGCCAACCCGGATGTTGAAGTTCTCGTCACCTACATCCAGTCGTTCAGCGATGTGCCGCTGGCAACCGAAGCCGCTGCCGCGCATGTCGCCAACGGTGCGGACGTGCTCACGGGTTCGGCGCAAATGGTGGTCGGCCCGATCGCGGTTGCTCAGGAAAATGAACTGCCGTGGTTTGGTACACAGAGCAGTCAGGCGGAACTGGCGGCTGCATCGGGCGTGGCGTTCCAAGTGTACCGTTGGGATGTCATCCTGCGTGATATGATCGCCAACATTCAGGGTGGCGTTCTCGGTGGCGAGGCTTACGTCCTTACGCTTGAGAACGGCGGCTTGGAAATTCAGGTGAGCGAAGGCTTGGACGAAGAAAGCGCATCAGTTATCACCGATGCGATTGCGACGCTGACCGAAGGCATCATCTCCGGCGAAATCGTGGTTCTGCCGGAAGACCCGATGGCAACGCCACAAGCTGGCAGCTAAGTTTTTTCGATAATTCGCGCAGGGGCAAGGCTTGCCTTGTCCCTGCCTGACACACCATGAGATCGCCTTATGCCTGACACACTCCCCACACAGCAGCCCCGAATTTCCCAGATGCACATGCGCGGTATGATGAAACGCTTTCCGGGCGTGCTTGCCGTCAACAATGTTGATTTCAGCGTCGAAGCCTCAAACGGACGCGGCGAAATTCACGCGCTTTTGGGCGAAAACGGCGCGGGAAAATCGACGTTGATGAAGATTCTCTACGGCTTGTACCGCGCCGATGGCGGTACGATCCATGTTGATAACTCGCCGCTCACGCTGAGATCACCGCAAGACGCGATTGGGCGTGGAATTGGCATGATCCACCAGCATTTTATGCTTGTGCCGTCGCTCACGGTTGCTGAGAATATCGCGCTTGGCATGAAATCGACGCGCGGCGCACTGCTTGATCTGGATCGTGTTCGTGCGCGTGTGACGGAACTCAGCGAACGGTACCACCTCAAGGTTGATCCCGACGTGCCGATCTGGCAGCTTGCCGTCGGAGAACAGCAGCGCGTCGAGATCGTGCGGGCGCTTTACAAAGGTGCGGCGCTCCTGATTTTGGATGAGCCAACAGCAGTGCTAACTCCCGGAGAAGTCGATGACTTTTTCCGCGTGCTGCGCCAAATGCGCGACGACGGACATCTACTCGTGTTTATTTCGCACAAACTCCATGAAGTTTTGGCGATCAGCGACCGGATTACTGTGCTGCGCGATGGTCAGCGTGTGGACACGATTCCAACAAGTGTGGCAAGCAAGCTGATGCTGGCGCAAATGATGGTCGGTCGTCCGGTCGTGCTCGAATACGAGCGCAATCCGTGTGTACCCGGTGATGCGAAACTCATGCTCAACAACGTGAACGCGCTAAACGATCGCGGCGCGGCAGGACTGCGCGATGTATCCCTCACCGTGCGCGCGGGCGAGATCGTCGGGGTGGCGGGCGTGAGCGGCAATGGTCAGCACGAACTCGCGCAAACCATCGCTGGACTGCGCCCATGCACCAGCGGATCGATCACGGCGAACGGGCAAAACATCACCAACAAATCGCCGCGTGTGCTGCATCACTGCGGCATGGCGTACATCCCCGAAGAACGCATGATTGACGGGGTGATTAAAGACTTTACGGTTGCCGAAAATTTCATTCTGCACGATCACGCCCGCCCACCGTATGCGCGCGGCGGATTGTTCATGCGCTTCCGAGGAATCCGCACAGCATCGCAGCAGGCGATCCACGATTACGAAATCAAAACGCCGGGGACGGAGACGCCGATCAAGAGTCTTTCCGGTGGGAATATTCAAAAACTGATTCTTGCGCGTGAATTGGGGCGCAAGCCGCAGGTCTTGATCGCTGCGCAGCCCACACGCGGCGTCGATATTGGCGCGACCGAGTATATTCACCAGCGTTTATTGGAAGAACGCTCCAAAGGCACGGCGATTCTGTTGATTTCGGAAGATTTAGATGAAATACTAGCATTGAGCGATCGAGTCATTGTGATGTATGAAGGGCGCGTCATTGGTGAAATGCCGCGTGAAAATGTGGACATTCGCCAATTGGGGGCGCTGATGGCGGGCGCGCAGTGATTGCGGCTTCTGGTTTGCGAGAAAATGGAAGGGAATTCGATGATTCGTGACTGGTTGATGCTGAATCTGCGGTTTTTAAATTCACGCATACGTCATCATGGGCAGTTGATCTACCTCGATTACCCGATCAGTCCTCGTCCACGCCATGATTTCGGAAATCGTAGATTAAGCGCGTTGTTTTCGGAACAGCGCGGCGCGTTTGCAGACACGCTGAGGTCATTCCTCGCTTACGCGGATCGCTTGAAAGCATTCGACCGCCTTGACGTCAGCCCGAACTATCATCTTTCGACATACTTCCCAGTGCTTGACGCGATCAGCCTGTACAGCCTTATTCGGCTGCACAAGCCAGCGCGGTACATCGAAGTCGGGTCTGGATTATCGACCCTGTTCGCGCGCGCGGCAGTGCAAGATGAAGCCCTTAACACCCAGATTACCTGTATCGATCCGATGCCCCGCCGTGACATCCAGTCCGCCGCTGACTCGGTACTGTTCCAGCCGTTTGAGCAGATCGACTTATCGCTGCTGGATGCGCTGGAACCCAATGACATCTTTTTCGTTGATGGTTCACATCGCGCATTCACGAATTCAGATGTGACCGTCGCTTTTATCGACTGCTTGCCGCGCCTAAAACCGGGCGTGTTGGTGCATTTTCACGATATTTTCCTTCCCGATGATTATCCGCTGGGGTGGAATGATCGATATTATTCGGAGCAGTATTTACTCGCGTGCTACTTGCTGGCAGAATCGCCTTGGCTGGAGGTTATTCTCCCCGTTCATTACGCCAGCCAAGACCCCGAATTGTCGGCTCTCCTCGCACCGCTAGCGCTTCAGTTGGGGGGCGGATCGTTTTGGATGCGGGTAAAAGAGAAGGCTGCACAATGAAACTCTGGGAGCATTACCATTTGCCCTCGACCACTGATGAAGCGCTCGCGCTGCTCAGGCGCTACAACGGCAATGCCCGTGTGGTCGCCGGGGGCACGGATTTATTGGTCGATTGGCGCGCCGCCATGACTGATCCGGCGAAAGCGGGTGCAGTGCATGTACAAGAAGCATTGATCGACATTACCCGTATTCCCGAAATGACCCGTCTAGTTGATATTGACGACATGATCGTGATCGGCGGCGGCGTCACGCACACGCGGATCGTGCAGTCCAGCCTGATCCGCCAGTATGCGACCTGTCTGGTAGAAAGCTGCGGCGTCGTGGGCGGTCCTCAGGTGCGGAATGTAGCGACGCTCGGCGGCAATGTTGCACACGCGCTCCCTGCCGCCGACGGAACAACCTCGCTGGTTGCGCTCGATGCCGAAGTTGAGATCGTCAAGGATGGCGAGCGCCAATGGGTGAGCATCCTTGATATGTTCCTCGGTACGGCAAAATCACTGGTTGATCCAACCCGTGATCTGCTCGTTTCATTTCGCTTTCGCAAGACTGCGCCGGGGGAGGCGACCGCCTTCAACCGGATCATGCGTCCGCAGGGCGTTGCGCTGCCGATCATGGGCTGCGCGGTGTGGATCAAGCTGAACGCCGAACGCACGCATTATGACGCGGCGCGGATTGTGCTTGCGCCTGTCGCACCGACTCCAGTACGCGCTCAAGCGGTCGAAGCAGCGCTGATCGGTCAGCCGGTTGGTGATGACGCGATCACCCGTGCCATTCAAGCCGCGCATGAGACGATTCACCCGCGCACGAGCAAATATCGCGCCACTGCCGACTACCGCGCAGAAGTGATCGATGTCCTGCTCATGCGCACGCTCAACGCAGCGCTGGCGCGCGTCGGCGCGGAAAGCCCGTCCGTTTTAGTGTGAGATTCTTCCCATGACTGTTCTGACAATTACCGTAAACCAGCGCGAATATCAGGTGGATGTGCCAGAGTCGCGGACGCTGGCGCATTTTCTTCGCTATGACCTTGGATTAACCGGAACGAAGATCGGCTGTGAAGAAGCCGAATGTGGAATCTGCACGGTGCTCGTCGACGGCGTCCCGGTCGATTCGTGCATTTACCCCGCGTTTAAAGCGCAGGGGCGGCAGATCACGACGATTGAAGGACTGGCGGAAGGCGAGACGCTGCATCCGGTTCAAGAGAACTTCGTGAGTCACGGCGCGGTGCAGTGTGGGTTCTGCACTCCCGGCTTGATCATGAATGCGGCGGCGCTGATCGAAGCCGATCCCG
This sequence comes from Anaerolineae bacterium, assembly GCA_041753015.1. Lineage (GTDB taxonomy): Bacteria > Chloroflexota > Anaerolineae > Aggregatilineales > Phototrophicaceae > Flexifilum. The sequence goes on from JBGSVJ010000019.1 coordinate 143,374, forward strand.
ATCCGTCTGAGGATGCGATCAAGACGGCGCTCAAAGACACACTCTGCCGCTGCACAGGTTATTCTAGCGTGATGCAGGCGATCAAGAGCGCGGCGCGAGTCAAACGCGGTCTGCCGCCGCTGCCTGTGAATGAGCCGTCAGTCGATGAGCCGATGAATGCGATCAGCCGCAGTGTGCCGCCGCAAGAAGTCGTCGAAAAAGTCACCGGGCGGGCGAAGTTCACCGACGATTATACGTTCCCCGGCATGTTGTACGGTCGGACGCTCCGCTCACCATATCCACACGCGAAAGTGATCCGAATCAATACCGATGCAGCGAAGGCGCTTCCCGGCGTTCATGCTGTGCTGACCGCTGCCGATGTTCCCGGCGAAAACAAACACGGGTTGGTTCACCGCGATTGGGATGTGCTGTGCGGTGATGTCGTGCGCTATGTTGGCGATGCAGTGGCAGTTGTCGCCGCCGAAACGCAAGAGGTCGCGGACGAAGCGCTGAACTTGATCGAAGTCGAGTATGAGCCGCTGCCCGTCGTTGCTGATCCAGTGTATGCACACACGCCGGAAGCGCCTGTTTTGCACCCGAATCACCCGACTGGAAACTTGCTCAAACATATCAAGGTGCGGCATGGCGACATTGAACAGGGATTCGCGGACGCCGATGTGATCGTTGAGCGCGAGTATCACACGCCGACGACGGAACATGCTTTTCTTGAGCCGGAATGCGCGATTGGTGTGCCGAAAGGATACACCGATCACGACAAACTGACCGTATATGTGGGTTCGCAGATTCCGTATCAGGATCGTAATCAGCTTGCGCTGGCGATGAACCTACCCGAAGAAGAAGTTCGCGTGATCGGCACGCTGATCGGTGGCGGCTTTGGGGGCAAAGAAGACATCGCGGGGCAAATTCACGTAGCGATGTTGGCGACCGTGACCGGAAAGCCCGTCAAGATGCTGTATTCGCGTCAAGAATCGCTGATTTTCCACCCGAAGCGCCATGCGACGATCATCCGTATCAAAACGGGTGCAAAACGTGACGGTCGGCTGACGGCGGTCGAAGCCACGCTGTACGGTGATGGCGGCGCGTATGCGTCGTTGAGCGACAAAGTGATGACTCGCGCGACGACACACGCGACCGGACCCTACAACGTCCCGAATGCGAAAATCGACTGCTACGCGATGTATACCAACAATGTGCCAAGCGGTGCATTTCGCGGATTTGGCGTGACTCAATCGGCATTCGCGGTTGAGCAGAATATGGATATGGTCGCTGAAGCATTGGGAATCGATCCGATTGAACTTCGGCGGATCAACGCGCAAACCGTCGGTGTAACGACGGCGACCGGTCAGCTTTTGCGCGAAAGCGTCGGCTTGTTAGAGACGATCCAAGACGTGCAGGACGACATGCACGCTGTCTCGAACGGAGGCGGCTTTAAGTGGGCATGGCGCGAAGGCACAAAGGCGTTTGCATGGGGAATCGCGTGCGCGTACAAGAACACCGGGCTTGGCGGCGGCGCTCCCGACAAAAGCGAAGCCGAGATCGAAGCGTTTGATGATGGCACGCTCGAAGTGCGCACGGCGGCGGCGGATATGGGGCAGGGACTCGCGCATGTGGTCGCGCAGTGCGCCGCCGAAGAAATGCGGATCGCCTATGATCGGGTGCGCGTGCTGCTGTGCGATACCGACTTGACGCCGAACGGCGGACCGACGACGGCAAGTCGCCAAACCTTCATGACCGGAAACGCGGCACGCCTCGCAGCGGTCGCGCTCCGCGAGGCGGTGATCCAGAGCGCCGCCGAAATGATGGATATCGCGCCTACGTCAATCCGCTATGAAGAAGGCTTGATGCACGCCGAAGATCACCGCGAACCGGTTGAACTGGGCAGCGTTGTCCGCTGGATGAGGAGTCACGGCGTGGCGGCGCGCACCAAACACGAATATCACGCGCCGAAAACACAGCCACTTGGTTCAGGCGGGGATATGCACTTCGCGTTCAGCTATGCGACTCAAGCCGCGCTGGTTGAAGTCGATACCGAAACGGGCGAAGTCCATGTTCATAAGGTGATGAGCAGTACCGACATCGGGCGCGCGATCAATCCGTTGGCACTGCAAGGACAGATCGAAGGTGGAATCGTGATGGCACTCGGCAACTGCCTCACCGAATCGTTCATCATCGAAGACGGTGTGCCTTGGACGCGTCTGCTTTCGCGCTATAAGATGCCGAGCATCAAGAATTCGCCGGAAATCGTTTCGCGCTTGGTCGAACACCGCGCTGCCGAAGGTCCTTACGGCGCGAAGGGCGTGGGTGAAATCCCGTCGATCAATACCACGCCCGCGATCTGCAACGCGATTTACAACGCCATCGGTGTGCGCGTGTACAGCCTTCCGGTCGATCAAGATGCGCTGCTGCTGGCGCTCAAGCGTGGCGAACATGCGGTTCACACCGCATGGCAGGATGTGAAGTAAAGAACGGCGGGCAGGTGTGGTCTGATCATCATGCATATTCGTCGATGTTGAAGGGCGTATCAAGCGTGACATCTGCACAACGGGTTTTTACGGTCGAAGCTTCTTACCGCGTGCTCGAAGCCGCGTTTGCCTCTTTCCCTGATTTCATCTCCGCGCAGCGGCGCGGTCAGGTGAGTAAAGCGTTTCAAGAGCGGTTGATGTTGGCGGTGACACACGTCAACAACTGCCGCTATTGCAGCTATTTTCATACACTGGTTTCGCTCAAAGCGGGGCTGTCTCAAGAAGAGATTCAGAAGTTGCTCGCGGGTGAGTTCAGCGATGCGCCGCCTGAAGAAGCCGCCGCGCTGATGTTCGCGCAGCACTACGCCGAAACGCTCGGCAGCTATGATCCGGATGCCTACCAGCAGCTTGTTATCGTGTATGGGGAGCAGACCGCGCGTGAAATTCTTGCCGCTATCCGCATGATCATGAGCGGGAATGTGTACGGCATCATGGTCGACGCGCTTCAGTACCGGCTGCGCGGTAGACCATACGATGGCAGCACGTTCGGTGATGAGATTGGGAGCGTGTTCGGCGTGTTCGCGTTCGCGCCGGTGATCGCCGCCAAGCAGATTTGGACGCGGATCACCGGGGCGAAGATGGCATCAGCGCACAGCGGCTGAGTCGGCTTCGGCTGCTTCGTAGGCGTCGAGTTCATCAATCCACGTTTGATCGCTCATCGGGGTGCGGGCGCGGTGTGCGCCGTGTGCCAAGACCTGTGCACCGATGGGCGAAGTGAAGAAGTAGATCACGATCAGCGCGAACATCTTGACCGTGACCAACCAATCGCCAAAAAAGATCGTCGCGCTGATCAAGATCAAGCCAATACCCAAGGTGCTCGCTTTAGTCGCCGCGTGCATCCGCATGTAGACATCGCGGAAGTGCAGCAGCCCAATTGAAGAAAGCAGCATGATCACCGTGCCGAGCAGCAGCGCGGCAGCGATCAGGATTTCGCCAATATTCATCGCTTGAGTTGATCCCCCGGCTCAGTGCGGGCTTTGCCGTGTACGGCGCGTTCCATGTAAATACCGATCACGGTGACGGTCAAAAAGCCGACAATCGCCGTGATGATGACCAGATCGAGCAGCCCGGACTGCTGCACGCGAATGCTGTAGACCACGATCAGCGCGACGACATGAATTGCCACCTGATCCGAAGCAACGGCGCGGTCAGGCACGGTCGGACCGCGCACCAGACGAAAGGTGACGAGTGCCAGCGACAAGAGCAGTCCCAGCGTCGCCGCATCGCAGACGAATATGAGCGCAGGATTCATCGCAGTATCTCCAGCAAACGGCGCTCCAACCCGGATTTTAGACTCGCTTTGAGTGCATCCGGGTCGGGAACATCCAACACGTGAACGAACATAAACCGGCGGTCGTCGCTGAGGTCAACCCCCAGCGTCCCCGGCGTAAACGTGATCAAGTTGTTGAGCAGCACGATTTCGAGATCGGTCTTGGCGGTCAGCTCCAGCGCGATGATCCCCGGCTTGAGCGATTTCGGGTCGCGGAGCAGGGCGCGGATCACGAACCAGTTGGATTTGATCAATTCCCAGATGTAGTACACGACGAACAGCAGGAGCATTGGCATGCGCCGGACGTACTGGGTCGCCTGTGTGCCGAGCCATGTGCTGAGGATGGCAATCACCCCATAACCGAGTACAAATCCGCCGACAACATCCACCGGGCGGAACTGCTGAAGTGACGCCCACAGCAGCGACAGCAGAATATTGATCAAAAAATAGGTCATTCGCTCAACCCTCCGATGTCCGCAGAGGCGGCGACAACGGCTGCGACATAGCCGCTCTGCTGCGTGTCTGTCGGGAACAGGTCAGCGGCGGCGCGATTGGACAGTTCGATCACCGGCTCTGGTGCGATGCCAAGCACAAACACGAGCGCGACCATCACCGCCGCCGCGCCGATCATCGCTCGCCGCTCGATTGGTGTGAGCGGGCTGCTGTGCGCACCAGTGGGTGCTTTGCCGCTTGGTTTCCAATAGACTTCGTTCCAGATTTTGATCATCGAATACAGCGTGAGCAAACTCACGGCGAACCCCACACCGACGAGTAAATACTGTTCTGCCTCGATGCCCGCACGCAGCAGCAGGAGCTTTGCCCAGAATCCACTGAACGGCGGAATACCCGCGAGTGCCAGCGCCGCCACAAAGAACATCAACGCCGCGCCGGGGTGACGTTTCGCTACGCCGCCCAGATGCTTCAGGTGATAGCTGCCCTCGAATTCGTGAACCACACCGCTGATCAAGAACAGCGCGGTTTTCGCTAAGATCACATGCACCATGAAGAAGATTCCAGCGCTCAATGCGTCGCTCGTGCCAATGGCGAGACTCATCAGCAGATACCCGATCTGGCTGATGACGTGGAACGAGAGCAGCCGCCGCACATCCATCTGAGCGACTGCCCCCAGTACGCCGACAATCATCGTTAGTATCGAGATCACGATCAACAGCGGCTGAAGTACGGCAGTCGCGGCGGGGAGGACGAGAATCAACATGCGCCACATCGCATACACGCCGACTTTGGTCAGCAGTCCGCCGAACAGCGCGGTCACGGCGATGGGCGGGGTGTGATACGAGGCGGGCAGCCAGAAGAACAGCGGGAAGATTGCCGCTTTAATGCCAAACGCGATCAGGAACATGCCCGCCAAAACGAGCGTGACGCCGGGATCAGCTAGCTCTGAAAAGCGGATCGCCAAATGCGCCATATTCAGCGTGCCAGCGACGGTATATGTGAGTCCGGCAGCGACGACAAAGATCGTGCTGCTGATCAAGTTGATCGTGACATACTTGATGCCGCCTTCAAGCTGACCGCGTTCGCCGCCTAATGTGAGCATCACGAACGAGGACATCAGCATGATCTCGAACGCGACATACAGGCTGAACAAATCCCCGGTGAGAAAGGCGAAATTCAACCCGACGATCAAGAACGCAAACAGCGGAAAAAACGCGAAGCGTTCACGATTTGAGTCAATCGTCGCCAGCGCAAAAATCCCCACGAGGAACGCCATCACCGCCGTCAGGAGCAGCATGATCGCACTCAATGGATCGACGACGAGCGAAATCCCAAACGGCATCGGGTGATCACCCATCTGCGAGACAAGAATTGTGCCGTCAAACGTGGACACCATGATGAGAATCGCGGCGATCAAGTTTACGCTCACACCGACCGCGAAGGCGCGTCGCCTTCGTCCGCGCCGTTTGAGGAGCGCCGAAAATCCAGTAATCAGCGGGATCAAGATTGGGGCGATGATCAGCGGACTCACGTCAGTTCCTCCTGATCGGTGGTTTGCATCGCGTCGAGATCATCACCACCGACCGCTTGACTGGCGCGGTAGCCGAGCGCAAGCGTGAACGCCGTCACGCCAAAGCTGATTACAATCGCCGTGAGGATGAGCGCTTGCGGGAGCGGGTCTGCCATCGCTTCTGTAGGCGTTTCGCCCGCGATGGGCGTGCCGCGCCGCTGAAGATCGCCGGAGGTGAAGATCAGCAGGTTCGCGGCATAGGTCAACAGGGACAAACCGATAATCAAACGGACAAGACTGCGGCGTAAGACCAAGTACGTCCCACACGCAAACAGCACGCCGATTGTGATCGCATACAATAGGGTCATTCCACCTCCCGATCACTTTCATCCGCCATCGCCATGACGATCGCTACCGTCACGCCAAACACGACGATATACACCCCGGCATCAAACAGGGCAGGCGTTCCGAGTTCCAGTCTGCCAATCCCTTCGAGGTAAGGCTTGAACCAGATCGATTCCAGAAAGCTGGACTGAAAAACCAGACCGAGCACGCCGGCGATCACCGCAACGATCAAGCCCCAGAACATCACGCGCCGAAAGTCGATCCGCATTTGACGTGCGACCTGCTCTGCTCCGTAGGCAAGCGTCATCAGGACGATGCTTGATGCGGCTACAAGCCCTCCCACGAAACCGCCCCCCGGTTGGTTATGCCCGCGCAGCAGGAAGAAGATCGAGAACAAGATCAAAATCGGCATCATGGCGCGCGCAAGAAACTTGAAAAACAGAGATCGTGTCATGTTCCGTCTTTCTCCTCGCTTTGAGCCTCAAGCTGTTCAACTGGTAGAGACGGCTCGTTATCATCGACTTGATTGGCGACTGCATCGACTTCGAGATACTGACCGCGCGGCTGATCGACCGGTCGGAGACGCAGCAAGCCGACCACACCCATCGCCGCGATCACCAAGACAAGAATTTCGCCCAGTGTATCCATGCCCCGGAAATCGACGACGATCACGTTGACGATATTCGCGCCTTGACCCACCGGCACCGCATTTTCGACGTACCAAGGGCTGATCGATGGAAACAGGCGGTTGCTGTTTGCCATCAGCACGAGTGTCGCCATTACCACACCGACAAGCGCGGCGAGCGTCAAATCGCGCAGTTGACGAATGCGGGTTGCGCGGGTCGAAAACGTGTCCGGTAAGAAGTGGAATGCCAGCACGAACAGCACCAGCGAGACGACTTCGATCATTAATTGCGTGAACGCGAGGTCGGGTGCGCCAAACAAGGCAAACAGCAGTGAAACGAGCGCACCTTCGATCCCTAACGCGGCAATCGCCGCCAATCGCGTCGGCGCGATCACGGTGGATAACGCTGCAACGATGAGCAGGATGCAGATCAATGCTGTTTCGATGCCCGCGCCGGCGAAATCAATAGGTCCGAGAATTTCGTTGTCGATCACGATCAGCAGGGTGAGCATTAAGCCGACGAATGATGCCGCGATGATCGAGATGTAATTCCGCAGTTTGCCGTTTTGGACGTTATTGGTGAGCCTTAGTGCTCCATTCGGCAGCATGCGCCCGATCAGCGCATCATAAATCGCACTCGTGTTCAGCCCCGGTACGCGGCGCAGCAGGTCGATCACCGGACGCCGCAGCGCAAACAAGGCGACCCCGGCGGTAATGGCGATCATGCTGAGAATGAACGGCGTATTGATCCCCTCAAACAAGTGCAGGTGGATTTCGCTTGGTACTCGGCGGACGGACTCGATGGCGGCGCTGACCGGATGATCGAGCGCTGTCAGCGTGAATGGTAGAACCAGCGTCATCACACCCATGATCAGCGGTGCGCTCCACATGATCGGGTTCACTTCATGCGGCTTATGGGGGATATCCTCCGGGATCTTGCCCGCGAACGAATCCCACAAGATGCGAAGGGCAGCGACCGTTGTAAAGATTGCGCTCACGATCACCAGCGCAGTGATGATCGGGTGAAATTCCAGCGCTCCGATGAGCAGCGTTTCTTTGGCGAGGAACCCGAACAGCGGCGGAATCCCAGCCATACTGACCCCGGCGATCACCGCGCCGATCAGCGTTAAGCGCATCACACGCCCCAAACCGCCGATCCGGTCGATGTCGCGTGTGCCGGTCGCGTGATCGATGCTGCCAGCGGTCAAGAACAGTGCACCTTTGTAGAGGGCATGCGCCAAAACGCCGACGACTGCCGCCTTGATCGACTCCTTGGTGCCTAAGCCGATCAAAAAGGTCAGTGTGCCGAGCCAACTTACAGTGGAATACGCGAGGATCGCCTTGAGGTCGCTCTGGCGCAGTGCGTAGAGACTTGCATACACCGCTGTGAACAACCCAACTGCCGTTACGATGCCGTTGAAGAGCGGGGTATCACCGAGCGCCGGATACAAGCGCGCCATCAAGAAAATTCCCGCCTTGACCATCGTTGCGCTGTGAAGATACGCGCTCGCCGGGGTAGGAGCTTCCATTGCGCCGGGCAGCCAGAAATGCAGCGGATACTGTGCGCTTTTGGCGAACGCGCCGATCAAGATCAAGATGACGGCAGGGGCGTAAAGCGCCGACGCTTTGATCTCCTCACCGCTGGCGAGAATCGTTTCCAGATCGAACGAACCAACGACACTGCCGATCAAGAGCACACCTGCCAGCATCGCCAAGCCGCCGCCGCCCGTGACGATCAAGGCGCGGCGCGCACCCTCGCGCGCGGCTTCGCGTTCGTGGTAAAAGCCGATTAGCAGGTACGATGTAACGCTGGTCAGTTCCCAGAATACGAACAACAGCAGCAGATTGGCGCTGAGGACGACGCCGAGCATCGCCGCCATAAACAGGAGCGTGTACGAGGCGAAGCGGACGTACTTCTCCGGGTCTTCAAAGTAACCAGCGGCATAAAGCAGCACGAGTGTTCCCACACCCGTGATGATCAGCGCAAACCAACTACCTAACCCATCCAGCATCAGCGATAGATCGACCCCGAGCGATGGTACCCACGAGATCACCTGAGGCGGAATTTCACCGCTGGTCAGCACGAGGAGAAACAGCAGCGCTGGAATTGTGATCACCCAGCGGCTGAATGTGTTACGCGGCAGCAGCACGATGATGAATGCCGCCGCCGCCGGAATTAACACTAAGAGTAGGAGCAGCACAACGACCTCCTTGCATCACTTACGGAGCGGTGGTTTCGCCGCACCAGCGCCACTCCCCATCTTCCTGAACAACGTTGTACTGCGAAAGCGGCAGTTCGCGCGTTTCCGTCCCGTATTCCGCGACGATTACGCCTGTGCAGGTGACGGTCGCACCGCCCGCGTCAGTGGTGCATGATGCACCTTCGAGGCGCGCGTTTAATCCACTTAACGAGAGCGCTTCAATATCAAGCTGACTCTCCATGCTGCTGCACAGCACAGCGCGCACACCGTCACGATCAGCGGCGGCTTTTGCCTCTAAATAGCGCAGCACCGCTTGAGCGGCAGGATCACCGCCTCCGGAAGTCGGGTTCGTGTCGGCGGCAGGTGATGAATTACATGAGGCAAGGAGGAAGGCGAAAGCGCTCAACGCAAGGATACGTCGAATCATGGAGGTAGCTCCCGGTTAGGTTATCCAGATGAAATGCAAGAGGCAGGGTATTTGCCTGCCTCCGCCAAAGAAAGGGTATGTGTTCACAAAAATGTTGGGTGAGTTTAGCTTACTGGTCGGGCGCGGTCAAGTAAAATCGCACCGCGTACAGCATTTCGAGCGCGGTCAGGTTGCGCATGTTATAGCCGTATTGCAGATACGGCGTTCGCAGATTTCCCGTCGTTGCTTCGTCGCGCGGTGGCTGTGACGGGTGTACCAAGTCATCGCTCAAGCCTTCGTTTGGCAGGTCGGCAAGCGCGGCGGCGTACTCGATCAACGGGACGGCTTCTTCTTCAGCGACGCGGCGGATCGCATCGTTAAAGCGTGCGACCCGATCCGCGATGAGCGGGCGATTCGGGATCGTGCTCAGGATTGGGATTACGCCGCTGCGGATGCTGTGCGTGACGATTCGTTCAAGGTTGTACTCAAATGCGGAAAGATCCGCGAAGCCGGAGTCGTTCGTCCCGAACATGATGATCGCATACGCGGGGCGGGTCAGGCGGTACTCGCACAACAGCGGCATTTCCCCTTCAAGGCAGAATTCCGGGTCAGCGCGTTCGGGATCAAGTGCACCGAATGCCGTCCAGCCAACCCCCGCCGCCAGTGATCGATTAATGAACGAGTTGCCATCGCGGGCATTCACCGCCGCGAAGACATCTATCATCGATTCAAGATACGTATGCGCTCCCAAGCGATACTCATCGACGCCGAACGGCACCATGAAGTTGTACGAGACGGTGATGCTGTCGCCCACCTTGGAAAAGACATTGTCGCGGTTGCCCAGCCCTCGCCCGACCAAATAGATCACGCGGATGTGTTCGAGGACGTTATCGGGTAAGCGAATTTCGGGTCGCGGCATAGGCGTCGGTGAAGCGGGCAGGGGGATTCCCTGAAAATGCAAAGACAGCACAATCGGCAGCAGAAACAGCAAACGGGCGAACGCATTCATTCCGTTGATCATCCAAAATCGCAGCAGAACCTTAAGACCGTTGAACCACAAAGAACACAAAGAGAGTAAACGGTGTGCAGCGCTGTTTTGGTGGTTTGGTAGATAAGTTTAGCGCGTGAGCTGCTCCATCAGCGCCGCCGCGATCCGTTCGGCTAACTGACGCGATCCCGACGGTGTGAGATGCACCGGACTGTCGGTAAATGCTTCTGGCGCGATGACATCCCATAAATCGATCCACTGCCAGCCGTTCGACGTGGCAGACTCGGTGAGCATGGCGCGATACTGATCATATGCCCAACGGGGATACCATGCGTTATAGCGGATATCGCTGTTTTCGCCGTTGGCACGGTAAATCGGCTCATTGACGAGCAGAAGCGGCACATCCCCCGCAAGTAGATGCCCCGCCGCGATCACGTCGAACGCGAGCGCGTCCGCCGGAATCACCGTTTCATCCGGGTAGGCGTTCCACGATGGATCGACAGTGAAGTCATTCGAGCGCGGCGTAAAGTCTCCGATCACCTGATCGATTCCTGTGGCGTTCCACGCGAAACCGAGCATTTGCAAGCGAAGCCAATCCGCTAATGCGCGCCGATCCCCGATCAGCGTTCGATCCCAGAAGGTGCGCTCGACAAATGTGTGATCGTTCGGGTCGATGGGCAGCCCAAAGCGGGCGATCAAGTCACGCACGCGGGCAGCATTGTTCGCAACCAGCGGCGGCGTGAGTTGATCACGGTAGGGGAGACTTTCGAGCGTAACTGACCATAGAATCGCATCTGGTTGGTAACGCATCGCCTCATCAAGGAGCATCAAGTCTTTCGTGACGGACAAAATCGGATGTCCAAGGTTGTAAGCGTTCACTCGCCGCCCATCGATGGTCAAGTTGAGCGCGTCGAGTTGCCCCGCCAGCGTATCCGCGTTTTCGAGCAGGATGCCCCACACCGACGAATCACCAATCACGATTAAGCGAAATTCGTCCGCTGGTTTAGGCTGCGAAATCTCATGCGAGGCGAACATCGCTTCGATGCTGCTCAAACTCAGGTTGTTACTCGCAGCGGACTCGCCATACGGCAGGCGTTCGCGACCCGTCACAAGGGTGTTATACAGGCTCAAGTGCCCCAAAAACGGAATCGGATCAAGCAGGGCATACACAACGTTGATCATGACGAACAGCGCCGTCGCCTTGACGAAAACACGCGCGACAAACCCCCATGTGTACGCGCCGCCCGTCAGCCATTTCCAGCTTTTCATAGTCGCAAACATGCCTACCAACCGATCCCCACCAGCCGACCCATTACCCTCGCCGCTAACTCCGCTGTTGGCAGGGCAAACCACACCCACCCGATCAGCACAAAATGAAATGTCAGCAAAATCCCCGCCCATTTCCAGAAGCGCGCCTGCTCCGGTTGTTCTTGCAGCGCGCGATACCATGTGCGCGTGCGGTCGCTCCACAGCTTATGCGCGGTCAGCCCAAGCGCGTGCCATACGCCCCACACAAAGAACGGAATCGTTACGCCGTGCCATAAGCCGATCACGATCATCGTGGCGAGATTGCACACAAGGATCGTGGCATCGTTTGAGAGCTTCTTGCCGCTGATCAGCCGCCGTGAAAGCGGGGAATACACGTAGCTGCGCGCCCATGCGCTTAACGTGGCGTGCCAGCTTTGCCAGAACTGCGCGATATTCGATTTGGAATAGGGGCGGTCGAAGTTTTCCGGCAGCGTGATCCCGAACAGCACACCGATTCCGATGGCGATATCGGTGTAGCCGCTGAAATCGAAGAAGATGCGGAAGGCATACGCATACAGCATTCCCCACAGTGCCAGCGGCGAACCCGCTTGGTCGGCGCTGACCGCGCTCAAGCTGATCAACGCCAGCGTGTCCGCGATGGCGAATTTCTTGATCATGCCAATCACGATGCGCGTGACCGCGACCGTGATCCGCTGTGGATCGCGCGGATTAATCGTCTCAATACCCCGATACTGCGGCGTGAATTTTTCGGGGCGGTCAATCGGTCCCGCTGTGTACGCCGGGAAGAAGATCACATAGGTGACGTATTCGCGCAGGGTGAGCGCGGGAAGAATACCGCTTTGACGGTCGCGCAGCGTACTGATCAAGCGGAATGCGACGTAGCTAAAGCCCAGCCAACCGAGGTCAAGCGCTTTCGCCAGTGCAACATCTTGTCCACTTCCGGCGCGGAGCAGCCCAGCCGCTCCTGCTGCGAGGACATCAGTTTTTAGCACAACGAGCGCGATCGCCAGCCCGATCAAGCCGAGTGGAATCGAGACGGTGCGCGGCAGTCGCCCGAACCCGAACCCCGCGATCAACACGATCACCAACACCAACCCGACCTGCTCAACCGGCGGCGGACGTGACGTGATTTCGAGTTCAGGCGGAATATCCACGTAGCGCGGCAGCGTGAGCACGAGCGCAACCGCGATCAGAACAAGCAGCGCGATTGTGTTTTGACGCGGCGCGGGCGGTTGATCCGGTGCGCGGGTGATCCACCAGCAGATCACGGTGACAACCAGCGTGGCGGTCGGCAGGCTGTAATCGAGCCAGCGAATATCTAGCGTCGGTTGAAGCCAGTAAATCGCCAGCGCGCTGAGGATGAAAATCAGCCAGCCGCGCGCACGCGGCGGCAAAAACGCGAACGGGATCGCCGCCGCGCAGAATACGGCGATATGCGAGAGTTCCATCGACGATGAATCCTAGAAGTTAGCGTAAATCCATTGTGGGGCGCTGCTCGTCGTCACGATGATCAATACGATCACGATCAGACAGAGCGCCAGCGCAAACACATTTTCACGGGTGATCAGTTTCTTCATGCGGTGATTCCCAATGTGTTCAGAACTGCATCGAGCATTATCAAGCCGGTCAAGCTGTGGACACCGTGACCCGTCATCAGTGCCGCCGGATCACGCCAGTCGTGGGCGTAAAACGTGGTCATATGAACGCCATCGCTGAGTAATCCCCGTCCGGGGATCGTTCCGGCGAGTACATCAAAATCCCACAGCGGCACATGATATTCCGCTGCCAAGCGCCGCATGATCTCATTGTTGGTATTTTGCGCGCCGTCAAAGCGATCCGCTTTCGTACCGATGATCGGGATTACGCCGTTGAGGATGCACAACTCGACGAGTGAGCGCAAACTCCGCTCGAAAAGCTCTGGTACGCCGCGATCATTCGACCCCAACCGGATGAACATCACGCTGGGGTTGTGTAAGCGGATTTCGCACGCGACGGGCGAATCGCCGGACGGACATTGATACGGATCGCCCCACATCGGGTCAATCGCTGACCACGAATGCAGCCCGACGGATACCGCCACACTATCGCGCTCAAACGAGCCGTCGTAGAAGCTGATCACGCGCTGAAGATAAGCGTATGCCCCAAGATTGTAATCGCTGCCGTCAAAGCGTGTCATGAAAAACGGGTTTTCGATGGTGCTGTCGCCCACTTTTGAAAACGCGCGCGGATTGCGCGCGAGTTCAACACCGCGCACGAAGATGTCGCGCACGTTCGCGCGGGTCGCATCGTCCATCAGGATAAATTGATCGAAGCTCAATCCGTTGACGGTCGAGGGCGGCGGCGGTGTCGTCGTTGGGGAAGGGGTAAAGGTCGGGGTGATGGTCGGCGTCAGGGTCGGCGTGACGGGCGTATTCAACACAATTGTCCCGACGGGAACGAGCATCGGCGGCGGGGGTGGAATTGTCGGCGCAATGTCGAGCGCTCCGCTTGCCGCGACGGGTGTTTCGGTGAACGCCGGGATCGGCGTCATGGTTGGCGCGGCGGTCAGCAGCGGCGGTGATGTTCCGGTTGCAGTTGCCGTCAATGAGGCTGTCGGGGATGGTGTAATCGTTCCGGTGAGCGTGGCATTGGACGGCGGCGGAATAATCAACCGCTGCCCAATGAGCAGCCGGTTAATATCGGTCAGCGCGTTCGCGTCAGCGATTGCCTGCCAGCGGACGCCGTACTGCTGCGCGATGCGGACGAGACTTTCCCCCGGCGCGACAATGTGAATCACAGGGGTGGGCGAGGGGGTCTGGGCTTGCAGCGGCACGGCGATCAAGACACACAGCAGCAGGGCTGCAAGCCGCATCGGACGACGATATAAAGGCATACGGACGGATGCTCGACAATGACTACGGAAACAAGCGTAATAGAACGCTGGTATTGTAGCCGTATCTCAGCCGCCGCGCATCTGCGCCGGATCAATCAGGGCGCTGAACGCGCCCCGAATCTGGTGGAATATAGACAACATCGGCATTGATGATCGCGCGCAGGTCATCGGGGTCGGCACCAACGGCTTCCGCCAACGCAGCCAAAAAGTCCTCATCCAGTTCGGTGATCGGGAACGTCCCTTTTAGGAGTCCTTGCGCGAATCGTTCACTGATATTGAGTAATTCAGCCAGTGCAGAATCAAAGCGATCCGGCGGTATCCTCAGTTTGACAAGACAATCTCGAATATGCGCACCTAATCGTATTGGTCGTGGGTCTGTAAATGTCTCAATCTCAAGGGTTCTTATGCGTGAACACATCAGCCTTCGCATTGCCAGCGCATGAGGGCTGGCAACCGCATAGATTTGTTCTTTGAGCGCGCGAAAAGCCTGTCGAAAGTCTTCTTGGGCAAAGTTTATCGAACGCCAACACCTTATGACATCGCGTGGATACTCAATCGGTTCTATCAAGACAGGAATGATCGGCTTTTGGAGATGTTCGGCTTCGCGGAGTTCTTCGCGCAACCATGCCGAATCTGCATGATAAAGCTGTGTACTGAGTATACAAACCATGACGTCTGATTGTTCGATACATAGTCGCCTCTCGTCGGGATACCAGAGCGATGCCATGTCGCCATCGTCAGGCTGGAACACGGCATAGTCGGCGCGGCGCAGGGCTTCGCCCAGTATGTGCGCGAACTCCGTATCGGAATGACTATAGCTGAGGAATACTTTGATCGTCATGGAATGAAACCCTCGGGCATCTTACCGATGGTCGCTTCTGAGCGCCGCGAGGAGTTTTTGCATCCAACGCGGCTCGGTAAGCTCAGGGAGCGGGTGGGGCAGAACATGCTGCACATAACTAAGGAACGGATGCGATTGGTTCAGGTCGCCGTCTTTATCGGCAAACCGGAACGCATCGACCATCAAAGCGAATTCACGAAGATCCTGATCGTCGGGCGTGAGATCGAGCGCATGTTTCAGCCGCGTCGTCAGTCCGAATACGAAACTGAGCTTGGCGCGGGCAAGGGTGTTGTTGAGTTTGGTTCTGTGATACGAGCGGGCGATCTGTTTCGCGGAGCGGCGGTACAGGAACCAGTGGGCAGCAAGCTGACGATGCCAGTAGGTCAAGTCGCAATCGAGGACGGATGCGAGGATGCGCGAAAACTGCACGCATTTTTCGTACGATAGATACTCATCTTCGACAGACGGGCGGGCGACATGCTGCTGGAGCAGATCGAGGAGTTCTTCTTCGGTCATATTCTCCAGAGTGGGCGCATTCATGAGATCACGAATGGGCTGAATCCGCCGGTTGTCATAGCGGCGGCGTTCCGCATCAATACGCTTTTCGATGACGTTCAACATCCAGTCATACAGCGCAGCTTCGGTTGTGGTTTGGATGGTGGGGAACTGCTCCCATAGGCGACCCCATGCGTAGGCAACTTTTTCATCGATCTGGTCGTCGTCCGTCGCCTGCCCATGACGTGCTAACAGCGTCCGCGCCTCTTCCCGCAGAGGTGCTTGGTAGTGATTCATCATTTTTTCCCAAGCTTGGTTGCGCATCTCTAAGTCTGGACTGCGAAGTTGGGCGAACCCATCTTCATCGTCAAAACATGCGCCGGGAAAGAAACGGTCTCTCACACTGTTCCTCTCGCTCCAGTGAAGCTCACCCCGGTTTAGCCTTAACTCTATGGTCATTTTCAGCGCGCCTTAGCCCCATGATGAGTTGATTCTCATGATCCACTCATTTTTGGTCTACGACAAGGGGTGAAATGCCATAGTATGTGTAGCAGTAATCAAGGCGCGCTCACCGATACTCAAGGAGGAAGCGGAGATGACGACGTCACCGAATGATGACAGCCGCCCAATGTCTGCGCTGGCTGATATTCGCCGTTTGCTGGAAAGCGAAGATAACGACGAGGCGCTGACGCAAATCAACAACTATTTAACCGAGCATCCTGACGAGGTCGAGGCACAACTGCTCAAGGTCGAGGTTTGTTTTGAAGCCCGCCGTGAATACGGTTTCATTGTGGATACCCTCAACGGGCTGGTAGGTGATCCGGCGCACACAGCGCGGATCGAAGAACTTCAGCAGCGGCGGCGCGGGCTGGTGGAGGAACTGGTATCAGACGGTCGCAATCAGATCATGCGCAAGATCAACGACGGCGTACCGCACTTTGACAGCGCGGTTATCCTTGAGCCGTCTGATCCGAGCGTGCCGTTTGCGGCGGCGCTGGCGCTGATCAAGTGGAAAGAGGAGCGCCGCGACGAACTTGCGCCGGGAATCTTCGGGTCGATGCACCCCGTCCCAGAAAACCGCCGCCGCGTATTCTTGCAGGTATGGTCAAAGCACCTAGAGAAGTATCTGCGGCTGACCCGTGAGCGGAGCGCCGCCGGCGATTCGCTTCACCAGAAGGCAACCGAGCGGCTGATCCATTTTTGGCTGTCGCAGCAGGAAGTCCACCCCGATTTGTTCGCGCTGCTGAACGATCCCGATCAGGCGAATGGGGAAGTCGCACAGCTTACCCGTCAAGCGCTCGTGAAGGTGATCGAACACGCGGCAAGTGTGATCGCGCGGCTGCTCCGCACCGGAGAAGATGCTGAAGCCGAGCACTTGCTCGCCGTGTGCAAGCCGTATGCCGCCAGCGTTCCGGCGGTAGCTGTGATGCAGGGGGAGTATTCCCTGATCAAGGAAAACAAGGAAGATGCGGTCGCGGCGTTCACATGTGCGTTGTCCCCGATCCCACTCAAAATCAAGGCGCGCACCGCGCTTGCGACCTCACAGCGGATCATGAAGGTGATCGGCTCTGTCAAGGCGACGTGCCTTCACTGCGGGCGCGTGACCAACCTCCCGGAATCAATGTGTTCGTTATGCGGCAGCGACCTGAATACGCGCAAGCTGACCGAGGATCGTTATCCCATCGAATCCTCGCAGAGTCCCATATTGGCGCGAGTCGCGCTGGTTGAATTGGTACGCGCTGATGATCCCGCCGCTGCCGATGAGCATCTTCAGGCAGCGATTGATGCGCTTGGCGCGGAACATCGCGCTGTTCCGGCGCTCAATGAACTGCGTACCGCTGTTCCGGCGGATGCCCGTAAGGACGAGAATCCGCTTGAAAAAGTGGTTGAGACGATTCGCAGCGAAGGCATCACCCCGGCGGTGCTGTATCATGTGCTGCGCTTGACCGAACGGACTCCGGGCGCATGGAGTTCGCTCCCCGTCGCCAGCCGTTTGATGGTGATCCGCCGTCTGCTCGCGGCGAACGCTGTGAAAGCGGCGAAGCTGGTCATGAAGGCTTCGTTTGCCGATGGAACGCTGCCGCGTGCGGCGAAAAAGCTGTCGCTCGACCTCGAAACTGCCGTGCGCTCCCTCGTGGATGATGCGATCACGACAGCGCAAGCGCAGTTGGACTCGAATGACGCGGAAGGCGCAATCGGCACAATCTCCGGCGCAATGGAGCTTGAGCCATCTGACGCGCTGATCCTGCTCCGCGCCAAAGCGCGCATGTTGGCTGGACACGATGCGCCCGCGCTCGATGATTTTTACCGCCTTGTCGCCATGAATTCCGAGCGGGAGACGATTCAGGCGGCGCGCAAGGGGATCGCCTCCCTGCTCGAAAAGCGCTGGGATTTGACCGGAGCGCGCAGCGTGCTCGAAGCCGCCGACGATGATACCGAAGTACGCGCCGCGCTCGAACGGGTGGAGCGGCGCAAACGCGGGCAGCCGTATTTGAACGTTGAGCAGGTCGATGCGCGTGTAATCGAGGATACGCTGATGCGCAAAGACGTATCCGCGTATTATCACGCCTCGTTTGCGATTGTCGTGCGCGAAGTCGGACGCCCCCACATGCACCCGGAGGCGTGGTCGAACCGGTTGCTGATGGCGGCGTTCGAGTTTGTGCAGGTATTAGGCGCGTTCCGTGAACTCCTGTACGACGTGACGTTTGCGCTGCGCTTCATCGCTATACCGCATCCCCAGATCGCGGAGCGCGGGCAGATCAAGATCGCTTTCTTGGTGCGCGTTGGCTCGGAGACTGCCGAGCAGTGTCACGCGCAAGCCGCCGAACTCTGGCACGATCTCCGCGCCGCGCTGCCGCTGACTCAAGACGGGGTGTACATCTTTGAAGCCATCGCTGATCAGTCGGAACTACTGTCTCTGCTTGAGCCGTTCGAGATCGACCACGCAGCGGAGATCGTGCGCCGCGAAACCGCGCCGGAAAGCAGCGGGATGTATACCATTGCATCGTTCATGCCCGGTTCGATGGACTTGCACAATATGCTCTGGGTGATGCTGCGGCAGGAAAAGCTGTCGATGCTGAGTATTCACCTGAAGCCGACGCAGCTCTACAGTTGGGAACGCAGCGCCGCGATGTATACCGATACCGCATCTGATGCAACATCGTACGCCAAGCAGGTGCAAATCTGGGAAGGTGAACAGCCGGTCACGCCGGAAGGTTTTAACGCGCCTGCCATGATGTCGCGCCTGAATCAGATCAGCCAGATGGAGCGTTCGCGCGAGCATTTTATCCGCCTAAGTTATCTGCGTTCGGCGTTTTTGGTGCGCTTGAATGTTGCGGGTCACGCCGGAACGAGCAAACTTCTGCCGGAAATGATCGCGTCGGCGTTTTTAGGTCCGATGCGCGATAACGGCGAAAACGGCGGCTATGAGATCATGCGCGCGCTGCGTGGTCAGGAATTTGAAACCGCGCGCCGGAATCTGCATCAGGTCGATGTCGAAGCGTGGGGGTATACCCACGCGCCCGATGGGATGCGCCGTTTGCGCTATCTCGTCGGTGAAGCCGAGGCAACACACGTTTTCCGCCTGCCGATCCCGCATTTCACAGGCGTGCCGGGGATGCGTTCGCTGGATGGGAAGCCAATCGCGCCGCCCGTCGGGATGCCAGACAACGGAACGGTCTTGGGCGTGAGCACGGCGCGCACGGGAACGAGCATTCCCGCGCTGATTCGCCAATCGCGCGATGACCGCCGCCGCCATTCGTACATCGTCGGCAAGACGGGAATGGGTAAATCCACGCTGATCGCGTCGATGGTGCTGCAAGACATCGAAGCCGGATACGGTGTGTTCCTGCTCGACCCGCACGGCGACCTTGTCGAAGATGTGCTGATGCGCATCCCACAGCACCGCGCCGAGGACGTGATCGTGATCGATCCGTCGGATGAGGATCGCCCAATCGGGTTGAACATTCTGAACCCACAGTCCGAAGCGGATCGCCACCGCATCACGAATGACTTCATCGGCATGCTGATCCGCATGTACGACCCGTACAATCAAGGGATCGTTGGTCCGATCTTCCAGCAGTTTGTCCGCAACGCGATGCTTGCCGCGATGTGGATCGAAGGTGGTACGCTGATCGATGTGTACCGCATTCTGTCGGATCAGAACTACGTGCGGCGGATTCTCCCGCGCATCGGCGATCCAATCGTCAAGAACTTCTGGGAGGACATCGCTAGCAAGACCGAAAATGCGAGCGCGCAGTGGCGTGCAGAACTTCTGCCGTATCTGTTGAGCAA
This sequence comes from Anaerolineae bacterium, assembly GCA_041753015.1. GTDB lineage: Bacteria > Chloroflexota > Anaerolineae > Aggregatilineales > Phototrophicaceae > Flexifilum. Next base: position 163,464 of record JBGSVJ010000019.1, read on the forward strand.
GTTCAGCCGCTTTGTCGAAGACTCGATTTTGCGGCGGATTCTCGGTCAGCCGCGCAGCAGTGTTCCTTGGCGTGATGTGATGAGCGATGGCAAGATCGTGCTGTGCAATCTAGCGAAGGGCAAGATCGGCACGGAAACGAGCCAGTTCCTCGGCTTGTTGATCCTCGGCGATCTGCTTCAAGCGGCATTCCAACGCAGCAAACTCGCGCCCGCTCAGCGCCGCGACTTCTATATCTACATTGACGAGGTTCAGAACTACAGCACGCCGCTCCTTGGCACGATGATCAGCGAAGGGCGCAAGTTTGGTGTGTCGCTGGTGCTGGCGAATCAATTTTTGCACCAGTTGGATCACGGTATCCGCGAGGCAGTGTTCGGCAACGTCGGCAGCCTGATTACGTTCCGAATCGGCGTGCAGGATGCGCCCGCACTTGCGCCGGAATATCACCCGGTCTTCAGCGCCGAAGACTTGATTGAACTGGGGCAGTTCACCGCGTCGGTCAAACTGCTTGTGAACGGAATCGGCGCGCGGGCATTCACGATGCGGACGCTGCTCCCGTCGCAGACGCCTAACCCGTTGATCGGTGAGATGATCCGTGAGATGAGCCGTGAGCGTTATGGCACGGATATCGCGCAGATCGAACGCGAAATCCGCGCGCAGTTCTAGCCACTGACGCTTGATTATGAGATTAAGGGTGAAACGCTTGACAGCGTTTCGCCCTTTGCGTTTGAATCCAAGCCGAGAAGCGCCTCATCACTGGAGTGATATTGTGGAAAATGCACTGCCTGTTTTCGCATTTGTCGTTTTTACCGTATGGATTATCATTTATTGGCGGGGTGGCACATCCGTATTGAAGTCGATTCGTGAATCGACGTCCGCACCGGATCGCGTCGTACTTGTGCTGCTGACCGTTCTGCTGATCGCGATTTTTGTGCATGCCCTGTACGTAATCTTGACGTCGGCTGTAGTTCTGCTGCCGTTCGCGGTGCAGATTCTCGGCTCAGTCCTTGAGCTGGTTGGCGTTATCGGTATGTTCTACTGCCGATCCATTCTGGGGAGGTTTTGGACAGCGCAGACGGTTTTGCGAACTGATCATCAAGTGGTCGATACATCTGCCTATGGGATTGTGCGCCACCCAATCTACACCGGGGCGCTGGTGATGATCATCGGGTTAGGGTTGGTGTACAGCACCGCCATCGGACTTGTGATCACGGTGCTAAATGTTGTCGGATATTTCGCCAAGACCGCGCTCGAAGATCGCTATCTTGGCGAACATCTTACCGGTTACGCCGATTATCAAAAGCGCACCCGCTTTAAGCTGATCCCCGGCGTGTGGTGATTTTACGCCCGCGCTGATGCGTACAGCATGTCAATCGCGTGCATTTGGGTGATCGCGTCGCGTCCGTCGAACAGCGGTGGACGTTTTTCTTGAACCGCCGCCGCGAAGTCTTCGACCATCAATTGATAAGAATTGGCGGGCGGGATTTCGATCTCCTCGACCCGTGACGCGCCGTTTTCGTCCGTCGTCAGTCGAATGACGGAGGGATGCGTCGCGGGCATGGTGAAGCTCGGCTCAACATTGATCTTGCCCGCTGTGCCGCGAATTTCATAGCTGTTGGTGAAGTAGGTTCGGAAACCGCAGTCGAAATGCCCGACGATGCCAGACGGAAAGTGCAGAACTCCGCTTAAGGTTTCATCAACCTGTGATCCGCCGCCGAAATTGGCGATTGCCAGCGCTTCATCAGGTTCTTCGCCCGTGATCATGCGCATCAAACTGACGGGATAACAGCCGACATCCATCAGCGCGCCGCCCGCCAGATCGGTATTCAAGCGAACGTCGGTTTCGCGGCGGATCGGGAAGGTGAATGCCGCCGTGATTACCGACACCTGACCGATTGCACCTTCGCGCACCATCTGAACAACGCGGCGGGTCATCGGGTGATGACGGTACATGAATGCTTCCGCGAAGGTCAGCCCCGCTTGCGCGAATGTTTCTACGAGTTCGCGCGCCTCGGCGGCGTGCGCTGTGAGTGGTTTTTCGCACAAGACGGGTTTTCCCGCTGCGGCGCATTTGAGCGACCATTCGTAGTGCAGTCCGTTGGGGAGGGGGATGTAAATGGCGTCGATGTTCGGATCGTTCAAGAGCGCTTCATACGATCCATAGGCGGTTGGGATATTCAGTTCGTCGGCGTATGCCTGCGCTTTTGCCTGATCACGGCTGGCGACCGCTGACACGACGCTGTTCTTCGCCGCATGAATCGCGGGGATGACTTTTCGCCCGATGTTCGCCGCCCCCAAAATGCCCCACCGGATTTTATCTGCCATTTCTGTTTGTCCTCTCCGCTATAAACCGAAAGATTGTTGAACCACAAAGAACACGAAGATCACTAAGCAGGGTATTCTCTTTGTGTTCTTGGTGTTCTTTGTGGTGAAAATGCACTTTACGCCAGCGTATACAGCCGCGAATATGCACCGTTTTGCGCCAGCAGTGCTTGATGCGTGCCGTGTTCGATGATCTCGCCGTGATCCATAACTACGATCAAGTCTGAGTTGACGATTGTGCTCAAGCGGTGGGCGATCACAAAGCTGGTGCGTCCTTTGAGCAGCCGCCCCAATGCTGTTTGGATCAACTTCTCGGTCTGTGTGTCGATGTTGCTCGTTGCTTCATCCAAAATCAGGATGCGCGGATCGGCAAGCAGGGCGCGTGCGAATGCGAGAAGCTGTTTTTGACCTTGTGACAACAGCGAACCGCCTTCGCGGATTTCCGTATGATAGCCTTTTCCCAGCCGCATGATAAAGTCGTGCGCGCCGACCGCTTGCGCCGCCGCAGTCACTTCGTCGTCGGTCGCGTTCAGCCGCCCGTAGCGGATATTATCCATGACCGTGCCGCTGAACAGATATGTCTCCTGCAAGACCACGCCCATTTGAGAGCGTAAGCTCGCCTGTGTGACCGAGCGAATATCATGCCCGTCAATCGTCAGGCTGCCTTGCTGAATATCGTAGAAGCGCATCAACAGCTTGACCATTGTGCTTTTGCCCGCGCCCGTGTGACCGACCAACGCGACAGTTTTTCCGGCGGGCACGCTCAGATTGATATCCTTCAGCACCACGAGGTCTGTATCCGCCTCATAGCTGAAACCGATGTGCGCATACTCAACGCGCCCTTCAATCGATGGCAGGGTGATTGCGTTCGGTGCGTCTTGCACCTCGATGGGGCGGTCGAGCAGGTGGAAAAGCTTATGACCCGCCGCCATCACCGACTGGAACAGGTTGTAGCGCTGCGCCAACATGCGGATCGGCTGGAAGAATTGATCGATGTACAGCACGAAGGTAAGCAGGGTAAACAGACTGAGTTCCTGCCGCAGCACCAGCGTTCCGCCGACGTAAATAAACAAGCCTGTCGCCACGCCGCCGATCAATTCGATGCTGGGGAAGAAGAGCGCCGCGACCAGCGATGCGCGCAAGTTCGCTTTACGGTTATTTAAGTTGAACGTCGTTGCGAAGCGCTGATCGTTGTAGGCTTGGCGGTTGAATGCCTGCGTTACGCGCACACCGTTGAAGGCTTCGGCAAGCTCGGCGTTTAGGCGGGCATTGGTTTCCACAACCGTGAGATACGTCTTACGGGCATAGACGCGCCAGAAATTAGCGATTACGACCAGCACAACCATCACGCCGAACGCGACACCCGTTAGCGGCAGGTTGATCAACACCATCGTGATTACGATGCCGATCAGCGAGAGCATGTCCCGGAACGTCCCTACCAGCGCCCATGTGATCGCCTCGCGGATCGTGCTCACGTCGCTGACGATGCGCGAGATCAAACGCCCTGTTTCATACTTGGAGAAAAATGCCAACGAAAGCCGCTGCACATGCGTGAACAAATCATCACGCAAGCGCTGGATCGCGCGCTGACCAAATTCCGACATGATGTGAATTTGGCGGCGGAATGCCAGCATCCCGACCGCCTGAATGATCAGGTAAGCGATCACGCCGATGCCGATCAACGCTAGATCATGCTGTTCCACGCCTTGATCGACCGTCCACGCGATGATCGGCGGGGCGGCGACCGTCGATGCAGCCGTGATGGTCGCCATGATCATCGCCACACCAACCTGACGCTTATAAGGCGCGATGTACCCCCACAAGCGTTTAGTCGTCTGCCAGTCGAACTGTGTCTTGTCTTGTTCGTCGGGTTGAAATGCCATTTGCTTAGTCCCCGGATGATTCTTGTTCGATTAGCGTGTGCAGTTCTTCGGTTGAACGCTTCGCTTCGGGTCGCTTCAAGCGGCTGAAGTCGGCAATCTCGCGGCGCACACGCTCTTGATCGGCGAGCTGGAGTTGGTAAATCTCGCTGTACTGCCCGCCAAGTGCCAGCAGTTCATCATGATGCCCGCGTTCGACGATTTCCCCGTCTTTCAGCACGAGGATCGTGTCGGCATTTTGAACGCTGTTCAAGCGCTGCGCGATCACGAAGGTCGTCCGACCCTGCATCAAGACTGCCATTGCTTCGCGGATATCGCGCTCGGTGCGCGTATCGACGCTGCTGGTCGAGTCGTCGAGGATCAAAATGCGCGGGTTGATCAACAATGCGCGGGCAATCGCTACACGCTGTTTCTGACCACCGCTCAAGGTGATGCCGCGCTCCCCGATGATCGTATCGTAGCCTTCGGGTAACTCGCTCACAAACGGATGTACGTTTGCGGCTTTGGCGGCGGCGATGATCTGGTCTTCGGTCGCGTCAGGGCTGCCGTAAGCGATATTTTCGCGGACGGTTGCGCTGAACAAAAGCGACTGCTGAAGCACCATCCCGATTTGACTTCTCAAGTCCGACAGGGCGATTTCGCGCACGTCCATACCGTCAATCGTGATCCGCCCGCCTGTGACATCGTAAAAGCGTGGGATCAAATTCACGATCGTGCTTTTTCCCGAACCTGTTGCGCCGATTAGTGCGATCACTTGACCCGGATTCGCTTCGAAGGTAATTCGTTTCAGGGCGGGTAGGGGAGAACCGCCATACTGGAACGTCACATCCTCAAAGCGGACGACGCCGCGCATGGTTGGCATCCGTTTGGCGTTTGGCGCTTCGGTGACTTTTTCCGGCGAATCCAACACGGTAAAGACGCGCTCGGCGCTGCTCATCGCCTGTGTGATCAGGATGATCACGAAACCGAGAAAGCGGATCGGCATCGCCATGAGCAGGACGTACACGTTGAACGACGCGATCAATCCGACAGTCACGCCGCCAAAATTGCTCTGTTCCATCCATCCGCCGAAGAACAGCACAAGCGCGGACGAAAACGCGATGATGAACGAGCTGAGGGGGAGGTAACCCGCCCACCGCCTGACGAGCGCGACTTGATCGACATACCAGCGTTCATTTTCCGTCCCAAAACGCGCGATCTCGTGCGGCTCACGGGCGAAGGCGCGCACGACTTCCGCGCCGAGCGCCGTTTCTTGAATTCGGTTGCCGAGCGTTTGCAGCCGATCCATGATCGCTTTCCATGCCGGATCGACGATGGCGGCAAACTTGCGCGATTCGTTCATGAGCGGAATCAGCGGCAGCAGGGCGATGATCGCCAATACTGGACTGCTGACCAGCATGATCAGCGCGACGCCGACAATCGTCAGCAGGGTGTTGATGCCGTCGATCAGCCCATAGGCGTAGAAGCGCTGCATTTCGCTCACGTCGCTGATTGCCAGCGTGATCAGCGTGCCAGTCTGCGCGTTGTCATGATACGTGAACGATTGATTCTGCACCTTGTGATACATCTGGTTGCGCAGATCGTATGCCGCAAAATGGGATGTTCGTTCGGCAAAATAGCGGTAGATAAACCCGGAGATACCGCGCAGCACACCTAAGCCGATTACGAGCGCGCCCGCAAGCAGCATGTAATTGCCTTCACCCTGTGCAACGCCAATATCGATCACGTCACGGAGGATGGTCGGTATTGCGAGTGAAAGTGCCGTACTGATCAGCACGCCAACCATCGCGATGGCTGACCATCCCCAATACGGGCGGAGATACGTAAGCATACGCATCAAAAGCGGAAAACGAGGCACAACCTGTCCTTTCGACAACAGTATGCGCGTGTAGTACGTGGAAGGGTCACAACAGAGCGCAGCGGTTCATTACCTTAGCTTCAAATGATACGCCTATTTTCCCGATTTCCAGACGGCTTGCGCGAGTTGGTCTTAAGACCGTTCTTTATACACTTGGTGGTTTGGTCTTGATTTATGACACACTCAGCGCCGATTGTGATTTCGCTTGACACGGCGCGAAGATTTTCACCATACTACTTTTGTCAACAACGGCGCCCAACCCTGCCGGAAAATGGGTGGGAAAGTGGGTTTGCCATGAGCACGATGGTCACTCGGTAGACGAAACGAACGCGGGCGTGGTACGACACGCTCTGCTGAATGGTCAGCGGACACAGCGATATGTGATCTGCTGGTTTGACATTCTCGTTTACCGCTTGCTGCTCTCGAAGGCAAACTCTATGCGAAACCTGTTCACCGGGTTGTACCGTCACCCGGATTTTATGAAGTTGTGGATCGGTCAAACCGTCTCTGAATTCGGCTCACGCATCACACGCGGCGGTTTGCCGCTCGTCGCCGTCCTGATTCTGAACGCTTCCCCCGCCCAAATGGGCATTTTGAGCGCGATCTCGGCGCTGCCCGTGCTGTTGTTCGGCTTGTTCGCGGGTGTGTTTGTAGATCGCGTTCGCCGCCGCCCGGTGATGATCGTGTGTGATCTACTGCGCTTCGTCGTCTTGCTGACGATTCCGTTCGCCGCACTTACCGGAACGCTCACCATCGGTTTGGTGTATGTCGTCGCGGCAGTCGTCGCGGCGCTGGCACTGATCTTTGAGATCGCGTACCGCGCTTATCTGCCGTCGCTGATCGACCGCGATCAAATCGTGGAAGGAAACGCCAAACTCGGCACAACCGACGCACTTGCGGAGATCGGCGGACCCGCGCTCACGGGCGTGCTGGTGAGCGTCCTCACCGCGCCGATTGCGATGTTGTTCGATGCACTGAGTTTTCTCGTCTCGGTGGTCACAATCCACGCGATTCGTGCTCCTGAACCCGCTCCGCCCATCCGCGACGATCAAAGCGGTGCGACCCGCACCCTGATTCATGAGTTGGTCGAAGGTATCCAGCATACAGCGTCTGATCCGATTCTGCGGACGCTGGCAGCAGGGATGGGAGTGCGCGCTTTTTTCGGCTCGTTTATCGGCACGCTGTACGACTTGTACGCCGTGCGCGTGTTGGGGTTGTCACCGTTCACGCTGGGCTTGCTGGTGGCGTGCGGCGGCATCGGCGCGTTGATCGGCGCAGCGGTCGCGGGGTGGCTGCCCAAGCGAATTGGCATCGGGCGCGCGATTACGTCAGCGCTGATCGTTTCCGGCGTGATCAATCTGGCAATCCCGCTGGCAGGTGTCGATATGCGTTTTGCTGTGCCGCTCATGATCGCCGCCCAGATCATCGGGGATGGTGCGATGATGGTGTACTGGGTGAACGAAACCAGTTTGCGACAGATGCGCATTCCGGACAGGCTGATGGGACGGGTAAACGCGGGATTTGAGTTTTTGGCACAGGGGATCGCGCCTATTGGGGCGTTCGGCGCTGGCGTGATTGCGGGCAGCATCGGCACGGGATCAACTCTGTGGATCGCCACACTCGGCATTTTGGCGGCGGCGATTTGGATTTCGTTATCTTCGGTGCGGCGTTTGGACGCGATTCCGCTTATCATTGAGGGTAATTCGACTTGAACGGCTGGGGCACACATGACCTACTTTATGCGCTTTATTTACGCGATGGGCGATCTTCTCACGATACCGGATATTCAAGAAGCGCTCGCTGATTCTTTTTCAGGGTTCACTTTGCAGAGCGATGCTTCAGATCGCGCGAATGCTGCCGACTTGATCTACGGTGATGCAGTGTACGGCGAAATTGAACTAAACGGCGAAAACGAGGACTTGTTCCGCGAGGATATTGCTGAACTGCTCGAACTGCTGGAAGGCAGCCAAGAAATCACAGCGCCCGCAGTGCGCCGCCATCTCGAAACCGCGACTGGAATGGTTGCCTTGAAGGTGAGCGAAGAAGGACACTACAACGCTGAGCAGTTGGATGTGCTGTGGGATTGGCTGTTCGAGACACGCGGTGGTCTGCTTCAAGTAGATGGCGAAGGTTTCTACGATATTGATCGCCTGGTTTTGCCGCTGGAATCGGGAGACAAGGACGGGGAAGGGGGCGATTAGCCCTCTCCCTTTTGAACGAGGCTCACGATTCGGGTGGTAAGACGGATTCTTCTCGTGGTCGGGGCGCGTTCTTGCGTGTAACGGCGATGATGCCCGTTACGATGAACGCGCTGCCGATCACCTGAAGCAGCAGGGGAACTTCCCCGAACAGCACCAGCGCCGCCAGCGTGGCGATCACGGGTTCAACTTGAATCGCGAGGCTGATCATCGTCGCGGGAAGATAGCGCAGCGCGTAATTGAAGGACGAATGTCCGATCAACTGCGGGAAGATCGTGATCATCACGATCCAGAAGCCCGCCTCCGGCGTGTATCCGGTCAGCGGCGTTCCTGTGATCACCGCCGCGATAAACAATGTGCCCGCCGCCGAAGCGTACATGATCGACAAGAACGGGAGCAGATGCACCCGCGTCCGCACCCCACGCGACAGCACCCGCTGAGTCGCAATCGCCAGCGCCGCGCTGATTGCCAGCGCCGCGCCTAACAGCGGTTCTGAACCGCTTACGCCTTCGCCGCCCGCCAACCCGATCAGCACATTGCCGATGATGACTGCCGCCAAGCCGAGCATCAAGACACGGGTGAGCCGCGCCCTTAAGAATGTGACTTCGAGGATGGCTGTCCACAGCGGCGATGACGTAACCAGCACGGTTGCGATCATCACGCCGACATGTTCCAGCGAGGATACCCACAGAAAGAAATGGGTCGCCATCCACACACCAGCGAACATTGTCGTCAAGAGATCACGACGGCTGATGGCGCGAAGCTGCGCGCGGTAGCGGATCAGCGTCGGAATACCGACAACGAGCGTGGCGAGAAACAAACGTGTAAACGCGATAGGTAAAGAGGCAGCACCCGCAGATTGGGCGTAACGGGTCAAGATGCCCGCCATTGAGCCGGACAAAACACCGGCGACGAGCGCGACCCATACCGAACCGGGAAGTCCGGCAGTAATGCGGGCGGGAGAAAGGGTTGATGTGTCCGTGAGTCTCATGGCGTGAAAACTGTTTCTGTGCGCTGTTCGGCACGTTCTATCGCATACACAATCACCGCCCAAACGACGAGCGGGATCAAACTCGCAAATCCGGTGACAAAAACGACGGTGCGCACTTGATCGTTGCCGAGCGCTTCAAGCGCTATCCCGGTGATCACAGTGCTGATGACCGTTGCCAGTTGAAATCCGGCGTAATCCAGCGAAAACATGCGCCCCAAAAAGCGCTCGTCGGTGGTCTTTTGCAAGATCACCGAGCTGTATGTCCAGTAGATGCTGGAACCTATCGCTTTTACGACGATTGCTGCCGCCGCGATCACGAGCGTAGGTGCTCCGCTGAATAAGAACCAGCCGAGCGAGACTGCCGCAAAACCGAGGATGATCAGGCGGCGCATCACATTGACCGACCCATCATTGAGGCGGTTGAGGAGCAGCGGACCTAACACTGCGCCGATCCCGAACGATGCCCACAGAATACCGAGCGACAGCACGCCGTCCTCGCCCAAAACAAAGATCGTCGTGGCGATTACGATCATCACGGTGTCGAAACTGCCGAAGCTCCCACCGAATTTGACCAGCAGTGTCGCACCAATCGACGGGTTGGAGCGCGCGTAACGGATGCCTTCGACAAAATCGCGGGCGGACGCTTTCGGCACTTCGTCTGGGGACTGCGCCTGTGTCTCTCGCTCAAGCGGGCGCGGTCGAATCGGAATCAGAATCAGGGCTGACAACGCAAAGGTCGCGGCGTCGAAGATCAACGCGCCGCCGGTGCCCAATACACCCGCCACGAGTCCGCCGAGCATTCCACCAACTGCCAGCATCACCGACCATGTCATGCTGCCGAGCAAGTTCGCCGTCACGAGGTCTTGCGGGCGGGTGATGCTCGGCAGCAGCGCGCTTCTTCCCGGCTCGAACACCGCGCCAACCGTGAACTGCGCAATCGTGAGCACATAGATCAGCCACAACCGATCTGGCGTCGATGCCAGCAAATAGCCAAGCACGATCACGACGCGGAGTACATCGCTGGCAATTAACAGGCGCTTGCGGTCGAAGCGGTCGAGCAAGACACCCGCCAGCGGGCTGACGAGGAGCGGCGGCAGAAAACGTGCCAATAAGATCGCGCTGACCGCCAGCCCGGATCGGGTGTTGTCGCCGGTGAGTTCAGCGGCATAGCGTGACACGAGCGCCGCCAGCACGATCGCGTTGAACCAATCACCCAGCAGACTGATCGCTTGTGCCAGCCATACCCGCGTGAAATCGGGATTGTTTTGTAGGAGTCGTAAGTAGGGTCTCATGGGTACAAGCGTAATATCAAGTCGCGTTTTGACCTAGATCCAATCATGATTGACACACCGCGACCTGAACGCTATGATGCGCCCCCGTGTGATTATGTGTTGTCCTCAGTGCAGCGCTTGCCGCTTCACCTGTCACGGAAAGTCATCCCCATGATCGAATTTGCAGCACTGATCAAGTCTGTGCTACTCGGCATTGTCGAAGGTATCACCGAATTTCTGCCGATCTCATCAACGGGGCACTTGATCGCCTTCGTCGCAATTTTCGACTTCCAACAGGATGCTGGCGGCACGTTTGAAATTTTTATCCAACTCGGGGCTGTACTTGCGGTGGCGTTTTTCTACCGTGCGCGCATCCTTGATCAAGTGCGCCGCGTGCCGACTGATCGCGGTGTTCAGCATTTCTGGGCGGCGATTGTGCTGGCGAGTATCCCGGCGGCGGTGATCGGCTTTCTGGTGCGTGAGACCGTCAAGGAAGTGCTTTTTAATCCGACCGTCGTCGCTATCAGCCTAATCGTCGGCGGGATCGTGTTGATCGTGGTCGAACAGCGCCGCGTTCCCGGCGCCGACGCCGCCGCGACGACGCTGGAAGGCGTGACATTCGGGCAGGCGCTCCTGATTGGCGTTGCACAAGTTATCGCATTGATCCCCGGCGTCTCTCGGTCTGCCGCGTCAATCGTTGGCGGTATGTTCGGTGGGCTTTCGCGCCAAACAGCGACGGAATTCTCCTTTTTTCTGGCGATCCCGGTGCTTGGCGGCGCAACTATCGCCGACCTACTCCTCAGCCTCGATGAAATCCGCTCGGATGAGATTGTATATCTGATCGTCGGTCTGATTGTGTCCGCAGTGGTCGCGTGGGTTGCGATCGGGTGGCTGCTTCGTTACCTTCAGCAGCACGATTTCCGCGCTTTCGGCGTGTATCGCGTCATTGCGGGGGTGACGTTGCTCCTGCTGGCAGCAGCCGGTGTGTTATAATTCTGTTTGAAACATAAACTTCATGAAACATGCACACTTGATACCGAGAAATGTTACTACAATCGGATCATGAGTAATTATATTCCTGCTCACAGTGAGCAGAAGCTTGTGATCATGTCTCGACACTTGCGCCCCGCTATCTTGATCATGGGCTGCACAATAGAGCAGCTGCGCGCTATTCACGAGCCGCTGTCAAATGAAGACTGCGTTCTCTTCATCTGTCAGAACTCAGATGAGGTGCTGCACCGCGTAGACCAATCCGCTTTGGCGTGTGTCATCATCGATATGCGTGGCGCATGCCCGGTGTGCGTGGAAGCGGCAGTTCGCATCCGTGAAATGCTGTCAGCAGGACAGCCCCTCATCAGCATTGTTGCAGATGCTGACGATGAGGACACCGTAAAAGCCGCTTTTCGCATGGGGTTTGACGATGTAATGTCGATCTCATCCCGGTCGAAGGCGTTCCTTTTTAGTCGGCGAGTACGTCGATTGATGGAACACGCGCTTTTGCTCCAACGTGAAACCGAACAGCGCGAAATCAATGCTGCCATTCATGAGATCATCACGAAGATGGCGAACGCGCTTCGCTTCGATGACATCCTCGAATGTATCGTGAACAATATTGGTCGTGTGGTCGATCACGATGCGTCATCAATCAGCATCATCGAAGGCGGTATGCTGCGCAATCGTTATGTACGTGGCTATTCTGCCGAAACAACGCAGCACCTCCAAACGCTCGAATTCTCCGTCAGCGATGCACCGGTAACACGTCAAGGTGTAGTCACGGGAAAAACGCAGATCATCAATGACACTGCCAGCAATCCCGCATGGCTCAAGTTCTATGATGTGCCGGAACAAGCCAACGGACACTCCGTTTTGTGCGCGCCGATCAAAGCGCATGGACAGGTAATCGGCTTCATCTATCTGGATAAATTTAACGGGCGTGTATTCGACGAGGAAGACGGTCAGCGGATGGATGTATTCGCGGATCAAGCCGCGATTGCGCTGACCAATGCAGCACTTTACGACACAATCGCGCACAATGCGACACGCACGCGCCAGCTTCAGCAGGCAACCTCGCTTCTGCTCAACACCCGGATGCTTACGGCGGACAGCCTCTATGATGCGTGCGCGAAGATTGCCGAAACGGTGATCAGCGCGTTTCACGCAGTGGATTGTGGTGTGTTGCTCGCGGATTGGGAAACACGACGCATCCATCGTGTGGCGCGTGCCGGTAAATATGAGGTCAAAGCTGCCGCCCAATTGACCGTCGACTCAAATGGGTTGGTTGCAGAAGCGATCCGCACCGGCGAAACCGTTTATGCGCCGGATGTCACCCGCGACAATCGTTATGTCGCAAATGAGCGGCGCACCCGCTCTGAACTCGTTATCCCCTTAATGGCGAGCAGTCAAGTGATCGGCGTGCTTGACCTCCAGTCAACGCAGACAAGCCAATTCTCCGAGCAAGATATTAAGACGCTGCGCGTATTCGCGGATCATGCGGCATCGGTGTTGGAGAATCTGCAATTAATTCAGGCAATGCGCACCGCTGAACGCGCCGACGCGATCCTCAATTACAGCAGTGATGCGATTCTTTTGGTGCATGTAACGCGGGGAATTCAGCAGATCAACCCGGCGTGCAGCCTGTTGTTTGCATGTACGCTGCAAGATGTTGAAGGGGAACCGCTGTTGGCGCTGGCAGACGAAGCGGATCATCTTCTAATCATGAATGCGCTGCGAACCGTATTCGAGACGGGAAGCAACAGCCGCGTGACGATTACCGCGCTGCGAAGAGATGGGACAACATTTGCGGCAGATATGATGCTTTCGCCCATGCTTGCACCTGACCGCCGCGAGATCGTTGGCGCGGTGTGCAGTGTGCGCGATATCACCGTCCACAAGCAGCTTGAAGAAGACCTTCAAGCGGCGGTCGATCATCAACGTGAACTGCTTGAACTCAAAACCCTGTTCGTTAGGCATGCGTCACACGAACTGCGGACTCCGCTTTCCGTGATCAGCACCTCGGTCGATCTTCTGCTCATGGCGGGGGAGCGCAAAACCCCTGAAGAACGTGCCGAGCGCTTGAACCTGATCCAGACGAAGATTTCGCAGCTCAAGACGATTCTCGATGAACTGCTTGATCTGAATACCTTTCAGAAACTCGAACGCAGTCAGTTGGCTGTGACCGAATTTGATCTCGAACTGCTGTGTCACGAGGTCATTGCGCAGACGATCATGAGCTTCCGGGACCATCCACACGATTTCACATTTGCGAATTTGGGAATTAACGTAATCATTGAAGCAGACCGTGATAGAATTGGAATGGTATTAAGGCAGTTGTTATCGAATGCAGCCACTTTCTCGGATGCTGGAACTCGGATCGACATCAGCCTAAACTATTACGATGATGTCTTTGAGATACAGGTTCAAGATCAAGGTATAGGCATTCCAAAGCAAGAACAGAAGCGGATATTTGAACCCTTCTATCGTGTGCGCACAGATCTCCATGAGCGTTACTCCGCCCGTTCAATGGGGGCAGGGCTGGGATTGACGATTGCCTATCATGTGATCACGCTGCACGGCGGATGGATTCAACTCGAATCGGAAGAATATCAGGGGACGACCGCGACGATATTCTTACCGACAACTCAACCTCAATTTGACGGATAGACAGGGTTTCGTATGCAAGATGTCAGTATGCAAACCGGGGACGCTGTTCCAGATGAACGCCCAAGACGGATTCTCGTTGTCGAGGATGCCCATTCGCTTCGCCGGGATATCGTCGAAATGCTCGGTTTTGAGGGCTATGAAGTCTTTGATGCCGAAAACGGCAAGCGCGGCGTTGAACGCGCCCGCGAAACGCTGCCCGACCTGATAATCTGCGACATCATGATGCCCGTGATGGACGGGTTTCAGGTGCTTGATGCGCTCCGCAGTGACCCGGCGACCGCGACGATTCCGTTTATCTTCTTGACGGCGCGCGCCGACCGCCTTGACTGGCGAATCGGGATGCAGAGCGGGGCAGACGACTACCTGACAAAACCGTTCACCGCTAAAGAATTGATCGCAACTGTCAACGCACGGTTGCAGCGACATGCGATCATTGTGCGCACGTCCGAGCAGAAGATTGAAACGCTGCGAGGCAACATCATCACTGCGATGCCGCATGAACTTCGCACACCGCTGAACGTGATCATGGGTTTCTCCAATCTGTTGATGATGGACGCGGGTGTTGTCGATACCCGACATATCGAGAATATGTGTGGACACATCAATTCGGCGGCGAATCGGTTATATCGTTTGGTCGAAAACTACATCACGTATGGTTACACCGAACTGCTGCTTTCTGACGAGCGGCGGCGGGCGCTGCTTCGCAACGGGTTGATGTTCCACCCCCGCGCGAGCATGCAGGTGTATGTGCAGGATCGCGTGCGCCAATACGGGCGCGAATCTGACCTCGTGTTGGAAATTTCTGATGCTGAACGCCTTGCCATCCACGAGGATTATTTCAAGAAGGTTGTCGAAGAACTGATTGATAATGCGTGCAAGTTCTCGACGGCTGGTACACCGATTACCGTGCGTGCTGGCATGGAAGCGGATGGGTTATATCATTTACGGGTCAACGATCATGGTCGCGGTATGACGCTAGAACAGATCACACAGGTCGGCGCGTACATGCAGTTTGAACGCCGCGTCCACGAGCAGCAAGGTTCGGGTTTGGGATTGGTCATCAGCCAGCGGTTAGTGCAGCTTCACGGCGGATCGGTGACGATCACATCCACCAAGGACGACGGTACTACGATCCACGCGACGTTTTTGCCGGGTTAGCCGAATTTTTCGCCCACAATTTTGGGGTAGATCATCGATCTGCCCCGTCAGTTGATTGTGCGCTCTGCAAACTCCCGATATAATCAGCGCAGGTTATCAAGCTGTTTTCGCTTTCTTACCCGGGTGGAGGGAGCCTCAATGCGCGTATTCTCAAGAAACCGCAGGTGGTGGCTGTTCGGATCAATTGTGGTCTTTGTCATCATCGCTTCAGCTTGCTATCAACCGGCGGGAAGCGCCCTCGAATCGACGTTTGTCGCGCAGAGCCAACCCACCTATACCGACACGCCGACGATTACCCCGCTTCCGACCGATACGCTTGTACCAACGATTGAGGTCACGAGTACGGCGGAGTTTGAACTGCCGACAATGACTCCGAGCGATACACCCTCGCCCACACTGCCTCCCGCTTTGACGGAAGTTGCGCAGGTGATCGATGACCCGTTCGCGCAGACGGCGACAGCATACGCGAACCAGCTTCTCGCGCTAACACCCGTCGGACAGCCGGTTGATCCGATTCAGCAGCAGCCTGAAGGACAGATCGACCCGATTTACTTGACGGCGACCGCGCTCATCCGTGAGGCGACTGAAGGAGCATCCTTCCCGCTCACGCTGACGGCGGAAGCCATGCTGACACAGTTCGCCATCCCCACATTTACGCCGACGCAGCAGATCATCGTGACTGATCCGCTTCCGCTGCCTCAAGGCTCTGACTGCATTCACGAAGTGCGCTTGCGCGACCGCAACCTGTTCCGCATCGCGCTCGCTTATGGCGTCACCGTCGATCAGATTGCTCAGGCGACAGGCTTGACGAATGTCAACCTGATCCACGCGGGCGACCGCCTCGTGATCCCCGGCTGCGGCACGACGGGCTTTGTTCCTCCACCTACATCAACGCCGAACCCGAACGTGACCCCCGGCGGCGGTCAGCCGATCACCTGCACCAGCCCGTACACGGTGCGTCAGGGTGACACGCTGTACCGGATTTCGCTGGCGTGCGGTGTGACGGTGCGTGATATTGCGAACATCAACAGCATCGTCGTCCCCGACTTGATCTTCGTCGGTGAGCAGTTGGTGATCCCCGGCGGCGGCGCGGGCTGATCGACCGGGTAAGGCAGCACGATTAAGCATAAAGGATGGGGCGAGTAATCCGCCCCATTTTTATATCTTGGCTGGAAAGGTGAAGGCGCTGTGCAAGAAACAATTCTCCACACTGAAGAAATCTACAACGGCAGAGTCGTCCACCTTGCAGTGCTGGATGTTCGCCTGCCCGATGGCAAGACGAGCAAGCGTGAATTGATCAGACACAATGGCGCGGTGGCGATTGTTGCTTTAGATGCGCAGCAGAACGTCCTCTTGGTGCGCCAGTTTCGGATCGCGGCGGGGCGGGTACTCACCGAAATTCCGGCGGGCACACTGAATCCGAATGAAGCGCCGGACGTATGCGCGATCCGTGAACTTCAAGAAGAAACCGGGCATCGTCCCGGCAAGCTGGAGGTGCTCGGCGGAATTTTCGTCGCTCCCGGCTACACCACCGAGTTCATTCACCTGTTTTATGCGACCGATCTTGACGCGTCAAAGCTGACCCACGATGACGATGAGTTTATCGAAGTGGATCGCGTGCCATTGACTCAAGCACTCGCCATGATCGAGCGTGGGGAGATCATCGATGCCAAGACTGTCACAGGGTTGTATCGGGTTGCGCGCCGTTTAGGGATATAAGCGTGCGCACCGCCCTTGAAGCCCGCTTCATGCGCGTGATATAATCCGCCATCTTTCGGTAATCATTCAGTGCGCCTGTGTCCAGCCGGGCGTATTTTGTTGCTTTAGAAAGGTTTACGCTCATGCATGAGCTTTTGAAATCCCTTCAGGCAGATGCGCCTGCCCCTAATCACCCTGAGTTTGGATCCGGTGACACGCTGAAAGTGCATGTGCGTATCGTCGAAGGGACGAGCGAACGTGTTCAGATTTTTCAAGGCGTGGTGATTCGTTTGCGCGGCAACGGCACGCAGAAGACGTTTACTGTGCGTCGTATCGCTTCGCACAACGTCGGCGTTGAGCGTACATTCCTGTACAACAGCCCGCGTGTTGAGAAGATCGAAGTGGTGCGCCGCGCCGTTGTCCGCCGCGCCCAGCTTTACTACCTGCGCCACGTGACCGGCAAGGCTGCGCGCCTCAAGGAACGGCGCTAGGGTGGAGGTGAAGCGTGCGCTTGCGTCCGCTTATTGGAATTACAACCTCCCAGATCACGATTAACGGCAACCCCTACAATCGTATGTATCAGCGCAATGCCGCCGCCGTCGCTTCGGCGGGCGGCTTGCCTGTTTACGTCCCTACCGGCATGGATGACGAGACGCTGCGCGGCATTTATGAGCGCTTGGATGCGGTACTGCTTCCCGGCGGTCCCGATGTCGAGCCAGCCGAGTACGGCAAGTCGCGTCATGCTACGGTCACGGACAGCCGCGTTGATTCCGCGCGCGATCACCTTGAGCTGACGCTTGCGCGCTGGCAGTACGAAGATGACCGCCCAACGTTCGGAATCTGCCGGGGACATCAAGTTTTGAATGTCGCGCTCGGCGGAACACTCGTGCAAGACATCCCCGACGAACTCCACACAGCTTTGGCGCATGATCAGCAGGACGGCTTGCCGCGCTATCGTTTAGCGCACGAGATCACGATTGAGTCCGGCAGCCGCCTCGCCGAAATTTTGGGGACGACGCACACACAGGTGAACAGTCTTCATCACCAATCGGTTGAACATGCCGCTCCGGGTGTGAGTGTCTCAGCGGTTGCGCCGGATGGCGTCGTCGAAGCGATCGAAGTGCCGGATCGCCGCTTTATGCTCAGTGTGCAGTGGCATCCCGAAGACTTATACAACGGTTCGGAGGCGATGAACCGTTTGTTTAAGGCATTCGTCGAGGCAGCCGCCGACTATGCCGAGCGTCGTTCCAACGGACGTTAATCCCCTCATCGGTGTTTTTGACTCAGGGGTAGGTGGGCTGTCGATTGTCCGCGAGTTGTTCGCGGAACTTCCGGCGCACCCGCTCCTTTTTGCTGCAGATCAAGCGCATCTTCCCTATGGCGTTCGCCCCAGCACAGAAATCCGCCATTTTGTCGATTCGATTGCCCGTTGGATGATGGGGCAGGGTGCGCAGGTGATCGTGCTGGCGTGCAATTCTGCTAGCGCCGCCGCACTGCACACGCTCCGCGCCGATTACCCAGAATTTCCGTTTGTCGGGATGGAACCCGCCGTGAAGCCCGCCGCGCAGAACACCCGATCTGGCGTGATCGGCGTGTTGAGCACGCATGCTACCGCAAGTGGCGATCTATTCCGCGCGACGGCTGCCCGTTACGCGGCGGATGTGCGCGTGATCGCGCAGCCCGCGCCGGAACTTGTGCAGCTTGTCGAGGCAGGGGCTTGGGAGACGGACGAGGGAAAAACCGTGCTGCGGCGGGTGATCGCTCCGATGCTCGAAGCGGGCGCGGATCAGATCGCACTCGCCTGCACACATTTTCCGTTCTTACTTGATGCGCTGCGAAAAATCGCCGGGGAAGGGGTTACATTCGTAGACCCCAGTCCGGCTGTGGCTCGGCAGACGCGGCGTGTGTTGGACTCCTTAGGGCTTCTGCGCGAAAACGCCGTCACAGCGCATCACCGCTTTCACACCACAGGCGATCCCGATCGTCTGCAGGAGATGATTCGCCGCTTGATCGGGATCGATACGCCAGTTCATGCGCTGGCGTGGGGGCGCGACCTCAGCTAACAGCGCGGACGTTAGCGCCCAACTTCGGCTGAGGCTGGCACAGGCGGCAGCATCCCCGTTTTACCAGTTGGATTTTGGAATGGCAGCACGCGGCGCGCATCGGCGGGCGGCGTGATTGGCAGCGCGATGTAGAAGGTCGAACCGGGGAAGCGAATCGGATCGTGCCCGGTGCTTTCCGCCCAGATTTTCCCCCCGTGTCCTTCGATCACGCCTTTAGCGATGGTCAGTCCCAAGCCGGGACCTGCACCCATAAACTTATATGATCCGGTCGAATGCAGCGACGGATCATGCCCACGATAGAACTTGCGGAATATCAACTCAAGATTGTCGCGTTCGATGCCGACACCCGTATCGCGGATCGTGATCAACACGCCGGGTTCGCCGGTCGCAATCGGTTTGGATGCGCCGCTGATCTCGATTCTTCCGCCGTCCGGCGTGTATTTGATCGCGTTCACAACCACGTTGCGGAAGGCTTGCACCAACCGCTGCATATCGCCTTGAATCGGCGTGAGTTCTTTCATCCCATCGGCGCGGAGATAGATTTTTCGCTGGCGCATCGCATCTTGAAGGGGTTCTATCGCTGTGCGGACGATCATCGAAATCGAAGTCTGCGCGAAACGTAAGTCCATCGCGTTCACGTCGATCACGCTCACGTCCAGCATGGCGCTGATCAATTCTTCCATGCGTTCACTGGCTTTTCGCAAGCTGTTGACCATCGACGAGACATGCGCTTGATCGACCTGATCCGACTCGACGACGGCTTCGAGAATATCGGTGTAGCCGCGAATCTGCGCCAGCGGCGTGCGCAGTTCATGACTTGCGATGGTAACAAAGTCCGTTTTGACCGAATCCAACCGCCGCATTTCGCTGTTCAAGCGCTGGAGGTCAGCGACGAGGACGGCATTTTGGGCGGTTGTCTCTTCAACCATCTGTTTCTCTGGGGTGACTTGCAGTATGGAATTCCAAAGGCGCTCACCGAAGGCACGCAGCGGCAGATACACGATCGCGGTGAGCAGTGCAAGCGCACCCAAGAGCGTGATGCTGTCAAATGTGCGTTCTGGTGACACGCCTTGACCGATCAAGAGCGCGGCAAACACCACCACCGCCGTCAGGCTGATTAAGAGCGCGATCCGCACAATACGTCCAATGCTGGCGAAAAACGCGGCGATCTGTTCAGGGTCTCGTTTTGTTGCCACGCGGTTAACCTGCCTATTTCAGAATGTAGTACGTGCCTTTTTTCGACCCGACTTTGAGCAGGATTCCCCGCTCGACCATATCTGCCAGATCAAGGCGCAGTGTTTCGGCGCTCACACCGGCGCATAACGTTCGGTATTCGCGGTTGGTGATCGAGCCGTGTTCTTTGATGTATTGGAGCGCACGCGCTTGCCGGAAGTTGGTGTTGCGCACCCAATCGGGGACGACCACTTTTTCGCGGCTGTTGCGTAGGGTGACGGCAAAGCTGTACGGGCGCGCGTCGAAACTCGGCACGGGATGTCCTGCCTGATCCATTACCTCAAGCATGCGGTCGATTCCCAATCCCAATTCTTCAATGTAGCCCCACTGGAACAGACCGTTCACGATGCGCGGGTTGCGGCTGAAGTGCTCATCAACGATGTTATCCACCGTGATGAACCCCGGCAGTCCACCGGGACTGATCACTTCCATCCGATCCGAATACATGCGAATTTCGATACGCCGACCGCGTAGGCGGTAATCCCGGTGGCAGGTCGCATTGACGATGGCTTCACGAACGGCGAACGGGGGATACTCGTAGCGCTCCTCGCGCTCAAGTCCCTGCACGACCGCGCTGACCGCCATTTCGCTCCAGACCAGATTCCACGCGCTTTCGATCAAGCGGGGCAGGGGTCCCGTCAGTTCTTCGCGGCGCGAATAGCCCGCGAGTCCGTTTTCGCCGCGCGGTGTCTTACCGACAAACTTGGCGAACACAACACCGCACTGGGGAAGCCAATGCTGCGGATACTCCGAAAAGAGCATGATTCCGCTGACGGTCGGGCGTCCGCTGTTGTCGATTGCGCCAATCTCGCGGAGGAGATCGTCAATTTTGCCATTGTACGGGCGCTTGGTGCGTTCAGCACGCTTGGTCAAGTATTCTTCGATGATCTTCGGGCTGAAATCGTCACGAGTTGCCCCGATGACCGATTCGCTTTCAAAATCGCCGGTGTTTTTCGCGCTCGCCAGTTTAAGGATTTCTTGTCCACCCAGCGGGCGAACGCTGTCCTCACTGCGGATCAGCACGCGCCCATCGGTGAGCGCATGAAGCTCGATACTACGTGGAATACGAAGCGCGTACACTGTGCCTTCGTCCGTTTCGACGGCTTCCCAACTGCCCGTCACGACGGAGGGATTACATTGACCGTCGGCTTCGCGCAGCGCTTTGCCGAGCGTCTCCAAATCGGTCTTGTCGGCGAGTTCGCCATCCTCCGTCATGCCAACGACGAGCGTCCCGCCTTCGGTGTTGGCAAACGCGACCATATTCTCGGCGATGAGCTTAGCGTCTGCAATTGTAATGAAGGCGAGGCGCGGACCCGGTCCATTTTTGAGAAACTCAGGGTTTAACATGAGATAATCGTTGACCAGAAGGGCGCTTGCGCGCGGCGGACACAAGAAATGATTATAGCATCCTTCGATTAACTGCCACATGGCAGCCCCGTTAGCCCTGAACTATACTCCGTTTATGGCTATACGACACCTACTGAATCTCTTGTCGGATCGGATGCGAACCCTGCCGATCCTCACCTTATACTTGACCGACGGCTGTAACAGCCGCTGCGTCACGTGTGATATTTGGCGGAATCCGCGCCGGAACATGACGTTTCCGCTGATCGAATCGATTGCGGGGCAGATTAAACCGCTCGGCATTCAGTGGATCGTGTTGAGCGGCGGCGAAGCGATGCAGCATCCAGAATGGGCGGCGGCGGCGCGGTTGTTCCGTGAACAGGGCGCGACCGTGATGCTGCTTACCAATGGGCTGCTCCTTCGCAAGCAGATCGATGATGTGATCGCCAGCGTAGACGAAGTGATTGTCAGCTTGGATGGCGGAACACCTGCCACGTATCAAGCGATTCGCGGCGTGGACGGATTCGATCTGATCTTAGAGGGGATTCGTCTTGTGCGCGCGGCGGGCATTCCGGTCAGCACACGCACAACGATCCAAAAAGCGAATTTCCGCGAACTCCCGGCGATCATCACGGCGTGTAAACAGGTGGATGTGACCCGAATCAGTTTTCTTGCCGTCGATGTGTCGAATCCCGCCGCTTTTGGGGATCGATTTCAAGCCGATTCCGCGATTCCGCTTGCAATCGCCTCACCCGCTGAACATCAGCCGCCTTCGTCAGCGCTCGATTCCGATGATGTGCGCGAATTCGCCGCCGTGCTCGATGTACTGGAACATGAATTCGCGGCGGATTTTGTGTCCGGTCGAATCGCGGAATCGCCAGAAAAACTGCGCCGGATGGTGGGATACTTTGGCGGCTTGATCGGTGAGGCGGAGTTTCCGCCTGTGCGCTGTAATGCGCCGCGCATTTCCGCTGTGATCGAAGTAGATGGATCGATTCGCCCGTGCTTTTTTCTGCCAACTACGAGTAAGATCAATATAGGGATCGCCGCCGCGCTAGATGCACCCGACTCAGTTCACCTACGCCGAGCCGTCGCACGCGGTGAGCGGCAGGAATGCGAACGTTGTGTGTGCCCGCTCTACAAAGGGGCGCGCGCGCTCACAGCGCTCTAGCGGCGGGGATAACACCCCGCGAACGGACAAGCGTCATGCACACACAAACCTTTTGGGGAGTGGGGGTGCTGGTCAGCGGCGTGTTCTTGGTGCGCCTTGCTATGATTCGCATTGGCTGGATGAAAGAGCCAGTCTTGCGAGAAATGCGCGTCTACGGCGCTCCGTATAACACCTATTACCCGCTCCCGGCAATGCTTTTCTGGGGTGGCTGGTTCAGCTTCACGGGTGGTTCGCTCATGATGAGCATCGCCAACTCGCGGTTTCCTATCTTCTTGGTCGGCGTTGCGATGCTGATCGCCGCGTTCTTCTCGATCCAGTCCCCCCATGTTTTTATCCGTTATGCGGCATGGCTTCAGCCGCGCTGGGCACGCCAGCTTGCAGAACGCGCTGATTACGATGAACAGCGCCGCGTCGCGTGGGCATGGCTGCGTTTACCGCCGGGGTTGCGCCGCCGCTTTGCGCTGCAAGAACGCGCGTTTGACGTTTGGGCAGATTTGATCATTCTCAGCGTCGGCTCAACGCAGGCGGATACGTTTGTTTACGCCGTGAATTACCGCGCGCTCAAGGCGCGCGCCGCCTCCACATGATTCGGCGGCTTACGCGCCTTCTCAACCGTCGCCCACGCCCGCTGCCGAGTCTGCTGGCATATCAAAAATGGGCGGCGGCATATCCACCTCATGCGCATAATGCGCTCATGCGCGCGGAAGAATCCGCCATGCTTGCCCTTCTCCCGCCGCTTGACGGAACATCCGTGCTTGATCTTGCATGCGGGACGGGGCGCTACAGCCTTTTATGCGAACAGCGGGGTGCAAAGCGCGTGATCGGGCTGGATTCCAGTTTGGCGATGCTGGCGCGCAGCACAGGAATGCTCCGCGCCGTCGCATCAATGGAACATCTTCCGGTCGCCTCCGCCGCCTTCGACGTGATCGTGTGCGGATTAGCTATCGGTCATTTGCGGGCAGTTCAAGCGGCATTTGCCGAGATGGCGCGCGTGTTGAAACGCGGCGGCGTGTGTGTGACCAGTGATGTGCATCCACAGGTGTTTCAAAGCGGCGCACAGCGAACGTTTGAGGTCAACGGCGTGGTGTTCGCGGTTGAACATACCGTTCACCCGATCCGGCATGTAATCGAGACAGCGGCGGCGGTTGGGCTGACGCTGGATGCGTTCGCCGAACCACCGCTCTTACCCGTCGATCTTCCGACGGATGGAACACCCGCCCCCGTTGCGGTGATTTATCGCTTCGTCAAGCCGTTCGATTAGGGCGATTGTCTGCCGCGTGAAATGAGTAGGTAGGCTCCAAGAACGAGCGCGATCACGGCGGGCGGGATGCACATCGAGACGAACAAGCGCGGGGCGCTGTCAACGCCGCTCATCCCGAAGAACAGCAGCAGAAACAGCACGACTCCGGCAGCGGACAGGATCGCGCCAATGACTAGTGCGCGGGTGAGCCGCTTGCGGTCGGTCGGTTGTGGCGACATTAAGCATTCCTTTGGTGATTCCGGTGTAAGTTCGCTTCATTTTAACGTCTTTTTTGCGACCTTTTACCTGTTTAATCTTCTTAAGCGGCGGCAGAACTCGTATACTTTGAGATATGAGCGATAAGCTCATGTATTTTCTCTCACTACGAAAGGTCATCTCTTGACGTCGTTCCGTAAACTGTCTCTGCGTGTCCTGCTCGTCCTCGTGATTGCGTCGGTGGCGGTCGCTGTTAGTGCTCAGAAGGAAGAAACAGAAACTGATCCTGCGCTGCTCAATCTGCCGCTGTTGGTGGATGGTGAAGTGTTTGAACTGACCCTCGAAGGTTCAAACGGCGCGATTCTTGCCGCTTTCAATGCCAGCGAAGGCGACGAAGTGACCATCCAGATGAACTCCACAAACATCGACCCGTATCTCGTGCTTCTCAGCTCGGACGCCTCGGTTCTTGTTACTGACGATGACGGCGGCGAAGAACGCTTGGACTCGTTGATTGAGGACTTTGAAATCCCCCAAGACGGAACGTACTTCATCATTGCGACGACGTTTGGTACGCGGAGCTTCCCGTTCTTCGATGCGAGCGAAGGCGAAGACTCGACGTTTGATCTGATCGTCGAAGGTAACACGGAGCCGTCGGAAAACGACTCGACGTATCAAGCGGTCAACATGGAAGTTGGCGAAAGCCTTGAGATTGAATTCACGGGTGATGAGTCGGCGTTCTTCGTCACCGCGATGGTGGAAGAAGGACAGGAACTCACCTTCGATGCCATTCCGGAAGCGGGTATCGATCCGTTCCTGATGGTGTTTGATGCCGACGGTTTGCGTGTCGGTATTGACGATGATGGCGGCGACGAAGCGCTCGCTTCACGCATCACCTACGAAGTGGAAAACGATGGTCTGCTGTTTGCCTTCCTGACCACCTTTGGTTATGCGTCCAACGCGGGTCTGGATACCATGAACCCCGAAGGCGTGATCGAATTCGTGATCAGCGAGTAATCGTGTGCTAAACGAAAAGGAGTCCCGTCTGGGTTCAGGCGGGACTCCTTTTTATTTTTACAGCGGCTGGTGCGGCGCTATTCGCCCGCGCTCCTCTGAATTTTTGCCCACTCGTCTTTGAGCGTGACCGTGCGGTTAAACACCAGTTTTTCCGGCGTCGAGTCCGGATCGACCGTGAAGTAGCCGAGCCGCTCAAACTGATAATGTGTTCCGGCTGGCGCGCCCTTCACGTTTGGCTCGATATATGCTTTGTGGAGGACTTCCATCGAATTCGGGTTGATGTAATCGAGGAAATCCTTATCATCGTCCATATCGCTCGGATCGGCTACAGTGAGCAGACGATCATACAGGCGGACTTCAACTTCCAGCGCATGAGCGGCGCTCACCCAATGCAGTGTCGCCTTGACTTTGCGCCCGTCCGGAGCATCGCCGCCGCGTGTCGCCGGATCATACGAACAGCGCAGTTCGATTACTTTGCCGTCCGCGTCCTTGAGCACCTCGTCGCATTTGATGAAGTACGCGCCGCGCAGCCGCACTTCTTTCCCCGGTGACAGCCGGTAGAACTTCGGCGGCGGAACTTCCATGAAGTCTTCCGACTCCAGATACAACACCTTCGAGAACGGCACTTTACGCGTCCCGGCGGATGGGTCTTCCGGATTGACCGGAACGTCGAATTCTTCGACCTGATTCTCCGGGTAGTTGGTGATCACAACCTTGATCGGGCGCAGAACCGCCATCGCGCGCGGGGCGATTTTGTTCAAGTCCTGCCGCACGCAGTATTCGAGCATCTGAATCTCGACGATCCCATTCTGCCGTGTCAATCCTGTGAGTTCGCAGAAATCGCGGATCGATTTCGGGGTCACGCCGCGCCGCCGCAAGGCGGAGATCGTGGGCATACGCGGATCATCCCACCCGCGTACATGTTTCTCTTTTACGAGGCGCAGCAGTTTGCGTTTGCTCGTCACGGTGTAGGTGACGTTCATGCGCGCAAACTCGATCTGCTGCGGGTGGAAGATGCCCAACTGATCGACAAACCAATCATAGAGCGGGCGGTGATCCTCAAATTCGAGTGTGCAAATCGAGTGTGTCACTTGTTCAATCGAGTCGCTCTGACCATGCGCCCAGTCGTACATTGGGTAAATGCACCACGCATCGCCTGTACGCGGGTGATGCGCATGGAGGATGCGGTACAAGACCGGATCACGCATGTTGACGTTGGGCGAACTCATATCCACTTTGGCGCGCAGTACGTATTCACCCTCTTTGAATTCGCCTTTGCGCATGCGCTCAAACAAGTCGAGGCTTTCGTCAATTGGGCGATCACGCCAAGGGGAGTTCTTGCCGGGTTCGGTCAGTGTGCCGCGATATTGACGGATTTCTTCCGCCGTAAGCTGATCCACGTATGCCTTACCGTCCCTGATCAGCTTGACCGCCCATTGATACAACTGCTCGAAGTAGTCGGAGGCGTAGAATAAACCTTCCCATTCGTAGCCGAGCCAGCGGACATCACGCATGATCGCGTCGATGTATTCCTGCTCTTCTTTCGTCGGGTTGGTATCGTCAAAGCGCAGATTGGTTGTGCC
Organism: Anaerolineae bacterium; assembly: GCA_041753015.1. Lineage (GTDB taxonomy): Bacteria > Chloroflexota > Anaerolineae > Aggregatilineales > Phototrophicaceae > Flexifilum. Next base: position 190,362 of record JBGSVJ010000019.1, read on the forward strand.
GCCGTAGCTGTCCGCCAAGCTGAAATTGACCCAAATTGACTTGGCATGACCGATGTGCAGGTAGCCGTTCGGCTCAGGAGGAAAACGGGTGCGCACCATACCGCTAAAGCGACCGGTTGCGTTATGTTCCTCGATGATCTCCCGGACGAAGTTGGACTTAACGCTCGCGCCAGCCTCACCCGCTGTGTTTTCTGCTTCTGCTGCCATAGAACCTCATGGGTGGATGTATCGAACAAAGACGCGGTTATTCTATCACGCCGCGCGGAGAATCGATTTTACAACTCCACAGCATTGCGAAGGAAGATCGACAATACATGCCGGCTATGTTCATGATCAGCATTCGTTGTTTTGGGGGTTGTTATGCTGCGTATTTCAGCCAGTGTCTTTTTGATCCTCGTTTCGTTCGTTTTCGGTCTTTCGATCATACAAGCGCAGGATGACGGGATCACTGTGGATATTCCGTATGCCGGAACCGATGATCCCCTTCAGACTCTTGATGTGTACATACCTGACGGCGGGGCTGAGTCTTCACCCGCGATTCTGCTTATTCACGGCGGTGGGTTTGTGTCAGGCGCTAAAGAACAGATGCGCCCGCTTGCTCGACTGCTGGTGCGGGAGGGCTACGTCGTCGTAGCGACGGATTATCGTCTTGCGCCCGCTTCGACCTATCCCGCGCACGTCGAAGACGTGATGTGCGCGTTCGCGTGGCTGCACGCCAACGCAGTCGCCTATGGGATTGATCCGAATGAGGTCACGATTTGGGGCGGATCGGCTGGCGGTACGCTTTCACTGATGATCGGCACGCTCGACACGCCGTCGGATTACCTCACGAACTGCCCGTATCCCGCGCCGGAGATCGCACCCAATGCGGTGATCGCTTACTACCCCGGTACGGATTTTGTCAGCATGGCGCGGGCGGACTCCGAGATTCTGCTGCCGTATCTGGGTTCAGAACGTACCGAGAACCCTGAATTATGGGCAGAAGCCTCCCCGATCACGCATGTGGATGGCAGCGAACCACCGTTCCTGTTGATTCATGGCACGGAAGATGCGACCGTTCCTGTTATTCACTCAACCGCGTTTGCCGATGCGGTCAACGCGGCGGGAGGATCGGCTGAAGTGCTGATTCTTGAAGGGGCGGAACATGGGTTTATGGTGCGGCTGATCAGCGAAGATGGACGTGAGGCTTATCAAGAAGCGACAGCGTTTTTGGAGCGGATCGGCTGATCTCGCTCAGATCAGGAGCAGTGGGGCGGGCACTTCGCCGCCCCTATTGAGGAAATACCTCGTCGAGATGCCGCACCAGTTCGATCACGCCGGCGAAGTCCTCAGGACTCAACACAACACCCCAAGCGGGCATGACCGTATTGATTACGCCGCTGCGAACGATGGTGTCAAGTTGTTCGTCGGTGTAATTGCGCACTTGATCGGTGTGCAGTGAAGGAATTGCCGGCATACCTTCGCCGTATGAGCCGTGACACGCCGAGCAGTACTGCGCGAAAATCCGCTGCCCACGTTCAATCGGCGTCAGTTCACGCGGGTGCAGAATCAAATCGGTCAGTTCGGGGTCGAAGGCGATGTCAAATTCGCCCGAAAGCGGTTCAGCCAGCGTGACTGGACCATAAAACTTGACATTGCACTCGGTCACGTTCACGCGGACGCGGGCTTGCGTCTCGCTGTAGAAGAATCCGGTGACGGCGGCATCGTTCAGTGATTCGACTGCGAAATTGCAGCCATTCTGCTGGATTAACGTGAGCGCGGCTTGTGGGATTTCCGGATAGTTCGGATAGATCGACAGTACACCGTTCACCGCACCTGCGTCATCGACATCAATCCATAACTGCGCCGGGGGATACTCCACAGTGTCGGAGACGTAGCTTGCCCACTGCCAGCGCCCCGCCGTCGCAACGGACGGATCAACGGGTGGCGGCAGCGTCGGCGTGGGAGTTGGTACGATTGCAGTCGCAGGGGCAGTCGGCGTGATCCATTCGATCCGTTCCAGTGCGCCGCAGCCGGACACGCTCAGAACGATCACGATGAGCAAAGGTTGTAGGATGCGTTTGATAATCATATGAGTCTTTAGGTTGGGCGAAACAGGGGAGAAGAAAGGGGCATGGCGTATGCCACACCCCTTTTTGTCACGAAACTAATCTTTAGCGGTCGAGTTCGCGGATCGCGGCTTCGATGTCGGCGTCTGCTGCGGTGCCGAGTTCGATCCATTCGATCTGGAAGTAGTGTTCAGCACCCGTGCCGCCCATCTGGGTGACGCGACCGGCGAACAGCGTCGCGGCGGAGAGATCGCCCGCTTCGACTGCGACCGAGCGGAACAGCATGACATTACCGCCGTCATCGCCGTGATACACGACAGTGCTTTCTTCGCCACCGATGACCCATGCATTTTCGTGGCTGAAGCGACCGAGCGCAAAGCGCTTGGTGACGCTGTCGCCGACACCACTCGGGCGCATTTCGACCAGCCAGCCGTAGTCATACGGGTTGGCAGGGCGACCCAAATAGTCATCCATGCCCGCCACGTTGGCGAAATCGGCGGCGATGGGTTCGTATTCTTCCGAGGTCAGACCGGTGTTCCACGGGGTGACGCTCGAACCGCAGTTCGTCCATGTGCCGTTGACGCCGCTGAAGTCAACCATCTGACCATCGAGAGCTTCATAGCCGCTGTCGGTCATCTGGAGGTAGACGCGAGCGACGCCGCCGGGGATGCCTTCGTAGTTGACGTACAGCCAGCCCTGCGTGCCATCACCGATGGGCAGCCACATCAGACCATCCGGGTCGTTGTTCACGTACTGGAGCGAACCATCGGGGCGATAGATGCCGCCGAAGACATCGCCGCTGAAGCTGTTCGGGATCGGGTCGCCGGAGCGCGCGATCACCTGAAGTTCACCCGCCGCGACGCCAGCCACGAGCTGCGCTTCGCCTTCGGGGACGGCAATTTCTTCAAAGCTGTCGGTGTTCGCATTGAAGCCAGTGACTGCGAGAACCGTGCCGGCATTGAAGGGATACAGATTGGTCGCGCTGGGGTGCTGATTGCTGAACATGATCGTGCCGTTCGGAGCAATCATGAAACCGGTGAGTTCCGCGCCGCGCGGGGTATAGCCGAAGCGGGTGAGCGAACCATCCGCCGGGTCATAAACCCAAACCATGTTGTTGCGGTGGTTGCCGGTGTCTTCCGAAATCCACAGGCGACCCTGCGCATCGAGCGCAAGACCATCGGGATTGGAGATGTTGTTGACGTCGCAGCGGTTCGGCGCGCCATCGGGGTTGAAGGGTCCACCGACCACGAGCGGACGCATTTCCGTCATCGTGAAGTCAGCCGACAGATCAGCTGTGTAGACGATACCGCAGCGATTTTCGTCAACCGAGATTTCGCCCGCGCCGTCGGTCATCGCGCCGGTGATGTCGCTCATCGCCATGTACAGGCGCATGTTGGCTTCATCAACGACGACCCATTCCATCTTGTTGAATTCGGCGGTCGCCCCCATCGAGGCACCATAAGCACGGCTTTCGAGGAACGCGGCAAACGGATGATCCAGCGGAATCATGTTACCGGCGGCATCCTGCGCCGCAACCGGCAGGACAACGGACAGAACGATCACGGTCGTGATCAACAGAAGGACGGACAAAATGCGACGATTCATTAGCGAGTTTCCTCCAAAACGAGTCAGGAAGATGACTGCCCATCGGCAGTACACCTATTCCAAACTCTAGCTTGATGGGTTTAACAGGGTCGGAAGATAGGGTTAACCGGGGTTAATATCAGATGAAGCAGGGATTATTGTCATACGGCAAGGATGATCATCGTCGTTCGTGACCGCATTCAGCACCCAAAGCATCTGTGTAAATGATCCCAAACGCCATGCGAAACTTGTTATTGTTCCGCTGCTGCGCCATACTGCCGAATAAACAACCTTGTGCAGTTCAGGGATCAATATGAACGACAGTTACGGCGAAAAACTGACTTATCTTGCCGAGCAGTTAGAGGACTTGAAGGCGAATCATCTCTATAACCGGATTCGTACACTTGAAAGCGCGATGGATGGTCATGTCGTGATCAACGGCAGAACTATGTTGAACTTCTGCGCGAACAACTATCTTGGGCTTGCCAATCACCCGCGCTTGAAAGAAGCGGCGAAGCGCGCCATCGACCAATACGGAATTGGACCCGGCGCGGTGCGCACGATTGCCGGAACCATGACTTTGCACGATCAACTTGAACAGCGGCTAGCGCAGTTTAAGAGAGCGGAAGCCGTCGTCACCATGCAGAGCGGCTTCACCGCGAATCTCGCTGTTATTCCGGCATTGGTGGGGCAAGAGGATGTGATTTTTTCAGATCGGCTGAATCATGCCAGCATCATTGATGGCTGCCGCCTGAGCCGCGCCACGATTGTCGCATATGAGCATAACGATGTGGCGGATCTGCGCGCCAAAATTGCCGAAACGACCCAATACCGCCGCCGCTTGATTGTCAGCGATGGGGTATTCAGCATGGATGGCGATATTGCACCGCTGCCGGAACTGTGCGACGTGGCGGAAGAACACGACATTCTGCTGATGGTTGATGATGCGCATGGTGAAGGCGTGCTTGGCAAAGGCGGACGCGGCATCGTCGATCATTTTGGGCTGCATGGCAGAGTTGATATCGAAGTTGGCACGATGAGCAAAGCGTTTGGCGTGGTCGGTGGAATCATCGCGGGCAAGCAGATCATCGTTGATTGGGTTCGGCAGCGCGGCAGACCGTTCTTGTTCAGCAGCGCGATGACCGTCCCAGATGTTGCGGCATGTCTTGAAGCAGTTGATCTGCTCGAAGCGAGCGACGAGCTGGTTGCTCGCTTGTGGAGCAACGCCGAATTCCTTAAACAAGAACTCAAACGAATGGGCTTTGATACCGGGAACAGCGCAACACCGATCATTCCGCTGATGCTTGGCGATGCTGGTTTGGCGCAAGAATTCGCGCGGCAGTTGTTCGAAAACGGCGTTTTTGCGATGGCGATAGGCTTTCCCACGGTCGCAAAAGGTAAAGCGCGCATTCGTGTGATGAACACGGCTGCACACACGCCGCAAGACCTCGAAGAAGGGCTAGCGGTGTTTGCCAGCGTTGGTCGCAAACTAGGAGTGATCACCTAATCATGATTTCAAAACGCTCAAACTTGCGCGAACGGATCACTTTGATCACAGGCGCGAATGGGGAAGTTGGGCATGGGCTGATTCAGCATCTTTCTGCCACGCAGGGCGCATCAAACGTCGTCGTCCTTGATCTGCGCGGTCTAGACGAATCGATGCGCGGGCACGTCAATCGCGTGATCGTCGGTGACATCCTCGATAACGAACTGATTAATCTGCTGCTCAACGAGTACGAGATCGATACGATTGTGCATCTCGCGGCGCTGCTTTCGACACACTCCGAGTTCAACCCGGAGACAGCGCATCGCGTCAACGTGCAGGGTACGGTCAATCTGCTTAAGCTGGCAATCGAGCAAGGCAAGACACGCGCCGCTCCTGTGAAATTCATCTTCCCTAGTTCAATCGCCGTGTATGGAATGCCTGATTTGGCGGCAAAAGCGACGGCGGGCGCAGTCCGCGAGGAAGATTATCTCTATCCAACAACGATGTATGGCTGCAACAAGCTCTACTGCGAGCATCTGGGGCGCTACTACGCGAATCATTACCAACAGCTTTCGGCAACGCCTTCGGTGCGATTGGATTTCCGGTGTGTGCGTTTTCCCGGTTTGATCAGTGCGTACACGATGCCGACGGGGGGCACGAGCGACTTTGCGCCGGAAATGATTCACGCGGCGGTGGAGGGACGACCGTACACCTGTTTTGTCGGCGAAGACGCGCAGATTCCGTTTATGGTGATGCCAGATGCGATCAAGTCACTGCTGATGATTGCTGAAGCGCCCGCTGCCGCACTGCGTCACAGTGTCTACAACGTGTCCGGATTTTCGCTTTCCGCTCGGCAGGTGGCGGATCGCGTTCGGCGTGATTTCCCGGATGCTCACATCACATTTGAGCCGGACAAATCGCGCGAAGCGATCGTGAGCAGTTGGCCCGTCGATGTGGATGACAGCGCCGCACGTCAGGATTGGGGATGGTCTGCCGATTACGATGTGAATCGTGCATTCGATGAATACTTGATTCCCGCGATCAAGAGCTATTACGCGAATCGACCGAAAGCGAATTGAGCGCAAACAGGAGCAATTGGGACGATTGCCCTGTTTACGTCACCGATGAACAAAAAAGCCCTTCCATGCCCGGAAGGGCTTCCCGCTATCAAATTGCTTATGAGCCGCCGTTTTCGGACTCGACTTTCTTCGCAATTTCCAGCAGTTTGGTTGTCGTGTTCCAGTTACGGATAGTCATGGACTGATAAGCGGGAGTCCCGACGATTTTGTTCAACCGGCTCTTAGTCCGTTGCGCGCTGAGCCGCTGCGAGTAGATCACGCCTTCGCCTGCCCAAACGGCATCAACTCCTTCGCGGGGTGAGAAGATTGGCATCGCCTCAGCCGCCTCCATCCCCATAAGGAAAATGACATCACTGTGATATTTCTCCGGCTGCTCTCCAAAGCCTTTGGGCTTGCGGTCAACAATTCCTTGGATCTGTTCGCGCGTCAGCACCAGCACGCTGATGATCGCGCTGTCCAACTTGAATTTGGCGGGCAAGCCTGTTTCAACGGTCTGGCGAATGGTTTGTGCATCCTGTTCGGATTGCACAATCACGTTTCCACTTTGAATATATGTGATGACGTTCGTGAAGCCTTGGTCTTCCAGAAACCGCTTGAGTTCCGCCATCGGGATTTTGTTTTTGCCGCCGACATTGATGCCGCGCAGCAGGATCACATAGGTCGTCATATTGTCCAAAATTCACACACGGGTCAGCCGATCCTTAAACGCTATTAAGCATATGCAGTCATGATAAAGCGTTGTGAATGACCTTGTCTATGTAAGTGGCTTTTCAGCCGCACAAAACACGCTTGGGGAGACTTCATGAAGATTGCCGTCATTGGCGCGACCGGTTCAACTGGGCAGGCATTTGTTCAACAGGCAGCAGCACGCGGACATCAACTCACCGTGCTGGCGCGTAGTCCGCAGAAACTGACTTTTCAGCACGAGTCCTTAACTGTCGTCACGGGTGATCCGCTGGTGTATGACGACGTGAAGCGCGTGGTGAAGGGACAAGAGGCGGTGCTTATCGCGCTTGGCGGGGGTATGGCGGATACCGTTCCGACGCGCACGGAAGGTACGCGGCAGGTGCTTCAGGCGATCACCTCCCTGAGCGAAACGCCGCATCTGGTGATCATCAGCTCACTCGGTGCGAATGAGAGTGCGGAGCAAATGCCACCTGCCAATCGCGCGATGATCCGACAGTTTTTGGGAAAAGCGCTGGCGGATCATGATGCACAGGAAGCGTTGGTTCGGGCAAGTGCTCTCCCGTGGACGATTCTCCGTCCGGCTGGTCTGAACCATGAACCCGGCGGGATGTCCCTGCGGGTTACTCTGCCGCCTGAACCCGTCGATTTGGGCAGCACGATCGCTCGTGCTGATGTCGCCGCGTTCGCGCTTCAGGTTATCGAAACGCATGCTTATGTCGGGCAGGCAGTCTCGTTGAGTGCTCAAATCTAGCGAGTAGAAACGTGTCATTGCCCGACAAAGTCCGCACCATGAATGGACGCAGCGAGGTATCGAGGTTACGGGATCAGCCGGAAAACAAAACTGGCGGGGAAGTTTCCCCCGCCAGTCCTGCGGATCAAGGTTCGACTTGGATCCAATTTAGCTGAGGGACCTGGATTCGAACCAGGATTGATGGATCCAGAGTCCACAGTTCTACCGTTGAACTATCCCTCAAAACGTGAGCGCATTGTATCACGCGGCTCACGCGAAGATCAAGACCAAGTTAAGCATTTCCGGTGCGCTGCTGTAGGGCAGTCAGCGCGAGTTCCGCCCGGTGCTGAACTCGTGTCACGCCCATCGTCTTCATGATCTCGTACAGATCAGGGGTGTTCGTTCTTCCGGTAAGCGCGGCACGCACGATCATCATCATATCGCCGAAGTGTCCGCGATAGCTTTCCGGCGCTTTCTTAAAGGTCTTAACATCGCGTGCGAAACCATGCGCTTCGGCAAAGTCCCGCATCCCGGCGAGCCAGTCTTCTTTGGCGACGGCAGGATCGAACGCTTTCAACTTTTCGATCACTTGTCCGATCAGATCACCTTCCAGCGCTGGAAACGGATATCCCTCTTTGGCGATTGCCGAGTCGAACAGTGGATCGAAGAAGAAACCGACCGCGCGCTCCACATCCGACCAATTGACGATATCTTTGCGCGGCGCAGCTCCTGTGCGTTCGACATTGAAGACTGCCAACGTGTACGCCGGATCGGTGGTGAGGGTGTTCGCAAGCCGCTGATCGTGCTCATCTGCCCATGCGACCGCAAGTTCATAAACCTGTTCGGCGGTGAAGCGGGCAATCACATCCTTGCTGATGTCGTTCAGTTTGACAATATCGAACAGCGGACTGGCGCTCCCCATCTTGTCAATCGAAAACGCGAACTCGGTGTTCGGAGCGGTCGGTTTATCACGCCGCCAATCCTGAAAATTCGAGTTCGCCAAGTTGAGCAGATATTCTGTAACCGCCTGTTCGGGGTAGCCGATTTCGTAGTAATACGCCATGTTCGCTTCGGGGTCTTTGCGCTTGCTCAACTTGCGGCGCGAGTTTCCGTCCATTTTGGCGATGGGTGCGATGTGCGCAAACATTGGCGCGGGCTGCTGGATGTACTCGAACAACTGAAGATGCAGCGGTACTGACGGCAGCCATTCGTCGCCGCGTGTGACCAGATTCACGCGCATGACCGTATCATCGACCACATGCGCGAAGTGATACGTGGGCAGGCGGTTGTCTGATTTGATCAACACCGCGTCGATCTCGTTGGCGGGCATATCGATATCGCCGCGAATCGCGTCATGCAGCACCACGCGAGCAGGATTCGGATACGGGGCACGGACGCGAATCACCGGACGTTCTCCGTCGTCGATGCGTGCTTTCACATCTTCATATGAAGCATCACGCCAGCGCGCCCATTTGCCGTAATACCCCGGCTGTGCTTTTTCTGCTTCCTGCCGCTTGCGAAGTTCGTCGAGTTCCGCTTCCGAATCGAACGCCGGGTAGGCGAGTCCGCGCGCAACAAGGTCTTTGGCGAACGATTCGTAAATGTCGATGCGTTCGCTTTGCGTGTAAGGTTTGTAAGCGCCGAGTTCAACTTCAGGATCAAGCTGGACGATGCCTTCATCAGGCGTCAAGCCGAAGTTGATCAGGTTGCGGACGATAGCTTCAATGCTGCCGTCCTGTTCGCGCTTCTTATCGGTGTCTTCAATGCGAAGAAAGAACACGCCGCCCGTTTGATGCGCCGCCCGCCGCGCGACCAGCGAAGCGTAAATGCTGCCGATATGCACAAATCCGGTTGGGCTGGGCGCGTAGCGGGTGACATATGCCTCCGGCGGCAGCAAGCGCGGCGGATAAACTGCCAGCCAATCGGCGGGGGTGCGGGTCACGTGTGGGTAAAGCAGTTCTGCGATTGCGTGGCTCATCAACTGTCCTTATGATCGCGGTGTGTTGGTTAAGTCATGCGGCGGGCGCGCATGATTACGCTTTCCGCCAGCCCAATTCCCATCAAGGTCGAAAGCAGTGAAGTTCCGCCGGAACTGATGAATGGTAGTGTCAGTCCGGTGACGGGCATCAGGCGTAAGTTCATCCCTATCGAGACGAATGTCTGGAAGAAGATAAACGCAGCGACTCCGTAGCAGATTAAACTACCGAGCGGGTCAGCCGCCATCCGCGCTCCGCGCAAAATACGGTAGATCACAATGCCGATCATGCTCATCGTCAGCATCCCGCCGACAAATCCGAATTCTTCCGCGATCACGCTGAAGATGAAGTCGGTATGGCGCACGCGGAGAAAACGCCCGACGTTTTGTGGTCCGTTCGCATAACCTTTACCGAGCAGCCCGCCCGAACCGATGCTGATCTCCGCTTGGCGAATATTGTAGAACGCGTCCGGGTCGCTTTCCGGGCTGATGAACGACGTGATGCGGCTGAGCTGATAGGTTTCCAGCCGCGAGAGCGCCAGCGGCACAGTGATGGGAACCGTCACCGTGAAGATCAAGGTGAACACGGCGATATGCTGAAGTCGCAGACCTGCCGCCCATACCATCACCAACCACATGACCATCAATACAATCGACATGCCGAGGTCAGGCTGCGCGAGAATTAACAGAAGCGGCGGTGCAAGATGGATCAGCGATCGGATCAAAGTCCAGATGCTGTCCATGCGATTATACGATTTCGCCAAGTGCGTGCCCATCGTGATGATAATCAGCAGTTTGGCGATTTCCGACGGCTGGATCGGGATACCGACGTTCAGCCAGCTTTGCGCGCCGCCGTCACCTTCGACGCCGAAGAATCGCACGAGAATGAGCAGGAGCATCATCAACCCGTAGAGCCAGTTGCTTAGGCTGCCCAGAATGCGGTAATCGAGCGCTGCCAATGCAAACATGATGCCAAGCCCAATCACGGCATAACGAATTTGATTCGGAACTCGATTGATCAGGTCAGGGTCGATGGCGTCGAGGGTGGCGGAGCGGATCATCAGGACGCCGAACGCGGTCAGCAAAACGGACACACCGAGCAGCACCCAGTCGAACTGCCGCCACATATTACCGGAATTCGACATAACAGTTCACCGTTTGGAAACAATGGAGGGGAGTATAGCAGAAAGCGCCAGCGGCGTGAATACAGGGAGGTGGACGCTGGGACGATCAGCGAGGCGAACTACAGCGGAAGATTGTCGCAGATGATCGCAGAACGGGTCGCTCAAGCATCATCGCGCGATGGATCATACTCCTCGTTGTGGATCGATTTGGTGAACGGGACTTCCGCGATCAACAGGCTGTTTTTGTCTCGTTTTTGCAGCGCGATATCGACGCTGTCGCCATCCACATCAATATACTTGCGCAGCACGGCTAGAATTTCCTGCTTCATCATGTCCATGCGTTCCGGCGTTAAGCTGATGCGGTCATGGACGAGGATGAACTGAAGGCGCTCACGGGCAATCGAACTGCTTCCCTGCTGTGGTGCTGGCTCTGAGCGTCCCAACAAGCGTGACAACCATCCAGTCATTTCGTAAGCTCTCCTGCTCACCCCCCGCCGAACAGACGGGAAATGCGCTTGAATAATCCCCCGGACGCATCATCGAGCGACATAAACGGGACTTTTTCACCCATCAACCGGCGGGCGATATCGCGGAATGCCTGCCCCGCCCTTGATTGTTCCATTAGCGTAACCGGAACTCCTGTATTTGACGAGGGGACGACGTTCTCATCTTCCGGTACGATGCCGATTATCTTGATACCGAGTATATCGGTGATTTCTTCAGGAGACAGCATCTCTTTACGGCGTACCGCTTCCGGTTTCAAGCGGTTGATGATCAACTGACCCGGCTCTTTGTGATTCGCTTCAAGCAAGCCGATAATCCGGTCGGCATCGCGCACCGCGCTGACTTCGGGATTGGTCACGATCAGCACATCATCGGCGGGGGCGACGGCGTTGCGGAAACCGCGCTCGATGCCGGCGGGCGAGTCGATCAAGATGTAATCAAAATCGCCGCGCAGTTGATCCGTAAGCTGGATCATATCAGCAGGGCTAACGGCGGTTTTATCACGGGTTTGCGCTGCCGGAATCAAGTAGAGTTCCGGGAATTGGCGGTGCTTGATCATCGCTTGGCGGAGTTTCGCGCGTCCTTCGACCACGTCAACCAGATCGTACACGATGTACTTTTCCAGCCCCATAACGAGATCGAGATTGCGCAGACCAATATCCGCGTCGATCAGGACGACTTTTTGCCCGTCTTTGGCGAGCGCGACGCCCACATTTGCTGTTGTGGTCGTTTTGCCAACGCCGCCTTTACCGCTGGTGATGGTGACGACTTTCGCGCCCACGAGCCATCCTTTTGTTGGTTATTCCCATGTCTCGACAACGATTCGGTTGTTGCGAATGACTGCCATTTCCGGTTTCGGCTTGTGACGTTTATCGACAGGAGAAATGGCGATTTGTCCGGCGATGCGAAGCTGAGTCGGCGTCATGTCGAGCGCACATACGACTGCGCCGGCATCGCCGTTTGCGCCCGCGTGGACGCTGCCGCGCAGCCGTCCCCACACAAATACATCACCGCCCGCGATGACTTCCGCACCTGCGTTCACATCTCCAAAAATGACCACATGACCGGGACTCTTCACTGATCGCCCGCTGCGAAGCGTTCGCTTCACCAACAATCCCGTTGTACCGTCTTCTTGAGACGACGGCGCGGGCATATCGGTGCTTTGGATCGGCGCGGCGGTTCTTGGTTGACTGGTGCGTAAATCCATCGCTTGCGCGCTGTCAAGAGTGGTTGTGCTCTCGCTCATGACCGCCCACAGCGCCAGTCCTCGGCGCTCCAACAGCGCCTTGACCGATCCCAACTCGTCTTTGCGCACCGGGCGCGATCCGACATCCAATGTAACGCGCGCGCCTGCATAAAAACTGAGCTGTTGATCAATACGCGCTGCCAAGTCAGCGGTAACGCTGTTCCATTCCTCGGTCGGGCTGACCTGAACAAGCAGTCCGTCCTTCGTTCCTTTTATTGCCACGAGATGATCATGCACTGCGTAGAGCCTGTTCGTGAACTAAACTGCGGGATCACAGTTGAACTATTCTCTCCTAACTATACAGGATTCTGTGATCCACGCCACTTGCGCGAAGCCGTCATGATTTTGGTGATCCAGTCGCGCACCGTTGCAAGCGCATACGTGATCCAGAAGACTTGAATCATCAAGAGAGGAAGGAGTAGTACGGTCGCGTCACCACCGAAGTAGAGCAGCCCGAACAACGCATACGCAGCGAATGCGGCAAGTGTGACCATGCTCACAGGCGCATGCCAGCGCGAAAGCCGCGCCAATCCGACGACTGCCAGCGCCAGCCCAACCGCTGTGAATTCGCTCACGAGGAAGCCGATCAGGTGTACCCATCGCTCCGCCTCACGCCATGCGCCGCCGATCACGAATGGAACATGGAGATCAGCGGCAATAGCGGATTCTGCTGGATACACCCAATAGTTTGGTTCGTGATACAGGTTAATGAGACGTGCTGCGCCAAACAGGATGATGGCGGCGATCACACCCCATAGGAGCGGCGTCACCTGAATGCGCATGAGCAGGATCGCCAGTACCAGCGCCGGAGCGAACAGCGCGATCATCGGGTCGTTGATCACCCCAAGCGTGAATGTCACCAGTAGAAAAGCAAGATGCGAAGGGAGTAGTGCGCGCATCGGCGGCGAGTCGGCGCGCGGATTACTTCGCCACACCATATCACTGAGCAGCGCGAGCATCGCCGCTGAAAGCAGCGTTGTTAAGCGAAGACTGCGGCTGCCTGTGACGCCCAGAATTTGCGCGATCAATGCCGCGCTGACGACCGCGATCCCGCCGAGTGCAAGTCCCCATGTCGCGCTGCGCATCAGGCGGTAGGAAACGACACTGATAATCATACCCGCAAGTAGCGCTCCGATCACCCACAGCGGGTTGATGGTTTCCGTCCCGCCCGTTTGGCTCCAGTATGCCGGGGTGATCGCCAATGCGACCGCGCCGATGATCGCAAACAGCCTTCCCATCGGGCGGAGCGCGAACGCCATCACGCCGATCACCGCCGCCAGCGCCGCCGCTCGCAGCGGGGGCGTTTCGCCGATGGTGATGAACAAGAGTCCGGCGATCACAGCAGCGATCAGCGACGGGATGATTTGGTTGAGGAGGTCGCGCGGGCTGGCGTTCGGATTCATTACACTGTCCTTTATGGCGAAGCCGGAAGATCGCCGCCTTCGCGTTCGTTCATGATGCGGTAATACGCTTCCATCGTCTCAACGACGACCGGAAGCGCCACAGCCGATCCTTCACCGCCGTTATAGACGAACGCCTGAATCAAAATTTCTGGCGTGTCGTCATATGGGGCATAGGCAGTAAACCATGCATGGGCGGGCCAGTTACCCGGTCTGCATAACCCTAACGGACGGGCGATCTCGTCGCAGTATTCGGCGGTTCCGGTCTTTCCGGCGACGGCTACATACGGAAGGTTGGCACTTTGCCCCGTGCCGACAGTGACAGTGGCGCGCATGCCCTGACGTACAATGTCAAGCGTCTCCGTGCTGATGAACGGGGGGCTGTATTCCGAATCGAATCGAAGCCGGTCACAGAAGCTATCTTGAAAGGCGTAACTGATCGGGATATGCACGCGATATTCGCGCATCGTACTCAGAAACGGATCGGGGTTGATGTCAACTTCGCTGGTGTACTGCGTTGGATTGCACCGCTCTGGATTATAAAACTCACTGTCCGGCTCGCAGGTGCAAAGCAGGCTCGACGGACCGCGCATGATCATGTCTTCGAGCGGAAGCAGGACGAGCGCATCACCTTCCGGGACTAGTTCAAGATTGAGCGTCCGCATCACCTGAGGCTGAAACGGGCGAACAACCGCGCCGTCGGCATCGGTGAACTCGCGGATCAGGGTGGGCTGATAATACGTGCCGCCGTTGACTATTGACGCGGTGGCGGCGATCAACTGCATCGGGGTGACGTTGACATACCCTTGACCGAATGCCGCGTTGTATGTGTCTCCGGTTGACCAGTTTTCGCCAAACAGTCGGCGTTTCCAGTCCGGTTCGGGCATACGATAGGCATTCTCAAACGGGAGTTCAACGCCGGTCAGCGAACCGATGCCCATCGAGGTCGCATACCGGAATAGATCGGTGATGCCCAACCCACCGGGACGCAGAACTTGCTCTGAGACTTCCGGGTTGCCGCCGCCTACTTGATAGAAATACACGTCGCAGCTCTGCGCGATCCCGCCGATCATATTGAGCGGTCCATGCCCGGTACGCAGCCAGCAGACGAAACGCTGCGAGGCTGCCGGGTCATTCGGCGCGTAGCGGTTCGGCAGTAGCAGATCGCCTTCATCATTGAGGGTGGAAAGGGGATCGATCACATCTTCTTCGAGTACACCCACCGCTGTGACGAGTTTCCACACCGAACCGGGTGGATATACGGTTTGCGTCGCATGATTCAAGAGTGGGCGCAGCGGGTCTTCGACCACGTCGAGATAGTAATCAACGTCGATAGTACGGGCGAAGCGGCTGTTGTCGTAGCTCGGATAACTCACCATCGCCAGAATCTCACCCGTTGATGGATTCATGGCAATCACGCTTCCCGTTTGGCTGACGATACGTCCGCGCTCGGCATTCAGCGCGTTAATCCGGTTGATCAAGGCTTCTTCGGCGGCGCGTTGAAGCTCAACATCGATTGCTAGACGGACGTTCAGCCCCGGCTGTGCTGAAATTGACAAAATTTCGTTGATCGGGCGACCCGCGACATCGACTTCAGAGACGACCCGCCCGCGCACGCCGCGTAAGAACGCTTCAAGATAGGATTCGATACCCGCATAGCCGACGCGATCATACGCCGGGTTGTACCCCTGCTCGATCAGCTCGATCTCCTGCTCGGCGGGGATGCGTCCCATGTAGCCGATAATCTGTGCCGTAAGCTGCCCGGTTGGGTATTCACGTACCGACGCGGGCACGACATCAACGCCGGGGAGTTCATAGCGCTCCTCAAGAATCTGGAGCATCACCCGATGATCAATGTCCTCTGCGATGGTCACTGCACGATAGGGGGCGATACCTTCGCCTTCGTCCACCAATTCTTCAATACTGCGCAGATCGCTGGCGCTGGCGGCAGCAATCGCGGCGGTTGGCGGCACGCCTGTGAGCGCTGACAAGCGGTTGTAGATGCGGAGGGTTTCGTCTTCATCGGCGGGGAGCGACGCCGGAACAATCGTTACGTTGTACGCGGGTGAGTTGATGGCAAGTTCAACACCGGTGCGATCAACGATTGTGCCGCGCGCGGCAGCGACCGGAAGCTCGCTCAGGCGATTTTCATTGGCGCGATCCTGATAAATATCTTGATCGAGGATTTGCAGTTGATACATGCGAAGCGAGAAGATTACGAACATAGCGAACACGACGCCCTGAAACAACGTCAGCCGCCACCCTTGAAAGGGTAGTAATCGTCGCATGTGATTCTTCCTTACTACTCAGTTTACTCGGATACCAAACGGCGCGAACGTCGTCTGGGCGTAAATCCCTGCTTCACGCGGCGGATAAAGAGATACGTGGGTATCACGAAAACAACATTGTAGACGGCAGCGGGCAGCAGGGTGTAGAAGAACTGCTCGAATGGACGAATGGCGTACCCCGAAAACGCGATGATGACCGACTGCGAGACCCACTGAACGGCGACCGCAATCAGCGTGAAACCGACGAGGATCAACAGGTTGACGCTGATCAATTGATTTTTGATCCGGTCGATCAAGAACGCGACGAAGATCATCCCGATCACCGATGTGCCGGTTGGTGCGGCAGACAGTAGATCAGCAAAGATGCCGCCGACAAACGCCCATGTGATCGCTTCTTCAAGCGGGCTGACAATTGCCCACGAGACGACGAGCAGCAGCACGAGATCAGGCTGCCCGCCGAACACGCGAATCTGCGGCACGAAAGTTGATCCGAGGATCGCCGCGAAGCCCAAGATCGGGATTGAGAGCCAATGCCCCATGTGCGCTTAGTTTCCGGTATCCGATTCTTCAAATGCCGAAAGGTCAATCGGCTGGAAATTCGTCATGATCAGGACAATTTCGAGCGTGTCGAAGTTGATCAAACTGCGTACCTGCGCCTCTTGGTAGAGTTCCGCTACGCGAACGCTCGTCACCTGACCGATCACCAGATCGGGCGGGAAGTTACCACCTAAGCCGCTCGTCAAGATGATGTCGCCGGGGGTGAGCGTTTCGCCAAGCGGCACAAACGTCAACAGCAGATTGCCCGACACCTGCCCATTGATTGACCCTTCGGCGCGGGAGGTTTGAAGGCGGGCGCTCACAAAGCTGGAAAGATCGGTGATCAGCAGCACGCGCGCGGCATTCGCGCCGACTTCGATTACGCGTCCGACTAGTCCCTGCGGCGTAATCACAGGCATCCCGATTGCGACGCCGTCGCGCGACCCGCGATTGAGCGTAATCGACCGGATCGCGCTCGTTTGGTCAACCGCGATCACGTCCGCTGTCAGAAATTCTTGCGCTTGTGCGGCGGTCACATAATCGAGGAGTTCGGCAAGGCGGGCATAATCGTTGTTGATTTCGCGCAGCTCAACCACTTCGGCTTGAAGCCGCGCCAACGCCGCTTCGAGTCCAGCATTGCGGCTTTGCAGCGTTTGGATTTCGGCAAGGTCTACCAACCCATTGCTGAACCGAAGCGCGATCTGCTGAAACGCACCGCTGATCGCGTTGAGCGGCGTCGCAAGCACGTTCTCGATTGGGGCGAGCAGCCCGGCACGGCTCGCCAAGATCAGCCCCCCCGCGAGGAACAAACTCACGAAGAAGAACACCGCACGGTTCGACCGCCATCCACGCCTAAAGCTGCTTGAATTCATATGTTGGCTGTGCCATCAATGGCGGGTGCTGCCGCGTTCCAGACCGACGAGCAGGCGACGTAAATTGTTATAGTCCTCCAACACACGCCCCGCGCCGCGCGCCACACAGGTGAGCGGGTCTTCTGCGACCCATGTGCGGATGTTGACTTCTTCCGTCATGCGCTCCGCCAAGCCGCGAAGCAGTCCGCCGCCGCCCGCGAGACAAATGCCGCTTTCCATCAAATCACCGACCAGTTCCGGCGGCGTATCATCGAGCGCATCCTTGACCGTATCGATGATGATGCTTACCGATCCGGAAACGGCGTCACGGATTTCGACTGTGCTTACGTCAAGCACCGCCGGAAGTCCGGTCATCAGGTTGCGTCCTTTGACCGGGAACAACCGTTCTTGTGGAAGTGGATACGCTGACGCGTACTGCTCTTTGATCCCCTGCGCGGTCGGTTCACCGATCATCAGGTTATGTTTGGCGCGCATATACTGGACGATATCCTCGTCCATTTCATCGCCTGCCACGCGGATCGAACGGCTGATCACGATGCCGCCGAGGGAGAAGATCGCCACTTCGGTTGTGCCGCCGCCAATATCAACCACCATGCTGCCGCGTGTTTCTTGCACGGGCAGCCCCGCGCCGATTGCCGCCGCGACAGGTTCTTCAATCAAGAAGACTTCGCGCGCACCAGCGCTCAACGCCGCGTCATATACGGCGCGTTTTTCGATTTCCGTGACGCCGCTCGGAATACCGACGACCACGCGAGGGCGCGGAATCGGCACCCAGCTTTGTTCGTGCGCTTTATTGATCAAGTACTGGAGCATACGCTCCGTGACTTCGTAATCATGAATGACGCCGTCGCGCACAGGGCGCACGATAAGAATCTCCTTAGGATTCTTATTCCACATTTCTTTCGCACGGGTGCCGACTTCAATCGGTCGCCCGGTCTTTTTTTCGATAGCGACGAACGAAGGCTCGTTGATTACAATGCCTTTGCCGCGTACACTGACAAGGGTGTTCGCCGTACCGAGATCGATGCCAATATCAAGCGAAAACAGCCCGAAAAAATAGTCAAGAGGACTTAGCACATCGCGCTCCTCAGAGAGAATCGGGCGGTATTGTACCATAAGAAAGGATGCGCAACATGGGATCGGAACTGGAAACGGCGGTAAAACGCCTCATTCGGTCGCGTAACCTGATTCCAAAGGGCAGTCGCGTGATCGTCGGTGTCTCAGGCGGCGTCGATTCGCTGGTGCTTCTGCACATCCTCAACTGCATCAAAAACGAATTGCAGATCACGCTGCACGCCGCCACACTCGATCATGGGCTGCGCGGCGAAGCAGGTGCCGCAGATGCGCAGTTTGTCGAAGACACGGCGCGCGAATGGAGAATTCCCTGTACGCGCGGGTTCGCGGATGTTCCCACGCTGGCGAAGGAATGGAAAATGGGCATCGAAGCGGCGGCACGGAAAGCACGCTATGACTTCCTGAGGGGCACTGCGGATCAACAGGGAACGGAATACATCACTGTTGCTCACAATATGGATGATCAGGTGGAAACGGTGCTCATGCACCTGATTCGCGGATCAGGCGTGCGCGGGTTGGGTGGTATGGCACTCTCCACAATGCAGTGGGCAACGGATGATAGAATTCCACCCAAGCATTACATGATTGTGCGTCCGCTGCTAGAAACTCCACGTGCTGATATCGAAGCCTATGCGCAAGAAAACGGCTTAATCCCACATATTGATGAGACCAACGCCGATCCGGTTTATCTGCGCAATCGCATCCGCCTCGAATTGATTCCGCTGCTCAAGACCTACAACCCGAATGTTATGCAGGCGATCGGCAGGTTGACTGATATTGTTATCGAGGATTCAACTTCACATCCCGGACCTTCGTCTTTCTCCCATGCGGGAGACGCGGATTTGCGCCGGGTTGTCAACCGCGAGACGTTTCTGCGCGGCTCACGCGCGAATCAGCGGCAGGCACTTTTTCGAGCCTATAGTGAGCTAAACGAGTCGGAAAAGACGCAGATCACGTATGAACACATTGAGCGGTCATTGGCATTCGTGGATGATGGAGTAACGGGCGACATCTATCAACTCCCGGGACGCATTCGGCTGCGTATCGAATACGATCATCTCTTTTTGGAAAGAGAAGATGCCCCGCCGATCATGCTCCATCCACTGCTTGAAAGCGCACAGTCCATTCCTATCCCTAGTGATGGTGAATTCGTTTTTTCGCTGACTGGGCATCGTTTGAGAGTCTATTCAGTGCCGTGGTATCTGTCTGCGCCGTCGTTCAGGGTGACGCGACTCTCTGTTCCTGAGGAGACACAGCTTGCGCTTCGCGCCCGTCAAACAGGCGATACTTTTCAGCCATTGGGTATGGAAGGGCATACAAAGTCGGTCAAAGACTGGATGATCGATCACAAAGTTCCGGCGCATTACCGCGACCGTGTGCCGCTCCTGCTGGTGAATGATCAGATTGCGGCGATCATGTGGGGCGAGCAGTGGGCGATTGATCACCGCTTCGCGGTCAAAGGTGTGCCGGGGGAGCGCGTGCTGTATTTTCGGATTGAGCGGCTTTGAGATCGGCATCAAAGAGTTAATTATGAATTTTTCCGTAAGCTTTTGATACACAGTTGCAAAAAGATGAACATTCAGTATGCTTGAGAAAGCATAAATGTTCGGGGATGTAATCATTTGTTGTACCGGAGTTATCTAAAATGACGGAAGACTTCGAAAACACATTTGTCCTCGTAGTCGATGACGAGGGCGCAATTCGCTATTCCGTCGGCAAAACCCTCCAACGCGCGGGCTACAATGTACGCGAAGCCGCAAGCGGCGAAGAAGCGCTCGAATTCATGCGATCCCAAACATTCGATGTCGTCCTGACCGACATTCGAATGCCGCCGGGATTGGATGGAATCGAGTTGATCCGCCGCATAAAGGAGGTTGATACCGACTCGGTCGTCATTCTGATGACGGCTTACCCTCACCTGACCACCGCCGTAGAAGCGCTGCGGCTCGGCGCGCACGACTACCTGATCAAGCCGAGTTCGAGTCAGGATATTCGCGCCAGTGTCGCCAAAGGTATTGAGCGCGCGCGCAACCTCAAGCGCCGCCGCATCCTGCTCGACGCGATCCGCAGCAACGTCGCGGAATTGGCGCGGGGTAGTGACGATACGGCAGTTCGGATGCTCGATGACGACGACATGGGGATGCCCGAGATGCAGCGCGTCGGAATCGGGGAGAACAACAACGAAGTCACGTATGGTAGCGTGATGCACTTGGGTCCGCTCACGATTTATCCCGGTCGCTATCAAATTTCGGTGCAGGATCGCCCGATTGACCTGACGCCAACAGAATTCGATCTGCTGCTGTATTTGGCGGCGCATCGTGGGCGTGTCGTGTCGTGTCATGAACTGGTGCGTGAAGTGCGCGGTTACACCGTCGATGAAGGGGAAGCGCGCGAAGTAATCCGCCCCCACGTGAGCAATCTGCGCCGCAAGTTGAAAGCGGCGGGGGATGACGCGGATATGATCGTGAACGTGCGTGGAATCGGCTACCGTTTGAGCGAAACCGCAGAGTAGGAAACGCTCCCATTCGAATTATTCGTTTGGAAAAAACGATTGGATAAACGACTGCCTATTCGCAGAGGAATTGGTGCGGGTGTATCGGCGCTGATGCTGGTGATTGTGACCAGCTTGAGCGCACAGTCCAGCCGTGTGGATCAACTGCTTGCCACGATGACGCTTGAGCAGCAGGTTGCGCAGATGTTCATGGTCACGCTGCATGGCTCAGTGATCACAGAGCAGGGGCGCGCTTTTCTGGAGCAGTACCAACCCGGCGCGGTCGTATTGTTCACCAGCAATATCGGCACACCAACCGCTGTCACCACGCTGACCAACGGGTATCAAGCGGCGATCACGGGTGCGGGCGGCGCTCCGCTCCTGATCGCTGTTGATCAAGAGGGCGGGGTCGTTTCGCGGCTGCCGCAGGATCAAGGGTATACGTTTTACCCAACCCCGCTCTTGTTCACGGCGGCGGGAGAAGCATGGAGCGAAACGGCGGGCGGGTTGATCGCCGATGAACTGGCGGCGGTCGGCATCAATATGAACCTCGCTCCGGTTGCCGACCTCGAAACGTACCGCGAAAACCCGATCATTGCCCGTCGTGCCTTCGGGAATGATCCGGTGATCACAGGTGAAGCGGTCGCCGCGTTTATTCGCGGCACGCAGTCGCGGAATGTGCTGGCGACGGCGAAACATTTTCCCGGTCACGGCGAAACGCGCGACGACTCGCACGGCACCCTGCCCATCCTGAATCTGACGCTGGATCGCCTAAACGCGGTTGAACTTGTGCCGTTTCGCGCCGCCATCGAAGCGGACGCAGCCGCGATCATGGTGTCGCATATCTGGTTTCCTCAAGTTGATCCAACGCCGAGCCTGCCCGCTTCGCTTTCGCGGGTGATCGTGACCGATTTGCTGCGCGATCAGCTTGGCTTTGATGGGATCATCATGACGGACGCGCTCGATATGAACGCGGTTGATTTGACCTACAATCTTTACGAAGCGGCGGTGATGGCAGTCGAAGCGGGTGTCGATCTGCTGGCGATGGGACCCGGAATCGGCGCGGATGTGGCGGCGAACGCGATTAACGCCGTAATCGAGTCGGTGCATCAGGGGAGAATTTCGCAAGAACGCATCACCGAGTCAGCGCGGCGCATCCTTGAGACGAAAGAACGCTTCGGGATACTCGACTGGCAGCCGCTCGATCCGTCAACCGCCGCTGAACAGGTCGGCGCGGAGGCGCATACCGCATGGCTCGATGATCTGTTCCGCGCCGCTGTGACCGTCGCCTACGACGATCACGATCTGATCCCGATCACCCCCGAAACACACACGGCGATCATCTTCTTGGGGACGCGCTATCAAATCCAGACCGAGTGCGCACAATACAGCTCGAATATCACATGGTTAGCCATCAGCGACGAGCCATCGAACGATGAGATCATGGGGGCGAGTGCCGCCGCTCGTGACGCGGATACCGTCGTCGTGTGGACGCAGAATGCGATCACCAATCCGGCTCAGCAGCGCCTCGTGAATGCGCTTCCCGCCGAGAAAACAATCGCGGTGGCGATCTGGTCGGTGTACGACTGGCAAACTTACCCGGATGTCGCAGCTTACGTTGCAACCTACAGTCCAGCACGTCCGAGCGTTCCGGCGGCGTGCGCGGTTTTGTTCGGTGCGCTGCCCGCTCAAGGGCGGCTGCCCATGACGCTTCGACTTGATTTGCCTGCCGGATCGCGTGCTGAATAAGTCCCCGAAATACGATTGTCAATACGGCGGTTGTCAGGTATCTTTAGCGCTGTTTTGCAAAGGCGATAGGACGCAACGTTCATTATGGGAACGCTTAACCCCGACTTGCTCTCCAAAGATATGGACGCGGTGATGAATGACGCCGTCGCCCTCAAAGATCAACTCCGCAAGCCTGTCATCATGCCTGAATTGATTCTGCTTGCGCTGCTGCGCCGCAAGGACACGGCGGCGGCGCGTTTGCTGCAAGAATTCAAGAGCAATCGCGGAATTGATCTTGATCGCCTCGACCGGCAGGTGGTTCTAGCCATCGAAACGCGGCGTGATCCCGACGGCAATTTGAACTACGTCGCATCCGGCAATCGACAAGTTCCGCTGTCGCGTCAGGCGATCATTCTGGTCGATGATTCGCTCAGTCTTGCGAATTCACAGGATCAAGTGCGCGTCGATACGGATCACGCGCTGGCGGTGCTGGCGGAAAGCTCACAAAGCACATCCGGTTTGCTCCGTCAGCATGGGATCACGCCGAAAGCGATCAATGATCTGCAAAGTGAAAACTCGCAGCTTGTACGTATGAACAGCACGACACAGGATTACGTCGCGCTGGCGAAGATCGGCAAACTGCGTGCGGTGTACTTCCGCGAGTCGCTGCTGCGCGATATGGCGAATATTCTGTCGCAGTCGGTCAACCGCCATTTGATCCTGATTGGGCCGGATGGGGTGGGCAAGCGCACATTGGCGTACAGCCTCGCGCTGCGCATGTCGGAAGGCAAAGGTCCGAAGGGATTAAAAAGCCTCGTCGTGGTTGACGAAACTGCGCTGCTTGACAGCGATCAAAAGGCGATCCGCGCCGGACTGAATCAAGCGCGAGGCGGTGTGATGTTTATTCCGCATATTCACCGCTTCTTCGGCGGTCCGATCAAAGCGGAGTTTGGCAAAGCGACGCCGATGATCCAGAAAGCTTTCTTGAGCGATGATCCCGTCATCATCGGTACGACGACCGAAACCGAATGGGCGAATCGCGTGGCAACCGCAAGCGGAATCGCGGAGAACTGCCAGACTTTGCGCGTCTCTGAGCCGACTGTTGACGAAACGATTGAAATCCTCAAGGTGATGCACCCCCATCTTGAACGCGATTACGGATTGAAAGTAGACCCCGAATCGCTGGTGCTTTCGGCACGGTTAGCGAAGCGCTACATGAGCGCAACACCGTTACCCCGCAGCGCCGAGCAGTTAATCCACCGCGCCGCCGCGATGGTGACGATGAGCCATACTGCCAAAATCGACGGAAAGTCGGCGGAGGACAGTAAAGAAGACTCATCGATGGTGCTTGACCCGGAAGATGTCACGCTCGCCGCCAGTCAGATCAGCGGCGTGCCGGTGAGCAAACTGGGTGAGGACGAACGCGCCCGCTACGCCAGCATGGTCGAACATATTCAAGAGCGCGTGATCGGTCAAGAACAGGCGGTGCTCGCGGTTTCACGCGCGATCAAAACGGCGCGCGTGGGCTTCAAAGACCCGAAGCGCCCGATTGGTGCGTTCTTGTTCCTCGGTCCGACGGGCGTCGGTAAGACGGAGCTTTCAAAGGCGCTGGCGGAATTCATGTTCGGCAGCGAAGAAGCGATGCTTCCGCTCGATATGAGCGAATTCAAGGACGAGAGCAGTCTGAACCGCTTGATCGGGTCACCGAGCGGCTACGTGGACAGCGAAGCGGGCGGTCAGCTCACCGAGCGCGTGCGCCAACAGCCGTACATCATCGTGCTGTTTGACGAAGTGGAAAAGGCACACCCGCGCATCCTCGATATTCTGCTTCAAGTGATTGAAGAAGGACGTCTGACGGACGGACGCGGGCAGACCACCAATTTCAGCGAAACAGTCGTGATTCTAACCAGCAATCTAGGCAGTGAAGTCCTCGCCGTCCCCGTGATTACCGATGAGGTACGCGACGAGGCGATGGATCATGTACGCGAGTGGTTCCGACCAGAATTTCTGAACCGTCTTGACGAAGTGATTATGTTTAACGCGCTTTCTTCGGAAGACTTGGGCGCGATCCTCAAGCTCCAGCTCAAGAAGGAAGTCAAAATGGCGGCGGAGCGCGGCTTGAAACTGGAGTTCACGCCCGCATCAGAAGTGTGGATGTTGGCGCAGAACAACGAGCCGGAATACGGGGCGCGTCCGCTGCGGCGCATCATCCGCCGTTCGGTGCGCGAGCCGCTGGCGGATTTTCTGCTGCGTGCTAACCCGCCCGCCGGAACAATCATTCGCATTGACGCACGCGATGGCGGAGATCAGTTAGAATTTTCCGCGATTGTCGATGGCAAAGAGATCAAGGTCGAGGTGGATTAATCGGGCGTCAATCATCATCAGGAGTAAAAAGGCAAACATGGCTGAAGTCATTCGTTCTGTGTTCCGTAAGTACGACATTCGCGGCACCGCTACAGGCGAAAACCCGCAGATTACACCGTATCTCGCCCGGTTAGTTGGTAAAGCGCTTGGCACGTACATGCCCAAGACGTTTGGGACGGAGCGTATGTTTGTCGGGCGCGATAACCGCTTGTCCTCACCGCCGCTGAATGACGCCATGATCGAGGGCTTGCTCTCGACGGGCATGAACGTCACAGATATTGGTGAAGTCGTCACCCCGACCACGTATTTTGCCGCCTCCAGTTACGCGGGTAAGGCGGGCAGCGTGATGATCACCGGCAGTCACTTGACCACCCTCTACAATGGGATCAAGATGGCATACGGTCCGCTGGCGCTGGCGGATCAACAAATCATCGACCTGCGCGACATCATCGAAGCTGACGGATTCGTGGTTGGACAGGGAACACTCAGCACCGATTATGATATGGGTCGGCGTCATATGGACACGATCAAGGGGATGGTGAAGATGGATCGCCCCTTGACGGTGGTGCTGGATGCGGGTAACGGAATGTCCGGTACATATGTCCCGCGTATTCTTGAGGAACTCGGTCTCAAGGTCTACTGCCTGTACTGTGAAAGTGACGGCACGTTCCCAAATCATCTGCCGAACCCGGAAGATCCGTCGACGACGAAAGACCTTGAGGCGAAGGTCTTGGAAGTCAACGCTGATCTCGGATTGGCATTCGATGGTGATGCTGATCGCAGCGGATTTATCGACAATCACGGGCATCACATCTCGGCGGATCGTCTGCTTGCGCTCTTGGCGCGTGACGTGTTGAGCCGCAACCCCGGCGCGCACATCGTTTTCGATGTGAAAGTATCGCAAGCCCTGCCGGACTTCATCCGCCAGCACGGCGGTATTCCGGTGATGTGGAAAACAGGACACAGCTTGATCAAGCTGAAGATGGCGGAAGTCAAGGCGCCGCTTGGTGGTGAGATCAGCGGTCACCTGTTCTGGGGGGAAAACTATTACGGTTTTGACGATGCGCCGCTTATCGCGCTCAAGACGCTGGAATTGATCGCGCGTTCCGGTCGGACGATTTCGGAATTGTTCGAAGATATTCCGAAACTGGTTGCTACGCCAGAGATTACGCTTTCAACGCCGGACGCGGTTAAGTTCGACATTATCCAAGAATTAACGGATGCACTCGCGGCACAAACCGAAGTCATCACGATCGACGGTGTGCGTGCGCTGTTTGAAGGCGGTTGGGGCCTGGTGCGCGCTAGTAACACGCAGCCCGCGATCACCATGCGCTTTGAAGCCTATACGGTGGCGCAGTTGATCGAGTACATCGAACGGTTTAAGGTGCTGCTTGACCGCCACCCGGAAATCGATCAGAGACCTCTCCTCGAACATTACGAGCGCTTCAAGGCGCAGCTTTAGTCAGCATGAATTTGCGCGTTCCTCTCTTTCGCTTGACTGCGAAGGAGGGGAAACGCGCTGGCTTCACAGAACGATATCTCACCCGGTATCAGGGCGGTTACACATCCCGCGCCTGATTTTTGTCTCATAAGGTTCATGCGGTATGCCCACTTTTGAAGAAATTTATGCGCGTCATGCTGCCAAATATGATGCTCTTGTTTCGAGAGAGGATTATCAAGGGAATATTCTACCCGCCATTCAACGCGTAATCGCGCTGGATGGTATTCATGTGGTGGAGTTTGGTGCAGGGACGGGGCGCTTGACCCGCTTGCTCGTTCCATATGTCAAAGTTATCCATGCCTTTGACCGTGCTCCGCATATGCTCACGGTTGCGATGCAGCGGCTTCAGCAGGCACACAAGATCAATTGGACGCTGCGTGTTGCCGAAAACAAAGCGATTCCGCTCCCGCCCCGGTGTGCTGATTTGACGATTGCCGGATGGAGTTTTGGTCATGTCACCGAGTGGCATCCATCGCATTGGCGCGACGAAATCAACGCGGCGTTGAGCGAGATGAAACGGCTGCTGCGTCCCGGCGGCGCGGCGATCATTTTGGAGACGCTCGGCACAGCATCCGAAACACCCGCGCCGCCGAATGACAACCTTGCTGCCTATTACGACATGCTGGAAAACGAACACGGGTTTACTCGTGAAGCGATCCGCACCGATTACCAGTTTGAGTCGCTGGAAGAAGCCGACAAACTGGTGCGCTTCTTCTTCGGCGCTCAGATGGCGGATCATGTCCGCGCCAATAACTGGGTGACTGTGCCGGAGTGGACGGGCGTTTGGTCACTGCGCGTCGAGTAGTTCCGCGTACAGCGCCCGCAGCCGTGCCGCTGTCTGTTCAATCGTTAAATCGCGCTCGACGGTCGCCCGCGCCGACCGTCGCAGCGCATTCAGCGCTTCTGTATTGTTGAGTATCCCCTTGATCAGCGCCGCAAGTTCCGCCGGATTACCCCCCTCAAAAACTTGACCGATGGATGGGTAATCGGGCAGCATGCCGACGGCGGTGCTGATCGATGGCACGCCACATGCCGCCGCCTCCGCAATGCTGAGGGCGAATGTTTCATGATGCGATGTGAGGATGTGCAGCGCCGCCTGTTCGAGCAGTGCGGGCATGGCTGGATGCGACTGCGCACCGAGAAATGTCACCCGATCCCCGATGCCGAGCGTATCCATAAGGCGTTCTAGGGAAGGGCGCGCAGCCCCGTCACCGATCAAATCAAGCGTGATGCCGGGAAGATGAGTCAGAGCCTTGAGCAAGAGCGTGTGATTTTTGACCGGAATCAACGAAGCGGCGCAGACGAGGTGATTCGTCCGGTAAGTTGTGCCGGAGGGTCGAAAGCGCTCCGCGTCCACGCCGAGCGGAATTCGCACCCGCTTATGAGGCGGCACGCCTGCCGCATCGAGCAGGTGATCGACGTACCCGCTGACGACATGTACCCGATCCGCGCGGTTGAGCGCCTCCCGCGTGATCCACCGTCCGTAACGGGTCAAACCGCCGCCGTAGTGGATCGCCGGAAGTCGCGCAAGTTCCCCGCCCATGACCGAGACGACGACCGGAATCCTGTGTTTTCTGCCAAACATGCCTACGATCATGCCGCATTCCTCCGCCCACATTGCATGCAGCACATCAAACGGCTGCTCACGGTGGAGCGTTTCGAGAAGTCGCAGCGTTTCGCGCCACAGTTCGGGCCGCTTGAGTCCGCGCGTCCATGCCCCGAATCCGAGCGAGAAAACGCGCGCCCCGAACACGGTGTAACGATCGCGGCGATGCGGGTAGCGGAGCGCGATCACGCGGTAATCGGTGTGTTTTGTCTGCTCACGCGCGAGGTTAAGCTGTACGGGAATCGCCCAGTCGTGTTCGTCACTGCTGAAGCCCGGAATTACGATGCCGATGTTCATGGCGCGATCCAGTATAGGGAATAATTGCCGTGCTGACCGATCCTTGTGATCCGGCGTTCGCGCCGCAGCCATTCAACTGCGAGTGCGGGCGCGCGCGCCTGCCATTGATGTTCGATCTGCCACATGTTGACGAGCAAATAAGCGGGTTCGTGCCGCTCCGCGACGGCTGTCAGCGAATCGACCGTTTCATAATAGAGTTCGCGGACTTCGCCCGTGCGCGCGATACGAAGCGGAAGGGTTAACCCCAGCGTGTAAACGGTCGCATCATCGGGGATGTTCTCCGCCGCCCATGTGATGACAGCGCGATCCGCCTGCTGGCGCGCGACAAACGCGGGCACATGTTCGTTTGCAGCGATCAGCATCAGCATGAGCGCGATGACTGCCGGAACAAATGCGATTATGCGCCGCATTCGGGATCGGGTTTCCGCTACCGCCGTGACTCCTGAGCCGATCAGCAAAGCGGCAGGCGGAAGGTTGATCAACGCGAACCGGATGTTTTGATAAGGAATGCCGATCAAGAACACGAACGGCACGATCAGCCAGCCGATCAAGAGCATGAACGCGGCTGGATTACCGCGCAAACGCCATGCACCGATCACCGCAAACGGCAGCAGAATCGGGGTGATATACACCGGATCGATGAGCGGCGCAGCGTAAAACTGTACGTTGATCAGCGCGAAGTGAAACTCACCGTCAACATTGATAAAGTCCCTACGGAACGCATTTTCGAATGACCAGCCCTGCACCCACGCATGATCGATCAGCGGGGTGGGGCGCAGGGCGGCAAACGCGGCTTGGGGGAGAAGGATCAGACCTGCCGCGATCAAGGCGAGGATAAAATCACTGGGCGCGATCTTTCGTTTGCTGAATAAGAGATAGATCGCCCACACGGGAACAAGCACGAAATAAAGCCAGCGCGTGATCCCCGCCAGCGTGAGCAGCGCCGCCGCGCCGATCAACCATGCAGGGCGGTGTCCCGCACCACAACGGATCAGGCAGTAGGCGCTGAGTGCCGCCCACAACAGCGCAGGCATGTCCGACATAACGACGATGCTCGATTGAATCGACTGTGCACCGATGAGGACGAGTGTTCCGGCAAGGAACGCGCCGCCGCGATTCAGCCTGAGTTCGCGCGCGATGCTGTAGACGACGGGCGCGATCAATGCGCCGCACAGGAGGGTGATCGCTTGCGCTGACCATGCTGAGACGCCGAACAGGACGAACGCGAACAGGAGCAGCACGGGATAGCCGATCCCCCAGTAGAATGGGCTGAACGGCGCACCTGTGACGAGTTCGGCGGCAGCATTGTAATAGGCATAAGCGTCCTGACCGTATAAGCCGTCAAAGCCGCGCGCGAATAGACTCCGCGCTGCAAGCCCGCACACGAATAGAATCACCAGCGCTGCGAGATCGCGTCTATCCAGCTTCATGGATGAGCGTCCTTTCCGCGTTTGCGCGCCAGAGCCACAGTGCCGCGAATGCACCCCATTCGATGATCACCTGCACCCACGCCGCACCGAGCGCGCCATGAGCCGGAATCAACCCCACACTGAGCGCAATTTGAACTGGAAGGACGGCAGCATTGATCGTATTGACGGCGCGTTCGCGTCCTTGTGCGTACCAGAAAAGTGTCTCTCCACCGCGCAGCAGTCCACCGACGAGCGCCCACGCCAGCACTTGCAGCGGCAAGATCGCATCGCTGAACGACTCACCAAACAGCACACCAATTAGCATAGGCGCGAACAGCATGAGCGCGAACGCGGCGATCACACCGAATGCGGCTAATCCGATCAAGACACGTCGAAACATAATCGCTAGACGTGCTGGATCATGGCTGAGTCCTGACAGCGTGGGCAGCAGCGCGCCGAAAAACGCATTCGGGATTAAGCGCGCGGCTTCGATGAAACGTGAGGCGGCATAAAACAGCCCAACGTCGGCGGTGGATGCGAACGCCTCAAGTAAGATCGTGCTTAGGCGGATTTGCAGCGCGAAAAAGACCGCCGCCCATGCAAAATGCCATGCACGGCGCATCAACCGGAGGACGCTTTCGCCGTGTGCGGATAACCTGACCACAAAGCCACGCCGGTAGACTACATAAGCCGCCGCAAGCTGCACCGCCGATGAGACGACATTCGCCACCAACACACCCACCAACCCGCCGTCGCGTGCGATCACGAACAAGGTGAGGATTACCTGAAGCGCGATCATGCCGATGTTGAGCAGTGGGATCGACTGCATGCGCTGGCGGGCGCGAAAGACCGCCGTAAACAGGCTGAAAAATGGCAGAATCAAGATCATCGGTGCGGAAATGCGCACGGCGGCGATCACCCGCGCATCATCGGACAGCAGCGGCGCACCGATCAGCACAAGCGCAAACGCCGCCCCTCCGATGATCAGCCGCGCCCGCACTGCCGCGCTTAGTAGCGTGGGGGCGCTGTCTGGTTCGCGCGCCAGATCGCGGGTGATCAGCGTGCCAATGCCGAATTCCGCGATCAAGCTGATCGGGTGAATCCACGCGGCAGCGAGTGCGTAAATCCCTAACCCCTGATCGCCGTATCCGCGCGCGATGATCACCGTAAGCAGCAGCGAAAACCCAGCGCTTCCGATATTTGAAAGGATCAACAGGGCGGTGTTGCGCGTCAGACGGTTGATCATGAGGGCGATTTAGGCGCGGCGCTCGAACTCGATCCAGTAGTGATCCGCCAGCATCGACAGCCAAGTGGAGCGGATCGCGTCATCCATGTGCATCGCTCGCTTGAGCCAGCGCGGGCGTTTTTCGAAGACAGGGTAAAGCGCGGTCGGGGGCAGGAATAAGCCGAGCGGCTCAACATGCGTGCGGCTGAAGTAGGGCGCAAATTCGCGGGTGATCTGTCGCACGGTGGGGTAGTACACGCGGATCACGTCGCCACCTTCGATGCTGAACTCTGAGAATCCGCGTAAGCGCCGAAACGCGATGCGAAAATCGGCATGAAACACATGCCAGCCGATCTCCCATGCGCAAAACGGGGACATGATCCCGAATGCGATCTTTCCACCGGGGCGAATCCGGTTCGCCAGCCATGCCGCCAGCGCATGACGATCATGCACGCAGTTGACCGCCCCGAAATTCGAGAAGGCGTGATCGACTGCTGGAACGTCGCCGCCTAAGTGGTTCAGGTCAAGTGCGCCGAGTGTGACACGCGGTTGATCGGCTAACTTTTGCCGTGCCGCACCGAGCATGCCTTCGCTCGCGTCGGTGGCGCGCACATTCACGCCGCGCAACGCGAGCGCAAGCGCATCTTCCCCCGTGCCGCATCCAAGTTCGAGCACAGTTTCACCGGTGCGGATCAGGTGATTCAGGCGGGCGTGAACACGCGCACGGAGATGACGCGCGATCACATCACCGGTGAAATCGCGGTCATAGGTGGCGGCGAGACGGTCAAAGCTCGTTGACATGGCGGAATGCGCGCGTTGGTTTTTCGCGTTCGCGTTGGGTGAACCACATGCCTAAGCGTCCGATCCGAGAATTCGCCGCCCATTTGATCCGCCGCCGGAGCGGTGTACTGCCGTTCACGCGGGCGCGGTGGAGCGCGACTTCGCTCACCATCCAGCGGGTGGCGAAGCGGTAATAACGCTGCGATCCGCGTCCCGCAATCGTCAAATCGCGGTCACTGCGCTGATCCCACGCCTTATCGGTCAGAATCCGATCTTCGACCTGCTGATAAAACGGCGTACCTTTGATCGGGTAGGCGACAGTGGTCAAAAATACATCGGGGTTACTTTTCTTGAGGTGATCGACTGTTTCCTCTAGGTCGGTGATCGTCTCGCCTTCGTAGCCGAGCATGATAAACATGCCGGTTTCGATCCCGTGTTGGCGGAGCAGATGGGTTTTCGCCTGCACGTCAGCGGCTTCGACCTTGCGCTGCATCGCGTCGAGAATGCGC
The DNA here is from genome assembly GCA_041753015.1 of Anaerolineae bacterium. Lineage (GTDB taxonomy): Bacteria > Chloroflexota > Anaerolineae > Aggregatilineales > Phototrophicaceae > Flexifilum. Next base: position 222,906 of record JBGSVJ010000019.1, read on the forward strand.
TGTGATCCACTTTCCGAACCGTTCCACAGGCGGAAACAACCCATGTCCGCAAGGGCTTGAACGACGTTTTCGTTGAGGCGATCCGCCCGCGAAATGCACTCGAACGGGATGCGCACGCCGCGTTTTTTGAGTTCTTCGGCATATTGGAACAACCAGCGCTGATTGATCGCAAACACATCGTCGGCGTACCAGATCGTATCCGGGTTGTAGCGCTCTTTCAGGTGAAGCAGTTCGTCGGCGGCATCAGCAGGGGAGCGTCGGCGGTGCGTGTTCCCGTAGACGGAATGACTGCACCATGTACAGGTATACGGGCATCCGCGCGCTTGAATCACACTGATCGAGCTTTTCCCGTGATGTGTCTTCCACACGTCCATGTAGCGCGGAATATCAATCGCGTCACGGTCTGCCCAAGGGTGCGCGCTCAGGTCTGCGATAAACGGGCGCGGCGCGGTTTCGATCACGCCGCCGTCTCCCATAAAGGCGATTCCGTCGACGGCATTAAGCCCGTTCATCCCATGCTTGATCAAGTGGGGGATCAGCGCTTCGAGCGTGAGTTCACCTTCGCCGCGTACGATCACATCTGCGCCGCGCTGAAGATATTCGGCGGCGTAGTAAGGCGGCTCCGGTCCGCCGAGGATCACACGTCCGCCGTGCTGCTTGACGATGGCGATCATCTTGAGCACGGCGAACTTGGTCATCAAGTTGGTATAAATGCCGACGAGAGGCGGACGATCACGAGCGATGAGCGCGGCGAATTCCGCAAGGCTGGAAAATGTCGCATCGAAGACGCCGACGCTGAAACCTTTCGACTTGAGATACGATGACAGAAACAAAATCCCCAGCGGGGGATAAGGCTTCATCACCGCTTTTTCGTGCGGGTCATCGTTGAGGAAATACCCATGCGATAAGAGAATATCCATCAGCCGCGTGCCTTATTCAAGCGTGTAGCCAGTCGCCTGCTTGATGTGCTCGAGGATGTTGTGAAAGGCTTCTTTGTCGGTCATCCACATGATTGTATGCACCGCGCCACTCGCGTGAATTTCGACAAAGGTCGAATCGCCTTCTTCGACATGGCGAAAACGCGTCGCTTGATCGATGTCAAAAATTTCGGTGATGTTGTCCGCGTTTTTGTACTTAACCCATGTAGCCATACATGTCCTTCTCGTGAATATCTCTTTCTCGTGCGATGAGCATAACATGAACCACAAAGAACACGAAGTGAGTAACTCCTTATCGTTGTGGGCTAGACGTGCAGGGTTACGTTCGGTGCGTCGTGAGGGAGCGCGGCGAGCGCATCGAGCTGCGCATGAGCAGCAGGGAGCGTCACCCGATGATAGATCATGCTTGCCGCACGCCTGAAGTGCGACGGACGGAGCGCGGTGGGGTTTTTCAGCAGTGCCCGCAGATCGCGCGCAGTCTTCCGTGACCGGTATTCCTTATGGACGACGGTGTGCAGCTGGCGGTAAAACTCGGTGCGGTACGTTCCCCGGTACAGCATAGCGAGGTCTTCGCTGTCCACCCAATTGGCGCGTTCGCCAAGTTCGTGTTTGACATTTTCGTAGAACGGCGTGCCGGGTAAGGGATAGCTCACACTGATGCCGATGTCATCCGGCAGCAGATCGCGCACCATTTGGAGCGTGAGTTCGATGTCGGCGCGGGTTTCGCCGGGGTAGCCGAACTGCAAGAAGAACGCGACTTTCACGCCGTTTTCGCGGAGTTTGCGCGACGCTTCGTAGATTTGCGCGACGGTTGTGCCTTTCTCCATCGCGTCGAGAATCTTCTGTGATCCGCTTTCCGCGCCAACCCAAACGATCTGCGCACCCGCCCGCGCCAGTGCCGGAATCGTGTTCCCGCGCAAAAGCAGATCGACGCGGTTCAGGCTCTTGAACGGGATATGCACACCCTGTTGATCGAGTTCGTCGGCAAACTGCTCGATCCAGCGGTCTTGAATGCCCATGATGTCATCCATGAACCAGATGTGATCCGGCTGAAAATTCGCTTGCAGCCATTTCATCTCGGCGGCGACGTTTTGCGGCGAACGCACGTTATAGCGCTGACCCCAGATCGGTTTGGCGCACCAGTTACAGTGAAACGGACAGCCGCGCGTCGTGACCAGATTCATCGAATAGTAACCATGATGCTCAAGCCAGATCGCGCGGTATTTTTCGCGGTCAACCAAGTCCCATGCGGGGAAGGGGAGCGAATCAAGGTTGGCGATCACCGGGCGGGGGAATGTCTTAATCATCGCGCCATCTGATCCGCGATACGCGAGACTCTTGATTTGATCGAGCGGTGATGCTTCGCGTCCCTCAAGCTGATCGATCAACTCGCGGAGGGTGAGATCACCTTCGCCCGTCAGGACATAATCCGCGCCCGCGTCGAGATACTTCTCGGCGTGATCGGTTTCGTCCGCCCCGCCGCAGATCACGATACAGCCGCGCTGTTTCGCCATCACGATCATCTCGAAGGCGGCTTCGCGCATGCGGAGGAGGCTCATCTTGCTCAAATAGTTGAAGTTGTCCTCGAAGAGTACCGCGTATTTCGGCGTGTGCTGATCGAGCGCCCGCGCCCATGCCTGAGTTGACTCGGCAAGCATGGCATCGAACAGCGCGACGGTGTACCCGCGCTCACGGAGCAGGCTGGCGGCGTACAATGTGCCGAGCGGCGGATACGGCTGCATCGCTTGATGCAGTTTGGGATCAAACCGGAGATAGTAGGACTGACCGAGTAGAATCTGTACCATTAAATCATGACCACGCCGCTAGTTGACCTTACCCATTATCTCTAAACCGGGTTCTTTAAGCGAACAGCGCTTGATCTGCCGCGCAAGCTGCATGTTGATCAGCTTTGGCGCGCCATCGAGCGCTGCTTCGACGGTCTTGATGTGGGTGAACTTTTCCATGAGCGCTGGATCACCAATTTGAGGAACTCCGCCGCGCACAATAAGCGAAAGATCGGCACGATGGAGGGTATAGAGTGGGCGGTCGCGCCGCACCGCAAACCAATCAGATGGCAGCACGCCTTTCGAGCGAGACGCGCTTTGATAGATAAGCAGCGGATTGTAGGCGAAAATGATGTGGTGCATTGCCCGCTCATTGTTGATCAAGCCGGTTTCGTAGCAGTAGCGGATTTCGTCGAGGAAATCGCCGTTTGCGGTCAGCCGCGAGTCGCTGCCGAGGTAGTACCCGGCTCGAAACCATGTCCACGAGGTGATATCGGGGTGCGCGCCCAAGAGAAAATGATTCGTGGATGGGCACACGACGAACCGGACATGGTTTTCGGCGGCATCCTTGAAGTCTTCCCGCGTGATCCCAACGCCGTGAATCAGCACTGTTCCCGGTCGGATACAGCCCATCGCCTTCAGTTGTTGATACTCGGATGCTGCTGTTTCGTCTGTGCCTTCGGCAAGGTGGATATACCAGCGTTCATCCCATTTTCGATAGCGGCGCGAACGCACGATCTCCTCTTTTGTGGCGAAGTGGAGCGAATGCGCCCACCGATATTTTCGCAGGACACGCACCGGAAAATCACGCTGAAACAGCACCGGATACGGAGGGTTATGGTGGATCACACTGGTCGCACCGCACAGCAGGTTTTTTAGCCCGCCGATGAAGCAGCGATCCTCAATTGGATACGCGCGCAGTTCTTTGAACGGCGGCTCATCCAAGCGGGTATTTACGTCTTCGCCCCATTGGTGAGCATTATCGTACTTCTCGCGGAATTTCGTGCGCGGGTAGTGATTCATTTCCAGATGATCATGCACGTTGACCATGCCGGGGAAGATCGTATAGCCTTCCAGATCGATCGTCAGGGCACGGGACTCAGCGCGGGTAATCCCATCTTCGGCTTTATAGAAGCCGCCGTCGCGCTTCGACGCATTTAGGCGAAAGAACTCCGCCCCGACGATCCGCAGCGGCTCAATCATATTTCTTGTTGAGCGATGGCGCGTTCCGGTTCACCGCGTCCTCGCCGAGCTTACCAACTAGTTTTTCACGCAGTTTCGGCGTTTCTTCCGCCCATTTCGCTTGAATTTCCTCTTTGCTGGCGTTCTTGCTCAGGGTGGCGCTCATGCCTTGACCGACGAGCGGCGTTTTGGTGATCACTTTGCGGATTTGTGCCGATCCACAGTGTGGGCAGACGGGCGCGGGATCGTTCAACCCGTGCCGCGCCTCAAACGCTTCGCCGCACGTCTCGCACCGGTAATCATAAAGTGGCATATCGTTCCCTCCGTAACGCGTCGATCATTAGCTCTGATTCCCTACTCCAACCGGATTCGTGGGTTGACCAGCCCATAGAGCACGTCCGCTACCAGATTCGACATGGCGAAGAAGAAGATTGTTACCATGACGACGGACTGCATCAGCGGAATATCTTTGCGCTCAACGGCGTTCGTCATCAGCCGACCTAAGCCGGGGTAGCTGAACACGTTTTCGATCACGATCAAGCCGCCGATCATCCAGCCGAAGGAGATCGACACAACGGTGATTGTCGGCAGCAGCGCATTTCTCAGCACATGTTTGACGATCACAACGCGGTGCGGCAAGCCTTTCAGGATCGCCGTGCGGACATACGGCTTTTTGAGTTCGTCGATCACTCCGGCGCGCGTCATGCGGGCGATGTACGCCATCAAGACGAAAGTTGCGGTAATGGCGGGCAGGATCAACTGGCGCAGCCAATCGCCAAACGACGCCGAGGCGGGCGCGGTGGCGCTGGCGGGAAACCAACCCAAACCGAGCGCAAGAATATTGATCAACACCAAACCGGTGACAAATTCCGGCAGCCCGACCACGCTCAACGTGAAGATACTGATCAGGTTGTCGATCAGCTTGTTTTCGTTTAAGCCCGCGATCACGCCGAGGAACATCGAGAGCGGCACGCTGAGCAAGAGCGTTAACCCGGCGAGCCGAAGCGAATTCCCCATGCGATCCATCACCAGTGGGCGGATCGGTGCGCTGCCGCTGACAAACGAGGTGCCCCAATCGCCGGTGACGAATCCCGTCAGCCAGTTGATGTACTGCTGCGGAACGGACTCGTTTAATCCGAGTTCCTCACGCAGCGTGGCGACTGCCTCCGGGCGGGCTTCGCGTCCCAAGATCAGGCGTGCGACATCCCCCGGCAGCAGTTGAGTCAGCGCGAAGATCACCAGCGAGGTGATCAACAGGGTGACGACGAGCAAGGCGATACGTCTCAGAAGAAACCGGATCATGCCTTTTCCTCCTGAAACGGATTGAGTGACTCGCGCTGAAGTTCGATCAGTTCCGCCGCCGGAATGTGACAGCGGATGCGATGCCCATCCCCCAAATCTTGATTCGGCGGCACTTCGACTTCGCAGATTTGCCCCAATTTGCGCGGGCAGCGCGTATGAAAGCGACATCCGGTTGGAATATCAGTCGCGCTCGGCGGATCGCCTTCCAATCGGATACGCTGACCGCGTACTGCCGGATCGGGATTGGGGATCGCGGAGATCAGCGCTTCGGTGTAGGGATGTGAAGGGATGGTCGTCACCTGCTCGGCTGTACCTTCTTCGACAATTTCGCCCAAATACATCACGGCGATCCAGTCCGCCAAGTAAGCGACTGCTTTCAGGTCATGCGAAATTAACAGGTAGGATGCGCCTTCGCGTGCGCGCAAATCCTTGAGCAGATTCAGGATCACCGACTGCACCGAGACATCCAGCGCGGAGGTTGGTTCATCCGCGACGACGAGCGCCGGGTTTTGGGCGAAGGCGCGGGCAATTGCCACACGCTGTTTTTCGCCGCCGCTGAGTTCGCTTGGATAGCGCTCGGCGTAGCTGGCGGGAAGGCGCACTTCTTCCAGCAGTTCCGCGACGCGTGCTTTGAGCGCTTCACGGTTGATCGGCGTCGTACTCAGCCGCTTGATCGTGCGCCCCAATGTTTGGCTGACGGTCATGTATGGGTTGAGCGCGTCGTTCGGATTCTGGAAGATCATCTGAAGCTGGCGCAGCGTCTCCGGCGTGCGGTCACGTAAGCGCGGCAGGAGCGGAAGATCGAGCAGTTCCATTGTGCCGCTGTCGAGCGGTTCCAAGCCGATGATCACGCGGGCAAGCGTCGTCTTGCCGCTGCCGCTTTCGCCAACCAAGCCGAGCGTCGAACGGCGGTTGACATGAATACTGACATCATCGACAGCGCGCACGCCCGCATCACGCCGCCCGAACAAGCGCATCATTGAGCCACCGAATGTCTTGTTGACGTGATGGGCTTCCAACACGATGCCGGGTTCAGGCTGTGCGTCCGCTTTTGACGAGATCGGTGCGGTGTCGATCACAAGTGAACCGTCTGCGATTTCGCGCCAGCGGTGACATTTAACCTGACGATCCGGCGCGATCTGCTCAACGGGGGGTTTTTCGTCGTGGCAAAGCTGGAGCGCGGCAGGGCAGCGTGTGGCGAACACACACCCATGCGGACGCTCCGACAGCGACGGCGCAACGCCTTCGATGGTGCGTAGGCGGGTTTCTGTGCCGCTCGTCGGGCGGGGCAGACTTGCTAACAGGCTGATTGAGTATGGGTGGATCGGGCGCATGAATATGTCATCGACCGGGGCAGACGCCATCGCTTCGCCACCGTACAAAACGGTCACGCGGTCGCACAACTGCGAAACCAAACCGAGATCGTGCGAGACATAGAGCGCTGCCGCGTGATGTTCGTGGATGAGTTCACGGAACAAATCGACGATCACCGCTTGGGTGGTGACATCCAACGCGGTCGTCGGTTCATCCAAGACCAACAGGCGCGGATTCGTGATCAACGCCATCGCAATTGTGACGCGCTGCTGCATCCCGCCGCTGATCTGATGCGGGTAGCGCTTGGCGACGGCTGCCGGATCAGCAATTTTGACGCTGCGCAGCATCTCGACGGCGCGATCCCATGCTTCGCGGCGCTTAAACTTCAAATGGAGGCGGGCAATCTCGGCGATTTGCTCCCCGATTGTGTACGAGGGATTGAGCGACGCCAGCGCGTCTTGGGGCACAAGCGCGATTTGGCTGCCCCATAAGCGGCGCATCTCGTCAGGTGCGGCATTGGTGATATCTGCCCCGTCAAACCGGATCGTGCCCGCGCTGATGCGGGCGTTTCCCGCCATATAACGCATCAAGGCAAGCGCTAAGGTCGATTTGCCGCTGCCACTTTCGCCCACCAAGCCGTGAATTTCGGCGGGATAGATCGTCATGTTCACGTCAAGAATCGCATTGAACCAGCGGTCGCCCAGTTGATAATCGATGGCGAGATGTTCCGCTTCAATGATTGGCGTCGTCATCCGAGTCCCCCTTCATAGCGGAAAATGCGCCGCAGCCCATCGGACAGCAAATTGACGCCGATGATCAAGAGTGCGATTGCTCCAGCGGGTGCCCACAATGCCCAAGGCGTCTGGGAAAATGACGCGCGCGCCTCGTTGACCATGCGCCCCCAGTCGGGGGAGGGCGGCTGTACGCCCAAGCCGAGAAAACCGAGCGACGCGGTTAAAAAAATCGCATAGCTGAAGCGCAGCGCTGCTTCAACGACGAGCGCGGGAAGAATACTTGGGAGAATCTCACGAAACAGGATGAATATGATTGATTCGCCGCGCAGTCGCGCCGCTTCGATGTACCCAGCGGATCGCACACTTAAGGTTGCAGAACGGGCAACGCGCGCGACGATGGGCGTGTAGAGCAGCACGATCACGACGACGATCCCAAGTGAGGATGATCCGATGGTGCCGAGCATGACCATCGCCAGAATCAGCGCAGGAATCGCCAGCAGACTATCAATGATACGCGATACGATAGTATCCAATGCCCCGCCGTAGTAGCCGATTAGCAGACCGATCGCGCTGCCGAATATGACCGAAAGCGCAGTCGTGATCGACGGGAGGATGATGATTTCGCGTGCGCCCCACAAGATACGGCTGAACACGTCACGTCCCAGCGTGTCCGTCCCAAAGAAATACTCTGCGGTTGGGGCAAGCCGCGCCGCACCCCGGATGATCGTGTCGAAACGGTACGGCGCGATCATCGGTCCGAAAATGGCGAGTAAGGCGAACATGATCACCAAAATCAGCCCGATGAGCGACTGCGGACGCCGCGCAAGCTGTTTGAGAGCGTTCAGAAAGCCTGTTCCTTTTCTTGAAGTCAAAAGGCGAACGTGAAAAGAAAGCGTGTTTAAACCACAAAGAACACTAAGAAAGGGATCAAGGCTGGATTATCGAAAGCAGGGGCGTGAGCGAATCACGCCCCCACGCTAGATTATGAAACGTGATCAGCCGCTGATGCTGACCGAGCGGAAGTCCGTCAAACCGGGGAAGGGTGCCATCGTAAGCCCCTGAACACTATCGCGTAGACCACCGAAAAGCGGTGCGAAGTAGGGGATAATGATCGGTCCGCGTTCCAAGAAAATCTGGCTGATCTGGGCGTAGATCGCGCTGCGGGCGTTGTTGTCCGTCGTTCGGCTCGCTTCTTCGACCAGCGCTTCGACTTCAGGATCACTGAAGCGGCTTTCATTGAAACCCGTCTCGATGCCTGCCGCGATGTATGCCTCACGGAGAAGAATCTGCGGCGACGGACGATCACCCCAACCGGTGATGCCCAACTCCACCTCGAAGTAGTTGTTCGGGTTGCTGAAGTCGTAGTACAGCCCTTCTTCCACCACCTCGATATTGACGTTGATGCACGCCGCCGCCCACTGCTGCTGAAGCACCGCCGCTAAGTCGGCATACTCAAAGGCGTTGGGCGCGTAGAGCGTCCCTTCGTATGTGCCGAGTCCCGCTTCTGTGAGCAGTTCGCAAGCGCGGTCGGGATCGTAGGTCTGGTTCTCGACCGTATCATCGTAGAAAAACTCGAACACGGGCGCGATCGGGTCATTGTTGCCGACTGTGCCGCGTCCCTGAAGGAGAATATCGTTCAGCGCTTCGCGGTCGGTCGCATACTTGAACGCCTGAAGCACGAGCGGATCAGCGCCCGCGAAGCCTTCGTCGGTGCGCAGACGAATGACGGGATGCTGACTGGTGGCAACCTGTATCACGCTCACACCATCAGCCGTTTCAATGCGATCTGTTTGGGCAATCGGTACTTTGAAGACGAAATCGACTTCACCGCTCAAGAGTGCATCCACCTGAGCGACCGCATCATCAATATAGATGAATTCCAACCCGCTCAATGCGGGCGCGCCGTTCCAGTAATTGGCGTTGGCGGTCAGCACGGCACGCGCGCCGGGGTCGAACTGGGTGAGGACGAACGGACCCGTCCCGTTGAAATTCTCGAAGGCGGCATCGCCTTCGCCAAGCACGTTGGGCGCATCTTCGCCATCACGGACGATCAGCGCTTGACGGGCTGCCACGCCGTACAAGAAATCAGCGTTGATTTGCGGCAGCGTGAACACGACGGTGTACCCATCAGGCGCGCTGACTTCAAACTCACCGAGCAAGCTGAGCGCGGGGGATTCGACTTCCTTCAAGCGGTTGAACGTGTAGACGACATCGGCGCTGGTAAGTTCTGAGCCGTCATGGAAGGCGACGCCCTGCACGAGCGTAAACGTATAGGTCAGGCTGTCGTCGCTGATCGTCCAATCAGATGCGAGATTGCCGCCGATGGTCGCATCCGGCAGCACTTCCACCAGATAGTCATAAATGGCGCGATTGAGGGCGGTTTCGGGGTCGTTGCTGTGCAGCGCCGGGTCAAGGACGACGGGCGCATTCATGCCAACCCGCAAAACGTTGTCTGCCTGAGCGCTCACGCCGAAAACGGCGATCAAGCCCAGCGCGAGGACGAACAAAAAGAATACCTTCGTGAACCGCGTCATAGTGATCCTTTCCTCCCAGTAGATAGGTTGGCGGGGGTTAGCGATCATCCGGCTGAAGTTCGAGCAAGAGGACACCTTGCTGGACGTAATCGCCCACGCTCAAACGCAGCTGCCGGACAGTCCCCCCGTGTGGAGCTTTGATGCGATGCTCCATTTTCATGGCTTCGATGATGAGCAGGATGTGACCTTTTTCGACCTGCTCGCCATCCCGGACATTTACCGCGATGATCGTCCCCGGCATCGGCGAAACCAGCGAGTCGGCGCTGTGTTCGCGGGCGGCTCCGGTGGGGAGCGGGTTAATCCACGCTAACCCATATGTTCCGGCAGCGCAGTGAACCCACCATGTATCGTTTTCATCTTCCCAAACGGTCGCGCTCTGCCGGTGACCGTCAAGCGCCATGCTGAACGTGTCGTTCGCCGCTGTCACATGCTGCACGTCCCATGTCTGTTCGCCTATGTTGACGCGCATGCCATTACTTGTTCTTACACCGGGACTTAAGAAAATCTCATACTTCTGTCCGCCACACGAGAATGCTTGCTTGATCGGGCGGTTCGGGTTGTTGCGCCAATGGTCGGTAAGCGTACCTGTTTTCGACAGCGCCACCGCGATCAACGCGATGGCTGGTGGGGGTGCGTCCGTCAGCAAGTCAGGGTGCTGATCAATGAACCCGGTGCTGAATTCGCCGCGCACGAAATCGGCGTCCACGATCACTCGGCGCAGAAAATCGACGTTGGTGCGCACGCCGAGAATCTGTAAATGTGCCAGCGCCCGCGACATCCGTCGGATCGCTTCGGTACGCCCGCCTTTTTCCGAAACCGTCACGACTTTCGCCAGCATCGGATCGTAGAACGGGGTCACGGTATCGCCGGACTGTACGCCCGAATCGAAATAGGCGGCTTGCTCACCTAAACCCCAATGCCCGATTGTGCCCGTTGTCGGCAGGAACTCATTGGCGGCGTCCTCGGCATAAATACGAACTTCGAGCGCGTGACGTTCAAGTGTTTCTGGCGGTGTAAAGATATTCGCCAGCACCGCACCTTCCGCGACACGTATTTGCATCTCCACTAGATCGCATTTGTACACGGCTTCCGTGACGCGGTGTTCGACCTGTAAACGGGTGTTCATCTCCATGAAATAAAACTGCCCGTCTGAGTCGAGCAAGAATTCGATCGTTCCGGCGTTTACGTAGCCCAACTGCTCCCCGATGCTGACCGCGACTTCGCTCATCCTCCGGCGCAGGTCAGGATCAACGGCGGGGCATTCTTCGATCACTTTCTGATGGCGGCGCTGAATGGTGCATTCACGTTCACCAAGCGCAATCACCGTGCTATGCGTATCGCCAAAAATCTGAATCTCGATGTGGCGCGGCGCTTGGATCAGGCGTTCTAGGATTAATGTCGGATCACCGAACGCTTGTGACGCTTCACGGCGCGCGCCTTCGAGCGCGGCGGGGAGTTCAGCGGCGCTGTAGACTGCGCGCATCCCTTTTCCGCCGCCGCCCGCCGCCGCTTTGACCATGATCGGGAATCCGATTGTGTCCGCCGCGCCAATCAGCGCCGCATCCGATTGATCATCACCGCTGTAACCGGGAACGAGCGGCACACCCTTAATCATGAGTTTGGCGCGGCGCTTATCGCCCATCGCGCTGATTGCGGCGGGTGTGGGTCCGATCCATGTTAATCCGGCGTTGATCACCGCTTGGGCGAAGTGCGCTTTTTCCGAAAGAAAGCCGAAGCCGGGATGTACCGCGTCCGCGCCGACGTGCCGCGCCGCTTCGATCAAGCGCTCGACATTGAGATAACTCTCAGCGGCGGGGCTTTTGCCGATGTAAACCGCTTCATCGGCGGATTGAACGTGGAGCGCATTCGCATCCGCATCCGAATACACGGCAGCGGTAGCGATTCCGAGCTTGTGACACGTCTGAGCAATGCGGCGGGCGATCTCGCCCCGGTTGGCGATCAGGATTTTATGGATCATATGCCATCTACCCATCGCGCTGGACGTTTACTCAGAAACGCCGCCATGCCTTCCTGACCGTCTTCGCTCATGCGCAGCGTGTTGAGCAGATGCGCACGGTAGATCATGGTTTCATCGAGTGTGCCGCTGATCACCGTCTGGATCAGTCCTTTCACGGCGCGAATTGCGGCGGGCGAACATTGACGCAGATCATCGAGGATGGCGCTGATACGCGCTTCCATTCCTGATGCCTCAACGACTTCATGCGCGATCCCGTACTCGACCGCTTTGTGACCGTTGAAGCGTTCGCCGGTCAGCATCAAATAGCGGGCGCGGGTCAGTCCGATCCGACTGATCACGAACGGCGAGATCAGCGACGGAGCGATACCTAACCGAACTTCCGGCATTCCAAAAATGGCATTGTCGGCGGCAACGGCGATGTCGCTCACGCACGCTAAACCGAATCCGCCGCCGAGCACTGCCCCTTCCAAGCGGGCGATTACGATTTGCGGGGCGGTGTCGGCGGCGCGGAGGACGGCATCCATGCGCCCGACAAGCCGATCCTGCTCATCCGGCGTCATTCCGGCGGCAACGGTGATCAAGTCGGCAAGGTCGCCGCCCGCGCAGAAGTTCCCGTTTGCGCCGCTCAAGACGATCGCGCGCACATCGGTACGGTCTTTCAGATGGGCGAACACAGCGACAAGTTCATCCATCATGGCGAAGTTCATCGCGTTGCTCTTTTGCGGGCGATTCAGCGTGACATGAGCGAAGGGCGGCGCGATGTTCACGAGTATGTTTGCGTAATCGGTCATGTGTCCCATTCCATCGAAAGCAAGATGCCTGCCAGTGACTTGCCAAGCGGATCAATACGAAGTGAGCGGGTCGCGCCGCCATCGAGCGCGCCATGCAAGACAAAATTGAGCGCTTCGATATTGTCGAGTTCGTAGCGGATCACATCCCCCGGCACGAGATCGCCGTAAAACGCTTTCACGCGTTCGGCGGTGAGCTTTGCTTTGATTTCGGCGTAATCGTCGGGCGTGCGGGCGATCACGCTCACGTTGGCGATATTGCCTTTGTCGCCGGAACGCCCGTAAGCGAGGTCAAACAGTCGGCGCATGGTTACACCTCCATGTATGTGATCTGCGGATGCACATGTTCCCGCCCGATCAGCGATGACCATAAGCCGAGGATCACGCGCGGATCGCCGCCAACCGTCGAACCGCTCACGCTCATGCCGGGGGGACAGCTTAACCCGTTCGCCATCACGCGGCGGACAGCAATCTTGAGCGTATCAGGATCAGCGGCGGTGAACATCACCCGCACGACCAGTTCATCGGGGTAATCCGGCACGGGCGACATCTTCTCAAACAGGCTGTCGATCCCCAAACGGTGATATACGATGCGCTCAATCGGCAGACCTTTCCAACTCTCCGCGATCATGCCCTGAAGCAGTTCGTATTTGCGCCATACCGCCGGGTAGCCGAGCGTGAAGATCAATTCGCGCATGTAGCCTTCCATGCGCCCCATGCTCACTTTGAGTTTTTCCGGTCGCGGCTCGCCGGTCACGCCGGAGACGCGCACGCGGTTTTCGCCGTCGGGGGTTAGGCTCAATGTGGTGAAATTGGCAGTTACGTCAGGCGTTAAATAATGGGCGGGATCGTGGATTTCGTAGAGAAGTTGTTCTTTGATGGTTTCGACGCTGACACATCCTGCCGTGCCCGGCGTTTTTGTGAGGACGAATGTTCCATCTTCGTGAACGTGCGCAATCGGGTAGCCGAGATGCGCCAAGTCTGCCGGATCGAGCAGGTTCATCGCCGCAATGCTGTTCCCGCCGACAACTTGCCCCGTACATTCGAGCAAATGCCCCGCGACGATGCCCGCCGCCAAGCGATCCCAGTCATCCCATGCCCACCCATATTTGGCGATCATCGGCGCGAGATACAAACACGGGTCAGCCACGCGCCCGGTGATCACGATGTCGGCGCCGTTTTGAAGCGCCTCGACAATCGGCGCAGCGCCGAGATACACATTGGCGGTCACGAAGGCTTGATTCGCCGTATCCGCCAGCAATTCGCCCGTATCCATATTGAGAAATCGTTCACCCGCCGCTTGAAGTTCCGGCAGACGCGCCAGAATATCATCTCCGGTCACGGCGGCAACTTTTAACCCGGTTAAACCCGCTTTCGCGGCAGCATCGCGGATCATCTGCGCGGCGGCGGTTGGGTTCAAGCCGCCGCCGTTGGTGATCAGCGGGATTTTGCGGGCGAATGCCTTCGGCAGAATCTCGCGGGCAATGATGGATACATCGAACGTATAACCGCGCGCCGGATTCGCCAGCATGTCTTTTCGCAAAATGGCGAGGGTGAGTTCGCTTAACGCCTCAAAGCAGATGACATCAACATGCCCGCCTTCGATCATCGGCAGTGCGCGTGTCACATCATCCCCATAAAACCCTTGTGCAGAGCCGATCCGTAACATCAGTCACCTCTAGCGCGGGTTGAAGTTTTCGAGTTTTGAGATGATTCCCATCATGACTTCATCTGCGCCGCCGCCGATGCTGGTCAAGCGGGCATCGCGGAAATAGCGCGAGATTGGCGTTTCTTCCATGTAGCCCATGCCGCCGAAAAATTGCAAACAGGTGTCCGCTGTTTCGCGCATCAGCCTCCCAACCTTGAGCTTGCACATCGAGGCTTTCTTCGTGACTTCCAGCGAGGTTTCGTCAATCGCCATGAGTGCGGCGGTGTGATACGTCATGTGGCGGAGCGCTTCGATTTCGGTCAGGAGTTCCGCGAGTTTGAACTGTATCCACTGGTTGGCGATCAGCGGCTTGTTGAAGGTCACGCGCTCTTGCGTGTAGCGGAGCGTCTGCCGGACTGCCATTTCGGTGCCGCTCACGCCGAGCAGGGCAGCGACCAACCGTTCACGCTGGAACTGCTCCATCTGCAAATAGAAACCCATGCCTTCGACGCCGACGAGGTTTGAACGCGGCACACGGCAGTTTTCAAACGTGAGGACGGCGGTATCGCTGCTGTGGTTGCCGAGCTTTTTCAGCTTCTTGCTGACGATGAAACCGGGCGTGTCCGTTGGGACGATGATCAGCGACATGCCTTTGTAGCTCGTCCCCGGCTCGGTGCGGGCGAGGATGCACACCCAATCGGCTTGTACGCCGTTGGTGATATACATCTTGCTGCCGTTGATCACATAATCGTCACCGTCCGGTTCGGCGCGCGTGATGATGCTCGCCACGTCTGAGCCAGCGCTCGGTTCTGTCACGCCAATCGCGCCGACCATCTCACCACGAATGGCGGGGGCGAGATATTGCTGGCGGAGTTCGTCCGAGCCGTATTTTGCCAGCGCCGGGGTACACATATCAGTGTGGACGCTGATACCCATCGGCACACCGCCGCACGGGATTCGACCGAGTTCTTCCATCAAGACGACGGTAAACCAAATATCTGCTTCTGCACCGCCGAATTTCGCCGGGTAGTTCAAGCCGATAAAGCCGAGATCGCCCATCTTTTTCAAAACGCCGTGCGCGTCCCAAAGTTCGGCTTCTTCCCACTCGTCAACGTGCGGCGTGATCTCTTTGTCGATGAAGGCGCGCACCGAGCGGCGGAACATCTCGTGTTCTTGGGTAAACGGGTTGGTGTAAGCGGATGGTTTGATCTGTTGCGTATCCATAAGCGCGTTTCCTCAAATATTTGCACTAAATTGACGGATTGTTTTTATCAAGGATGGCGTGGAAAAAGCTCCCACCCGCGTATTTTTCAAGCAGCACCAGTAGATCACGCACGGCATTTTGAATATCCGTCTGCCCGCCCTCGTGATGCGCCTCCGCCGTAATCGTCGCGGTTGTGGTCGTTTCGCGCGCGGCACTTTCCGCGCTCTGCCGCCAGCACCAACGCCGCGCATAAACCGTATCGCGGTCATCGGTGAAGATGACTTCGCCCACATCGGGGTGATCCACTTCCGCCGCGCCAAGGTTGATAAACGGCTCTGTTCCGGTGGCAAACTTGACGGTGATTCCGCCGATCATGTGCTGCGTATCAACGATGGCGACCGGAATCCCGTAGCGGATGCTGACCAAATTTCCGAGATCGACCAGCAAATTGATCGCCGGAATATCGCCCTGTTTGGTTAAGCGGCGGAGTAGGGCTTCGGCTGCGCTGCGAATTTGTGTCGGATCAACTCCGAACGAGCGGAACACGCCGCGCCATGCCGCCAGCGACGGAATCTGACTCAACGGTGTGCTGCCAATGCGCGCAAGAACGGCTTGCTGCTCGGCGCGGTATTCGTTAAGCAGGGCGGGCGGAGTCGGCGCATTGGTCATGCCCTCGGCGCGGATAATTCCGCCGAGGATCGTCGGGTACTTCTCTAAAATTGCCGAGTGATAGCGGAAAATGGTCACAGAAGCTCCTACATTCTGAACGTGCCGTAGCGCGGCGCGGGCTGATTCTGCCAATCACCGCCCGCGCTCATCGATAAGCCGATACTGAGCGCTCGACGTGTATCACGCGGGTCGATCAGTCCGTCGTCCCACAGGCGCGCAGTGGCAAAGTACGGATCGCTTTCCTGCTCAAACTTGGCGATGGTCATAGCGCGCAGAATTTCGATTTGAGACTGATCGGGTTCTTGCCCGCGTTTGCGCGCCGCTTCTTCCGTGATAATCGCCAGAACCCCCGCCGCCTGCTCCGCGCCCATCACGGCGATCCGGCTGCTCACCCACGCGAACAGCAGACGCGGATCATACGCGCGCCCACACATGGCATAATTGCCCGCTCCGTATGATCCCCCCACCAAGACGGTAAACTGCGGCACGGTGCTGTTGGCGACAGCATTGATCATCTTTGAGCCGTGTTTGATGATCCCGCCTTCTTCATAAGCGCGCCCGACCATAAAGCCGGTGATGTTCTGCAAATACACAATCGGCACGCGCTCGACGTTGCATAACTGGATAAAGTGCGCCGCCTTCTCTGCACTTTGGCTGAACAGCACGCCGTTATTGGCGATGATCCCGATTGGATACCCGTCAAGGTGGGCGTGACCACACACCAGTGTTGAGCCGTAATCGGGCTTGAACTCCATAAAGCGCGATCCATCAACGATGCGCGCCAAGATTTCGCGCATATCGAGCGGTTTGCGGATCGTGTCGATGGGGACGATGCCGAGCAGTTCTTCGGGATCATAGCAGGGGAGTTCAGGGGCGCGGCGGTTGAACGGGGCAGGTTTGTGCCAGTTTAAGCGGGCGACGAGTTCGCGCCCGATGCGAATCGCGTCGGTGTCGTTGTCCGCGAGATAATCGGCTAAACCGGAGACGCGGGCGTGCATAGTCGCGCCGCCAAGTGATTCTTCATCGACTTCTTCACCGGTTGCCATCTTGACGAGCGGCGGACCGCCCAAAAACGCCAGCGCTTGATCGCGCACGAACACGGTGTAATCGGATAAGCCGGGAATATACGCACCGCCCGCTGTGCTGTTGCCGAATACAAGCGAGATCTGCGGGATGCCCTGCGCACTCATGCGCGCTTGATTGGCAAATCCGCGCCCACCTTCGACGAACAATTCCGCTTGATGCGGCAGGTTTGCGCCGCCGGACTCAACTAGATAAATGCAGGGGAGTCGGTTCACCGCCGCGATCTCTTGAGCGCGCAGACTTTTTTCGACTGTGACCGGATAGGATGTGCCGCCTTTGATCGTCGCTTCGTTGGTGAGGATCATACATTCAACGCCGCTCACCGTGCCGATCCCGTTCACCGAACCCGAACCGGGAGTTTCGTCATTGTACATACCCCATGCAGCAAGGGTACTGAGTTCAAGAAAAGGTGTGCCGGGGTCGAGCAGGAGTTCAATACGTTCGCGGGGGAGGAGTTTTCCCGCTTCTACATGCTTCTTGACGGCGCGATCACTGCCGCCCGCGCGCACTTTCGCTTGACGTTCGTGCAGGGTTTGCACAAGCTGACGATTGTGCGCGTCATTGGCGCGGAACTCATCACTGTTCACGCTGACTTGAGTTTGTAGTCTGTTGGTCACGAAAGAAATCCAAGTCTAATAATCAAATCACCGTTTAATAAGAGCACAGGATAACGTTTCTCGCAAACGTCGTCAAACGCACGCATTGACGTATCAGGATTGTGTAAATAAAACAGTCAAAGGCATCAATTTCCTATCAGTTTTTGGGGGGTACACAATCCGAAATGTGCGGTTAGAATATTTGAGGTTTTGTGCATATTTACCACAGAGCACATTCAATAATGGTTTGCCTCGGACAGATTGACCTGTCCATCTCAGCGAATGTTCCATGTTCTCCCCGCGCATTGCGCGGCTGGAATGTCCCCTCTACCACCGAGACAATCCTACGCATTCACTTCCAACGCCCTCCCTGACTTAGGCAAAAGATCTAAATAGACACATTTGATTCTTGTTGGCTTTCATGAATGCATTTTGCGCATGAAGCGATGCAATTGTTGGCTTGTCGCTGTCTGCATCACAACATTTCCCCGGGGGGAGAGGGTTCTATGGCTATTGACGTTAAGCGCTTGTTATTTGGTAAACGATTGGATACGAGCGATTTACCACATCAGGCGATCAGCAAACCGGTTGGCTTGGCAGTATTCGCGTCGGATGCGCTCTCCAGCACCGCTTACGCGACGGAAGAAATCCTGATCATTCTATCGATGGCAGTTGGCGGCGGCGCGTTGATCTGGGTGAATGGCGGGACGATCCTCGGCATGTCGATTCCGGTCGCCATTGCCATCGCCGTACTGCTTGTCATCGTCACGATCAGTTATCGCCAGACGATCTTCGCGTACCCGAACGGCGGCGGCGCGTATATTGTCGCGCGCGACAACTTTGGTGAACTTCCGGCACAGGTCGCGGGCGCGGCACTGCTCACCGACTATATCTTGACGGTCGCGGTATCGATTTCATCCGGCGTCGCGCAGATCATTTCGGCGTTCCCGGAACTCTCCGCTTTTCGCGTTCACATTGCGCTTGCGGTCATCGGAATCATGACCATCGTCAACCTGCGCGGCGTGAAGGAAAGCGGGCGGATCTTTGCGATCCCGACCTATTTCTTCCTCGGCATGATGTTCTTGACGCTCATTGTCGGGTTTATCCGCACGGCAACAGGTGGTCTACCTCAGGTGACAGGGGTTGAACCGATCCATCATGCGACGACTGAAGCGCTCGGTATCTTCCTTGTCCTGCGCGCGTTTTCGTCCGGGTGTACCGCGCTGACGGGGATTGAGGCGATCTCGAACGGAATTTCGGCATTCAAAAAGCCGCGCAGCCGTAACGCCGCGATCACGCTGGTATGGATGAGCAGCATCTTGATCGTGTTATTCCTCGGCATCACGTTCATTGCCAACCAGATTCACGCCATCCCCAGCCATGAGGAAACCGTGATCTCGCAGATGGGGCGCGCTGTCTACGGTGACGGCAGTCCCCTGTATTATCTGTTGCTTGCCGGTACGGCGCTGATCCTGTTGATGGCAGCAAATACCAGCTATGCAGACTTCCCACGCTTGGCGGCATTAAGCGCGGGTGACGGATTCCTACCGCGCCAACTCACGTATCGCGGTGGACGGCTTGTATTTTCGTGGGGGATTGTCGGGCTGGCATTCTTCGCGTCAATTCTGGTGTTCATGTTTAATGCCAGCGTCACCGCGTTGATTCCGCTGTACGCGGTCGGTGTATTCTTGAGCTTCACCATCTCCCAGTCGGGAATGGTGCGGCATTTGTGGCAAGTCGGCAAGCTAAAACCCGGCGAAAGCAAGCAAGGGCTTGAGACGGAAATTCATTACGACAAACGCTGGCGTCTGAAGATGGGTATCAGCGCTGTGGGGGCGGTCGCGACGTTCATCGTGATGGTTGTTTTCGCCATCACCAAATTCAGCACTGGTGCGTGGTTTATCGTCGTGCTCATTCCGGTGTTGGTCTTTTTCTTCTTCCGCATCAAACATCACTACAACGAAGTCGCGCATCGTCTCAGCCTACAAAGTGTGACTCCGCTGGATGCTGATCCGCGTAATGTACAGACGCTGGTGTTGATCGACGATATTCACGCCGAAACCGTGCGCATGATCAACTTCGCCAAGTCGCTCAAGGGGGATTGGAAAGCGCTCCATATCGGCACAAATCCCGACAAAGAGGCGAAAGTCCGCCGCAAGTGGGAGAAACGTTTTGGCGCTGAAGGTGAACTCGTGGTTGTTCCGTCGCCGTTCCGTTTGTTGGCGGAGCCGCTTGAGGACTACATCAACGAACTGCGTGCCGCGCAGCCCAACACGTTTGTTCACATCGTAATCGGGCACTTGGTGATGGATACGTTCTGGGAACAGGCGCTTCACCAGAACAGCGCATTCTTGTTCAACCTTACCTTAAGCCGGATTGATGGCGTGGTTGTGACGACCGTGCCGTATCAGATTCATCACCTAACAGATGGACAGCCCGATGACGATGATGATCATCATCATCAACTTCAGCCGCAGCAGGTGACGACGAACGAAAACGGCGCTCCGCTGCATGGAGCGGCATCGCAGATCAAGGAAGTAGTGGACGCGCCGCCAACCGATTCGGTTCACCCGCCCGAAGAAAAACCGTCGGGTAGTGTGGATTAAGCGTGCTCAAGTGGGACTGGCAAAAGCCAGTCCCTTTTTAGTTCGTATCGTTTGCCAATGAAGTGGGCAATGTGACATAGAATGTAGAGCCGTGACCGATACGGCTTTCCAGCCCGATCTGCCCGTGATGCGCGTCGATCAAGCGCTTCACAATTGCCAGCCCCAAACCCGTCCCCTCAATGCTTTCGTTTTCCGCATTTCGCACGCGGTAGAAGCGATCAAAGATACGCGCTTGATCCTGTGGGCTAATGCCGACACCCGTGTCTTGCACAGCGACGCGCACACGGTTATCGCGCGTTTCGGCGTAAATGCGGATTTTGCCTTCCGGCGGCGTGTACTTGATCGCATTCATGATCAGGTTGTTGAAGATTTGACCCAAGCGGGCAGGATCGCCCGCGACTTTGGGCAGAGTCTCCGGTACTTCGATCTCAACGCTGATCTGCTTCGCGTCAGCGGCGGATCGTGCCGTTTCCATGCAGTCGTCAATCACGGATGACATGGAGGTTGGCTCGATATGAAGCTGCATCCCGCTTTCGATCTTCGCCAAATCGAGTAAGTCCTCAATCAAGCGGCGCATGCGACCAATCGAACGCGCCAGCATCCCAATGTAGCGCTGCCCGCGCTCATCGACGGTATTGTGTAGGGTCAGCAGTTCCACATAGCCCATCATCACCATGAGCGGCTGGCGGAGGTCATGCGACACCGTTGCGACGAGTTCGTTCTTGAGTTGATCCATCTTCTTGAACTCGCTGATGTCGTGCATGACGATGATCCAGCCGATCTGATCATGCGTCGTAAAA
The DNA here is from genome assembly GCA_041753015.1 of Anaerolineae bacterium. Taxonomy (GTDB): domain Bacteria; phylum Chloroflexota; class Anaerolineae; order Aggregatilineales; family Phototrophicaceae; genus Flexifilum. Next base: position 244,066 of record JBGSVJ010000019.1, read on the forward strand.
CTCGCGTGATAGGTGCGTCCGTCCGGCATCGGGATTTCTTCAATCGACGGCTGACCGATGCTCTTGATGCGCCGGAAAACAGGCTCAAGCGGCGTGTCCTCAATCGTCTTTAGGAACGAATCCCCGATGTATTCCCGATCCGCATACAAACGGAGCGCCGCGACGGCTGCCGGGTTCATCTGAACGATCCGGTCATCTGCGCCAACCGTGATCACTACGTCGGAGGTTGCGCCCAAGATGAGTGAGTATTTTTCTCGTTCACGCACTGCCGAAGCGTACAAGCGCGCATTGTCGATGGCGACTCCGGCGCGGGTGGCGAGTTTTTCAGCGAAGTCGATCCGATCATCGGAGAAGTGATTGAGATGGCGGCTTTCCAAGCTCATCACAGCGATCACTCGGTCTTCGCGCAGTACAGGTACGCTGAGATGCGATTTCACGGTGGGGCTGATTTCAACATAATCGCTGTCGATTCCGACATCTGGCACATTTTCGATGTGCCCACTGCGTGCGACGCGGTGCGCGATCCCGCCACCCATCGAACTGCGGAGGAGGGCAATACGTGCGGGCGGCAGTTGATAGCCAAGATCAATTGCCTGATGGAGTTCATCTGTACTTTCATCAAACAGCGCGAGTGAAGCCGCGTTTGCGGAGGTGATGCGCATCGCCCAGTCAAGCGTAATTTCGAGCACGAGGCTCTGCTTCATGGTGTCGTTGAGTTCACGATCCATGCGCAGCATCAGTTCGAGTTCGCGCGATTTTGTGTCGAGTTCGCGGGTTACGCGGACATGTGTAACGGTATTTCTCAAGGCAGTGGCAGCGACGTTTGCTGCCGCGTTTAACGGTTCAACCTTGCTCAGGTCGCCCGTTTGAATCAAAGCGGCACCGAGAAGCTGAGAGCTTCGCGGAATCGTGAATGGGATCAGTACCATTGTCCCGCCGTGCTGCTTTAACACCGATTCGAGCGCACCTTTGTCTGCATGGTCGTCCGCTTTCAATAAGCGAATCTTCCCATCTAACCATTCCGGAAGATTCGGCAGCGTGATCGATGCGACCGCGCCATCGGGGGTAAGCGTGCCGTCCGGTTCGACAATGCGAATCAAACGCTCCGTTTCGGGGTCAATACGCAGGATGATCGCCGGATGTCCGCTCACCTCTTGAAAGAATCGGGTCATCTCGTGAGCTAGCGCGGCAAGCTCATTGGTGGCATGGAAGTTGATCGTCGCTTGATACGCGAGCTGCATCTGTTGAAGAGTCGGCGTTTGCGCCATGGACTGGTCAAGAGTTTGTGTGCTGTCGGTCATCGTCTATTACCGCCATTTTTCGAGTCGCTTATTAGTATAACGTGAAGAAGATAAATCTGCCGCATCGTCATTCCTATACTGGTTTCCTTGCGATTGTGTGAGGCGGCAAAACACGTTATGATGTAAGTCAGTTCTAGGGTAAACGATAGCTGTTGATAAATGGGAGGGTGTGATGGATGAGCAGCTCAGGGCGGTTGGTGCGCGTCTTAAAAAGAACACCGATATGCTCAAGCCCTCACAGAATACCTCAGCAAATCTACCAGTCGATCCGATGGAATCACTGCTGATTCGCGGCAAGATGATCGGCGTTCTGCTGAGGGATGCGCGGGTCGCCGCTGGGCGCACGCTCGAAGATCTGGCGCGACTGCTGCACCTTCCGGTGGAACACATCGAGCAGTTTGAATATGGCGACGATGTTCCCACGCTGCCGCAGTTGGAGATTTTGGCGTATTACCTCGAAGTGCCTGTAAGTCACTTCTGGGGACAAAGCACGCTCGAAGCGAGCCGCGAGGACTATACGCGCACGCAGAATGACTACATGGCGCTGCGCGACCGCATGATCGGCGCGCTCCTGCGGAAAGCGCGCGAGGAACGTGGCTACACGCTTGAAGAACTCAGCCGCGAAACAGGCATTGACGCTGGTTCGATTGAACAATTTGAACTGGGTGAAGTCAGCATTCCCATGCATGCGCTTTCGGTGATGGCGAACGCCGTCCGCAAGAACATGAATTACTTCATGGAAAGCGTGAGTCATCTGGGTGAACTACTCAGTATGCGGGAACGCTGGAAGTTGTTTTCGGAACTTCCGCAAGATGTGCGTGCATTCGCAGCAAACCCGCTCAACGTCGGGTTTATTGAGATAGCGATGATGTTGTCAGCGATGCCCGTCGATAAGCTCCGCAGTGTTGGCGAAAGCGTCTTGAATATCACGATGTAGGAATGTCAGGGGAGAGAACTACGAATGAGCGGCACGAGCGCACAGGCGTTGCAAGAACAGGGCGTGAAGCTGTTCCGTCAAAAGGAATATGAAAGCGCCCGCACGGTATTCCAGCAGGCGCAGTCCGCTTTTGAAGCGGAAGGCAACCGCGTGATGGCTGCCGAAATGATGGTCAACATTGGCTTGATCCATCGTGCGTTGGGTGAAAATCAGGCGGCGCTCGACATCATGCAGCAGGCGCTGGCGGTGTTTGAGGAACTCGCTGATCAGAAGCGTATCGCCATGACGCTTGGCAACTTGGGCGGCGTGTACGTGGCGCTTAACGACAAAGAGCAGGCGTATAACTGCTATCGCACGGCGGCGGACGTGTTCCAAGCATTGGGCGAAAAACAGCTTTACGGCGAAACACTGGTCGCAATGGGGCGCACGCAAATCGAAGAAGGCAAAGTCGGCGTCGGCTCTGCGACGTATGAAGCCGGACTCGAAAATATGGGTGAACTGAACACGCGCCAGAAGATCATGAAAAGTCTGCTCGGCATTCGCAATCGCTTCCTTGGGGCAGGGAATCCGCCGAAAGACGAATGAACTTAACATCGTTACGGGGACGGCGCGCTCTGCTTGGCGTGTTCCTCCTCAGTCTGTACATGATCACCTACAGCGCGCGTATCGAAAGTGGCGATACGCGCCTTTTTTTCGATGCGATCAGCAGTTTTATTGATCGCGGTGATGTGCTGATCGATGGAGCGGCATGGTTTCGCTTCCCGAATACGTTCGAGCCGGGCGATCCCGCGCCGCTGCGTTCGGTCGAAGTCGAACCGGTGCAGATTCTCGCGGCGTCACCGCTCTATACGCTTGCGAAACTGATCCCCGGCTTGGGGCTGGTGCATACGGTTTGGTTGTTCAACCTGCTGGTTGCGGCGGCGGCGTGCCTTGTGCTGTACGCTTACGCGCTCACACTCGGATACAGCGAATCAACCGCGCTGATCGCGTCAATTCTGCTCGGCGCAGCGACGATTATATTCCCTTACACGCGTACATTTTTCCGTGAGCCGCTGGCGATGCTGCTGCTTTTGACGGCGGCGCTGGCATTCGAGAAACTGCGCCAAAGCGAATACGCATACCTGACATGGGCGGCAGTTGGGATCATCGCGGTCATTCTGATGATCGGCACGAAAGCCTCAATGCTCTTTGCGTTTCCCATGCTGTTGATCACGGCGTTTCCGGCGATCAAACAGATCAACCGCCGCATGATTCTGATCGCGGGTGCGGCGGCTGTGATTGTGGTCGGCATTCTCGTTTTCTTGAACGTTTTTGAAATCGGTGGCAGTCGGTACGACATCCTTGGTCGGCTGTTTAGGGCGGGCAGTACGTATTTCCCGACCGCGTTGAGCGCGTATTTGTTCAGCCCCGGCGGGAGTTTTTGGGGAACGTCGCCTGTGCTGCTGCTGGCGATTCCCGGTGCGTGGATGCTCGTGCGCGGGAAAAAACCACGTTATCCGCTGGCTGCCGCGCTCTTGATTCTAACATTCGCATTCGGCTACGCCTTCTTGAACGATGCGCACTGGTTCGGTGGGCTGTCGTTTCCGCCGCGCTTTCTCCTTCCGGTTCTGCCGTTTGTGATGATCCTCGTTTTTCCGATTGTAGAGCGGATCACGAGTCGCCCGATCAGAATTCTGCATCTTGCCGCCTTACTGCTGATCGCTTACAGCATGTGGATTCAGCTTTCGGCGGTTGGCGTCAGCTTGACGGCATACCCTGAAGTGCTCCCCGCCGAGGCGAACGGCTTAGGCGAGTGGAGTGGTGGCTTGTATGATCCTCAGTGGTTCCGCTGGTTCGCGCTGCCGTTTGGCAGTCGCCCGCTGGATGCAGCATGGGTCGAAACTGATCTGCCGTTGTGGGGGATCGTTTTCGGGGCGCTAACGCTGTGTGCTGGCTTGCTGCTTCTGCTGCGGCGTCCGGTGCGCGGCGCGAGTGGGGCATTACTTGGCGCGTGGCTGATCGCTGTGATCTTCGGGCTGCGCGCGCTGTACGATGTCGACTTTCGTTACGGTTCAGGCGATGCCGCGATGCACGAAGCGATCCGCGTGATTGAGGCGGAAACCGATCTCGATGATGTGCTCGTGCTCTCAGACCCGCATTACGAATACTTCTTTCACAATTACGGCAAATTCTCGAATGCGGCACGCATCATCAGCCTGCCGCCTCAGCCGGGTGATCACCCCAGTCCAGAGCAGCCCGCGCCGATCTTGTCGGAAAACGCCGTCGCGCTGCTTGAGCCGCTGACGCCGCCGTTCTTGCATACCCTTGCCTCAGCGCATGATCGCCTGTGGCTGCTGGAGGATGGGACGCCCGATCTTGCGTGGCAGGTGCGCCCGGTTGAGCGCTTCCTTTCGACGTATTACTACCCCATTCGCGCGATTCAAGTGGGCGATTTTGTGCGGTTGGTCGAATACAGCACTGTACCCGCGCCCGATCCGCTGATTTTGCGCGGTGCAGAGACTCCGGTTGATCTCGTGTTTGGCGATTCGATTCGGCTGATCGGCGTGGAACTTCCGGCTGGTGCGACTTATCACGGCGGGGACGCGCTGCCGATCTCGCTGCTGTGGTCAACTGATGCGCCGCTCACGGAACGGTACACGGTCGCGGTGTATGTGCGCGATGCAGGCGGCGCACCAATCGCGCAGCATGACGGCTATCCAGCGGGTGGCTTCGCGCCGACCGACACATGGACGCCAAATATCTCCGTTTGGGATCATCGCGCCGCCGTGCTTCCGGAAGGACTCCCGCCGGGGATGTATCAAGTCTGGGTGAAGGTCTACCGCTTCACGCCCGAAGGGAGCGCACAAGACTTATCTGTGAGCGGCACAAGCGTGATTGACGGCGTGATCGGTGTGCTGCCCGTCACGGTGATTGTGACTCAGAGTCCGTAACTCGTCCGACGAGCGCGAGTTTTTCCTCGTGTGTCATTAGCGGATCGCCCAGAATTTCATCTTTGTAATCGACGCTCCGAAATGCTGTGTACAGCGCCGCCGCCGCCGCGATCACCAGCCCAAATGTGATCAGCGTGTGGGCGGTGCGCGCTTCCAACTTCAGCGCCGCGATCCGGTCGGCGGCATAGGCGATCAACAGCGGCAGGAATAGCAGCAAAAAGCGCGGGTCATATGAGACGAGCAGCCACCAAGCCGCGAAGAACGTCAGCGCGAACAGCCCGATCAACAGGGCAGGCGTAAACGTGGGACGGCGCACGCGGCGGAGATTCACAACCAGCGGAATCAGGGCAATTGTGACGATCACACCTGTGACGCCGAAATTCTCCGGTCGCGTGACGAACACGATCAAGTTTTCAAGCGTGCGCTGCGCTTGATCCGTCCACGCAGTCGCGGGGATGATGAAGCCTGCGCCGAGCCTATTTCGGATGTACCAAGGCGCGCCGACGATTGCCAGCATGCACAACGCGATCACAAGGTTCGTCCACCGAATGCGGCGCGCCAATATGCCGATCACCAGCCACTCACCGAGCAATAGGACACCAAGCAGGGCGGCGTTTTTCGTCGTCGCCGCTAAGCCGAGCATTACGCCTGTGAGAAGCGCATCGGCGCGTTTATTTGTTTCCCACAGCCGCAGCGCGTAATACGCCGTAAGCGTGTAGAAAAATGCCATCGGCAGATCGACATATCCAGAGGATGCCCATCGCCCGAATGCCGGGGTGATCGCCAACAGGAGCGGCGCGATCCATCCGGCGGCGGGGCGTTTGCTTAAACGGCGTGCGAGCAGTGAAACGGCGGGCAAGCAACCGAGACTGAGTAGTGCCGGAATTAGCTTCGCCAGATAATCGTTTTCCCAACCGGATGCCATGTAGCCGAGCGCGTACATCGACGGAATGAGGATCGGGTAGGTGCGGTATAAGCTCTCCGCGCCGATCAGCGGATCGATTTGCCCATCGTAAAAAATTGGCAAGGCAGCAGGGCGATAAATACCGAGCGTGTCATCAGCGTAGAGTGGGTAATACACCGCATTAAACAGCACAGCGGCGGCAGCCAGCGCGATCAACACAAGCGCCGCGCCTTCGCGCCAAGTCCCAAAGCGCGGGCGTGTGATTCGCGGCGGACTGCGGAAGAAAACAACGATTCCCGGCAGCATCAGCGCGAGATAAGGCAGGGCGATCCCGCTGAACGTGAGCGTCAGACCGATCACGCCTTCCCAGAACAGGATCACACTGAGCACGCCGGACGCGATCACGAGTGTCAGCACGGCGATCAGTGCCGCGCCGTGATCTTCCTGCCGCCGCGAAACGAGATACGCGGACGGAACTGCTGTCACGATCAACACAATAACCGCCAGCCAAGGGAGAATCATCGCGGCTGTACCCGGTTGGGGAGCGCTTCGCCGCGAATACCCGCGATCAAGTTGTCCGCCGCCATGAGCGCCATTTTGGTACGGGTTTGCAGGGTCGCGCTGCCGATATGCGGCACGATGAGCGCGTTCGGGAGCCTCAGGATCGGGTCATCAAGCGGAATCGGCTCAGGATCGGTCACGTCAAGCGCTGCTCCGCCGATCACACCGCCGCGGAGTGCTTCGTACAGCGCCTGTTGATCGACCACGCCGCCTCGTGACGTGTTGATCAAGATCGCGTCACGTTTCATCAAGCGGAGTGTATCCGCATTGATCAAGCGGCGCGTGCTGTCGTTGAGCGGCGTGTGAATCGAAACAAAATCGGCGCGTGTCAGTAGATCATGCAGATCGGTGCGTTCCACACCATGCGCGGCGGCTTGTTCGTCGGTCAAGGATCGGCTGTGGGCGAGGATGTGCATCCCAAAGGCTTGCGCGCGGCGGGCGACTGCCTGCCCAATGCGCCCAAAACCGATAATGCCGAGCGATGCGCCGTTCAGGTCGCGTCCGAGTAAATCCATCGGCTTCCATGTCGTCCAACGCTGTTCGCGGATGTATGCCATGCTTTCCGGGATGCGCCGCGCCGCCGCAAGCAGGAGCGCAAACGCGAGATCAGCGGTGGCTTCGGTGAGGATTCCCGGTGTGTTGCCGACGGCGATCCCGCGTTCGGCGGCGGCGTGCACGTCAATATTGTCATAGCCGACCGCCATGATGCTGATCACCTTAATCTGTTTGCCTGCCGCGTCCATCAGCGGCGCGTCGATCCGGTCATTGAGCGTGCAGAACAGCCCGTCAATGCCGCGCACCCGTTCGCTGAGTTCGGCATAGGGCGGCGGATCATCGCTCTCCCAAAGGTCAAGTTCGGCGGCGGCGCGGATGCGCTCAAGCGCTGGTTCGGGGATGCGTCGGCTGACGAAAACGCGCATAATCAAAGCCTTTTGGTCGAAAAACTCATTCACAGCGGTGATCATGGCGAAAGCAGCGGCGAAAGACAAGGGATGGATTGGCGGGTTAGCCGCATTGTTTGTGACGGCGGCGTTTCTGTTTCTGACAATTCCGATGCTGTATCTCCACAGCGATGAGGAATTGAGCTACCGGGCGACCAACGGCACGCTGATCGATACGATCCGCTGGCAGACGTCGCTGCAAGACAATCAAGCGCCGCTGTGGTTCGTCTTATTCAATTCGTGGCGTGGCACGGTTGGCGACCACGAGTTCACGTCGCGCATGTTCGGCGCACTGTTGGTGATGCCCGCGCTGGCGTTTTCGTACCGGATCGGGCGGCGCGCGTTCGGAAGTTCAACAGCGGGCGCGATTGGCGTGCTCGTGCTGACGGGAAATCACCTGTTTTTCAATTATGCGATGGATATTCGCCCGTATCCGCTGGTGATGTTCGCGGCAGCATTTTCGACATGGGCTTTTCAACGCTGGGCGCTGCGTGATCGCCGCCGGAACGCCATCCTATACGGCATTTCGGTCGCGATCTTGTTGTACACCCATTACCTGCTGATCTTTCTCACAGCAGCACACGCTGTTTATTTGATCCTCGCGTATCGACTCACAAAGGCGCGATTGATACATGGAGTTATGGCAGTCGCCACCGCTGTGATTCTGTTCCTGCCTTGGCTGCCCGTCGCCGTTTCGCATGTCAATCATCTGCGTAACTTGGAAGCGGAAACCGGGACGGGGCGCGGGATTGCCGGAATCGGCGTGAGTACGCAAGCGACCACACCCGACTCGATCCGCATCCTCATCGAAGCGGCGACAAATGGGATTCCCGTCGTGTATGCCGCTGTGTTGATCGTCGGCGCGGTGCTGTTTTTCCGTCGGCGCGGGTACTGGTTGGCGCTGACATGGGGACTGCTCACCCCGGTGATCTACCTGATCGCCAATTTCGTCGCAGCGGTTTATGCGCCGCGCTTCGTGAGTCATGCGCCTTTAGGCGTAGGGATCGCGGTTGGCGGAGCACTCACGGCGATTGCAGCGCGCACGCGCTACCGCGTCGGTGCGTGGGTGATCGCTTTCGCGCTCATCGGGCTGAATTTGTTCACGTTTGACGGACGCACGGAGATTCCGCCGCGCACCCATTATCGTGATGTGTTTCTTGCGATGAATCAGCAGTGGGAGGCGGGGGATACCCTACTTTTTTATCGGGGTGGTGAAGACGATCCCGAAGTGACGTGGAATATCGACCACTACCTGAACGCTGACCTCGCGGATTCGATCACAACCGATTCAGCGGCGGCGCGTGAGGCGCGGCGCGTGTGGTTCGTCACGCGGGATTGGTTTGGCGACGGGGTGCAGGATGCGTTTCACGCGCTGGAGCAGACGCACCCGCTGCAAACGGTGATCGGGCAGTGTACAACGGATTGGTGTTATCTCGCACAGTTGATGCAAGCGCCGCCGAACGATGACCCCGCCGTGTTTGGCGGCGTGCTGCCGTTTTACGGCGCAGACGTGGCAGAAACCAGCAGCGGGATCACGGTGCGGTTGTGGTGGAGCGTCGAGTCACCACCCTCCGCCGATTATTCGATCAGCATTCAGGTGATCGACCGGAGCACTGGGCAGTTGATCGCACAGGATGACGGCGCGATTCAGCACTATGGCGAGACGGTTCAAACCTCAACGATGCAGCCGGGACAGATTTACATCGACGAACGCACGCTGACGGGAATATGGGACACCGGTATTCAGGTGCGGTTGGTCGTCTACCAGTCGTGGGATGGCATTCGGCTGACTCTGCCTGACGGGAGCGATTCTCTCGCATTGAACGATTGAAACGCACGCGACTTCGCCCGAATTGGCGATACATGGTTTAACCACCGTGATCTACACTAGGGCTTGCTTTCACGAATCAGGGAAATTGCATGGCTTCGGAATTTACCGCACGACGAACGTTTAAGTCGGATCGGTCGTCGCCGCTCCGCTACATCGTATCGCATATACGGCGGCATCCGCAGTTCGCTATCACGATGGTTTTCGGCGCATTTGCGAACGCGGCGCTGGCAGCAGCTGTCCCCTATTTTGTAGGTCGGGCATTTAATAACCTGCAATCGGGTCAGCCCTTAGAGGCGATTCTGCCGCTGGCACTCGCCATTTTTGCATCTCAAGCACTGCGCGCTGTCCTTCAGTTGATGCGGAACGGCAGTTCGGAAATTTTTGCGCAGCGCATCGAACGTGATGTGCGTGACGAGTTATACGGCAGTTTGCTCGGCAAGAGTATGAGTTTTCACGACAGCGTACCCGTCGGTGAAACGATGGCGCGCGTGACCAACGACGTGCGTGAACTCAACTTGATGATGAATCCCGGCATGAACCTGTTGGTTGGGTCGGGGATGTTCTTGTTGACGCCGTTCATTGCCGCGCTGTTGGAATATCCGCCTCTGGCGCTTACGCCGGGGTTGTTCCTGCTATTGTACGGGATTGCGCAGTACTACTACGTCAAAAACATGTCCCCAATCGCGCAAGATGTTCGCGCCAGCTTTGGCGAGATGAACGCCGATGTCGCCGAAGCGCTCGATGGTCTGCAGGTGGTCAAGGGTGCAGCGGCGGAAAAGCGCGAGATCGCCCACTTTGACGGGCTGGCGGATCGTGTCCGCGATAACTTCATCCGTCAGGGTCGGGTTGAGGCGCGCTACCTTCCAATGCTCTTGATCGGTTTGGCGATGGCAGGCGGTTTCACCCATGCCGCGATTTTGCATGAGCAGGGGTTGATCACTTCCGGCGCGGTCGTTGCTTTTATGGGTCAGTTGATGCTTTTCGGCTTCCCGGTGTTTAGTTCGCTGTCGGCGTTCACGCAAGCATCGCTCGGATACGCCAGTACCAAGCGTATTCTGGCGATCATCAATCAAGAGACGACACTCGATCAGAACACGGGTGGCTACGAAGCGCCGGTTAAGGGCGCAATCCGCTTTGAAAATGTCGCTTTTCAGTATCAACCGGAAAGTGTGGTCGTCACGCACAACGTGAGCTTTGACGTTGAGCCGGGTAAAACCGTCGCCATCGTCGGGCAAACCGGATCGGGCAAGACGACGCTGATCAAACTCCTCAACCGCACCTATGATGTCACCGAAGGGCGTGTACTGGTTGACGGCGTGGATGTGCGCGAATGGAATCTCGAAAAACTCCGCTCGTCGATCAGCATCATCGAGCAGGATATTTTCCTGTTCAGCCGCTCGATTGCGGATAACATCCGTTTTGGCAAACCGGACGCGACTCAAGAAGAAGTCGAAGCGGCGGCGCGCAAAGCGCAAGCACATGAGTTCATTCTATCTTTCCCGGAAGGCTACGATACGGTTGTCGGTCAGCGCGGCGTGACCTTGAGCGGAGGTCAGCGTCAGCGGTTGGCATTGGCGCGGGCGTTCGTTACCAACCCACCAATCTTGATCTTGGATGACAGCACCAGCGCTATCGACAGCGCGACCGAGGACAAGATTCAAAAGGCGATCTGGGCGGCGGCGCAAGGACGCACAACGATCTTGATCACCCACCGCTTGAGCCAAATTCGCTGGGCGGATCATATCGTCGTGCTGCGCAAGGGGCGTGTGGTGGCACAAGGTAAGCACGAAGCTTTGATGGAAAGCTCGGATGCGTATCGCCGTATTTTCGCGCGCTACGAAAGCGCCGCACCCGTCAAGAACGAAATGGGGTAAGCGATGGGAATTTTCGGCGGCATTGCCGCAGACAAGTACGACCGTCAGTATGGTGACGGGTATCTGCTTAACCGCCTGTGGCGGTACATGAAAGCGTACCGGCGTCAGTTGGCGATCATCGTGGTGTTAGTCGCCATATTTTCGCTGATTGGCGCGCTGATCCCGGTGACGATCGCACGCGGGGTTGCCGCTTTGGAGCAGGGCGGAAACGCGGTATGGGGGATTGTGATGGCGCTGTTTGCTATCGCCATTACGGATTTTAGCGTGTACTACGTGCGGCGGCGGATGACTTCTCGCGTGATCGGCGAGTTGATCAGTGTGCTGCGTAAAGATGCGTTCAAAGCCGCAATCGCGCGCGATCTTTCGTTTTATGACGAGAACAAATCGGGCAAGGTCGTCAGCCGCATCACGAACGATTCGCAAGAGCTTGCGCAAGTGCTGTTGATCGGCAGCGATATCTTGACGCAGATGGGCGAATTCCTGATCCTTTTGGTGATTCTGGTCGGCTACGAATGGCGTTTGACGCTGCTGCTGCTCGGCATGACTCCGGTCGTCGTCGGCACAATGTTGATCTTCCGGCATCTTGCGCGCATCGCCACCCGGCAGGGCAGCCGCGCGATGGCGCTCGTGAATGATAATATTCAGGAGAGCGTGACCGGGATCAGCGTGGCGAAGAACTTCCGCCGCGAAGCGATGATCTACGACGAGTTTACCGAAATCAACAACAAGAGCTACAAGATCAATTTGCGGCGCGGATTCGTCTTTGCGACCGTGTTCCCGGTGCAGAACTTTCTCGCCGGGTTTGCGATTGCGACGTTGGTCTATCTCGGTGCGTCGTTCGTGATCGGCGGGACGATCACCGCCGCGTCTTGGTTCTTGTTCGTGCAATCTCAGGATCGCTTTTGGTTCCCGTTCATCAACTTATCGGCGTTCTGGGGACAGCTTCAAGGCGGATTGAGCGCGCTTGAGCGTATTTTCGCGCTGGTGGATGCCGAAAATGTCGTTGTGCAAACCGATCATCAGCCTGCGCCAGAGCCGATGACGGGCAAAGTTGAGTTTGATCATGTCGTGTTCCGTTACAAAACAGGCGAACCGATTCTGCGCGATTTCAACCTGACGATTCATCCGGGGGAGAGCATCGCGTTTGTGGGGCATACGGGGGCGGGCAAAAGCACCATCGCGCGCTTGATCGCCCGTTTCTACGAGTTCCAAGAGGGTGACATTCGGATTGACGGCGTAGATATTCGCGCCTTCGATCTCGATTCGTATCGGGGTAAATTGGGGATCGTGCCGCAGCAGCCATTTTTGTTCAACGGGACGGTGATGGAGAATATCCGCTATGCCCGCCCGGACGTGAGCGACGCCGAAATCGAAGCGATTGCCAACAGCATTGGCGGCGGCGAATGGCTGGAGACACTCCCTGATGGGCTGAACAGCGAAGTCGGTGAGCGCGGAGCGCGTTTAAGTATGGGTCAGCGCCAGTTGGTCAGCCTGCTGCGTGTGTTGGTTCAAAAACCCGCGATCTTTATCCTTGACGAAGCGACCGCAAGCATCGATCCTTTTACCGAGATGCAGATTCAAGAAGCGCTCGATCTGATCCTGAAGCGCTCGACTTCGATCTTGATCGCGCACCGTCTCAGCACGGTACGCAGCGCTGACCGGATTATCGTCTTGAAACAGGGCGAGATCATCGAGCAGGGCAATCACGATCAGTTGATGACAGCGGGTGGGCATTACGCCGAGCTTTACAACACGTATTTCCGTCATCAAAGTTTGAGCTACATTGAGAATGCCCGGTCGATGCTGGTCACACAGCAGATCGACTAGTCTCCCCGCGCAGACCTGACCCGTTCAGCGTTCGCGTGATGTCTGTCGGGTCTGCGCCGCGCCACAAGAGGTTTCTTACCAAAATGACGCTCGAAATCGCCGCTTTTCTGGTTCTGCTTGTGGTTGGTCTTATCTTGTTTGCGACGGAACGATTTCCGCCGGATGTTACCGCGCTTGGGCTGATGCTCAGTTTGATTGTGTTGGGTCTGCTCGAACCCGCTCAGGCATTCGCCGGGTTTGGCAGCGAAACCGTCTTGATGATCCTCGGTCTGCTGATTTTGACCGAGGCGTTGATCAATACTGGGCTGGTGGACATCATCGGGACGTTGTTCGTGCGGCTCGTGGGCGGGCACGCGAACCGCGTGAAAGCGATCCTGCTGATCGGACCCGGAGTTCTTAGTGCATTCATCAGCAACACCGCCGCCGCTGCGTTTTTCCTTCCGATTGCGCTTGGGCTTTCGCGCCGCACCGGCATTAGTCCTTCGCGTCTGCTGATGCCGCTCGCATTTACGGCGATTCTTGCGGGTTCGGTCACGTTGATCGGCACGTCAACAAATTTGGTGGCGAGTGGTCTGCTCCAGCAGGCGGGGTATGCGCCGCTTGGCATGTTTGAACTTACGCCCGTCGGTCTGCCGATCCTGATCGCCGGAATGATCTACATGGCGACCATCGGCACCCGGTTGATCCCGGATCGTCAGGCGAAATCGGATGCACAGCGCAAGATCGACGATGATCTGTACTTCAGCGAAATTCGGATTCATGCCGGATCAAAGTTGATCGGCAAGACGATGGATTCGACCGGACTGTTGGACGAAATGGAACTCGGCGTGTTGGTTTTTCATCGCGGCGGGCAGTCGATCAAACCGCTTGCGGAGACCATCCTCGAAGAAGATGATGTCCTGCTCGTCGAAGGGCGGCGCGAAAGTGTTCTGCGGTTGGTGGATTATCGCGGCGTTGAAATTTGCGGCAAGATCGACACATTGGAGGCGTACATCAAGAGCGGAAACGGGCGAATTGCCGAAGTCGTGATTCTGCCGGATTCGATCCTGAACGGACGCACACTCAAGGGGCTGCGGCTGCGCGAACGGTTTCACCTGCAAATCCTCGCCGTCAGCCGACGGGGTGGGGTGCATGTCAACCGAATCGGGCAGCATGTGTTTCAGGCGGGTGACGTTATGCTGATCCGGCTGCCGGAGGAACACCTTGACGCGGCGCAGCGTGAGCGCTTATTCCGTGTGCTGGATATTATCGAAATCCCCGCGACTGACCGCCGCCGCGCTTGGCTGGCGAGCGCAGTTTTTGTCGGCGCGCTGGCGCTCGGCATTCTGGAGATACTGCCGTTAGCGGCGGCAGTGCTGCTTGGCGCGCTGGCTTCATTCGTCATGCGCTTGATCGAGCCGCAGGAGGCTTACCGCCGCATCCAATGGCAAACACTGATCCTGATCGGCTCGATGCTGGCATTTGGGCGCGCAATGGAGGTGACGGGCACGGCGGATTATCTCGCGCAGTTGATCTTGAGCCTTCCCGGCAGCAGCTCCCCGATATTGATGCTGTCCGTGTTCTTCTTCGTCGCCGTCGCGCTGACTCAGCCGCTGTCGAATCAAGCCGCGACCGCCGTCTTGATCCCGATTGGGCTGCAAACCGCCGCGCTTCTGGGTCTGAATCCGCGCGCGTTCGCTGTCATGATCGTGTTGGGTGGCACCGCTTCGTTTATCACGCCGCTTGAACCCGCTTGCATGTTGATCTTCAACGCCGGGCATTACCGCTTTAAGGATTTTCTTCGCGTCGGTCTGCTGCTCACGTTCGTCGTGTACGCGATTTCGATTGTGATGGTGCCGACGCTGTGGAAGCTCGACGGTTAGCCGTCAAACATCTTTTGCGTCTCGCGGATCACAATCCGCTTGATCGGCACAAGGCGCTTGAGCAGCCCGAATGCGGGGAGCGAGATCAATTCTTGATTCGCGTGGCGCTGTATTTTCGCGCTGATCCGCCCCCGTGCGGCGAGTTCTCGCCCCGCCTGCTCATACGCTTCGTACACGCGATGGATGCGCGGAAAACGGGTTTGATCCGGGTGATCGCGGTCGAAATCGAGGAGGGGCGTCCCGTTGCGGAGCAGTTCGCCAACATGCTGCGCTTCCATGAAGCGGGCATACGTGCGGAAGTAATGTACTGCGTTCGCCGCCGAAGCCGCTTCTAAGTTGCTCCAGCAGATCAGCGAAACAAATGGTTTGGACGAGATCGCTGGGTTGATGTGATGATGGATCAGCCCATGCGCTGACATCCGCATGTCGTTGACATCCATTGTGGAGTAAAAGCGATCAAACAGAGTCTTCATTAACCCGCTGAACGTCATCATATAGATCGGCGTCGCAAAGATGAGCAGGTCAGCCGCCTTCATCTGTGCGAAGACCGCCGCCGCATCGTCTTTTTCCGCGTAAACACATTCGAGATGCTGATCCGCTGTTTGGCATTTGCGGCATCCCAAACAACGGTTGATCTTTACTTTGGCGAGCGTGATCATTTCAAACGATGCGCCCGCCGATTCCGCTCCCGTCTTGAGGCGGCTCAAAAGCGCGTGAGTCCAACCTTTTTCACCGCGATGACTGCCGTTGATCGAAAGGATATGCACAGCGCGCCGCCTCCGTCTGCTATTCACTTCAGTGTAGGCAAAACGGTGACACATTGACTAGTTTGACGGCGGCATGACTTCCGGGAACAGGGTATCGAAGGACTGCGCGCCGATGCGCGGCAGGTACATCACGCCGCCATTGCTCACCTCCTGAAGGGTGTAATCGGTGTCATTCAGATTGATGTTCCCCAGTTCATTGACGAGAATTTGGCTGCCTTGCAGCACGTAATGATGGACAGCCCCGCGTTCGTTCACCAATATCCAGCCATCCGGCGTGCCAGAGCCGATCATCGGTGCGTCATCGACTTCAACAGGAATCTGCGTGCCATCGCGCAGCACAATTACCCCTTGCGCCGAGTTCACTGAACGCACAAAGAATCCCGCGCCATTCGCACCCCACACCGGGTTTGTCAGCGGGACATCGCCCGGCGCGGCGTAGATGACCCGACCCGGATCGGTTATCGGAGCACCCGCCGGAAAATAGGTGATGGTATTCGCGCCGTTACTGTCCACATCCGGGAAAGCCGGATTTTGAGTTGATTGCAGCCTCTCCCCGTTGAGCAGCGCCCCGCCGTAGATGCTGTAATAATCACCGCTGGCTGTGATCTCGCCCGTCGTCGGATTCCATAGGCGGAGTTCTAATGCTTCGAGTTCATCGGTATCACCGCGCGCCGGAAGCAGTAAAATGCCTTCGGCTGTCCAATTCCGCGACACAAACCAATCACGCCGATCGACTGCGGGGATGGCGGCATTGAAGCCGTCAAGGGTTAGCTCATGCACGATGCTCCCATCTACCGTATTGACCACGCGCACGCCGTTGTCCGATGCGCTGTTCCAGTAACCGACGACGAACTGCGCCGCGTCGGGACGGAAGTCCCCGAAGGATTGGAAATCGGCGGTTCGTTCGACCGCGATTAATCTGGTGTTTGCAGCGTCGTTCAGCGGCAGAATATAGATTTCTTCATGGGTGACCACATCCTCACCGACGTAGTAGGTAATCACCAGCGTTTTGCGATCGGGCGACAAATCGAGGGCATACGAAGCGTATTCATCGTAGCTGTCAAGCTGTTCATACACCAAGTCCGGGATTTGAATCGTGTCCGGTTCCATACCGTGCCGCGTGAAAATCACGATCTCTGTTCCGTCCGGATCGTTCACCGACGGCTGATAAAACGCGATGAACCAATCGTCGCTCGACTGTGCATATCCCATGAATGGGATGAGCACGAACACCAGCAGCATCATAATTCGGAACACAATCATACGCATTGATGTAAACCCTCAGCACTTTGATTGAACCTGTGACTTAATTTTGCACAAGTTGAAAAATTGTGCTGAAGCAATTTTGTACAGCATGTCAAACAGTGTCAGGGGGTAATGTGCGCGGCGATCCATGCGGCAATCGCGGCATGATCGTGTACGCCTTGCGCGACTTCGAGCACAAAGTCGGCGTCGCGGATTGGGTTGTAGTGGAAATTCAGCCCGTTGCGCGTCAAGAATAGTTCAACAGCTTGGATCGCCGTGCGCTTGTTCCCGTCAACAAACAGGTGATGATACGCCAGTGACTCGAAGTATGCTGCCGCCTTGTCGATGACAGTGGGGAACTGTGCCTCGCCAAACAGCATCAAGAATGGGCGGCGCAGTGCTGAATTGAGCAGATGCACATCGCGGATCATGACATCGCCCGTGATTTGATCGTTGATGTTGATCACGTCATGAGCGGTCAAGAAATTGATCGGGGATGGATTATCGTTTGTTGAGTTCATCCAGAAGCCACCGCTGATCGCGAATGATCGTTTCGATTGCAGCGCGGTCAAGGGCATCGTCGGGTTCAGGTCGCCCTTGATCGGGAATCACGGGAAACCATGCCGCCAGTTGGTCGACCGCCCAGCCATTTTCCGCCACCCGCACGATCACATCCAGCGCATCCGACTGATCCCATACGATGCGCTCACCATTGACAGCGAACATAAAGATCGCCGCGATGGCTGCCGTGCGTTTGTTCCCATCGGTGAACGGGTGATTGCGGGCGATGGAGTGCATCAGCGCCGCCGTTTTATCGCGCAGTGTGGGGTAGGCGTCTTCGCCAAATGCGCTTGACGACGGGCGAAGCGCGGCGGCTTCCAACAGCGATACGTCGCGCACCTTCTGTTTTCCGGTGGCGATCTTATCGTTATCGAGCACACGCCCGTTGATGTAAATCAGTTCGGATAGGGTCACATAGCGCACAGTCATGATTTCGTCATGAAGCGGAGCGGTTTTATCGTATTTGCTGTACGAACCGCTCCACCTGCTCGACTATTCCAATTCAACCGCCATTGCGACGGCTTCCGCGCCGCCAAGACAAAGCGCCGCGATACCGCGCTTGAGTCCGCGATCTTTCAGCGCGTGAATGAGCGTGATCAGCACACGAGCGCCGCTTGCGCCCAGCGGGTGACCGAGCGCGATCGCGCCGCCGTTCACATTGATTTTTTCCATCGGGATGTGATGCCCATCGCGTCCCAAGCCCTTCACATCTGCGAGTACTTGCGCCGCAAATGCTTCGTTGATCTCGAACAGATCAACATCCGCGACCGTCCAGCCCGCGCGCTCAAGCGCAACCGGGATCGCCTTCACGGGCGCGTAGAAAATCCATGCGGGTTCAACTGCCGCTTGACCGTACCCGACGATTCGCGCAACCGGGGCGTGTCCGTGCTGTTCGGCGTAATCGCGGCTGCTGACGATTAATGCGGCTGCGCCGTCGTTCATACCGGGGGCGTTGCCCGCCGTTACCGAGCCGTCTTTCTCAAATGCGGCGCTGAGTTTCGCCAGTGCTTCAAGCGACGTATCCGGGCGGATCGATTCGTCTTTGTCAATCGTGACCGTTTGTTTACCCTGTTGAACACTCACCGGTATGATTTCGGCGCTGAATTTGCCCGCTTCGGTCGCGGCGTGCGCGTTTTGGTGACTGCGGAACGCGAATTCGTCCATGCTTTGGCGGCTGATCTCAAGCTGACGCCCGATGAATTCAGCGGCATTGCCCATACCCCAATCGCAGAGCGCACACCACAATCCATCCGTTTGCAGCGAGTCACGAAGCTGCACATGTCCGTATTTATTGCCCTTGCGGTGCGTGTCATCCAGATACGGCGCGCGGCTCATGCTTTCGACGCCGCCCGCGACGTACAAATCGCCATCCTCGGCTTTGATTGCGTTGGACGCGATCATGACCGCCTTCAAGCCGCTGCCGCACACCTTATTCACGGTGATGCCGCCGACGCTTTCCGGCATGCCCGCGCCGATGCTTACCTGACGGGGGAGCGCTTGACCAACACCCGCGCTGACTACGTTGCCGAGGATCAGTTCGCTGACATCGGCGGCATTGATTCCGGCACGTTCGACGGCTGCTTTGACTGCTACTTTGCCGAGTTCTGCCGCGCTGATATTGCTCAAACCGCCCAAAAATTTACCGATTGGCGTGCGCGCGCTTGAAAGAATGACCGGGTTGCGCCCGTGCTTACCATTTTGCGTCATATTAGGTGTCTTTCACGTGAAATAATGCTTCCCATGTCGATTTTAGATCACGATGGATATTCTCTAAAGTGTCAGGAATCACCCTCGTTGATGCGACCGTTGTCATAAAGTTGGAGTCGCCGTTCCAGCGCGGCACGATGTGAAAGTGATAATGCGCCGCGATTCCTGCGCCTGCCGCCGCGCCGATATTTGCGCCGAGGTTGAATGCCGGCGCATTGTACGCTTTGCGCAGAACCGCAAGCGTTCGATTCACCGTCAAGATCAGATCGGTCAGCGCTTCTGGCGAGAGCTTTTCCTGTGTATCGACATGCTCATACGGAACGACCATCACATGCCCGTTATTGTACGGGTACAAATTGAGTGTCACATAGACATGCGTCGAACGTGCGATGATCTGCTGCTCATTCGGGTCATGAAGTAAATTACAGAAAACGCACCCTTCCACTGGCTTCTTTTCTCCCTTGATATACCCCATACGCCAAGGCGCGAAAATATGATCCACGTTTCCGAATTCTCCGCAACTAATTAAGTTTTTCCGCTCGTTTCGCTGAAATCTGCCGCGCAGCTATCCAGCGGTTGCCCTATGAGTTCAGCATTGCAGGTTGCCAAACGTTTCGCAACAGCTATGATCAATCCGCTGTTCTTCTGCTGCCGCAGCGAGATCATACCTGATGGGGGTCAATCACGACAGCACAACCTTTGTTTAATCCGCACGTTCTTGCGGCGGAACTGCACCCAAGACAAGTCCGCTATTTCCCGCAAATCGCCAGCACCAACGATCTCGCGCTTACGCTGCTCAACCAGAACGCCCCGAACGGAACGATCGTGATCGCTGATGAGCAGACCAAAGGGCGTGGTCGATTGGGGCGGACATGGTATGCGATGCCGGGGACATCCCTCCTATTCACGGTGATTTTTCGGCTGCCGCAGTCCAGCCTTCCGCGCTTGACGATGCTTGGTGGGCTGGCAGTGTGCGAAACACTTCAGCAGATGGCGATTCAAGACGTTGGGATCAAGTGGGCGAATGATGTGCAGATACGTGGGCGCAAGGTCGCGGGCGTGCTTCCTGAGGCGGCATGGGATGGTGGAACGCTGGCAGGGGCAATCCTCGGGATCGGCGTGAACGTAACGGTCGATTTTGCTAACAGCCCATTCCGCGATACGGCGATCAGTGTTCAAGATGTGAGTGATACCCCGCTTGATCGGCTGGATTTGCTTAAGCGTATTCTTGCGCGGCTTGATGCGTGGGCTGACCGGCTGGAAAGCGACCGCTTATTTGAGGCGTGGCGTGATAACCTCAACATGATCGGGCAGTACGTCACGGTTGAGGGGCGGCGATGTAAGGCAGTTCGCGTAGATACCGATGGCGCGCTCGTCATTAGCGATGAAAACGGTGTGCTTCAGCGCGTGCTCGCCGGGGATATTCTGTTAGGGTAGTGTGAGTACAATCGAATGAGTATTCGGCTGGATTGGGAAATAGAAGCCGAGCGGGAAAGTTTGCGCGGCGGGACTGAAGACCCAGAAACACGCCGCCGTCGTCGTCGTGCGCGGATTGGACTGCTGCTGCTGATCCTGTTGGTAACGGGGGTGATCGGTGGGTTGGCTGGTGTGGTTGTGCTGCGTTTGCGCTATGTCGAATGGCAGATTGAGCAGCAGCTCCGCGATACGGTAGAGGCGGAAATCGCTGCGCTGCGTATTGGCGATCAAGGTGCATTCTTGCGGATGCAGCGCAGTGACGATCCCGATTGGCTGCGTTTACAGGCGGCAGAATTTCAGGCGTATCAAGACCTCAAGTTGAAGCCGAACACATTCTTTCCGGGGGAGATCGTCGGCGTTGCGTTTGAGGGTCAAACGGCGCGCGTGCAGATACGTGAGATCATCGAAGGCGCGGCATACGAGCGCGTTTGGTTTTACTGGAATTACCAGATCGATACCGAAACAGATAGCGACGACATGATCGACGGATGGCGACATCTGCCGCCGCATTATCCGTTTTGGGGCGAAGCGCTCACCCTCGAAGGCGCTTCGGTGACGATCCAATATCAGGAACTTGATCAAGCGGTCGCTGTTCTGGTGCGTGATCAAATGGATGCGTGGATCGGCACAGTTCAGGAGATTTTCGGTGTGGTACTGCCGCCGATCACGGTTGAAATTGTCGCTGATCCGGGACTTCTGCCGGGTTGGGTTGGGGATACTTGGACGCTGCGGATGCCGTCGCCGCTGACCTCACGAATGCGCGTTGATTCGCCGTTCGACCCGGCGGTGCAGTTGATCGTCGCGGACGCAGTCGGGGATCGCGTGGTGAGCACGCTCACGCGCAGCATGACGATGACCTATCCGGCGGACGCGTATTATCTGCGACGCGCGGTTGTTTCGTGGCTGACCGGACGCTTAACCGGACGGCAGACGAATTCGTTCTTGTTCAGCAGTTTGGCGCAAAACTACGGCGATCAAGCCACTGCGGCGTTTATGCTGGCGCTCCAACCGGATTCGAGCGTCCGTTTGTTCGCGGATACGCTCGGACTTCCGTCAATTGATCAAGCGGCGCTCGATTGGCGCGATTATTTGACATGGCGGTTGGCGCTCGAAGGTGAGTTGATCAGCCGGGGTGACGAAAATGCGTTCGTCTCGCTCTACGATGTGAATGACCCCATGATCCGCCAACTGGCGTCCACGCGATATTTGGCGCGCGATGGCTCAGAGGGGTGGGTGGTCACGGCGGCGACCCAAGAAGTGGATTTGTCTGGTGTACCGATTCTTCGTGCCGCTGTGGTGAGAAACGGCGAAGAATCAGCAGTACTGTTTCGATTGTCTGATGGCGTGTGGAAACGCGCCAGTTAGCATACAATCGTTAGCATGATGCTGACATGCGAGAGGAGCAAGAATCATGCCCGACTTATTGGATGAACTGCGCCAGTCACCCCAAGACAACGAACCGGAACAAACGGCGGTCGATTTTCCCATCGAAGGCGATGAAACCGCCGAAAAGCGTTTCCTCGGCATGACCGCCGTCGAGCGCATGTTTATCACCATGTTCATTTTTCTGGTTGTGCTGGTGTTAGGCGCGGCGATGCTGCTGGCGACGGGGCGTTTGGTTGTGTAGGGACACACGAAAGGACAAGGCGCACCTTGTCCTTTCGTGCAAAACGTGATGCCATTTAGCTGCCGGGATTCAAGGTCAGCCGTTCAACCGCTGCCGCGTCAACTGCCGAGCGCGTGTAGAGCATCGGCTTGTATTCGATATTGCGCCAGTGATCGATCATGTCGCTGTAGTGCGCGCTGAACGGATGCCCACTTTGTCCGGTGGTGTGCATCGTCATACTCGCATCCAAATCCGCCAGATCGATGATCATACGGTAAGACGGCAGCGAACCAACGGTGAAATCATCGCCGCCCCATCCCGTCGCGTTGACGATCTCTGAACCGCCGCCCGTTTCATACGGTCCGCGATTGACCATATCCTCGATCAAGTCAATGCCGCTCAAACCCAACGGGTTACTCTCAAACGTAGCAGTGTGAACTGCGCCCCAGCGCCATGCAGTCCGATCCGACCCGTGCGCGGCGACAGCATTATCCCATGCTTCACGCAGTGAGCGCAGCAGAATCTCATCGCGTGTTTCGGTCACGTCGATGGTGTTGGCGTCATCCCACCAGACGTTATCCGATTTTTGCATGAGTTCGTACGCTGCCCACAGGTCGCCTTGACCAGCGCTGCGGACGTCACCAAGCTGATCGTCAAACAGGTTAGTCAGCATTCGGACGGTGAAATGCGCCCACAAGACCGCTTGCGCGCTGTCCATGTCATTGCGCATATCCCAAGCTGCCAGCCAATCGCGGGCGTCGCTCGAAGCGGCGTCATCAATGGTGAGTGCGGTCAGGAACGGCATCATATCGCGCGCCATCAGATTCATGTTGTCGCCGTGAATTTGTGCGAACGTGTCGCGGGTGTGCGGGGCAAGTTCGGTGAGCATATCGACAATCCGCTGACCACGATAGCCGTATGACCAATCGTAGCTCAGACGATAGAACGCATCCGCGCCAAGTTCGTCTGCCAATTGATCGTAATATTCTGGCGGAACAACAGCTTGATTGGCGGTGGCGATAAAATCGCGCGCCGGGTTGTAGATACGCGGCATGCTATCAAATGGGATGTAGCCCTGCCATTCAAACTCGCTTGTCCAGCCGGGAACAGGGGTCAAGCCATCGTGTCCAGCAGCGCGGATCGGCATCCGCCCCGGTGTCTGATAGCCGATATTGCCGTCAACGTCGGCATACACGAAGTTCTGCGCCGGAACATCGAAGTAGGACAGCCCAGTGCGGAATTCTTCCCAATTTTGAGCACGAGCGAGCGCAAACAGGGCGCGCCCAAGCGTGGTGGGTTCAAAGGCAGTCCAGCGCAGCGCAACCGGATCGACATTGTTGAATCCGGTGAGTTCGCCCGTTTCAGGATCAATATCGTTGTCGTTGATAATCGGACCAAAATGCGTTTCGCGCACTTGGAAGCGCACGGGTTCGCCGCCGTCACCAAAATTCACGACAGCTTCGTGAACCGTCATGTCGCGCCACTCGCCATCGTATTCATACTGGAGTGGGTTATCCGGGTTGACGCGAATCTGATAGAGGTCTTGCACATCTGCGCCGACGTTCGTCACGCCCCATGCGATACGCGCATTGTGTCCGGTCACGATCCCGCCGAATTCCGGGAAGGTGAAGCCCGTCACATCAAATGGGCACGCCTCGCTGACGGGCTGGCAGTGCAAGCCGATTTCATACCAAATCGACGGCATTTGAATGCCGAGATGCGGATCGTTTGCCAAAAGCGCTGTTCCACTGGCGGTCATATCGCCTGTGGCAACCCAGTTGTTGCTGCCAATACCTGTGTCCGTCACCATCGAAGCGGCATCAAGACCGCCCGCCAAACGCAGTGAAACAGGCGTGCCAGCCGTCGCAGGTGAGAACGTCGGCAGTGCCGCGAGACTGCTTTCCGAGATCGGCAGGTCTTCCGGGAACACGATGGTCACATGCTCATCGAACGGGTAAGGCGGCGCGTAATCCGCCAGCATATCCACGCCAAACTGCTCGATCAAGTCTTGACGGATTAACTCACGCGCATGATGCCCGCCCGTCAAGTCCCACGCCATGACTTTGCCCCACACCAGCGAGTCGACGATTGTCCAAGGCTGAACATCAATGTTCACACCTGTGACGCTGAGCAGGCGGTATTCCATTGCCAGATGCTCTTTTGGGCGGCTGCTGATATACGCATTGACGCCGTCCACAAAGGCTTGTAAGAAGGTGCGCGTTTCGTCATCAAGCGCGGCGGTTTCTTGCTCGGCGGCGCGCAGCCAACCCAGCGTCTGAATAAAAACATCCGTCCCCATCAGGTCATCGTTCGCGCCCGTCAATTCTTGGATCGTGCCGCGTCCGATGTGCCGGGCAAATTCCATCTGCCACCAGCGATCTTGCGCTTGTGTGTAGCCTTGGGCGAAGAAAAGATCGTGGGTGTTCGATGCGTAGATGTGCGGCACACCATAAGAGTCGCGCACTACTTCTACCCGGTCGGTTAATCCCGTCACATTGATTTCGCCGCTGGTTTGGGGCAGCGGTCCGCGTGTCGTGTCGTTGTAGAGAACGAATCCCCCGACGACGACAACGACAACGATCAAGAGGAGCACCAACAAGACTATTCGTAAGACCTTCATTCGTTCTTCTGCTCCAAAGTGTATTGAGAAGCCATTGCCTCTGGCAAGGTGACGCGACAGTTTAGCGTAGCCTTACCAGTAAGGGGTAATTCACGTTTTGTTATCCCAATATACCGGGGGTCGAAAAAATTAACGGAATCGGCTATAATGAGGGGGATGTGTCGAACAAATAAGCGAACGCGCAGAGAGCGGCTATGGACTATATCGGATCGGTTCGTCCCGTTAACATTAACGAGGAGATGCGGGGCAGTTACTTAGATTACGCCATGAGCGTGATCGTTGCCCGCGCACTACCTGATGCCCGTGACGGACTTAAACCCGTGCATCGACGCATCTTATTTGCGATGCATGATATGGGCATTCGCGCGAACTCCGCCTACAAAAAGAGCGCCCGTATTGTCGGTGAGGTGTTGGGTAAGTATCACCCGCACGGCGATGTAGCGGTCTATGATGCGATGGCGCGCATGGCGCAGGATTTTTCGCTGCGCTATCCCCTTGTCGATGGGCAGGGGAACTTCGGCAGTATGGACGGCGACAGCCCGGCGGCGATGCGTTACACCGAGGCACGGTTGGCGCGTATTGCGGAAGAACTGCTCGTCGATATCGACTCCGACACGGTTGACTTTATCGACAACTACGACGGGACACAGCAAGAGCCGAGCGTACTTCCGGCACGTTTGCCGAATATGCTGCTCAACGGAGCAAGCGGAATCGCCGTCGGGATGGCGACGAATATTCCGCCTCATAATCTTCGTGAGCTTGCGGCGGCGATCACCTATGTGATTGATCGCTATGAGACGATTGAGGATATTACGGTCGATGAATTGATCGCCTTCGTGAAAGGTCCTGACTTTCCGACGGGCGCGATCATCATTGCCAGCGATGAACTGAAAGAAGCGTATGCGACCGGACGCGGACGGGTGGCTATCCGCGCGCGTTGTGAAGTTGAGGAGACGAAAACCGGGCGGCACCGGTTGGTTTTCACCGAGATTCCGTATCAGGTCAGCAAAATCTCGATCATTGAGCGCATCGTCCAGTTAGTGAAGGAAGACCGCCTGACACAGGTGAGCGATCTCCGCGATGAAAGCGACCGTGATGGGATGCGGCTTGTGGTCGAACTTAAGCAGGGCGCGCAGCCGCTCAAGGTGTTGAATCAACTTTACAAATACACCTCGCTGCAATCGACGTACAGCATTCAAATGCTGGCGCTGGTTGATGGCGAACCACGCACCCTCAGCTTGCGCCGGATGCTGCAAATCTACATCGACCACCGCTACAGCGTGATCCTCCGCCGTTCGCAGTTTGAACTGGGCAAGCGCCGCGCCCGCGCCCATATCTTGGAGGGCTTGATCAAGGCGTTGAGCAGTCTCGACGCGATCATTCAGACCATCCGTGCTGCCGACAGTGTCGAACAAGCGCGCGAAGCGTTGGTCACGCGGTTTGATCTGTCTGAAGCACAGGCAAACGCAATCCTTGAAATGCAGCTCCGCCGCTTGGCAGCGTTGGAACAGCAGAAGCTGACCGACGAATACAACGAAGTCCGGGCGCGCATCGCCTACCTTGAAGATTTGATCGCATCCCCCGTCAAGATTCGCGAACTGATCAAGAACGATCTCGCTGAAGTTGCGGAGAACTTCGGCGATGAGCGGCGCACGAATGTCGAATATGGCATGAGCGCAGACTTTGATGAGTCCGACCTTGTGCGCGATGAAGAAGTGATCATCTTGCTGACGCAGCACGGCTATATCAAGCGGGTACCGTCGAGCGCGTACCGTTCACAGCGGCGCGGCGGCAGAGGCGTGATCGGCATGACAACGAAGGATGAAGACGGGCTTCAGGAGATTGTTTCCGCCAACAGCCTCGATACCGTGTTGTTTTTCACCGATAAAGGACGTGTTTACAGTGAACGCGCTTTCTCTATCCCGGAGGCAGGACGCGCCAGCAAAGGCACGCTGATCCACACCACGCTCAACCTGATGCCTGATGAGCATGTTTCCGGTATCGTACCGGTTGATTCGTTCCAGAAAGAAGGTTACTTCATTCTGGCGACGCGCTTTGGGCGCATCAAGCGTGTGAAATTGGAAGAATTCGAGGCAGTGCGTCCTAGCGGCTTGATCGCCATGAACCTAGACGAAGGCGATTCGCTCAATTGGGCGCGTTACACCGACGGCGATCAGGATGTGGTGGTCGTTTCATCTGCAGGGCAAAGCATCCGTTTCCACGAGAATAAGGTGCGCGTGATGGGGCGACAAGCGGGCGGCGTGAACGCGATGCGCCTCAGCGAAGGGGATCGCCTTGTCGGAATGGATGTGATCAAGGCGGAAGATACGCATGTCTTGGTCGTGACCGAACGCGGTTACGGCAAGCGGACTCCGCTCGCTGCGTACCGGTCGCAAGGGCGCTACGGTTTGGGTATCCGCACGATCACCCGCGACGAGCGTACAGGCGCGATCATCGGGATGCGCTGCATTAACGCGAATGACGATATTCTCCTGATCACACACGGCGCGATTGTTCTGCGCACCAGCCTTGATCAAATCCGCGAGACGGGGCGTAACACGCTCGGCGTGAAGGTGATGCGCTTGCAGCATGACGATGCGTTGTGCGGGATTGCGATCATGGCTGCGGATACTGGCGTTGATGGCACGGTGAGCGATATCGAAGGCGAAGGCGACATCGAAAGCGTAAACGGCGTTGAGGACATCACCGACATGGTGGACGGCGTTGAACCGCCTGCTGATCACATGAACGGCGATCCTTCGCTCGGCTGATAGGCGACGGCAAACGACAAACAAAAACCCCGCGCGATTATCGGCGGGGTTTTTCGTTGGCAAATCAACGAGGATGCGAGAAAGACTAATCCTCCTCGGCTTCCTCTTCCTTACCCTTCTTGATCACTTCGGGTTCAACGGAGGTGACTTCACCTTCTGGCAGGTCTTCAACCACCTGTTGGACGGTCACACGCACAAGCATTTCGTCGCCGTCGGTAAGGATCTGGATTGTGTTACTCACCTTGAGGTCACGCACGAAGATCGCGTCGTTGATGTTCACCAGCGTGGAAAGGTCAACATCGATCCGGTCAACGAGGTCACCCGGCAGCGCTTCGACTTCGA
Organism: Anaerolineae bacterium; assembly: GCA_041753015.1. GTDB lineage: Bacteria > Chloroflexota > Anaerolineae > Aggregatilineales > Phototrophicaceae > Flexifilum. The sequence goes on from JBGSVJ010000019.1 coordinate 272,129, forward strand.
GAGTCTGGACACCGTTGAGGAGAACACCCTGACTGCGCTGAACGGCGGGGGATTCACCGATGAGGTGAACCGGGACTTCGGTGCGAATCTTGGTCGCCATATCGACCGCAAAGAAGTCGACATGTTCGATTTCGCCCCTCAGGATGCTGCGCTTGACTTCACGCGCGAGCACGGTCTGTTGTGACGATCCGAGATCAATCTGGATCAGGTGCGTTCCGCCTGCTTTGCGGAGCATAAGCTCAAGCGCGCGGTAGGGCACTTGCACCTGAATGGGCTGAATCTTCGCGCCGTAGATAACTGCCGGGACGAGTCCCTGCCTGCGGAGCTGGCTGACTTTCTTGCCAATGATCGTCCGAGGCTGAGCCTCTAACGTATAAGTTTCCGCCACGATGGTTAAACTCCTAGAAAGAATGAACGCATAGCCTACAAGAAAACGCCCGGTGGGTAGAGCGCACCGGGCGTTCATGAGAGCGGGTGATGGGATTCGGACCCACGACATTCTGCTTGGGAAGCAGACACTCTGCCAGCTGAGTTACACCCGCACAACAGTAAAAGAAATTATAGGAAATCGGGGGGGCGCTGTCAAGGCTGTTGCGCCTTTTCGTGCAATCGCCTGTATAATGCACATCCCAGACGGGTATCTGCTGGATGTGCACAACCAAAGGGAAAAGCATGCGGGGGTGGAAACAGCTTGCGATCGCCGGACTCGGTGTGGCGATCAGCGGATGGGCGATTCTGTCGATCTTCAATCAGGTCGGTGCGGATCAACTCCTCCATGCGTTTCAAACGGCGCGTTACGAATATGTTCTGCTCTCGCTGGTGATCATTTTGCTCGGCTTGTGGGCGCGCGGTGTGCGCTGGCGTGTGCTGCTGAACGATGAACTTCCCACCGGACGCTCGTTCTTCATCATGAACATCGGCTATATGGTCAACGGGCTGCTCCCGCTTCGGTTGGGGGAAGTCGGGCGTGCATATCTTGCCTATCGTGCCGCGCCAAGCATTCCGGTTGTGCGCGCAATCAGTACGATTGTTGTTGAACGAATCCTTGACCTGCTCTCCGTTTTGGTGATCATGGCAATTGCGATTGCCTCAGCGCCTGTGCATGAAGATTTACGGCGGATCGCCGGGGCTGCCGCTCCGACTGCTGTGATCGGGTTCTTCGTACTTGTGGGAATGTCGGCGCAGCGGGCGCGCACCCTGCGTTTGGTGCATTGGTTCACCGACAGGATCGCGCCGCTCAAAAAACTTGATGTCGCGCGCTTTGCCGACCATTTTTTGGACGGCTTGACCCCTCTCACACAGCCGCGTATGCTGTTTCAGACGCTTCTGTGGACGGTGATCGCGTGGGGGTTTTCGCTGCTTTCCGGCTACGTGCTGATGCCTGCCTTCTTCGGCGCGCCAGACTGGATCGGCGTGTTTTTATTCAGCGCCGCCGCGTCTTTCGCTAACGCGCTCCCCGCCGCGCCGGGCAGTTTGGGAACATACGAATATTCAATCTTGATCTCCTTTCAGTCTTTAGGGTATCAAGATGCAGCAGTGATCACCGGCTTTGCGGTGATGATCCACGCGCTCAACCTCGGCGCGAATGCGGTGTTAGGCATTATCGGGTTTGTACGGGAAGGGTTGACGTTGAATCAACTCACCGAGCAGGTGCGCGGGATTCAACAGCCGTCGTCATGAAAGAACCGAGTATGAGTATCACGAACGAAACCGCGCACGCGCCGCGTAAGCTGAAAATCTTGATCTGCCTGCTGTACTACTTCCCGCACCGCACGGGCTTGACGATTCATGTCCAGCGGATCGCCGAAGAATTGGTGCGGCGCGGGCATGAAGTGACCGTCTTAACAGCCCGCTATAACAACAGCCTCCCGCGTGATGACGTCACGATGCACGAAGGCGTGCGCATTGTGCGCTTGTGGGCACCGCTCAAGATCAGCCGCGGGATGATCATGCCCGCGTATCCGCTGGCGATTTACGATCTGCTGCGTTCCCATGATGTGGTCAGCACTCACACGCCCATGTTTGAAGCGCCTGTCGTGAGCATCGCCGCCGCGCTGACTGGGCACAAAGTGCTCGCCACACATCACGGCGATGTTGTGCTGCCGCAAGAAAGCGGGTTTAACCGCGTCATTGAGTTTGGTATGCTGGCGCTGTTCAAGTTCATGGCAGCGCGCGCGGGAAAACTGTTCGCCTACAGCCAAGACTATGCGGAGCATTCTTACTACCTCAAGCCTTACCTGCACAAAACCGAAGTGATCTACCCGCCGATCTTGATGCCTGAGCCGCAGCCAGAACAGGTCGCGGCGATGCGCGCCGAGTGGTCACACGACGGCGGTCCGATCATCGGCTTCGCGGGGCGGTTTGTCGAAGAAAAACGTCCTGACCTGCTGATCAAAGCGCTGGATGTGATCAACAAAAAGTATCCGAATGCGCGGATTGTCTTTTGTGGGGAATACAACATCCCGTATGAAACCACATGGGATCGTCACAAAGTGCTCGTCGAACAGCACCGCGATCAGTTAATCTTCTTGGGACTCAAGACGGATATGCAGTACATGGCGGATTTTTACGCCGCCTGTGATGTGCTGGCGCTCCCAAGTGATACGGAATGCTTCGCGCTGGTTCAGGTCGAAGCGATGCTGTCAGGCACTCCGGTGGTGATGACGAATATCCCCGGCGGACGCGTTCCCGTTCAAGTGACGGGGATGGGCAAGCTAGCAAATCAGGGCGACTCCGAGTCACTCGGGGAGGCGCTGGTGGATGTGATCGAACACCGTGAACAGTACGTCAAGCCGCGTGCGGAAATCGAACGCTGCTTCTCTTTTCAAGAAACCGTTGATCAGTACGAGAAGTATTTCACCGAGTTTGCGCGCCCTAGACGAGAACGCAGATGAGCGATCACGAAAACAACCTGCCGAACGGCGACCCCAACACCGAGTCCGAATCACAGTTCGCCGGGTTTGATGATGCTGGCGACGTACTACCGTTTGATTCTTCCGATGGTGATACGTGGCATCCGCTGATTGATGCGGAAGCCAGCGAACCGTATCCGACGCTCGAACCGGAGATATTCGCGGCAGCGGAGGATGAGGCGATCTTGTTTGCCGATGAACAAGCGGCGGACATGCCCCTCATGGACGCTGAAGCCGAAATCCTCGAAACCGAGGAGGAGCGCCTCGCTCGGCTTGCCGCTGAAGAAGAAGCCCGCGCCCGCTTAGAACAGTTTGAATCGCTCACAGTGGCGGATGCGATTGGCAAGCTGATCCGCAAGCCGCGCGAGACATTCGAAGACTTGAGCGCGGTTGCGCGGACACCCGTCGAGGCGGATACGCCCGTGCTTGAACCGCGCCGTCCCGCATTTGTAACACGCTCGAACGTGCCCGCACGGAAACAGCCTCCGGCACTATCCGCACCCAAGCGCGAAAAGTCCGCTTCGTCCGCTTCAGATTCAAGCCCCGGCAGCATAGGCGGGTTTTCGACTGCACGCGAACCGGGGACGATTGTCCTGCGTATGCCCAAAACGGCACTCGGCATTCCATCCCTTGAAATTCCGGCGGAGTCGCGTTTGCTGGTGGGCATTCAGTTCGCTCTGCGCTTGGTTGCATTTGCACTGGCGTTTTACGGCGGGCAAATGGTGGCGGCGGCGGGACTCTCCGGGCAAAATGAGACGTTCGCGGCGGCGGCACCGTTCTGGCTGTTCGCGGCGGTGGTGTGGGCTATCTCTGAGCTTTTTGAAGCCCGCCCCGCCATGCGCAAGCTGGCGGAACAAGATCTCCCCGAACCCGATCCCGCTTCTCGTGACGCGGCGCAGCAGCATGGCGCAGTGAACGCGAGTTTTCGCGCTGCAATCGGGTTGATCGGTGTGGGGCTGGCGCTGCTTGCCATGATCGGAACGCGGAATAATTTCGTCACACTGATCGGATTCTTCGCGTGGATTGCCAGCATGACCCTGATCGGGTGGGCATTCGCACCGCGCGGTTGGAATCCGCTTCGCCTGATCACTGGCACAATCACATGGATGCGCTCAATTCGTATCGAGATCAACTGGGTGACGGTGCTGCTGTTGGCGATCATGCTCTTGGCGGCGGTGTTCCGCTTCAGCGGTATGGAAACACCCCCGGAAATGACGAGCGATCACGTTGAGAAGATCATCAATGCGCATGAGATTCTCGAAGGCGTGCCGCGCGTGTTCTTCGCCAACAACGGCGGGCGCGAACCGATGCAGATGTACTTGATGGCGCTGATGGCGAAAGTTCCGCTGCCGGGTTTGGGGCTGAATTTCTACACACTCAAGCTCTTGAGCGCGCTTGAAGGTTTCTTGTCGATCCCGATCTTCTTCTGGTTGGGAAAAGTCGTCGTTGGCAGGGCGGGGAAGCAGTTTGGGACGGCGGTCGGCTTGGCAACGGCGGCGTTGGTGGCGGCGAGCTACTGGCATCAAACGCTCAGTCACTTGGGACTGCGCATCATCTTGACACCCGCTGTCACCGCGCTCCTGTTCATCTTCTTGATCAAAGGATTGCGAACCGGGAATCGCGCACAGTTCATCCTCGCGGGGCTGACGCTCGGCATCGGCATGTACACCTATCAAGCGGTGCGTATGCTCCCGTTTGTGGTGATCGCCGCATTGGTGATCGGCGCGCTGTATCATCTGCGTGATTGGTCAAAGCTGAAAGTCCTTCTGTGGAACGGCGTCACGCTGGTGCTGGTGTCGCTAATCTGCTTTGCGCCGATGGCGGGCTACATTCTCGAAGCGCCGGGGGATTTCTTCCAGCGCACGGGAACGCGCATCCTTGGCGACCCCGAAATCGAAGATGTGGACGAAAACGGCAACTTGATCATTCGTCCCGCAACCTTCCTTGAACGCTTGACAGCGAATGTGCCGCAGTTGATGACCAACCTCGGCAACGCGCTCAAGGCGTACAACTTCCGGGGCGATGGCTTATGGTTCCAAGCGGCGTCCTACCGTCCGTTTATGGACGCGATTACGGGGGCGGGCTTGATCATCGGCTTGATCGGGTGGGTTGGCTTGATGATCCGCAAACGAGACATCGCTCTTGATCTGTGGATTCCAGCCGTCCTGATCATGATCCTACCGTCGGCGCTGGCGATTGCGTTTCCGAACGAAAATCCAAGCAGCACCCGCTTGAGCGGCTCACTGCCGGGAGTGTATTTGCTGGCAGGATTCGGCATTGTGACGTTCGTCCGCAGTGGGGCGCGCGTGCTTGGTGGCAAAGCGGGTATCGCTGTCGCGGCGTTGGTTGCGGCGCTGTTTGTCTGGACCGCTTACAACATGAACGCGCGCACGTTCAACGTCGATTACCGTGAGGAATACATCAACAGCCACATGGTTTACAGTGATCCCGGTCACGATCTGCGCGATTTTGTCGATAACGGCGGCAGTTGGGGCAATGCCTTCGTGATCTTCTACCCGTACTGGTGGGATCACCGCGCCGTCGCCATCGAAGCCGGAAATATCGAGTGGCCTCACAGTATCGTCGGCTACGGTGAAGAAATCCGCGACGGTGTACCGGAATGGCTGCGCGCTGCATACGAACGTTCGGATGAGTTCCACTACGATCCGAATCTGCCGATTTTGTTCTTCTATCACGACAAAGATGAAGAAACTGAACGGCGGCTGTTAACATGGTTCCCGGAAGGCACTATCGAGCGTCATCCAACCTACCAGCCGAATGATTCCGATCCATACCGGACATATCTGATTCCGCCGCTCGGAGAAGAACGCTTCTTCGCGTGGTTGGCGGAAAATGGCTCACCCATAAATGCTGCCACCGAATAAGGTGCGGCTTGGGTTGAGGAAGTCAGCCGATACTGGTGTATCACACTGCTTGAGAAACGGGCTTCTCCCGATAGGTGTTTCATGCAAACTGCGCGCCGCTTTCCAACGACGTTAGAGATCGCTCACAGTCACGCCGGGGTATCGGTGACCAGCCGCGTGATTGTGGGCGTTCTGCTGCTTGCGATCATGCTGCTAGGCGGGTACTTCCGGTTTGTCGGGCTGAACTGGGATGATTTTACGCATTTACATCCTGATGAGCGCTTCCTCACGGGTGTCGCCAGCGCAATTGGCGGTGGTCTTAGCTTGACGGATGATCCGCCGGAAATACGTCAGCAGCGTTATGAAGAATGTCTTGCTGCATACCCGGATACGAGCGGCGTTGGTGGCTTTTTTGATGCGCGGTGCTCGAATCTCAACCCGCACAACGTCGGCAACGGCTTGTACGTATACGGTACGCTGCCGCTGTTCTTGACACGCGGCGCGGCGGAAGGCGTTGTCGCACTCAGCGAAATGTGGGCGCGGCTGAACGGGGATGACGAATACACCGGCTATGTGTGGCGGGAATACTACGGCGTACACATGGTCTGGCGTGCGTTGAGCGCGCTCTCGGAAATGGGCGCAATTGTCCTCGTCTTCTTGATCGGCGCAAAGCTGTTCGACCAATGGATCGGCGTGCTGGCGGCGCTCCTATATGCGGCGGCGGTGTTCTCGATCCAGCTTGCGCACTTCGGCACAGCCGATGCGATGGCGAATTTCTTCTGTACGCTGGCGCTGTATTACGCTGTACAGACTCAGCGCGACGGCGGACTGCTCAATTACGGGATTTTTGGCTTGGCGCTCGGCGCGACGCTGGCGAGTCGTATCAACCTTGCGCCGCTGGCGGGCGTGATCGTGCTGGCGGCGATTTTGCGCGCGATGCCGGGGCTGCACAAAAATGTCGCGTGGGGCGAACGTGAGCGCCTGATCTCCGAAGGCTTGATCGGCGTGGCGCTGGCGGGCTTTGTGACTCTGCTGGCGTTCCGCATCTTTAATCCGTATACGTTTAACGGACCCGGTTTTTTCGGGCTGTCGCTGAATCCGCGCTGGCTGGAAGACTTGAACGAGTCACGCCAGTTTGTGACCGGTACGATTGATTTTCCGCCGAATTATCAATGGGCGTCGCGCACGCTGTGGATTTATCCCCTCAAAGATATGATTCTGTGGGGAATGGGGTTGGTGTTCGGGCTGGTCGCGTGGGTGAGCGTGGTATGGGCGGGTGTGCGCATCGTGCGCGGTAAACCGGGTGCGCTCCTGAATGCGATCCCGTTCGTGTGGGTGTTGGTGTACTTCGGGTATATGGGCGGGCAGTGGGTGATGGTCATCCGCTATTACATTCCGCTGTACCCGATGCTTGCTGTGCTTGCCGCATGGGGGTTGTTTAGTGTGATTCGCTTCGCCCGTGCCCGTGAGCGGCGTCTCTTGGCGGCGGCGGGTCGCGTGTTGCTCGTGCTGACGGCGGGCTTCACAGTGGTGTGGGCGCTGATGTTCACGAATATCTACCGCCATCAACTGACCCGTGTGCAGGCGAGCTATTGGGTGATCGAAAATGTGCACGGTGATTTCGCCATGCAGTTTGATGGCGCGCCGGAAGATGCACCGCTGATCCAAATCGCTATCCCCAATTGCAGTGACAATGAAGATTTGCTGTTCAAAGCGACATGCTTCAACAGCATCTATCCCGGTTGGACGACGCGCTTCACCGCGCCGGACAGCGGCACGGTGTCGCAAATTTTCGCGCCGCACCTTGCCGATCCGCTCGACGATCCCGATCCTGAAACGCTCCGTATACGCTTCTACCGAGACGATCAGCCGGATGCCGTGATCTCCGAAACGACCATCGAGCAGGATTTCCCGCGTGAGACGCATATCCTCGGCGGGGCGTACACATTTACGCTTGATCAACCGCTTGAACTAGAGCGCGGCGTCCAGTATCGCGCTGTGATCGAACTGGTGGCGGGGGATGCACTCCTCAGCGGCGGCACGGTCTTTAGCTGGGAAGGCGCATGGGATGACCCGATTCCGGTCAAAGTCTGTGAACTTCCCATCGGAACGACACTCAGCGATGCGCCGCCGCCCGGTCTGGTCGGTGATCCGTTAGATTGCAACGGGCTTGATCCGTCGTATGCGCTGGTGGTTGCGCATGAGCTGAATATCGTTTACGACGATACCGAAGACAAGCGCCAAAACCTGATCCGCTACTTAAACGAGTCGGATTTCATCGCCATCAGCAGCAACCGCTTCTACGACTCGATGTCGCGTAATCCGGGGCGCTACCCGATGACGCTGGCGTATTACGATGCGTTGTTCAGCGGTGAACTTGGCTTTGAATTGGTGGCACAGTTTGACGAGACGTTTGAACTCGGTGGGCTGCGCATTTCGGATCAACATCTGCCGACGTATGACAGCCCGGATTGGCTGAACGAACTCGAAAGCGACGAAGCCTTCAGCGTGTACGATCACCCAGCGGTGTTCATCTTCCAAAAACGCGCCGATTATGATCCACAAGCGGTCGCACGCTTCTTCTACGATATTTCACTCACCCGTGTGGGCGACAGCCCGCTCACCTATGCATGCCCCGGTGTCGCTACGTTTTACTGCGATCCTTCGCTGGAGGCAGTCAATCCGCTGTCCACCAGTCAAGCACATGAAGCGCCGACTCAGCTCCGCTTCACCGACGAGATGTGGAATATCCAGACGATAGGCGGCACATGGTCGGAGCGCTTCGACCCGGAAAGCACGATCAACACCGAAATCCCGGTCACAATCGCGGTGTGGTGGCTGGCGATTATGGTGTTTGGGTGGGTGACGTTCCCACTGTTGTTTGTGGCGTTCCCCGGCTTGGCGGATCGCGGCTATGCGATGAGCAAATTCGCCGGGATGTTCTTCGTCGGCTGGGCGACGTGGTTCCTTGCCAGCGTGCGGATCAACGCATGGAATCAAGTGGGAATCATTATCGCTATGATCGCCCTGTTCGCGCTCGGTGTGATTCTGCTTCGCAGAACTCGCGCGCCGTTGGGTGAATTCCTCAAAACGCATTGGCGGCGCTTGCTGATTATCGATCTGCTCACGTTCGCGTTGTTCGCCGCGTTCCTCCTGATCCGCATGAGCAACCCAGATTTATGGCATACGAGCTTCGGCGGCGAAAAGCCGATGGACTTCGCCTACTTCAACGGGGTGCTGCGCAGCACGATTTTCCCGCCGATCGATCCTTGGAATTCCGGCGGATTCATCAATTACTACTACTTTGGCTTCGTGATCGTCGGTACGCCCGTTTTGCTGCTCAAAATGGTGCCGTCCATCGCCTATAACTTGATCCTGCCGACGCTGTTCGCTGCGACTGGGATCGGTGCTTTTGCGGTTGCCTTCAGCGCGATGAACGCATGGCGCGAACGGCGGATCGCACGTGAAGAAGCCGAAACAGAGGCGGACAACGACGACTCAAGTACTGCGAAACGCCCGATCACAATGGGCAGCGTATGGATCGCCGGGATTGCCGCGCTGGTGATGGTCGTGATCCTCGGCAACTTGGATTCGCCGCGTGTTTTCTTGACCGGCGTGGCGCGCATGGGCGGCTTCAATACCGACCGCAACCTAGAGCTGTTCTTGACGAATGAGTTCGTCACGCAAAATCAGCGCGAGCCGAACGAAGAAGAACTCCGTGATTTACTGGAACGTTCGCTGAACCCGAATATCGTGGATCGGGTACGCTACGAAATCGATACGACAGCCGATGTAATCGCCAGCATTGGCAGAGGATTTGGGGAACTGCTCAGCGGTGAGCGGCTGCAAGTCAGCGCGGAACGCTGGTTCTGGCAGCCTTCGCGTGTGTATGCCGAAACGCGCGGCGTCGAAGGCGGCGCGATCACCGAAATGCCGTATTTCACGTTCATCTACGGCGATCTTCACGCGCACATGATCTCGATGCCGCTTCAGTTATTTGCGATGGCATTCATCTTGCATGAAGTCATCACGGCGGGCATTGAAAAGCGGCGAATGCGCCTGCTAGCGATCATGCTCGGCGCGATTGCGGTGGGAATGCTGCGCGCCACCAATACATGGGACTGGATCACCTACATGGTGTTCGGCGTGGTCGGGTTGGGCTACACATGGGTGATGCGCACCCGCGCGTTTAAGTGGACGCTCCTCAGCCGCCGCGCGTTGATTGACGCACTGGTTGCAGTGGGCGGCTTTGTAGCGATCACGTTTGCGGCGGCAGTTCCGTATCTCACATGGTTTGTCAGCAACTACAACAGTGTGCTGCCTTGGGAAAAGGGCAAAGCGCCGATTTGGGGCTACCTGACGATTCACGGCTTATTCCTGTTCGTGATCGTCTCGCTGCTGGCGTGGGATACCGCGCGCTGGCTGCGTTCAGTGCAGGTCAAGTCGCTGCGCGGCACATACAACGTTCTCGCCATTGGTATTGTAATCATCACTACCGTGTTGATCGGCGCGTTCGTGCTGTTCCTACTTGGTACTCCGGTGACGATTATTGTGGTGCCGTTGATCGTGTGGATCGCGGTGCTGTTCTTCCGAAAAGGACAAACGCTGTCGATGCACTTCCTGCTTGCCGCCGCCGGGTTAGCGCTTGCGCTGACACTGGCGGTTGAGTATGTCGTGCTTGCTGGCGACATCGAGCGGCAGAACACGGTATTCAAGTTCTATCTGCAAGCGTGGCTGATGTTCGGCGTAGTGAGCGGCGTCGGCGTCGCCGTTTTGATCCGCCAATTGCGCGCTTGGAGCGCGCCGCTCCGCAACGGTTGGTCAACTGCGTTCATCATTCTTGCTGCGACAGCGGCGATGTTTCCAATCATGGCGACGCTTGGGAAATCCATCTACCGCTTTGATACGTCGCAGCCACTCACGCTCGACGGCATAGTGTACATGCAGTACGCATCATACCATGAGTATCCAGCCGAACGCTTCGCCGCCGATCCATCGTTTGCACACTTCTCGCTCGACGGTGATTACCAGATGATTCGCTGGCTGCAAGAGAACATTCAGGGAACGCCCATCATCATCGAAGGACAAAGCGACCGCGAATACTTATGGGGCGGACGTGTCTCGATTAACACCGGACTGCCAGCGGTGATCGGGTGGCGCTGGCATCAATCACAGCAGCACACGCTCGAAACTATGGGGCGGCAGGTTGATATGCGTCTCGCCAACGTGAATGCGTTCTACCAGACGACCGAAATCGAAACCGCGCTGCGCATTCTGCGCTTCTACGACGTGAGCTACATCATCGTGGGCGATCTCGAACGCGCATATTACACGCCGGAAGGACTGGCGAAGTTCGGCACGATGGTTGAACAGGGGTATCTCGAACTCATCTACGAGCAGGGGAATTCCCGCGTGTATCATGTCATCGCGCCGTCGGCGGTGACGATGGGCTTGACCGACTAACAACGAATTGAGAGGGCGCTGTTGCTAACCGAATGGCTCGCCCGCGAGGGCTGGATAATCTTCAACTGGTGGCTTTTGGCAACATTGGCGGGAATCGCCGTGTTTCCGCTCATGCTGCGCTTTATGGGCGGCTTGCCGGATCGCGGCTATTCGCTGGCGCGCCCTGCCGGAATGCTCGTCGTCGCGTTCACGTTCTGGCTTTTGGCGATGTTCGGCTTTGTCGAAAACACGACGGGCAGCATGATCCTCGCGTGGCTGATCGTGCTGGTGATCGCGTTGATCACGTATCAGATGCGCCGGAATGACGAAAAGCCCTTCGATTGGCGCGGCTGGTGGCGAGAAAACCGCACCGCGATTTTCGCGGCGGAACTGGTATTCGCGGTGGCGTTGATCGGTTGGTCGGTCTACCGCACGTATCAAAACGGCATCCTCTACACCGAAAAAGATATGGAACTGGCGTTTATCAGTTCTGTGATGCGCTCCGAAACCTTCCCGCCGAATGATCCTTGGATGGCGGGTTACGCGATCAGCTACTACTACTTCGGGTACGTGATCGCCGGAATGATGTCGCTGTTGAGCGGCATCAACAGCACGACCGGATTCAACATGATGAACGCGATGACGTTTGCGCTCACCGCGTTGGGCGTGTTTGGCGTGGTGTATAACCTCGTCCGGTCGCGGGCGTTTCGCCATCGCATCGACTACGCGGCGGAAAAGAAACCGGGGCGCGGCGTTGCGATCAGCACAGGATTATTGGGCGTGATAATCGTGCTCTTGATGGGCAACTGGCACACGCTTCTGCTCGAAATCCCGTGGCAAACCGGAACAGCAGATCAAGCGCTTCTTGATTTCTTCAACATGGATGGGCGCAGAGAACCTGTCGCATTTCCTGCGTCCGGCGTCGATGACTGGGATGCCAACTCTCGCGGTTGGTGGTGGTTTCGCAGTGCCCGCGTCTTAAACGATATTCGTTTGGATGGCGCACGTGAAGAAGTGATCGACGAGTTTCCCGCGTTCAGCTTCATCCTTTCGGATAATCACCCGCATGTGTTGGGACTCCCGTATACGCTGTTGGCGATTGGCTTGGCGCTGAATACGCTGCTGCTGGGTCAGGCGCTGCGGCGCGGACAGGTGGTTTTCTACGCCGTCGCGCTTGGCGGGTTGATCTTCCTGAATACGTGGGATGGTCCGATTTACATGCTCGGTGTGATCGCCGCCGATGCCCTCCGACGTTACATCAAAGGCGGTGCTGTGCCGCTGAAAGTGGGGGATTGGCTCTCGCTGGCGTGGTTGGGGATTCGGATCGTCGGTTTGTCGCTGCTGTTTTATCTGCCCTTCTTGATCGGCTTCCGGTCACAGTTGGGCGGCGTGCTTCCCAATGTGCAGTTCCCGACGATGTTCTCGCAGTTCTTCATGCACTTCGCGCCGCTCCTGATCATCATTGCGATGTTTTTGGGGATCGAGTATTGGCGCGCCGGACGCCGCTTTAACGTATCTGCCGGATTAACAGTTGCGCCGGTGGTGCTGATCGGCTTGATCGCGGCGCTGATCGTGCTGGTCATCGCCGCATCGCTCATCCCGTCGATTCAGGGTGTAGTGCTGGATTTCGTCGAAGCGAACGGCGGTTGGGATGCCGTGCGCGACGCGCTTTTAACCAAGCGCCTTACGCACGCCTTGACCGCGCTTGTGCTTACCGTCGGATTGTTCTTCGTCGCGGGGCGGTTGTTCCCGCGTGTGTTCAATCGTGCGCAAGAAGCCGAGTCAGAAACGCCCGCGTTGATCACCTACCCGCCCGCGACCGGATTTGTGCTGCTGTTGGTCGGCGCGGGTATTTTGCTCACGCTCATCCCTGAGTTTGTGTATCTGCGCGATAACTTCAGCACGCGTATGAATACCGTGTTCAAGTTCTATTATCAAGCGTGGGTGCTGTGGGGGATCGCTTCCGCTTATGCGATGTACACGATTCTGTCGGATCATGAACTGCGCGTTGGTATTCCGCCGGTTCGGTTTGCGTTCGGCAGCCTCGGCGCGCTCGTGATCACGGGTGGACTGTTGTTCACGATCTTCGCGGTGCATTCGCGCACGTGGGCTGAAACCAATCGCAACTTTGACGAAACAAGCGCGCCGCCGCTCACACTTGACGGCGGGGAGTCGTTCATCAGGGCGGGGTTGATCAGCGCGGACGATTACGCGGCGGTACAGTGTTTGAGCGCGCTAGTGGAAGGGGACGACGCGGTTGTCGTCGAAGCGGTGGGTGGGTCGTACCGGTGGGGCTTTGGGCGCGTGGGCACACTAACGGGTATTCCTGTCCTGTTCAACTGGGGTGGACATCAAGGGCAGTGGCGCGGATCGACATTCTTCGAAGTTGCCGGATCGAAAGAAGACGATATTTTCCGCCTGTACACCGATCCGACGTGGTTTGTCGCGCAAGACATTTTGCTTCGGCACGGCATTGATTATGTGTTTTTCGGTCAAAATGAGCGAATCGCGTATGACGCGGACGAAACGATGTTCCGCGATAACCTTGAAATAGTGTGCGACACGGGCAGCGCCCGCGTGTATCACGTTGATCTTGAAGCGCTGGCGGCGGGGGAGTTTAGATGACAGATCGTACAGCGATTGATGCTGTTTCTCTGGGAGAGCTGACCGCAGCGAGCAGGCAGAATCGCGCCGTGACTGTCTCGCTGGAGTGGGTGGCATATGCGGTGCTGATCGCACTTGTGCTCATTTTGCGCTTGGCGGAACTCGACCGCGTTCCCATGAGCACACAAGAGATTTCGCAAGCATTGATCGCCTACCGAGCGGTTACGCCCGGCGTGACCATCGAAGCGACGCTCACGAGCAGCCCATTCATGGAAGCGCTCCAGTCGATCAGCTTTGGCATTCTAGGTAGTTCGGAACTCGCCGCAAGGCTGATGACCGTGTTCGGCTCAATCGCCTTGATCTTGTCGCCGCTGTTGTTTCGTGCGCTGTTGGGTCGCGGTCGAACACTGATCTTGAGCATTCTACTGGCTGTCTCGCCTGTGCTGTTCGCGGCATCGCGGAGCAGTTCCCCGGTCGTGTGGACGATGCTGTTTTTGGTCATCGGCTTATGGGGGCTGTGGCGCTTTTCGAGCACACGCGGGACAGCTTACGGGGTGATCGCAGTCGCAGGGTTTGCGGCGGCGGCTCTGCTGGTCGAACCGGGTGGAATTCCCCTCGTGCTGATCGTGGTCGCGGCGGGTGTTCTCGTGCGTCTGAGTTCGTCTTCAGAAGATCGCGGCATGTACGTCTACGAAGAATCCGCCGCATCCGAGTCGTCCGGTTTCACGTTTGATGTGCTGCGCACTTTGCCTTGGGCGGCAGGTCTTGGGGCGTCGGTGCTGGTGCTCGTCTTGGTCAGTACGGGTTTCTTTACGCAGATGGACGGGTTGAGCGGAATCGGTGAAGTCTTGAACGGCTTCCTGATCGGGTTCACACATGCGGATTCGCCTGCGCTGTTCCCGATCTCCGTGACGCTGTTCTACGAATTGTTCACCGTCATGTTCGCCCTTGCTGCCATCATCGCCGGACTGCGGAGCGGTTTGGACAACTTTACTCGTTTCCTGATCGCATGGATCGTTTTGGCGGCAGTCGCAGTGATTTTTTGGCGCGGCACTGGCGCGGATCATGCTTTGTGGTTTGTCCTTCCGCTGACCGTATTGGCAAGCCATGCCGCAAGCTCTTTACTTGGCGACCTGCCGGATAATCATTTGTGGCGTGTCCCTGCATGGGGGCGGTGGGTGGTCGCGCTTGGCGCAGTGGCGATTATCGCTGTGTTCACGCTGGCACTGCATGATGTGGCGCGCACGTTGATTTTTTCGCCGGATGGTTCGCTCAACGGCGTCCAGTTTACGCCGGAAGGCGTCGTCCTCACGCTGATCCCGATCCTGTTCATGATCATCACCTACTTCTTGATCGCCAGCATGTGGGGGGATCGCGCATCGCTGCAAGGGTTGTCGCTCGGTCTGCTCATCTTTGGGTTGATCAGCAGCATTGGGAGCGGTTGGCGCGCGTCGGTTGAGGGTTCAGACAGTCCAAATGAATTGGTTCACGATCAAGAAGCGGTATCCCACGATTATTGGTTGATGCGCCAAACCCTGCTTGACCTGACGGAATGGGGCGGCGCGGAGTTTAATACCATCGAAATCCGCGCGATTGCGGATACAGACAGTGTGGTTGCGTGGGCGCTCCGTGATTTCCCGAATGCGACCTATCATTACCGTTTGGAAGAAACGCTGTATGCGCCGATCATCATTACGCCAGATTTCGGGCTTGATATTCTGCCGGAGATCACGACTAATTACGTCGGGCAGGATTTCACACTCCGCTCGTTCTGGGAGCCTTCGGTGATCTACTTAACCGAATTACCCGGATGGTGGACGCAGAACCGGACGCGGGTCGAGATGACCGCCGTTGAGCGCGTGATCGTGTGGGTACGCGGTGATGTGTACGCAGGTATTCAAGCGAACAACGATGAGGGCGGGGCGGGCTAAGGTGAGGAAAAGCGCGCACGGTTGTGTAGTATCACCTGTCGATTTTGTGCTTGATGAGGATGCTGCTTGAAAACGTCAACCGTTGAACAGCATGATGTCAATGATCTGATCACCTGTGCGCTCGCGGGGGAGCAGGTGGCATTCGCGTCTCTGTATGAAGTATTCGCGCCGGGAGTGTACCGGCTTTGTTACAGTTTGCTGCTGAATCATCATGACGCTGAAGATGTTGCGCAAGAAACGTTTGTCTATGCGTTCAAGAATCTGAAGCGCTACGATTCAAAGCTGTCGGCATTCAAGACATGGCTGTTCACGATTGCGATCTGCCGCTGCCGGAATGTGTATCGTCGTGGTCGCCCGTTGTTGATCGAACTCACGACCGGGCTGCAAAATGCGCTGCACGCACCCAAATCCGAAACGCCGGAAGCCGCCTATGCGCACACTTCCGCTAAAGAGGAACTAGAACGCGCGTTGGCGAATCTATCGCCGCGACTGCGTGAAGCCGTCGTGCTGCGCTATGGTCACGGATTGACGTACCGCGAAATTTCCGAAATCATGGACTGCCCACCGAAAACCGCCGAAAGCCGCGTTCGTCTAGCGCATGATGCGCTGCGCGGCGCGCTTGACCCGGTGGGGCAGGGATTGTTAGACGAATTGTTGAGTTTCTAACGCGAGGTTTCGATGCCGTTGACGTGCAAAAGCTGCCGCACTTACCTTACGGCATATATTCATGGGGAACTCACGCCCCGCGCGCGGCGGCGTGTTGATGCGCACTTGAACGGATGCTATGCGTGCGCGGCGGAATATACGCGGCACAGCCGCGCGGCGCGTGATTTGCGCTCGACGATTGTGCATATGGGACAGCCGAGTCGTGCGCAGCTCAGCACGATTTGGACGGCGGTGCAGTCTGATCTTGAAATTCCGTCGAAAGGGCAGGAACGGCAGTATTCGCCGCTAAAAGTTGGTGCGTTTGCGTTTGCCATGATCCTCGCGCTGATGCTGCCGCCGCTGCTCAACAGTGAGCGGGTGTACGCGCAAATTCCCGATCCGCCAACGCCGCTGCTGATGCGCGTAACACATTCTGTTTCGCCGGAAGCCTTCCTGATCCGCACTGTGGAAACCCGCGAACCGCGCAACCGCGAAACGCATTTGATGGTTCTAGTACAAAATATTGCGCCAACGCCGGGCGCAACTGAACAGCCCTAAAGGACAACCCTGATGGAAGCAGCTTACCGCGATCCGAATCACTCGTCTGCGCCGCGCTCGGATGCTCTGAGCCGCTGGCTCACACGGGCATACGCGATCAACTGGGAGACGGTGATCTTTATCGTCATCTTTGTGCTGGCGGTATTCACGCGGTTTGCTGGTTTGGGCGACCGCGTGATGAGCCATGATGAAAGCTTGCACACGCAGTTTTCGTACTACTTGTACGAAAGCGCGAACTTTCAGCATGACCCGCTGATGCACGGTCCGATTCTGTTTCACTTCACCGCGCTCTCGTATTTCTTGTTTGGTGACAGCGATTTTTCGGCGCGTATCTATCCGGCTGTTCTCGGCGTGCTGATGGTGATGTTCCCGCTGCTTTTCCGCCGTTGGCTGGGGAAGTGGGGCGCGATACTGGCGTCGGTCATGATCCTGATCTCGCCCATGCTGATGTACTACAACCGCTACATCCGTGAAGACACCCCGTCGATCTTCGCCACGTTGGTGATGGTCTGGTGCGTTTTCATGTATGTGGATGGACCCGCCCGTTGGAAACGCAAACCGATCTTTTTATATGTGTTTTCCGGTGCGATGCTGTGGAGTCTCGGCTCGAAAGAAGTGGCGTTTATGTATGTCGCCATCTTCGGGCTGTTCATGACGATCTACTGGGTGATGCGGCTGTATCAACACTTCTTCAAAGTGCCGATGCGCACCGTGTTTCAGTTTTTGATCATCTCGATTCTGCTGGCGGGCGTGGTGGCGATGGTCATGTACGCCGTGCTTGCGATTGCATTCCAAGCTGTGCCTGTCACCGGGCGTGTGGAATCGATCCTGACAGGCATTCGAGCTGTCTTTGCGGGGCAGCTCGTGACACTGGAATTCAGCGCATTCATGACATGGACGCTGCTGCTTACTGCGTTCATGATAACGGTGATGGTAGGGACGCTGTTATGGGCGCACCGTCGCGGAAATGGACGCTTTAAACCCGTCGATTTCCTCATCGTCGTGATCTTGGCACTCGCATTCTCGCTGATCTTGATCTTCGTCGAAGAACGCACGCATATACCGAGCAGTGAGCCGGAAATCGCGCCGATTGTGACGGCGAACATCCCGATTCCGGCGACGACGGACGCAAATGGTCAGCCGCTTCCCGCGCTTCAGATCGCGTGGAATGAATTTGCCGCGTGGATCGGGACGATTACGGGAAATCTGCCGATTTTGGCGACATGGGTGGCGATGGTGCTGCTCGTCGCGCTGTTGATCTTCTCCCGCATGGCGGGCTGGTGGCGCACGCTGTCGCGCTTCCCAGAGCTGGATGTCCTGTGGTTGATGGGAACATTCATCCTGCCTTGGGTGACTCCGATCATCATCAAGATGATCGGCGGCAACCCGATGGACATCACGCCGAGCGGTATTCGTGTTTCCGTCGCGGCGGTCGTGCCGATGTTGATCATCTCGACAATCGCCGGGTTGGTCTGGAACTGGAAACGCTGGATAATCAGCGCGGCGGTTTTCTACATCTTGTTCGCCTTCTTCTTCACGACCATGTTCCACAATCCGGCGGGGTTGGCGACGGGCATGATCGGCAGCCTCGGTTATTGGCTCAATGAACAGGGCACGCGGCGCGGAAGTCAGCCGCAGTATTACTACTCGCTCGTGATCATGCCGATCTACGAGTTTCTGCCAATGATCGGGAGCTTCCTTGCTATGTGCGCAGGGATGACGATCTTCTGGCGGCAGCGCAGCGACCGGATCACGGAGTTCGAGGAAAAGCGCAAAGTCCAAACCACGATCAACGAGCAGGGCGAAGAAGTTCCGCTCTATAACCCGTTTGGCAAAGACTACGACGAAGCGAACGGCGTGCGGCGTAACCCGGAATTGTTCGGTGAAGATCGACTGCGGCGGCTGCCGTTCATCTTGTTCGTGGCGTGGTGGGCGGTGTTCAACTTCATCGCCTACACCTTCGCGGGCGAGAAAATGCCTTGGTTGGCGACGCACATCACGACACCGATGATTTTGCTCACAGCATGGTACTTCGGGCGCGTGATCGAGGGGATCGAATGGCAGAAGTTCCTCGCGCGTGGGTGGCTGTATCTGCTGCTGATTCCGGTGTTCGGGGCGCTGTTCTTGCAGATCATTGCGCCATTCGTCTTCGGTCAGTCGCCGTTCTCAGGTTTGCAGCAGGGCGATCTCCGCAACACGACCAATTGGATCGCGCTGGTCGTTGCGGGTGGCGTGCTCGTCTACTTGATCGCCCGTGTGGTTCAGTTCACAGGCATGATGCAGTTTAGGCGAATGGTTGGCGTGGCGGCATTCGCGGCGCTCGGTGTGCTGACCTTCCGCGCGGCGTGGATGGCGGCATTCATCAATTACGATTACGCCAATGAATATCTGGTCTACGCGCATGGCGCGCCGGGAATCAAGCAGATGGCGGCGCAAATCGAAGAATTGAGCCGCCGCACGTCGGACGGCTACGGGATGCGCTTCGCATGGGGCGGGAATGCTTGGCCCGTCACATGGTATTTGCGCAATCTGACCAACGTTCAGTACTTCCGCGAGAATCCTTCGCTTCAGGATATCGACGGCGCGGTTGCGATCTATGTCAGCGCCGATGTGCGCTCGCGCCTTGAACCGCTCCTTGAAGATCGCTACATCCGCTATGAGTATCAGCGCATGTGGTGGCCCGATCAGGAATACTTCAATCTGACGCCGCAGCGCGTCCTGAATGCGCTCGATTTTGAAGGCGATGACCCGCAAGCCGCCGGAATTCGTCAAGGAATGTGGGATATCTGGTGGAATCGTGACCATACCCGCTATGGCGAAGCCACCGGACGCGACTACTCTTTCACGAATTGGCCCGTTGCCGAGCGCATGTATTTCTACGTGCGCCGCGATATTGCCGCTCAGGTGTGGGGCTTGGGTTCGGGCGTGTCCACTGCTTCGGATACCACGTTTGATCCGTCCGCGCCGAGCGTCTGCACGACGAATTATCAACCGCTTGTCGGCTTTATGACGGTCAACAGCGTGCCGGAAAACCCGTTCAATCACGTGATGGGGCTGGCAGTCAACAGCGAAGGGAATCTCTACGTTGCGGACGAATTCAACAATCGTATTCTGTTGATGCACCGTTCGGGCGAAATTCTGCAAGAGATCGGGTTATCGCCTGATTTTATGCTCACGCGACCAAATGCTGTCAGCATCGGCGTAGATGGCAATCTGTACGTCGCGGACACATGGGGTTTCCGTGTTGTCGTCTATTCACCGGAAGGCTCGCCGCTGGCATCGTGGGGGCAGGCGGTTACGCTCGGATTTGACGCCTTAACCGAACCAACCGACGGCTTCTGGGCACCGCGTGACATCGTGACCGATGCACTGGGTCGGGTTTATGTGTCGGATACGGGAAATAAGCGTGTTCGCGTGTACACCGCATCTGGCGAATACTTGTTTGACGTGGGTTCTGGCGGGAATGCTCCCGGTCAGTTGAATGAACCCGCAGGGCTGGCGATCCATCCCGATGGGCGTTTGTTCGTCGCGGATACGTGGAATCGTCGTATTTCGGTATTCAATTCCGCCGATGGTACGCCTCTGTATCAGTTCAGCGTGCTCGGCTGGTATGAGGACTTGGGCAACCGCCCGTATCTGGCAGTTGATCCTGTGCGCGACCTGATCTATATCACCGATCCCGATGCCGCGCGCATTCTGGTCTACACGACGAACGGAACGTGTATCGGCTCGTTTGGTCAGAAGGGCACACCTGATCAGCCGCTCGATTCGATGTCGTTCGTCACCATCGGCGGAATCACACTCGATGCAGACGGCGTTGTGTATGTAGCGGACAGCACCGCGAACCGTGTGTTGGCGTTCCAACCATTCCCGCTGATCACGTCACCGAATGCTGATCCCGCACTGATCGAGCGGTTGTATGGCGCTCCTGCTGCCGAAAACCCGGAGGCAACGCCGGAAGTCGAGATGGTGTTTGAAGTCACCGTCGAGGCGGAAAGCACTGTCGAAACAACCGACGAGATCACGCCCGAATCAACTCCTTAGCGTAAACTGCGCCTATAGAAATGGTGTTCACCAACCGCCGCTCATCTGAGCGGCGGTTTTGTGTTCTGAGTCAGCGAAATCGTCTTGCCAGAATTAAAGGTTGATGGTAAGATATTAGACAGTCTGGTTCGGACCAAAAGTGGGCACCCCCCACTTTTTTAGTGTGTAGCTGCTGCCTCCTTCATTCGCCGCGCCGCGTGTTCCCCAGAAAAGCGCTAGGGAGTTCAAGAGTTCATCTGATGAAAAGCGAGTTTGAAGTCGTCTTTACCGAAATTTCGGAATCGCGATCACTACCCAAAGAAACGGTATTGGAAGCGCTCCGCACTGCATTGGTCTCAGCGTACCGCCGCGATGCCAGCATTGGCGCATCCCAGCGGATCGAGGCGGTCATTGACGTGAATTCGGGTCGCCCGCGTATCCTTGTTGAAAAAGAAGTGGTTGACGATGTGCAGGATACCCGTACAGAAGTAGATTTAGAGACGGCGCGTTTCTATCACCCTGAAACCGAACTCGGTGATATGGTGATGGTGCAGGCGGAAATTCCCATGAAGAAGTTTGGGCGCATTGCCGCTCAAACGGCTAAACAAGTGATCTTGCAGCGAATCCGCGAGGCGGAACGCACCACGCTTTTTGATGAGTTCGCTACGAAAGAAGGGGAACTCACAACCGGGATTGTACAGAGCGTCAGCCCGGATCGCGTGATGCTGAGTTTGGGGCGCGCAGAAGCAATTCTGCCGCGCGCACAGCAAATCCCCGGTGAACGGTACAAAGCGCATGACAAAGTGCGCGTGTACATCATGGAAGTGAAAAAATCGAATCGCGGTCCACAGATCGTAGTCAGCCGCAGTCACCGCAACATGCTTCGTCGTTTGCTCGAATACGAAGTGCCAGAAATCTACAGCGGTCAGGTGGAAATCAAGGCGATTGCGCGTGAAGCTGGGTATCGTTCAAAAGTGGCGGTGTTCGCACAGCAGGACAATATTGATCCGGTTGGCGCGTGCGTCGGGATGCGCGGTATCCGTATTCAGAACATCGTGAAAGAACTCCACGAAGAAAAGATCGACGTAATCGAGTGGAGTGGCAATAACGAGACATTTATCAAACAGGCGCTGAGTCCGGCGCGTGTGGCGGGTGTTTTCCTTGAAGATGACCCGGAAACTGGACGTACTGCCGTCGTGATCGTGCCGGATAACGAACTGTCACTGGCGATCGGGCGTGAAGGACAGAATGCGCGCTTGGCAGCTAAACTGACGGGCTGGCGCATTGACATCAAGAGCGTGACCGAAGCCGTCAGCGAAGCGCTGGAACAGCCGAATTCACCGGTGATGAAAGAAATTCGCCAGCAGTTCTCGGACATGCTGACGGAAGTCGAACGCATCATGGAAAAGCGCACGGCGAACCGCACGGTGATGCCCGAAGAATACCAGACGTTGGTACGGTTTGCCGAATATGTGCAGCGCCGCTATCTAGCGACCCGCGAAGCCGTGCGCGTACAGCGTGAAGCGCAGATCGCCGCCATTCGGTCGACGATCCCACAGGCGGCATTTAACATGCCGATTGATAAGTTGAACATCTCACAGCCGATCAGGGACTCGTTGAGCAGTCTTGAAAGCGTGGGCGAAGTCATGCTGCGCTACTTGATCGACGAAAACCGCCTCCGTCAGATGCTTTCGGATGCGCCGACGGATGCGATGAAGGCGCTGCAAACGGCGCTGGACGCGATTGTGTTCCCGGCGGACGTTCCTGCCCCGCCGCAGCTTGTTCCCGGCGGCGAAGCGGAACCCGGCGCCGATGCTCTCGATGATCAAGGTATGAAGCTCCCTCCGAAGCGCCAGCCCTACATGCCAGATACACCCGGCGAAGAGTACGATCCCGACGCCGAAGACGACGAACAGGGCGGACGTGGTGGCAAGAAGGGCAAGAAGGGCAAGAAGAATCGTCAGCTCATCTTCGACGAGAACGCGGGCGGCATGGTTGTGAAGCGCCAGCGTAAGGGCAACCGAGGCGGCAGTTGGAATGACTGGGAAGAGTAGTCCCGGTGCAGCGGGAAAGCGACCGAAGCAAGTGCCCGTGCGCACCTGTGTGGTGTGCCGGGAAAAAGCGGGCAAACGGACGCTGACTCGATTGGTGTCCACACCGGATGGGGTTGTGATTGACCCCACCGGGAAAATGAATGGACGCGGTGCGTATCTGTGTGATCAGAAACAGTGTTGGGAGCGGGCTGTGAATACCGACATCCTCGCCAAAGCGCTTAAGACCCCCTTGAGCGCCGATGATCGCATACGGCTCAAAGAAGCGAAGTTCGCATCATGAGCGCCGTGAAAAGCGTGATGATGCGCTGCGCTGTACAAGTACAAGTGAATAACAGGAGCTAGGTCAGGTCAGCTCGGCTGTCAACTGACCTAGCTATCCTTGTAGGAGGTCAGGATGACACAACAAGAGAAACAAACAGTCTTAGTCCCCGATTACGTCAGCGTACGTGAATTGGCAGAACTGATCAGCGCCAGCCCGATTGAGGTGATGAAGCGCTTGATTGCCAACGGGGTGATGGCGTCGATCAACCAACAGATCGACTATGATACGGCGGCAATCGTCGTCGAAGAGATGGGTTTTGAGGCTCTATCCGCCAGCGCCGCCGCCGCTAAAGCCGAAAAAGAACGCCGCGCCGCCGAATCCACGCAGACATGGCGGCGAATCTACGCCGACGAGAAATCGGAAAACCTCAAGCGCCGTCCGCCGATTGTGACCATTCTCGGTCACGTCGATCACGGCAAAACAACGCTGCTCGATACCATCCGTAAGGCACATGTCGCGGAAGGTGAAGCGGGCGGTATCACCCAGCGCATCGGTGCGTACCGCACACAACACAACGGGCAGCAGATTACCTTTATTGACACCCCCGGTCACACGGCATTTACCGAAATGCGCGCACGCGGCGCACAAGGCGCGGATATTGTCGTGCTTGTGGTCGCGGCAGACGACGGCGTGATGGACACGACGCGCGAAGCGATCAATCATGCGCGCGCGGCAGGTGTGCCGATCATCGTCGCACTGACGAAGGTCGACAAGCGCAACGCCAACGTCGAACGCGTCAAACAGCAGCTCGCCGAAGTCGGCTTGAACCCGACGGACTGGGATGGCGATACGTTTGTAATTCCGGTCGCGGCGATCAAGGGCGAAGGCTTAGAAGACCTACTCGAAGCGATTCTGCTCGTGTCGGAAGACATTGAATCGGTGGCAAATCCGAAGGCACTGCCTTCCGGTACGGTGCTGGAAAGCCGCGTTGATCCCAACAGGGGTGTGCTGGCGACCCTACTCCTATTCAATGGGACACTCAACTTAGGTGATGACATTGTCGCAGGGATGGCAACCGGGCGTGTACGTGCGATGTACGATGAGCACGGCAAGCAAGTTAAGACTGCGCTGCCCTCAACGCCTGTCGTTGTGCTTGGGCTTCATGATTTGCCACAGGCGGGCGACACCTTCGAAAAGATGAAGAACGAGAAAGAAGCACGCGCGCTTGTTTCGGAACGAAAATCCGTCATAAGTGAGAAGAAGCATGCGGCGGCGCGTCCGTCCTTCTCGCTCGAGGATATTTTCGCGGCGGTGAATCGCGGCGAGAAGAAAGAACTCAACATCGTCCTGAAGGTGGACGCGCAGGGTTCGCTCCAGCCGATTGTCACCAATTTAGAGAACCTGAGCGGAAAGAATTCGGAAGGCATTCGCCTTCGCCTCCTGCAAGCCGCCGTTGGTAACATCACTGAAAGCGATGTGATGCTCGCCAGCGCATCGGGCGCAATCGTGATTGGTTTCGCGGTCGAAGCGGAGGGTTCAGCGCGTCGTTTGGCAGAATCTTACGGCGCGGAAATCCGCATGTACGATGTGATCTACAAACTGCTGGAAGATGTCGAATTGGCGCTCAACGGTATGCTTGAACCCGTGTACGCCGATAGGACGATTGGGACAGCGGAAGTCCGCCAGATTTTCAGGATCGCCAAGTTCGGGGAGATCGCGGGGAGTTACGTGCGTGAAGGCGAAATCCGCCGCAACGCGAAAGTACGTGTGAAGCGCGGCGGTAAGGTGCTTGCGGAAGGGCTGTCAGTTTCCAACCTCAAGCGCATGCAGGATGACGTCCGCGAAGTCCGTCAGGGTTTTGAGTGCGGGATTTCCCTCAATAACTTCTCCGATTTCCATACAGGCGATCTGCTCGAATTCTACGTGTCGGAACGGGTCAGCTAACCCAGTCTTCTTATACAAACTGGAACTCCGCAAAGGAGTTCCAGTGCGGCTGGTGTATGAACGCTGTACCGTTTTGATCCAGCGCTGGAGGAGGGTAACTATCATGAGCAGCATCAAACAAGAACGCATGGCGGGGCGTATCCGTCAAATCCTCAGTGAGCTTTTGCTGCGCGAAGTCAGTGATCCGCGCTTACTTGGGCTGACCATTACCCGCGTTGAATTGGATCAAGAACTTCAATTCGCCCGTGTGTGGGTGAACGCGCTCGGAGAAGAAGAACGCGAAGCCGAAATCTTGATGGCGCTAGGACACGCGAAAGGGTTCTTGCGCCGTGAGGTGGGAAAGCGCGTGCGCCTTCGTAAAACGCCTGATCTTCAGTTTCGTTGGGATGCAACACTGGAGCAGGGCGAACGCATGAATCAACTGATCGCGTCGTTGAATATTCCGGCAGCCGATCCCAAAGAAACGGATACCGATGACAGCACTGCCTCTCCAATGGAATGAAGCCGCGCAAGCGATTGAGCGTGCAAATCGGATTCTCCTCGTCACGCACTTTCACCCGGATGGCGATGCGATTGGATCACTGCTCGGTTTGGCGAATGCGTTATGGGCACGGGGTAAACATGTGGATGCCGCCGTCGATGGCGGCGTCCCGGATTTTTTGGAGTTTGTTCCCGGTGCGGATCGCGTCCTTCCCAAACTGACCGAGGGTTCGTGGGATGTGATGGTGTCGCTTGATTCGAGCGATGAAGAACGCTCAGGCGAATGCGGAGTCTACGGGCGTGCGCACAGCACCACCGTGATCAATCTCGATCATCACCGCACGAATACCGGATTCGGTAGTCTGTATCTCGTGAACGTGAACGCAGTATCCGCTACCGAAGTCGTTTACGACTGGCTGATGCACATGGGTGACCCGATCACAACGGAAGTCGCCATTCCCCTGTTGACCGGACTCGTCACAGACACGATCGGGTTTCGCGTGAGCGGGGTAACTGCCGGAACGCTCCGAATCGCGCAGCAGTTGATCGAAGCGGGTGCGCAGTTGAATATTATCATGGCGCGCACGCTTAACAGCCAAAAATATGCCATTGTCGAATTGTGGAAGCGCGTGCTGCCAACTGTTCAGCTTGAACAGGGTGTGATTTCGGCTGAACTGCGCCTTGAGCATCTCGCTGAGATGGGCTTGACCGATCCGCCGTCTGATCTGGGGCTGGTGAGTTGGCTCGTGTCGGTGGACGAAGCGGGCGTGTCGGTCGTCTTCAAGGAGATGCCAGAAAACCGCGTTGAAATCAGTTTGCGCAGCAAAGTCGCCTATGATGTCGCTTCGGTCGCGTTCCAACTCGGCGGCGGTGGACATCGTCAGGCGAGCGGTGCAACTGTCAACGGGACGCTGGCAGAAGTCCGCGCGCGGGTGATGCCGATGCTGATCGCGGTTGTGAATGGTGGGGGCGCGTAAGCGTTCATGTTCGGCTTTTTCAACATTGATAAACCGCTCGGCATGACCAGTCACGATGTTGTGGCGGCGGTGCGGCGTGCCTTCAAGATCAAGAAAGTCGGGCATGCCGGAACGCTCGATCCGCTGGCGTCGGGCGTGCTGGTGATCTGCGTGGGCGGGGCGACTCGCCTGAGCGATGACGTGATGCACGGCGAAAAGAGCTACCGCGCCCGTGTGAAATTTGGCGCGACCACGACGACCTACGACGCCGAAGGCGAGATTACGTCGCAAGCCGACGCGAGTCACCTCACGCCGGAGTTGATCCAAGCGGCATTTCCCGCTTTTACAGGGGAGATTGATCAAGTGCCGCCGATTTACAGCGCGATCAAGCAGGGCGGCAAAAAGCTCTACGATCTCGCGCGCGCTGGCGTTGATGTTGAGCGCGCCCCACGTCGAATCACGATTCATCGTCTCCTTTTGCATGAGTGGATGCCGCCGGAAGCCGTTATCGATGTCGATTGCAGCGCCGGGACGTATATCCGCAGTCTTGCTTTTGATCTTGGGGCGGTGCTTGGTGTAGGCGCGCATTTGAGCGGCTTGATCCGCACCCGAAGCGGCGCATTTTCGCTCACACATGCAACCCCGCTGGACACCCTCCTTGCAGCCGATTCTCAGACGTACTTAATTTCCCCAAAAGATGCGTTTCTTGATGCGTCGTCCATGCTGCTGACAGAATCACAAGTGCATGAGATTCAGCATGGGCGCGCGATTGCTGTGCCCGAACAAACGGACGCGCCCCGCGTGATGGGCTACAATCACAACGATGCGCTGATCGCCGTGCTTGAGGTAAGAGGCGGGCGGGCATACCCCTCAAAAGTATTTAGTGAATTCTTCGAGGAATGAGGACGAATGCAGCACCATTATGATTTGGAGTTGGTCACGCTTTCGCAGCCGTCTATGGTCACAATTGGCGTTTTCGACGGGATGCACCGGGGGCATCAGCAGTTGATCCGGTCGCTGGTCGAAAAAGCGCGGGCGGCGAATGCGCTTTCGGTGGTGCTGACCTTCTTCCCGCATCCTGACGCGGTTCTGCGCGGGATCACCGGGCGTTATTACTTGACCACGCCTGAAGAACGCGCCCAGTTGATGGGCGAACTCGGCGTCGATCAAGTGGTCACGCTGGCGTTTAATGACGCTTTTCGACAGGTGCGCGCCGCCGCGTTCGTGAATTTGCTCGTCGAGCGCTTGAAGATGGTCGAATTGGCGGTCGGCGCGGATTTCGCGCTTGGCTACCAGCGCGAGGGCAAT
Source organism: Anaerolineae bacterium (assembly GCA_041753015.1). Taxonomy (GTDB): domain Bacteria; phylum Chloroflexota; class Anaerolineae; order Aggregatilineales; family Phototrophicaceae; genus Flexifilum. The sequence continues at coordinate 300,112 of JBGSVJ010000019.1, forward strand.
GTTGAGTTTTTGCGCGCACGCGGCGCGGAGCAGGGTTTCACTGTGAGCGTGTTTGACCTTGTGCGCGACGGCGGAAGCGAGAAGATCAGCAGTATGAGCATCCGTGAGGCGTTGAGCGCCGGCGAAGTTGAACAAGCGCGGCATTGGTTAGGGCGCTCGTACCGCGTCACAGGCGAGGTGGTACAGGGCGAACAGCGCGGGCGCAAAATCGGCTTTCCTACGGCGAATGTTGCCGTGTGGGAAGACCTTGTGATTCCCGCGACGGGCGTATATGCAGGATGGGCATTCCTCAACGGGGAACGTCACATGGCGGTGACGAATGTCGGTTATCGCCCGACGTTTGCAGGGCAGGGGATGACGGTCGAAGTCCATCTGCTCGACTTTGACCGCTCGATTTATGATGAAACGCTCACCTTCACGTTTGAAAAGCGGCTGCGTGCCGAGCAGAAATTCAGTGGGATCGATGCGCTAATCGCGCAGATTGCGACGGACTCACAGGCGGCGCGTGAGTTTCTGAACTCCATCACCGCCTGAGCGTTGACTGCTGTTATTCGTCTTTCGGGGGGCGGTAGCCGAGCCGCGTCATCAGCTTGTCGTCTTTGCGCCAATCCTTGAGGACTTTCACGCGAAGATCGAGATACACGCGCGCGCCGGTTGCGCGTTCGAGATCTGCCCGCGCTTCGCTGCCGATCCGCTTGATCATATCGCCGCCTTTGCCGATCACGATCCCCTTCTGCGAATCACGTTCGACATAGATCACGGCGCTGACGTAATGTATCCCATCTTCGCGCTCTTGATAGCTTTCTACGTCAACCGCGACCGCGTGCGGAATCTCCTGTTCGGTTAGGATCATGATCTTTTCGCGCACGGTTTCGCCCGCCAAAAAGCGGTTGTTCGCCTCGCTGATCTGATCACGCGGGTAATAGCGCGGACCGAGTGGCAGACTTTCGATCAAATGGGTAATCAACCCCTCAACGTTCGTGCCTTCGGTTGCGCTCACCAGATGCGTGCGCGCATACGGGAACAAATCCGCGCTGGCGACGATGTACGCGCTTCGCGTGGTTTCGTCCAACAGGTCAGACTTGTTGAGGGCGATGATCACAGGGATGTTTCCGCGCAGTGCCGCGATTCGCTCGGAGACGATACGTTCACCGTCGCTCGGCATCTTGCTGACATCCATCACAACGAGGATGACGTCAGCATCGTGTAGTGACGCTTCCGCTTCCTTAACCATCACTTCACCGAGCTTGTGCTGCGGTGCGTGCAGCCCCGGTGTATCGATAAAAATGATCTGCGCGGCGTCGGTTGTAAAAATCCCGAGCTGACGCTTGCGTGTCGTCTGCGGCTTCGGGCTGACAATGGCGATCTTCTCGCCAATCATGCGATTGATCAGCGTGGACTTACCCACGTTGGGGCGACCGACGACGGCAACCATGCCGGATCGGTGATCTTCCCCCCATGAATCATCAAATACGGTATCGAGATCGTTTGTCATAAAGCGGACTCCCATGCCGCCAAGGTGGTGAAGCGTGAGAGCGATTGTGTCAAACGCGGCGCGATCTCATGATCGGAGGGTGCAATCAAGGCAGTTGGTTTGGCAATCGGCACAGTCGCTAAGGGCGAATCGTAAATTAACACTTCGTATTGCAGGGCGAAATCCAACGTTTTGACGTAGCGCATATCCTCGACTCCGTCACTGCGGAATCCAAACACCTCCGCGCGGGGATACAAGTTGCTCCTTTTGGTCAGGAACTCCCATGCTGCTTCCCCCGTGAGGAATGTTCCGTAATCAACCGCGACCAACCCCGGCACAATCGAGAGGTGCGGCTTGCCGAGAAAGCGAATCCCAGAGCGCGCAATCAAATCACCAGCGGCGATCACGTGGCGGTCAGCCGGTGGATCGATGCCGATCAGCAGCGCCTCATGCGGCGGATCGCCATGCACGATCACCGTGCCTATCACCCGATCAGCAGCGGGCTGCTGCTGAGGAACAGCAGAATTACTCACGCGATTAGTGATGCCCCGTGCCGTGTGATTCACCCGCGAGTGCCTCATCAACGACGGTCAGCGGATGCCCGTGATCGTCGGTCCCGGCGGGAAGCGCTTCATGCGCGTGCCCATGCCCATGATCGTCTTCGACAGGCTTGGTGATGTCGTCAAAGTGCGTAAACGGACGGGTGATACCCAACCAACCCCCGACGCCCACCAAGAAGAATGCCAGCCCACCCACGAGCAGCATACCGATCACATAGGTATTCGCATCGGGCTGGATTACGCCGACTGCGAGGGCGGTGATCATCAGGATGACGCCCAAGCCCGCCACCATCGACAAGCCGAAGGTCAGGGGATGTGCGGTTTTGAAATTCTTATCGTTATACACAGAATCGCGCCTCTGCGTTTAGAAATTGCGCTACACTAAGCATCAATTGTGCCGCTTACGCAGCGGCACGTCAACCCTACGTACCCCAGCGATACTCATGAGGATGGAATGGCGACCCGAATTCTATTGATCCGACATGGCGAAACAGAATGGAACGCGACCGGACGTTGGCAGGGGATGGCAGATGTCCCCTTAAACAGTACTGGGCAAATGCAAGCGGGCACACTGGCAGAATACCTGAAAGAGCGCCCAATCAGCGCTGTCTATTCAAGCGATCTTCAGCGCGCTCTTCACACTGCGCAGTTGATCGCCGCGCGTCACAATCTATCTGTGGCGACGGATGCGCGTCTGCGCGAACTGAACTTAGGGGATCTGCAAGGGCTGACACTGGAGGAGATCATCGAACGCTTCCCGGAACAGGCACACATCATGAAGAAGAATTACATGCAGTTCGTTGCGCCGAACGGCGAATCGCGCGTGATGCTGCAAGACCGGGCGTATGCGGCGTATTTGGATATTGTATCCAAAAAGCACCCGGATGAAGTCGCGGTGATCTCGCACGGTGGTACGATCCGCGCGCTGCTGCTCAAGCTGTTTGAAGGGCATCACGAAGCAGGGCACAGCCCACTTTCCAACACATCCGTGACAATTATCGAGACGGACGGCGTGACGCATACGCTTGCGGGAACGGCTTCGACGGATCATCTGGGTGAAATCGCACCGGATGCAAACGCGAAATCTGACACGTTATGATGCACATTTACGTCACTTGCGGTTCAATCAAGCGGTGCTATGCTATACCCGCTCGTTGAGGCATTTTTCACAAATAGTAGGAGTACCAAACAGCATGGGACGCAGCAAAATTACGGTCGTTGGCGCTGGAAACGTCGGCGCGACATGCGCGCATTGGCTCGCCAGCCGTGAAGTTGGCGATGTGGTCTTGATTGACATCGCGGGCGATCCGCCCGGCAATATGGCAAAAGGTAAGGCGCTCGATCTCGCGGAGAGCTTCCCGGTTCTGCGCTATGACGTTGGCATCAGCGGCGGCGCGGATTATGCACTCACGGCTGGTTCTGAAGTCGTCGTGATTACGGCGGGCGTGCCGCGTCGCAAGAAGCCGGATGGCACATTTCCCAGCCGCGATGAACTCGTCCAGACAAATCAGGCAATCGTCGGTGAAGTCACCCGTCAGGTTGCCCAGCACTCCCCGAACGCGATCCTTGTGATCGTCAGCAACCCGCTCGATGCGATGTGCCATGTCGCGCTGCACGAAAGCGGCTTCCCGTCCAACCGTGTCGTCGGTATGGCGGGTGCGCTCGATACGGCGCGTTATAAGGCGTTCATTGCGATGGAACTCGGCGTGAGCGTGCGCGATGTTCATGGTATCGTGTTAGGGGGTCATGGTGACGAGATGGTTCCGCTCCCGCGGCACACGTCGGTTGCAGGCATCCCCGTGATGGAACTGATCCCGCAGGATAAGCTGGACGCGATCATCAACCGCACGCGCAAGGGTGGCGGTGAAATCGTCGGCTTGATCGGCGTGAGCGCATGGTATGCGCCCGGTGCGGCGGCAGCGGAAATGGTCGAGGCGATTGTTCGCGACCAGAAGCGCGTGATCCCGTCGGCGGTTCTCCTTGAGGGGCAGTTCGGCTACAATGGGTTGTATATCGGCGTCCCGGCAGTGCTCGGCAAGGGTGGCGTCGAAAAAGTCCTCGAAATGCAGTTGAACGATGCTGAAAAGGCGATGCTCGAAGTCAGCGCGAATGCGGTGCGTTCGGTCGTCGGCGTTCTCGGTTACTAGATCAGCAGGTAGGGGAGGGGAAACCCTCCCTTTTTGATTCCACGATCACACGTAAATCACCCGCCCTTCGGCGGCGCGTACCAGCCGATCCCAGATCGCCGCACCGAGTCCCTCACGCGGCAGTGAACGGATCAAAATCACATCGACTTCGGCAGCATCAATTCGGCGGATACTACCGAATAGCCCTACCCCGATCTGAGCGAGATCATCGCGTGAGCCGATGCCGATCACGATTGCGCTCATTTCGGCAAACAGCCCGATTTCTTCATCCGGCGCAAGAATACCGACGCGCTCTCCGTTCGCGACGAACTCCGCTCCAAGCTGACGAATACGCGCAGTCGCGGCGGTCGCGTCACCATCGATCAACAGAAGACGGGCATTCGGTGCGTAATGCTTGAGCATTTCGCCGGGGGATGCCGCCGCTTCTCCCGACTCCGCGTCGATGTAGCGTTCGCGCGTTTGCACATTGGGGATCACGCTTCTCAGTGCTTCAAGCGTGACGCCGCCGGGACGTAATACCGTCGGCACGTCGAGCGTGAGATCGATCACTGTCGATTCCAACCCGATTCGCGCCGCGCCGCCGTCCAGAATCACATCGACATGCCCGTCGAGATCGTCCAAGACATGCGCGGCGGTTGTCGCGCTCGGTCGGCTGAATGTATTCGCGCTTGGTGCGGCAATCGGCACGCCCGCCGCTTCGATGAGCGCTATGGCAACCGGATGGCTTGGCATACGCACGGCGACCGTGTCGCGTCCGGCAGAGACAATCGCCGGAATGCGATCACTGCGTTTTAGGATCATCGTCAGTGCGCCTGCCCAGAAGCGATCAGCAAGCTGGCGCGCCAGCAGGGGAATCTCGACCGCGACCTGATCCAACTGCTCAATCGCGGCGATATGCACAATGATCGGGTCAGTCGTCGGACGCTGTTTGGCGGCGAAAATCCGCCCAACCCCTTCAACACGGGTCGCATCAGCGCCCAAACCATATACGGTTTCCGTCGGGAATGCGACTAAGCGCCCATCGCGGATCGCGTCAGCGGCAAGGGCGATGATCTCCGGTGCGGGATGCTCAGGGTCTACCGGATAAACGCGGGTGCGGGTGGTGTAGCGCATATCAGCCTAACTGCGCCCCAAGAATTGCAGGATACCCGCGTAGAAATTCCGATGCAGTGACCGCGCTCTTACCCTCGATTTGGAGGCGCGTTGGTAGGTACAACCCGTCGCCCGTCCCAATCGCAAGCCGCCCCTCGTGATCGATTACCTTGCCTGCGGGTGCTGATCCGTCTTCGACTGCGCCGCTGATCACCTTCAAGAGTTTGCCATCCCAATGCGTGAATGTGCCGGGACGCGGTGCGAAAGCGCGCACCCATCGTTCGATGGCGGCGGCGGGCTGCGTCCAGTCGAGCTTGCTTTCTGCTTTTTCGATGCGCGGCGCAATCGTCACCAGCGACTCATCTTGCGACACAGGCTGGATCGTGCCGTCGAGATAACCGGGGAGTGTTTCGATCAGCAGCTCCGCGCCGATTTGGCACAATTTGTCGTGTATCGAGCCGCCTGTATCATCCGATTCGATTGGAATGGCGCGTTTGGAGAGCATCGCACCGGTATCTAATCCCGCATCCATCGTCATGATCGTGACGCCGGTTTCGGCATCTCCGGCACGGACGGCGGCTTGAATAGGAGCTGCGCCGCGCCAGCGTGGGAGCAGCGAAGCATGCACATTGATCGACCCATGCGGCGGAATATCCAGCACGTTTTGCGGCAGGATTTGCCCAAACGCCGCGACAATATACACATCGGGCTGCCACTGCTTGAGTTCCGCGACAGCTTCCGGGCGGCGGATTTTCTCCGGTTGAAACACAGGAATACCCGCCTCAAGCGCAACCTGCTTGACGGGGGACATTTGAATCTGTCGGCTGCGCCCCGCCGGACGATCCGGCTGTGTGACCACGCCGATCACGGTATGGTGGGCGATTAACGCCTTGAGCGTGGGAACGGCAAAGTCCGGCGTTCCCATAAACACGATTTTTGCCATAGATGCGACTTGTCCCAGTCGGGAAAATTCACGATAATAAGGTTCATTTTAATGGAAATAGAGCCGCTCTGTCGATGTCACCTTCCAAACGCTGGATCATTGCCCCCAAAGGGAATCCAGATTATCTGCGCCGCTACGCCGGGATCAGTCCGATATTGGCACAGGTGTTGTATAACCGAGGTTTCACCGACCCGCAGGCGGCAGCGCAGTTTTTACGCGCGGAGGATTTGCACGCTGGGGCGCTGCTGCAGCTCAAACGCGGCAAGAGTGCGCATATCGACCGCGCCGTTGCCCGCATCCGATCCGCGATCAGCCGCAAAGAATTGATCATCGTTTACGGTGACTTCGACGCCGATGGCGTGACATCAACGGCGTTGCTGGTTCAAGCGCTGCGTTCACTTGGCGCGGTCGTCAAGCCGTACATCCCGCATCGCGTCGATGAAGGCTACGGACTGAACGCCGAAGCGCTGCTCAAGCTGGCGCGGGTGGGTGCGAAGCTGGTGATCACGGTAGATTGCGGAATTCGCTCCGTTCAGGAGGTCGAGGACGGCAGGGCATACGGACTCGACATTATCATCACCGATCACCACTCGATCGGACCCGATGTGCCGAATGCTTACGCGGTGATCAACCCCAAGCTGACCGATACTGAATACAGCGAACCAATGCTCGCCGGAGTCGGGGTGGCGTACCGCTTGGCGGAGGCGCTGATTACCGTGCACGCGCACAGCAGCAAGAATGGGATCAAGCCAGTTGATCCTGATGATCTGCTTGATCTGGTAGCAATCGGCACAGTTGCCGATCTTGCCCCGCTGAATTCGGTCGAAAATCGGGCGATGATCAAGCGTGGGCTGGCGATCATCAACGCGAATAAGCGCTTGGGAATCAACGCCTTGATCGAAGTCGCCCAGATGAAATCCGGCATGGTCCGCGCCGAACACATCGGTTACACGCTCGGACCACGCATCAATGCCGCCGGACGTCTCGCTTCGGCGATGCAAGCATATCATCTGCTGGCATCGACGGAGGACAAACAGGCGATTGAACTGGCGCAAGAGTTACAGAGCCTAAACACGCAGCGGCAGGAACTCACCCGCAGCGCACAAGAAATGATCCGCCAGCGTTTGATCGAGCAGGGCAGCGTTGATGCGCCGCTGATCTTCGCCTCCGATGCAAGTTTTCAACCGGGGATCGTCGGGTTGGTCGCGGGGCGGCTGACCGAAGAATTCTCGCGTCCAGCGATTGTGATGGAAGAAGGCGCGTCCGAAAGCCGCGCATCCTGCCGCAGCATTCCGCAGTTTGACATCACCCAAGCCCTCGATCAATGCGCGGCGCTGTTGGTGCGGCATGGCGGGCATGCGCAAGCGGCGGGTTTTACCGTATTGAATGGCAATATCGCCGCGCTGCGCGAACGCTTGACCGCAATCGCTGAAGAAGCGCTGATGGGTCAAGATTTGCGCCCGATGCTCGAAATTGACGCCGAACTTGAACCGCGCGACTTGAACCTAAGCCTTGCGGAAGAACTCACCCTGCTTGAGCCGACCGGACACGGCAACCCTGTTCCGGTATTCGTGACCAAAGGCTTGAAAGTGATCGAAGCGCGGACGGTCGGTAAAGAGGATCGTCACCTGAAGGTCAAGTTTGCGCGACCGGATGCCAGCCCGCTTGATGGGATCGGATTTTCGTTGGGCGAGTGGGCGGGGCAGATGCCAAGCGTCGTTGATGTGGCGTATCAACTGGAGATCAATGAGTGGAACAGCAATCGGTCGGCGCAGCTTGTGATACAGGATTTGCGCCCAACAGGGTCAACCGAATCATAGCCACAGGCACGACATTCACCGCAGAGAACGCAGAGAGAATGCTGCGGTTCAAGGTTTTCGCCCTGAGCATTTGCCTGCTCTTCGCCAGCATGAGCGTCACGGCGCAGGAAGAAGTTGTACCGTTCGGGGATCAAAACGTTTTTGGCGTGATCGAGGCGTTCTGGCTGCCGGATGCCGCGTGCGAACTCGGCGCGGGCTGGGAGCGGATCATCTTCGATTGGGGACAGCATCAGCCGGATGGCGCGGATAGCTGGAATACGCTCAATGTCGATGAGCGCTGGCTCACGGCAGCGGCGGACTGCCAGCGCGAAGTCGTCGCAGTCGTCAAGAATACGCCAGCATGGGCAACCGATGGACTTCCCGGCGCGGGCGTGCCACGCGGGTTGTATCTTCCGATTGATGATCCCGAAAATCTGTGGGCGAACTTCATGCGGCGTGCGGCGGAGTTCTACGCGGGAAGGGGCGTTCACCGCTTCATCATCTGGAATGAGCCGGACATCGAAGCCGGGACGTATGGCTACGAGTTTGAAGGCTCGCTTGAAGACTATGCGCGGCTGCTCAAAGTGGCGGCGCTTGCGGCTCGGCAGGGGAATCCTGACGCGCAGATTCACATTGCGGGAACAACATACTGGCATGACGTCAACGAGAACCGCCGCTTGTACATGGATCGACTCTTAGAAGTCATCGCGCAAGACCCCGAAGCGGCAGCGAATGGCTATTACTTTGATGCGGTCAACCTGCATATCTACTTCCGCACCGAGACGATCCCGCTGATCGTGGGTGCATTCCGCGACATTTTGGAGCGCTACGGCTTAAGCGATAAGTCGATTTGGATTGCCGAGACGAACGCCTCCCCGAACCTCGATCCGCTGTGGGTGGTTGAGCGCCCACAGTGGCAGATCACGTTGGAACAGCAGTCTGCGTTTATCATTCAGGCGGCGGCTCTTGGACTGGCAAGCGGCGCGGATCATATTGGCGTGTACAAGTTCTTCGATTGGTCACTGCCGCCCGGAGCAGAATCATTCGGTTTGATCCGCTCAGATGAGACGCGCCGCCCCGCGTTCGATTCGTGGCAAATGGTGATCGCCCAGATGAACGGCGTGACACACGCGGAAGCGGTGCAGTCGCCTACGCTAACCGTCGTTCGTCTGGAACGCGACGACGGAAACACCGTGATCGCAGCATGGGCGCGCACCGCTGAACCGGTCATGCTCCAGATCGGCGCATCTGCCGAAAGCGCCACACTGATCGATCAAGTTGGTGCTATCATCCCCGTGATCCCGTTGCAAAGCGGGTATACAATTCAGCTTTCTGGCGCGGTCTGTCATGAGCGCGACAACTGCCCGCGTGAGATTCCGGTTGGGGGAAACGTCACATTATTGGTGCAGCCAACGGGCGATTTTGAGGTGACGGACATCACCGGAACGCCCTTTCCTATTCGCTTTAGCCAGAGTTAGAGGAGTCAGCATGTCGGAAAATCAAACACCGAAGCCGTTCAGCTACGGTGGACAAGCCGTGATCGAAGGCGTGATGATGCGCGGGGCGCACATCGCGGCAATCGCCGTCCGCAACCCACAGGGCGAAATCGTGGTTCACGAACAGCCGCTTAACGCGACATTGTATCGCGGCAAAATCGCCAAAACGCCGTTTCTGCGCGGGTTGGTCGGGTTGTGGGATGCGCTCGGCTTAGGGACGCGCGCGCTGCTTTGGTCGGCGGATATTGCGATTGAAGAAGAGGAAGAGACAAAGAAAAAGGAAGCGGCATCTGCACCTGACGTCGAGAACAGCGTCAACGGCGCGGAGAAGATGCACCCCATCGACGTAACGCCTGAAGGCAGCACCATCGTCGAGATGAACCCGAACGACAAGCGCAAATCGGTCTTTAATGGTCCGCTCGGATGGGGCACGCTGGCGATTTCGCTGGCATTTGGTATCGGGATTTTCTTCCTGCTGCCGACGACGGCGGCAAGCGGCATTGAATCCTTGTTCAGCCTTCAGAGTTCGCCGTTCCTTGTCAATTTGATCGAAGGCGTGATTCAGCTTACGTTGATCGTTGGCTATATGTGGTTGATCGGTCATCTGCCGGATGTGAAGCGTCTTTTTGGGTATCATGGCGCGGAACACAAGACGATCAACGCCTACGAAGCGGGCGCAGAACTCACGCCCGAAGTTGTTGCCAAGTATCCGATTGAACACCCGCGCTGCGGGACTGCATTCTTGCTCACCGTCGCGTTTATCGGCGTGATGGTGTTTTCACTGCTCGGTCGCCCGCCGTTCGTCCTGCTGATCCTGTCGCGTTTGATCCTCATTCCGGTGATCGCGGGAATTGCTTACGAGGTGATCCGCTTCACCGCCAAGAATCTCGATAACCCACTCGTCCGCATCATCGTGATTCCGAATTTGGCGCTTCAGCATCTCACCACGCGCCCGCCGGATTTGACCATGATCGAAGTGGCGATCACCGCGTTTAAGCGCGTCTTGGCGGCGGAACAGCGCGCCGAAGGTGTTCCGGTAGCGAGCGAACCTGCTCCGTTCCCTGAACCCGCTGTTGGGGACTAAGCCGAAATTCGCTTGAACCGCAGACAACGAAAAGAGCGCAAAGGTATCTCCTCTGCGCTCTTTTCGTTAATTTCCCGGTTCGCAAAGGGCTTCACAGGGGATGCCGTCGCCGTCGCGGTCGAGACTGCGATTCCCCGCCGCGAGGCACGCATACGCTTGCTCACAGGTCGAAAGCTGTGTGCAGCGCGCCCCTTCACCCGGACACAATCCCGGATTCACAACGGCGGGAACGGTCGGAAAAGTTGTCGCTTGCGCGCTCGTCGCTGCGGCGGGGGGTTCGGGGAACAGCGGAATCGCGGCGGCGCTGTGGACGTAGCCGATCTGCGGGTAGCCCGTCACGCGATACCAGAGATCGTTGCCCATATCGACATCTTCACCGTAAACAAACGCATCCACCATCATGCGCGAATCTGCCGTCAAAAACACGATTTCGGCACAGGCACGGTCAGGGCATTCGCGGAGCGATGTCGGCTGGCGCACGATAAACCACTGCGGATCGGTTTGAACAAGAGGTATCTGCGGCGTTGGCGATGCGGTATTCGTCGGCGTCGGGGATGCCATCGCGGCAATCGTCACGTACAACACGGTGATCTGTGCTTGTGCGGTTGCCAACGCAGGATCGAGCGGTAGGTCTAAAGGCGGCACTGTCTCCGTAGGGGTAGTGCTTAACGGCACGATGGCTGTCAGCGTTGGCTCTGCTGTTTCGGCTGGCGTCGGGGTGGAAGTTTCGGTTTCGGTCGCGTTTGCGGTCGCGGTCGGAAGCTCCATGAGAGTCGGAATCAGCACGATCCGCGTGGGTTCAGGCGCACAGGCAGGAATCGTGAATAGTAGTGTGATGAGTATTAAGATGCGGCGGTACATCACGGACTCGCTTAAGTATCTCGATTCGCGCGAATATACCGCCTCTATTAGTGCCTCGCAATCACTTGTTATTTTTGCTCGTCCGCCATGCGTTTGAGTTCGTACAGCCGCGTGAGCGCTTCAATCGGGCTGAGTTCGTTCACATCCAATCCGCGCAGCAGACTCAGTACCGGATGCGGCGCATCATCAAACATCGCCAACTGTGATGGATTGTGTTTCTTCTTCTTCGCGGTTGGCAGTTCAAACGTGCTGCCCGCGTCCTCAAGTTCCTTCAAGATTTGCCGTGCGCGGTCGATCACGGGGCGCGGCATACCGGCAAGTTGAGCGACATGTACGCCGTAGCTGCGATCCGCGCCGCCGGGGATCACTTTGTGCAAGAAAACAATTTCTTCACCGCGTTCGGTGACGGCGACGTTGTAATTCCGCGTGCGCGGCAGTACATCGGGCAGGTTTGTGAGTTCGTGATAGTGCGTCGCAAACAGTGTGCGGCAGTTGAGGCGCGGATTATTGTGCAGGTATTCGACGACGGCGCGGGCGATTGCCAAACCGTCATACGTCGAAGTGCCGCGCCCGATTTCGTCCAAAATCAGCAGACTGCGCCGCGTACTGGCGGACAAAATGCGCGCTGTCTCGATCATCTCGACCATGAAAGTGCTGTAACCCGCGTGGATTTCGTCTTGCGCGCCAATACGGGCAAAAATACGATCGACCATGCCAATCGTCGCTTCGTCCGCCGGAACGAACGATCCGATCTGTGCCATCAGCGTGATCAGCGCCACTTGGCGGATATAAGTGGACTTTCCTGCCATGTTCGGTCCGGTGATCACATGGACGCGCGACATGCTGTCGAAATGCGTGTCGTTTGGTACGTAGCGCGTGCCGCTTTCAAGCATGCGCTCGACAACCGGATGACGACCATCCTTGATCACGAGTAGATCGTCGTCGGTTAGGGTGGGGCGGGTGTAGCCCTCGCGCGCTGCCACATCCGCCAGCGATGTAAACGCATCCAGATGCGCGATCATACGCGCCGTACTGAGCAGACGTTCACCATCGCGGCTTAACGCGCTGCACAACTCCCCGAACAAGCGCCGCTCGACTGCGAGAATTTGTTCCTCTGCATTGAGGACGAGCGTTTCATACTCTTTCAGTTCCGGTGTAATGAAGCGCTCAGCATTGACCAACGTCTGCTTGCGGACATAGTCCGACGGCACGCGATCCACATTTGCATTGCTGACTTCGATGTAGTAGCCGAACACCTTGTTAAAGCCGATCTTGAGCGACGCAATTCCAGTGCGTTTGCGCTCATACGGTTCAAGATTGGCGATCCATTCGCGCGCGTCACGGGTCGCGTGCAGAATCTCATCCAATTCTTCCGAATACCCCGGACGGATGATCCCCGTGTCATTGAGTGTTGCGGGCGGGTCTTCGGCGATGGCGCGCCCGACATGGTCGATCACACCATCGCACGGGTCGAGCCGCTCCGCGATGGCACGGAGCGCGGGAATCTGGTTGATGAGCGCGGTCAGCCCCGGCACGATCTCAAGACTTTGACGCAGCGCCAGCAGGTCGCGCGGACCTGCCTTGCCGATCATCAGACGGTTGCTGAGGCGCTCAAGGTCGCTCACACCTTTCAAGTGGGTGCGGATTTCGGCGCGAAGCACTTCATCACCGACCAGCGCTTCGACGGCATCAAGGCGGGCATTCAGGCGTTTGACATCAAGCAGCGGTTGATTCACCCATGAGCGGAGCAAACGCGCGCCCATCGCCGTCACCGTGCGATCCAGAATGCCGAGCAAGCTCCCCTGCGCTTTGCGGCTGCGGATCGTTTCCGTCAGTTCAAGATTGCGCCGCGTGAATTGATCAAGCACCATAAACGCGGCGGTCGAATAGGGGCGCACAGTTGTAAGCTGTACAAGACTCGATTTTTTGGTATCGCGCAAATACTGGAGCATTGCGCCCGCCGCGCAGATCGCGTACGGCATCTCTGCGATGCCGAATCCGTCCAGCGTCTTGACGTTGAAATGATCACGCATGACCGTTTCGGCAGTCGCGTGTTCAAAGCGCCAATCCTGCACGGGCGTGATATGAATGCCCACCGGAAACGTGATACCGCGTTCAATCCATGTTTGAGGCAGCAGGACTTCGCTCGGCTGCAAGCGGGCGAGTTCTTCCAGAACCTGAACAGCGGGATTTTCGCCGTCGAGCTGCGTGACCGCAAATTCCCCGGTCGTAATATCGCTGTATGACAATCCGACTGCTGTCCATCCGCCGGATGCGTCAGCAAACGGAAAAAGCGCCAGCAAGTAGTTGGGCTTGTCGTCGGATAGGAGTTCTGGTTCTAGGATCGTGCCGGGGGTTATTACCCGTGTGACCTCGCGTTCGACCAAGCCGCGACCATTTGGTTCGGTGACCTGTTCGCATACGGCGACGTGATAACCTTTTTCGATCAACCGGGCGATGTAATTCTCGACCGCATGATGGGGAACGCCCGCCATCGGGATGCGGTTATCCTTGCTCACCGGGCGGCTGGTCAGAACGAGGTCAAGCTCACGCGCGGCGGTCTGCGCATCCTCATCAAACGTCTCGTAAAAGTCGCCCAACCGGAACAGCAAAATACATTCAGGATATTCGCGCTTTATGTCCAAATACTGCTGACGCAGCGGTGTAAGCTGAGACATTTCGAGTATACTCTTGCCGATAACCCGGACAATTTGTAGGGTACGAACACATATTCTAACGCGCCCCGTCAGGCGCATCAATGAGAAGTGAGGTCTTGAGCATGGCGAAATCCGTGATCATCGGTGTTGATCTAGGCGGCACACGACTTCGGGCGGCGAAGTTGGACGAACGGCTGAACGTGCTAGAGCGTGACGAAGTGCTAACACATGGCGACGAAAATTCTGGACTCACGCCGGAAGCCATCAAAGATGCCACGCTGGAACGGATGCGAGAACTGATCGCGCGCATGCTGCCGACCGATGGGACGCCCGTCCTTGGAATCGGCGTGAGCGCGCCGGGACCGTCGAATCCGAAAACTGGCATGGTTGTCGCGCCGCCGAACTTGAAAGGCTGGTATAACGTCCCGCTGGTGAAATTCCTGCAAGGTCATTTTAACATCCCGACCTATTTAGGCAACGATGCGAACGTCGCGGCGCTGGCGGAAGTCGTGCGCGGCGCGGCAAAAGGCACGCGCGATGCGATTTTCATCACCGTCAGCACGGGGATCGGCGGTGGCGTGATCATCGACGGCAAGATGCTGCTTGGACATGAGGGACTCGGCGCGGAACTTGGACACATCATCATGGTGGTCGATGGCAAGGTATCCACTTTGGAAAAAGAGGCTGCCGGTCCAGCCCTGGCGCGCCAGCTTCGTGCCCGCCTTGAAGCCGGAGAGTCCTCGATTGCGCTTGACTACTGCGATGGCGATGTGACCCAGATCAGCGGCGGCACAGTCGGAAAAGCGGCGCAAGCAGGTGATAAAGTGGCGTTGGAAGTGGTCGCGCGGGCGGGGCATATCCTCGGTTTGGGGATGGTCAGCTTTTTGCACATCTTTAACCCGGAGATTTTGGTATTCGGCGGCGGTGTGAGTAACCTTGGCGATCTGCTGTTCAAGCCGATGCGTGAAGCGATCCAGACGTACTCGCTGGACTCGTCGTACTGGCAGAATCTTCGCATCGAACCGGCAGCACTGGGCGATAATGTCAGCTTGGTGGGAGCAGGGGCGCTTGTGGTGACACAGGGCGGCGTTGAGGATGTGCGGCAAGTTGTTGAGGAACTCGGCTGAGACTTGTTTCTGGCGTAAATCTGATGCGAATCTATGACGCGCATGATTCAATGGGATAGAGTTTGCCCGACGAGGCATGAGCCATGCTAACGTTAATTGATTTTCGCGTCCGCCAGCGGGATTTCTTGCTCGAAATCGCGCGCGCTATCACCGAACAACTCGACCTCACTGAGGTTCTCAAACGGGTTCTCCATGCGTCTGTCGTGATGTTAAGCGGTACGGTTGGCGTTGTTGCACTGCGTGATCCCAGTGGTACGTATCGTGTGCGCGCCACGATGGGCATTGATTCGGCGCAAGTTCCCCAACTCAATGAGCAGTTCCGCGATTTAATCGCCACACTGAACGATAATTTTGATTACGATGTTCTGAATGCGAAACTCGGCGAGATGGCGGCGATGCTGGACGGACGACTGCGCCAATCGTTCGCGCTGCCGCTGATTTTCGCGGAAGAACCGCTTGGCATGTTGATTATCTTTCGATCCTTTCGGGGCGGCGCAACCCCCGACGATGTTCAAGTGCTGCAAAGTTTTGCCGATCAAGCCGCGATTGCCGTGCATAACGCCCAAATGTATGAACGTATTGAGCATGAGCGGCGGCGGTTGGCGGCAATTTTGCAGCACAGCGCCGACGGCGTGATGATCCTCGATGCCCGCCTGACAGTCACCAGTTTCAACCGGGCACTGGAGCGGCTGACGGCTTGGCGCGCTCAAGATGCGATAGGGAAGACGCAAGACGAGGTGATCACATGGGCGCATGTGCGAAACCCCGACTTGCGGGAAGCACTCGACAGCGGTTGGGCATCGAGCGGAGAGCAGGAGACCGCGCAAACGCTCTATGTTGAAGGTGAACTTATTCGTCGTGATGGACTGACGCAAAGTGTGGCGATTTTGTATGCGCCGCTGTACTCTGCCAGCGGACAACTGACAAATATCATCGCCAATGTGCGCGATATTACCAATTTCCGACAGGCACAAGAGATGCAAAATACATTTATCTCAACGGTGTCACATGAACTTAAGACGCCTGTTGCCTTGATCAAAGGACACGCGGCGACACTGCGGCGCGATGATGTCACATGGACGGATGAGATTGTGCGCGAATATTCGACCGTTATCGAGGAGGAGTCAGATCGACTAACTGAATTGATCGAGAATCTGCTCACCGCCAGTCGTTTGCAAGCCGATCATCGCCTCCCGCTGAACATGGGCGATGTACGCCTTGATGCG
The DNA here is from genome assembly GCA_041753015.1 of Anaerolineae bacterium. Taxonomy (GTDB): domain Bacteria; phylum Chloroflexota; class Anaerolineae; order Aggregatilineales; family Phototrophicaceae; genus Flexifilum. The sequence goes on from JBGSVJ010000019.1 coordinate 316,578, forward strand.
TTGGCTGCACGTGCGGTTGAGCGCTTTAGCACACAGACGCGCGCGCACCGTTTTGCGCTTGAATTTCCGGCGGATTTTCCGAGTGTTCCCGGTGATGCAGTTCGTTTGCGGCAGGTCATCGACAATTTGCTTGGAAACGCAATAAAATATTCTCCAGACGGCGGCAGAATCACGGTGGGCGGTTTGGCAGACACCACCGAGGTGACGCTATTCGTGCGGGATGAAGGCATCGGGATCAAGGAGAGCGATCAAGAGCGTGTATTTGATCGATTCTACCGTGTCGAAGACAAACTCAGCCGCCGCACGCAGGGCACAGGACTTGGCTTGTATCTCGCCAAAGCGGTCATTGAGGCACATGGGGGTCGAATCTGGGTTGCTAGTGAACCCGGTCATGGTTCGACATTTGCTTTCAGTCTTCCCGTCCTGTGAAGGACGAGGTTTCCCCTCAAGTTTGAGATGGGCAAGGCGCGATCTTGCCCCTAGAATAGTGCCATACCTACAGATTAAGGAATACCCATGTCCGCGAGAACCGTGCAGGTGCAGTGCCCAAATTGTCGCAACACGGTCGGGGCAATCGTCCGCTCGATTGTCGATCCGCAAGAAGACCCAGAAGGAAAGCTGCAGCTTCTTTCAAACACGTTGAATGTGACCCGCTGCCCGAACTGCGGCGCGCCGATCACACTCTCATCTCCGATCATCTATCATGATCACACGAAAGAGCTGTTGGTTTCTTACGTGCCGATGGAACTGAACATGCCGCGTGATCAAGCGGATCGCACGGTTGGCGCACTCCTCAAGGAACTGACGGCGCGTGTACCGAAAGATCAAATTAAGGGATACTTCTTTCAGCCCAAACAGGCACTCACGATGCAGGGTTTGATCGAGATGGTTTTGGCTGCGGACGGTATTACCAAAGAGATGCTCGAAGAACAGCGTGAGCGCGCACGACTCGCTGAACAGATGATTCAGGCTTCCGATGAAGAGCTTGCCGCGCTTGTTCAACAGCATGACGCTCAACTGGACGCACAGTTCTTCCAGACGATGACCATGATGGCGCAGCGGTTTGCTCAAGAAGGGCGGACAGATCTCGCCGGACATATTCTGCAAACCCAACAAGAGGCGTTGACGCTGTCCAGCTTCGGTAAGAGTCTGATCGAGGAACGGCGGCAGCAGGAACAAGTTGTCGCAGAAGTGGCACAGGATGTACAGGCATTGGGCGAAAGCGGCGGCGTCACACGTGAAGCATTCCTTGACATGGCGATTCGCTACGGCGGCGACGATCAACGGCTTCAAGCGCTCGTTGGATTGGCGCGCCCGGCATTTGACCAGCAGTTCTTCTCGGACTTAGCGACCCGCACCAGCATTGCGCCCAAGAGCCAACGTTATTTGTACGAAGAACTGCGCGATAAGCTGATGAAGCTGACGGCGGTGATTGATCAGCAGGCACAGCAGGCGCTTCAGCAGGCGGCGAGCTTCCTTCGGGCACTGCTCACCAGCCCGAACCCGGATCAACTGCTTGCCGCGAATATGGATATGCTCGACGATACGTTTATGGCGGTCTTGCAGGCGAACCTGCAGGAAGCCGAAAAGACGGGCGATGCCATGGTTCAGCAGCGTTTACAAGACGTGTATCAGCGTGTGGTGAACGCGCTTCGCCAGACGATGCAGCCCGAACTGCGTTTTCTGAACGATTTGCTGGCGATGCCGGACGATGCACAGGCAAAAGCAGAAATGGTGCGCGGCGCGCAGAACTTCGGTCCACAGATGATTGAAATGATCGATGCAGTCCATCACATTCTCAGTGAACGGGGCGAATCACGCCTTTTGGATCGGCTGACAATGCTGCGTGAGGCTGCTGTCAACGCGCTGCGTTAGCCGCGTCCAGCAAGGCTGTACAACGGCTCGACATGGGTTAAGAAAGGTGGGGATGCCCCCGCCTTTTTTGCATTCCGATTTGCACACTCATTGCCTACGAATTCCCTATGGAACCCGAATGGTCTGGAAATGTGTCTCATGATCGTGTAATCTACCGACCTGATTCTGTTCGGCTTCTGCCGATTCTCTGCCTTGTTGGTATGTGGACCGAACGCGAGACGTTTAACAAAAGAGGTTTATCACGTATGCATGATATGGCACATCGCACGCGGCGCAATGCCCGTCGCTCCTTGGGTCTGCTGATCGGTATGACAGCGGTGTTCGCGCTGCTTGCCGTGACCCTGAGCATTCCCTCCGGCGTAGAAGCGCAGCAGGCTTCGCCGACTTTCACGCCCGCTGATCCTTTGACTCAGGCGTTCAATATGGTTCGCGCCGCCCTTGAAGAAAAGCACAGCACAGACCTTTCGCTGGTCACGCGCTGGGAGTTTTCCGAAAGTGAATTCCCCAACACGATCACGAGCTGCGTAGATCTAGGTGAAGATGAACAAGCGATTAACCTGTATTGGGGATGGCGCTTCGTCATCGTCTCGTTGAGCAACCAAACTTACGAAGGGCGCGCCAGTTTTGACCGGTCGATCATCATCGCGTGCGACCGCGTTGAAGCGCCGATTTCGCAGCCGACGGCTGCGCCGAACGTTGATCCGAACCTGCCCGCGCCAGTAGCGGGGAGCGGCGCGACGGGTGCCTTTGAATTGGGTGGTCACGTCCTAGAGCTTAACGCCAATACCATCGGACTGATGAACCGCGCCGGAATGCGTTGGGTGAAGTATCAACTGCGCTATACGCTGGGTCAAGATCCCAGCAGCGCTGCCAGCCTGATCAACGGCGCGCATGCCAGCGGTTTCAAAATTCTTCTGGGTATCGTCGGCAGCCCGTCGGAACTCGGCGCGAGCTTTGACAGCTATATCCAGAGCTACGCCACGTTTGTTGCGGGTGTCGCTCGGTTGGGCGCAGACGCGATCGAAGTGTGGAACGAGCCGAATATTGACCGTGAATGGCCCGCCGGACAAATCAACGGCGCGAACTATACACGCTTGCTGGCAGCAGCCTTCAACGCGATCAAAGGCACAGGCGCTACGACGATGGTGATCAGCGGCGCTCCTGCTCCGACCGGCTTCTTCGGCTCGGCGGGCTGTGGTTCGGGCGGTTGCAACGATGATACGTTCATGCAGCAGATGGCAACAGCGGGCGCGGCAAGCTATATGGATTGCGTCGGCTTGCACTACAACGAAGGCATCATCGCACCGAGCCAGAACAGCGGCGATCCGCGCGGTGGCTATCCGACGTACTTCTTCAGCTCAATGACTGCGCGCGGCTACAACCCGTTTAGCCGTCCGGTGTGTTACACCGAACTCGGTTATCTGTCGCCTGAAGGCTTCCAGTCACCGCTTCCTGCCTCTTTCGCGTGGGCGGCGAATACCAGCGTCTCCGAACATGCAGCATGGTTGGCGGAAGCTGCGTCGATTGCGGCGCAGTCCGGTCGCGTTCGCTTGATGATCGTGTGGAACGTGGACTTCCCGTTCTATACGGCAACTGACCCGATGGGCGGTTATGCGATGTCCCGTCCTGATGGCACATGTCCCGCGTGTGATGCGCTGGGTCGCGTGATGGGTGGCTAGGTCAGCCGCTTCCGTCAGCTAGTAATCTTGCAATGAAGAAAAGAGAGGTGCTCAATCGGGCATCTCTCTTTTTGTTTTCAAACACACATTACGATTTCCTAACTTGCATGCGTGAGGTAACTGCTGTACGATACATCAAGATTGATATATAAACCTTGATGTATGGAGGCTGATGCTCCGCTATCTGCTGCTCGGCGTGCTGAATTACCGCCCGATGAATGGCTATCAACTCAAGCAGTTCATGGAGACATCTACGGCGCATTTTTGGCACGCGAAACTGAGCCAAATCTATATGACCCTAAAGATGATGGAGGAGGAAAAGCTTGTCACCTCTCACATCGAACCGCAGGACGACAAACCTGACCGCCGCGTTTACACGATCACTGACGCAGGGCGCAAGGAACTGCACACGTGGTTGATGACACCTCTCACCGCGCTTGAGCCGACAAAAGAACCGCTCCTGCTAAAGCTGTTCTTTTCTGGTCAGATCGATCGTCAGACGCTTCTCGCGCAGCTTCAAGTTCAGCGTTCGCTGCTTGCGCGTCTGGGAGAGTTGTACCGGGGGGAGGTCGCTGCGCGCATCCAAGAAACGGCGGCGGATCATCCCGAATTGGCACGTCACGCGCTCCTATGGGAGGCGACTCGGCGGCTTGGCGAAATGACCACCGATTTGTATGTCCGCTGGCTGGACGAAACCATGCAAACTATTCGAGAAAAATTCGACGACTAAGGATCATCCGTATGCAAACGCAAATGAACGCACAAACCTCGCCCTCGCTTCAGTTTCGTCATGTCATCTTCGTCGTGCTTGCATTGGCGTCGGTCGGTCTGTTGATTGCCACGCGTGCCGTGGTGAACGCCATCGTCGGACCGATCACGGACATGAATTCTCGCGTAACTGCCGATGCGTTATATCAAGGGGCGACCGTGATTCTCGCGGTGCTGTTTCTGCTGATCGTGCGCGCTGCGCACCCCGAAAATTTCAAGCGTTTCGCTCGCTTAGGAGATAGCACCGCTCATCCGCAGCCGATTAGTTTCTTGGGCATCAAGGCGACCGATACGTGGCGCACTGTCGGAATTCAGTTCGCCGTCGTTGTGACCGTTGCAACGGCGATCTTTATCTTCTTGAATGTGTTGAACAGCGCCTTGCCTGTTGATCGCCTGATCGCTGCGCTCCCGTTCGCAGTCGTGTTCGCCGTTACCAACGCATTTGTGGAAGAATCGCTGACACGCTTCGGCGTGGTTGTCCCTCTGCATGGCGCTGTTCCACCCGGAACGATCTATGTAATTTCGGCGCTTGTGTTCGGAGTCCCGCATTACTTCGGTACGCCGGGCGGTGTGTTAGGCGCGGTGATGGCGGGCTTTCTGGGGTGGCTGCTTGCGAAATCAATGGTGGAAACGCGCGGTGTGTGGTGGGCGTGGTTCATCCACTTCTTGCAGGATGTGGTGATCATTACCGCGTTGATCGCCGTCGCATAACCGGCTGCGTCGTAGGCGCTTTTTGCACAAGAAGCGTCTATTTGTCATATCTACCATTACAGAATTGATACCAAACCTCCACGCTAATTTCTTGGTATGTCCCTTGACAATGACCGTGACTGAAGCAGACATGGGTCATAGGGTATAGCAGTCATGAACAAGACACTCCTATTCAACGGTGGAATTGGACTGCGGCAATGGGTTTTTGTCGTCGGGTCGTTCGGGATAATGACGGTCGCAGTGATCGCCCATTATCTCTTGGTAGATGGAAACACAGCGGAATTAGGTCAATACAGCGCCCTCAATGCCGAACTCTGGTATCAAGTCGTGGTGGCGGGAATGGCAGTGATCTATCTCGTCGCTGTGAAGTCCATTCACCCGCTCAAATATCGCCTGTTTGACAAAGTCGGAAGCAGTGACGCGTATCCCGTTCCGGTGCTGGCGCTCGGCATTTCGGGGAATCAGTCGTGGCGCGTGGTTGGGCGCGTAAGCCTGATCGCGTTCGGTGTGATCGCCGCCTTTTATGCCTATGTCAGCGTGTGGCACCGCGCGATGCCTCCGCTTGAACAGATCATCCCGGCGCTCGGCGTTGGGGCGGTGCTGGCTGGTGGCAGCGCGTTCGCAGTCACGGCGATCACACGCTTTGGAATCATCGTCACGCTGTACGATACGGTGCCGCCGCGCATGATCTATCTGCTAACGGCGATCTTGTACGCCGTGCCACAGTTCTATCTTTTCCCCGGTGGATTCGTTCGCGCTGTGATCGCGGGCGTGATGGGATGGCTGCTTGCCAAGTCTATCCTCGAAACACGTGGTGCAGTGTGGGCATGGAGCATTCAGTTTGTTTACGATTGGGTAGTGTACACTGCGCTGCTCGCGGTCATGGGCATTTAGCGACACTAGTCGCCCGCCAGCGGCAGCGCCGACCCCGTGATACCATATGCGTGCAAGCGTTCTTCATAGGCACGCATCACAAAATGCCCGTGATCATCAAAGTGACCTTTGACATGATCTCGATCAAGATGTGCTGCGGCGTGCGGCTTGTTGAGTTCTGGCTCAAACCGGCGCATCTTGCGGCGGCACTCCCACGCGTCAAGCGCATCGCCGAACGCGCCGCCTAGCACGGCTTCTGCTGCACGCTTAAGCCACGTGCTGATACGGTTTTGCTTGGCTTTAGGGAGATCGTAAAACGGCTGGTTGGCATTCGCCATCTGCGTGTAGACCCATGCGTTCGCGTCGCGCATCGTTTCATAGATCGCTTGACCGTAGAGCGGGATCATCTGCACGACTTCATGCGCCATATACAGCGTATGCCGTGATTGTGCAAGCGCATGTTCCGAAAGGACGTAGTTCGGGCAGATCGTGACTCCGCGTAGTTTCGCCAAGCGTACCAGTACCACTGCGAACAGCCGAGCCGTCCACACGCGCCCCGGCGCAGTGACGAGCAGATAATCAATATCATCGGTGGCGTGGGCGGCATTACGCATCGCCAACGCTCCGGTCAGCGCGACCATGCGCACAAACGGAAGATACGACAGCCAGCGACCGCACCGCGCTGCTTGTGACCACAACTGCGCGCTGGCGCGTTCACGTTCGCGGCGCATTTCGACCAGTTCTGTGCGTCCCCGGCAGAACCACAGCCCATCGATAGACTCAATGGGAAAGCGCAGCGCTTGGGAGTTCCGCAGCACAGATTCAATTTCGGCGTGGGAATACGGCTTATCAGCGATTAAGAAGTGCGCAATCTCACGTGAAGTCATGGGGAAGTTGAACACATCGGCATAGATCACCGTTCGCAAGACTGCTTCCTCAAGTAGATTCAAACTTCTCCCCTTCGCTATTCCCACCTCCACAGCCAGACATCCTGATAGCGGCAGGTTGTCGTGATAGTCTCATAGTTCACGACTGCCGTACCGACTTCACCCGCACGTGCAGTCACGGGCAGTGATCCAACCAAGATGCCATCAAGGTAGTAATACAGTGTATTCGCGTCCGCAATCAGGAGCAAATGCCGCAGCCCACCCGCGAACTCCGGGTTTTCGCCAAACACGCCGGGCAGAAAGACCTCACCCTCTCGTTGAGATAAGCCGTACCCACCCGATTGATCGAAAAATGCGAGGACATAATCATTTTCGTCCACTTGGTTCACGATCAATCCACAGCCCGCCAGCCCTGCGCGCGCGCCCTGAATTTCAACCATCGCACCCATCGCAAAGTGGGTGTACGTGGTGCCGCGTCCGAGCATCAAGCGGTTGACCCCGTCACGTGCGTATTCGACTGTGCTTTCCGGCACGGTCAGCGCCATTGTGCCGCTTGCGTCGATCACATGGCGGACTTCTAACGCGCGCTCCATTTCGACGGCGGATGAGATGATCAACTGCTGCGGAATCACACGTGCACCGTTTGCAAAGTGGGGCGTTGTGGCGAAGAACTGACTGACCTCGATGTTGGTGGTGCTGCTCAACGAAGCAGGGGTTCCTACGACAATGCCAACGCTGCCCGCCCGTGCGATCGTACTGTCCGCTGCACTGCCGATATAACCGCCGTTGTAATAGAAATCGAAGCCGACACCGTTCACAATCGCGCCGAGGGTGAATTCTGTTTGCCCCGCGACAATATTCGGATGCGTTGTCCAATCGCGGATGATGGTCATCGTACCCGCGTTAACCACGCCGAAGCGCCAGAAGCCCTGATCATTGACGATGACCGCGTAATAGCCGCCGCTTACTTGGCGCAGTGCAAGACCGACCGACCAGCCCGACGGATTTTCAATATCGGTGAACTGCGCTTGAACATAGGCATCGGTCATCGGGTCGGCAAACTGGTAGACCGCCGCCCCAAGTGCGCGCTGACCGCTCATCGCGGCGCTCATTTGTCCTCCGGCAGTGCGGACGGTTAACCCATCGACGAGTTCCCATCCGCCGGATTGCGAAAATGTTTCGTTCGCGGCGATCTCCGAAAAGCCGGGATAGGCGCGCAGTGTATATTGTCCGCTTGATCCGTTATAGCCGCTCACCTGAACGGTATACGCTCCTGTGCGCGGAATGCTGATCGCTTCAAGGAGCGCGTCACGTGTATCCGGGTAAGCATAGTCATCGTTGACAAGGATTGCCCGCCCGCTGCTGTCGAGCAGCGTCACGACCGGATCGAATTCACCATCGGCACGGACGAACAGCGAGACGATCCCGCCCGCAGTCGCTGTGAACGTGTAGCTGTCGGTTTCACCGGGCGCGATTTCGGCGGAGATTTCGGCGGGAAGTATGATCGATTCAGCGGTTTGTGCCGAAGCGCTTCTCAGCCCGCCCAGCCCGAAGAGCAGGATAATCACGAGCGAAGCACGAGTCATTCCGTGATCATCCATTCAGGAAAACGGGTTTCCACAGCCGTCAAATAGGTTTGGAAGTGTTCCAGCGTCATTTCTGCGCCGTCCATCCAACGGTGAGTTTCTGCTTCCAACAGGCGGCGTTGTTCACCTGCAAGGCGCATCTCACCGCGCACGTCGTCCCCGGATTTGCTGCGTTCTTTGCGGCTGATGAGCCTCTTGAAGCGTTCACCGCCGGGGTAGTTTTCGAGTGTGGTGGGCGAGACGAATGTGTAGACAGCGAGATATCGTCCTTCGCTTTCCAGCGCACACGCGATCATCGACCAGCCTTTTGGAATGCGCGTCCGCCGCTGGACTTCAAAGCGCCAGAATACCGCTGAGGCTTGATCCGCAGCATGAATCTGCGTCTGCACGGTGGTGCGTTTTGCAAGCCGGACGCCCTGCCCGTCGATAATGGCGACACGCCCGCTTTGCCAGCGCCCTTTGAGGATGCGCTCTAGCGGGACGGCGATGACTGCGCCAGCGAGGAATCCGGCAGTGATCGCCAGAAAATTGATTCCCTCGCTGATAGTGATCGCGCTGACCACTGCATAGCCGATCAGCCATGCAGCGATGAAAGCGCCAAGGACGACCAGCCGAATGCCGCCATGCTCGGTATCGACCGGGATCGTAAGTGCTTCATGGGATGAAACAGGAGAGTTGGGGATGCTCATGCGTTCCCTAGTTTGCGGGCAGCAATAATCACGCGGGCAGCATTCGCATTGGCGGGATCAACTGCCTCAAAGCGCGGACTGAAGACGCCTATTATCCCAAAACTCGCCCGCCCCAACAAGGCAGTGACCGCCTGAACGGGAAATCCGCGTAAGACGCGCTCAGCGGACTGCCGCACGTACATTTGACTGCTGCGCCGGAAAATGTGAACACGCTCGGTCAGCGTTTGACGGTCGTAATCGACATGCTGCGCTGCTGTCACAAACAAATCGTCGTTGTCCATCCAAATTGCGGCAGGGCGAGTCGCTTGTTCCATCAAGCCTTGAACGGTGTGCAGATCAAAAATGAACCACTTGCCCGCGCCCAAGGCTTTCCACACCCCTTGGAACACCGCCTCCAGTTCGCGCAGACTGCCAAGCTCGTTGATCACATCCAGCGCGATTGCGAGGTCGTAATGTTCGCCTAGTGACGGGAGCACGCGAATATCACCCTGACGCCATTCCAAGCCAAATCCGCTCGCATCGAAGCGCCGGGCTGCTTCGCTCAACATTTCGGCGGAGTGGTCGATTCCCGTCAGGCTGTACCCTTTGGTCGCAAGCCAGCGCGATGCCGCGCCTGTCCCGCATCCGAGATCAAGAATATGCCGCCCCAGCCAATCACTCCCCTGTGCATACGCGAGAATCTGAGGTGTGACCGAATCGGCAAACGCGGACAAGCCGATCGTTTCGTAGATCGGCGCGAGAACTGCATAATGAGACATAATGTTGCCGCCTTATTGAAAAATGATGAGCGGTGCCACGCTGTAGATGAGATCAATGCCGGGGCTGTAGATAACAACGCTGGCATAATCGAGAATATTCAATTCCTCAGGAATTTCATAATTCTGGTTGCCATACGTACCTTTGAGGGGTCCAACATCGAATTCGAGGTTATTAAAGCGCATTTCCGCACTGGTTGTGGGGGACAGGAATGCGGATAGGATCACCCGCAGGTCAGAGTTGTTTGCACACGAAAAATTTTCAAGACGTAGGACTTTGCGATCATCCGCGCCCAAGTAGATAAGCGCTGTTCCCTGCGCGTAGCGGATCGGGTCAAGCTGTGTGAATGCGCCGCGCGCAGCCAGCTCTGGGCTGTTCATTTCTGGTAGTTCGGCATCTGCCGCTGGAGCAGGTGCGCCGGGTTGGAGCGCCGCCGTTACCATGCGCACCGCTGCATCTCGGTTGAGTTCCGCCAGCGCAAAATAAGCCCGTTGTTGATCTGGCGGGAGCAGGGCGAAGCTCGTTTGCAGACGGGCAGGCAGACCGGGGAAGATTTCGTCGCCGCTCGTCGTGGTGATGTTCGTATTTTGAACGTAAGGCTGCCAGAGTGGAAATGTAAATGTGGCGACCACCAGCACGGCACCGATCAATAAGATGAGGATTCGAATCCGCATATCAGGGCAGACCTGTTGGTAAGTGCAGCGCAGGTGTCATTTATCTGCGGGTGGGCATAGAGTAGCCCTGCCCGGCAACGGTCACGATGTAGGTGGGATAGCGCGGGTTCTCTTCGAGCTTCTGGCGCAGCCGCGAGATGTTCACGCGCAGAACCGAATAGTCCCCTTGAAACTGCTCACCCCACACAGAACGCAGCAGTTCGTCGTGCGAGATCGTTTGACCGGCACGCCGCATGAGCAGCACCAAAATATCGTACTCGGTGGGTGTCAGCATCAGCTTCTTGCCGCGTATCGTCGCCTGCCGCTTGACGAGATCAAGCTCAAGGTTGCGCAGTGTCAAACGCGGCTCAGTGGCGGGTGTCCAGCGCACACGGCGAAGCAGTGCGCCTACGCGGGCGACAAGCTCCTCAGGCGAGAACGGCTTATCGACGTAATCATCCGCGCCTGCTTCCAGCGCGATCACTTTATCGCGCTCTTGGGTGTGACCGCTGATCACGATCATGGGCAGCGATGAGTTTTCCCGTACCTGACGCAGCAGTTCCAGCCCGTTCATATCGGGGAGGTTCAAGTCGAGCAGGACAAGATCAGGTTGAGCGGAGGCAATCTCCTGAAGCGCATCCTGTGCGGATTCAACGGCGACCGTACTGTAGCCTGCCGTCTCCAGTAGGATGCTGACAACCTGAGTAGTATCCTCGTCGTCTTCAACGATCAAGATCTGTTGGCTTGATGGATGCGCTGTTTGCACCATGATCCCCAAACTTGCGTTACTTTTTTCAAACGGTCAGTCAACATAGTGTAATTAAAGCACAGAACGGGGTTTTTGTCGAAACCAGAATTGGCAAAGCGGCGGAAACCAGATAGGAAGTCATAGCGCGGCGCGGTGCTTTGGAGGAAAATCCTGACCCACCAGATACGAAGGAGTAGGTTTCTTGTGAACACGATTTCGTTTATGACCGCGAATTTTGTGGCGCGTCAGCTTGGGTATCACATGACGGATGGATGGGGGCAGGGCGACAGCGCGACTCAGGCGCATTTCCGCCCATTAGAGACGTATGCCCAACGGTTTGGAGCGCTGCTGGACGAAGTTCAGGCGATGGGCTTCACCGAAATTGATATTTGGGGTGCGCACCTACACCCAGAATGGGCGACCGATGAACACATCCGCATCGCGCGTGACCTGCTCAACCAGCACGGATTGAAGGCGATCAGCGTGGCAGGTTGGTGGGATACACTCACCGATTTTGAGCGCTCGTGCAAGATCGCGGTTGGGATTGGGGCAGGCATTCTGGGCGGCGGCGGCAGTTTGATCGAACATGATCGCGCCGGACTGATTCGCCTGCTTGAGCAGTACGATCTGCGCTACGGACTCGAAAACCATCCCGAAAAAACGCCCGAAGAAGTCCTTGCGCGCTTGGGCGATCCGGCTGGTGGGCGCATCGGCGTCACGCTCGATACGGGATGGTTTGGCACGCAGGGTTATGATGCGGCGGAAGCGATCAAGCGGTTGGCGGATCGGCTCGTTTACCTGCACCTGAAAGATGTGCAGTCGGTTGGCACACACGTGACCTGCCGCTTTGGGACGGGTGTCGTGCCGATTGAGCGATGCGCTGCCGCTGTCAAAGAAGTTGGGTATCAGGGTGGCATCAGCATCGAACATGAACCGGAAGACAGCGACCCGACGGACGACGTGAAAGCGAGTCTTGCGCTTTTGCGCGGCTGGTTGGGGGTGACGACTCATGAACGATAAACTCGGCGTTGCCGTTATCGGTACGGGGAATATCGCCAAAGGCTATGTGACCGATCTGCTGGGTTATTCCGAAATCGACATCGTGGGTGTCAGCGATATTGACATGGCAAAGGCGCAAGCATTCGCGGCGGAACACGGCGTGACTGCTTACCCGAATGACACCGCACTGTTCGGTGATCCGCGTGTGCAGATTGTCGTCAACTTGACCCCACACTTCGCACATCGAGAAGTCACCGAAATAGCGCTGAAAGCGGGCAAACACGTCTACAGTGAAAAACCGCTTGCGCTCACATCAGCGGAGGCGTGGGGATTGGTCGAACTGGCGCGTGAGCGTGGGCTGCGGCTGGCATGTTCGCCGTTTACCCCGATTGGTGACGCACAGCAAACGGCGTGGGCGATGATCCGGCAGGGCAAACTCGGCAAGGTGCGTGTGGTGTACGGCGAGGCGAATTGGGGACGAATCGAATCATGGCATCCCGCACCGATTCCGTTCTACGAAGTCGGCGCATTCTTTGATGTGGGCGTGTATTTGCTGGCAATCGTCACCACCCTATTTGGCGCGGCGCGGAAAGTCTGGTCGTATGGCGCGGTCGTGCTGCCGGATCGGGTGACGAAAGACGGGCAGCCCTACACGCTGACCACCGCCGATTGGCAGCTTGTGATCCTCGAAATGGCGGACGGCACACAGGTGCGCATTACCTCGGATTTTTATGTCTCGAACAACAGCACGCGCCAAACCGGAATGGAATTTCACGGCGATGCCGGATCGCTGTATATGGAATCGTTCTTCCTGTTCGACTCGCCGCTGCTGTACGCGCCGTTTGGTGAACCGCTCCAACCGGTTGTGCTGCCGCGCGAACCGTATCATGGGATTCCTTGGGGGCGGGGTGTTCTGGAGTTGGCGAACGCGATCCGCGAAGGGCGCTCGCACCGCTTCACCGGCGAGCAAGCCGCGCATATCACGGACATTTTGACGGCTGCGGACAAAAGTCAGGAGACGGGGCAGGCGGTCACGCTCACGACGGATTTCCCGCACTTTGAGCCGGAAGTTTGGGCGCGGGGATAGGGTGTCAGAATCAAAAGAGACAGGTCATGTACCTGTCTCTTAGGTATTATGGGCACAAAGGGACTCGAACCCCTGACCCCCCCGGTGTAAACGGGATGCTCTGGCCAACTGAGCTATGCGCCCTAACCTACACACATTTTATAGCAGCCATTCCGGTTTATCAATGCTGTGTCTTTAATGACCCTTTATGACACGCTGTAGTGCGTCTACAATAGTTCTGATTGATTTCCCACTTTCCCCGAAGGGTGATGTATGCCGTACTCGATTCGCCTTCTGAACCCTGACGTCGATTTTTCCCGTCTTGCCGAGCTTTACACATTGGTGTCAACCCAGAAATACACAGCCGACATGCTCCATGAGTACGAATCAACTGCGCCCGCCAGCCGCATTCGCCGCCGAATTGCAGCCGTCGATGCGAACGACACCTTGATCGCCTGTGGTGATGCCCTCCGTGAGCCATGGATGCCGGGGCATCGCTTCGCCATTGACATCAATGTTTTTCCCGAATATCGCAATCAGGGGATCGGCGCGCACCTTTATGATGAAGCCGTCGCCTTCGCCCGCGCCGGCGGCTGCGATTTCTTAATCGGCTCGGTGCGTGAGGACAGCGCCGAGGGGATGCGGTTCGTTACCAAACGCCATTATGGGTTCGCCCGCCATATCTTTGAGTCATGTCTGCCTCTGGCTGGCTTTGATGAGGCGCGTTTCATCCCGGCACTTGAGAAGGCTAAGGAGTCAGGCATCCGTTTTTCATCGCTTGCCGAAACAGGCGATCAAGACGAAAAAATCCTCCGCAGTCTCCATACCTTGAATGCAGCCCTCGTTGCGGATGAACCTGCTAACGCGGGCGTGGGGAACAGTTTTTCGTCATTTGAAGATTTTCAGAAGATCGTGTTCCGTTCATCATGGTATCGTCCGGATGGGCAGATTTTCGCATTAGACGGTGATCGATGGGTGGGGATGGCGGCAGTTGGCATCTTTACCGAGACGAACTCTGCCTACAACATGATAACAGGCGTTGATCGCGAGTATCGCGGGCGCGGCATCGCACAGGCGCTCAAACTACTTGCGGTGCGCTTTGCCCTGCATCACGGCGTCGATTACATCCGTACCAATAACGACTCCGCCAATGAAGTCATGTTGGCGATCAACCGCAAATTTGGTTACGTGCCAGAGCCGGGCTTATTCTGGATCGGTCGTCCTATTGATGATTCTGCACCAGAAACGCCTTGACACAAAGCTGCTGTCAGGGCGTTTCGCTCATGCTTACAGGCGCGGCGGCGTTACGCCCGTTTGCGCCTGATATTTCCCTTTTCGGTCGGCATACGAGACTTCGCATTCCTCGTCCGCTTCAAGGAACAATACCTGCGCAATTCCCTCATTCGCATACACGCGGGCGGGCAGGGGAGTCGTGTTGCTGATCTCCAGCGTGACGTGTCCTTCCCACATCGGCTCGAACGGCGTGATGTTCACCACCAAGCCGGAACGCGCATAGGTCGATTTGCCCAAGCAAATGCACAAGACTTTGCGTGGTATGCGGAAATACTCAACCGAACGGGCAAGCGCAAACGAGTTCGGCGGGATGATGATGTGATCCGCTTTGATGTCCACAAACGAGAGCGGCGAAAAATTCTTCGGGTCAACCACTTCGTTGTACACGTTCGTGAAGACCTTGAATTCGTCCGCGACGCGCATATCGTAGCCGTAAGAGCTTAAGCCGTAGCTGATCACGCCTTCGCGCTTCAGTCCATCGACGAACGGCTCGATCATCTTCTGTTCGAGCGCCATCCTACGAATCCAGTGATCGGGTTTCAGCCCCATAGCTCATTCTCCCTGTTGATTACATCGTTTCCGGTGCGGTCATGCCCATCAAGTTGAGCAGGCGCTTAAAGACAGTTTGTGCAGCGCGGAAGAAGCGCAGACGCGCCGCCGCGACTTCCGGTGGAACTTCGCTGTGCAGCACGCGCACAGTATCAAAGATCGGGTGGAACAGGTTCGCCATCTCTGCTGCGTAAAACGCGATTTGGTGCGGCTCAAACTGGCGCGCCGCCGCTTGGATCACGTCGGGGAGCTGCGCCGCGCGCCGCATGAACTTTAGTTCCGCATCGCCCAAAAGCGACAAGTCCGCGTCGACATCGGTCACGCCGCGTAGTGCCGCCTCGCGGAAAATCCCGGCGCAGCGCACATAGGCGTATTGGATGTAATAAACAGGATTCTCGTTCGACTGCTTGACCGCCAGATCGAGATCAAAATTCATCTGCGAATCGGCGCTGCGCGCCAGCAGCATGTAGCGCACCGCGTCGGCGCTCGTCTCGTCGATCAAATCGTCGAGCGTCTCAAAGTTTCCGGCGCGCGTGCTGGATTTTGTGATCTTTCCGTCTTTGAGGAGATGCACGATCTGCACGAAGATGACATGTACTTTGCTCGGATCACGATCCAATGCGCGCAGCCCGTGCTTGACGACCTGTGCCTGTTTGAAATGATCTGCGCCAAGCACGTTTACACAAACATCAAAGCCGCGATCAAGCTTATTCACGTGATAGGCGATGTCCGGCAGCGTATACGTCGGGTCGCCGCTGCTCTTGACGACGACGCGATCTTTTTCATCCCCAAAGCGGCTGCTGCGAAACCATGTCGCTTCAGCTTTGCCCGCTTCGGGAGCATCCTCGTCTTTTTCGCCTTTGGTGTTATCGACTTCTGGCGCGGAGGCTTTGTAGATATAGCCGCGCGCGTCCAGCGCTTCGAGCGTCCGCCAAACTTCGCCGCTGTCGTACAGGCTGTTTTCGTTGAAGAACACATCGTGACGAATATCCACCCGGCTGAGTGTCGCCTTGATCATGGCAAACATGCGCTCTTCGGCAAACAGCTTAAACGGCGGCAGATCAGCGCCCTTGAGCGAGTCGCCGCGTTCGGCTTTCAGCATCGCCGCGTAGTCGTTCAGGTAGGCGCCTTTGTAATACGGTTCGCCCTTGTCGTCGCAGTCTTCGGGGAGCGGCGGCAAGCCAAGCGCCTGATAATAGCGGTAGCGCATCGAGCGGGCGAGATTGTTCATCTGCTGACCCGCGTTGTTAAAGTAGTACTCGCGCTCGACCGCGTAACCCGCTGCTTGCAGCACGCGCGCCATCGCGTCACCGACCATCGCGCCGCGACTCCGCCCGATATGAAGCGGACCCGTCGGGTTGGCGCTGACGAACTCGACTTGAGCGCGTTTGCCCGTGCCCACGTCGATCACCGCGCCGTCCGCGCCTTCGCGGATCAGCGTTTCGACTAAGCCGCGCAGCCACGCGTCCGAAAGGTTGAAGTTGATGTAACCCGCGACCACCTCCACCGCTCCGATAGTTTCGGGGGCTTTCAGGTGTTTGACGATGATTTCGGCAATGCGCGGCGGTGGCATTCCGGCGGGCTTCGCCAACTGCATCGCAATCGAGGCGGCGTAATCCGCCTGTTCGGCGCGTTTGGGCGCGCTGACTTTGACTTCGGGAATATCAAACGCGGGGAGGTCGCCGGCGGCTTGCGCGGCGCGGATCGCCGCCTCAACGGAGTGGGCGATTTCCTGCGGCAGGAGTTTCAAAGCGTGCTTTCCTTCTCGATGACCAAGCAGAATGGCGGCATTGTAGGGGCTTTTCAAATGCCGCGCAAGACGGGCTTGATTCCCCAGACCTGCTGATAATCAACCTGCCAAGGCTTGAAGCGAATCTCATCAAATCCGGCATCAAGGAGCAGTTCCGCATAGTTATCGCGCGTGTAAGTTTTGCGCGGAAGCCAGCGCGTATTGATCCTGTGCGTGATCAAAATCAAACCGCCGGGTTTGAGCACGCGGAACATTTCGGCAAGCGCCGCCCGCTGATCGCTGACAAATTCGAGCGCTTCTAAGCAGGTCACGACATCAAACACATCGTCCGCACACGGAAGTCGTTCCGCCGGACTTTGCGCCAACAGCACCCGCGACTCGTTGTCAAACTTGGGGAGGGCATGGCGGAGCATGGGCAGACTGAGATCGATTCCGATCACCCGCCCGGTGAACTGTGGGTGACGGATCATCGCCAGCGGCAGTCGCCCCGTCCCCGTCGCCACATCGAGCATCAGCGGCGATTTTTCCGGCGCGATCTCCTGCATGATCGGCTGCGCGAGATAGCGATGTTCGTATTCACGGCGGAAACCTTTGACGCCGTCGTAACGCGGCGCGAACCAGTCATACAGCAGGATCACCACCCGCCGACCGAGATACACGCCTTCGGAGGCGACCAAGAGCCACCAGCCGAGAAAAACCAGCCCGCCGATCCCGATTAGGACGAGCAGCGCGATCAGAATCACGCTCAGGAGGTCGCTCACGCCAGAAGCCCGTTTTTGCGGAGCGATTCCGCGCAGCTTGCGATCCCGTCCACCAGCGCGATCTTCGGTGTCCACCCAAGCAGATCGCGGGCTTGATCCATGCGATACGTGACCGGTTCGGTCATCAAGCCGACCATCTCCGGCAGATCACGCGCGAAACTGATTCGCGGGGCGAATAAGGTCATCAAGCCGCCGAGGATTTGCGCCAGCGGTTTGAGCCGAAGCGGCTGCCATTCGTGACCGTTTAAGCGCGCATACAGAGTTAGAACTTCACGCCATGACGGCGACGGATCAGGGGTGCAGTGAAAAACTTGATTCGCCGCGTTGGGATGTTCCGCCGCAACGATCATCAGGTCGATCACGTCATCGGCATGGATAAAAGGGGCACATCCGCCGCCGTCATCGAGCCAAACCGTTGGGCGCATTGTCGCCAGTCGGAAAACGCTATTCGTCCAGATGTCGGCATCCGCGCCGTAAATCATGCCGGGGCGGATGATCGCATATTCGAGATTGCTGGCGCGGATCACGGCTTCCCCGTCCGCTTTGGTGATCGTGTAGGGGTGCGCAGTCGGAACGAGTATGCGATCTTCGGTGACATCGCCGCGCACACCGTAACCATAAGCCGCAATCGAGCTGACATGCACGATGCGCGAAACATTTGCCTGTTTCGATGCTTCGGCTAGGGCATGCGTGCCGTCCACATTCACGCGCACTTGATTGGCATAGCTGGTGTAGTCAACTGCCGCGTGAAAGACGACTGCGCAACCTTCCACCGCTTGTTCGAGTGATGCCGCATTCGTCAAATCGGCTGCGATGATTTCCGCGCCGAGTTCAGCCAGCGCCGCTGCCCGTTCTGGCGTGCGCGTGATCACGCGCACATGCGCGCCGTCGCGGATCAAGCGCCGCGCTAATTTGCCGCCCAAAAAACCGGTCGCTCCGGTGATGAGGACGGTTTGATCGTTCAAGCTCATTCGCTACCGCCTTCGATGTAAATACCAAAATGGCTGCCGATTGGACGTTCCAGACCCGGAATTCTGGCATGGATCGGGGAGTTTAGCATTTGTGCTGTCCCATCAGGCGTTTGAATCACCAGCGTAGAAGAACCACCGCCGTCTAAGTTAAGTGCATCATACGCGCCGTATGCGACCATGATTTCCGCAAATTCTGCCATCGTCACGCCGTGACTGTAATTCGGCTGGCGCCCGTCGATCACAAAAAGCGTAAGCGTTCGCTGATCTTGATCGACGCTGATGCCGGTGCGTGGATGACGGGATTCCAGATAACCGGGGTTGTCACCCGGCACAACGATTTCGCCGCGCTGCACCGGAACGATATACCCCGACACCGCCGTGATCGCTTGTGGATCAGGTTCACCGATCACGATTGTGTGATCGGCAAGAATGGAAAGTGTCTGCGCATTCTCCGAATAGCCTTCGGTTTCGATCACCCCATCGTTGATCGATATACCGCGCAAATTTACGCCGTCTCCCGCATGTGGGTAATAATCCTGAAGTCCATAGTCGCGCCAAGGATCGAAATAGTCCGCGTTGATCGCCACTTGCAGCCCGAATTCCTGCAAAAAGGCTGAAGTCGTCCGCGCGGTCATTTCGTATTCGCCTACGGGTTGGCGCGGGGTGACGAAGAAGTGAATACCGGGAGCAGTCAAATCGACCCGCACGATATGAATCACCAGCGGCAGGGGCGTTTGGCGGACTTCACGAGTGTACTCAATGCCGGGGAAAAGGTGTCTTGTTTCTGGGATAGGCTGCGGACGATACCCATATAGGAGTGCCAAGACAGCCGCCGCAAAGCTGATTCCGCCGATGATGACCATCAGCCCACGCACGAAACGTCGGCGCGTCGAAAAACCGATCACTGCCGCAAATATGATCCCTATCGTGCCAGCGGCAATGATCGCATCAGCGAGAAGTTTCTCAGCCATGCCTTATTCCGAAGTAAACGTCGCCAGCACGTCGTCACGGAACTGCATCGAATACAGCTTGGCATACAAGCCATTTTTCGCCATCAGCTCGTCATGACTGCCGAGTTCAATGATCTGCCCTTTGTCTAATACGGCGATTCTGTGCGCGATACGGATCGTGCTCAAGCGATGCGCGATGATGACTGTCGTCCGGTTTTGCATCAGCCGCGCCAGCGCTTCTTGAACCTCATGTTCGCTTTCGCTGTCGAGGCTTGATGTGGCTTCGTCCAGCAGAAGAATGCGTGGATTTTTTAGGATCGCCCGCGCAATCGAAATGCGCTGCCGCTGCCCGCCGCTCAATTTGACGCCGCGCTCACCGACCAGTGCTTCGTATTGGTCAGGCTGCCCCATGATGAAGTCATGCGCGTTTGCCGCCCTCGCCGCCGCTTCGATTTCTTCCTGTGTCGCTTCAAGCCGCCCGTAACGGATGTTCTCGCGGATTGTGTCACCAAACAGAAGCGTTTCCTGCGGCACAATCCCGATCTGTGCGCGCAGACTCGCCTGTGTGACTGTACGCGCGTCTGTGTCATCGATCAGCACCGCGCCGCCCGTTGGATCATAAAAGCGCGGGATCAGGTTGAAGATCGTACTTTTACCCGCGCCGCTTGGACCAACGAGTGCGACGATCTCCCCCGGCGCGATCTCCAAATTGATGTCATGCAGCACATCTTGACGTTGATCGTAGCTGAACGTGACATCACGGAGGGTAATCCCTCCCTTCACATTGTCCAGCGTGATCGCATTCGGTGGGTCGGTCACATCCGGCGGTGTGCTGAGGATTTCGTAGACTCGCCTAGTTGCGCCGAGCGCTTTTTGAAACTCGGCGAATGTGAAGATCAGCGAAACGAGGCTCTGTGCGACGGTCAAGCCGTAAATCAAAAAGGCGATGAGTTCACCGCCCGTCAGCCGACCTTCGAGCGCTTCACGCCCGCCGAACCATAAGATCATGCCGAGCGCGCCAAACCCCGCGAACGCGATGATCGGTGAAAAAATTGTGTTCAAGCGCACAAGCTGGATCGCCGCTTTGAGCGACCGCTGCACTGCACTGCTGAAGCGTGCGAGTTCGTAAGGTTCGCGCACGAAGCTCTTGACTTCGCGGATGCTGCTCACGACTTCACTGGCGACGGTGGTCGATGCGGCGATCTCGTCTTGAACGCGGGTGCTGGTGCGGCGCATGAAGATGCCGAATCCAAAACCAAGCGCCGCGATCAATGGGACAAGCGCAAGAATGAAAAGCGTCAGCCGCCAATTGAGTACAACCATCACGATCACCGCGCCGATCATGATGAACGACTGCTGCAAGAGCACGGTGACATTGCTCGTGAGCGCGCCTCGGATCGCTGTCACGTCGTTGGTGAGCCGCGAGATCAGATCACCGACACGGTTATTCGTGAAGTAACCGAGCGAGAGTGTTTGTAGATGGCGGTATAAATCCATCCGCATATTGATCACGACACTTTCGCCAATTACGCCCAACTGATAACTTTGAAGCGCGCTGGAGATCGCTTGAATGGCGAACACGATCAACAGAATGGCAGTGATTTGATCTAGCAGAGTGATATCCCCCGCGACCAATACCGAGTCAACCACCTGTTGAACGACGGTCGGGAAGATCAGGCTGAATCCGGCGCTCATGACCAGCGCCACCAGCGCGATCACCATGCGACCGATGAACGGCTTAAGATAGCCGATCAACCAGCGCCAGTTAACTGGAATATCGGGAACAACCTGCTCCGGGTCTTTTCCCCGACGACGGGAACGCGAACGCATCATTGTGACATGCTTTCCTTGATAGCCTACCGAAGAACTTTTGAACCACAAAGAACACAAAGAGAGAAAGGTTTTCGGTCAATTACTTCCGTGATGAATCCAACAGCCTTAAGATGAGATTTAGCCTGTTTGCGCGACGGAGAGAACCACGCCTTGTGTATCAATCGGGATGATCCACGTCTTGACACTTACGCCGATGTCCTCAAACGTGCGCGTGATCACATCCGCGATCTTTTGATGTTGATTCGCGGCGAGCGCTAGCAGCGTCGGACCTGATCCGCATACGCTCACGGATGCCGCCCCGTTTAACCGCGCGATTTCGATCACGTCTTCATAGCCGGGGATGTGCGCGGCACGGTACGGTGCAAACAGACGGTCATCCATGACTTTGCCCGCCATCATCAGATCGCCCGCTTTGAGTGCCTCGATCAAGAAAGGAAGACGGCTCAAGTTGTGGAGCGCATCGCGCATTGGCGGTGCATCGGGCAGAACGGCACGTGTTTTTTCGGCGTAATCGGGAAGATTTGGCAGCGCCATCACAACTTTCATTGGCGACAGCGGGAAATTGTGATAGGTGACGGTATCCCCGATGATCGTACTGGCAGTCAAACCGCCCACCATCGACGTGACCGCTTGATCGGCGCGCCCGGTCACGCGTGACGCGATTTGCAGCAGTTCCGCACGTGCGAATGGACTGCCAAATAGGTTATTGGCGGCGATCATCCCACCGACGAAAAAGGCGGTTTCAACCCCAAGACCGAGCGCGGTCGGGATGTGGTTATCGACGCGCACATTGATCCCGACGACCGAGCGCTCCAAACGCTGAAAGATTCGGCTCATGCCCAAGATCACCGGATGGCGGATACCGAGCGGATAGCGTCCCGCATCTTCGCCTGATGTTTCAACATTGAGCAGTGAATCGGTGCGTTCACTCACTTCGATAGTGGTATGCAGTGCGACCGCCAGCCCAAGCGTGGACAGCCCTGTGCCCAAATTGGTGATCGTTCCCGGAAGCGTAACTTTGACGCGGCGCATGACTAAGACTCAACTGCTGGAAGCGTGAGGGTGAAGGTACTGCCGATATTCAGTGTGCTTGTCACGCTGATCGAGCCGCCGTGCCGCTGAACAATCCGTTTTGCCATCGTCAACCCCAATCCTGCGCCGGGTATCGCTTGAACGCGGGAATCCCGCGAACGAAAGAAACGGTCATAAATCGATTCAAGCTCTTGTTTGGCGATGCCGAATCCGCGATCAGCGATTGACAGGGACGATTCGCGGTCATCGCCGTAGGCATGAATGGCGATCAA
Source organism: Anaerolineae bacterium (assembly GCA_041753015.1). Classification (GTDB taxonomy): domain Bacteria; phylum Chloroflexota; class Anaerolineae; order Aggregatilineales; family Phototrophicaceae; genus Flexifilum. Next base: position 339,279 of record JBGSVJ010000019.1, read on the forward strand.
TGAACCAGCATCGCTGTAGAGAATGGCATTGGTGAGCAGTTGATACACCGCAATGTACAGCCGATCAGGATCGCCCATGACGGTTGGCATCGGTTGTTGAATCGATACCGCGAACGCGACTCCTTGGTCGTGCGCTTTCGGTGTCAGCCTCTCGATTGCACGGTCGATCAATTCTCCAAAGCGGACGGTCGAGTATCGCAGCGGCATCCCAGACTCGACCCACGCCAGTTCGACCAAGTCCTCAAGCAGTTCATGTAAGCGGAGCGTTGCCCCGCGCGCTTGCTCGAGCTGTTCTTTCTGTTCGTCGTTGAGGCTGTCGGAGGTTGCTACCAAGTCGATGTAGGTGTAAATCACGCTGAGTGGGTTGCGCAGATCATGCGCAATCGTGCTCACCAACGCTTCCCGGCGCGAATCGAGATCGCGCTGTTCGGTCACGTCTTGGAGCAGCACCATCCGGTCGCCGTCTGCCAATGTGACGCCTAAGCCCTGCGCGATCCGCCGCTTCGCCAGTTTGACATCAAAGCTGACCTCGCCTTCGCGCTCAAACAGCGCGACTAAGGCGGCATTCTTGGCGAATACCTGCGCCGTTGATTTGCCGACTAAATCGGCGGCGGGCATGTTGAGCATCGAGGATGCCGCCGAATTCACCGTATGCAGAACCAGTTCGTGATCTGCGATGAGCACGCCTTCATCGGCGCGCTGCATCAAGAGCGTGAGGGGTGTGTAGATCGGCACGATCAAGCGTTCCTCATATGCTGCGCGGCTTGGTGATCGTAGCGAGTGGCGCGTCCGGCGGCACTTGGACGGTCACGTTATCCGGGAAAACAATCGTGATGTTATCCGATGCGCGGAAGACCGTAACGCCGTGTGCCTCAATCGTGATCGGGGTGTTCCACGCGAACGCGCCGCCTGTTCGCACCTGATCAGGCGATAAAATGAAGACATTTACTAAGCGGTGAAATAGGTGAAGCGGAATCAAGCCCGAAAGGTGTCCTGCTTCGCCCAAACCGATAGGCTGACTGGTATGGTAGAACTCGCGGAACGTTTTCTCCGCTTTGAGCACGGCAATCTGCGCTGCCGTCACGCGCTTGAACAATGCAACTGCTTCGGCGTGATACCCGTAATCAAGCAGCCCTTCGCCTAGCAGCGTGATCCAATACGTCCAAATACCGCCGCCTTCGCCCGTTTTAACGGAGTCAAACTCGTTGTCTTGGGCGGAGATCAGCGAAATGCCGTTGGGCAGCCAAAAATGCGCCGGATCGGTCATGAGGGTGACGAGCGCCGCCGCCCGTTCCTTGCTGATCCCGCGTGACCAGATCGGTAGAAGCCCTGCTGCATCCCGCCGCTGCAAGTCAGCGGTGCGGACGTAGAGCTTATACACCCGGCTGAGTCCGTCGGCGCGCACGCGTTCCAACTGGGCGAAGCGCGTTTTGCTGGTGAATGCGCCGCGCCCGCTTGACCATGAAAAGCTGCCCGTTTCGGCTTGTTCATGCACAGGCTGACCTGCCGCATCCATGCCGTACAGATGTAGGGTCACGCGCGGCTCATTGGAAACACCGCCGACGATCTGCACGATCACGGACTGCGGATCCGTGAATTGGTGTGCGATGAAATGTTCTTCGTCGCCGCGTCCGCCGTCTAATAGGGTGATGCCCGTTCCTGTATAGTTGCTGTCGCGGTCGCGGTAGGCGTAGCGATCCCCGATCCACAGCGCCTCAAGGTTCTCATGCATCCGGTCAATCGTTGGCGCGATTTTTGTGATCGGGTTCGTGGTGCCGATCTGTTTTTCAATTGCTTGCAGCGCGATCAGCTCTGATAGCAGATATGCCGCCAAATCAGGCGCTTCAACCGAACGGATATCGAGATGCTGTCCGTAGGGTAGTCCGGCGGCGAATGTGGGCAGGAACGGAAAGCCTGTTTGCGCTTCGCTCTGCCACTCCGGGAAGCCATCACCATCAACATCGAGGTCAGGGCGCAGCCAGCGGTTGACGAAGCGCGCCAGCTTTGGGTATGCGCCGCGTAGGAAATTCACATCCCCCGTGATTTGCGCGACTTCAAACGCGGTGCGCGCCAAGATCGGCATGCAGAGCATGTTCGCGCGCTGTCCGGCAAGCCCGGGCTTTGCATCGATCCAGCCGTCTTCCGTCTGCACGGTAAGATAGTTTTCGACGATCCCTTTTGCCATTTGCGGATTGATCGGCGCGGCGGCGAGGGCGGTTAGGTAAGCGAGCGTCGGGGATTGCCCGCTCCAGCTTCGCGAATAATCCGCCCCCGTTCCGTTACGAGATGCGCCATGCGCGGGATGTCGTGCAGCGACCAAGGAGGCATGTGGCAAACTCGCGGTGGGTTTCAGGAAGGCTTGCATCAAATGGTGATACCCGAAGCCAAGTGCAGCATCAAGATCGGCATCACCTGTTTGGACTTGAGGGATAGGCGCGGCGCGCTGAACAATCCTGCGATATGAAACTGCCCAGTTCATCGTGAACAGTTGGTCTGCGCGCGCAAAACCTTCTTCAAGCGTAGGCAGTCCGACATGCACCCAGCGAAAAGCCGCGCTGCCGCCGCCTTTGATCGTGATTTTGTGTGAAAGCTTGGTGCTGCTGCTGCCTTCGCGGACGACTGTGCCGCCTTCCAGTACAATCAGCGGTTTGGATCGTCCGTTTATCGCGAATGTGAGTCCACCGGTTGCGCTGCCCCGCGTCACACGGTTTATTTTGACTTCCGCGCCCACCGCCGCGACAAACGCGATCAGGTCGAGTTTGATTTCAATCGGTGTTTTGCTCGTATTTTTGAGCGAATACCGGGCGGTCAGCGTGTGCGAGTCAACAACCCAGAAATCCGCGCGCAGTGCGATCTCCGGCGTGATTTTTGCTTGCAGCGCGCAGTACCCCGGCGCAAAGGCGAGCACGGTTGGCGGCGTGTTGTACGCTTGATACTGATAGATGACTTTTTCGTTCACCCACCACATCGGGACGAGGCTCGCCAGCCCCAAGCGTCCGCCGTACTGCGTCTGAGCGGTCAGCGCCGGACGTTCGGCGTCGCCGAGTGTGATTTCCCATATCTGATCATCAGGGTAATCGGTACTGCTCAGCCGCGCATCCGCCGCGATCTGCAGCGCCAGCGGGTGCGAAGGCGTCAACTGCCAAGCGCGCAAGCTGCTCATCACTGCCTTCCCCTGAGGTTTCTAAGAAAAGGGCGTTCGTTTGTGAACGCCCTCACACTTCAATTCTACTACGCTACTCACCAATACGCGATCACGCACCGCCGAGTTGCCATGTGCTGTCCACTTCGTTAAAGCGGAACTGCTCACCATAGAGGCTGTAGACAACGTGATAGCCGGGTCCGGGGATGTACACACCCGCAGCGTCCATCGAGCCGCCGGGGACGTATTGGTAATCGCTGAGGTAGCCGAATTCCTGCGAAACCGCCCAACCGAGCGATTCGCGCAGATTGGGGACGGTGCGCCATAGTTTGCCGAAACCGCGCACAGGCTGAAGCATATCATCCGGCGGGACGATTGTTTCGTCGCTTGCCAGATCAACGCCTTCCGTCCATGTGTCTTGATAGACCGACCATGTGCCGCGTCCTTCGTCCGTGATGATCAGCACCCAAATCTCGCGGTTGGGTTCAAGCCAGAACATGCGACCATGTTCAAAGAGCTGTTCCGCGACTTGGATTCGGATATTCGTCGGGGTCGGGAAGCTGGACGGAATCGGGGTCTGGGTCGGCGTTATCAGCGGGTCGAGCGTTGGGGGAATCTCTGTCGCCGCCGCGACGAGCGGCGTAACGACAACTTCGGATGTTTCTTCAGTGGCTGCAATGGGGGCAGGAGCGGTCGTTGTGCCAGTAGTCTCCGGGGTGGGTGAAAGAACGATATAAACCACAGTCGGCGGGTCGGTCTGGCAGCCCGCCGCGAACAGGATTAACCCAACCAGAAACAGCATCAAACGTAAACGCATAAGCGTGTTCTCTCCACAATTGCAAGGGGCAGAGTCAGATTGTGACCAGAGTCGATTGTATCAGAGCAAGGCACAAATTCAACGACGGCTCATCTATGAGTTCACGCGCATACGCAAGGCTTAAGCGAACGCGCGAACGGGTTGTGCTAGAATCGAAGAGAACAGCGTAAATGAGGATTGTATGTCAACCGGAGTGCTTCCCACCGGAATTGTATTGAACCGAACCGAAGGCTATCTCGAAATCTCTTGGAATGATGGCACAGTGTGCCAATACCCGCTCAGTCATCTGCGCGAGGCTTGCCCGTGCGCGGAATGCCGGGGTGGGCATGAGTATATGGGGCGGGCGTATGATCCCGACAGTATTCTGTCTCTGACGCCTAAACGTTCGTATCAGATGACTGCATTGGATCGCATTGGCAGTTACGCGATTCAGCCGACATGGGATGATGGACACAGCAGCGGTATCTATACATGGGACTATCTACGACGACTTTGCCCACCGGAAGCGGACTCTGAATCATGACATGGTTGGATCGCGGCACGCATCCGCATCCGCATCATCCGTTAGCCCATGCGCGCCTAGAGGCGATGCAGATGCTTGAACGCTGCTTGGCAGAAGGAACGCCCCGCCCGATGGAGGCGTTCCTTGAAGCGTATCTGGTGATGGATTCGCCGCCGCTTGCACTGCTCATGCAGATTGCGGATGATGTGGATGCGCGCCGTTTGTATCTGATCAACGAGCGTCACAGCGGTGCGGCGGTCAAAACGCACATACTCTTAGAGCAGGTGAGCGCGTACTTGACCGACTGGATCACCGGCGTGACGACGCGCATGGCGCAGCGCGCCGCGTTTCAGCGTGGGATGGTGATCGCCCCGCCGCTCCCGGAAGAACCCGCCCAGTAGTATGTATGCCCAATTCGATCATGATTCCCCGAACAAGGGGTCTTGAATGTCCTCAATGATCGGGCTGCCGAATATATCGCATGTGGCGGGGACATCTTCATAGCGGATTTCCGCCAGCGGCGCATCCGGGTTGAAATAGTTGTAAATCATCTGCGACATCTGGGCGATCAGCAGTTCGCTTTCGCTGAACTCCAACCACTCCGGATTGTGCAGTACGACGACGAACACATATGCTCCGCCGGGGCTGACGACGAGCGCCGCATCTCCGTGCGTATCAGCGATCCAGCCGTGTTTGTGCGAGATCGGTACGCTTGCAGGAACGCCCGCCTCAATTAATGCTCCGATTCGGTTGCCGTTCATCAGGTGCAGCATTTGGCGGCATTCGACTTGCGTGAACGTCCCCATGTTGATCAGCGCGCCCGTGCCGTTTGCCGAACACTGATACATGTTGTAAAGCAAGCCGCCCATCTCATTGACCGTCATTTGGTTGTACGGGTCGGGCTGTGCGGCAGTTTGATCAACGTCGGTGATGCGGCTCAGCGGTGCTTGCGGCGTGATATACGGGTCATTCGCAAACGGCGTAAAAATAAACGTGTTTTGGAATCCGACCCGGTCAAGAAAGTCGCTCACGTGCTCTGCGCCTGTGTACGGGTTGCCATCACCGAGCAAACTGAGCAGTCGATTGGTCGAGACGTTTTCGCTGCAAATCATCGCGTTTCCGAGCGTGAAGGCGGTTTGATCATCCGGCGGATTGACCAATTGATCATAAAGCGCCGCAAGGATAGCGATTTTATTCACGCTCATGCCGCTGAAGGCGATATCGCTGCCAAAGGTGATCGCTTCGCCTGTTTGCGCATCCATCAGGAAGAAACTGCCGAGCCGATTCGTAACCGGATCAAAGCCTGCCGCCAGCATCATTGACCACAGCGTGCCGCCCAATTGCTGAAACTCCGCACTCAGAGGGATGGGGGTCGCACCGACCACCATTGGGTCTTCAAGCTGCATTGGTGTTGGCGTGAGCGTGGGTAAATTGAAACTCGTCTGTCCAGTCGCGGGCAAGCTGTAAACATCGCCTTCGATGGTGATCACGTCAATGTTGACCCACGCTGTACCCGTCGGACTCTGTGGGTAATTGATTTGTACCCAAGGAAGGGTGGTATGCCAGCCGGTGATCTCCAACACATCGCCCACATCGGCAACGCCAAGACGTGGGTAATCGACTCCCGGACCGTAGCGGATATTGATCTCCCCTTGTACGATGCCGCGCACATTCGAGACAGCAGTCGGCGGGATCGGGGTGGTCTGCACGGCGGCGGGCGAAAGCGTCCCGGTCGTGATCGGCGTTGAAAGGGGATTAGACTGTCCCGGCGTCACGGGTATTTCGGTGACAGGGACGGTGTTCAGGTCACCATTTATGGAGAGTAAGTCGCGGAACGCCCAACCGATTGGCTGCTGCGTTGTCGGATCACCCAAGAGCAGCCAAGGATACAGCGCGCTCCGCCCGATCACGGGATAGCGCGTTCCGGCATAGATTTCGCCCAGTAAATCGGCGGTCGTATCCGTCCATGCGCGTAAGTTCGCTTGACCCATTGGTTCGGCGGTCACATTGGAAGCGGGATTCTGGGCGACGAGCGGCAGCGCGGCGATTGCCAGCAGCAGGATCACCCACGCGGCGCGCTTGATCGGCTTGAAAAAGTGGGAAAGCAACGGAACACCTCACGAGTTGTCCGAACGAAGCCGACGGGCATTATATCACACGTCTTTTCTCGCTTGACTTGTCTCTTGACAGGCGATTCCCCTCTGATATACTTTGCAATACCTCATGCCGAAGTGGCGGAATTGGCAGACGCGCTACGTTCAGGGCGTAGTTCTGGAAACGGAGTGTGGGTTCGACTCCCACCTTCGGCACAAAACCCGATTGCACACGCAGTCGGGTTTTTCTTTTTCTACCGCTGCGGTATCATGATCGTGTAAAGTGTGAGCGGAGCAGCAGCGGAATGGCATCAAAACCCCGGCGGAATGAAAAGCGTCCCAGCGGAACGATCAGCAGCACGCAGGTGATGTTTGCGATGATTTTGGGGTTGGGGCTGCTGCTGGCGATCAACTTTAGCAGTCGCATCACCGAAAGTCAGCCGCTCTTGGATACACATCAGCGCATTTTGGATGAGATCGCCGCGTTGGAAGCCGAACAAGCCGCCTTGATCGCGCAGCGCGACTATGTGCGCAGCGACCTCTATGTTGAACGGTGGGCGCGTGACAGCGGCAAGATGGTTCAATCAGGCGAAGTCTTGATGGTGCCCGTTCCGTCTGGTGTGAACAGTGAACCGACGCCCCTTGCGCCTAACGCGGACGATATACAAACCGCTCCGCCCACTCCTGAGCCTTGGGAATTGTGGTGGGCGCTGTTTTTCGACAGCCAACCCCCCGGTCAGCGTTAGGATTCTTCTTCCAAATGGTCCGGCTGGACACCGAGCCGAGCTGTTACGGTCGCCGTGATCCCATTTCCCGCGTCGAGTATTGTCCCCGGTCGTGACTGTGCCACTTTGACAACGCCAATCGCATAGCGGACGCCGTTTGGTGCTGTGACGCTGCTCGTTACACGCCCGACCTCGCGCTCGTTATAACTCAGCGGCGCGGGTGCATCCACCATCGCGGATAAATCGAGCGCTATAATCGTCTTCGCCAACCGGCGGCGGCTTTCCATACGGGCGATAATCTCTTGCCCGGTATAACACCCCTTGTGAAAGCTGATTTCATCCCATAAGCCGACTTCGAGCGGCAAATAGTCCGAACTGAGTTCACGCCCGACACCCGGACGTCCGGCACGGATGCGCAGCACGTTAACTGTGAGCGATCCTGCCGCGCGCAGTCCGTACATCGACCCCGCGTGCAAAAGCGCCGACCAAACCTGTTCCGCGTGTTCGGTGGGCACAATGATCGCGTATTGTGAGCCGACCAGCGGTTTCACGCGTCCAATCACGATCTCCGCACTGCCCACATGAACCGCGTGATTCTGGAATAGTTCAATAGGCGGCTCTAATGGCAGAAAGTGATGCACAACACGGTCAGCGACAGTGCCGTGCAGCCCAAACTGCTTGTGCGTCTCCGAAAGATCATTCACATGCACGTCATCATTGAAGAAGATATTGCGCATCAGGTAGTCACGCACCGCGCCGCCGCGCCCCGGTTCGGTGAGCAGCAGCGCGGAGTCGCCGCGATGAAAGATGGTGATGCGATCAAGGATGCGCCCGTTCGGGTTGGTGAAGATCGTCGGCGCACCCGTATTCTCGGTGAGTGCTTCGACGTTGTTGGTGGACATACGCTGAAGCAGTGCCAAGCGGTCGCGCCCGGTGAGCAACAAACGCCCTTCGTGCGAACGCTCCATGATGACGGCTGCCGACAGCGCCGCCGCGTATTCTGCGGCTTGATCACCATAATGAAGCGGGATACCGTCCGCCGCCAGTGTCGCCCCCAAAGCGAGGTGTGCAGCCTCCATCGTGTCGTGCATGATATGTCCTTCTGAACCTTTACTCCCGAACGCGGTATTGATAGATGAACGCCACCTGTTCGATTCCGTCATTTCTCACGGTGTAACTCAGGTGCAGGGGCGGGATGTAGCCGTCATGATCCATCGGCGCAGTGACCAACCGTTCGGGATCGGCTTCAGGGTCAAGTGCACGGCGTACAAGCGCAAGCGCAGCATCAAATGGCGCGGTATTCGCTGACAGTAGGGCTTCGGGGTGCGGTGGTTGTGCCATAGGGTTGTATGCGCCTTCTTGACCCGTCACTGGAATGACGCGCACGGTGTACTCAAACCGGTCGACCAGCACCGAACTCAAGATGCGGTCACGCCCGCGCTGGGCGATTTCCGCGTTTAAGACACTATGCATCAGCGATGACGCTTCGGCAAATGAGTCGTTCAAGATGACATAATCACACTTTGCCGCGTATTCAAGTTCAGCCGGGACGCGCAGCAGCCGCTTGCCGATTTCAGTTTCGCCTTCGGTTGCACGGTTGCGCATACGCTCGATTAATGCGCCAATCGAAGGCGGCATCACAAATACGCCGATCACATTGTCAGGATACGCTTCTTTCGCCCGCTGCGCTCCGAGATATTCAATGTCTGCCAAGAGGACATCACCCACGTCCAAGCCGTTTTCGAGTGTCCCGCGCGGCATCCCGTAGTAGCGATCCGCACCTTTGCCGTGTACAAGCTGCCATTCGAGCAGTTCACCCTGCTCGATCATTTCTTGAAAGCGGGCGACGGAAACAAAATGATGTTCACGCCCTTCCTGCTCTGTTTCGCGCATCGGACGCGTGGTTGCAGTCGGGAACTGACGTACACGCGGATTGCGCCCAGCAAAGCGCGCGATCATGTCGTTGATTAATTGATTCTTGCCTGCTCCAGCGGGACCCACCATTGTTATGAGCAGACCAGAACGCTTAAGTTTTTGCGCCACAGTGATAACCTTCCGCCGCAGCGGATATGAAACCGGATCAAACAAGTGATGGGTAAGTTTATCACAGACGCGGGGGAACACAGCGGTGTCTCAAAATCAAAAGCGCTCACCGGGTGACGGTGAGCGCTTTTGATACGGTTTAACTTCGCTTCTCTCGGCTATTCGATGCGAACGTCTGTGATGTACACTCCGTCTCGCAGGTCACTCGAAGAGAACGTCTCCAAGCGGAAACGAACCATCACGCGCTCGGCATCTGGAAGCGCGATCGCGACGAGATCCCATGTGTCGGGCGTTGTCTCAATCGACGAGTTGCCGCCTCCAACGGGGAGCATTTCCTGATACCCCCAAACGGTATCTTCAGTCGACCACGTGAAACCGCCGTCGTCCGATACCTCAGTGTACAGTACCATATTGGCACCCAACCAGAACAGACGTCGGTAGTACAGCGTTTGCGTTCCCGCCGCTGCTTGCGTGTTGACATAGCCGTTTAGCACGAGCGCCGAGTCGCCGTAAGTCACAGAGTCGCGGGCATAGTCGGGGTATTCTTCCGCCGAACCCGCTGTCCCATTCGGGCTGTCCGTGAACGAGAACTGGGCAGTGCCAGCGCTCATGGCAATATTCGCGTCGCCCCCATTTTCAAAGAAATCCAGCCTGTAGACATGCGCTTGCGCGGCGCTGACGGTAATCGTGCGCGTCATCATCGTAGTGGCATGAGGCGTCCAGTCTTCGATGATGCAGAAACCCGTCGTAGAAACACATGGTGAACCAATGTCAGTTCCGCTGTCGTTATCGACGTACAAACGGTAACCGTCGTCACCCAGAACGCTGAAGGTGTATGTACCCGGATTCAGCGTCATTGTGCGTTCCCAACGGATACTGAAGTTGTCGACCGGACCACCACCAAATGGAGCGCCGTTGCCCATAAACTTGTTGATTTCTGGGACGGTGATCGGCGCAATGAGCGTCGCCCCTGAGAGATCGGTCGTTCCATAAACCGATTCTGTCCAGACACCCGGCGGTAGTCCGCTGGATAGTCCACCGAGGAAGAAGAAGTCTTGACCCGCACCCCAGATGCCTTCGGATACCCAGTTGGCGGACAGCGCGGATTGTGCGGCGCTGAACGGTACACCCACGTTCGTCGCGCGATAACTCACTCGGACGCCATCCAAGTAAACGCCGTCTGTGCGTGTGCCCGCATTGTCGGTTTCAAGGACGAAGCGAATGCGAATGCGATGTCCGATATACGAGCTTAGGTCAACCGCCATGCGATGCCATGTATGACGGCGCATTTCTGAGACAACTGTGCTGGCGACCGTCGTCCATGCGTCCCAGCCCGCCATATTGTTGTACGCCTGAACTGCCGTGTCCGCCGTGTTTTCGACGGCGATTTGCACGCGGAAGCTGTCCACCGTATCGAGGTATTGGCGTGTCCAGTAATACAAGCCGGGGTAGGTGCCCGCAGGCGTGCTGGTGAGGTCAACGATCGTCCGCATTTCTGCAATTCGCAGTTGACGGTTGGCGTATTTAGCAGCTGCCGCCATTGAATCGAGATCGTCAGGTAGACAGGCGCTCGTTGGCGTGTCTGTCAGCATGCGACCGCTTGCTGTGCGGCGATAATCGAACAGCGTGCTGTCCCGAGTATCGGGACATCCAGTTGGAACAATCTGCTCACTGAAGGGTCCCATCCACCAGCGGTCATAGATGCTTCCGGGCAACCCTGCTGTGAAGGCGTCGATATTGTCCTCAAACGTGTCGCCATCGCCGCCGCTGCCGGTGGGCCACAACTGCCATTCATTTTCGGCAAGCTCACCGATGGTGATGTTGTCGATGTAAACGCCTCTATCGCCCGATCCACTGCTGCTAATCACAAGGCGGAAGCGAATGCGAATATCGTCGTCAATGTCGTCAGCGTTTCCGGTGATGCTGTATGGATCAGCGCCGTTCGACCACTGCCAATTGTTGGCGGTTGCACCTTTGTTGGCGCGGGCAGCGGCTTCGCGCAGGTCGATTTCGACACGTTCCCAAGCGCCATTATCGTTATCACGCGGGGTATCGGTCGCTCCATTAAATGACCAGACCGGTTCCCAGTCCTGCCGCCGTTCCGTCCACACATCCACATAGAACGACGCATTGGCGTTATAGTCGCGCTGATGCCAGAACTGGAGGAACGGGCGATCCGCCGCCGGACGTCCGGTTTCCAAGTCTTCCGGTGGTTTGGCGACCGTATCGTTGAGCAGGTCGATCAGGCGCGTCATTTCAAAGGTCGTGGTGGTATTCAGCGAGTAGTCAATGTTGGGCGAGTCGGCATATGCGTTCGCCGTCCCCTCAACGCCGCCAAGCTCGGTAGCAGCACCCCATGTTCCACTGCCGAGCCAGTTTTCAGCGGTGATGCTCGGTGCTTCTGCATGGTCGTTGAACGGATACGGACGGAAGCGCGTTCCCGTGCGGCGTTCAATCGAGATGTCGTCGATGTACCAACCTTCACCTGCTACTGTTGACGCGCCAAGCGGCGTGTCTTGATTGACTGTCAGCAAGAACCGGATGCGGAACGGAGCCGCTTTGATCGCCTCGAGATTGACTTCGACAAACTGCATCGACAAATTGGTGCGCGCGGTTTGCTGATTATCTCCGGGAAGACCAACCGGGTCGCCAAAATCGACGAGCAGACCGTCGGCAAATGTTGTCCATCCCGCCGGTTCAAGGCTGGTTACGTCGGTCGTGTACTGAACTTCGATGCGCGCGCCCGCTGGGATATCGTACGCATAGTAGAAGCTCAAAACCAATCCGCCCGCATCGCCCTGATAGTCCGTGATCGGCGCGGTGCTGACATCGATTGGATATTTAATCCTCAGTTGATGCGTCAGCGACGTGCCCTCAGTCGGAATCGGATAATCTCCGTATGGGCTGTCATCCCATGCAAAACCTGTGCGATACACATTGCCAGTCAGCGTCCATCGCCACGAGTTAGCAGGAGACTGCCCGGCGCGCTGAATCGTGCGTGCCGAATCTGCTGTGAAGATGAAATCATCCATCTGATCGACGCTGTTCAAGTCCCAGACTTGATCAAGCCCGAACTCGTTGGTTGGGCTGGGTTCGTTGACGACTTGGAAATCGTCAATGTACCAGCGGACAAGCGAACTGCTTGCGCCGCCGCTGCTCAGTCTGAAGCGGAAGACGAGTTCACCCGTCGTGATGGACAAACCGGGTAGTGAGCGCAGGTCGATTTCCACGCGAGACCAGTTGTAATTGGTGGTCGTGCCAGAAATAAGCGGGACATCCACCCAATTCGCTGCTGCTGCTGCACGATCGAACGTGCCGTCGCCCGCGTCAATCCAATTGGTCACTTGGAGCGTGCCTTGAACCGTAGATGCGCCGCTGAGATCCCACATTTGCCAGAAGCTCACACGCGGATTGGGATTTGTGGCAGCATCACCAACGTCGACCCGCCCGCGAATCTCAAGATAGCAGGTACGGTTCGCCGCCCATGAGTCAACGGGAGCGTTATCGAAAAAGCTGGTGCGCGAGGCGCTGTCTGCGTCGCGGTTGACGACCGACCATTGGCATGGATCGCCGGGAATAAACACGTCTTCGGGATGTGGCGTAGAGGCGATCCAGCGGTTGACGTTGGTTGCCTGTTCGACAAACGGAATATCCCAATTACCATCCGTCGGCGTCGATGGTGGAAAGTGGGTTGCCGTTTCAGTATTGAAAAAGTCCGCCGTCTGCGTTGCGTACCCGTTGATTACGTTCTGCGTTGCGGTTGCGAAGTAGTTATCGGTTGCTTGAAGGGAAGTCGACGTCGCGTCGATTGCATTCTGCGTTTGCTGCTCAAACGAGATTGGCGTTGGCTCAATCGTTCCCGGCGGCGTGTACAGACTCTCAAACGGTGTGTCGCCCTGAGGATTCTCGGCGACCCAAGTCACAGTCGCCCAGAAACTGCTTTCGTCGCCGAAGTCAGCTGGGTCGAGTGCGACGTCCATCTCTTGACCAATGAGATTAAAGACAACGTTCCCGAACACATTGCCGATTGCGGGACCCGTCAATGCGACCGCAACACCAAAGCCGATTATGACCAGCGTTGCAATCAGAACATATTCGACCATTGCCTGCCCGCTTGCGGCATCACTGCGTTTGCGGAAATCGTGAGTAGATTGCCGAACGATGCGTTTGACCATCACCTGTTTCCTTACCACTTCCGCCGGATTGAGCGGTTTCGGCTTTCGTATTTCGTATTCATCACCTCTTTAATGTTACCTCAAGCCGCGCGCCTGTGCTGAAATAATTGTCGAAAACTTGTCTGAGTCCTTATACAAAGGCGTGGGGCAAAGTGGTATTCTCAACATTCTTGATACCGCGCTTTGCGAAAGGTGCAGCGGACATGACAGCACGGATTATCGATGGACAGCAGTTAGCAGAACGCATGCGGAGCAAGATCGCAGAGGATGTGAAGGCATTTCAAGCTGCAAATGGTTATGTTCCCGGTCTTGGAGTTGTTCTCGTCGGCGAAAACCCGGCGTCGGCGCAGTATGTACGGATGAAACGACGTGCGTGCGAATCAGTGGGGATCACCTCGGTGGGGGAGTATCTATCAGCGACGGCGACACAAGACGAGGTGGAAGCGGCGGTCAAAAAGCTGAATGCAGATCCCGCTGTTCATGGAATTCTCGTACAGCTTCCGCTCCCGAATCATCTCGACGAAGAGGCGGTGCTGCGCGCGGTAAGCCTCGAAAAAGATGCCGACGGGCTTCACCCAATCAATATCGGTCGGTTGGCGATGAAAGGGCGCGATCCCCTGTTCACTCCGGCGACCCCGACGGGATGTATGCATCTGCTCGAAGAAGCAGGCGCGAAACTCGAAGGTGCGCGCGCCGTCGTGATCGGTCGCAGCAACATCGTAGGTACACCTATGGCGCTGATGTTGATGAAGGCTAACGCCACCGTAACGGTCTGCCACAGCCGCACCCGCGATATGCGGAGCATCATCCGCGAGGCGGATATCGTCGTCGCGGCGATTGGCAAACCGGAATTCGTCAAAGGTGATTGGCTCAAACCGGGCGCGGTCGTGATCGACGTGGGGACGAACAAAGTGGATGATCCGACGGACTCACGCGGGTACAAATTCGTGGGCGATGTCGAGTTTGCGTCGGCGGTTGAGGTGGCGGGTGCGATTACCAAAGTACCGGGTGGAGTTGGTCCAATGACGATCACCATGTTGATCGCCAATACGCTTAAAGCGGCACAGCGCGGTGTGGGAAGCGCGGTCTAGGACGCACGACGAACGCTGTTTTTTGGCAGGTACGGCGTTCATATGCTACACTCGCATAATTCACGTTTGGTGATAGACCTCTCATGACGACCGTTTTTCTTCGTGATATACGCTTGTTGGTGACGATGGACACAGCGCGCCGCGAAATCGCGGACGGTGCTGTATTTATACGTGATGGGCGAATTGAAGCTGTTGGTACATTGGCGGATATGCCCGAAACTGCACTCCAAGCCGACGAGATTTTCCGCCTGTCGGAACATGTAGTGATGCCCGGTCTGGTGAACACGCATCACCATATGTACCAAAGTTTGACCCGCGTGCTTGCACAAGATGTTGAGCTGTTCGATTGGCTGCGCACGCTGTACCCGATTTGGCGGCGGCTTGACGGGGAAGCGATTTATATTTCGGCAAAGCTGGCGATGGCGGAACTCATGCTGTCCGGCTGCACCACGTCGAGCGATCACCTTTATATTTTCCCGAACGGATCACAGCTTGACGACGAAATCCGCGCCGCTCAGGAGATTGGCATTCGCTTTCATGCCGCGCGCGGCTCGATGAGCGTGGGCGAGAGCGATGGTGGACTTCCCCCTGATGATGTAGTCGAAGACGAAGAAGCAATTCTCCGCGATACGCGCCGCGTGATCGAGATATACCACGATGCCAAACCGGGTGCGATGGTGCGAATCGCGGTTGCGCCGTGTTCGCCATTTTCGGTGAGCCAAGATTTGATGAAAGAATCGGCGGCGCTTGCGCGGAGCTACGGCGTTCGACTGCATACACATCTTGCGGAAAATGCCAATGATGTCGCTTACAGCCTTGAAAAGTTTCGGCTGCTCCCCGGTGATTATGCGCGCCTTGTCAATTGGGTCGGTCCTGATGTGTGGCATGCGCACTGTGTCATGTTGAATGAGCGCGAAATCGGCTTGTTCGGCAAGACGGGAACGGGCGTGTGTCACTGCCCATCATCGAATATGCGCCTTGCATCGGGGATCGCGCCGGTGCGAAAAATGCGCGATTGGGGTGTGCCTGTCGGCTTGGGTGTGGATGGTTCGGCATCGAACGACGCTGGACATCTGCTCGGCGAGGCGCGTCAAGCGATGCTGCTTCAGCGCGCGAACGGTAATCCGAAAGCGATGTCCGCCCGTGAAAGCCTCGAGATCGCTACGCTCGGTGGGGCGGCGGTGTTGGGACGCGAGGATATTGGCGCACTCGCGCCGGGGATGGCGGCGGATATGGTCGCCTTCCGGGTGGATACGCCCGCTTTTGCAGGTGCGCAGCATGATCTGGTGGCGGCGTTGATGTTTTGCGCGCCGCCGCAGGTCGATTTGAATATCATCAACGGTAAAGTCGTGGTGAAAGATGGGCGGCTGACAACTGTCGATCTGCGGGCATTAATTGAAAAGCACAACAGCATCTCACGGCGGCTTATACGGGACGACTAAACGATGACTCAAGCATTCAGCGATAAAGTCCAGCGGTTAGCAGAGCGGATCGCCGCCGCACGCGGAGAGGTACAGCCTGATCTCCTGCTGAAAAATGCACGCCTGATCAACGTGCTGACGGGTGAAATCTACGAAACCGAAATTGCCGTGCACGGCGACACGATCATTGGTTTGGGGAGTGGGTACACGGCGAAACAGGAAATTGACCTAAAGGGGCGCTATGTTTCGCCGGGGTTCATCGATGCGCATGTGCATATCGAAAGTAGTTTATGCACGCCGCCGGAGTTTTCGCGCGTGGTCGCGGCGCACGGCGTGACGAGCGTCGTCACCGATCCGCACGAAATCGCCAACGTGCTTGGTCTGGAAGGGATGCGCTTCATGTTGGAGCGCGCCAAGTACGGACCGATCAGCGTGTATGTGATGGCGTCAAGCTGTGTCCCCGCGACTCATATGGAGACGAGCGGCGCGCGTTTGGGCGCGGAAGACTTGACGCAGCTCCTCAGCAGTCGATGGGTGGTTGGGCTGGCAGAGGTGATGAATTACCCCGGTGTAGTCTACGGGGATGAAGATATGCTCGAAAAGCTGTCCGCGTTCGGGGGTCGGGTGATCGATGGTCACAGCCCCGCGCTGACGGGGAGGGCGCTGAATGCCTATGTCGCATCCGGGATCGGCAGCGATCACGAATGCACCACGCCGGAAGAAGCGCTCGAAAAACTCCGTTTGGGCATGACAATTCTGATCCGCGAAGGTACGACGACGCACAACCTCAAAGCACTGCTCCCTGTCGTCACCGCGAACAATCATCACCGCTTATGCTTCTGTACCGATGACCGCCAGCCGAACAGCTTGATCGATCAAGGCAGCATCGACTATATGATCCGCACGGCGATTGCCGCCGGGATCGACCCGATCATGGCGATCCGGATGGGCACGATCAACACCGCGAACTGGTTCCGCCTATATGATCGCGGCGCGGTCGCGGTTGGGCGCAAAGCCGACATGGTGGTGTTCTCGGACTTGCAGAATTTGCAACCGGAAATGGTGTTCCGCGAAGGTCTGCTCATCGCGCAAGATGGGGAAATCATTCATACGAAACCCGTCCAGCGTGAAATCGATCTACGCAGTTCAATGAACGTGCGCCCCGGCGATCTGGATTTTCGTATTCCTGCGCGGAGCGGTCGCATCCATATCATTGAAGGATATGCCGATCAGGTGGTGACAGGTCATCGCATTGACGATGCCAAAATCGTCGATGGTTATGCCGTCAGCGATCCGGATCGTGATATTCTCAAGATGGCAGTCATCGAACGCCATCAGGCAAGCGGCAATATTGGCAAAGGCTTTATTCATGGCTTTGGGCTGAAGCGCGGCGCAATCGCCGGGACAGTCGCGCATGATCATCATAATTTGGTGGTGATCGGCGCGGACGACGCGAGTATGGCGCGGGCGGCTCAGGTCGTGATTGAGATGGGCGGAGGGTTGGCGGCTGTGGACGGCGATCACGTCGTGGCGGTGCTGGCGCTCCCGGTGGGCGGCTTGATGACCGAAGAGCCAATCGCCGATGTACGGCGTGAATATGACGGTTTGATCGCCGCCGCGCAAGCGATGGGCAGCACCATGTTCGATCCGTTCATGGCAATGAGTTTCATGGCATTAGAAGTCATCCCCAACCTGAAATTGACCGATGTGGGTTTGGTGGATGTCGAGAAGTTTGCAGTCATTGACCTGTTTGCGTGAGTGAGCATATGGACATTTCTCAGCTGATGCATGAACTGCGCGCCCTTGCCAACCGTTGGGCGATCAAGGCGCGCGAATATGCGCGGGATGGCAAAGCAGCCGCCGATCCGGCGCAGGCACAGTATTATCAGGGGTTCGCTGAAGGGTATTACAAAGCGGCGACTGACCTCGCAGCGTTCCTAAAAGGCGAAACGGTGGATGCGACGGATGGAACGCCCGTACCAATCGCGAAATCACCCACTTCCGATCTGAAGGCTGCGGCAGCCCCGCAAGCCGCCGTTCCTGCCGCCCCGCCAGTACCGCCGGTTTCCTACCTCAATTTGGCGGTTGGCGAGGTGATTAATGTGCTTGAATTTGCCGGCGCAAGCCCGCGTGATGTCAAGATGCGACCGGGAAATGTCGTCTACGCGGAATTCTCGAAGTGGCAGCCGCTGGCGGATCATGAACGGGTCGCCAAAATTGCCGCCGCTGATCCGCGCATCGTGATTTTGAATTTTGGGAGAACGAAGGACGGTAACGATCCTTACGTTGAATTCGCATTTAAGCAGGGATAACAGAGGACTATGACACAAAGCAGCCCGGTAACGCCGAGCCAGATCCAGACGATTCACGAACGGGTCGAAGCTCAACGCGAACAAATCATTCAATTCTTGAAAGATTTATGCGCCATCCCCAGCTATGACAGTCAAATCCGCGCGGTTGGCGAACGCGCCGCCGAAGAAATGCGCAAGCTGGGTTTTGACGAAATCTGGTTCGATACGATGGGAAACGTCGTCGGACGCATCGGGAACGGCGCGACCAAGATCGTTTATGACAGCCATCTGGATACCGTCGGCATCGGCGATCCCGATGAATGGGAATGGGATCCGTTCACTGGCAAAGTCGAAAACGGCGTCTTCTACGCGCGCGGTGCATGCGATGAAAAGAACAGCACGCCGGGAATGATCTACGGGTTAGCGCTTGCGCGCGATCTCGGATTGTTGGAAGGCTATACCGCGTATTACTTTGGCAACATGGAAGAATGGTGCGACGGGATCGCGCCGAATTCGTTTGTCGTTACCGAAGGTATCCGCCCGGATTTTGTCGTCGTCGGTGAGCCAACCCGCATGCAGGTTTATCGCGGTCACAAAGGGCGCGTCGAGATGCAGGTTGTCGCCAAAGGCAAGAGCGCGCACGCCGCGAGCAACTTCCTCGGCGATAACGCAATCTACAAGCTCCTGCCGATCATCGAGGCGATCAGCAAACTTGAACCGGAACTCGGCGATGACCCGTTCTTGGGGCATGGGCGTATCACCGTCAGCGATATGCACGTCAAGACGCCGAGCATCAACGCCGTACCGGACGAAGCGACGATCTACATTGACCGCCGCGTGACGTTTGGCGAAGAACCGCAGGCAGAATTGGCGCGCATTCAACGCATTATCGGCGACCGCACCGACATCGAAGCATCGATTCTTCACTACGATGATCCAAGCTATACCGGATTTGTGTTCCCGCTGGAGAAGATTTATCCCGCGTGGGCGCTGTCGGAGGATCACCCGTTTGTGCAGGCGGGCGTTCAAGCAGGTGAACTGCTGTGGGGCTACAAGCCGCCGACGGGTAAATGGGATTTTTCCACCAACGCAACGTACTGGACGGGCAAGGCGGGCATTCCGAGCATCGGCTTTGGACCCGGCGACGAAATCCACGCGCACACGGTGATCGATCAAGTGCCGCTCGATGACGTGGTGCGTTCGACTGAGTTCTATGCACTGCTGCCGGGGTTGATCAAGCGGTAGACCGTCATGCCAGACCTAATCTATCTGATGCGGCATGGGGAAAGCGCCGTCAATGTGAAGCGGATCATCAAATGCCGCGAACTTGACGGCGATTTGACTCCCGTCGGTCAGGCGCAAGCGCGCGCGGCGGCGGCATGGCTGGCGGACAAAGGCATTCAGCGAATCCGCCACAGCCCGATGCACCGCGCCGCGCAGACGGCTGGTATTGTGGGAGAGGCGCTCAACCTAACGCCGATCCTCGAGGATCGACTGCGTGAATGGGACTGCGGCAAACTCGAAGGTCAATCCGATGATGCGGCATGGGCAGCATGGAGCGTTGTGCATCAGCAGTGGCGGCAGCATATCCTTGACGCAGCATGCCCTGGCGGTGAGACGTTTGGCGCGGCTGCGGCGCGTTTGTCAAGTGCGATGCGAGAAGCGCAGCCGAATGAACTTCTCATCACACACGGGGGGATAGGAATCTGCGTGATTCCGTATTTGTGCGTCAACGCGGCGGCGCTTGAACCGATCCCTTATCTCAGCTATACCGGCATTGTGGTCATAGAGCGGGACGACGCAGGGCGTTATAGTTGTCTGCGTTGGAATTGTGCCGAACACCTGACATAAATTCTGAGTAGTGTGGTTAGCGATCCCTCTTGGGACGAATACGAAATTCTAAGGAGCTGTTTTCATCATGCAAACCGACCTGCGCAATCGTGACTTGATCACGACTCAGGAGTGGACGCGCGACGAGATCGATACGCTGCTCGATGTGGCGTGGGATTTGAAGCGCAAGCGCGCATTGGGCGAACCTCACGCCTATCTGCGCGACAAAGTTTTGGCGATGCTGTTCTTCTTCACCAGCACGCGCACCCGCGCCAGCTTTGAATCGGGCATGGCGCAGTTAGGCGGTCACGCGCAGTTTATCGACAGCGAAACGACCCAGATTAGTCACGGTGACACGGCGAAAGAGATCGGTGAGATCATCGGGCGCTATACCGACGGGATCGCCATTCGCCAGTGTGACTGGAAATTCGGCAACAAATACATTCGTGAAGTTGCCGCCGCCAGCCGTGTGCCCGTCCTGAACATGCAAGACGACATCTATCATCCGTTCCAAATTCTGGCGGACTTGATGACTATTCAGGAACGCTTCGGGCGCAATCTGCGCGGCAAGACGATCAACGTGAGCTATGCGTACGCCTCCAGCTACCAGAAGCCGTTGAGCGTGCCGCAAGACTTGATCCTGATGATGACGCGCTACGGCATGAACGTTCGCTTGACGCACCCACCGGAATTCGGCTTAATGCCGGACATCGTGGATCAGGCGCGTGAGAATGCCAAACTGTCGCGCGGCTCGTTTGAAATCCTCGACAGCTTCGATGATGGCTTCAAGGGCGCGGACATCGTGTATCCGAAGTCATGGGGATGCTGGATGACGACCGAGGACAAACACGAATCGGCGGGATACGGCAAGAAGTACACCGATTGGATTACCGACTCGCGCCGGATGGCGCTCGCCAGCCCGGATGCGATCTATATGCACTGCCTCCCGGCGGATCGCAACATCGAAGTGACCGACGAAGTGATCGACGGACCGCAGAGCGTGGTCTACGACGAAGCCGAAAATCGCCTGCACGTTCAAAAGGCGGCGATGGCGCTGACGATGCGTTCGTAAAACATTCGCACATAATAAACTGTGGCTGTTGAAATAGTGCGTATCAATAGCCACAGTTTTATTTTAGGAAGGGGATCATGATCACAATTGCAGAAGCGGCGCGCCGTATCTTAGATGAAAACAAAAAACCATTAACTCCTAGTGAGATCGCTTCCCGTGCAATCCAGCAAAAGCTAGTTAGTCAAAGAACACTCACACCTGAGCAATCATTCAGAGCCGCTATTGTACGTAGTAACATACAGCGCACGGAGAAAGGCGATCTCCCGCTGTTTTATGAGGTAGGTGATGGAACCTACGGTTTGATGGAATGGCAAGAAGAAGGTATGGAATTACGTATCCGGACCTTTACCCGTGATACACGAGAAGACCTAAAAAACCGGATCAATAAGCTCAAACCTAAAGCTTTCGAAGAACTTGTAGGACAAGTCTTAATACAAATGGGTTTTGATGAATCTGAGGTAATAGGGGGGCCAAATGACAAAGGTGTTGATATTCGAGGAGTTCTCGGCGTTGGAGAACTTTAGCACCATTGCAATAGGGGTGCAGTGTAAACATAAGCCAGATTCATCTGTGCCTCGTGAAGAAATCAGTACCTTAAGAGGCGACTTGAGGAATGGTGAGCGCGGAATCTTCGTTACTTCAGGCAAATTCTCGAAGTCTGCAATTGAAAATGCGGCAGATCCAAAAGCAGCACCAATAACCCTTATCAATGGAGATCAACTAGTTGATTTGCTTCTGCGTTACAAGATCGGGGTAGTAGAGCAAAAAGTATATACCGTAGACCTAAATTTCACTTTTTGGGCGGACTCAATCAACGACAAGGAAATAGCGTCGGAAGAAAGCACCCAACCTCGTGCACCCATAGAAGTTGGTTTTCCGTTAGGTATATTTGCACGACATAGAAGTCAAACGTACTTTGCGGAATACCTTGAAACAGGTGAAGTGAAATGGGGAGAGATCACTTACTCCTCTGTTTCATCTGCGGGTATTGCGGTCACTGGTTGGAAGAGTTGTAACGGTTGGCAGTTTTGGTACTTCACCCATCCAGTCAGTCATGAGGAATGCTCTCTGAATGTCTTGCGCGAGAAGAGGAAATAGATGCCAACAAAACTCGCTGCCGTCGCGATTGGCGGAAATTCCCTGATTCTTGACCCGAAACATCCCGACGTCACCAACCAGTGGGACGCCGTCCGCATGACGTGCGAACATATCGCTGAAATGATCGCGGAAGGCTGGAATGTCATCATTACGCACGGCAACGGTCCCCAAGTGGGTTACATTTTGCGCCGCTCCGAGCTTGCCGCGCATGAAGTTCATCCCGTGCCGCTCGATATCATCGTCGCGGATACACAGGGTTCAATCGGCTACATGGTGCAGCAGTCGCTCGATAATGCGCTCCGCAAGCGCGGGGTCAATCGCACCATCGTGACCATCGTCACGCAGGTGCGCGTGGATGAAAGCGATCCAGCGTTCAAGAACCCGAACAAGCCGATAGGCGGGTTCATGACCGAAGAAGAAGCGCGCCGCTACGAAAAAGAAGGCTGGTCAGTGGTTGAAGATGCGGGGCGTGGGTGGCGTCGTGTCGTTGCCAGTCCCAAACCCTTGATGATTCAAGAGATGAACGCGATCCGCGCCTTAATCATGAATGATTACATTGTGATCGCAGTGGGCGGCGGCGGTATTCCCGTTGTGCGCGATGAACACGGTGAACTGCGCGGCACCTATGCGGTGATCGACAAAGACCGCGCCAGCAGTTTGATCGCGCAGGTACTCCGCGCTGACCTGTTTATCATTTCGACCGGCGTCGAAAAAGTGGCGATCAACTTCAATAAACCGGGTCAGCAGTTTTTGGATCAAATGACGCTGCATGAAGCGCAGAAATACATGGCGGAAGGGCACTTCGCGCCGGGGAGCATGCTCCCGAAAATCGAAGCGGCGGTCGAGTTCGTGAAAATGGGCGGTCCCGTCGCCGTGATCACCGATCCGCCGAACTTGGCGCGGGCACTGCGCGGCGAAACCGGAACGCGCATCGTCCCGTAAAGGAATCAATCCGCAGAAAACGCAGAGACGACAATGGCAGATGTTCTGAAACTGAGATGTTCTATGTGCGGACGCGAATATGCGCCCGATGAAGTCCAATATGCGTGCCCAGTGTGCGGTCAAGTCGGGACGCTCGATGTCCTGTATGATTACGCGCAGTTGCGGGGTCAGCTCCGCCGAGATCAGTTGATCTCAAATCGCGTTCAGTCGATGTGGCGCTATCGTGAACTCCTGCCGCTCAAGCCGGAAAGTCGTGTGCCGCCGCTTCGCGTGGGGAACACGCCGATGTATCCCGCGCCCCGTCTCGCCGCTGACCTCGGTTTGGCGGAGGCGTGGGTCAAAGACGACGGCAGCAATCCAACCGGATCGCTCAAAGACCGCGCCAGCGCCTTGATCGTCGCCCGTGCTCAAGAAGCGGGGATCACGACCGTCAGCACTGCCAGCACAGGCAATGCGGCGGCGGCATTGAGCGGGATTGGCGCGTCAGTCGAAGGCATGAGTATCATCATCTTCGTTCCCGCGACCGCGCCGGAGGCGAAAATCGCGCAGCTTCTCGTGTATGGCGCGACCGTGCTGCTGGTCGAAGCGAATTACGACACGGCGTTCGATCTCTGTTATGACATGTGCATCGAGCAGGGGTGGTACTGCCGCAATACAGGCATCAATCCCTATACGATTGAAGGCAAAAAGACGGTCGCGTTCGAGATTGCTGAGTCTTTCAATTGGGATGTGCCGGATGTCGTGATCGTCAGCGTCGGTGACGGCAACATTATCGCCGGAGTGCATAAGGGCTTCGTGGATTTGTTCGAGTTGGGCTGGATTTCAAGGATTCCGCGCTTGATCGGGGTACAAGCTGAAGGAAGTTCGCCGCTTGTCACCGCTTGGGAACAGAATGTTTCCGCCGCTGACATGCAGCCTGTAGATGCCCAAACCATCGCGGACAGCATCAGCGCCGGACTGCCACGTGACCGCTCGAAAGCGCTCCGGGCAGTGCGGGAAACCAACGGCGCGTTTGTTTCCGTACCGGACAGTGAGACACTCGCCAGCATTCCCGCAGTTGCGCGGCTGACCGGCGTGTTTTGCGAACCTTCCAGCGCGATTACTTACGCGGGTGCGCGCCGTGCGCTAGAATTGGGTTACTTGAAGCCCGAAGAACGCGTTGTATTCTTATTGACAGGCAGTGGACTAAAGGATGTCCGGCGAGCGCAGGAATCGGTGAGCGGGGGCATGCGCGTTGCCCCGTCCGCAGAGGCTGTCCGCCGCGTACTCCACCTAGAGTAAACGATGAACAAACGCCCAACGTATTCGATTGTCGCCCCGATCTACAATGAAGAGGGCAATATTCCCGATTTGTACAAGCGGATCAGTCAGGTGATGGACTCCACTGGCGAACCATGGGAGCTGATCTGCGTCAATGACGGCAGTAAAGATCGTTCGCTGGAACTGCTTCAGGGATTGGCTCGCGAAGATGAGCGCGTGCGCGTGATCAACTTTGCCCGCAATTTTGGTCACCAGACCGCAGTGACGGCAGGCATCGATCATGCTGCCGGTCGCGCCGTCGTCTTGATCGATGCTGACCTGCAAGACCCGCCGGAGTTGATCCTCGACATGATCGAGCGCTGGAAGGCAGGTTATGAAGTTGTCTACGCGATCCGCGAGAAGCGGATGGGCGAAAGCTGGTTCAAGCTGTTTACGGCGAAGCTGTTCTACCGCTTGATCTACCGGATTACCGAAGTCGATATTCCGGTCGATACGGGGGATTTTCGCTTGATGGACGAAAAGGTTGTGCAGGTGCTCCGCGCCATGCGCGAACACAACCGCTTCATTCGCGGGATGACCAGTTGGGCAGGATTCAAGCAGACAGGCGTGCAGTACGTTCGTCAAGCGCGGCATTGGGGCGAAACCAAATACCCGCTCCGCAAGATGATCCGTTTTGCGCTCGACGCGATCACCAGCTTCTCGTATTTCCCGCTTCAAATCATGGTATACGTGTCGGGCATCTTGGGTGTGCTTGCGTTTCTCGCCATTCCCGTCGTCGCGCTTCTGCGTGTGATCTACGGAATGGAGTTTTTCGGTGGGCAGGCAACGACGATCGTGCTGGTGCTGCTGATGAGTGCCTTCCAGTTGTTCTTCCTCTTCATTCTGGGGCAGTATGTCGCCCGTGTGTATGACGAAGTGCGCGGTCGACCGCTGTACGTGGTTGCGTCTCGCACCGGATTCGAGGGACTCAGCGGAGTCACGCCGCCCACCGCCGCGCAGATTCCCGCGCTGGCGATCTCACCGGAGGCTGCTCCACTGCCTGACCGGGTGGGGGAGGGAAATGAAAAGGATGCGAC
Organism: Anaerolineae bacterium; assembly: GCA_041753015.1. Taxonomy (GTDB): domain Bacteria; phylum Chloroflexota; class Anaerolineae; order Aggregatilineales; family Phototrophicaceae; genus Flexifilum. Next base: position 364,857 of record JBGSVJ010000019.1, read on the forward strand.
ATGACCGACGACATGATGGATGCGGTACAGCGCTATCGTCAGCTTGTGCTGGATTACGAAGCGCTTGACGAGGAAATTGACACGTTCATACAGTCACGCGGGGGCAAGACGGAGTACGAGATGACTCCGGATGATCTGGCGCATTATAAAACGCTGGCACTCCGCCGTGATGAGATGATGAACGAACTGCGTATTTTGGAAGCACAGCTCAATTTGAATGATGAGGACTCACCGTGATCACCGGACCTACCTTTGAAGAAATGCTGCATCCGCATAAGATCGCCCCGAACGTGCGCGCCAAAGCGATCGCCGCTCGCAGCGAAAATCCGCTTGACCCGATTAACCTGTTCAATATCACGTGGCGCGATGAGCATGATCAGTTCTACTACATCGTGCTGCCAAAGGAACTGACCGGAATCGACGCGGAAATCGTCATGCTGTATGCGCGTGAGTTTCCATCGGGAAGTCACAAAGTTGGCGCGGCATATTCGGTCTTGTTGGAAAAAGTTTTGTTCGGTGAAGTTGACCCGAAAGTCCATACACTTGTGTGGCCCTCGACTGGCAATTACGGGATCGGCGGCGCGTGGGTGGGTGGTCGTATGGGCTGCAACAGCCTCGTCGTGCTGCCCGAAGGCATGAGCCGTGAGCGTTTTGAACGCATCGAAAGCTACGGTGCGCACGCGATCAAGACGTATGGTTCGGAAAGCAACGTCAAAGAAATTTACGACGAAACACACCGTCTGCGTAACAGCGACCCGAATATCCGTATCCTCAACCAATTTGAGCAAATGGGCAACTACCGTTTTCACTATCATGTGACCGGTAACTCGATTGTTGAATTGGCGGCGGAACTCCATGCACGCGGAATCGGCAATGGTAAAGCCGCCGCGTTCGTGAGCGCGATGGGCAGCGCCGGAACAATTGCCGCTGGGGATCGCATCAAGCAGGTGTTCCCGGATGCCCGTACCGTCGGGCTTGAGCCGATTCAGTGCCCAACGCTGTACAACAACGGCTACGGCTCACACGATATTCAAGGTATCGGTGATAAACACGTCACATGGATTCACAACGTGTTCAATATGGACGCGATGATGTGCATCGACGACATTGAATCCAAGATGGGTTTGCAGCTCCTCGCTGAACCCGCCGCGCGGCGCGTTCTTGCGACCCGTTACGGCATCGACGAAGCAGTAGTTGAGCGGATGGGGACGCTGTTCGGGATCAGCAGCATTTGTAATATGCTCGGCGCGATCAAGACCGCCAAGTTTTACAAATTCGGCAGAGGTGATGTGATCTACACCATTGCAACAGACGCGCTTGACCGCTATTACTCAGTGATGGGCGATATGGCAGCGCGGTTTGGCACGCTCGATGAAGCGGCGGCAGTGGGGCGCGTGGAAGGTGTTTTTCACGGTGTTCGCACCGACTGGACACAGTTAGGGACGCCCGATGTCCGTCAGCGCTGGCATAACCTGAAATATTACACGTGGGTCGAACAGCAGGGGAAATCCGTCGAGGAACTCGACGCCCAGCGTGACCCTGAATGGTGGATTGAGCATCAACAACGCGTCTCTGCGATCGATGCGCGGTTGAGCGAAGTGCGGCAGACGGAGATCGCCAAAATCTGAGGCAAAGGGCATGTACCCCGACAGCCGCGTTCTGGTCGGCGTGATCAACCGTAACCGCGATCTGGAAATCCTCCTGAAGGAGCGGTGGTATCGCGTGCCGCAGTCGCGTAAGCCGCTTGGGGTACAAACGGATTATCTCGCCTTCTTTTTGAGCGGTAAAGCCGTCTTGCAGGGCAGACCGCCGGGGATATATCTCTACGCGGAGTACAAAGGTGTTGAACTGGCGTATCGTCATCAACTGCTTCCAAACGAGCCGTCGCATAAACGCGCCAACGCCGTTTACTACAAGATTCAGGTCGGGGATGTTCAGACGAAAACACCCCCGATTCTGAACGTAACCAAACGTCCGATCACGTTTGTTTCGACGACGGGTGACCGGTTCGTGGCGGCGTCGGTGATCGCCGATTTATACAGCGATGCCGATCAGTTTGTGGATCGGCTGGTTGTCTCGCTCGAAAAGAAGAAGATTCAGGCGTATCGCTCGTGGGACGCCGATAAGAAGGATGACCCGTATGCGCCCGGACTCAGCGTCTTGTGCGAGACAGGTCCGGTGTACTTTTCCCCTGAACCGCGCGAGGGCGTGCACTTTCTCGACCGGCAGCAGGGGGATGATGCGATCTTGAAAGAAATTCTAGATACAATCGCCCGCAACGGCGGCGCAGTTACACTTTCACTGCCAACGTAGGACACAGATCATGCTGATCATTCATGGCAACTTAATCACATATGTAGAAGCGGCGGGTATTCTGCCGGATGGCGCGGTGTACATCAGTGACGGGATGATCCGCGACGTTGGCACGACTGCCGATCTAATGGCGAAATATCCGGGCGAAGAAACCCTCGATGCGCGCGGGCAGTACGTGATGCCGGGGAATGTGTGCGCACACACACATTTTTACGGCGCGTATGCGCGCGGCATGGCGATTCCCGGCGAACCGCCGAAGGATTTCCCGCAGATTCTTCGGCGTTTGTGGTGGAATCTCGATAAGGCGCTGGACAAAGACAGCGTACAGGCGAGCGCTCTCGTTTGCCTCGTGGATGCGATCAAACACGGGACGACCACGCTGTTTGACCATCATGCCAGCCCGAACTTCATCGACGGCAGCCTTGACGTGATCGCTGACGCGGTGGATCGTGCGGGGGTGCGCACCGTGCTGTGCTACGAAGTCACTGACCGGGACGGGATCGAGAAAGCCGAAGCGGGAATCGCGGAAAATGTCCGCTTCTTGAAGAAATCCGCCAACCACCCGCGTATTCGCGGCACATTTGGCTTACATGCCAGCTTGACCTTGAGCGACGACACGCTCAAAAAGTGCGTCGATTCGCACCCCGGACGCGGTTTTCACATCCATGTCGCGGAGCACGAAGCGGACGAAGATGACAGCTTCAAAAAATACAGGAAGATGGTGGTTCATCGTCTGGGCGAAATGGGGATTTTAGGCAATCGAACGATTGCCGCGCACTGCGTCCATATTAGCATGCAGGAACTACGGCGGCTTCAGCGTACCGAAACGGCGATCACACATCAGCCGCGCTCGAATATGAATAACGCTGTCGGCGCGATGCGTTTTGATCGCATGATGCAGGAAGATACGTTCTTGTGTTTGGGCAATGACGGTTTTAGTAATGCGATGTGGGAAGAATGGAAAGCGACCTACTTCCTGCACAAAACAGCGCACCGCGACCCGCGCCGGGGGAACGGCACAATGATCGAAGCGATGGCGCACGGGAATAACAATTTTCTCACGTCGCTGTTCTTCGATGAGCTTCCGTTTGGGATGATCCTCGACGGTGCGCCCGCAGACCTAATTTTTGTCGATTATCACCCGTACACACCATTGACACCGGGCAATCTCCCTTGGCACATCATTTTCGGATTCGAATCCTCAATGGTGACGATGACGATGGTGGCGGGCAGAGTGTTGATGCGTGATCGCCAGCTTCTGACGTTGGACGAAAGCGCAATCGCAGCGGCGGCACTGGAACTCGCGCCGGGAGTATGGGAACGTTACACAAAATATGCTGCGGCTGAGTGAGGTACGATCCATATCGTGAAGAACGTGTGGATTATGCTACACTTGAATAGAAACTTCACAAATCGGACATCAACTCAGCAGGGTTAACCTCATGGTCGATAACGAACGAACGCTTGTCACCATCGCAGTACTCGGCGGGACAGGTAAAGAGGGCAGTGGTCTGGCGATGCGTTGGGCATTGCACGGCTACCGGGTCATCATCGGCTCGCGCGATGCGGCGAAGGCGGAAGCACGCGTCGCTGAACTTAATGCGCAGTTGGGCGGTGAATACCTGACGGGGATGGATAACATCGCGGCGGCGCAGCAGGCTAATCTCGTCGTCGTGAGTGTCCCGTATCAGGCGCATTACGATACGTTGGTTAGCGTGCAAGAACATCTGACCGGGAAAATCCTCATTGATGTGACTGTGCCGCTTAAACCGCCGCAAATCCGCACTGTTCATGTACCCGAAAGCAAAGCGGCAGCGCTCGAAGCGCAGGCGCTGTTGGGTGGTAGCGTGCGTGTTGTCTCCGCGTTCCAGAATGTCAGCTCCGAGAAGATGAGCGATGCCCAAATCGAAGTGCAGTGCGATGTGCTGGTTACAGGCGACGATGCTGCTGCAAAAGAAGAAGTGATCAAGCTCGTGGAAGCCGCCGGAATGCGCGGATTTGACGCGGGACCGCTGGCAAATGCGGTTGCCGCCGAAGCGCTCACACCCGTGCTGCTGTACATGAACAAGAGATACGGTAAGAAGGGCTTGGGCATCCGCATCACAGGCTTAGAGTCGTGAACGACGCACCATCGCTCCACTTGACCGCCCTTCCCGGCATCCCACAGGTTAAGGCGGGGGATGATCTGGCGGCGTTGATCTTGGTGGGAGCGCGTGATGCCGGACTGACTTTCGAAACGGGTGACGCGCTGGTTGTCACCTCGAAAGTCGTCTCAAAAGCAGAAGGACGGCGCGTTGATCTATCGACGGTAACACCCGGTGATCGCGCGCTGGAACTCGCGGCAATCACGGGGAAAGACCCGCGCATTGTCGAGTTAGTCTTGCGCGAAAGCGTCGAAGTCAGCCGTGCCGCGCCAAATGTGTTGGTAGTGCGGCATCGGCTCGGTTTTGTCAGCGCGAATGCCGGAATCGACCAGTCAAATGTTGATGGCACAGATGAATCGGTGCTGCTGCTGCCTGTCGATCCCGATGCCAGCGCCGCGCGTTTGCGCGAGACGATCCAGCGCGAAACTGGTGCGTCGGTTGGCATTGTGATCAGCGACTCGCACGGGCGACCCTTCCGCATAGGCAATGTCGGCACAGCGATTGGCGTTGCTGGGATGCCCGCGCTGCTTGATCTGCGCGGAACAACTGATATGTTTGGGCGTATGCTCAAGATCAGCATTACCGGCTACGCCGATATGGTGGCATCAGCGGCGGCGCTGCTAACAGGTGAAGGTGCGGAAGGGCTGCCTATCGTTCATATGCGTGGGCTGGCGTATCCGCCGGTCAAGGGTAAGGCGGCGGACATGAACCGTCCGCCAGAGATGGATTTGTATCGAAAATAAGCACTGATTCACTACCTTGCATCACCCCCTTCCCATCTCCGCGCATGTAGTTATGGGCGGAGCGCGAGACTACCTGATGGGGTCAATAACCCGTACTACAGGAGAGGATTTATCCGGTGCAGAATGCATTCGGCAAGCTGTCGCCTGCCTTTTTCGAGCGCCGTTCGATTCGACGCTATACCGATCAGCCCGTTCCGCGTGAGCTGATCACCACCATCCTAGAGGCGGCGATCTGGTCGCCGTCCGCGCACAACCGCCAGCCTTGGCGTTTCGCTGTCATCATCGAGGCGGAGCGCAAAGAAGCCCTCGCACGCGCAATGGGCGCAAAACTCCGCCATGATCTTGAAGCCGACGGCGTGCCGGAAGAAAAGATTGCGGCGGATACCGCGCGCTCGTATGGGCGGATCACAGGCGCACCTGCCGCCGTCGTTTTGTGTCTCACTATGGCAGACATGGACGGTTATCCTGATTCGCGGCGGGCGCAAAACGAATACCTGATGGCGGTACAGAGCGCAGCAATGGCGGGGCAAAATCTACTCCTCGCCGCGCACGAAGTCGGACTCGGCGGGTGCTGGATGTGCGCGCCGCTCTTTTCCCCGGAGGTTGTGCGCGCCGCGCTCGAACTGCCGGACGACTGGCAGCCTCAGGCATTGATCGCGCTCGGCTATCCGTCAGAATCTCGCACCAGTACGCGGATCCCGCTGGAGGAGTGCGTGTTATGGCGCTAGAGAACATTGTTGCATTGGTGGGCGGGGTGGGTGGCGCAAAGCTCGCGCACGGTCTCGCCCAGATTCTCCCGCCCGAGCGTCTGACCGTTATCGTAAATACCGGGGATGATTTCTGGCATTATGGTCTCAAGATCTGCCCCGACCTTGATACCGTGATGTACACCCTCGCGGGCATCGTAGATCGGACGAATGGCTGGGGTATCGCAGGTGACACACGGGCGATGCTCGGCGCGATGGGGCGGTTTGGCGAAACCCCTTGGTTCGGGTTAGGGGATCAAGACATTGCCACTCATCTGCTGCGCACACAAGCGATCCGTTCCGGCGAAACGCTCACACAGGTGACGCGGCGGTTGGCGGGTGCGTTGGGGATCAAACCTGTACTCCTACCGATGACTGATGCTGAAATGCCAACGATGATCGACACCGTCGAGTACGGAGAACTCGAATTTCAGGTGTATTTTGTAAAGCACCGTTGGCAGCCGACCGTGCGCGCGATCCGCTGTGCGAATACGGCGTCGGCGTCGGTGAGCGCCGACGTGACAGCAGCACTAGAGCGCGCAGACGCGATTTTGATCGCGCCGTCGAATCCTTGGCTTTCGATTGCGCCAATTTTGGCAGTGCCGGGAATGCGTGATTTGTTGTGCCGCCGCGATATTCCGCGTGTGGCGGTCAGTCCGATTGTCGACGGGAAAGCCGTTAAGGGTCCTGCGGCAAAACTTATGGCAGAATTAGGATATGGAGAGGTTTCCCCCCGCACCGTTGCCGCCTACTATCGCGGCTTGATCAACGGGTACGTCTACGATGAGCGGGATGCCGGACAGCCGATTCATGAGGAGGATATGCGGATGGTGACGTTTGACACCATCATGACGACGGAGGGACATCGAGCGGTATTGGCGGAAAAAATCCTTCATTGGATTGGGAGTTGGTGATGCGATGAGCATTTGGGTGATTATCCCGGTCAAACCGCTGGCGCGGGCAAAATCGCGCCTAGCACCCGTCCTTTCCCCTGAGCAGCGTTCTCAGCTTGCAGAACTGCTGATGCGCCACGCGATCCGCGTGGTCAAACCGATTAAAGAAGTCGCCGGGGTCTTGGTGATCAGCCGGGACACGAAGGCATTGTCTATCGCGCGCGATATGGGCGCGCATACGGTTCAAGAAAGCGGGACCCCCGAACTCAATCATGCGCTGATGCGCGCGACTCAGGTGGTGCGCGGGTTTCGCGGGGATGCCGTCTTAATCCTTCCCGCAGACCTCCCGTTGATTTCGCCGGAAGATGTGATCGGCATGATCGAATTAGGTCACGAAGACAATTCGATTGTGATCGCAACGGACTCCCGCGAGGACGGAACAAACGCCATGCTCACACGCCCGCCGGGACTGATCCCATATTCGTATGGAGTAGGCAGTTATCAGCGGCATATGATGGCAGCACGAGAAGTCGGCGCGGTGGTGCGGCGGTTTCACAGTGAACGCTTGATGCTCGATATCGACGTGCCAACCGACCTAGAAGCATATTATCGAGTCGCCGGATCGCACGGGGCGATTCCGCAGTTTTTGCAGGTGAACGGCAGCCTGAATGGGTCAACAATGGATCGATAACTGGCAACTGGCGCAGCAGTCCTTAAAATAGACAGAATATTCTTTTTGCTGAATGTTCAACAAGGGGTACTTCATAATGGCTGACCGGGTCGCCCTCTACCTGCAAGACGCGCATCCGATTCAAGATGCGATCAAGTATGTCGAATACGCCGAACAGCGCGGCTTTGAAGCCGTCTGGCAGGCGGAAAGTCGTCTTGTCCGCGATGCGATTGTGCCGATGGCAGCATTCGCGGCGCGCACCAGCCGAATCAAGATCGGCAGCGGCGTGATCAACAATTGGACGCGCAACCCGGCGATCATCGCGGCGACGTTCTTGACGCTCGATGACCTTGCGCCCGACCGGATCATCTGCGGGATCGGTGCATGGTGGGATCCGCTGGCAAGCAAAGTTGGCATCAAGCGCGATAAACCGCTCTTGGCGATGCGCGAAGTCGTTACGGTAGTGCGCGATCTGTTGGCGCGTAAACGTGTGACATTTCACGGCGAATTCGTGCATTTGTCCGATGTAGAACTCGACGTGGTGCATGGGCGCAAAGAACCGCGCAATGTGCCGATCTATATCGGCGCGACCGGTCCGCAGATGATGGCGCTCACGGGCGAAATCGCGGATGGGGCAGTGCTGAACTATCTTGTCGCGCCGAAGTACAACCAAGGCGCAATTGATCAGTTGATGATCGGGGCGCGCAAAGCCGGACGCAGCATCGACGAAATCGACCGCCCGCAGTTGGTGGTGTGTTCGGTTGATAATGACCGCAAGAAGGCGCTTGATGCGGCGCGCAAGCTGGTGACGCAGTATCTCGGTCAGCAGCCGCACATCATGAAGGCAAGCGGCGTGAGTCAAGAACTGTTGGACGAAATCGCGCAAGTGCTGACGTGGCCCGCTACCGAAGAACAAATCGAAGAAGCGATGCGGCTTGTCCCCGATGATGTCGTCCAGATGATCACCGCCAGCGGCACGCCGGAAGAAGTGCGCCGCAAAGTGCGTGAATATGTCGAAAACGGTGCGACCTGCCCGATCCTGTACCCGCTTGGCGAAGATGTGCACCTCATGATTGACACCTTCGCGCACGGCTACAGCAGCTAGAGGAAGCGGAAGCTGCGTGACAATTCATGAAAAATCGGCGGGCGTCCCACACAAGGGACGCTCGCTCCTCATCTGGGCAGCGATCTGCGCGGCAGCGGGGCTGATTTGGTTGATCTACGTCAGCGCCAGCAGTGCCAGTGCTGCCGGAAACCTGATCCTGCCGCTGGATGACGCTTACATTCATTTCCAATACGCGCATCAAATCGCGCAGGGCGAAATCTACGTCTACAACCCCGGTCTGCCGCCGACCAGCGGCGCAACCAGCTTTCTCTATCCGTATCTATTGGCAGTTGGCGATCTGATCGGTTTTCGTGCGTTGTCACTGGCATATTGGGCGACGGGGATCGGCGCGCTGGCGCTGGCGATCAGCGGCGGGTTGATCTGGCAGATCGGGCGGCGTTTCAGCGGTGAGGGGTTCGCGTTCGGGTTTGCGCTGACCTTCATGATCAACGGCGCGACCGCGTGGCACTTCATGAGCGGCATGGAAACCGGACTTGCGGCGCTGTTTGTGCTGCTCACGCTCTACGGAGTGTTCGCCAAACGTGACGCGGTGATCCTCATGGGAGCAAGCCTGAGCGCGTTGATTCGCCCGGAAGGGGCGATTTTGGCGGCGCTCGTCGTCGCTTACCTGATCGTGAACGCCTACCGAGCAAAACAGCCGATCCGCTGGTGGTGGTTTGTGCCGCTGGCGGCGGCGATCGTTCAGCCTTTGGTGAATGCGCTCGTGACCGGATCGGCAGTTGCCACCGGAAACGCAGCGAAATCGCTGTTCGGCGTCGTCCCGTTCGATTTTGGTTACACAATTACCCGTATTTGGCAGAATTTCACACGGGCGTTCGCGGAAGCATTCGCGATCATGCCGGATCAGCCATTCTATCTCGGCACGCTCGCAGCGCTGCTGGCGCTTGGCGGACTGCTCTATTTGTTGGGCAACAAAAAATGGCGCGGAGTCGCGCTCGTGCTGGGTCTGTGGCTGATCGGGTCAATGGCGGCGATCAGTACGCTCGATACGGCATTCTGGCATTTCAAACGTTACCAAATGCCACTGATCGCGGGATTGTTCGCGCTGGCTGTGATCGGCGGGGCAGTGTTGACGCGGCGCACTTGGTTGAAACCGATCGCGCTGATGGGCGCGGCATGGTTGGCGCTGATGTCTGCGCAGTGGTTCTTGCAGAGTTACGCGGTCAACGTGAGCAGTGTGTACCGCCAACCGTATCAAATGGCAGAATGGCTGAGCGAAAACGCGCCCGACGACGCGGTGATCGCCGTGCATGATGTGGGCATGATGCGCTACATCGGTGGACATACCACACTTGATATTGTTGGGTTAACTACCCCCGGCGCGGCGGATTATTGGCGCAATGGACCCGGCTCAGTCGGGGAGTATATTTTGCGTGAACGCCCGGACATGATCGCTTCGTATGGCGAAGGTCATGGACTCGGCTTAGGCTATCTGGCGGAGACGGATTTATACAGCACACGGCGAATCGGCTATAGGGTTGAACTTGATCCCGCGCGCAATGTCGCGCTTGCCGCCGCAGATCAAGGGATTTATCAGCCGCAGTACGATGCCGCCTCCCATCAGCCTGACCTCGACGCGCTGCCGGGGTTGTACCTCGATGTATTCTCGAACATGAACTGGATCGACTCGCTTAATGTGGCGGACTTGGAATCCGAACGCGCGAATGGGTATAGCTGGACGGCGAACGGGGCGCTCGGCGGCTTCCCGACCGAGTTCTACCAGTTCCAGACGTTCGGGTGTGTGCTGTATACCTGTTTGGTCATGGACGGCGGGCGGCGGATCACAGGCGAAGAATCATTCACGCTCACGGCGCGGGCGGGCGAAGATGCCGTCTTGATCTCGCGCATTCATGCGGCGAATCGCGGCACATTCGACGTGTACGCGAATGAGACGTTCGTCGGCACGCGGGTGATTCCTGATTTGCCCGGTTCATGGTTTGAAGTGGCGACTTTCATCCCCGGCGCGCTGATTACCGCCGATCAGGTCACAATTCGGATCGTGCCGAATGTCCCCGGCGGCGCATATCAGCCGTACTATCATTGGCTATTTGCAAGCTATTACCCTCCGGTGATGATGCCAGAGTCCTCGTCGGTGACGTTTCAAGACGGCGCGATTGAATTGGCGGTGCGCGATGCCAGCGGCGCAGTCGATCCGCTCGACAATCCCAACTGGATCAGCTATGGGACGGTTACGCTGCGGCTGACATGGTTTACACCAAGCAGTGCATCTGGCGACTACGCCTATTTCATTCACATCTATCCGGCGGATGACTCGACGCGCATTGTCAAACAGGTCGATTCGCGCCCCGGCGGCGGTATGCTTCCGCCGGGAAATTGGCTACCCGGCGCATTTCGTGACACAATTGAGGTGAACGTCAGCGATCTTCCCGCTGGTAGGTATCGCGTGGCAATCGGGTTGTATGATCCGGTCACATTCGCGCGGCTGACACCTTCCGACGGTGACGAGGAAGATCGATACTGGATCGGGGAGTTTGAACGCCAGTAGCGTGAACCAATGGATGACACACGGGCAGTTTATGAAGCGCTCATCACAGCGCATGATCATGGGGAAGCCGCCGCGCTTGCGACGATCATCAACGTGCAAGGGAGCGTCCCGCGTCACACAGGCAGCAAGATGCTTGTGCGCGCCGATGGTTCGTTCGTGGGGACGATTGGCGGCGGCAAGATGGAAGACTTGGCGATCCGCGAAGCGTTGAGCGTGATCACCAACGGCGAAGCGCGCACCGTATCGTATACGTTGAACGATATTCAAGCAGGTGATCCGGGCGTGTGTGGAGGTACGGTAGAAGTTTTTATCGAGCCGCTTCATCCCGCGCCGACTCTGCTTGTGATCGGTGGTGGTCATGTTGGTAAAGCGTTGGCGGAGTTGGGGAAGTGGTCAGGCTGGCGCGTGATCCTCAGCGATGACCGCCCCGAATACTGTAATCCTGAATATGTGCCGGGGCTGGACGGTTATGCAGTCAGCAAACCTGCCGACGTGATGCAGCAGGTGACGATCACCCCGCACACGTATATCGCGGCGGTAACGCGCGGGCTTCCGGTCGATATTGATCTGATCCCTGCTTTGGTCGCCACTCCCGCCCCGTATATCGGCGTAATCGGCAGTCGCCGCCGTTGGACACTCACGATGAAAGAACTCCGCGAACAGCGCGGCTTGACAGATGCGCAGCTCGCGCGGGTTCATGCGCCGATTGGGTTGGAACTCAACGCCGAAACGCCGAAAGAGATCGCCGTGAGCATCTTCGCGGAATTGATCATGATCCGGCGCAGCGGCACAGGGGAATCGATGAAGATGGAGCCGAACGGCTCCGCTTAGACTTTCGGTTTTGATGATGGACTGTGTTGTATTGTGAAGATTCTCTGTATCAGTGATACCGTTATGCAGCAGATGGAGAACGCCGCACACTTACGGCGGCGTTACCACGATGTCGAACTTATTGTGAGCTGCGGTGACTTGCCCGTGACCTATTTGGAGTTCATTACGAGCGTCCTCAACGTGCAGCTTCTTTACGTGCGCGGGAATCACGACACCAGTTACACCGAGCGACCTCCCGGCGGCGAAAATTTGCATCAGCGCTTATACACCTACAAGGGACTCACGTTTTACGGAATTGAGGGATCAATCCGGTATAACCAAAGCCCGATTCAATACACGGAATCCGAAATGAGGAGTATGGTTGTGAAAGCGGGGTTGTCGATCTACTTGAGAAAGCTGACGAACAAGCGCCCAATCGATGTGTTTGTCACCCACGCGCCCGCTTTTGGCATTCATGATGCAGAAGATCAACCGCATCGCGGTTTTAAGGCGTATTTGCAGTTCCTTGATTGGTATCGCCCCCGCTACATGGTACACGGGCATGTTCACACGTATGATCGCCGTGTGCAGACGGAAACGCAGCACGGGGACACCAAGATCATCAACATCAATCCTGTTACACTGCTAGAGATCGAGCCGGAATAATCATGTGGTCACACTATTTCACCGTTAGCACGACCGCCGAAGCCCTTGAACTCCTCGCGCAATACCGCGAACGCGCGCGCATCATCGCGGGTGGCACGGACTTGATTATCGAGCTTGATCGGGAAGCACGCCCCGGCGTTGATGTCTTGATCGATATCACCCGTGTTCCCGGTTTGGATGCGATCACCTTGCACGGCGATGAGATCACGTTAGGCGCGCTCATCACCCATAATCAAGTGGTCGATCACGCGCTGATGATCGAACGTGCGCTGCCACTTGCGCAAGCGTGTTGGGAGGTCGGTGCGCCGCAGATTCGCAACCGCGCAACCGTCGCGGGTAACGTGATCACGGCATCCCCGGCGAACGACACGATTACGCCGCTGATGGCGCTTGGCGCGCAGGTCAGGCTGGCATCGCTTGAGGGTGAGCGTACCGTTCCGCTGAGCGTTTTCTATACCGGTGTGCGCCGGACGGTCATGCGCCCAGACGAACTCCTGACCGCGATCACATTCCCTGCGCTGGCGCACAACGAACGCGGCGTGTTCTTCAAACTGGGACTGCGCCGCGCGCAGGCAATCTCCGTCGTCAACGCGGCGGTGATCCTTGAGTTGGACGGCGAGACGGTCACGAAAGCGGCGATCACGCTTGGCAGTGTCGCGCCGACGATTATCCATGCCCAAGTCGCGGAGCGGTCGCTCGTGGGGCGTTCACTCAAGCCCGAAACGATCCGCGAAGCCGCGAAACTGGCGGCGGCAGCCGTCGATCCGATCACTGATGTGCGCGGTACAGCAGACTACCGGCGCGAGATGGTGCGTGTGTTGGTCAGCCGCGCACTGCGCGCGCTTGCCGCTGGCACAGAGCGTCAGCGCTTTCCGGATCAGCCGCCGATGCTGTGGGGTGAGCATCACGGGTACGCGCCGCATCCGGTTGATCACCGTATCGAACACGGCGCGCAAGCCGAGCGCGATCAGCCGATCACGACGATGATCAACGGTGAGCGGTTCACGGTGGAAGGGGCATCTCATAAGACGCTCCTCGACTTCTTGCGCGAAGACGTGGGGCTACCGGGAACAAAAGAAGGCTGCGCCGAAGGGGAATGCGGCGCATGCACCGTTTTCCTTGACGGCGCGGCGGTGATGGCGTGTCTTGTGCCCGCCCCGCGCGCGCATGATGCTGAGATCGTCACAGTGGAAGGACTCGCGGAAAACGGTGAACTTCACCCGATTCAGCAGTCATTCATCGATCACGGCGCGGTGCAATGCGGCTACTGCACGCCCGGCTTTTTGATGGCGGGCGCGAAACTGCTCGAAGAAACGCCTGATCCGACGCCAGCGCAGGTCGAACAAAGTCTGAGTGGAAATCTCTGCCGCTGTACGGGGTATTACAAAATCATACAAGCAGTACTGGGTGCAAGCCGCGTAGAGGAGGGATAATATGTCTCAAGTCATCATCAAGGAAAAGAAAAAACGTACAGGGTTACGACCACTTGTCGGGCTGGTTCTTGGTGCAGCCTGTTTGATCCTCGGCTGGTTCGCAGCGCCGAGCGTGATTGAATGGTTGAAGGGTCAGAACGCGTCGTTTGGGCGCGGCATGGATGAGATGACCCTGCAATTGTTTATCGCGGGGATGATCTTCCTCGTGCTGATCACCATCATCGGGTTGATCGTCGCGGCAGCAACGCCGAAGAAGGCGATGAACGTCAAAGAGACGGATTTATCCAAAGAGCGTATTCAGATGATGCAAACCAAGGAATACGAAAAGAAACGCCAGCAGAAGTTGAACCGTCAAATGCGCCAAGAAGTCCAAGCGCGTACCGATACGAACCGGGAACGGTTTGACGACCGCCGGTCGTAATGTCATCAGCGGATAAGGGAGTCAGCGATGGATCGCACCGTTCCGACGACTGGAAGTGAAGAACTTGAACTGTATATGCGGACGTACTACTCGCTGCTGCGCTCAACGCATACGATTCAGATCGAAACCCTCGTGGAGAGCTATCTAGCGCTGGACTCATCACTGCACGTCCACGCACGTTCGGAAACCGTCCCGGATACGGCGGCGCTTTCTTACAGCAGTCAGCGCTTGCCCGCGTGCCTTGCGGATGTTGACCTGATCTTGATCGGGCAGGTGGAAAAGTCATTCGCGGATGCGGGACATCCCGTCGATGAATGGGAGCGGGTCTATGCACCCGGTCGCCGCCGTCGCACGCATTTCGATGGCGAATCGACGCTGGCGGTGTTCGTCGTCAGCCGCTCGGACATTGACGATTTACTGCCGATGCTCACCGCGTACCAGATCGAGTGGAATAAGCTGCACGATCTACTGCAAGCGGAAGCGGCGCGTTTGTTTTTGACGCACAACGAGAAGCGTGTACAGCGGTTGACCGAAAGCGAAATCGAACTGCTGGCGATGACCACCCATATGACGCCGAACGATATACGGCGGCTTGAAGCGGCATGGGGACTGCGGTTTGTCGCTAACCTCATCAAAATCGCGCGCACACGGAAGTCCTTCGGTGTGCGTCTGCTCGGCGGCTCGCAAGCGGATTACCGCCGCGCAACCGCGCAGTGGTGGGACGAAATCAAGGAGCAACTTCACTCACACGTTGATCTGGAAGATCGTCCGGTCTATTTTGTCAGCAGCAACACCCATTCGCTCGTGAACCTGCTCACCGGGTTTGCGTTCCGCGAAGAAAAGACACTGATCGCGTACATGGAAGACGGCGAACATGCTGACTTGCTGGCGGAGTATCGCCTACTCCAGCGAGAAGGCAGCGTGAGCAGTCGGAGCAACTTCCTGTATTATGTGCTGCGCAACTACCTCGACACTGCTGATCGCGGTGAAGTGCGCGGGGAAATGCGGCGCGATGAAACTGCACTCGGCATTCATCGCATCCCCAGTCGTCATGGGTTTGAGTTGGAAACGCAGGTGATCGAGTTAAACAAGCTCCGCCCGGAGTGGCTCGACCCGCGCTTGCACGCCGACCCCGATTTTGCATGGCTTCAGCGGACGGATGCGATCATCATCAATATCGACTATCCGCTTGGGTTGGGCGCATATGAGATTCTGGCGCGCCTCAGCGAGCGGGTCGAACGGCTGCTTGGCGTGTATGTGATGGGCAAAGCCGCGACGCTGAATGCGCGCATTGGCGACGTGATGATCTCGAATGTGGTGCATGACGAGCATTCGCGCAACAGCTATCTGTTCAACAACTGCTTCACAGCGCAAGATGTCGCGCCGTTCCTATCGATGGGGCAGGTGTTGGATAATCAGAAGGCGATCAGCGCGTTGGGTACGTTCCTACAGAATTCGCGCTACATGGATGTGTTCTACCGCGAAGGCTATACCGTCCTTGAAATGGAAGCCGGTCCGTATCTAAGCGCGATCTACGAAGTTGTGCGCCCGCGTCGTCACCCGCAAAACGAAATCGTGACTTTGCACCACGCGCCGTTCGATATTGGCGTGCTGCACTACGCGAGTGATACCCCGCGCACGAAAGGGCATAACCTCGGCGCGGGCAGTTTGAATTACATCGGCGTTGATCCGACTTATGCGACCGCGGTGGCAATTTTACAGCGGCTGATGAGCCGTGAGTCGGCGCGCATTCGGATGAACGCCGGAACGGTCACACAAGAGATTGCGGCGATGAACGGGCTGCGTTAGTTCAGAAAAATCGAGTTAACCATCGTGGTCGATCAAGAGAACGCCCGGACAGTTCTGGGGCAAAGCGTGACGCGCATCGATGTGCGCGAAAAAGTGACAGGTGAAGCGTCGTATCCCGGCGACTTCGACATGGAAAACCAGCTTTACATGAAAATCCGCTTCAGCGATCGCGCCCATGCGCGGATCGTGAACGTGGATGCAAGCGAAGCGCTGCAAATCCCCGGCGTGGTCGCTGTGTATACCTCACGTGATATTCCGGTCAACGAGTACGGGTTGGTGATGAAGGATCAACCCGTGCTGTGCGGACCGGGCAGTACGATTCCCGGCGCGGAAAATGTCCGCTGCTACATGGACAACGTTGCCATCGTCGTCGCTGAAACTGAGCGGATCGCGGCGGAAGCGGCGAAGCGCATCCACATCGAATATGAAGACCTTCCGGCAGTTTTCGATCCGGTCGAAGCGATTGCGGATGGTGCCCCGCAAATCCGCGACGGCTTGGCAAATAATGTGCTTGTGCACTACCGCACCCGGCACGGTGATATGGACGCCGGATGGGCGGCGGCGGACGTGATCCTAGAAGGGGAGTTCACCACCGGCTATCAGGAACACGCTTACTTGCAACCGGAAGCCGGACTCGGCTATGTTGACGAGCAAGGGCGCGTGACGGTCGTCGTGGCGGGGCAGTGGACGCACGAAGATCAATATTTGATCGCCCATGCGCTAAACATCCCTGAAGAACAAGTCCGTGTGATTTATCCGGCGATTGGCGGCGCGTTCGGCGGACGTGAAGATATGTCCGTTCAGATCGTGCTGGCGCTTGCCGTGTGGAAACTTCAGCGCCCGGTCAAAACTGTGTGGAGCCGCCACGAGTCGATTTTGTATCACCACAAGCGTCACCCGTTTCGCATCAAGACAAAATGGGGCGCAAAACGCGACGGTACGGTGACGGCGATTCAGGCGGAAGTGATCGCAGACGCGGGTCCGTACAATTACACCACAACGAAAGTGTTGGCGAATGCCAACTTGATGGTGACGGGACCCTACGAAATCCCCAATGTTCACATTGATTCTTACGGCGTGCTGACGAACAACATCCCAACCGGAGCGTTTCGCGGATTTGGCGCGCCACAAGCGGCGTTTGCCGCTGAAGGCATGATGAACCGCCTTGCCCATGCGCTCGGCATCGACCCGATCACGATCCGCCTGAAGAATTCAGTGCGGGAAGGCAGCATTCTTTCGGTTGGAACGCCGCTCCCGAAAGGCGTTACCATGCCGCAGGTGATCGAAGCGGCGGGGCGGGAGAGCTATTGGACGCAGTCAAGCGGCGCTTGGACGCGGACTCCGATTGAGCAGCCCGAAAATCCGGCACTGCGGCGCGGAGTGGGTTTTGCGTGCGGTTTCAAGAATGTTGGCTACAGCTTTGGCTTTCCTGAGCAAAGTTGGGCGACGGTTGAATTACATGGGCGCACCGAGATCGAACGCGCGGTTGTGCATCACGGTGGCGCGGAAGTGGGGCAGGGGACGCATACGGTGATGGTGCAGATTGCCGCCGCCGCGCTCGGTCTCCCGCTCGATAAAGTTCACTTGATGGGGCATGATACCGCGCACACGATGACGGCGGGCAGTTCGTCCGCGTCGCGTATGACTTTTATGGCGGGCAACGCGATCAAAGGCGCGGCGGAAATGGCGCTTGAGCACTGGAAAGCCGAAGAACGCCCCGCGATTGCGACCTTCCAATATCGCCCGCCGAAAACCACCCCATATGATCCGATGACGGGCAAATCTGAGCCGAACTTCGCGTATGGTTACGTCGCGCAAGCCGCGGAAGTCGATGTCGATATCGAAACAGGCTTGATCTACGTGCGGCGCTTTGTTTCTGCAAACGATGTAGGACTCGCCTTAAATCCTCAGCAGGTGCAGGGGCAGATCGAAGGTGCGGTCATTCAGGCGATTGGCTATGCGGTGATGGAGCATCTGATTTCGAACGAAGGACGACTGCTCAACCCGTATCTGTCCACCTACCTGATCCCGACCATTCTCGACGTGCCGCTGGAAGTGAAATCGGTCGTTCTCGAATACGCTGACCCGATTGGTCCGTTTGGGGCGCGGGGCATGGCAGAAATGCCGTTCGTTCCGGCTGCGGCGGCGATTGCGGCGGCAGTCCATGATGCGGTCGGTATTTGGCTGGATGATCTGCCTCTTATTCCAGATCGGGTAGTCGCGGCACTGCGGGCGCATGGAATCGATGGGCTTTGACGGAGTCTTGGTGCGGGGCGGCGGCGATCTCGCCAGTGGGGCGATTGCGCGCTTGGTGCGCTCTGGTATCTCCGTGATCGTGCTTGAACTCAGCGCGCCGCTGTTGGTGCGGCGTACAGTCTGCTTTGGTGATTCTGTGGTTGATGGTACGCGTACCGTCGAAGGGCTGACGGCGCGCTGCGTGAGCGATCTTGAGACGGCTTTCACCGTCATCGAACAAGGCAGTATTCCCGTCTTAGTTGATCCCGATGGCGCTCTGATCAAGGGTATTCAGCCGCTCATTCTTGTGGATGCCCGCATGGAAAAACGCCCGCTTGATCTTACGATTGATGATGCGCCGCTGGTGATCGCCTTGGGTCCCGGTTATGTGGCGGGCGTTCACGCGCATGCTGTGATCGAGACAAATCGCGGGCATCGATTGGGGCGGGTCTATTGGTCAGGCAGCGCCGAACCAAACACCGCCGAACCGGGCAGCATCGGCAGTCAAACGCATACGCGAGTCCTGCGCGCTCCTGCGAACGGGCAGGTTGAACCGGAAGCGCAGATCGGCGAGATGATCCGTGAGGGTCAGACGATTGCGCGGGTTGGGGATGATGCGGTGATCGCGCCGTTTGCGGGCGTGCTGCGCGGGTTGATTCATCGAAACGTTCTTGTCCACACGGGGATGAAGATCGGCGATCTTGATCCTCGCATCGAACCTGAAAACTGCTTCACCATCTCGGATAAGTCGCTGGCTGTGGGCGGCGGTGTTCTTGAAGCAGTCTTGACCCGCGCCGAAATTCGCGCGCGGCTGGGATGGAGTGAGCGGTGAAACTCATAGAAGCCTTCAATATTCAACGTGGAGATACGGCGGCACTCGTTGGTGCTGGTGGCAAAACAAGTACGATGGCGGCACTGGCGCACGAACTTGCTGCCCGCAGTTTCCGCGTGATTGCGACGACGACTACGCGCATTGCCCATGATGAACTACCACTTTTTCCTTCGACAGTGGCTGCGCCCGATGGGGTGAGTGGGCTGCCACAGTTTGAGACCAGCGAACAACCGGTATTTGTTTACAAGTCGATTGAGCGGGACAAAGCGAACGGCGTTTCGCTTGAGGATACAAAAATACTCGCGGAACACGCGGATGTCCTGCTGCTTGAAGGGGATGGGGCGCGCCGTCTGTTCTTCAAAATGCCGCGCGAGCGTGAACCCGTTATCCCTGCGCACACGACAGTTGTGATCTCGATCGTTTCGTATCAAGTGCTTGGCAAACCGCTGGATAGCGTATCCGTATACAATGCCGCCGGAATCATCGACATATTTGATTATCTGCCCGGTGAACCGATTCGCTCCAAAATGGTCGCGCGGGTGATGCGCGATGAGCGCGGTGGTCTCAAAGGTGCGCCAGAAAATGCACGGGTGATTCCGTTCATTAACGGCGTCCCGCGTGAAGGCTATGCCCGCGCTCGTGCTCGGTTTATCGCGCAGCAGATTCTACAAAATCCGCGCGTGGATCGGGTTGTCATTGGCGATTCCCACGCCGCTGATCCGGTGTACGAAGTGGTCAAACGTACCGGAGCGGTGGTGTTGGCGGCAGGCTTGTCAACGCGCATGGGAACGCCGAAAGTTCTGCTCGAATGGACGAATGGCGAAACAATTCTCGATCATATCTTGTGCCAGCTTCGGAACGCGCGCGTCGATGAGATTTGCGTCGTAACGGGCAATCATGCTGAAGAGGTCACGGCAATCGCAGAGCGGCATAGTGCACGCGCGGTTTACAACGCGAATTATGCGACAGGCGAAATGTTGTCGTCTGTAAATACAGGACTGCGGGCGATGCCAGATCACATTGCGTCCGCGCTGATCGTTTTGGGAGATCAGCCGACGATCCGCACGGAAGTTGTCAAACGGGTCGTGCGCGCTTACTGTACTGAGCAGGCACGGATCATCGCACCGAGCTACGACATGCGTCGGGGACATCCTATTCTGATGGATCGAAGTTTGTGGGAAGAGCTGTACGCGCTGCCGGAGGGCGGAGCGCCGCGTGACGTGCTGAACCGCCACAGCAGTGAAATCACTTACGTAAACGTGGCGGATGATGCCATTCTACGGGATGTAGACACACCGCAGCAGTACGACGAGGAGTTTCGGCGCGCTCAGACCTGATTACTTAAACCAGTTGATCAGACGGTTGACCAAGCTGCGTTTTTGCGCCAGAAGCTTGCTGTATTCGTGTTCAAGCTGCTCGGTCAAGTATTCGAGTTCCTTGATCCGCATACGCGCGCCGTTGATCATGACCCATTCGTTATCCAAAATGTGAACATTGCGAGGGGCGCGTTTATAGACCCGTTGATAAACGTCTGCGTAAGTGTGTATCGCCCGTTCCAATGAGATTTGCATAGCATTCCATGAAACTGATAAAGATAACCGTACTAGAGTCCTATTCTACTGGGAATTTCTAAAAAACGCACCCAGTGGACTTGTAAAGGATTTGTCGAAACCTCCTCGGCTGGAATTCACACCTGCCGAGTGCTATCCTCATGTAAAGGAGTCAACATGATGTTTACACGGACAGATTATCAAGCTGCCGCCGGTGTGGTGCGCGAACGAATTCGCACAGCGCCAAAAGTTGGCATGATTTTGGGTTCAGGTCTAAATCGCTTGGCAGACGAACTCATCGATCCCATTTCTATTCCCTATGCGGATATTCCCGGATGCCCAGAATCGACGGTTCCCGGTCATGCGGGGCAGCTTGTCGTCGGCTTATTGGAAGGCGTGCCCGTTGCCGTGCAAAAAGGGCGGACGCATCTCTACGAAGGCTATACACCTGCGCAGATCACCTTCTTGGTGCGCGTGATGGCGGAACTCGGCGCGCAAACGTTGATCGTCACTAACGCGGCGGGCGGTCTGAATCCGGCTTTCAAAGCGGGTGATGTGATGTTGATTAACGATCACATCAACTTTCCGGGGATGTCCGGCATGAACCCGTTGATCGGATCATTTGCCGATACAAGCGAACCTTCGCGCTTCATCGGCATGGTGCAGACGTATGATGCGCCGCTGCGCACTGCCGCTCGTGCTGCTGCTGGTCAAACAGGGGTGGAATTGCACGAAGGTGTGTACGTCTGCCTTTCCGGTCCGAACTACGAAACACCGGCGGAAGTACGTTTTTTGCGGATGATCGGCGGGGACGCGGTGGGCATGTCCACCGTGCATGAAGTCCTTGTCGCGCGGCACGCGGGGATGCGCATCTTGGGCATGAGCGGCATCACGAATGCGAGCATTCATTCGATTGATCATCATGTTGAGGTGAGTCACGCGGAAGTTCTTGACGCGGCGGCGGTACTTGTTCCCCGGATGAGCGCGATTGTGCGCGGAGTCCTCCGTTCGATGGCATAGCGACGGCGAAACCGGTATGAGCAGCATCGTCTTTCTGGTAGAGCAAGTTTCAACCGGGCTTTACATCCTCGTGGGGGTGTTTTTGCTCGTGTTCTTTCTTCAGTGGCGGCGCGCGAGTTATACCGCGCGTTCGGCGCGGTTTGAGCTTGAGCGCAGCCTCGCGCAGAGCAAGCGCGGGAACGCGATCACGGCGGTGCTGGTCTTAGCGGAGATCGGTTTGATCGTGGTTGGACTTCAGCGGGTGGTTGCGCCGCGCCTACGCGAAACCGAAGCACTGGTCGTATCGGTTGCGCTGGAAATCGACGACGGGATTTTTGCGACATTTACGCCCGTTCCGGTCGAGGGTGGAATCGTGATCGATTCCAGCGGCGTGATTCTGGGTGAACAGAACCCGGCTGATCTTGTGCAGCCCACCCCAACCATCACCCCGACGCCTGTTGGTACGATCCTGCCGAATGCCGCACCCGCCAACTGCAACAATCCGCTCGTGCAGTTGATGATTCCCGCGAACGGGATGGTGGTGTTTGAGCCAATTGCCGTGATTGGTGTCGCATCTGTGCCGGATTTCGCGTATTACCGATTTGAACTGCTTGGCAGCGAGACATTGGGCAACTTTTCCACGTTGGAGCGCGACTACACCGAACCTGTCGCGTCACAAGGGACGTTGGGGCAGTTCGTTCCGGCATATATGCGCCCCGGATGGTATCAGTTCCGCGTGGCAGTGTTTGACCTGACGAATACCATGCGCGCCGCTTGTACGGTCAACATTTACGTAAGCGAGCCGATCCCGACGCCGACACCGTTAGGTACAGAGACGCGATAATGTCCGGTTTGCCGTCGCTCAGTGTGATCGGGTTAGGCAAGGTCGGGGAAACGCTTGCGCGTCTGTTCTATCAGCATGGGTATCGCATCGCCGCCGTGAGCAGTCGCAGCGCGGATCGGGCGGCGGCAGTTGCAAACATGGTTCATGCGGACGTGCGCGATCCGCTTGGGGCAGTCAACGCGGCGGATTTGACCCTGCTTACCGTGCCGGATGATGTAATCGCTTCAGTGGCGAATAGGATTGCGGACGGCGGGGTTATCGCGGATAGACGGATTGTTCATACATCGGGCGTGCTCGATGCGCGTGCGCTGGATGACTTGCAGCAGCGCGGCGCAGTCGTCGGGAGTTTTCACCCGGCATACCCATTCGCGGATGTCGAGTCGGCGCTGAACGGACTGCCGGGATCGGCGTTCGCGGTTGAAGCCGAGGATGAACGTCTACGCGGGTGGTTGATCGAGATGGCGGCGGCGCTGAATGGTGTGGTGATGGTTATTCCGCCGGGTGGGAAGGTGTTGTATCATGCCGCATTAGTGATCACCAGCAATTACATGGTGACGCTGTATGCGGTTGCCCGCGATCTCCTGACGGGGATCGGTGCGGACAGCGCCGCCGCTGAACAAGCGCTCAATGCGCTGGTGAGCGGTACGGCAGCGAATCTGGGGGTGGTTGGCGTCCCCGCCGCGCTGACAGGTCCGCTGGTGCGTGGCGATGTCGGGACGATTCGCGCGCATCTTGCCGCGCTGGATGCTGCGAATCCGGCGGCGGCAGCACTCTATCGTCAGCTTGCACGGGCGACACTGCCGCTTGTGAGTGCTCGTGGGAAGTCCACGCAAGAGATGGAACACCTTTTTTGAAAGGATGTGCTTCATGGCTCGGTTAACGGTGCGTGATATTGCGAAGATGAAGGTGGACGGCGAACGCATTCCCGTTTTGACCGCCTATGACGCGCCGAGCGCGAAAATCGCCGATCTAGTCGGCGTGCCGATCATTCTGGTCGGTGATTCAGTTGGTATGGTTGTACAAGGACACGAAACGCCGATTCCGGTCACGCTCGACCACATGATTTATCATGCGTCGATGGTGGCGCGTGCCGCGAAAACCGCGCTGATCGTCGGTGATCTGCCGTTTATGACGTACAGCGTCAGCATCGAACAGGCGCTCACGAATGCAGGGCGTTTGATGCAGGAAGGCAGTGTGACAGCGGTTAAGCTCGAAGGCGGGGAGAAATTCGCGCCGACGATCAATCGCATCGTCAGCGCCGGAATTCCGGTGATGGCGCACATCGGTTTGATCCCCCAAAGCGTGAATCAACTCGGCGGAATGCGCGTACAGGGGCGCGAACTCGAATCGGCGCAGCAGTTGATCCGCGATGCCCGCGCCATACAGGATGCCGGAGCGTTCGCCGTCGTGCTGGAGTCGATGCCCGCGCCGCTTGGCAAAATGATCACCGATGCGCTCACGATTCCGACAATTGGGATCGGAGCGGGGGCAGGGTGTGACGGTCAGGTTCAAGTGTGGCATGATATTCTCGGCATCTTTGATGATTTTGTCCCGCGCCATACCAAACGTTATGCCGAGATCGGTCGGACGATGCGCGAGGCAATCACTACGTATGTGAGCGAGGTCAAAAGCGGCGCATTTCCGACCGAAGCGAACAGTTTCACTATGAAAGAAGATGTTCTCAACGCGCTCGACATCAAAGACAATGGCACAGGCGAACATGCACGTTCTTGAGGATGTTCCCGCGCTTCGCATTGCGCGCAGACAACGGCACGGCACAGTCGGCGTTGTTCCCACGATGGGAGCGCTGCACGCAGGACATTTGTCGCTCGTCGAGGCTGCGCGCCGCGAGAACGATCATGTCTTGGTTACAATCTTCGTGAACCCGCTTCAATTTGGTGCGAACGAAGATTTCGACCGCTACCCGCGTGATCTTCCGGCAGATTTAGCGATGCTCGAACGTGCGGGTGTTGATGTGGTGTTCACGCCGACACCCGCGAATATGTATCCGGTTGGATTTTCGACGGGCATCAGCGTG
Source organism: Anaerolineae bacterium (assembly GCA_041753015.1). Lineage (GTDB taxonomy): Bacteria > Chloroflexota > Anaerolineae > Aggregatilineales > Phototrophicaceae > Flexifilum. Next base: position 389,635 of record JBGSVJ010000019.1, read on the forward strand.
AGCGGCGTCACACGCGGGTTAGAAGGGGAGCGCCGCCCCGGTCATTTTGACGGCGTGGTGACGGTTGTCGCCAAGCTGTTTAACTTGACTCAGCCGACAACCGCCTACTTCGGTCAAAAAGACGCGCAGCAGGTTGTTGTGATCAAACAGATGGCGCGTGACCTGAATTTCCCGCTGACGATTGCCGTTTGCCCGACGACGCGCGAAACAAGCGGGCTGGCGATGAGCTCGCGCAACCGCTACTTGAGCGCGGAAGAACGCGACAAAGCCGCGACCATTTACGCTGGACTGCAAAGCGCCGCCGCCGTGTATGATCAAGGGATTCGGCGGGCAGGACTGCTCACCGACGCGGTGATCCGCGCCTTCGCCCCTGATCTTCAGGTCGAATATGTGGCGGTCAACGATCCGGTCACGCTTGCGCCGATCAGCGACGCGGACGATCATCCGCTTCTGCTCTCGACGGCAGTGCGCGTAGGGCGAACGCGCTTGATCGATAACTGTCTCCTACCGTACTGCCTCAACAACCGGGATGACCTCACCCGCATTTTGGGGGGTATGGCATCAGATTCCGTCAATTGACCCGCGTTTCTCATCTATTTCTGACATAAAACACGTAGGATGTTTTCATATCCGAAATCAGGTTCAAGAGAGAGACGTATGTTCTTCGATCCAAGCTATCTGCTGTTTGTCGCGCTGCCCGCATTGGTGCTGTCGCTGCTTGCGCAGTTGTTCGTGCGTTCGGCGTATGCCAAATGGGGCAGTGTGCGCAACGGCGTCAACATGACAGGGGTACAGGTCGCGGAGCGCATTCTCAACCGGACGAACGTTCACGGCGTTGGACTGGAAGGCGTTCCCGGACAGCTCACCGATCATTACGATCCGCGCACGCATACGGTGCGTATTTCTCAAGCGAATGCTTCTCAGCCGACTGTTGCCGCGATGGCAGTTGTCGCGCATGAGTTGGGACACGCGCAGCAGCATCAAGAAGGGTCATTCTTGATCCAGATGCGTAACTTCCTCGTTCCGGCAGTCCAGCTTAGCCCGACGATTGGCTATGCGATGATCATCTTCGGTCTGATGCTCAACTTCACGGGATTGTTCTGGTTGGGGATCATCGCCTTCGGCTTGATGGTCGTGTTCATGATCCTCACGCTGCCCGTCGAAATTGACGCGAGTATGCGCGGCTTACGTCTGCTGCGCGAAAGCGGCTTGATCGCCGTTGAAAGCGACTACTCCGGTGCGCGGACGGTGCTCACTGCGGCGGCGCTGACTTATTTCGCGGCGGCGATTCAGGCGGTACTTCAGCTTCTCTACTTTGTCAGTTTGGGGTCGCGCCGCAACTGATTCGCGTATTGACCGACTCAAAAATGGGATCACACAATCCCCTTTTTGAGTCTAGCCATCTCCACCACGTCCGCGTCCACGTCCCTGACCGGAATCGTCATCATCACTGTCATCTCCCACTTCCGGGGTAGTGACTGGTGGAAGTGGTGTGTTTGCTGAGGTCAGTTGCACAGGAATCACAGCGAGCGCCTGCCACTGTCCTCCGCTGATTTGGGCGAAAACGCGCACCACTGTCCCTATGTCGGTGGCAGTGTGAACGGATGCGCCGCTGACGTATATTCTGAGACCACCGATGCTGATCGTGTTCGCCGCTACGTCGCGTTCAGTGATTACACCGTTGATCAGAACAAAACCCGGAATCCCACCCGGCGGCACGCGCTCGATTTGCGCTGCATCAATCGTGCCATCAGGCAGAAGAGGCGCTGTCACACGCACGACATCGCCTACGAGAAGCAGCGCAGGATCAAAGCCATCCTGTGCGCGGAGCATCTGCCCGTTAATTAGAAGCACCTGCTGGTTGATCGATTGCACGACGCCATAGAATTCCAAAACAGGCGCTGCGTCAGTCGAATACACGACTTCGGGGGTTACGACCGGGGGTGTCTGTGCGGAAATACTGATAGTGATGGCGAATGCTGCTAGCGCAAGCAGACATAGAACATGAAAACGACGCATAATCATGGGCATGACCTTTACCTAAACTCGAGCGATCATGCCCTGATTGTAGTTAAATCTGCATATTACGGAAGTTTCCGATCAATGCGGTGACGCAGTCGTTCGATGCGTCCTTGTTCAGGGCGAACACGGTTGACCGTCTGGTTGAACTGGCGTGTCCAGCGCGCGAAACGGGAGCGGAAACGCGCCAGCGAGTAGGTCAAGGCGCGTCGCTGTTTCTTGAACGCGCCCGCTTCTGGCATCGGCGCACCCCAGCGAACGACCATTGACGCCCATGTTAGACCGCCGCCAAACCCAACGAACACGACCGGATCACCCTGCTTGATCCGACCCTGTTCGACGGCTTCGACCAGCGCGATCGGAATCGATGCGGCGGACGTGTTCCCGTACTTATCGAGATTACACATGAACAAACTCTCATCCACCTTGAGCGAACGCGCCGCAGCGTTGATGATGCGGAGGTTCGCCTGATGTGGGATGATCAGCTTGACATCGCGGATCGTCAGGTTCGCCATTTCAAGCGCTTGTGTCACGCTTTCGCCAATCACGCGGGTGGCGAATTTGAACGTCTCGCCGCCGTTCATGTGCATCTTGTTAAACTTATGCCCGTTCAGTTCCGGCAGCCCGACATCATCCCCGACGTAATCAATCGTGCCGACACTTGGAATCCCCAAGACATCTCCACCTGTGCCATCAGAGCGCAGCACCGCCGACAGGACCCCGCCGGGATTCGGTGACCCCTGTAAGACGACTGCGCCAGCGCCATCCCCGAACAGAATGCATGTTCCGCGATCTTGCCAATCAAGCACGCGGCTCATCGTCTCCGCGCCGATCACGACCGCAGTTTTGATCGCCCCCGATTGAATCGCCTGTGATGCCATCTGCACCGCGTACACCCAACCGGAGCATGCCGCGCTTAGGTCGAATGCGCCCGCGCGATTTGCCGCTAATCCGGCTTGGATCAAGCTGGCGGTGCTGGGGAAGATATGATCCGGCGTCGATGTTGCCACCACGACCATATCAATCGTCTCCGGCATGATGTCGGCGACGTCTAGCGCGCGGCGGGCGGCTTTTAAGCCCAGCGTCGCTGTTGTTTCGGTTTCCCCAGCGATACGTCGCTGCTTGATGCCCGTGCGCTGCGTGATCCATTCATCGGTTGTATCGACCAACAGCGCGAGATCGTCATTGGTCATGATCTGATCGGGAACTGCCATGCCCCAGCCGACAATATGCGCATAAATGCGCGCAGGTGCGGCGGAGCTTCCACCACGATTATTGGTGACCATTTCCGTTTTCTGTGTACTCGCCAAAGATTAGCACCGCGTTGTGACCTCCAAAACCAAATGAGTTGCTCATCACGCGTTGAATCTTATGCGGTTTGCCGACCAGCGGCGTGTAATTCAGGTCGCAGTTTGGGTCTTGGGTTTCAAGATTGACTGTCGGCGGAACAAAGTCCTCGTGCATCGCCATGATGCTGAAGACCGCTTCAACCGCGCCTGCCGCGCCCATCAAGTGACCGGTTACACCCTTTGTTGAGCTGATCGGAATTTCATAGGCGGTTTCGCCCAAAGCGCGCTTGAGTGCCAGCGTTTCGCTCTTGTCGTTCAACGGCGTGCTGGTGCCATGTGCGTTGATATAGTCGATGTCCTTGGGCGTTAATCCGGCGTCACGCAGCGCAAACTCGACCGCTTTGGCTGCCCCTTCACCCGTCTCAAGCGGTGCGGTCACATGATACGCATCCGACGTATGACCGTACCCCAGAATCTCAGCATAGATGTGCGCGCCGCGCTCCCGTGCGTGATCCAAGTCTTCAAGAATGAGGATCGCCGCGCCTTCCGCGCACACAAAACCGTCGCGCTCTGCATCAAACGGGCGCGAGGCGCGCTCCGGTTCGGCATTGCGCTGGCTGAGTGCCGTCATGTTGTTGAAGCCCGCCATCGCCACATCGACAAGCCCGGCTTCGCTGCTTCCCGCCAGCGCGACTTTGACCTGTCCCCGGCGAATCATTTCGGTGGCTTCACCGATGCTGTTGTTACCTGTCGCGCACGCAGTCGAAATTGCGAAGTTCGGACCGCGCATCCCGTACGTCATCGAAATCTTGCTGCACGGCGAATCCGGCAGCATCATCGGAACCATCAGCGGGCTGACCGCACGCGCGCCGCGTTCAAGAAATGTGCGAATGCTTTCGAGCAGGGAACTGATCCCCCCGATGCCTGATCCGACGCACACCGCGATATCGTAGCGATTTTCGTCGGTCACTTGCAGCCGGGAATCCTTCATCGCTTGCTCGGCTGCAAACAATGCCATCTGCGTCACGCGGTCGGTGCGGCGCGCTTCACGCCGTCCAAGGAATGCCTCTGGGTCAAAATTCCGGACTTCGCCCCCAAAGTGAATCTCAATGTGAGAGGTGTCGAACCGCTCAATCGTGCGAATCCCTGTGACACCGTTCTTGGCGTTCCCCCACGCTTCTTCAACGCTGTTTCCGGTAGGACACAGAATTCCCATCCCGGTAACGACTACTCTCCGTCTTTCCACAATCGACCTCCACAGCGGGACGATCACTGACCGTCTATGTGCAGCTTCTCTCGAACAAAATAGGGTTGTCTGGTGAATGTAACACCCATTCGTGCCTCAGGTTGCACCCGCTGAATATGATATAATGCCGCATCCTCTGATGAAAGCGATGAGTGCGGTAGGATGATACTGGTCACCGGGTCAACCGGGTTTGTTGGGCGACACCTTGTCACCCGTTTGATGGCGGAAGGTCACGCAGTCCGCTGCTTGATCCCGGCGCACAAAGCCGCTCGGCTGCCGTGGGAAACGCTGCCGGAGATCGTGATCGGATCGATTCTGGACGAAGAGGCGCTCTTTCGTGCTGCGACGGGCGCACATGTCATCATTCACCTTGAAAACGCGCTGTGGTGGGGGCGTCCCCGTGACCTCGAACGGATTGAGGTCGGTGGCACACGCCAACTGATCACGGCGGCACGCGCCGCGCGCGTCGGGCGCATCATTACCTTGAGTCAGCTCGGAGCAGCGGCATCAAGCGCTTTTCCGCTGCTGCGCGTTAAGGGGCAGGTCGAAGACTTAATCCGCGCAAGCGGACTCGCATACACGATTCTTCGCTCCGGCGTGATCTACGGCGCGGACGATGCTTTTGTAAACCATATCGCCATGCAGTTACGCGCTAACCCTTTCTATGTACTGATGCCCGGAAACGGAGAAGTCGTACTGCACCCGATCTACATCGACGATGTGATCGAAGCGCTTGTTACCAGCTTGAAATCAATTGATGTGGTGGACAGCGTGATCGAGATCGGCGGCGCAGAATATATTACCATAGAGGATTTGTTTCGCACCGTAATGCGCGTGAGCGGCGCACAGCGCATGATCATTCCACTCCCGCCGTACCTGATGCGTGCGATCACGGCATTTAATACGCGAATTTTGCTTCGTTCGCTGGTGACGCCGCAGTGGTTTGATATTCTTGCGGCAAATCGCGCTGCCAAGCTCGGAAATCTATATCAATATTTTGGTGTTCGCCCAAAACGGCTTGAGGACACGTTATTAACATACATGCGTGGTCGGCGCTATGCGTTCTCGATGATGCGCTACGCGCTTCGCCGCCGCCCGAAAGTGGTGTAACGATGAGCAGTCAGGATGATGGGATTATCATTCGCCCTCTGCGCGCCCTCGACGACATGCGCGCGGTGGTCGAGCTTCAAAAATCGTATTGGGGAAATGACCTTGAGTCGGTCATCCCCGCGCACATGCTGTTTTCGCTCGCCAATTACGGCGGGCATGTCCTGACCGCCTTTGACGGGGATAAGCCGGTTGGGGTGTTGGTCGGCTTTTTGGGGACGAACATGGAGGATGCCACCCGTCCGGCAATGGCGAATTTGGAGATTGCCAGCAAGCGGATGGTGGTGCTTCCCGAATATCGCGGGCATGGGATCGGCTACCGTCTTAAAATGGCACAGCGCGACCTTGCGATTCGGCAGGGGATTCGCTTGATCGTGTGGACATTCGATCCGCTGCTGGCGCTCAATGCGCATCTAAATATCCGTAAGCTTGGCGCGCTCTGCCCGCGCTACCTGATCGACTATTACGGACGGAATCCTGAAGGCGGACTTGCGACGTTCGGCTCGTCGGATCGCCTGTTGGTCGAATGGTGGGTGACGCACCGCCGCGTAGAGGAACGTATTTCCGGCAACCGCGCCCCGCTTGTACTCAGTCAATACCGCGAAGCCGATACCATGATCCTGAATCCGCCTGACTTCAGCGCCGATGATCCAATCCCCGGACATGAGATTTACCAACCGCGCACGTCGCTCGCGCTGGTTGAGATTCCCGTCAACACGCCGGAGATTCAGACGCGCAACCCGGATTTGGCGGTAACTTGGCGCAGCCATATCCGCGCCGTGTTCACGAGCGTGTTCGCGCAAGGGTACATCGTGACCGATTTTCTACGCGAAACCTACGAAGGACGCGACCGCGCCTTTTATGTATTGAGCTACGACGGACCACAGTCCGAGCAGTACACCCTTTAACTACACATCATTCACCACTTGAGGACGTGTCATGCACGCTATCACCATACGAAACATTCGCCTGCATCCGGTTGCGCTCCCGTTTGTTGAGCCGCTCCGCACCAGCTTTGGGGAAGAACCGTTTAAAACGGCAGTTCTCGTCGAGCTAGAGACCGATGGTGGTGTGACGGGGTGGGGTGAAGCCACCGTTGAGATCATGCCGGGATACAGCAGCGAAACGATGGGAACAGCGCAGCACATCCTCCAAGAATTTCTTGTTCCGCTTTTACTCGGCAAGACAATCAGCGATGCAACCGAAGTCCCCGATCTGATCCGCTCCGTGCGCGGGCATCCGATGGCGAAACATGGGGTCGAAGCGGCAGTATGGGATGCAATCGCTAAAACCAACAACTTGCCGCTGGCAGATTATTTTGCCGCGCATCTGCCGAGCGGACACGTTTCACGCGGGTATGCGAATGTTGGCGTCAGCATTGGCATCAAGCCGAGTGTCGAAGCGACGCTTGAAACGATAACCAAGCGCGTGAACGAAGGCTATAAGCGCATCAAGCTGAAAATCGAGCCGGGGTGGGATGTGGAACTGGCGCGGGGCGTGCGTGCAGCATATCCCGATATTCTGCTCATGCTCGACGCGAACAGTGCGTACACGCTGGATGACGCCGATCACCTCAAACAGTTGGACGAGTTCAATTTGTTGATGCTTGAACAACCGCTCGGTCACGATGATATTTTCCAACACAGCAAGTTGCAACCGCAGCTTTCTACGCCGATTTGTTTGGACGAAAGTATCAAATCGGCGGACGATCTGCGCTTGGCGCTGGAACTTGGCGCATGTCGAATTCTGAACCTCAAACCGTCGCGGGTGGGCGGCTACACTGAAAGCCTTGAAATCTACCGCGTGTGCGTCGAATCCAAATTGCCGCTATGGATCGGCGGGATGCTGGAGACGGGCGTTGGGCGCGCGGCAAATTTAGCGTTTGCCTCACTGCTGGGGGTGACGCTGCCATGCGATATTTCTGCGACCAGCCGCTACTTCAAACAGGACATTTCTGAACCGCCATTTGTGCTCGGCGCGGAAAGCCGGATCGCAGTCGCATCCGGTGTCGGGATCGGCGTGCAGGTGCAGTCGGAACGAATCACGGCGGCGGCTGAGATGTGGAAACAGTCGTATCCTTATCATCAAGAAGGATAGGCAAAAGGATCATGACGATGGCACAGGTCAGCGTCCCGACCGAAATCGATGTGAGGAAGTATATTGATGCCAGCAAGTTTGGTGATCGCCCGCACATTCGTGACCGGCGTATTCCTGTTGCGACGATTGCGCACAGCGCCCAAAGTCAGGGATGGGGTGTGGCGGAACTTGCTTATCAATTCACATTGAGCGAATCGCAAGTTCTGGCAGCGCTGCTGTACTACGAAGAACACAAAGACGTCATCGAATCGCAAGAAGCTCAGTATCAAGCCGAACTCGACGCCGACTACGAGCGATATAACCGTGCAAAAGAAGATTAGCTTCTATCTCGATGAACACATCGCACGGGTCGTCAAAGAAGGGCTTGAAAAGCGTGGTTTACAAGGGACGATGGCAGTTGAAGTAGGAATGTCCAACAAAGATGACGATACCGAACATCTTCCGTATGCGGCTGAACGCGGCTTTGTCCTGCTCACGAATGATCGTGCTTTCGGAGGACGTTCCCAACACAACCAGAATCATGCCGGGTTGATCTGTTGGACAGGCAAGGGGGATGATTTTGGTGGAATGGTTAAAACACTTGCGGAGTTTGCCGAAGCGCACACGCCAGACGATGTACGCGGGCGAGTATTCTGGTTGAAATAGCAAGAACAACTAAAGGGGCGCAGCGATGACACTACAACAGATGACCGTCTCCTTCATCGGCAGCGGCGTGATGGCGGAGGCGATGATCAAGGGGTTGATCACTCAAAAACTGCTCAACCCGGATCAAATCGTCGCCGCTGACCCCAATACCGACCGGGGCGCGGAATTGGTCGAGCGGTACGGGCTGCGTTACACCGCTGACAATCATGAGGCGGCGCACGGCGCAGACATCCTGATCCTTGCGATCAAGCCGCAGATGTTGGCGCATGTCGTGCCGCAGCTCCGGCGCGTAGCCCATGATGCAAAAATGATCCTGAGTATTCTCGCTGGCGTGCGTATTCGCACCATTGCGGACGGGCTGTTGAATCCAAGCATCGTGCGCGCCATGCCGAATACACCCGCCCAGATTGGGCAGGGGATCACCGTGTGGACCGCGACGGGTGAAGTGCCAGAAGCGATGCGCGCCCATGCAAAAAGGCTGCTCGGTGCATTGGGTGAAGAACTCTACATGGATGACGAAAAATACCTCGATATGGCGACAGCATTAAGCGGGACGGGTCCCGCGTATGTCTTCCTATTCATGGAAGCAATGATCGATGCCGGTGTTCATATGGGATTTTCGCGCAAAGATGCCGAGCGACTCGTGTTACATACCATGCGCGGCTCAGTCGATTATGCGCTTCAGTCGTCGCTGCATCCGGCGCAGTTACGCAATCAAGTGACGAGTCCCGGCGGCACATCTGCAGAGGCGATTTATCAAATGGAAAAGGGCGGCTTGAGAACGGTGCTGTCGCGCTCGATCTGGGCGGCGTATCAGAAATCGGTCGCATTAGGGGATGCGCAGGAAAGAGCGCACGATAACCGGGGGGAGGGCGAGCGGTAGCACGCTTGTGCTACTTGGACGGGAGTGAGCGGTGGATGAACGCTTTCACCAATAAGATCAATCATGATTGTGAAAAAGTGGACAGACAGACGTGCATCCGTTACAATTCAGAACATTAAAGTCAGCACAGATTAGCCTCAAATGAGCAGGAGCCCACGATGGCGGAAGTGACCAACGGATTTTTTGACTCAATTTTGCAGCGAGTACAGCAGTTTACCCCGTCTGTTGAAGCGGTCGAGGTGGGGTTTGTTGAGGAAGTGGGTGATGGTATCGCCCGTGTGCGCGGCTTGAATAACATCGGTTACAGCGACCTTGTCAAGTTCCCGAATGGCGCGCTTGGCTTGGCGTTTAACCTTGAGAGTGACAACGTTGGGTGCATCATTCTGGGCGAATACGACAGCATCAACGAAGGCGACGAAGTGCGCCCGCTTGGTCGTATTGCCTCGGTTCAGGTGGGGATGGGCTTAGTCGGTCGCGTCGTGAACGCGCTTGGTGAGCCGGTCGACGGTAAGGGACCGATCGCGCTCGAAGCGGGTGCGGAGCCGGAGTTTTACCCGATTGAACGCATCGCCCCCGGCGTGATGGCGCGTCGCAACGTCAACCGCCCGGTGCAAACGGGTATCATGACGATTGACGCCAACACCCCGATCGGTCGCGGTCAGCGCGAACTCATCATCGGCGACCGTCAGACGGGCAAGACGGCGCTCGCCATCGACACGATCCTCAACCAAAAGGGCAAGAATCTTTACTGCATTTATGTCGCCATCGGCAAACGGCGCGGTGAAGTCGCGCGTTTGGTTGCGCTCCTTGAAGAGCAGGGCGCAATGGAATACACGACTGTCGTCGTAGCGTCGGCGTCCGACTCGGCAGCGCTTCAGTACATCTCTCCATATTCGGGCTGCGCCATCGGCGAGTGGTTCATGGAAAACAAGATGGACGCGCTTGTTGTGTACGACGACCTGAGCAAGCACGCGTGGGCGTATCGTCAAGTTTCGCTGATCCTTCGCCGACCCCCCGGGCGTGAAGCGTACCCCGGCGACGTGTTCTATCTGCACAGCCGCCTTTTGGAGCGCGCCGCCCAGTTGAGCGATGCGCGCGGTGGTGGCAGCTTGACGGCGCTTCCGTTTATCGAAACGCTGCTCGGTGACGTGTCGGCGTACATCCCGACGAACGTGATTTCGATCACCGACGGTCAAATCTTCTTGGAAAGCGACCTGTTCAACGCCGGTCAGCGCCCTGCGATGAACGTCGGTATCAGCGTCAGCCGTGTGGGTGGTGATGCGCAGACGAAAGCGATGAAGAAGGTCGCAGGCGGTTTGCGTCTTGACCTCGCGCAGTTCCGTTCGCTCGCTGCGTTCGCGCAGTTCGGTTCGAGCGGTCTGGACAAGGCGACACAGCGCCAGTTAAATCGCGGTCTGCGCCTGACCGAACTTCTCAAGCAGCCGCAGTATCAACCGCTGTCACTGGCGGATCAGGTGGCGCTGCTTTATGCAGGTACACGCGGTCTGATCGACGATGTGCCGGTTGAGCGTGTCAACGAATGGAAAACGGCATTCTTGCGCGCCTACCACAGCCAATATGCTGAAATTGCGGATCGCATCGGCACTGATATGGACATCAAGCCGGATGTTGACCCGATGCTGAAACAAGCGATCACGGATTTTACGACGAGCTTCTTGGGCTAAGTCCCGCAGAGAAAAGGGGACACCCTCATGGCATCGACGAGAGAGATTCGCAAGCGCATTCGCAGTGTCAAGAACATCGCGCAGATCACCCGCGCTTTGGAGGCGTCGTCCGCCTCCAGAGTTCGACGTGCTCAAGCGCGTGTACTTGCCAGCCGCGCTTTTGCTGAAAAAGCATGGGAAATTCTGCTGAATGTGCAAAATGCAGGTGGACAAGGAGCGGCGCTCCATCCACTGCTCACCCCGCGCGACGAAATCCGCAAGATCAAGGTCGTGTTGATCACGTCGGATCGCGGTCTGGCGGGCGCGTTCAACACCAATATTATCCGCGTGGCGCGGCGTTTCGCTGAACGGCTGAAGATGCCCGTCGAATGGGTTGCTGTCGGTCGCAAAGGACGCGATTCGCTGATCCGCGCCGGTCAGCCGCTGGCAGCGGAGTTCAGCGATATTTCGCAAGAACCGTCGCTGGCAACGATCATGCCGATCGCGCGCCTTGTGATGGATGATTTCTTGGCGGGTAACGTTGACGAAGTGTTTGTCGCGTACACCGACTACGTCAACACCTTGACTCAGCGCCCGGTCGTGTCTCGCTTGCTGCCGTTGATCCCGTATCAGACGGAGGATCAAGTGGCGGCGGAATACATCAAGAACGCGCCGCAGGTCAGCACAGGCGGACGCGATTACGAATACGAGCCGAATCCCGCCGCGATTTTGGACGAGATCGTGCCGCGCTTCACGCAGCTTCAGCTTTATCAAGCGCTGCTCGAAAGTCAAGCCAGCGAGCATTCCGCGCGTATGGTCGCTATGCGCAACGCGAGTGACAACGCCGCCGGATTGATCGAAGACCTGACACTCGTCTACAACAAAGCGCGTCAGGCGGGCATCACCAACGAGATTCTGGACATCGTTGGCGGCGCTCAAGCGCTTCAAGCGAGCATCGACGCAGAAGCTGAACAAATCCTTCAGGCACACCGGCTGGCAATCGCGGAACAACCGCGCGCGAAGCCCGTGCCTTCGGCAGCGTCGGCTAAACCGACTGCCGCAGCGCCAGAAGCAGTTGCAGTCGCGGAAGCTAGCGATGACCTGACGAAGCTCGAAGGAATCGGGAAAAAGATGTCGAAGGCGTTGAAAGATGCCGGATTCAACACCTTCGCAAAAGTTGCCGCCGCCAGCGAAACCGAACTACGCGCGGCAATCCATGCAGCGGGCATGAACTTTTCACCCAGCCTACCGACTTGGGCGCGGCAAGCCGATTATGCGGCGCGCGGCGATTGGGATGGGTTGAAGGCATATCAAGATCAGTTGAACGCAGGGCGCGAACAGTAGGCGTGACGAATCACGCCCCGACCAGACGAGCTAACAGGGAGAATCACGAGAATGGCAGAAGTTCAGGGACGTGTTTCGCAGGTGCTGGGTGCTGTGGTGGACGTGGAGTTCCCCGGTGTCGCGGCTCTGCCGGAATTGTTTGAAGCGATCCGTGTGCCGCGCGACGGTGCGGAAGACTTAATTTTGGAAGTTCAGCTTCAGTTGGGCAACAGCATCGTTCGCACGGTGGCGATGGACACGACTGACGGCTTGCGGCGCGGCGTTCCAGCGTTCGCGACCGGCGGCTCGATTATGGTTCCGGTTGGGACGGCATCGCTTGGGCGCGTGTTCAACGTACTTGGTCGCCCGATTGACTTGGGCGAAGAAGTGCCTGCTGACTCTCCGCGCCGCCCGATCCACGCGAGCGCGCCGAACTTTGAAGAACAGACTACGCACATCGAAGTCTTTGAAACGGGCATGAAGGTTATCGACCTGATCGCGCCGATGACGAAGGGTGGCAAGACGGGTATTTTCGGCGGCGCGGGCGTGGGTAAAACCGTGACGATTCAGGAATTGATCAACTCGATTGCGACCCAGCACAGCGGCTTGTCGGTGTTCGCGGGCGTTGGTGAACGCACCCGTGAAGGCACGGCGCTCTACCACGAAATGGATGAAGCGGGCGTACTCGATAAACTGGCGATGGTGTTCGGTCAGATGAACGAACCGCCGGGTGTGCGTTTGCGCGTCGCGTTGAGCGGTTTGGCGATGGCGGAGTACTTCCGCGATGAAGGGCGTGACGTTCTTCTGTTCATCGACAATATCTTCCGCTACTCACTGGCGGGCGCGGAAGTATCGGCGCTCCTCGGTCGTATGCCTTCGGCGGTCGGTTATCAGCCGACGTTGGCTGAGGAAATGGGACAGCTTCAGGAACGTATTACCTCCACGACGACGGGTTCGATCACCTCGATGCAGGCGGTTTATGTGCCCGCTGACGACTACTCCGATCCCGCTCCGGTTGCCGTGTTCACGCACCTTGACGGCACGATCGCGCTTGAGCGTTCAATTGCCGCGCGCGGTATCTTCCCGGCAGTTGATCCGCTCGCCAGCACGAGCAAAATTCTCGATCCGCTGGTGGTGGGTGAAGATCACTACCGCACCGCACGCGAAGTTCAGCAGGTGCTCCAGCGCTATAAGGACTTGCAGGACATCATCGCCATTCTCGGCATTGACGAACTGAGCGACGATGACAAACTGCTGGTTTCACGCGCCCGCAAGATCGAGCAGTTCTTGTCGCAGCCGATGTACGTGGCGCAGCAGTTTACGGGTCGTGAAGGTCGCTACGTCAGGATCAAGGACACCGTGCGCGGCTTCCGTATGATCCTCGACGGCGAAGTTGATCACATTTCGGAGCAGTTGTTCTACATGGCAGGTCCGATTGAGGACGTGCTCCAGCGTTACGAAGAAGCTCAGGCACAGCAGTAAGGCGAACGAAAATGCCAATTGCGGTCGAAATCGTCACGCAAGAACGGCTCGTATTCAGCGAGCCGGAAGCGGACATGGTGCTGATCCCTGCCGCCGAAGGGGAGATGGGTGTGCTGCCGCGTCACGCGCCCGTCCTCACCACACTCGGCTTTGGGGAACTCGTCGTCCGCAAGGGGCGCGCCGAAGAACGCTTCGCCATTTATGGCGGCGTGGTCGATGTGCGCCCGGATAAAGTTGTGGTTCTGGCGGATCTCGCCGAATCCTCATATGACATTGATGCTGCTGCCGCCGAACAAGCCCGCGCCCGTGCCGTCGAAATGGTTAAGGAAGGCGTGCCCGCCGAACTGAACCGCGACGCGACACTCGCGCTTCGCCGCGCAGAATTGGCGCTGCGCATCCAACGCAAGATTCAATCGCGGGGTTCACAGGTGATGCGCATCATCGAAGAACGCGAAAAGGACGACGAATAGTTGTCGTTGGGCGGTCGTATTCAAAACGAAGGGGCAGCAGTTCGCGCCCCTTCGTTTTTATGTCGGCTGATTGTGATATAATCCCCGCCGTGTATTCGCCAGAAGGCGCTGCCTTTCGAGAGCAAATATGGGACTTTTCCAGAAACGTTTCGGCGTCGATCTCGGCACGATCAACTGCTTAATCTACGAAAACGAACAGATCGTTCTGCGTGAACCGTCGTTAGTAGCGCTCACGGTAGAACCTGATCAGGTGGTCGAGATTGGGCAGCCTGCTCGTGAGATGCTCGGCAAGGTGGACGACGAGAATATTCAAATCGTGCGTCCGCTGCAAAATGGTGTGATCGCGGACTACGACGTTACGGTCGTTATGTTGGAGCGTTTCTTCAACCAAGTCGGCGGGCGCATGCGCTTCTTCAAGCCGCATGTGATGATGACGATCCCGTTTGGCGCAAACAGTGTCGAACGCAAAGCCGCGCATGAAGTCGCGCTCGATGCAGGGGCTAGCCGCGTCTATCTGATCGCGGAACCGCTGGCGGCAGCGCTCGGCGCAGGGCTGCCGGTTGGCACGCCTGCCGGGGATATGATCGTGAATATCGGCGGCGGCATCACGGAGGCAGCAGTCTTGACGATGAATACGATCGTTCGTGCCGAAAGCGGACGTATCGGTGGACTGCGTATTGATGACGCGTTGATCGCGTATGTGCGACGCAAGTACAACTTGAGCATTGGTCAACCGACCGCCGAATCAGTCAAGATTCAGGTAGGCGCGGCGGTGACCGGAATCGAAGAAACGAGCATGGATGTGCAGGGGCGCGATAACGTGAGCGGGATGCCGCGCACGATTGCTATCGCCACCAGCGAAGTTGTCGAGGCGATTCAAGAACCCCTGCGTGAAATCAGCGATGTGGTCAAGCGTGTGCTGTCGAATACGCCGCCGGAACTCGCATCAGACATTATTGATCGCGGGATCGTCTTGACGGGCGGCGGCGCGCTGCTGCGCGGCATTGACCAGTTCCTGACACGAGAGACAGGCGTTCCGGTATACCGTGCAGACAACGCGATGATCGCGGCGGCGGTGGGGGCAGGGCGCGCACTCAATGATCCTGCGATGCTGATGCAGTTACGCATCGGTCAGGTTAGGTAATACGTCATCCGCTGAAGGTGCAGCACCGGATCGATGTACTGCACATGCACATCGGGCGGCACGTTCAGGTTTATCGGCGCGTAGTTCAAGATTGCCTTGACCCCAGCAGCGATGAGCATATCCGCGACTTCCTGAGCTTTTTCGGCAGGCACGGCGATCATGGCGATCTTGATTCCGCGTTCGTGGATGACTTGCGGCGCATCAGCAATCGGTTGAATCTTGAAACTGCCGATATGCCGCCCGATCTTGTCCGGTGAACTGTCAAACACGCTGGTGACATGAAAGCCGCGTTCAGCAAAGCCGCGATAGCGCGCGACCGCGCTGCCGAGATCACCTGCGCCGATCAGGGCGATTTCCCAATCCCGTTCGACTTTCAGCACTTGGCGGAGCTGTTCACGCAGGAATCCGATGCGGTAGCCCGTCCCCTGCTTGCCAAAACCGCCAAAATGCGACAGGTCTTTGCGTATCTGCGCGGAACTGATGCCCAGCCGCTTACCCAGTTCATGTGAAGATGTGACTTCGTGACCCTCTTGCGCCAGCCGTTCCAATGCGCGCAGATAGACCGGAAGACGGCTAATCACAATATCGGGGATGTCATGAGACGACATGAGGCGGTTTTCCTTGAAGCAGCCGTAAAGATGATGATCTGATCATTACAATTGTGAAGAATCCCACACGCATCTTACCATTATCCGTCCTATGGCGCTAGAGAGGTGTTCACGAGATACCCATGAAACACTTACCACGCCATTACCGTACAGATGGGTGGATGCGTTTACCATTGAGTCAATGAATGCTCTACGGGGAGTCAGAATGCGTGTGCGTCGTTCCATATTCGTGCTCTTGCTGCTGACACTGCTCATCCCGGTGATTACGTTTGGCGTCCGGGCGAACCGGCAGTCAACACAGGAGAGCAGCATCGAACTCCAAACGACCGTGATCCAGCGCGGCACGGTTGAAGTGACCGTAACAGCGTTAGGCACAATCGAAGCAGATCAATCGGCAAATCTGAGCTTCACCACGCCGGGGCGCGTGCAGGATGTGTACTTTCAGGTGGGTGATTACGTGCTTGCCGGGGACGTGTTGGCGCGGCAGGTAAGCGAAACCCAGCGGATCGCCGTCGAACAGGCGCAGTTAGCGGTTGATCTAGCAGTGATTCAACGTGATCGACTGCTCGAAGGTCCTGATGAGGGGCAAATCCGTGTCGCTGAAGCGAATGTTGATGCAGCAGAAGCGGCGGTCGCGGCGGTGGCGAATGCGGTCACACCAGAAGACATCTACGCCGCTCAACTCGCTTATGAAGCCGCACAGCAGGCTGTCGCGGACGCGGTACAGGCGCGGGCGACCGCTTCCGGGGGGCAGTCAGAAGATGCGTATGCGCTGCTTGATGCGCGGGTTGGCGAAGCGTCCTTCAATGCCGAAATCGCCCGCTTGCAGCTTGAACAGCTTCAAAGCGGCACATCCGGTCAGCTTGGTGCGGCATACGCGCGGCTGGAACAAGCGCAGCTTGAACTTGAACGACTTCAGGCAGGTCCTACACAGGCAGAGATCGACCGCGCCGAGACCGCGATCACACAGGCGCAGATCAATTTGGAACAAGCGCAGCAGGCACTTGACCGGATGCAGATCACCGCGCCATTTGACGGATTTATTTCGGCGCAAACAATCGAAGTCGGGGGGATTGCTGCTCCCGGCTTGCCCGCGATCACAATTACGGATGTTGATCCGCTGCGGCTGACAGTACAGGTGGACGAAATCGATATTCGCCAAATACGAGAAGGCATGACGGCGCGCGTTTCGCTTGACGCACTGCCGGAGACGGACTTTCCCGCGGTGCTGGAGCAAATCGCATTGATTAGCAGCAGCGACGGCGGGATCGTCAGTTACGACGTGCGCGTGCGTCTTGAACAAGCCGATGATCCGCGCGTTCGTGCCGGAATGACGGCGGAAGCGGCGGTAATCGTCGAACGGCGTGAAAACGTGCTGATCGTGCCAAACCTTTACATCCGGCTGGATCGCACCTTGAATCGTGCATTCGTGAGCATCGTCAACGACGCGGGACAGCTTGAAGAAGTCGAGGTCATGCTTGGCTTACAAGGCGAAGATGCCAGCGAAATCGTAAGCGGCGTTCCCGAAGGCGCAGTCGTCGGCGTTGATCTAGCGGGCGACAGCCTGAGCATCTTTGGAGGCTGATCCATGCTCAAACGACTTTTACGCGCATTCATCAACGTCGTGGTGATCGCGGTCATCATCGGTGTGATTGCGCTTCTAATTCTCAACCGTTCCAGCGAACCTGCGCCGGATGCGGAATCGGAAATTCTCGACGAAACGACCATCGCGCGCGGCGATTTGAGCGTCACGATCAGCGCGACAGGCGCGGTGATCCCGGCGCGGCAGGTGGCGCTTTTGTTTGAGGCAAGCGGCACCGTTTCCGAAATCCTTGTTTCGGAAGGGGAGCGCATCATGGCGGGGGATGTGATCGCACGGTTGGATACATCCGAACTTGAAAGCCTGATCGAAGAAGCGCAAATCGGGCTTGATCTGCAAGCCATCGCGTTTGATGCGATCACCGCCGCGCCGCGTGAGGTTGATGTCGCGGCAGCAGAAGCGGCGCTCGACAGCGCGGAAGCATCTGCGTATGCGGCGTATTCTGGCTCAAGCGCTGAAACCGCCGCTGAAGTTGCCCGCTTGCAAGCTGAAATCGCCCGTAACCGTTTATGGCAGGCACAGCTTCAGCGCGATATTTCCGTGAATTCGCCCACCGGGTTTGGGCTGGATGTCGCCGGGCTGCTGCCGGATGATGCCGAGGTTTCACAAGAGATCATCGACCAGATCAACGCCGCGCTGAACGGTTTGTTCCCGTCACAGCCGGGGGTGAGCGCGGACAACTTCACTGCGGGTCTGAATCAAGCGTCATACGGTGTCGAAATCGCGGATGCGAATTATGCCGCCGCATCATCTGATTCGGGCGACATCGCTGGAATCGGGCAGGCACAGGCGGCGATGGTGGCGGCGCAAGTTGCGCTCGACCGTCTGCTCAACGGCGCATCTGACACGGATTTGCTGATCGCAGAGGCAGGGATCGAACAGGCGCGTTTGGCGCTCGCTCAAGTTCAGGCAGGCTTGGATCGTTTTGCCCTCACCGCGCCCTTTGACGGCGTAATCGCGCAGGTAAATCTGACGATTGGCGAACTTCCGCCGACGCAGGATG
Organism: Anaerolineae bacterium; assembly: GCA_041753015.1. Lineage (GTDB taxonomy): Bacteria > Chloroflexota > Anaerolineae > Aggregatilineales > Phototrophicaceae > Flexifilum. Next base: position 408,215 of record JBGSVJ010000019.1, read on the forward strand.
CCGCCGCGCTCCTCGTCGATGACAGCGCCTATTACATTGATTTGGCGATTGATGAAACAGACGTCGTCGATCTTGTGCCGGATTTGCCCGTCGAGTTTCGTGTCGATGCGTTCCCTGATGCGGCGGTTACGGGCATTGTGACCCGCGTCGCCGTCACGCCGACCATCATTGGTACATTGGTGACATACCCCGTGCGCGTGCGCCTTGACCAAACCGACGAACCGATCCGCTTTGGCATGAGTGCTACCGCGACGATCATTGTCGATTCGCTCACGGATGCGCTGATCGTGCCGAACCGCTTCATCCGTATTGATCGGACGAGCGGGCAGTCGTTTGTGACGGTCGAAAGCGCCCCCGGCAACTTTGAAGAAGTCGCGGTTGTACTCGGGCTGCGCAGCACGACGCAGAGTCAAATCGTGAGCGGGGTCGAAGAAGGTCAGCGGGTTGTGCTCGTTCCGCAAGCGCAATTTGATTTCATGGATGGTCCACCGAGGTAAGCATGTTTCGAAGAAGTAAAAACGGAGCACGCCCCGTTGAAGCGAACACGCCGCCCGAAAAGAAGCTGGTGATCGATGTTCGGGCGATCACGAAAACGTATCAAATGGGCGACATCGAAGTTCACGCGCTGCGCGGCGTTGACCTGCAAATCTACGAAGGTGAATTCGTCTCGATCATGGGTCCGTCCGGGTCGGGCAAATCGACGTTGATGAATATTCTCGGCGCGCTCGATCAACCGACCAGCGGCGAATATTTCCTTGATGGGGTAAACGTCAGCCGCTTGAGCGAAGCCGAACTCGCGCGCGTGCGCAACAAGAAGATCGGATTTGTCTTTCAGAGCTTCAACCTGCTCAAGCGCACGACTGCGCTCCGTCAGGTTGAACTGCCGCTGATCTACGCGGGTGTGAGCGGTCGCACGAAGCGCGCGAAAGCCGCGCTTGAGTCCGTTGGGTTAGGGCAGCGGCTAGATCATCTGCCGAGTGAGTTATCCGGCGGTCAGCAGCAGCGCGTAGCGATTGCGCGGGCGCTCGTCAACGAACCTGCCATGATCCTCGCGGACGAGCCAACGGGGAACTTGGATTCGCGCAGCGGCACGGAAGTGATGCAGATTTTTCAGCGGCTCAACCGTGATCAGGGGATCACGGTGGTGTTTGTCACGCATGACTCATGGATTGCGCGCCACACCAACCGCGTGGTGATTTTGCGCGACGGCAAGGTGATCACCGACCGCGAGGTTGCCACGCCGTTGATCGCTGGAGACACGGATCGCCCATCAGCAGAAGACGAGATGGAAGAAATACTCAAGGAAGTCTATTCATCGGGCAAGCAAGAGGAATTCAACTAAGCAGACTTCAATGAAACCCAAGCAGAAATCACAGGCGGATCGCCTTGCTGCCTATTCCGAATTGGCATCTAAGCCGGGCTTTTTACTGCTGTTTCCGCGTGCTCACCGTGCCTTCTTAGAGGGAAAACGTACCCGAATTGGCAGTACGTGGATAATCTACTTCGTGTTAATTCCGGTCATCGGGTTTGCAGTGATCCTTTTGAGCGCTGCTCCATCGAGACCCGTATCGAGTGACACAATCTGGTGGTGGTTGTTTTATAACTGCGCTCTTCCCTTGTTCCTACTCATTCCGATCATTATGCTGCTTGATAAGGATCGCATAAATGAGCGGCTTTCGCTGGAAGGGTGGATTGTGCCGGGAGAGATTATCGAAGCGCGGCACGAAATTTACCAAGATAGAGATGGCAAAAGCTACACGCTTAAGCTGAAGTATGCCTTTGCCGATACAAATGGCAAGCGAATCGTCGTTGATCGGCTGCTGCTGAGTAGTAGGTGGGATCGCCATAGTTTTAGGATTGCGAAATCTGGGTGTGTGTTGGCTGTGCTGTACGTTGATAAAGACCTGCATCGGATAATGTGACGATGAATTTGACGGAAAATCTGCGCATCGCGCTAAACGGGTTGTTTACCAATCGCATGCGCTCGGTCTTGACCACGCTGGGGATCATCATCGGCGTCGGCGCAGTGATCGGCTTGGTTAGCTTGGGGCGCGGCGTTGAAGACTTCGTCGCGGGTGAGTTTCAGTCGCTCGGCTCAAACATCCTATTCGTGTTCTCGTCCGTTCCCGCAAACGGCACAGCCGCCGATATTGAGCCGATCACTACCAACGAGGGGGAAGACCTCGCCAGCCCGTTGATCGCGCCGAGCATCGAACAGATCGCCATGCAGTATGATGTGTTCGGCTCCGTCGCATCCGGATCACGAGCGGTTACGCTGCCTGTTAGCGGAGTCACGCCCAACTTCACCAGCGTGCGCCAATGGACGATCCGCGAGGGCGCGTTCGTCAGTCAATACGATGTCGATAATGCCGCCCGCGTCGCCGTGTTGGGGACAACGATGGTCGAGCGGTTGTTTGGCGATAAGACCCTGAACCCGATTGGGGAAGTGATCCGCATCAATGAGCGCGTTTTTACGGTGATCGGTGTGATGGAAGAAAAGGCGGCGGGCTTCTTCGGTGACGAAAACGAAGTCGTGTTCATCCCGATTTCGACTGCGCAAACACGTCTTGATCGCGCGCGTGCACGGGATGGCGGCTATCAAATTTCGCTGCTGCATGTTCAAGCGCGGAGTGAAGAGGTGATGGAACGCGCTACCCTTGAGATCGAGTCTTATCTCAGTGACGCACATGAGATCGCGTTTCAAGGCGAACAGGACTTCACGATCATCAATCAAGCTGACTTGCTCAACTCGCTCGGCGCGGTGACGGGAATTCTAACGGTATTTCTCGGCTTGATCGCCGGAATTTCGCTGCTCGTGGGTGGGATTGGCATCATGAATATCATGTTGGTCAGCGTGACCGAACGCACCCGCGAGATTGGGCTGCGAAAAGCCGTCGGTGCGCGCGGCGCGGATATTCTCAGTCAGTTCTTGATCGAAAGTCTGGTGCTGTCAGTCGCAGGTGGGGCAATAGGGATCGCGTTCGGGATCGGTCTCACACTTTTGGGGTCATTCATCATCAATCAATTAGGCTCAGACATTGCGCTCAGTGTCACTACCGATTCGATCATTTTGGCAACGGCGGTGAGTACATTCATCGGGGTGTTTTTCGGGCTGTATCCCGCCAGTCGCGCCGCACGGATGCGCCCGATTGATGCGTTGAGGTTTGAATAGCCCATGATCACATCCGTGTTGGAAAATATCCGCGTGGCGCTGATCGGGCTGCGCTCGAATAAGCTTCGGTCGGCGCTGACCATGCTCGGCATCACGATCGGCGTCTCGGCAGTGATCGTCTTGGTGTCGATTGGGCAGGCGGTCGATACGTTCGTGCGCGATCAATTTCTCGGTTTGGGCACGAATCTGATTCTCGTCCTCAACGGCGAAAACGAGCGCGGCGAAACCGTCCGACTGACGCTCAACGAAGCGGAAGCAATAGGAGATTTTTCGCGCGTGCCCGATGCGCTCAACGTGATGCCGCAGTTGAACTCGACGCTGCCGATTAGCGCGAACGGGCGCGAGGCGATGGGGCGGATTCGCGGCGTATCGCCTGTGTTCCCAGAAATGCGCAGCCGGACAATGGCGGCAGGGCGTTTCTTTGATCAAACCGAAATGGATGGGCTGGCGCGGGTCGCTGTGATCGGGTTGACCGTTGTTGAGCGCTTGTTTCCCGATGTGTACCCCGTTGGGCAAAATATCCGCATTGGGTCGGTCACGTTCCGCGTGATCGGTGTGCAGGCGGAAGCCGGAAGCACGGGCTTTGGTGGCGACGAAAACGACCTGATTTTTGTGCCGATCACGACCGCGCAAACGCGCTTGGTGGGCGAGCGGGTGCTCACAGGCGACCGCCCGATCACGAGTGTGCTGGTGCAGGCGCGCGATGGCGACGGCGTCGATGCGGCAGCACGCCAAATTCGAGAAGCACTGCGCGATCTGCGCGGGATCAGTTTTCGCGATGAAGATACGTTTGAAATCTTCACGCAAACCGATTTGCTCGACTCGTTGGGGCAGATTACCGGGCTGCTGACGATCTTTTTGGGAATCATCGCCGGGATTTCACTGCTGGTCGGTGGGATCGGCATTATGAACATCATGCTCGTCACCGTCACCGAGCGCACCCGCGAGATCGGCTTACGAAAGGCGTGCGGCGCGCAGCGTCAAGATATCGTGCTTCAGTTTTTGATCGAAGCGACGGTGCTTTCGCTCACGGGCGGGCTGATCGGGATTTCGATTGCGTATGGGGGATCGCTTGCCGTCACGCTGGCACTGCCTGATCTATCTGTTTTGCCACAGGTGGGGAGTATCGTCCTCGCGGCAGGGATTTCAATCGCGATCGGATTGTTCTTTGGTATTTACCCGGCGAATCGGGCTGCCGCGCTCAACCCGATTGATGCGCTCCGGTATGAATGATAGAATGAACCAAACGAATCCTTATTGTCATGATTTACTTGCAATCGAGGCACGGCGATGGTAGCGCACCCGAACGGCAAACACGAACGCGATCCGCTGATCGCCGTCCACGACAGTATGCTGGATGGTTTAGGGCAGCTTCTTGACTACTTTGGCTTCAGCAAGGTAATGGGACAGCTTTACGGTGCGCTGCTGTTGAGCGACCGTCCGCTCTGCCTAGACGATTTGGTTGTCCGGCTGGATATTTCAAAAGCGAACGTCAGCACGAATATGCGGACGCTCGAAAATCTGGGAATGGTGCGTCAAGTTTGGGTGAAAGGCAGCAGCGGTCGGCGCAAATACTACGAAGCAGAAACCGACTTCTGGCAGATCATCACGAACATTCTCAAAGGACGTGAGATGCGCGACGTGGGACGCGCGCTCGACGTGATGACCGATAATGTTGCCCTGCTCAAGGCAACGATGGACACTATGAACGCCCAAGACCGCGAACTAGCGGAGCATTACATCGCGCGCATCACCCAATTACGCGGGTTGTTCCAGTTTGCACAATTGATCATTACGGCAGTGCTGGCGCGTGTGAATCAGGGTGAAGAAGGGGTTGAGGAGATTTCGCGCATCGACCTCACGTGACGATGTATGTTTTGCCCTTGTGAAGCGAATATTGCACGCATATAATGAAAAGTGCAGACTTGGGGGAGTGGCGGAATTGGCAGACGCGCATGACTTAGGATCATGTGTCTTACGACGTGAGAGTTCAAATCTCTCCTTCCCCATTATTGAGTCCGCGCGCAGTACTTCCCACTCGGCAGTTGACTGATCTCCTGTTCTCATTATCGCGCGTCGAGCGCGGAGAGTGCGTTCTTACCGCAAGCATCCCTAAGGGTACAATGTTGAAACTCCAAGTTGAACGTCAAGAAAACCATACCGCCCGTCTGAGTGTTGAACTGGACGCCGAACGCTTTGAATCGGCGATGCAGAAGGCGGCACGCAAGCTGTCCAACCGGCTGAATATCCCCGGCTTCCGTAAGGGAAAAGCTCCCTATCGGGTCGTCGTCAAGTATGTCGGCGAGGAGGCGATCAAAGAAGAAGCTGTCGATCTGCTCGCCGAAGATGTCTATAAAGAAGCGCTGCCGGAAGCCGGTGTTGAACCTTATGGTTCGGTTGCGTTCGATGAAGTGAAATACGAACCCGCCCCGACTTTCGTGTATACGATTCCGCTCCAGCCAGAAGTTGATTTGGGCGCTTACCGCGAAGTCCGGATTCCGTATGTTGTACCAGAACTCGACGATTCCACCGTTGACCGCACTATGCGCCAGTATCAGGAACAGCAGGCGGTGATCGAGGACAGCACGAATCCGGTCGCGCTCGGCAACCGCGTGACGATGGATATTCACAGTTTCTTCGTTGAAGATCATGAACATGAAGACGAGGATGAGCACGAAGAGGGTGAAGAAGGCGAAGCTCACGAGCATGAACATGATCATGAACACGGGGAACACTTCATCCATGAAAACGACTTCCAAACCGTGCTGAATGAAGACTATGATATTCCTCCGGGTTTTAATGCCGAGCTTGTCGGGATGAATGTTGGTGACAACAAGGTGTTTGAACTCGCCTTCCCGGAAACCGAAAAAGACGAAGAACTGCGCGGACGTAAGGTCAAGTTCGAAGTCACCGTCAAGAAGGTGGAGCACTTCACCATGCCGCCGATGACGGACGAATTGGCGGCGCGCATCACGGCGAGCGAAGAGAAACCGCTCACGCTGCTCGAACTGCGGATGCGGACTCGCCAGAACCTGACTGAAGCGACCGAACGCCGCTACAAATCGCAGTACGCCAACGATGCGCTTCAGCAGATCATTCAAGGCGCGACAGTGAAATATCCTGAAGATGTTGTGCGCGACGAGATCGAACAGGCGCTTCAGCGCTTTGATCAGCAGCTTCAGCAGCAGAATCAAATGACTCTGCGCGATTATGTGAAGTTGGCGCGGATCGACGGGAATATGCTGTATCAGCAGTTCCGTCCATCGGCGGTGCGTCGTGTCGAGCAAACGCTGGTACTGCGCGAACTTCTCCTCACCGAGCAGGTCGATGTGACCGAAGAACGGTTGAACGAAGAGATCGAGAAACTTGTCATGACCTATGACGAAAGCATGCGCGATCAATTCCGCCAGTTGTTCTTAAGCCCAGAAATGCGTACCAGCTTGCTTGATGACCTGCTCACCAACGCCGTGATGGATCGCGTGGTCGTGATTGCGAAAGGCGAAGCGCCGGAACTACCGCCGCCCGCTCTTGCCGAAATTGAAGCGATCGAAGCGGTTGAAGCGACTGCCGAAGCAAGCCCCGAAGAAACATCAACGCCCGCAGCACCCGAAGAATCGGATGTTCAAGGAGATTAATTGGTTTATGCAGCACCCAACCAGCCTTATCCCGATGGTTATTGAGCAGGGAAGTCGGGGCGAACGCGCTTACGACATTTATTCCCTGCTGCTCAAAGAGCGCATCGTCATGCTCGGTACGCCGATCAACGATCAGATTGCAAACTTGATTGTCGCGCAGCTTCTGTTCTTGCAGCGCGAAGATCAGGATCGTCAAATTCAGATGTTCATCAACTCGCCCGGCGGTGTCGTTTACGCGGGTCTTGCGATTTACGACACGATGCAGCAGATCAGCGCGCCGATTAGCACCACTGCCGTTGGTTTGACCGCCAGCTTCGGAACGGTGCTTTTGACCGCCGGTTCGGATGGACTTCGTTATGGGCTGCCGAATGCGACCGTGCATATGCACCAACCGCTTGGTGGCGCGCAGGGTCAGGCGAGCGACATCGTGATCGCCGCCAACGAAATCATGCGTTTGAAAGACCGTCTGCTCGAAATCCTCGTCAAACACACCAAGCGTGAGCGTGATGTGATCGAACGTGATACCGACCGTGACGTGTATCTCAGCGCGCAGCAAGCAGTCGAATACGGCTTGATTGATGCCGTGTTGGAAGGCGCGAAAGCCGCCACCGCTGCTGCTGCCGCCGCTTCTGGAGCTGTCGCCAAGTGAACTACCCGCCTCCTACGCAGCGCTGTTCATTCTGTCGTCGTACCCACAATGAGGTGGATCGCCTGATTGCGGGTCCGGATGGTGTGTTCATCTGCGATAACTGCGTCGATCTTTGCCAGCGCATCCTTTATGATGAGCAGGTTGGCGAACGGGATGTCGAGCCGGAATTCCACCTCGATTCTCTGCCGCCCCCGCGCGAAATCATGGCGTCTCTGGATGAATATGTGGTTGGGCAGGAATACGCCAAGCGTGTTTTGAGCGTGGCTGTCTACAATCATTACAAGCGTATTCATCACGGCGGTGTGGCGAACGGCGTAGAACTGGATAAGAGCAATATCCTGATTGTGGGTCCCACCGGCAGCGGTAAGACGCTGCTGGCGCAAACGCTGGCGCGTATCCTCAAGGTGCCGTTCTGCATCGCGGACGCAACATCGCTGACCGAAGCTGGCTATGTGGGCGAAGACGTGGAGAATATCCTCCTACGTCTCGTGCAAGCCGCAGATGGTGATATCGCCCGCGCTGAAAAGGGCATCGTCTACATTGACGAAATCGACAAGATTTCGCGCAAGACGAACGATAACCCGTCGATCACGCGTGATGTGAGCGGCGAAGGCGTTCAGCAGGCGCTCTTGAAGATCGTCGAAGGGACGCTGGCGAATGTGCCGCCGCAAGGCGGACGCAAACACCCGCATCAGGAGTTCTTGCAGGTGAACACCCAGAATATTCTGTTCATTGCTGGCGGTACATTCGCGGGCATTGAGGAGCACATTGGGCGGCGCATCGGCATGAAAGGCTCGCTTGGCTTCAAGGCACCGGGGCAAGCGCCCACGATCAATAACAAAGATCGTGCCGCGCTGCTTCGTCAGGTGAGCGCCGAAGACCTAATGCATTTTGGGCTGATCCCGGAATTTGTGGGTCGCCTACCCGTGCTTGTGACCGTTGATCCGCTTGATCTCGATTCGCTTTTGCGTATCCTCGTTGAACCGAAAAACGCACTCACGAAGCAGTATCAGCAGCTTCTTGGTTTGGATGATGTCGAACTGGTGTTTGAGGAGTCCGCGCTGCTTGCGGCTGCGGACATCGCCCTCAAACGCGGGACGGGTGCGCGCGGTTTGCGCTCAATCATCGAAAGCCGTTTGCTCGATGTGATGTTTGAAGTGCCGGGGCATGCCGACATCGCCCGCGTGATCATCAATGGCGAGGTGATCAACGGCGTGGCGCGTCCGCGTATCGTCGGCAAAGATAACACCCTGTACGAGATCGCCTCAGACGGGACGCTCCGCGCCGCCGCCTAAGAGCACACCTAAACTAAGTACAAAAAAGGACCTGCTGTTATAAAGCAGTTCCTTTTTTGTTCCACCTGCCGCGCTTAACGATTGGGCGGCAGCAGAACCGTTTCGGCTTTGCCGTCAAGCTCGCGCGCCAATGTGAGCGCATCACTACGGCTGGCGTTCGTGATGCCTGATCCCCAGTTGTAGGGGATTACCCAGCGCGCACCCAGCTTGATCGCAGCTTGCGCGGCTTCTTCGGTGGTCAGTGTATCGTTGCCACTGATGGGCAAAAGGGCAATATCTGGGTTGAAGCGGCTCATTTCCGGGATCAACCCGGTATCGCCTGCGTAATACACATCATAGAACTGCATCGATATCAGGAAACCGATACCACCATCAACACCCTTGCGCTCGTGATACGCCGGGATCGCTTTGATGCACATGCGGTCAAGGCTCAGGCTTTGCCAAGGGCGCAAAATTGTGCAGTCCCCTAAGACGGCGGCTGCGCGCTCACTGGCAATCACCTGTGTGTTTTCGCCGCGCAGTTTGCGAACATCTGCTAGCGAACAACGGTCAAAGCGGTCACTGCTGATCAGAATCACATCCGCCGGTTGGCTGGCGCTGGCAATGCGCCAAGGATTCACATAAACCGTCGGGCGATTCCCGGCTGAGTCAGGGGTTCCGTGAAGGATAAAGGTGCCATTCCCTAACCAGACAATTTGGTCAATCATACGTCACTACTCGAAGTATGCGTCTCCTATAAAGAGTATCACACGTGAAGGGTTTCGTAACATCGAACCCATCCATGCAGGGGATACTTTAGGCTTACTTGAGGTCGGGCGCAAGCCTATGTTTCGTATGACTTGCCCGAAACAGCCGAAAAAACCTAAATAGCGCGCCTGACATTTTGAGAGATAATACAGATACCTCTGGAATGAAAGGTGTGTAGGAACTATGTCCGACAGTGTGAATACGCCACGCCCTTCTGGTTCACAAATCCGCAGCATCGGCGGAGGTTCCGGCACGCTTAGGAGTCCCGGCGCAGGCGCGCCACCCGGTGCCGCTTGGACTCCCACGCCGCTTACTTCCCTTGATACTACCGGGCTGAACCTCCTCAACGTGGCGGACTTGGTGCTGAAGGTTCTCTACTTCGGCGGTTACATGGCTGGTCATCAAATCGCCGACATCGTGAAACTGCCCTTTACGAATGTGCTGGATACCGTGATGGACTTCCTCAAAAAAGAGAAGTTCGTCGAAGTGCGCGGCTCTGGCGGCGTCGGTGAGGCTGGCTATCAATACCTGATCTCTGAAAAAGGCGCAGACAAAGCCCGCGAAGCGCTCAATCGCTCCCAATATGCCGGAGCGGCTCCGGTCACGCTCAACCAATACGTCCGGGCGATGCGTGAACAAAACCGTGAGCGCTTGATCGTCCACGAAGAGCAGTTGAAGCACATCATGAAAGACCTTGTGATCTCCGAAGAAATGCTCGGTCGCATCGGTCCGGCGATCAATTCGGGAAAGTCGGTCTTTCTCTACGGTCCTCCCGGCAATGGTAAAACCACCGTCGCAGAAACCGTCGGGCGCATGATCCTCGGTGGCACGATCTGGATTCCATATGCGGTGGATGTAGACGGACAGGTGATCCGCGTGTTTGATAACGTGAATCACGAACTGGCGGAAGGTGAAGAAGTTCGCCGCTTGGGGACGGGTGTGATCCCCGACCCGCGCTGGGTGCGTATCAAGCGCCCGATGATCATGGTCGGTGGTGAACTCACGCTGGCGGGTCTTGACCTCGTTTATGATGACATCAACAAATACTATGAAGCGCCGTTCCAGATGAAAGCGAACGGCGGTATGTTCCTGATCGACGACTTTGGACGCCAGCAGGTGCGCCCCCGTGACTTGCTCAACCGCTGGATCGTTCCGCTTGAAAAAGGCGGTGACTTCTTGACTCTGGCGACCGGTCGCAAAATCGAAGTACCGTTCAACGTGTTGATCGTGTTTTCGACCAACCTTGATCCTCGCGACCTTGTGGACGAAGCCTTCTTACGCCGCATTCGCCACAAGATCGAGATCACCGATCCCACCTATGAGCAGTACCGCGAGATTTTCCGCCGCGTGTGTAAGGCAAAAGGCATTGCCTACGATGAGCAGGCGCTCGCGTATCTCCTCAAAGAGTGGTACATCAACATGGAGCGTAATCTCCGCGCAGTGCATCCACGTGACATTATTTCGCAGCTCCTCGATATTGCGACCTATCTCAATAAGCCGCCGCTCTTGACAAAAGAAATGATCGACCGCGCGGCATCCTCGTATTTCGTCAAACTTTAAAACGCGGTGTATAAAGGGGTAGTTGATGGCTGCCCCTTTTACAGGATATACCGCCCATGAAGCAGGCTCATAACAGCGCACCAGTCCCACGTTATCAAGTGTATGCGATGGACGATGGCGAAATCGTGGTGCAGTGGACGGAAACGCGCGTCCAAGAGATCACGACGGGGAAGTACCGCGAAGTTGGATCGAAATCGTTCGGACGCCGCCTCAACGACGCCGAACTACGCCGCCTTGCGGAGATGAAGATCATTGAGCAGTTCAACCGCTCGTATGTCTGGCTGTATTCCCTCCCGGAAACCGGACGTTACGACGGGCTTGACCTCAAAGAATCGAACCAGCACCGCTTCTACTATCTGAATACGACACTTCCCGCCGAACGCCTTGACGAAGTGCAGGCGGCACTGGTGCAGTCGGGTTTACAAGAAGCCGGGGCAGAAGCGCACGATCGGGACAGCGTGGTGGCGATCACAGCTGACGACGGCATGCTGTTCCCGCAGTTGGCGGACGCAGAAGAGGCGCTCCAGTGGGTGATTGAGCGCGTGCCGATTCTCCGCGACAGCGTGATCGCGTTCGCCTATGAGTCGTCATTTTCTGGCTCTCAGGATCGTTCTGGCGCTGATGACTACATCGATCTCGATCAACTGATTGCCGATCAGGACGCGAAGCGCGACCCGCCCGACGTGCCGTAATACGGCGTTGCCTTTTAAGGCGGGCACTGGTAGAGTAATGGCACGTGTTGAGGGAAAGCATCATGACATTTGACAGCCCCGGCTCTGTGCCTTGGTTAGATCGGATGCGCCGCGTTGAATCGGAGTGGTTCGCGCCTGAAGACGTGGTTGTGCAGGTACGTGCTCACTATCTCGAAGCCGTTGAATGGATGCAGAATGCCAACCTGAGTCGTTCTGCGCGGCTGTGGGCGATGGCTCCGCTGTATATGAGCGGTGTCTACTGGCAGCGATGCTATGATCTACTCATGGAGCAGAAAAAAACACCACGCGCGATTGGCATTTTGCGCTGTGATCACCGCGTCGAAGCGCGCTACTTTGCGCCGAGCGGCGGCTACTGCCACTTGATCGATTACCAAACCGGGCGGCGGATGGCGACCTACGATCCGCGCACGATGGATCGAATCAACACCCAAGACCTCGGCGATACCGCAGTGGTGTACCTAATGCGCTACGACATGCGCGATCAACGTTGGAAGATTAATGCCTTCGTGCAGGAACTCCCTATCAACTGGAACAGTCAATTCCAACCGATCCACCCGCCTTTTAGCGGATCATCACGCCACATCGGGCGCGATCACTAAACCTATCCCCAGATGACCGACTCCGTTTTCGTCACTGGTGGCACTGGATTCCTCGGTCGTCATTTGATCCCGCGCTTGTGCCGCAGGGGATATACTGTGCGTGTGCTGACACGTCACGCTGGTGCGCATGCATGGCTAAACACCTACCCAAATCTTGAAGTCGTTCAGGGTGACATCAACGATGCCGAAGCGATACATCGCGGGGTGCAGGGCTGTCGTTATGTCGTTCACGCCGCCGGATTCTTTCGCTTTTGGGGTGAAGATGAAGCATTTGTGCGGACGAACATCGGCGGAACGCGTCATCTGCTCAAAGCCGTGCACGGCTCGTCTGTCGAGCGCGTGATCCACATCTCGTCAATTGCCGTGATCGGCAGCCCTGAGCCATCGCGTATCATTGACGAGACGCATCCCCCGCATCCGGTCGATATTTACCAAAAGACGAAGCTGCATGCCGAAATGCTCGCACTGGATGCTTGTCGTCGCAGCGAAGCACCTGTGATCGTGCTGCGTCCCGGCGCGTTTTACGGCGAACTCGGCAGTTATGCCTTCAACCGCCTATTCTTTCGCGATCCCATGCGCGGCTTGATTATGCAGATCAATGGTGGACGCTTGATCACCTTTCCGGCGTATGTGCCGGATGTCGCGGACGCGATCATTGCCGCGTTTACCAAAGGCACACTGGGCGAAATCTATAACATCTGTGACGATCCGCTCACACATAAGCAGGTGTTTGACATCGTGACCCGCGAGGCAAATCTCTGGTATCCACGTTTTCCGCTTCCGGGGTGGCTGGGCGTATTTTCGGCGCGTGTGCTGACCGCGATCAGCCAGATTACGCGGCGTGAGCCATTCTACCCGCTCAATATGCGTTCGTATGTGTATAATGATTGGCGCGTTTCTAACGAAAAAGCGCGTCGAGAACTCGCATTTGTACCGACGCCATTTGAAGAGGGAGCGCGCAAAACAATCGCATGGTATCGCGCCGGGCGACCGGAGCTGATCCCGGAGTGTTAAGCGGTACAACCCATGATTGACCAAGTCAAGATTTATGTGCGCAGCGGAGATGGTGGCGACGGTGTTGTCGCTTTCCGCCGCGAGAAATATGTCCCTCACGGCGGTCCGTCGGGAGGGGATGGCGGACGCGGCGGGGATATCGTCCTCCGCGTTGAGCCAACGCTGAACTCGCTGTCGCCGTTCGGAAAAAAAGTGCATTTTAAGGCGACGGGCGGTATGCGCGGAGGCAGTGCAACGAAAACCGGACGCAGCGCCAACCCGGTGATCGTTCTTGTGCCGCCGGGAACGGTCGTCAAAGATGCGGATACGGGTACAATCCTTGCCGATCTGGTCAAGGTGGGCGAGCAAGCGGTCGTCGCCAAAGGTGGGCGCGGCGGGCGCGGCAACTGGCATTTCTCGACGTCGCGTAATCAAGCGCCGCGTGTTGCCGAAAAAGGCGAACCCGGCGAAGAAAAATGGCTTCTCCTTGAACTGCGCCTGATCGCGGATGTTGGGATCGTCGGCGTACCGAATGCCGGAAAATCGACCCTCCTCAGTGTAATCAGTAACGCCAAGCCTAAAATTGCCGATTACCCATTCACCACGCTTGAGCCAAACCTCGGCGTTGTGATCTACGACAACCGCGATATGGTTGTGGCGGATATTCCCGGTTTGGTCGAAGGCGCGCATCTCGGAGTCGGGTTGGGGCACAGTTTCCTGCGCCATGTCCAGCGCACACGTATGTTGATCCATCTCCTCAACGGTGCGAATGATGATCCGGTCGCGGACTACAACCAGATCAACCAAGAATTGGCGCTTTACGACGAGAAAATGGGGAACAAGCCGCAGATTGTCGTCTTGAACAAAATGGACTTGCCGGAAGCCGCCGAAAAGTGGGAGCGTATCCGCGATGAACTCGCTGCGCGCGGCGTGACAGCCCTAGCGATCAGCGCGGCGACTCAGCAGAACGTCACGCCGCTGATTCAGCAGATGTTCGCGCTCCATGCCACCCTGCCTGAAGAAACGCCGTTTGTCGACGATATGCCCGTGTATGAACTCCGCGAGGAGGATATGGGCTTCGATGTCGTGCGCGAAGAAACCGGCATTTTCCGCGTCAGCGGCAAGAAGGTCGAACGCGCCGCGAATATGACCTATTGGGATTACGAAGAAGCGGTCATCCGCTTTCACAATCTGCTGGAAACGCTCGGCGTAACGGCGGCGCTCAAAACAGCAGGTGTGCAGGAAGGCGATACCGTGTTTATTGGCGATCACGAGCTTGAGTGGTCGGATTAGCGGGTATAGGCAGGTATGGGACGAATTGGCATTCTCGGCGGCACGTTTGATCCGCCGCATATTGGGCATCTAGTCCTAGCGGAGTACGCGGCTGAAGCACTTGATTTGGAGCGCGTCCTGTTCGTTCCGGCGGCAACCCCGCCGCACAAGCTGAATGAAGTCCGCACGCCCGTTGATCACCGATTGAACATGGTTCAGTTGGCAATCGAAAGTAATGATCGTTTCGTGCTGTCCCGCGTCGATGTTGACCGACCGGGACCACATTACACGATCGATATGGTGGCGATCATTCAACAGCAGTACCCGGACAAAGAGGTTTACTTCGTAATGGGCGGTGATTCGCTCCGCGACCTGCCCAAGTGGAATCGCCCCGCCGAGTTGATTCAGTGCTGCCGCTTGCTGGTTTTGCAGCGCCCGAACATGGAGCCTATTTCGCCCTCTATGCATGAACAGCTTCTCCCCGGCATCTCCGAGCGCGTCACCATCTTGGATGATCCCCTGCTTGGCTTTTCATCTACGGGGATTGTGGCGCGTCTGCAAAGCGGCAGGAGTATCCGCTACATGACGCCGGACAGCGTACTGGCGTATATCCACGACCATCAGTTGTATCGGAAGTATGATGACACGAACCGTTAACCCGCGCCTCGGCGCTTTCCTGATCGCGCTGCTGATTCTTCTGATTCCGTTGGTGACATCAGCAGTTCCGGCAGAGCAGGGCGAACCTGTTCCGACGCTCGTACCGCCGACACTCGCTCCAGCTTCTGATGCTTTTGTGATTGATACACTCCCATCGGAGAGCGGCGTCGCGCGTATTTTGCGCGAAGGCAAAGTCCGCGTCGGCATCCTTTTTAACGAGCCGTTTTTTGGCGAATTAGGCGCGCGCTGCTGTGATGTCGTCGGATTCGATGCTGACCTCGCTCGCGCGCTGGCGGAAGTATGGGGCGTGCAGCTTGAAGGTGTGCAGGTCACGCGCCAGACCGGGATCGATCTCGTTGCCTCCGGTCAAATCGATCTGCTCATTGCCGCACAGCCCCATCTGCGCGATCTCGATTCGCGGGTTGAGTTCAGCCAAGCGTATTACCCCGGCGATCAGTCGATCCTTGTGCGCGATGGTGATGGTGCGACGATTCTGGCGCACATGGCGGATCGCATCGTCGGCGTGGTGATCGGCACACGCGGCGAACAAGCGGTGCGCGACTGGATCAGCCGTGCCGGGTACAACGTGAACGTGCGCACGTTCTACACGCTCGATCAAGCCGTCGGCGCGCTCCGCGCCAGCGAGATCGACGGTGTGGTGAGCGACCGTATTCGGCTTTCCCGCTACATCACACAGCCCCTCGATGGGCGCATTGTCTCCGAACCCGTGCAGCCGGAATATTACGCGATTGCATCGCAGCGACAGGATGTGAACTTGCGAAACGCCGTCAATCGCACGCTTCAGTATTTGTGGCTGAATGATCGGCTGAACCAGATTCACAAAGGGATTTTCGGCGGCGTCAACTACCCCGACTCGCAGTTCATCATCTGGGATAACGTCGGCAGTGACGCCCCTACGCTTGATCAATTCGGGACGGATGTGCCGATTCCCGCGTACATCGTGCCGATTTTGCAAGGGGATCGTCAGCTTCGTGTCGCCGGGTTGACCGCGCTGCCGGAAGATGCACCGGAAAGCCAGCGGCGGCTGGATCAACTCAACCGGTTGATTGTCAACGCCATGGCGGAACGCTGGCAGGTGAGCGTGATCGACCTTGACGACAACGGGCAAAATCCGGTCGATCTCGTTGCCAGCGGCGCGGCGGATTTAGCTGTCGGCGTCGATCCGGATTGGAATAATGCCGGACGTGTCGATTACACCGGGCATTACCTCGTACACGGCTATCGTTTGATGGTCGAAACGAGTGCCAATATCGGCGGCGTGGCGGACTTGCGCGGCAAGTGGATTGGCACATTTACGGGGGATTCGGTAGCGCGGGATATTTTCGCGGGGCTTGCGTCTGCGGCAAACGCGCGCGTCGACGATTATTACTCCATCGGGCGCGAGCAGGATGCCGCTTATGGCATGCTGGTCGATAACAACTACGATGCTGTGTTTGGGGATAGTCTGCGACTGATTCCGCATGTTCAGGCGAATCCTGAAGCGCTCGAACTCACCGCGACCGCGGATGGCGTCCCGCTGTGGTTCAGCCGCGACTTTGTCGCAATGGCAGTCCCGCGCAACGACATCGATTTCCGGCTGTTGGTCGAATACACGCTGCAAGAGCTTGCGCGCGATGGCACGCTCAACAGCTTCTTGAGTCCGCTCATGCTGCCGGGGGATATTCCGCGCTGGGAGATTTGGGCGGGACCCAGCGACTATCTAGGGTTTGACCTCGATCGGCGTTAGTCAGGACGCCATGCAAGGATCGGCGGGGGATCGCTTGGCGCGCTGTCCAGCGTAAGCATATGCGTGATCCCTCCGCCGCTTGCGGATACCATGTACATCGCCAACCGCTGATCAATGTATCCGATGAATGCCAATTGTGTGCCGTCCGGTGACCACGTGACCGACCACGCGTATTCATGCAGGCTGGGGTAGGGCGGGGTTACGGGCGTGACGTTCGATCCGTCAGTGTTCATCACATACAAACGCATCTCACCGTTTTCACGGTTTGACCAAAACGCGATCCGTTCCCCATTGGGTGAGAATACTGGGTTGTAATCGAGCGCGGGATCGTCGGTCAAGCGCACGCTTTGACTCTCTCGAATATCGCGCACGTAGATTTCCTCTTGACCATGCCGCCATGTGACCAGCGCATAACGGAGACCATCGTGCGTCCACGAATAGCGCGAATCCGCGTTGGGAACCATGCGATCCGTGTACGGTTGCGCTTCTCCGGTGCTGACATCGACGACGTACACGCGGCGGTAGCCTGCTTCGCGGAGCGTCCAATAAATCAACCGCTGATCATCCAGCCACGCGGGAAACGATTCGCGCGCGGGATCATTCGTCGCATTGATCAATCCCGTACCGTCGAGGTTCATCACGTAAATTTCGGAACTGGTCGTGGTCTGCGTCACAAACGCCAGCCGCTCTCCGTTCGGTGACCAAGCCAACCATGTCTCATAGGGTGCTGCGTCGCGGTAAATCGGATAAGCGATGCGATGATTTAGATCTGCGAGATAGATAATTGTCGCATTCGATCCGCTTTTGTATGCGATCAACTCCGTGTGGGTGACCTGACCGATCAGTATCGCCGCTGCGGTCATCACCGTAAGCGTGACCGCCACAACCCCGACAAAGGGCAGTAGGCTTGCCGTAAACCCCCGTCTTCGGGCATCCGAACCGCGATCATGTGCGTGATCTGCCATCGTATTCCCTTACTTTAGCTCTCCGCTGCCGTTTCGACGGCGGGCGGGGCGGGTTTTTGCGCCTGACCCCAACTCGCCAGTGCAACCCCGGTGAGAATTCCCGCACTGCCGATCACCTGTGCCAATGTCGGAATCTCGCTGAACAGAATCATCGCGGCAATCGCGCTGGCGATGGGTTCTGCTTGTGTAATGATACCGACAATTGTCGCGGGGACGAAACGGAGCGCGTAATTGAATGATGTATGCCCGATCAACTGCGGGAAAAGCGCCAGCAGGATAATCCACAGGTAACTTTGGCTGCTGTATCCGGTGAACGACTGCCCGCTAAACACGGTCATGATCACCAGCACCACCGCCGTGATCGAATACACGAGCCAGATGTACGGTAGAAGCGCCATTTTCGCCCGCAGTTTACGCCCGATCACGAGATATATGGCAACTGCGATGGCACCGCCGAGCGCCAGTACCGCGCCGAGCGCAGGATTCGATCCGCTTGCGTCCAGTGTGCCGCCAAACAGCACATCACCTATTCCGATCAGCAAGCCGCCAACCAGCCCGACCAATAATCCGATCCACACCAGCCCGCGAAATCTTGCGCGTAGGAAGAATACTTCCAGCAGGGCGACCCACAGCGGACCCGTCGTGACGAATACCGTGCTGATCAACACACTGGTGTATTCGAGCGACGACACCCATGTTCCGAAGTGGATGGCGAGAACCGTCCCGGAAACTCCCGCCAGCACGAAATCGGAGGCTGAAAGACGGCGGAGATCAGGTAGGTGCTTACGCAAGATGAACGGCGTCAAGATCAGCGCGGAGATGCTCAACCGTCCGGCGGCGATCACGAGTGACGGGACGCCTTCCGTTTGTGCAAATCGAATGAAAATTGCGGCTAACGATGTCGCGGCAATGCCCGCCAACAAAAACAGGTAAACACTGACTGGAATACGCCGCTCACTTGTGGGAGCCGCGGCGGAGGTCGTCATGAGATTGCCTTCTTGTCGATTTGTATCGCGTGAGGTCGAAAAAGGTGCAGGTTACTTTAACATTCCATGAGACCCCGCCCAAATCGCTGGTTCTAAGTCCGCTTGTGGCTCATAAACCTGATGAGGTCATGCTAGAATACCCTTATCCGCTATGGTGTGTTCACCCTATATACAAGAGGAGTAACCCGCATGGCTCATCAACTGCCCGCGCTTCCCTATGCATTTGGCGCGCTCGAACCCCACATCGACGCGATGACGATGGAAATTCACCACGACCGGCATCATCAAGCGTATGTGAATAACCTCAACAACGCGCTTCAAAATGCCCCTGAATTCCAAGATATGGATATCGAAACCCTGCTTCGTTCGCTTGACCGCATGCCTGAATCCGTCCGTACCGCAGTCCGCAACAACGGCGGCGGTCACTGGAATCACAGCCTTTTCTGGGAAATCATGACCCCCGGCGGCAGCAGTACCCCGACGGGCGATCTGGCAAATGCGATCAATGCTGCGTTTGGTGGTTACGATCAGTTCAAGGATCAGCTCAAGGCGAAGGCTATCGGTCAATTCGGTTCCGGTTGGGCATGGCTCGTCGCCGCGCCGGATGGCACTGTCTCGATTGAATCGACTCCCAATCAGGACACCCCGCTCATGCAGGGCAGACGCCCGATCCTCGGCGTGGATGTCTGGGAACATGCCTACTACCTCAAGTACCAAAACAAACGCCCCGACTATGTGACCGCGTGGTTCAACACGCTCAACTGGGACGTTATCGCGCAGAAGTACGCAAACCGGTAATTTGCTCTTTCGGCGCTCGCGTCGAAATTCACAACACGGAGAAAAGGCGCTACAATATGCAGCGCCTTTTTTTGTCTGTGGCGAATACAGGAGTACATCATGACCGACTTCCGGCAGGAAAAAGATTCCTTAGGTGTTGTTAATGTTCCCGTGAGCGCGTATTACGGCGCACAAACACAGCGCGCGGTCGAAAATTTCCCCGTGAGCGGACTTAAACCTTATCGCGCATTTATTTGGTCGATGGCGATGATTAAGCGTGCTGCCGCCGAAGTGCATCTCGATCTTGGCTTACTGCCGGAAGAAATGGCACGGGCGATCATGCAGGCTGGCGACGAAGTGATTGCCGGAAAACTCGACGCCCAGTTTGTGGTCGATCCGTTTCAGGCGGGTGCGGGTACCAGCCATAACATGAACACCAACGAGGTGATCGCAGCCCGCGCTAATGAAATCCTCGGCTATTCGCTGACGGATACCCGCAAGAAACCCGTCAACCCGAATGATCATGTCAACATGGCGCAAAGCACCAACGACACGATCCCGACCGCGATCCGCGTGGGCGCGCTGTGGCGCTTAGAAGAACTCACCACGACGCTCGAAGCGCTGGCGAGCGCATTTGAGGAAAAAGCGGCGGAATGGAGCGAGATCGTCAAGAGCGGTCGCACGCACTTGCAGGATGCCGTGCCGATCACGCTGGGGCAGGAAGTCGCTGCGTGGGCGAAAGCGATCCGCCGCAGCGTCGAAAAGATCAATATGGCGGCGGTTGGTTTGCGTCGTCTGGGCATTGGCGGTACGGCAAACGGATCGGGCTTGAACGCGCACACCGAATATCACGCGCGCATGGTGAAGAAGCTCTCCGAACTGACCGGCATCGAATTCCACGAATCAGACGATCTGTTTGAATCGATGCAGTCGCATCAGGACGCGGCATTCTTCAGCGGTGCGCTCCGCACTGCCGCGCAGGACTTGATCCGCATTGCGAACGATGTGCGCCTGCTTTCCAGCGGACCCACCACCGGACTCGCAGAGATCACCTGCCCGCCTGTGCAGCCCGGTTCGTCGATCATGCCGGGGAAGGTGAATCCGGTGCTGGCAGAAATGCTCAATATGGCGATGTTCCATGTGATGGGTAACGATACGACCGTGCTGCTGGCGGCTCAGGCAGGTCAGCTTGAACTCAATGTGATGATGCCGATCATCGCCCACAACCTGTTTGAAGCAATGCATGTCATGATCGGCGCGGTGCGCGCCTTTACCGTCAAGTGCGCGGTTGGTTTGATCGCTAACCGTGAACGCGCTGAAGGTTGGCTGGCGAAGAACCCGATCCTCGTGACCGCGCTTAACCCGAAGATCGGTTACGAAAACGGCGCGATTGTCGCCAAGCGCGCGATGGCGGAAAATCGCAGCATCATCGAGATTGTGGTTGAAATGGGGCTGTTGAGCCGCGAAGAAGCCGAAGCACTACTGGATGCCAAGAAAATGACCGAAGGCGGCATCCAAGGGATCGCCGCAGCAGGATAAGATTAGCGTTTCTTCACATCTGGGGCGGAATTGATCCAAATTCTGCCCCCAATTTTTTACGAAAATCCGTTTCTATGGTTATACTCTGGTTGGCATCGCGGCAGAGCGCATTTATTGCAGGTAGGGCATTACTCGAATCGTGTCAACTCGACGGTTTGGCAAATATGAGGTCTTAGAACGCCTTGGACGCGGTGGGATGGCGGAAGTCTATCGGGCTTTGCATCCCACGCTTGGGCGCTATGTAGCCATCAAGGTACTGCACCCATTCCTAGCGGACGACCCGGAATTTAAGAATCGTTTCGAGCGCGAGGCGCGCAACATCGCTCGCCTGAAGCATTCGAATATTGTGCAGGTGTACGACTTCGAGAACGATCCCGATGGCGAGAACTATTTCATGGTGATGGAGCTGATCGAGGGACCCACCCTCAAAGAACGGCTCAGTCACGTGAACGCCCAACAGGAACGGGTATCGCTCAAAGAAGCGCTGCGGATCGTCCGTGAAGCAGCATCGGCACTGGCGTATGCGCACGCCCAAAACATGATCCATCGGGATGTCAAACCTGCCAACCTGATGCTCGACAAAGACCGCCGCGTTGTCCTGACGGACTTTGGTATCGCCAAAATCGTGACGGGTGTTCAGTTCACCCAGAGCGGCGGCATGGTTGGAACGCCCGCCTATATGTCCCCGGAGCAAGGGCTTGGCGAACCGGGTGACGAACGCTCTGACCTGTACTCGCTCGGCGTGATCCTATTCCAGATGGTGACCGGGCGGCTGCCGTATGATGCCGATTCGCCGCTGGCGATCATCCTCAAGCATCTGAACGATCCTATCCCGTCGGCGCGTGACGTTAATCCCGAAGTCCCCGAATCGGTTGATCGCCTGATTTTGAAACTACTGGCGAAAGAGCCGACGGCGCGTTACCAAACTGCCAATGAGGTCATCGCAGACATTGAGAAGATCGAACGCGGTGAAGTGCTCGATACCGACGTGCCTCCGGTCTACACCGGCGAACCGCGCCTCGATACCACGCCGCTCCGCGCGCGGCTAGAGACTGGGACACACTCAAAGGTCGCCACCGGACCGCAAACACCCGTCACTGCGACTACCGTTCCTCTGCAGGAGCGTCGCCGCTCATCGCCGCTGTTGTGGCTGCTCTTGATCGGTTTGATCGGCGGTGGTGTGATTGGCGCAGCGGCACTCGCATCCCCCGGCGGCATTGGGTCGGTACTTCCATTCTTGGCGTCGTATACCCCGACGATCACCCCGTCCCCGACGTTTACACTGACCCCAACACCGTCTGAAACGCCGACGATTACGCCAACGTTTACCGAAACCTTCACGGTTACGCCTTCGGCGACCTTCACCGATACCCCCACGCTGACCTTGACTCCTTCGGATACGCCGACGCCTTCCATTACGCCGTCCGTGACGTCAACCTTCACAGCGACACCGACCGCAACCGCGTCGAACACACCCACTTCAACGCCGACATTGACTCCAACTTCGACCCCGACGGACACGCCGACGCCGACGATCACGCTAACCCCAACCGTCACGTTGACGTCAACGGTAGACGTGACCTTGACGCTGATTCAAGCGACATTGTTCAATGAGATGCAGACAGCGACAATCGCGGCGTGCGATTTCGACTATGCCATTATCGAACAAGTCCCCGAAGATGGCGGCTTCCACGCGGCTAATCGGGAATACCGCCGCACGATCACGCTGATCAACACGGGGACATGCCCTTGGGAGCGCAACACATCGCTGTCATATGTGAGCGGCGAACCCTTCAATACCGAAGGACGGTTCTTTATTCGCCAGCGTGTCAACGTTGGTGAAGAAACGACCATCGAATTTGTCGGGCGGACTCCGGCGACGGGTGGTGAACGGTCAAGTGTGTGGGAACTGCGCACGCCGGGTCAAATTCTGATCGGTGAGCCGCTGACGATCACGGTGGTCGTGTACGAAGGCGGCTAAAGCAGAAAGCTCCGCTTCATGTTTATCATTCGACTTGTGTTCCTCCTTAGTGTAGTGTTGTTCACCATGACGATTGATCCTGTGCAGGTAGGGTTGGGCAGCTATTCGACCGAAGTTCCGGCGGGACAAGAATCGCCGCAGACGACGATTTTCCGCGTCGAATCGCTTGAGGATCACCCGATGCCGACCAACAAATGGTGGTCGGCGCTGGCGTGGCAGGGTTCGGGAAATCGCGCCATGTTTGCGCATCCGTTGGCACTTGCCGCTCATCCCGATGGGCTGGCGGTCAGCTATCCGAATACGCCGTTCATCGCCACACGCGGCGACGAGTACCGCTACAACTTCTTTGAAGATTTCCGCGTTAGTGTTTCGGGCTTAAGTCGTGCCTCCGCACCGCCGCTTGTCGTGGACTTTTCCGATTGGACGGTCACAGCGGCGTGGGATGGCGATGTGATGCGCGCCACGATGGGACACGGGATGCCCTTCGTGTATTTCACCACGAGCAGCAGTGATATTACGCTGACATTCCGCCAAGCGCCCGACGTGATTCTCAATGAGGATGGGAGCGCGCTCGTCACGATACGCGGACGCGCTTACGGCTTGTTCGCGCCGAGCGGTTCCACATGGACGGTTGAAGGCGAACAACTGCACGCGGCGTTGAACGGAAAAACCTACTTCTCGGTCGCTGTTCTGCCGGATGACACACCGGAAACCTTCGCGGAATTTCGCGCACGCGCGTTTGTGTTCGTAACTGGATCACATGTCGAATGGCAGTACGACGAAGCCGCCTCGTCCGTTATCACGACGTACATGCTTGAAACTCAGGTGATGGAAGGCAGCGAAACCGCGACGTTGAGCGCCCTCTACCGTCATCAATGGTTGTATTCGCAGGACGTGAATACTGCGTATGCGTACACCTCGTCACGCGGCGAGATGCGCGTTGTTCAGGGGAACAGCTTCACTACGACGATGTTATACCCCGGCATTTTGCCAGCTCTGCCTGCTGTTGACGGACTCAGCATTGACGAGCTTGCGCGTGGAATCGACCGCGTGGAGCGCTTCAACAACGACAATTTGCGCTTGAATTTGCCGGGACCGAACGGCGAAGCGGATACCTACTGGACGGGCAAAGGCTTGAATCGGCTTGCGATGCTTGTGCCGATTGCCGAGCAGTTGGGCGATACCGCCGCGCGCGATGCGTTCTTGTCCACTCTGCGCACCCGCCTTGAGGACTGGTTCAGCGTGTCCGAAAGCGGCGCGCTGCCGCATTTCACGTATGACTCGAATTGGGGTGTGTTGATCGGGTATCCTGCGGCGGGCTTTGGTTATCAATCGCGCATAAATGATCACCACTTCCATCACGGCTATTTTATCTATGCAGCGGCGATGATCGCCATGCGTGATCCCGAATGGGCGGCGCTTGATCAGTGGGGCGGTATGGTCGACCTGCTGATCCGCGATGCCAACAGCCCGGATGCCGATGATCCGATGTTCCCGCGTTTGCGCTCGTTTGATGTATATGCGGGGCATTCGTGGGCGAGTGGGGCAAACGACGGCGATCACGGTGCGAATCAAGAGTCCTCAAGCGAGGCGATGAACTTCGCGGCGGCGCTGATCCTGTGGGGAGCGGCGGTGAACGATCCTGAAATGCGCGATCTGGGCATTTACCTGTACACCACCGAGATGATCGCCATTCAGCAGTATTGGTTTGATGTCGATCACGCTGTATTCCCTGAAGGGTTTGATCGTTCAGCGCTTGGTATTTTGTGGAGCGACGGCGGACAGTACACCACATGGTGGACGCAAGACCCGGACGCGATCCACGCGATCAACTTCCTGCCGATCACCCCGGCATCACTGTACTTAGGACGAACCCCCGACTACCTAACCGAAAACCGCGCTGACTTGATCGAGCAGGCGGGCGGCGAACCGGATGCGTTTACCGATGTGCTGCGTCTCACCTACGCGCTGACCGATCCGGCGGCGGAACTTGCCGCCTATCAAGCAAATCCACCAGAACCCGAATGGGGCGAAACCCAAACGCACGCGCTTCATTGGCTGGAAACGCTGAACGTGTTGGGGCGGCTTGATTTGACCGTTACGGCGGATTCGCCGTTTTACGCCATATTCGAACGTGAAGGCGTGCGGATATATGCCGCGTACAATCCCGATGCTGCCGAGCGTGTTGTTACTTTCTCCGATGGGGTCACGCTCACTGTGCCGCCATATGAAATGGCGACGCTCAGCCGCTAAAACCACAAAAAGGACTTGAACCGCAGAGGGCGAGATGTCCTCTGCGGTTGATTGTCATTAGAAATTGGGAAGCGACGCGCCGTTGCTGGCGATCACGTCACGGTAGAAGTACGCCGAATCCTTGAGCGTGCGCTTTTGCGTAGTGTAATCGACATGCACCAGCCCAAAGCGGTGCTTCATGCCTTCCGCCCACTCGAAGTTGTCCAAGATCGACCAGTGGAAATATCCGGCGATCTTCGCGCCACTTTCGCCTGCTTTGCGGAAGTTGCCCAAGTACCGGCTCATGTGATCGATGCGCTGCGGATCATGCACCGCACCATCAAGGCTGACCCAATCGCTGTTCGACAAGCCGTTTTCGGTGATCACGATTGGCAGCTTGTAGCGCTCATGCAGGAAGCGCGGACCCCAGTGGAGCACTTCAGGCGTTACGGGCCAATGGAACGCGGTCACCGGTGAACCGGGCGGGTAGGGAATAGTCTCCGGCTGACCATCTTCACCAGCGCGCACATAGTCGCCCCAGTACACATTCAAGCCGAAATAATCAAAGGGTTGGTGAATCGTCGGCATATCCTTTTCAAACCCGGCGGGCATCATCGACTCGACGGCTTTAATGCCCTCAATCGGGTAGATGCCGTGCATCACCGGGTCTGTCCACCAATTGAGATACCACACGTTCGGGTGAACACAATTAAACGTGTGTTGGCGTGCCGCTTCGATGTCCGCAGCACTGTCGCTGACCGGAATGCCGATCCGTCCGTTCGCCGCCATACTGATCTGCGCGTCGGGGCGGTGTGCGCGGATTACCTGAGACGCTTTGCCATGCGCCATCAAGACATGATGCGCGATTCGGAAACCTTCCGGCTCACCGAGGCGATCACCGGGGGCATGTATGCCCGCCAGATGCCCCAACCCCGTGAAAACCGAAGGCTCGTTCATCGTCATCCAGTAGCGCACGCGGTCGCCGAGCGTGCGCACGATCACCTGCGCGTATTCCGCGAACCAATCCGAACTGTCCCGGTTCAACCAGCCGCCGCGATAATACAGGTCAAGCGGGAAATCCCAGTGGAACAGCGTCACATACGGCTGAATATTGTTCGCAAGCAGTTCGTCGATCAAGCGGTCGTAGAATTCAAGCCCCGCTTCGTTAATCGGTCCAACGCCGTGCGGCAGCACCCGCGACCACGAAAGCGACAGACGATAGGCTTGCAACCCAATCTGGCGCATAAGCTGAACATCTTCTTTGTAGCGGTGGTAGTGATCACAGGCGACATCCCCGGAATCGCCGTTGTGAATCGCCCCCGGGCGGTGCGCGAACATATCCCACACGGACAGCCCGCGTCCATCCGCATCGAATCCACCTTCAATCTGATACGAGGCGGCAGCCGCGCCCCAAACAAACCCTTCAGGAAATGACATGACAATCGTCCTCTCGTCAACGTAGAGTGCTGACGCAACAATCAGGTAGCACGGTTTGACACCTCTTATTTTATGTCCTAAAATAATGGACAGCAAGGCGGAAGCGCCACGAGAAAGGAGCGGAAGAAGGATTAAGAGTGTCGACCGCAGGAGTGGCGCGGCACCTGCCGCGCGTCGCGCGTTTCACACATAAAAATTTACCGTTGAGAAAGGAATTACTTGATGAGCAGCAATCATGCTCCGAGGGGGATGTCCCGCCGCGATTTCCTCAAGACGTTGGGGATCAGCGGTGCGGGAGCCGCGATGTTCGCCGCCGGACTTCCCGCCTTCGCCGCGAAAGAAAGTGCCTCCAGTTTTGCACCCCGCGCCCAGAATGCCAATGCGACTCTTCAAATTGCCGGATGGCCCTATGGTGTCCCGCCTGCCCAAGCCCCTGAAGGCGGCTACACCGCCCAGCAGCAGGCGTTCCTAACATGGATGGAACAGAATCCGAATGTGCGCATCGAAGCGGTTGAAGCGCCAATCTGGGGAACAGGCGAGCTTCGGACGCTGATCACGGGTGGCACTGCGCCGACATTCTTCCATCCGGGTGTGCTCGCGCTGTGGACGATTGAAGGGAAGCACGTCGTCTTTAATCAAGGGCTGCTGGCTGACCTGACCGCGCAGTTTGAAGAATTCGGGCTGGAAGCGCAGTTTTCGGATGCGGTGCGTGCAGGCGCGGTTGAATGGGAAGTCGGGGATGCGCGCTTCGGTCTGCCGGAAGGCGTGACGCCGGGCAACGGTATTTTCTTCCGCCGCGACATTTTTGAAGAAGCAGGAATCGAGCCGCTCACCGTCGATTCGACATGGGATGAAATCGCGGAAAAAGCGCTTGCGCTCACCAACGAAGGGCGTCTCGGCATGGGGACGCAGTGGTGGGGTGTTGAGTGGATGCTTGCTTCGGAAGGCTTCGGCAAAGCCGGATTATTCAATTATCTGCCCACGCCTGAAAACGGCTGGAACTGGCGCTTTGACTACACCTCCTATCCCGAAATGATCGCCGCCACCGAACGCTACCGTCGTATGATCCATCAAGATCGCTCGTTGGGTTCGAATTATGGCGACTGGGATCTGCTCGGTCAGTTCTTCAACGGCACAATGGCGATCGTTACCGTCCCGCTTCAGTACTTCACCCAGACGGACGATATCGGACCCGGCGCACTTGCCGTCCAGCTCGGTCGCCCGCTTGATGAAGTTGTTGGCGCAATCCCGCACCCACGCGGCAGCAACGGGCATTTTAGCCCCGAAGCGCGTCCGGGCGTCAGCGTGATCAGCGTGAACCCCGATTACGATGAAGCGACCAAGAGCGCCGCTGTCAGCCTGTACCAATACATGGCACTTGGCGAAGGATTCGTCACACAGCGCCAGATCGCCTATGAGCAGACGGGCAATCTCCAGCGTGTGTTCTCGCCGTATCCGTTCGTCGGCACGGCGCAGTCAATCGAAGGCGTTGATGGCACACCAGTTGATGCGTGGGGTCAGCAGTACATTGATCTGGTGAACTACGCCACAACCACCGCCGAAGGCTACCCGATGCGTGGTTTGTTCTTCCCGCCGGAACTCGATCTCGGTCCGACTGAAAGCGCTTGGGGCGATGCGACCTCACTGTTCCGCGATGAATCCGGCGATCTCGACGTATTGGCGACCTACCAGACCGCGCAGGATATTCGCAACACGCAGGCGGAGGCGTTCAGCTCGGTCATCCCCGATGATCAGTTTGTTGCCGCTGCACAGGCGTACTATCAGGCGAATGCCGAATACTGGCAGGCGAATTTCCCGGACTTCTACGAAAACACTTATCGTCCTTGGTTCGATCAGGTGATTGCCCCGCGTTTGGGCATGTAACCTGTTTTATGCGTGAAGGGCAGGGCGGTACCGCCTTGCCCTAAATACTTCGCAAAGTACTTTCTTGTTTGTGAAAGGAGCCGTGTATCTGACATGGCGGAACAAACATTAGCCCCCGGCGCTGCCGTTGAGGAGATTCAGCCCGCCGCTGTGGTAGAGGTCAAACTGACCCGGCGCAGTCGCATCGAAAAATGGGCATTTCTCATTCCAGCGCTTCTGTTCCAACTCAGTTGGGGATGGTATCCGCTGATCGTCGCCTTCCTCCTCAGCATGACCGACGCTCGTCCGCGTGGTCCGATATCGTGGACGGGTTTTCAAAGCTACACCCGTGTGTGGGCAGATCCGCTCGTTGGCTCGGCATTTCGCGTTACCCTCATCTACGCCGCGCTTTCGATTGTTTTGACCTTCCTCATTCCGATCATCGTCGCCATTTTGTTGATGGAGATGAAACCGCGCGTGATGCGGTGGATGATGGTCTTGTGGTTCCTCCCGTTGAGCGGTGTTGCCAGCACAATCATGTGGCGCTACGTTTACAACACCGACTTCGGCTTTTTTCAATGGATCGCGATGGATGTGCTCGGTTTGCCGCGTCAGGGATTTCTCAGCAGCGCCGATCAAGTGTTGTTCTGGTTGATCTTCCCCGGCATCTTGATGTTTGGTCCCGGTTTGATCTACATGGCGGGCTTGCAGAGCATTCCGCAGTCGTATTACGAAGCGGCGGAGATCGAAGGCGCGGGCTTATGGCGCAAAATCTGGACGATCTCGCTGCCGCGCTTGCGCCCGATCATCGTCATGATGCTGACCTTCGCCATTATTGGGTCGCTGCAGGTCTTTGACTGGCCCAAACTGATGACCGAAGGCGGACCCGGCGGTGCAAGCCGAACCGTCGTCATGTACATGTTTGATCTGCTCAATTCACTGCGCTATTCGGATGCAACAGCGCTGGCGATTTTCCTGTTCATGCTGATCATGGCGATCACGATTTCCTACCGAATCCTGTTCAAAGAAGACCCGGACGCATAGAGGAGCGCACACATGTCGTTATTTCCAAAAGTCGGGCGTAATCAGCCCGGTCTGCGTGTGACGTGGACGCTCGTGATCGCGGTCTTGTGCTTCGGCATCTTTCTGCACTTGATCCCGTTCTACTTCATGATCGTCACATCGCTTAAATCCGCGCCGGAAATCATGCGGATTCCGCCGACGTTCATTCCCGAAAATCCGACGTTTGCCGCGTGGCAGCTCGTCTTTCAGGTCAGCGTTGGATCGACCATTTTGCGTCAGCCGCTCTCGCAGTATTTCTTGAACTCCTGCGTTATGGCGTTCGGCACGCTGGCGCTTTCGCTGCCGATCACCTCGTTCGCGGCGTATGCCAACAGCAAGCTTCAGCGGGGGCGGGGTGCGCGCTGGACGTTTTTGTTCTTCATCGGCACGCTGATGGTTCCGGCGGCGGTCACACTGATCCCCACGTTCCTGCTTACGCGCAATTTTCCGTTCCCTGTGCCGACCGTCCCGAATATCCCCGGCACCGAAATAGAGTTCCCGGTGATCCGCACATGGAATACCGCATGGGCGGTGATCATTCCCGGCGTATTCAGTGCGTTCAACTTCCTACTGTTTAAAGGCTTCTTCGACACGATTCCGAACTCGATTATTCAAGCGGCGCGCGTTGACGGCGGGTCGGAGTTCAACATCTTTCGGCGCATCGTCCTCCCGATGAGTATTCCGGTGTTCGCAGTCGCAGCGTATTTGCAGTTCAGCGGGGTGTGGGATTCGTTCATGTGGCCCTTGCTCGTCATTCAAGATGGCACGCGATCACCCATGTCAGTAGCGATCTACAACCTGATCAACGTGTTCATGTCTAGTGGTACGATGCGACCGCAAGCATCGTTAGCGACAAACGAGCAGATTCGCCAGCTTCAAGAGGCGGGTCTTTCGTGGAACGGCTTAGTCGTCCTCGGTATCTTGCAGACGATCCCGATCTTCATCATGTTTCTCGTATCACGCAATTACCTGCTCAAGGGCGTGAAGATTCGCGGCTTGAAGTAGGTGAAGGAAAATCACGATGGTACGGGTTGAACTTAAGCACGTCACGCGCAAATATCAAGCCACTTCGGAAATGAGCGAGGAAGACGCCAAACGTTCTGCGCTCGATGATGTAAGTATGGTCATCGAAGACGGATCAATTGTGAGCATTGTCGGTCCGTCCGGGTGCGGAAAAAGTACGCTCCTCAAGACGATTGCCGGACTTGAATACGCCGACAGCGGGCAGATTCTTTACAACCAAGTAGATGTGACCCACATCGAACCCGGTCAGCGTGGGGTGGGGATGGTGTTTCAAGATTATGCCCTTTACCCGACGATGAAAGGCAAGGGGAATCTCCACTACTATTTTGAGGTTCACCAGCGCACCGAAGCCGAAATGGAGCAGCGCACGCGTGAGATCGCGCAGATCATGGGTGTCGGTTTCGACGTGCTGATCGGGCAGAAGACCGACACGCTGAGCGGCGGCGAACAGCAGCGCGTCGCGATTGGACGCTGCATCGTGCGCGATCCGTATGTATTCCTGATGGATGAGCCGATCTCCAATCTTGACGCCAAGCTCCGCGAACGCACGCGCATCGAGATTAAAAAGATGCTGCGTAAGTTCAAGGTGACGACGGTCTATGTCACCCACGATCAGCAAGAAGCGATCTTCATGGGCGACCGGATCGCCGTGATGCGCAAAGGAAAGTTGGAGCAGTACGGCACATTTGACGACCTGTATTTCACCCCGGCGAATTTGTTCATTGCTACGTTCATCGGGACGCCGCCTATGTCGGTGATTCCGGCTGTGGTGGCGGGAGGGCGCTTGATGATCGGGCAGTCCGGTTTGACGCTTCCCGCCGAAATTGCGGCGGCGCTCAACGGACGCTCACAGGTGCGGTTGGGCATGCGCGCCGAAGGTTGGGACATCGATACGCCGGACGGCATCCCGATGGAAGTTCGCTATATCGAGCGCATCCCGACCGAACAGGCGGCGTTTACGCATGGCACGCTTGGCGGAGTCAGCGTGACGGTGATCGTCCCGCTTGACCACCCGGATGTGCCCACTCTGCGCGTGATCCCGAAATGGGATCAGGCATATTTCTTCGATGCGACAGCCGAAACCGCGCTGCGAACGCCGGGTGTGCCGGAGCTGTTCTAATAGGAGCGCATGATGACCGAAATCCATGTCCGCCAACTGCTCAAGCGGTTTGATAACGGCAAGGTTGGCGTGAACGGAGTCAGTTTTGAAGTCAACGATGGGGAATTCGTCGCGCTGGTCGGTCCGTCCGGGTGCGGCAAGACGACCACCCTCCGCTTGATCGCCGGGCTTGAACCCGCGACATCCGGTGAGATTCGTTTTGGCGATCGTCTCGTGAACGAAATTCGCCCGCGTGATCGCAATGTGGCGATGGTGTTTCAGGATTACGCCGTCTTCCCACACTTGACCGTATTCGAGAATATCGCTTACGGGCTGCGCGCGCGCGGCGGCTATACGCGCGAGGACATCAACGGGCGCGTGCTGAAAGCCGCGAAGATGTTCCGCATCGATCCACTCCTCAAGCGTAAGCCACGCCAACTCAGCGGCGGCGAACGTCAGCGTGTGGCGCTGGCGCGTGCCGTTGCCCGTGACGCTGATGTGTATCTGTTCGACGAACCGCTGTCGAACCTCGACGCGCAGTTACGCCACCAAGCGCGCGAAGATATCATGATGCTGCACGAGCAGAAGCGCAAACCCACCGTGTACGTGACGCATGATCAATCTGAAGCGATGGCGCTCGGAAACCGGATCGCTGTGATGCGCGACGGAAAGCTGGAACAGATCGGCACAGGGCAAGACCTCTACAGCCGTCCGGTGAACCTGTTCGTCGCGTTTTTCATCGGCGCGCCGAGCATCAACCTGTTTGATGGCACACTTGTTGCTGACGGTACATCCATTTACGCCGACTGCGGCGTGTTCAAAGCACTTCTGCCAAGTTCGTTTACGGAGAAAGTCGGCGCGTATGTTGGCAATCCGATCAAGGTTGGCATCCGACCGGAAGATATGCACGTCCCGAAACAAGCGCCTTTTGACGTGACCGAGGACAATATGATCAAGGGGGTTCTCAACGAAATCGAGCCGAGTGCGACGGGCAGTATCGCTTATTTGAGCACGATCGAAGGCGACCGCGACTACGTGGCGACGTTCCGTATTCGTTTGCCCGCGTCGTACATCGGCAAAGAGATTCCGTTAGGGATCAACATGGAAAAAATTCACCTATTCGACGCGGAGTCGGAGCGTTCGCTCCTTTACGGATGACCAATGCCCTTCTTCGATGACACAGGCGCACGAACGGAAGAACGCCATCCTTTATGGTCGGCATTCTCGATTGTCGCGGATCAACTGGAGCGGCTGATCGCGCTCAATGCGGCGTGGGCGGTGCAGTGGATACCCGCCCTGATCGCATTGGGGTGGTCAGAACTGCCCGCCGTGATCCGGATCGTGCTGATCGGGTACAGTTTGGCGGTGTATGCCCCCGCGACAATCATCTTGTACGGCATGGCGCACAGCGCGGCGGACGGCGAACCGCTCCTTTTTTCGATGGTGTCCGATCTGCTCAAGCGGGACGGCGTGCGCGCCGCAAAAGCGCTCATACCCTTGATCGGCTTGATTGGGCTGCTCGTGCTCGCGTCGAGCGTCGAAAACATGGTGGTCAGCGCGGCGGCGCAGTTGGGTTTGATGCTGTTGGCGGTGATCAGTCAGTATTGGGGCGCGGTGCTTGCCGTGACACCAATCAGCAGCCCTATCGCACTCCTACGAGAGTCGGCGCGGTTGGCTTGGCGGTATCCATTCCCCACGCTCTTACTCAATGGGGCGGTTGCGGTCGCGGTTGTGCTTGGCGTGATCTCGATTGGCGGCTTATTCTTGATCGTGCCGGTCGTGGTCGCGCTCTTACAGACGGAAATGCTTCGTTACTTGCGTGAAAAAGGCGCATTGACTTATGGGACAGCTTCAAGTTCAGAAACTCGATAAATCGCTCGGCGGGCGCAAAATCATTGATGGTGTCAGCTTCACGATTGACGACGGCGAATTCTTCGTTCTGCTCGGTCCGTCCGGGTGCGGAAAGAGCACACTCCTCCGCTTAGTGTGCGGATTGGAATCGCCGGACAGCGGATCAATCTGGCTGAACGGGGCGAACATCACCGCCATGCCGCCGCGTGAGCGTAATCTGGGTATGGTCTTTCAAGATTACGGGCTTTACCCCAATATGAACGTGTACCAGAACATCGCTTATGGGCTGGAAGCGCGGAGTGTACCGAAAGCGGAGATCGAGCGGCGCATTCCGCCTGCCGCCGAAAAACTCGGCTTAAGCGAACTGCTCAAGCGGAATATTGGTGAGCTTTCCGGCGGGGAGCAGCAGCGCGTGGCATTGGCGCGGGCGATGGTCAAAGATGCGGAGGCGTATCTGTACGATGAGCCGCTTTCCAACCTTGACCCGAAGCTCCGCCACAAGGCGCGCAACGACATCATGGAAGTCCACCGCTTGAAAGGCAGACCGAGCATCTACGTCACGCACGATCAAGCGGAAGCGTTCGCCATGGCGGATCGAATCGCCGTTGTATCGGCGGGGCGCATCCAGCAGATTGGAACGGCTGACGAACTGCTCACCGCTCCCGCGAACACATTTGTTGCGGGTTTTCTCGGTGCGCCTTCGACCAATCTGCTAGAAGGCAAACTCCACAACACGGGCGCTCAGGTGCTCTTTGTCGGGGATGGGATCACGATTGCGCTGCCGGAACGCTGGATGCCGCTGCTCACGCAGTACGGGAAAGACCGCGTGATCGCCGGGATTCCGCCGACTGCATTTCAGTTGGGCGAAGGCGAGAACGCGATTACCACGCCCGCCACACTGGTTGAACTTCTCTTAGGCGAAACGATTGTCGGGTTCAACGTCGGCGCAAGCACGCACCTGACCGGATCATTTGCCGATTTGGATACGATCAACGAAGGCGATACGCTCACCTTTACGATTGATCCCGAACGTGTGCTCTTGTTTGATTACGACAGCCAACAGGCGATCCAATGAGCAAGACCCGCCTGATCTTCGCGCCGCATGAGCCGATGGCGCGCGGATTTTCGCAGATGGGATCGCTGATGAGCGCCGTTCTGGGTCCCGAACAGGGTGTGATCTGGAACGCAGTCGGCACAGGGAAACCAGAGAACCTGACCGATGCAGGTGTGATTGCGCGCCGCGTGACCGAAGTCGCCGGGGACTGCGAAAACATCGGCGCAATGATCGTCCGCCAAGCGGCGATGACGATGCACGAGCGCTTTCTCGACGGCGCATCGCTGACCGGAACACTGGCGGCGGCGCTTCTCGAAGGCGCGGGCAAACTGATCGCCGCCGGGGGGAATGCGATGCTCCTCCGGCGTGGGATCGAACACGGCGTCAAGGCGGCGTGTGGGGCAATGCGCGCCGGTGCGTTTCCTGCCGATACGCAGAAAATCCTTGAATGTGTCGCGCATACCGTGATCCGTGACCCCGAACTCGCGGCGGTACTCAGCGAAATGTTTGATCTGCTCGGCAGCACGGGCGCGTATGTGGTCGAAGAATACGCAGCCCCGCTCATTGATCGCGCATACGTCGAAGGCGGGCGCTGGAGTGCGCGTCCGATCTCGCGTGACCTGATGCCGCCCGGCGGAACTGACCTCACGCTTGAAAATCCGCTGATCTTCGTCAGCGATGACAAAATCGAGCGAATCGACCAGATTCGCGCCGTGATCGAAATCGCGGTGCGGCTGCCGGAAAAACCGCCGCTCGTGATCATTGCCCGCGACCTGAGCGGCGAAGCGCTCAAGGCGATCACGATCAATCACATGCGCGGCGCGTTCACCGCCGCCGGGGTGATGCTGCTTTCGAGCGGCGATGCACTGCGCGAAGACCTAGAGGATGTCAGCTTGATCACGGGGAGCACACTTGCCGCTCAAGCGACCGGCACAGCGCCGCAGGGCGCACGTCCGGCATGGTTGGGGCGGGCGCGTCAGGTGATCGTCGGGCGCGATACCATGACGATCATCAGCGGGGCAGGGGATCGCGCAGTTACAGCGCGGCGCGCCTCAGAACTCCGCGCGCGTCTGCGCGCTATCCGCGAACCGAATGATCAATGGGAGCGGCTGCGCTTGCGGATTGCGAGGCTTTCCGGCGGCTTGGGTATTCTCAAGATCGGCGCGTTGACCTTTCAAGAGCGTGACCTTAAAAAGGCGCTGGCGAAAAAAGCCGTTCGTGTCCTCGAAACTGCGCTCGAAGGCGGCGTACTGCCCGGCGGCGGCACCGCCTATCTGAACGTGATTCCGGCAGTCGAAGCGGCGCGCGGGGATGTGCGAGATGAAGCCTCTGCCGGAGTGATGCTGGTGGCGCGTGCGCTGCATGCGCCGCTGCATCAACTTGTCCACAATCAAGGCAGAGTAACACCCTCCGTTGTGCTGCACGATATTTTGCAAACGGGCGGTGATACGGGTTTTGACGTGACGACCGGAAAAATCGTGTCGATGCGTGAGACGGGAATTCTCGACAGCGCGCCGATTCTGTGCGCGGCGCTCGAAACAGCGGCGAGCGCGGCGATCATGGCGATGACGACCGATGTCGTGATCGCGGGAAAGTGAGGACGAACTATGCCACAGGTGCGAATGCTCGCTCCCGCAGCTCTCCATTTTGAACCGGATGCACTGTTGATCCACGACGGCGAAACATGGGCGGGCGGAATCGGCGGGGTTGCTTACTGGAACGGTGAAACATGGCAGCCGCGCATTGGTGGTCTGGCGCTCTCTTGGGTATTGGCGCTCGTCAAAACAAGTGAGTGGCTGATCGCAGGCGGACTGGAAGGGATCGCCCGTTCGCGTGACGGCGGCTTGCGTTGGGATCAGGCGGCTCTCCCTACTCAAAGCGCGATCAATGCCCTGCTTGTTATGCCGCCTGATCAGAATGGGAGCGCTCACACGTTGTTCGCTGCCTCGGTGGAAAGCGGAGTTCTTAAGAGCGAGGACGATGGCGCGACATGGATGAATGCGAACTTCGGAATTGCTAGCTTGGATGTGACCGCGCTGGCGTATTTCAAAGGTGTGGTGTTCGCCGCATCTTCGGACGGTATTTATCGCTCACCTAATCAGGGACGGGCGTGGAAACTAATCCAAGAGCAGACGGCGGTTGACCGCCTCATTGTGTCAGAGAGCATTCTGTACGCCTACAGCGAAGGTGATGACGGGCTTGAGTGTCTATCGACTCACGACGGAATGACTTGGGAATTGTGCGCCGCTCCACCCGATGATGCTCCTACGTTGATCAATCTACCGAACCTTCACGATCTGCGGCGGATCATCGTCACGCAAGGTCATGTGCTGTTGGCAGGGCGACATACAGGGGTGGTACGCCTGAACGAGGCGGTCTCGGATACATGGCAAATCGTCGATTTTCCATCACCCGATCTCACTAGCATTGGGCGACTCGGAAATACTATATGCGCATCGGGACGGTACGGGCTGTTCCGTTCAGACGACGCGGGCAACACATGGATTAAGCTCCGCGAAGGCGAACCACTCTCCCATCTCTCGTTCTTACCGAACGGGATCGGCTATGGCTGTACGGTGGACGGCTCCAAGCTCGTGCGTACGCCTGACGGCGGGATCACATGGCAGGAAACGCCGTCGCCGTTTGGCGTGCTGCCCATAGCCGCGCTTCAAGCGACGGAAAAGATCATCTTCGCCGCCGTGTTTGATCCGCGCCGTCAGGTGATCAGCTTGTGGCGCTCGACCGACGGCGGTCAGCGCTGGTTCCCCGGTGCGGAAATTCCGAGCCAATACCCAATCGCCGCGTCATGGGGTGATCCGGCGATGATTGCGCTCCCCGGTGTAGTCTTGGTCAGCGGCGCTGATCCAACCGCCGCATGGGTGCGCGCCGGGTTTGATACGCCGGACGTCACGATCCGCGCATTTGCGGGTGACTCTTCGCGGTTGTACGCGCTCAGTTTGATCAGCGGCGTGTTTGTGAGCGAAGATCGCGGCGCGCATTGGCGTCACCTGCCGCTGGATTTACCGCAAGATGAGTTGATGGATATTCACGCTGAAGCCGGACGGCTTTACGTCTTGATGGTTGGGGGACGCGTCGCCGTCGTAGAACCGGAGAGAGTCAACTAATGTCCCGCCCTGTCTACACATCCCGCGATGTAAAAAAGAGCAACCGCGCTCATCTACTCAACCTGCTCTACTTCAATGAGCCGACCACGCGGTTAGACCTCAGCCACGACTCTGGCTTAAGTCCGGCAACGGTGACCAAGATCATCGCCGAGATGATCGACGAAGGGATTGTCATCGAAACCGGACTCGAAGACTCGCAGGGAGGACGCCCGCGCACTACCTTGAACATCGACCCGGAACATGGATATTTCATCGGCGTGGATGTGGGTGAGACACATGTTTATGTGGAATTGTTTGATATTAAGCTCCACAGCTTGCGCGACATTCGTTACGCGCTGACCTCCAACGAGATCGTGCCGGAAGAAATTGCACATTTAATCATTGATGCCGTGCGCACGATCCAGCACGATGCGCGCCTCCCGGACGAAAAAATCATCGGGATTGGTGTTGGTGTTCCCGGCATTGTCGAGCGCGAAGGCGGCGTTTCGATTTTTGCGCCGAACTGGGGCTGGCACAATGTCGGGCTGCTCGATCTCCTGCGGGATGCGCTGCGTATTCCAATATTGCTCGATAACGGCGCGCAGGCGATGGCACTCGCCGAGATGTGGTTCGGGGCGGGGCGGGGCTGTAAGAACATGGTTGTGCTGTTGATCGGTACGGGCATTGGCTCAGGCGTGATCGCCGAGGGTAAGCTCTACCGGGGGACATCCAACAGCGCGGGTGAGTGGGGACATACCTGCATCGAACTTGATGGGCGTGCATGCCGCTGTGGGAGTTACGGTTGCATCGAAGCGTATGCGGGAGCGCCGGGGATTATCGCTCAGATTCAAGAGCGCGACCCGAACAGCTCGATATTGCAGGTGGGTTCGCAGGTTGAAACGATCCGCGCGCTGCATAGCGCCGCGCAAAACGGCGATCCGCTGGCGTTGGCGGTGTTAGCGCGTGTGAGCCACACACTCGGCGCGGGAATCGCCAACCTGATCAACTTATTCAACCCGGAACGAATCGTGATTGGCGGTTGGGCAGGCAAGCTGTTAAGCGATACGATTCTGCCGGGTGTCGAAGAAAGCGTCCGCCGCTATGCGTTATCCCAACCATTGAGTGTCGTCAACCTCAAGGTGAGCGAGTTGGGTTGGGATGGCGTCAGCTTGGGCGCGGCGAATCTCGCGCTGCATGTCTTTTTGATGGGAGACGATCCTATCATGGTGACCCAATAAGTACGGAAAGGCGATACGCTCAACATGGCACGTTTGAAAATCGGCTATATCGGTGGGGGCAGCACCCGCGCACCCGGCACAGTGGCGTCGTTTATTCATCAAGGCGAAAACTTCAACGGGTCGGAAATCGTCCTGATCGACTTCGATACCGACCGCCTCAGCGTAATCAAGACGATGGCGGACAAAATGATCCGCAATCGGGAACTCGATATGACGATCACGACGACGACCGACCGCCGCGCCGGACTCGTCGATGTGGACTGCGTGCTGACCAGCTATCGCCCCGGTGGCTTTGAAGCACGGCATCTTGATGAGAGCATTCCTCTTAAGTTTGGCGTGATCGGGCAGGAGACGCAGGGACCGGGCGGTATGTTCATGGCGCTGCGTTCGATTCATGTGATGCAGGGCATCCTTGCCGACCTAGAGCAGGTTGCGCCGCGTGCGCGGGTGTTCAACTACACCAACCCGATTAACCTTGTCTCAGAAGCCGTCACGCATCACAGCGATATCCCGATCATTTCCTTCTGCGAAGGACCGTATTACTACCCAAACATCATTGCGGACGCGGCGGGGTTGGACGGCTCGAAATTCGACACCGTGATGATCGGCTTGAATCACGGCTGCTGGAGCGTTCGCCACGTTTACGACGGTCAAGACGCGATGCCGCTCTTGCGAGCCGCCTATGAACGCCAGCTTCACGATCCGACAATTGGGCGCTATCACTTCCGCATGCTCAAGCTGGCGGTCACAATGGAAAGCATCCCGTCGGATTACTTCCAATACTTCTACTACCGGGATGAACTGCTGCAAGAACACCTCGAAAAGCCGACCACCCGCGCCCAAGACATCATGGCGCAGATTCCCGGCTACTGGGCGCATTACCGCGAACAAGCCGCCGCCGAAAATCCGGTGCTTGATCCGGCGCGGTCGCGCGGCGGCATCAACGAGCTTGAACTCGCCATTGATGCGATGGATGCGATCTACAATGATCGCGGTGAAATCCTGCCCGTGAATGTCCCCAATAACGGCGCAATTCCTGATCTGCCGGATGATCGCGTGGTTGAGGTGCGCGGTTTTGTCGATAAACACGGTGCGGTTGCGCTCCATGATGGCGCGCTTCCCCCACAGACACGCGGGTTAGTCGAAGCGTTGAGCGAATACCAGTATCTCGCGGCGGAAGCCGCATGGCATGGGCGGCGCATTGACGGGATTCGCGCACTCGCGGCGCACCCGCTCGTCGTCTCGCTCGAAAAAGCCGAAGCGCTCTATGATGCACTCGCGGCTGCGCATCGTGATTACCTGCCGGAACGACTGCTCACCTAAAGGCGGCTGCCATGCGCGTGTATCTCGGTGTTGACGGCGGCAATACGAAGACCCTCGCGTTTATCGCCGATGAATCGGGACACATCATCGGGGTAGGGCGGAGCGGGAACAGCGACATTTATACGCACGAGACTCCGGAAAGCTGTTTCAACATGATCGCGGCGGCGGTGCAGCCTGCGCTTGACATGGCGGGCGCGGATCGCACCGAGATCGCATCTGCCTGTTTCAGCCTTGCCGGAGCAGATTGGCAAGAGGACTACGACGAACTCCGGGGCGGCATGGTGGCGCGCGGGTTAGGCGAGCGGATCGTAGTCTATAACGATGCGATTGGTGCGCTCCGTGCCGGATCGCCGGATGGCACGGGAGTTGTGATCACCTGTGGCACGGGCGGCGCGATGGGGGCGCGCAGCGCGAACGGAGACTACTGGCATACATCCTACTGGCAAGATTCGATGTGTGGGCGCAATCTCGGACATCAAGCGATGCGCGCTGTGCGTCACGCCGATATTGGGATCGAACAGCCGACTGCGCTCACACCGGCACTGCTCGACTTCTTCAAAGTAGACAGCGTTGCGGGTATGATCCGCCGCTTCTGGCTGCGTCCCCGCAACCCGCCCGACGACATTACGGTCGCCCGCCTTGCGCCGATCATCCTTGACCTTGCCGAGCAGGGTGATGCAGTCGCTCGTGCGATGATTATCGATCATGGCGTGCGTTTGGCGCAGTACGGACTCGCGGCGGCGCGCAAAGTCGGCATCGAACGCACACCGTTTCACCTGATCCTCAACGGCGGCGTGTTTCGTCATTCGGGGCGGCTGCTGCGCGATACCATTGTCGAGACTATCCGTCATGAATCGCCGGGTGTAACTGTGTACATGAGCCGCTACGAGCCGGTGATCGGTGCGTTGATGCTTGCTTACGAAGCGGATGGACTGTTGATCGATTCGGCGCGTTTAGCCGCATTCGACCGAACCATGCCTGCCGAAACGGTGTTCAAAACATAGACACAGACGCTCAAGAAGGGGAACAACGTGGATCGCAGTCAAGCGTGGGAGATCGTGTGCGAGTATGTGAAGTCGGACAGTTTGCGTAAGCACATGCTGTCCGTCGAAAT
Source organism: Anaerolineae bacterium (assembly GCA_041753015.1). Classification (GTDB taxonomy): domain Bacteria; phylum Chloroflexota; class Anaerolineae; order Aggregatilineales; family Phototrophicaceae; genus Flexifilum. Next base: position 449,902 of record JBGSVJ010000019.1, read on the forward strand.
CGCTATGCGGGCGTATGCAGCACATTACGGCGAAGATGTAGAGCGTTGGGGTCTGGTGGGGCTGCTCCACGACTTCGACTGGGAAGTCCACCCGACGCTTGAACAGCACCCGATGGATGGTGCGCCGATTCTGCGTGAGCGCGGCGTTTCCGAAGAAGATATTCGTACCATTTTGAGTCACGGTCCGCTCGGTGAATCAGATCGGGTGACGCTGCGCGACAAAGTGCTGTATGCGGTCGATGAACTGACCGGCTTGATCACGGCGGCGGCGCTGGTGCGTCCCTCAAAAGATGTGCGCGATGTCGAAGTTTCGTCGATTAAGAAGAAGTGGAAAGATAAAGCGTTCGCGCGCGGCGTGAATCGTGAAGATGTCGAACGCGGTGCGGCTTCGCTTGGTGTGGACTTATGGGAATTTCATGTTCCACTGGTGTTGAAAGCAATGCAGGAACGCGCTCACGAACTGGGGTTGGATGGGCAGGGGGCTTAAGTCCCTGCCCACTTGCGGCTAGACCTGCACCATAATGGGCGTACCCACATCCGCCCAGTTGTAGAACCATTCGGCTTCGGGCGTCGGCAGATTCACGCATCCATGACTGCGCGGCTGCCCGAAGTCATCATGCCAGTACGTGCCGTGCAGCGCATACCCCGCGAAGAAATACAACACATACGGCACATCCGGCAGGTAGTAGCCGGGTCCCGCCATCGTCTGAGCGACGTACTTCCGCTGAATTGTGTATGATCCGCGCACAGTCGGCGTCCCGGGAAGCCCGGTCGAAACCAACACATTCCGCACCAATACGCCGTTTTCGTACGCATAAATCCGCTGATCGCTCAAATCGACGATGATCTCGCGCCCAACCGTGAAGCGCGGCGGCGGCGCAGCGGCTACGGTGCTGATTCCTGTTTCCGGTACGCTTAATGCGTTCGTCGTCGGAATCGTCAGCGTTTGACCCACGAAGATCGTGTTTGCATCGTAGATGTTGTTCGCTTGCGTGATCGCCAGCACGCTCACGCTGTACTGCCGCGCGATCATCGACAGGCTTTCGCCGTAACCGACAGTATGCGAAGTCGTACCAACGGTCACGGTCGCGGCGCTCTCTAGCACCGGCGCGAGTGCGACGCTGTAATTCGGCACGAGCGGGAGCGGTGCGAGATTTTCCACCACATTCGCGGGTGCAAGCGCGGGAGCATCCCCGGCTGCCGCTGCTTCTGGCGCACCGGACACGATTAACTGCTGCCCGACGTAGATCAGGTCCGGGTTGGTAATGTCGTTCAAACGCGCCACTTGATCGAGAGTCATCGCATAGCGCTGTGCGATTGTGGCAAGGCTTTCGCCCCATGTGACGGTGTGATAAACAGGTTCAGCAGCAGCGACTTCAACGATAGGCGCGGCTTCCGGTTCAGCGCTCAAGCCAGGGATCGTCAGCGTTTGACCGACGAGGATTTGCCATGTCAGCGTGATGTCGTTCGATTCCGCTAAGGCGCTCACGGTGGTGCCGAAACGTTCAGCGATGCGGTACAGGTTATCCCCCGGCTGCACGACATACGTCTGATCTTGCGCGGAAACTGGCAGGATCATCATACAGATTGCGCCGATCATCAGCGTAAGCGCGAGTCGCGTTGCGGGGCGAGACAGCTTGTGCATAGCGGAGGACTCCTGAAGGACTCGTGTTTCTTCATATACCTATAAGAGTACATGAGGGAAAGAATCGCGTCAAACCACTGCGATTGTGTCATCTCCGGTTTACGGCTACAATTCACCTTCAGGTAAGCAGTTGGGAAAGTGGTTGAGCGGTCGTTATGCTCCTACGCGCATATCGGGTCACCGACAAAATCGGGATCATCATCTTCAAAACCAGCGCGGCGGTCGTCGATGCGACGCTGGAAGGCTTGTCCATCATCTGGGGCGCTGTCCGCGTTTTGCTGCGGCTCTTGCTCCGGCTGTTGATGCTGCTCGCGACGCCGTTCGTCATGCTTGGTTCGCTGGTCTTTCGCGGAACCACTGGCGCTGGCAAGCGCACCGCCGGAAATATGGCGCGCCGAGCATCCACGGTTTCAGCGGAAGCCGCTGTTCGGGAAGATCCGCTCAAGGTTCAGAATCGCGCCTTGAACGGACTCACGATCACGCTGTTGATCGCGCTCTTGGGTGTGATCATCTGGGCGACCAGTCCGGCACGCGGCGGGCAGGGCGTTCCCCTTGCGCCATCCGGCGATGGACTGAACGCGCAGTTGTTCGCGGCGGAAACCCCATCCGGTTCAACCCCCGCACCCGGTGCGAATTTGATCGCGTCGCCTGTGCCAACCGCGACGCCGATCCCGTCTGTACTCGCTGCACGCGGCGCAATCGCCTACTCGGTGCGCGAAAACGCACAGACTGATATCTGGGCAGTCGCCGTCGATGGTCGCACGCCGATCCGCATGACCAACAGCGCGGGCGACGAACGCGATCCCGCATGGTCGCCTGATGGACGCCGCATCGCGTATGCGGGTAACGTTCCGTCAGAATCAGGCGGCGGCAACTGGGAAATCTACATCCTTGATGTGGGCACGAACACCACCACACGCTTAACCCGTGATCTCTCGTTTCAGGGCGCGCCGCAGTGGAGTCCTGACGGGGAGTACATTGTTTACGAAAGCTATCAGGGGAACAACCTCGATATCTATCTGATGCGCGCCGACGGCTCAGAGCCGCCGATTCGTCTACCGTCAAGCAGTGACGCGCCGGATTTTTCGCCTGTATGGAGTCCTGATGGGCGGTCGGTTGCGTTCGCCTCGTGGCGCGACGGCAACCAAGACTTGTATGTGTTCTCGCTCGATGATCAGAGTGTGACCAACATCACGAATACGCCCACACGCAGCGAGGATTATCCCACCTTCAGCCCTGATGGGCGGTCGGTTGCTTACAGCGCGCTCGACGAAGGACTCGAAAAAGTCTTCGTCGTCACGCCGAACGCGGGCGCTGCTGCTCAGGTGATCGGACGCGGACGCGCTCCGGCATGGTCGCCTGATGGTCAAGCAGTGATCGCGGCGGTAGACAGCATTGACGGCACACAGTTGGTCGCTATTCCGTTTGGTGGGGTAGGGGTGATCACGCCCGTCTTGCAAGTGCAAGCGGGTTCGACCAGCCCTTCTTGGACAGCGACACCGCTCCCGCCCGCGCTGGTCAGCGGCGGCGGACTTCCGCCCGCTTCGGCAAGCGATCTCTATGTGGAACAGGAGCGGCGGCTCTTGGTCGATCCACCGTATCAACTGGCGGCGATCAACGTCACCGTCGATCAGCCGTCGTTGAGTGATCGTGTGAACGATTCGTTTAATGCGCTCCGCCTTGCCGCCAATGATCACGCCGGATGGGATGTGCTCGGTCGTCTTGACGATGCTTTCTGGGAAATAGATCGCCCACCGTCACCGGGTGAACTCATCCGAAGCTGGTTCAAAACCGGGCGCGCGTTCGGACTGATTCGCGCTGACATTATCGGCAATCCGCCCGCGCTCGAAATCGTCCGTGAGAACATCGGCGTTGAAACCTACTGGCGCGTGTATATCCGGGTTGCCGAAGAATTCCAGAGCGGGTTGCTCGGTGAACCGCTCCGCAGCATGCCTTGGGACTTTGAGAGCCGAACCACAGGCGATGTTGAGGCGTATGATCAAGGTGGGCGTTTGAAAAACGAGATGCCCTCCGGTTATTACATCGATTTCACCCAGTTGGCGCAGGATTATGGCTGGATGCGTATGCCTGCCGGGAGCGACTGGCGCGCCAACATCAACAGCGTGAATTACTGGTTGTTCGTCAAAGCCGATGGTTTAAGCTGGTACGACGCCATGCGTGAGCTTTACGCCGAAGGTGTCTTGATCAACTTCGCGCCGACGCCGACCCCAATGCCCGCTGGTTCATAAGGGAGCGTAAGCAGTATGCAGCGATCCGGCGGAATGCCCGTTTTTGTGGTAGTGGTGCTGGTCATCGCGGTTTTCGGTGGGGTGGTGTACTTCAACTCGCGCCCAACCGGAGAAATGCGGGTGATCATCCCCGAGCAAGCCGAGCCGACTCAGCCGGAAGTCTCATGGCAGTCGATTCTGCGTGAAGGCTTCGGCAGTGACAGCACGCCATTGGCGACTGTCCCGCTTCCGACCGGGGAGTTTGTCCCACCCACGATTCCCGCAGGCGGTCAAATCACGATAACACCATTCGCGCCGGGAGCGCTCGGCGCGAATGATGCGTTCACTACGCTCGCTGCTGCCACGCCAACCCGCGCCGTTTCCAGCCCAACCCCACTCGCCACTGCGATCCCACTGACGGTTGTCGCTGTCACACGTCAAGCACGCGAATTTCAGCCGCCGCCGTTGATCCCACCGCTTTCGCACGATCCGCTGGGGCGTGACCATTATTGGCTGCGCCGTCCGGTCGATTCCAATGCGCTGAACAATCGCGGTTTGTTCTATTATGCCTATGGCGCGGACGGACCGGAGAACCAATGGCGCATTCACACCGGAATCGATATGCCAAACCCGATTGGCGAAACGGTGCGCGCCGCCGGAGATGGTACGGTGTTATGGGCGGCTCAGGACTTCCAAAGCACGTTCTCCTATGGCAATGTTGTGTTTATTCAGCATGACTTTGGCTATGATGGGCAGAACCTTTACACCTTGTACGCCCATCTCGCTGCCATACTCGTCTTTGAGGGGCAGCGCGTACAGGCGGGCGATCCGATCGGGCTAGTCGGGAATACCGGACAGGTGAGCGGTCCGCACGTCCATTTTGAGGTGCGGTTCGGCAGCAATGATTACGGCGCGACCGTGAACCCGCAGTTGTGGATGGTTCCGTATGTTAACACGGGGATTATCGCGGGGCGCGTGCTGGACGCGAATGGGAATGACGTTATGGATGCCGATGTCACGATTCGCAGTTACGGAACAGGGCTGGTGGTCGATACTACTACGACGTATGTTTTTCGGGGCACGGCGGTCGATGTCAATCCTGATCCGGTGTGGCAAGAAAACTTCGTCGTCGGTGATGTTCCCGTCGGTCGTCATGAAGTGGTCGCCACCGTGAACGGCGAACGCTTGACGCAGGTTGTCAATGTGGTCGAAGGTACAACCACTTTTGTTGAACTCCGCCCCAGCGTGCCTGAGCCTGAATCAGGGGGTTAAGAGCGTGGGGAAAGCGTCACTATCGCGTATTGTCGCAGGAAAAGGTTCGGACTATACTCGGTTCTCTTGCAATAAGCGCAAGGTTCTCCGTTAGAAAGGGATGCTCCATGCTTATGAAAAGGCTGCGGCATGTGCCGCTGTTGTTGATGATGGTCATTGCGGCGTTTGCTGTGAGCGCCCAAGAGGGACGCACGCTCACGTCAGGTACACCCGTCACTGGAACGCTTGACAGCGCCAATTTTGTGCAGGTCTACACGATCCAAGCCATCGCAGGCGATTCACTCGATGTTGTCGCCTCGAATACACTCGGTATTCCGCTGGCGATCGTGATCACGGATGCGTCAGGTAATCTCGTTGGTCAGGCGACCGACGAAGCGGTTACGGGCGAAGTCACCGCGTCCGCCACGTCTTTGAGCGGCGGTACGTACTACATCACCGTGTTTAAGGCGGCAGGTGTTGCAAGCGCGGCAGATGTTCCGTTCACGCTCACCGCGTTTGTCGCGACAGCAGGCGCGACGACGGACACCGCGCCCACGCCGGAAGTGGTTACAACCGAACAGGCGACCGCCGAAGTGGTGTTGGATGCGGGTGGTCAGCTTCTTACCACGACGGGCATGGTGATTAACCTCAACTGGGGGACAATCTCCGACCTTGACCTTGAAGTTCGTGATCCCATCGGCGGATCGCTCTATTTCCAAACGCCGACGGTAACCAGCGGCGGCACGCTCGGTCCGAATGTTAATCAAGGCTGCGCGAATACCACACCGAACGCGACCGAGACTGCTTCATGGTCGCCCGGCGGCATTCCGACCGGAAGCTACGAACTGCTGGTCTATTATCAACAGGGCTGCGAAGGCGAGACCCCTGTCACATTCACAATTACTGCGGCGGTGGATGGTGTCAGCCTCGGTCAAACCGAAGGTATACTCCTGCCCGGTCAGGTCTTTGTGACCAGCCTCATTGTTCGCGCCGATGGTACATCCGGCTTTACTGGGTTGAGCGGCGTTGTCGCCGATCAGATTCTCCCGGATACCGCTGCTAACATCGTCGCCACTGCCACGCCCTTAACCATCGGATCGGCGGTGAATGGCGCGCTGAACGCGCAAAACCCATATGACTCCTATTCGTTCACCGTACAAGCGAACGAATTCATCTCCATCAACATGACTGCGACATCGGGCAGCCTCGATACGTTCCTGCTCCTTCTCGATCCGCAGGGGAGCATTGTTCGCTCGAACGATGATGCTGTCGATGGCAATACTGACTCCGCCATCAGCAACGCGCTGTTGACCACACCCGGCACGTATACAATTGTTGCCACACGTTACGGTAAGCGGGTCGGTGGTACGGAAGGGAATTATTCCCTCAGCTTGAGCACACAGGTGAGCAGTCTGCCTGAAGAATTCTTGAATCTGCCGCGCGGCGTTCTGGAATTCACGCTGCTGTGGGATACCGATGATGACCTTCAACTCCTTGTGCGTGATCCGGCAGGCGATGCTGTTTTTGATGACTCGCCAACCGTTCGCAGCGGTGGCACGCTTGCCGCAAACGGCAACGTGAACTGCGTCCCCGCCACAACTTCGACGCCGTTCTCCTATGTGTATTGGCCCACTGCGCCGCGTCCGGGCATCTACGAAATTGAAGTTTGGTTCCAAAGCGAATGCACCACCGCGAACGCTGCCAACTTCAATTTGATCGCGACCTACAACGGGCAGGAAGTGTTCAACGTCTCTGCCGAACCGATCTTGGGTGAACGCTATTTGATCAGCTTCACGCTCAACCCGGATGGGACGACGGTACTCAGTGATGGCGGGATCATCACGGGGTTGGATTCGCTGCCGTATCAGGCAGAAGTCGAGAATGCGATCGCGATCACGGCGAGCGTACCGATCAACGGCAGCATTACACAGGACAACAAGTTTGATCTGTACGTGTTCGATGCTGAAGCGGGTGACTTGATCTCGATTGCGATGAATGGTACAAGCGGCACGCTTGATCCGGCGCTTTATCTGGTGGGTCCGTTCGGTAATTTGATCGCTGAAAACGATGATACAGTTCCCGGTGAAAACCGAAACTCGTTCATCGCTAATCTCACCTTGCCAGAAAGCGGGCGGTACATTATCATAGCCACACACTTCGGCGCGTTATACGGCGGCACAACGGGCACTTACTCTGTATCGCTGACGCAGCTTAACTGAAATCCTAATCGAAAGTTAACATGGGGCAGCAGTATGTTGTGCTGCTCCATGTTCTAATCTAGCCGCTCAAGACACATCCGTGATGAAAGCGACATGCCCATGAAATCTCGCCTCCTGTTGTTGAGCTTCGCTGCTCTGGCAACGCTTATTGTGCTGTCTGGGTGCAGCGCGCCTGCTCTGCGCGATCCAAACCTTTTGCAGGATACCAGTTTGATCACGGGCGAACCCTGCGGTGCGCCGTGTTGGCGCGGTATCACGCCGGGGGTTACGACTTGGAGCGAAGCGCTCACCATTTTGGAAGATGATGCAACTCTGGAAAACATCAATCAGCAGCAGGACGAAGAAACCGGAGCGCGCATTGTCGATTGGCAGCAACGCAGCGGTACGGCTGGATGCTGCCAGATGTACAGTGCCGATGGTGAAATTGTCGATCTCGTGTTCGTGCGTGTCGCGCCAGTAATGACGCTTGGCGAATTGTTTGAGGCACACGGCGAACCGACCTACGCGCTTAGTACCGAGTTTTCGGGCGATCAAGCGATCATCAACCTGATTTATCCCGAAACGCCGATGGTGATTTATGCCTTTGTTGCAGGCAATCAAGCGGCACTTTCGGATACCAGCGAGGTTATTGGCGTCCTGTATTTGACTCAGGGCGATATGGAACTGCTTGTCTCGACAAGCAACTTGCACGCGTGGACGGGCTATGCGCTCTACTCCGAATACAGCCCCGAGGCTGAATTTGAAGTGACGCCGAGCATCACGGTCACGCCTGAAGGCGCAACCGCAGAACCGGGTGCGACCGATGAGCCTAGCCGCGACGGAACGCCTGAAACGACGAGTGAAGGTGCAGCCGATGAACCGACGCCGGAAGCAGCAGCAGGAAGCTAATTCTGATCATCAGCCCAAACAGTATCATTTTCCGGCGGAAGGCGCCTTCAACAGGCGCGATTGAGCCGCCGCCAGTTGAAGGAGCCTAAAGGAATGACGGAACTGAATACCGAAAACACTGAAGTGAATGCAGAAATGAATACCGAACCAATTGCCGAGGCGAATGCAGAAGTGATTGCCGAGCCAATTGTTGAGGCGGATGCCGAAGTGACGCATGTGGTTGCATCGCCAAAATCGATCAACGATCTGCGTGTCGGCATGGAACTGAAAGGCAAAGTCAAGCGCATCGAGCTATACGGCGCGTTTGTCGATGTCGGTGTAGGCACGGATGGCTTGCTGCACATTTCCCAGTTGGGGCAGCCTGTCCGTAACGTCGAAGACGTCGTGAATACGGGTGATCAAATCTCCGTGTTCGTTCTCCGCCTTGATCCAGTGCAGGGGCGTATTGCCCTGTCGCTCCAAAAGCCTGCCGCGATGTCGTGGGATGACATCAAGGAAGGCATGACGGTCACGGGTAAAGTCGTCAAGCTGGAAAAATTCGGCGCGTTTGTTGATTTTGGCGCGGAACGCCCCGGCATGATCCATGTTTCCGAGATGGCGAACGGTTACGTTGCGTCCCCCGGCGACGTGGTCAAGGAAGGTGATGAAGTCACCGCCTCGGTGATCAAGGTTAACCGGAAGAAACGCCGCATCGACCTGAGCATCAAGGCGCTGGAAGCTCCGCCTGAACCTGTTAAGGTCGTGCCGGATGAGCCGGAAGAACACGTCCCGAACGCGATGGAACTGGCGTTCCGCAAAGCGTACAAGGCGAGTGGAGAAGACTTCCCCGAACCGCAGTACGAGGATCGGCGCTGGAGCGGTAAAGATGATCGCAAACGCCGTGATAAGAAGGGCGGTGGCGGCGACAAACGCAATCGCCAGCGCGAATACGACGATATTTATGATCGCACGCTGCGCGGCGGTCGCTAAACGGGACGTTTAGCTCATAATCTAGGAATGAAAGAAAAAGCGCTCAACTGAGCGCTTTTTCTTTTGGTGAGTGTTTGATTCTGCTACGCCGCGTCGGGCAGCGGAGTGCGGTAGCTTTGATACAGTCGAATGCCGGAGATGATCAGCAGCAGCGTCATAATCACATGCGCGGTCAAGCAGTACGGACAAAGTGCGCCGAACACGGTCATCGACACGTAGAACGTTAAATAACAGTGATACAGGAAACCAAACAGGGTGATCCCAAACATCATCACCTTGCCCCAATCGCGCAGCAAACCGACCCGTGTTTCTAGTAGCAGGATCGTGAGCAGCGTCACATGTGTGAGGAAACCGAGTAGGGCAGTCGGGATGCGAATACTCGGACTCAACGTAAGTTCTGCCCATGCGCTGTTTTCCAGCACCGAACAATTGAACAAACCTGATTCCGCGCATTGAAGCTGTTGATTCGTGAGCTTCTGAAAACTCATGTAGCCTGTCACGGCGAGCGCGCACAAGACGAGAACGACGGCGATTCCGCGCAGTGTAATGCGTGAGCCGCGCTGAGCGTTTGATGCAGGGTTAAGAGCAGCACTTTCGTGCTGTGTCTGATTGGCGGCGGACATCCATACTTCCTTGACTATTCAGGTAAACGTAGCACACGAACTTGAAAGACTTCTCCCTCAGCGGCTTCGGTGATGCCTTCGGGGAGTATCAGCAAACCATCCGCTTTCACCATCGACGAAATCGCACCTGAACTCTGCGTTCCGGTGGCGTGCGCGACCCAACGGTCTGCTATCTGCTGAAGTGTAACACGAATATAACTGCGCCGCCCATCGCTGGTCATGCGCTCGCCCAATGCCGCCTTGATCGTCAACGGTTGATCCTGTCGCCCACCTAACTTGAGCAAAACCGGACGCACAAACACATCAAATGTGACCATCGCGCTGACCGGATTCCCCGGAAGTCCGAAAAACGATACGCCGCCGATTTGACCATAGGCGAGCGGCTTGCCGGGGCGCAAATTGATCCGCCAGAAGTTGATTTCGCCCATTTCTTCCATCACGCCGCGCACCAAGTCAGCCGTCCCGACCGATACGCCCGCCGAACTGACGATGATATCTGCTTTCCAGTCGAGCGCTGCGTGAAACGCCCGCCGCACATCTTCCCGTTGATCGCGTGCTGCTGGGACGGTATAGGCGATCCCACCGTACTGGGTGATCAAACCCGCCAGCGTGTAGGCGTTGACATTGTGGATTTTGCCCAGTGTGAGCGGCTGATCAACCGGAACGAGTTCATCGCCGCTGCTGACGATCGCCACACGTGGTTGACGCACGACCGGGACTTCTGCCATCCCTTGAGCCGCTAGAACGCCGAGCGCTGCCGGATGGATGAACGTACCCGCTGTCAGAAACACTTCGCCCGCGTGAATGTCCTCACCGACCGGGCGGACGTAATCGCCCGCTTTGACTGCTTTCAGCACGCCAACCGATTCCGGCAGCGCGACATGATCCCCGGCTGACCACGCGGTATCGGTGTCCTCAACCGGAACAACTGCGTCCGCACCTTCGGGGAGCATCGCCCCCGTCATAATTCGCGCGGCTTCGCCTACCTGTACGGTGAACGCCGGAGCAGTCCCGGCGGGGATGTCTCCGATCACCTTCAGACGAATCGGCGCATGACCAGACGCAGCGCGCACATCGTCGGCGCGCACGGCGAAACCATCCATGCTTGAATTGGCGAATGGCGGTAGGCTGATCGGCGCAACTGCGTCTTGCGCCAGCACACGACCTAGCGCTTGCTCAAACGGGATTGGCTCGGTGGGGAGACGGGTGAAGTGAGCGAGGATACGATCAAGCGCATCGGGAACAGAGATCAAGTCCGACACGGTAAGACTCCAAGTAAACCGAAACAGAACGTAAGATTATACCGATTTCTTGCGCGGACGGATGTTATCTGTTGTCTAAATTGGGGTACAATAGGTTAACGTTTCGACCAGTCGCGCAGCCGTAACCAAACCGATGACACCCACTAGCGTAGCAGTTCTAAGTCTTTCATCATTGATAGACGCGCTGCCGGATCTATCCCCAAGTGATCGGCTGCTCATTGAACGCGCTTATCACAAAGCGGAGAAGGCGCACGAAGGGGCGTTCCGCAAGAGCGGCGAACCGTACTTCACGCACTGCGTCGCGGTCGCGCAGATGCTCGCGGAAATGCGGCTCGACGCCGAAGCGATTGCTGCCGCGCTCATGCACGATCTGATCGAAGATACCCCGGTCACCTACGAAGAACTCCGCGCCGAGTTTGGTAAAGATGTTGCCGACATCGTCAACGGCGTGACCAAGCTCAAAATCCTGCCCAAAACCAGCCCGGATGGGACGATCCGCGCCAAAGACGCGCGCGAGATGGAATACATCCGCAAAATGGCGCTGGCGATGGGCGACGATGTGCGCGTGATGATCGTCAAGCTGGCGGATCGCCTCCACAATATGCGAACGCTCGGCTACATGCCGGTCGAAAAGCAGCAGCGCATCGCACAAGAAACGCTTGATATCTTCGCGCCGCTGGCGAACCGCCTCGGCATCTGGCAGATTAAGTGGGAATTGGAAGACCTCAGCTTTCGCTATCTCCATCCCGACAAGTACAAGGTGATCGCCGCCCAACTTGATGAGCGCCGCGCCGACCGCGAATCGTATATCGCGCAGGTGACGGATACCCTCAAGAGGGAACTCGCCAAATACAATATCACTGGCGCGACCATCAGCGGACGCCCGAAGCATATCTACAGCATCTACAAGAAGATGGAGCGCAAGCGCGTCGATTTCGGCAAGATTTACGATGTGCGCGCCGTCCGTGTGATCGTCGATGACATACCGCAGTGCTACGTCGTTTTGGGTGTCGTCCATAACCTGTGGCGACCGATCCCCGGCGAATTTGATGACTACATCGCCGCGCCGAAAGACAACTTTTATCAAAGTTTGCACACGTCCGTAGTCGATTCATCCGGCAAAACGCTTGAAGTGCAAATCCGTACATGGGAAATGCACGAACACGCCGAATACGGTATCGCCGCGCACTGGCGCTACAAAGAAGGCAGCAAAGGCAGGCGCGATGAAGCCTTCGAGCGCCGCCTCAGCTATTTGCGCCGCTTGATGGAGTTCGGTCCGGAGGAAAAAGACCCGGCATCGTTTGTGGCGACGATGAAAACCGAAGTCTTCCAAGACCGGGTGTATGCCTTTACACCGAAGGGCGATATTATTGACCTTCCCAAAGGTTCAACTCCCGTCGATTTTGCCTATCACATTCATACGGACCTAGGACACCGCTGCCGGGGCGCAAAAGTGCACGGGCGCACTGTCCCGCTCAACTATGTGTTGCAGATGGGTGATCAGGTCGAAATTCAGACCGAAAAGCGCGGCGGACCCAGCCTTGACTGGTTGAATTCTGACCTTGGCTATATTCATACCACCCGCGCCAAGTCCAAAATTCGCTACTACTTCCGCAAGCAAAACCGCGATAAACACATCGTCAGCGGACGCGACGTGCTCGAACGCGAACTCAAGCGTCTCGGCGTTCTAGGCACAATGCCCTACGAGACGATCACAAACTGGTTCAACTACGACAAGTTGGAAGACTTCCTCGCAGCGGTTGGTGCGGGGGACATTACCGGCGCGCAGATCGCCAACCGCATCCTAGAGCAGGAACGCAAAGAAGCCGAAGATCGCTCAAAAGAGACGCTCAAAGCAGGTCCGGCGCGCGCGACCAGCGGCGGTTCGAACGGCATGAGCGTCGCGGGGACAAATGGGCTTCTTTATTCATTCGCGCGCTGCTGCAACCCTGTTCCGGGTGACCCGATTATCGGATACGTCACACGCGGGCGCGGCGTCAGTGTTCACCGCCTTGATTGCCCAAATATCACCCATGAGCCGGAGCGCTTAATCGCTGTATCATGGGGATTGCTCGACAAAGAAGAGCGTTACAGCGTTCCAGTCGAAGTGATCGCATATGATCGAGAAGGACTTCTGCGCGACATCAGCACCGTGATCGCGGATGAGCAGGTGAATATGTCGGAAGTCAACGTCAAGACCAAGCACAACATCGCAACCTTGTACTTGACGATGGAACTCGCGGATATGCAGCAGTTGACGCGAATTCTTACGCGGCTTGAAAATGTGGATCAAGTTGTCGAGGCGCGGCGTCGTCACGCCGTCTAGGGACGTTTTGTTCGGTTACTGTGGCGGTGCTGTGAACTCCCGCTTGCGCATAAATCAAAAACGGATGAATATAGAGGTGCTCTCGCCTTACTTTCGCTAAGGCTCTAGGGTGGCGCATTCCTTTCTGTCATATATGCTCAGTGGGGGCATTGTATGAACCTGTCCGTTCGCCAGCTTGCATTGAAGCAGTTCCAAACATTCCCGTCCGACATCCGTTTGGTGATTGTCCACCCCAATTACCTGCATCAGCACACGCTTCTTTCAGCCATGCTTGACGATGCGCTGTATATTCGCTTTGAGGGGGCAAATCTCAGCATTGATGACCTCAATGATCAATTACGGACAGCGCTTTCCAGCTACACGGACAAGGGTGTTTTGAGCGGCTTCGCGTCAGTGATTTGTGATGAATTCGATCGCGCCCGCCCACAGGCGGCGGATGTTTTCGTGCGTACCTTACTGCGTGATTTCGCCGGTCGGATTATCGTATTCACCCGGTCGGTGCAGGTGATTCCGCTGCAAGATTCGGCGATGCGCCCGATCACGCGTTTTGTGCCCGCGTCGGATACCCTGATGCTCTGGGATTATGCCCAACGCAACCCGGCAGGCGGCACGCTGTTGGAAGTGCGCGCATTTGGCGAAGGGCGCGTGCAGATTGAAGGCAGAGACATCGTCACATGGGATGGTGTGCTGCCGCGTGCGCTGTTCTTCTTCCTAATTGATCGCGGCATGGTCACGCGCAGCGAAATTTTCCAGACATTTTGGGCGAATCTGCCCATCCGCGAAGCGACCAATGTGTTCCACGTCACCAAACGCAAGATCAGCGAAGTGCTCGGCTTGGATTTGACCAAGTATGAAGCCGGGTTTTACTACATTTCGCGCAGCATTCACCTCAGCTATGATGTTTCTGTTTTTACCCAACTTCTGCAAGACAGTGCCGTTTTGGCGCTTCAGCAGGCAGCCGACACCGCTGCACAGGCGCTCATGCTTTACCGCCGCGATTTCCTCACATCCGTCGATATGCCTTGGGTGGAGCGCCGCCGCGCCGATCTGCGCCAGATGTATGGGGAAGCGCTCGTCGTGCAGTCGCGCATGTCTGAGCAGTTGGGGGATAAGTCATCAGCATTGGGGACGCTAATACAAGCGTCAGCGCTTGCGCCTCAGCGTGAGGATGTGGTGTATCACATGATGCGCTTGTACCGCGATCTCGACCGTCCAGCCGAAGCTCTCGACGTATACCGCCATCTCGAAAGTGAACTGCGGGCATCGCTCGATCTCGCGCCGGGTGCTAATCTGCGCGACCTTGCCGCGCAGATTGAGCAGTCCATTTCCGCGTAACTTGTGAGGATTATCCGGCGGGCGCAGGTTCTTCTGCGCCGTTTGCCGATTCGGGAATCACGAGGCGTGTCATCCATTTGACGACCGCGCTGACCTGTTCCCCTTCTTGCACCGAGATGATGAAATCGCCTTTGCTGGCGCGTCTGCCACTTGGGGCAGCATCACCCTTGATCACCTTGCCGCGATGCGCTGTCGTCAACAGGATCAGCGATTCGTCTCCATATGTGATCGCCGCCGCCGCGATTCCCTTGCTGTCCGCCGTCAATTTCATCGTCTGAACGCCCATTCCCGCGCGTCCTTGTGTTGGATACTCACTCATCGCAGTTGACTTGGCGATCCCATCATCGGTGATCGTCAGCAGCATGCAGGTTTCTTCCGCAAGCGCTGCTGTAACGACCTGATCTGTTTCATCATTCAGCTTAATTCCGCGCATTCCGCCCGCGCCTAAACCGGTTGGGCGGACATCACCTTCTTTGAAGCGGATCGCTTGCGCTTGCTGCGTGACAAGCACCACCTCATTTTCACCAAACGTTGGCAGCACCCATCCGAGTGTATCGCCCGATTCAATATCCATCGCCTTGAACATATCCGAACGCAAGCCGGGTAAATCCTCCATACGCAGCCGTTTGACCTCGCCGCCGCGTGTTGCAAAGAACAAATACCCCGTCTCAAGGCGCGATGGCAGCGTGATCGCCGCCGTGATTCGTTGATCACTGCCCTTGTACGCCGAGAGGTCTGCGTAGGGCGTGCCGTCTACCGGATCGTTCACCTGCGGGATTTGCTGCACAGGCACGGTCGCGCATAAGCCGTCCGCCGAGAACAGATACATCACTTCGGCTGTCGTCGTCTGCTGGATAAAGCGCGGCGTTCCGCCGTTCTCGATCTCTGCCGGGAGGCTCGGCGCGGTGGAATCGAACGTGCGACCGAGTTTACCCGCCGCCGTCAGCGTCACCCATGTATCTTCTTGCGGTGTAAGTAGATCAGCGCTCGTGACTTTTGTCGCCGTGCTGTCAAGAATCATCGTTCGTCGCGGATCGCCATACGTTTGTTTCATCGTCGTCAGTTCGTCCGCGATGACGGCGCGCACTTTTTCCGGGTGTGACAGCAGATCTGTTAAGTGCGCGATTACCTTCTGCTTTTCCTCGAATTCTTCTTCGATCTTCTTGCGTTCCAGTGCAGCGAGGCGGCGCAGTTGCAGCTCTAAGATCGCGTTCGCTTGTATCGCATCGATGCCCAACGCCTTGATCAAGTTGTTGCGGGCGCTGTCAGCGGTGCGTGAGCCGCGAATGATCGTGATCACCGCGTCGAGCGACTCTAATGCCTTGAGCAAACCCACCAAAATGTGCGCGCGTTCGCGGGCGCGTTTCAGGTCGTACTCACTGCGGCGGCGCACCACTTCTAAACGATGATCGAGGTACACCTTGAGCGCTTGCTTGATGCTCAACATGCGCGGCTCACCGTTGACCAGCGCCAGCATGATAATGCTAAACGTCTCTTGAAGGGGAGTCAGCCGGAATAAGTGGGTCAGCACTTCGGCGGCGTCCGCGCCGCGCTGAAGCTCGATTGCCAGCCGCAGCCCTTGACGATCACTCTCATCGCGCAGATCAGCGATGCCTTCCATTCTTCCTTCACGCACCAAGTACGCGATGCGCTCGATCAGTGTCGATTTGTTCGTCTGATAGGGGAGTTCGCTCACGATGATGCGTGCTTTGCCGCGCCCCATGTCTTCGACATGACAGCGTGCCCGCATCGTAATCTTGCCGCGCCCGGTCGCATACGCAGCGATCAGTGAGTCGTCGAAGTCAATATCTGCCGCGCCGTCCGCATGACGATACACAAGCCCGCCCGTAGGAAAGTCTGGTCCTTTGACGAACTGCATCAAGTCTTGAATGCTGATGTCATCCAGCGCATCCCAATTGCGGAGCATGTGCACCAGCGCATCCACGACTTCGCCCAGATTATGCGGCGGAATATTCGTCGACATCCCGACCGCGATCCCCGATGAGCCGTTGACCAGCAAATTCGGGATCGACGCAGGCAGGACGGCGGGTTCTTGCAGCGTACTATCAAAATTATCGACAAAATCAACGGTTTCGCGGTCAATATCGGTCAGCAGTTCGCCGCCGATCTGGGTCATGCGCGCTTCGGTATACCGCATTGCCGCTGCGCCGTCACCGTCCACACTGCCGAAGTTACCTTGCCCGTCGATCAGCTCGTAGCGCATCGAAAAATCTTGCGCCAACCGGACGAGCGCTTCATACACTGCCGAATCGCCGTGCGGGTGATATTTGCCCAGCACTTCACCGACGATACGAGCGCACTTCTTATACGGCGTATTGGCGCGTAATCCCATGTCGTGCATGGCATACAAAATGCGCCGATGCACAGGTTTCAAGCCATCACGCGCATCGGGCAGCGCGCGCGCAACGATTACGCTCATCGCATAATCGAGATACGCCTCGCGCATCTCCTGATCTATGTTGATTTGGCGCACGGTTCCAAGTGTCATGCCGTTTCCTGACAAAGAAGGAGTGGAATACCACTCCATGCTAGCATAGGTGCGTTATCGGTTAAAGAGTGAACGCTTGTTCGCATTATACCATGATCTCAATTGCTACGCTTGTCCGATTCTTCGTGCAGTTCCCGCCCACATGTGGTAGTATGCGCCCCATGATGACACGAAAACTTCTCCTGTTGATCAGCCTGTTCTGGGGCGCAGCACTGCTCACGTCTTGCATGCCGCCGACTCCAATCGTCGTCTACATGACGGCGACCTATATCCCGACTGAAGAACCACTTTCGCTGGCAACAAACACGCCCGAAGCCGCGCAGCCCATTACCGAAGTGGCGGCGATGCCTACCGTGATGCTCACGCCGACACCACCGCCCGCGACCAACACGATCGCGCCGAGTGTTACATGGCGCGGGGCGATTGTTGGACCGGATTATGTCCCACCGACACCCGTTACGCCGTCCCCCACAACTTTACCCGCTGGTGAGACAGTTACGCCAGAAGTCTCGCAGCCCGTTGAGCCGACCGCCGCGACAAGTGGAGGTGTTGTCGTCATCCCCACACTTGACCCAAATCGTATCGGTATCCAGTTGGACATCAACCTTTCCCAGTCCGATTGGCAGGATGCGATGGGGCGTATCGAAACGCTCGGCATCGAATGGATCAAGGTGCAGATTTCGTGGCGCGAAATGCAGCCGAACAATCGGGATGAATTCGGTAACGATTTCTTCCGCCGTGTCGAGCAGTACCTTGAAGACGCGAATCGGCGCGGGTTTTCCGTGCTGGTGAGTGTTGTCAAAGCACCCGCGTGGGCGCGCTCCACCCAGACCGAAGATGGCCCACCAGACAACCCAGCAGATCTCGCCCATTTTCTCACAATCCTACTGCGTGAAGTCAACCCCGGACAGATGCGCGATGTCTTGGGCGACTATATTGACGCGGTAGAAATCTGGAATGAGCCTAACCTGATCCGCGAATGGCAGGGAACGCTGCCTTTCTCCGGCGCGGGTTACATGCAGTTGTTCGTCCCTGCGTATGATGCGCTCCGTGCTTATTCCCCGACAATCCCAATCATCACTGCCGGGCTTGCGCCGACCGGGAATAACAGCGGCATTTCGGTCGATGATACCGAATATTTGCGACAAATGTACGCCGCCGGGTTAGGTGCGTACAACGACGTGATCATCGGCGTTCATCCCTACAGTTGGGGAAATTCACCTGATGCGCTTTGCTGCGGCACGCGGGGATGGGACGAGAATCCGCATTTCTATTTTGCGGAAACTATGCGCTCCTACCGCGAAATCATGGTCGCCAACGGCGATCAGGGGAATCAAATGTGGATCACCGAATTTGGTTATGCCACATGGGACAGTTTCCCCGGCGATCCGCCGGTTGGCAGCGAGTGGATGCGTTTTAACGACAAATGGACACAGGCGGGATATACGATCCGTGCGCTCCAAATCGCGCAAGAATCCGGCTATGTCGGTCCGGTTATGCTCTGGAATCTGAATTTCGCTACCCTGTTTGGGTTGGTTGAAAACCGTGATGAGCGTATCGCCTACAGCCTCCTAGTCCCCGGCGAGGGTTGTCAGCTTCAGTTGGGCAGTCCCAACCGCACCGAGCGTCCGCTGTTCTGGATGCTGTATGACGCCGTGCGCGCCGATACGCAGCTTCCTGATTTTTGTGGTGCCCCGCCCTCGCCAATTCCGGGTTTGGGCTGATTTGGAGGCGCGGCGTGAACCGTACCGATCGACTGCTAGCGATCGTGTTGCGATTGCAGGCGAAGGGATGGCAGCGCGCCGAAGACCTCGCCGAATACTTTGAGATCAGCAAGCGCACTATATATCGGGACATGCTCGCCTTAATGGAGAGCGGTGTCCCGGTGATTTCGCAGCCGGGGCAGGGTTATTCCCTCGATCCCGGCTATTTTTTGCCGCCGCTTCACTTCACCGCTGATGAAGCCATCACCCTCATTCTTGGCGCAGCATCGGTTGCACAGCATTTTGACGAGCAGTATCGCCGCGCCGTCGAATCAAGCGCGCACAAGATTGAAGCTGTACTTGGGGAACGTCTGAAGGCTCAGGTCAATGACTTGAAGAATTCCCTTCGGTTCGTCGCGCTGCAAACGATGGACGAACCTCACTTGGTGATATTTCTTCAGCAGATACGCCGCGCAATTTTGGAACGCAGGAAAATTCGTTTGGTGTATCAGAAACGCTTTTCCGAAGGCGAAGATGGGCGCATCCGGGAAATTGATCCGCATGGGTTAATTCACCTCGGAACAACATGGTATGTCACCGGATACTGTCATTTGCGTCGTGATATGCGGACGTTTCGCTTGGAGCGCATCGACACGCTGGCAGTACTGACATCCACGTTTATGCGCCAACCCGATTATGATGTGCAAGAAACCCCGCCGCGCGCGATCAATCACACGATTCGTGTGGTGTTTGATGCTTCGGTGGCGCGATGGGTACTGGAGGAGCGCAATTTCTATGTCTTGGAGCAGCACCTACAGCCCGATGGGTTGTATTTGACGCTTGGCGTGCGTACCACTGAGGATGTCATTCGCTGGTTGATCGGGTGGGGGGATAAGGTGCGCGTCCTTGAGCCTGAGTTTTTAATTGAAGAAATGATTACAGCGGCGCAGTCGATTTTGAAGCGCTATCCTTCAACCTGACTCACTACTGACATAATGGTGTCACGCACCCTTGATAGCCTGTAGATAGTAACAGTGACTTTCATAAGGAGCGAAACACCGTGACGGTTCTCAACGCGATTAACTGGTTTGAAATCCCCGTGGTTGACATCGATCGTGCAATCGCCTTTTACAGTGCCATGCTCAACAAGCCGGTTGGCAAAGGTGAGTTTGCCGGTATGCCACACGGCTTTCTTCCCTCGAGCGAAGATGGGGTAGGTGGCGCGCTCGTCCAAAGCGATCACCTGACTCCCGGCGGCGCAAGTGGTACGCTGATCTACCTGAACGCCGCATTTGACTTAGATGGCTGCCTTGTTCGCGCGCAAGCAGCCGGTGGCACAATCGTACAGGAAAAGACCGCAATCCCGCCGCAAGGGTATATGGCGATTGTGATGGACACAGAAGGCAACCGCATCGCACTGCATCAGCCGCCGCAGCCCGAATAAGCCGAGAGTCTGATCAAAAAGGGCGCTCCAAATCTACAGGAGCGCCCTTTTTTGCTTCTATTTCACAGCGGTGGCTTTAGTCGTCGTCGCTGTCGTCCTTCTTGCCACGCCGTTCGCGTGGTTCGTCATCATCCCCATCGATCTCGACCAGTTCCGCCGTCATATCGAGCGCGCCTTGCAGCTCAAGCGACGTGTGCGGCGCAACCAGTTCACGATCCTGATAGGTGTGGAAACCCGTGCCTGCCGGGATCAGCTTACCGATGATCACGTTTTCTTTCAAGCCGTACAGCTTATCCAGCTTGCCTTCGATTGCCGCACCCGCCAGCACGCGGATCGTGTGCTGGAAGCTCGACGCTGATAAGAAGCTGTCCGTGCTGAGCGCGGCTTTTGTCACGCCGAGCAGGATTGGCACGCCCGCCGCAGGTTCTTGACCCTGTGCAAGATACGTGTCATTCATGTTTATCAACTGCAAGCGGTCCATCAACTCACCGGGCAGCACGCCGCTGTCTCCGCTCTTGGTGATCTGAACGCGCGACAGCATCTTCCGGATCACGATCTCGAAATGCTTGTCGGCAATCGGCACACCCTGAGCGCGGTAAACCTTCTGAACTTCTGTCAGCAGATACAGCGCACATGCGTCCGCGCCTTGCACCCGCAGGATACGATGCGGGTTCTTCGAACCTTCGGTCAACTGCTGACCGGGGAACAAGTGCATCCCATCTTCGATACCGGGGAGCAGACGAGCGCTCGAAGGAATCGGGTATTCGCCTTCTTCGCGTGTCTCGTAACGCAAGTAAATCTTGCGATCCTCGACGTGCACGATCCCGTTCATCCGTGCGATGACTTTCTCGCCGCTGTCTTCGTCCAGCGCGAGGATTCCGCCTGCGTTGACTGTCTGATCTTCTTCGACCATGACCGTCCAACCCGCAGGAATATCATGCTCCTCGTTGACAACTTCGCTGTTCACGACGACCGCGACGCGCACGCCTTCTTTCTTGACCAGTCGCAGCGTACCAGCAATATCGGTGACGACTGCTTCACCTTTCGGCTTCTTGCGCGCTTCAAAGATCTCTTCTACGCGCGGCAGACCGCTGGTGATGTCACCCGACGCCTGCGCCGTACCACCCGTATGGAAGGTACGCAAGGTAAGCTGGGTGCCCGGCTCACCGATCGACTGCGCCGCAATGATGCCGACCGCCGTCCCGATCTCGACCATTTCGCCGCGACCGAGGTCACGCCCGTAGCACAGCGCGCAAATGCCGTGAATCAGCGCGCACGTCATGGGGCTGCGAACGTGCATTTCTTGAATCTTGCTGTCCTGAATCTTTTGACCGACTTCTTCATCGATCAAGCTGTTGCGTTCGACGATCAGTTCACCCGTTGTCGGGTCATACGTATCGCTCGCTGCACAGCGACCCAGAATACGCTCGTAAATTGTTTGTCCCGCAACGTCATCCGAGCGCTTGACCCAGATGCCCGCTTCTGTGCCGCAGTCCGTCCGGTTGATGATCATGTCTTGCGCCACGTCCACCAAGCGGCGGGTCAAATAACCCGCGTCGGCGGTACGGAGCGCCGTATCTGCCAGACCTTTACGCGCGCCGTGTGTCGAGATGAAGTATTCCAGCGCGGTCAGCCCTTCACGGAAGTGACTGCGGATCGGCAGGTCGATGATGCGCCCGGAAGGGTCCGCCATCAAGCCGCGCATCCCCGCGAGCTGCGTAATCGGACCGAAACCGCCCTTGGTTGAGCCAGACAGCGCCATGACCGCAATCGGTCCAAACGGATTCAGTGTGCGCTGGATCAAGTCTTGCAGTTGATCCTTCGCGCGGCTCCACACATCGATCGTGCGCTGGTAGCGCTCATCTTCAGTCATCAAGCCGCGCCGGAAGTCGCGTTCTGCACGCTCAACCGTGTCCTCGGCACTCTGAAGAATTTCCGTACGTTCATCCGGGATCGTCAGGTCAGTTACGGCGATTGTCGTGCCGGAGATCGTCGCGTAGTAGAAACCGAGGTCTTTGATCGCGTCAACGACGTCGGTGGTACGCTCAGAACCGATCCTCTGGTACGCCGTCGCAACAAGGTTCTGCAAGCCCTTCTTACCCATCGTCTCCTGCATGAACCGCATTTCGTCCGGCAGGATGCGATTGAACAGGGCGCGCCCGACTGTCGTTGGTTCGGGTTCGTCCTGCGGCGGGAGGGTATCGTAGTAGTTCTGAAGCAGAATCGGGGTGTGCAGCTTGACCAACCCGAGATTGTACAGGTATTCCACCTCGTCAATATCGACCACCATGCGGCGCTCGGTCAAGTTCGAGAAGACAAGTGTGCCTGTGCGCTTCGTCTTTTTGAGCAGTTTGCGCAGCTCAAACGTGTTGGCGAGCATGCAGTCCACTTCGCCATCCATCACGGCGCGCATCGTGCGTTCAACCGCGCTTTCCGTGACCTTTTTGCGCCCCTGCTCGGTAATCTCAATCGTGTCCTCAAACACGACCTTGCCCGGAATCTCGTGCTGCTGCGCGAAGTAATAACCGTTCGTGCGGTGCGCGATACCGACCTTCACATTCGGATTACCGATGATCGTTTCCATCCGGCGGAATTCGTCGGCGCGTCCCGGCAGCGTGACGATTTCGACCGTTGGGTCCATCGTCAGGTAGTACATGCCCAAGACCATGTCTTTGGCGGGGGCAACGATTGGCTGACCGTCCGCAGGCTTGAGCAGGTTGCGCGTACTGAGCATCAGTTCGCGCGCTTCTTGCACAGCCTTATCGCTCAGCGGCACGTGTACCGCCATCTGGTCGCCGTCAAAGTCCGCGTTGAATGCCGCGCACACCAACGGGTGAATCTGGATCGCCTTGCCTTCGACCAACTGCGGCTCGAACGCCTGAATACCAAGACGGTGCAGGGTAGGGGCGCGGTTGAGCAGAACAGGGCGTTCCTTGATCACCTCTTCCAGCACTTCCCAGACTTCGGGCTTTTCGCGCTCAATGATGCGCTTCGCGCCCTTCACGTTGCTGGCGTAGTTGTGCCGAACGAGGCGGCTGATCACGAACGGGCGGTAAAGTTCAAGCGCCATCGTCTTCGGTAAGCCGCACTGATGCAGCTTGAGTCTCGGACCGATCACGATTACCGAACGTCCGCTGTAGTCCACGCGCTTGCCGAGCAGGTTACGGCGGAAGCGTCCCTTCTTACCCTTCAGCATATCGCTCAAGGATTTGAGTTCGCGCCGTCCACGCCGGCTTAGTGCCTTCCCGCGTTGGCTGTTGTCAATCAGGCTGTCCACCGCTTCCTGAAGCATACGCTTTTCGTTGCGCACGATCACATCCGGCGCGCCGAGTTCGAGCAGGTGCTTCAAGCGATTATTACGATTGATCACGCGGCGGTACAAGTCGTTGAGGTCGCTGGTGGCGAACCGTCCGCCGTCAAGCTGCACCATCGGGCGCAAATCAGGCGGAATAACGGGCAGCACCGTGAGGATCATCCATTCAGGACGGTTGCTGCTCTTGCGGAGGCTTTCGAGAACGCGCAGGCGCTTCGTAGCCTTCTTCTTGCGCTGCTTCGACCGCGTGGTGCGAACTTCCGCCCACAACTCAACCGCCAGCTTGTCGAGTTCCATATTTTGCAGGATTTTGTAGAACGCTTCCGCGCCCATATCCGCTTGGAACACCTGACCATAGCGCTGTTTCAGTTCACGGTAGCGGGCTTCGCTCAAGAATTGAAGCACGCGCAGATCGGCGAGTTCATTGCGCGCCCGTTCCGCGTTGGCGCGCAGATGCGCCATGCGGTCATCCAGCACTGTCATCTGTGATTCGAGATCGGCGGACACGACACCTGTTGCCGAGTTCGCTTCCTCGTTGAGCTTGCGCAGTTCGTCACGGCGCATGTCATCAACTTCGTTCTGAAGTTCGCTCAAGCGGGTGTTGACGATGTTCTGAACGCGCGATAGGTGATTATGATCCACCGTCTCGCCCTTAGCGACGATCACCGTGCTCGCCGCCACAAAGTCGATGTCCGACGTGGCAGGCTTGCCCATGCTCGCTTCGATACGCGCCTGAACCGACTGCGCTTCACGCATCAGTTCATCGGTGAGGCGGTTCAGTTCACCTTCAAAGTGCGTGTTGATTGCCTTCGTCTGCTGCTCGACATCCCGCAGAACAGTATCACGGCGGCTCTTGATTTCCGCCATCTGCGCTTCAACATCGCCGCCGATTGAGGCTTCTTTCTGGAATAGTTCTTTGTCGATGCGACCCAGCGCCTTTAGGCGTGCTTCCTCATCAACGTAGGAGATAACATACTGCGCGAAGTACAACACGCGATCCAGATTGCGGCGGCTGACGTCAAGCAGCATACCGAGATAGCTCGGCACACGGCGCGTATACCACACATGCGCAACCGGAGCCGCAAGTTCAATGTGCCCCATCCGTTCACGACGAACGGAGGCGCGGGTGACTTCGACACCGCATTTATCACAAATAATGCCGCGATAGCGAACATTCTTGTACTTCCCGCAGTAGCACTGCCAATCGCGGGTAGGACCGAAGATCGCTTCGCAGAACAGCCCGTCTTTTTCGGGACGCAGGCGGCGATAATTGATCGTCTCCGGCTTCGTGACCTCACCATATGACCATGAACGGATCTGATCGGGTGACGCCAGACTCACGCGCAGCGCGCTGAAATCCTTCGCCTCCAAAGGCGTTCCTCCTCTGCGCTAAACCATTAAGCTTGCTGAATGACGCATCGATTTAGGATGGGTAACGACCCGCAAAAAGGGAAAAGCAGCGCATGGAATACGTTCTCCATCGCTGTTACGCAGGTTGTTTACAATCACCAACCGAGACCAACCGTATCCAATATTGTACTTCATGCGGCTTGTTTGTCAAGCAGCACACCAGTACAAAATGAGGGGATGTAGAGGATAGCACTCACATGACTTTCAGTGATGCTTGGACTCTACTGCATTTGGTTTTGACTGTCAAGCACATACGTTTCGCCTTACGGGGCGGTCGGCGGCGGCTGCAAAACCAGCCGAGTCACATGTACAGGCTGACCGTTCATCCGTACCTCGATCCGGCGAATCTCGTTTCCACTTGCGCCAATTCCGCCAAGGGCGACCGCCTCACCGGGGGTCAGCGCTAACGGCGGCGTCACGAAGAATGGTTCTGTGTCGTTAGCTTGAGCGAAGTATGCGACCGTCGCTTCACCCGGCTCAATCGGCAGTACAAATATCTGTGCATCGCTGATAAACCGCCGCGTGATCGTAATGCTCAACGGGCTGTCAAGACACGCGTCGTTTGCGCCGTCGCTTGCCAGCGTAATATCACCGTCGATATCGATCAATTGGAGCGGAGTCGCAAAACACGGATCGCTTGCTGTTGCGCCGAGGTTAAACAGCAGATTCCAAGGCGTGAACTCGTCCGCTCCCAGCGTGAACGGCGGTTCGACGACTGTTGTATCCGGCAGCACGGTAAAATCGATGCCGAATGGCTGATTCTGAACAACAACATCGAAGATCAACTCGTTGTTGCGGTTGTTGCTTTCGCGCACATCCTCGTCAACATCGACCTGCACTTGCGTCGTGTACGTTCCCCACCAGCCGTACAAAAAGCTAAAACTCACACTGCGCGACGAACCCGGCAGGATATTATCGACCGAACCAGACACCGTATCTTGTAGGGCACGATCGCCTGCAAGGTCGGCATCCCATGACCAGTTAAATGCTCCCGACGCGATATTCCCCGTGTTCGTGATCGTGAAGATCACGCGGAAGAATGCCCCCGGCGCGATTGTTTCCGGCGCGATGCGATAGCGCGTAATCTGAAGATCAGGCAGCAGTGCCGGATTTATCGTTGGGGTAGGGGTGATCGTCGGCTGTGCCGTCAAGGTTTGCGCGGCGTTTTGCGTTTGGAGCGCAACCACGACGGCTGTTCCCGTTGCGTTCGCGCTGGCGCGGTTCTGGTTATCCACCGTGACCACCAGCGCCACAATCGCGCCGAGCACGACGATTGCCACCAACGCCAGCAGCACAATTTGCAGTGCGCGGTTGCCCGGGGGTGGTTCGCTGACGGGGGTTACCACTGTGCGTTCTTGCGTTTCGAACAGCACGCCCGATTCCGAGCGCATGTATAAAACAGGCGTCGCCCATTCAGTATTCTGCACCACGTTAGCGATTGCGCGCCGGGCTTCGCTCAGTGCGGTATCAATCGGCAGCAGATCAGAGATCGCCCGGTAAAACTCCTCGGCAAACACTTTTGCCGCCCGGTCACTGATCTCAAACTGCATCGCCACGACTGCCGGAATTCCGCGTGCGACAAGGCTGCTGGCAATCCCCGCGAACACATCTTGTTCAACCCGGCGAGCACTGCGGCACGAGTTCAGGATCACCAACCGAATCGAGCTTTCTTCGCCCAATTCGCGCGCCAATGCACCGCCGCTGATCACCTGACCCTTATTCGAGTCGGTCATGCTTTCAAAAATGAGCACGCCTTGATTGTTCGCGGCGTCAAAGTCGCTGTGACCGATGAAATGGAAGATATGATAATCGCCTGTCCGCAAACGCCGCTGAAGTCCGATCAGCGTCGCATCATCCATGCGCTCAAGCTGAATCATCCCCTTCTGAACCAATTCCGCCGTTGATTCTTGCAGGCGTTTCCATTCGCCTTCCACATCGAGCGGCGGGAAGTCCTTCGGAGAGGAGATCATCACCAACACACGGAGAGGCTGTGTAATCGCGGCGGGCGGGCGGATGCTTAACTGCTGCGTGTAGCGCACAACCGGAGTCGAGCGCGAAAGCGTTAAGAACTCCCGGTTCGGGTCGCGCAGCAGTTCCCAAGGCAGGTGACTCAGCGCTCCGGCACGGTCAACCGACAGCCGGATGCGCAATCCATCACTGCCGGCGCGGGCAAGGCTGGCGAAATACGCATTATTTATCTCAGGCGTTGCGCGGAACAGGAAGTTAAACAGCTTGTCGCCAAACTGCCGGGCGGTTGCCGCGATTTGCTCACGGGTAACGCCCATTTTTTCACGCCCCAGTATCGCCAGCGTTTCGGCAATTTCCGCATCCGTAAACGGACTGCTGACGTCAGTCGTTGCCTCCCCAACCGGGGAGGTGAGCGTAATCCGATAGCGACCATCCGGCAGCGCCGCCAACTCAACGGCGAAGTTAAAATACTTCATCCGGCGCGTACTCCCTGTTTGGGTGAGCGATCACGCTTCCAATTCGCCTTGTTCTTCCGGTTCAAGGCTCAGGCTGTTGGTGATCTTCGCGTGCAAGTAAGCCTCCATGAACGGCATGATGTCGCCGTTCAGCACCGCATCGGTATTCCCCAGCTTTAACCCGGTGCGGTGGTCATTCACCATATGATACGGATGCAGCACGTATGAGCGAATCTGATTGCCCCATTCCGCGCTAACCGTACCGCCTTTTAGCTGCGCGAGTTGTTCTTCGCGCTTCTTGCGTTCCATCTCGAACAGGCGCGCCTTCAAAATCTGCATAGCGCGTTCGCGGTTCTGTGTCTGGCTGCGCTCATTCTGACACTGTACCACAACACCCGTCGGAATATGAATGATTCGGATCGCGGTATCGTTCTTCTGAACGTTTTGACCACCTGCGCCGCTGGCGCGGTAAGTTTCAACCCGGAGGTCTTTTTCGCTCACTTCAATGTTGATGTCGCCTTGAATATCGGGCCACAATTCTACTTTCGTGAACGACGTGTGGCGGCGGTTGGCAGCATCAAACGGGGACAACCGTACTAAACGATGCACACCCTGTTCGCTCTGCAAGTAGCCATACGCATATGCGCCGCGAATATTCAGTGTGGCGCTTTTGATTCCGGCTTCTTCGCCGTCCATCTCTTCGATCAGTTCGACTTTGTAGCCGTTTTGTTCCGCCCAACGGATATACATCCGTTCGAGCATCTTTGCCCAGTCCTGCGAGTCCGTCCCGCCTGCGCCCGCGTGGATCGCCAAAATCGCGTCTTCGCTGTCGTAGGGACCGGAGAGCGTCGCTTGCAGCGACATATGCTCGACTTGATCGCGCAGCGTTGTTACTTCTTGGTCGATTTCATCCGCGAGGCTTTCCTCGTTGAATGCCGCCAGCTCAATCGCATCGTCGATGCGTGCGCGCAGCGCGTCCCACTCATCGATCTGCGCCTTTAGCTTAGAAATCTGCTGCATCGTCTGCTGCGCGGTTTTCGGGTTGTTCCAAAAATCAGCGTCGTTTGTTTGGGCTTCCATCGCCTCAAGCTGACGCTTCTTTCCGTCGAGATCGATACGCTCACACAGCGCACCGATGCGGTCTTTCATCTCTTGCAGCGCGGCGGCTGCGTTCAGGTTATCCATTCTGCGGTTTAATTCTCGTCAAACAAGCTGTCAACGAAATAATCGGGATTGAAAAACACCAAATCATTGATGCTTTCGCCTAACCCGATGTAATGGATTGGCAGTTTCAGGTCATTGTATATTGCAAAGACCATCCCGCCCTTCGCACTGCTGTCCAACTTGGTGACAATGATCCCTGTCACATCGACGATTTCGCGGAACTTGCGCGCTTGTTCGAGCGCATTTTGTCCTGTCGTACCATCCAGCACGAGAAGTACTTCATGCGGCGCATCCGAAACCACTTTCTGCGACACATTCTTGATCTTGGCGAGTTCTTCCATCAAGTTGTGATTGGTGTGAAGTCGTCCTGCCGTATCGACCAGCAGCACGTTCATCCCACGTGCCCGTGCCGCTGCCGCCGCATCGAACACGACCGCTGCCGCATCCGATCCGGGTTTGTTGGCGACTACGGGAACGTTCACTCGTTCCCCCCATTTTTGGAGCTGGTCAATCGCCGCCGCGCGGAATGTGTCGCCCGCCGCCATCATCACCTTGCGCCCCGCCAATGTCAAGCGGTGCGCAAGTTTGCCAATCGTCGTCGTCTTGCCCGACCCATTCACCCCGACGATCAATACGATCGACAGTTCACGCCCGCTCACATTGAGCGTCGGTGGATGATCGAGCAGACTGCGCAGCACCGCCTTCAGCGCTTTCTTTACGCCGTCCGGTTTGGTGATGCGTTCCTTACGAACCCGTTCTTGAAGGAGTTCAAGCACGCGGCGGGTGGTCACTACACCCATATCCGCTTGAATCAACAGAGACTCGATATCATCCCAAGTCTCATCATCGATCTGCGTGCCGCCTAGCAGCTGTGAAATACGCCCGAAGAACGATTGGCGGGTTTTTTCCATGCCATCGCGGAAAATGCCCAATGCCTATACTCCAATCGCAAACTCTGCACAAAGGGGGATTCTGCTTGAAAAACGTCCCAAGTATAGCCGTACCGCGAGGTGATCACAAGCGTTTTCTCGGAAATGGCGCTATAGTACAGGCATCGAAAGGACAGTAACGTGAGCGAAAAACTCACTCATTTGGACAGTGAAGGGCGCGCCCGCATGGTGGATGTGGGCGCGAAACCTGACACCGAACGTACAGCGACTGCGCGCGGCGCGGTCATCATGCAGCCGGAGACACTTCGCTTGATCCGCGACGGCGCGATCAAGAAAGGGGATGTGCTGACTATTGCGCGGATCGCCGGGATCATGGCGGCGAAAAAGACGAGCGATCTGATTCCGTTGTGTCACCCGATCCCGCTGACTCACCTTGAAGTGGTGATCACGCTTGATGAGCCGACGAACTCCGCGAATATTTCTGCGACGGCGCGCACCATTGGCAAGACCGGGGTTGAAATGGAAGCACTTACAGCCGTGACGGCGGCGGCGCTCACCATTTACGATATGGCGAAGGCGGTGGATCGCTCGATGCGTCTGACCGATATACGGCTTGTCGAAAAGACCGGCGGGCAGCATGGGGATTATCGGGCAGAGGATTAACGCATGCAGACCACGATTTTGTTGTTCGCAACGCTCAAGGATGTGGCAGGGCAGTCGCGTCTCACGCTGAATATCCTTGACGATCATGCCACCGTTGCGCGTGTGCGCGATGAACTTATTCGTATCGTTCCCGCGCTTGCCGTGTATATGCCGAACGCGATTGCGGCGGTCAACCGTGAATATGCGTTTCCGGCGGATGTGGTGAACGATGGCGATGAAGTCGCATTCTTTCCGCCCGTCAGCGGCGGATCAGGCGATCCTGCACGCCCGGAAGTGATTCGATTGGCGGATGCGCCGTTTAGTACTGACTCCCTCGCTGCGGCGATCACTACCCCCGCGACGGGAGCAGTGTGTATTTTCAGCGGCATGGTGCGCGGGGAAACCAACCGCAGCGAGGATCAGCACCAGACGCAGCATCTCGAATATGAGGCATATGCGCCGATGGCGCTTGAAAAGATGCAGCAGGTTGCCGACGAAATTCGTGCTCAGTTTCCGCTCGTGCAGGGGATCGCCATCGTGCAGCGGATCGGACATTTGGAAGTCGGGCAGAACACCATCGTAATCGCGTGTTCGAGTGGACACCGTGATCAAGGCTGTTTTGAAGCGGCGCGGTACGGAATTGATCGCTTGAAGGCGATTGTTCCGGTATGGAAAAAAGAAGTACGCCCCGATGGTGAATCGTGGGTGGAAGGGGAGTATCATCCGAACCCGGATGATCGCCGAAAAGATGATCAGGCATCGTGACGGAGCAGAGCAAAATGAAACGCGTTGTCATCACCGGATTCGCCATGATTACCCCACTGGGGGAGAGCGCCGAGGAAACATGGTCGAATATCAAGGCGGGCAAGAGCGGGATTGACTTTATTACCCGGTTCGATACGACAAAATTCAACGTCAAAGTCGCTGCCGAAGTCAAAAACTGGGAGCCAACAAAGTATATTTCAGCCAAAGAAGTTCGCCGCATGGATCGGTTTCAAACCTTTGTCATGGCGGCGTCGCAAGAGGCAGTCAAACAGAGCGGTTTTGCCGTCCAAAATGAGCGTGAAAGCCTTCGCACTAGCATGATTGTTGGATCGTCGGTCGGCGGCATCGAGTCGTACTATGAAAATGCGCTCGATCTCTTCAAAACGGACGATCCGCGCCGCATTTCGCCGTTCGGTATTCCGATGATTCTTGTCGATGGCGGCAGTAACCTCCTCTCGATTGAACTCAATGCGTGCGGTCCGTCTGCGACGCCGATCAGTGCTTGCGCGACGGGTGCGGACTGCATCGGGCACGCCTATTCCCTGATTAAATCCGGTCGCATCGATCAAGCGCTGGCAGGGTGCGGGGATGCGCCTATCATTCCCATCGGCATCGCGGCATTTGATCGCGTTGGCGCGTGTTCCCGTGAAACCGAGAATCCAGCGGGGGCGATCCGCCCGTTTGCGAAAGACCGCCCCGGCTTGGTTTTCGCAGAAGGGGCGGCGATTCTCGTCCTCGAAGAACTTGAACACGCTAAAGCACGCGGCGCGCAGATCTACGGTGAGGTCGTCGGTTATGGCAGCACTTCTGACGCCTTTCACATCACCGCGCCAGAGCCAGAAGGCAAGGGCGCATCATGGGCGATGCAGCTTGCGCTTGACGACGCCGGACTGCCGCCCACCGCGATTGATTACATCAACGCGCACGGCACGGGCACGAGCCTGAACGATTCGATGGAAACGAAGGCGATCAAACGCGTGTTTGGCGAACATGCTTACAAGATGCCGATCAGCTCTACCAAGAGCATGACCGGGCACGGGATGGGCGCAACCGCCGCGATGGAGGCAGTTTTCTCGGTGCTGGCGATCCGTGATGGCATCCTGCCACCCACGATCAACTTGACCGAACCTGATCCCGAACTCGATCTCGATTATGTGCCGAATACCGCGCGCGAAGTGCCGGTCAAGATGGTGATGAGCAATTCATTTGGCTTTGGCGGGCATAATGCCGCGCTGATTGTGAAAGCATACGACGGCACATGAGGACGATCGACGAGTTTGCGCGAACGCACCGGCTTCACTTCAACCAGCCGGAACTGCTCATGCAGGCGCTCACGCATCGATCCTATCTAAACGAACACGAAGAACCCGGCAGGAGCGACAACCAGCGCCTCGAATTCTTGGGTGACGCCGTGATCGGGTTTATCGCCGGGGAATGGCTTTTTAATCGCTATCCGGAGATGAACGAAGGCGATCTCACACGGCTCCGTGCGGCGCTCGTCCAGCGTGAATCGCTGGCGGAACTCGCCCGCGCCGATCAGATCGGGGATGTGATTCGGATTGGCAAAGGGGAAGAAGCGAACGGCGCACGTGACAGCGAAAATATCCTCTGTGACGCATTTGAAGCCGTCGTCGGCGCGCTTTTTCTCGATCAAGGTATGGACGGCACGCGCCGCTATGTGATCCCTCGCCTTGAAGACCGCCTATCACGTGTTCTGAAAACACAGCTTGACCGCGATGCGCGCAGTCAGCTTCAAGAGTGGAGTCAGGCACACTATAACCTGACTCCGCGCTACGAGATTGTCGGGCAGTCGGGACCCGATCACGACAAGCAGTTCACAATCGAGGTCATGATCGGGACGCGGGCGGCAGGGCGTGGAACAGGGCGGAGTAAACAGTCCGCCGCTCAAGCTGCCGCCCGCGATGCGCTGATTCGGATCGAGAACGAACCCGCGCCGTAAATATCTCGCTATCGGATCAATACCGCCGCGTATGCCAAACGGTGATCGGACGCGACCACCGGGCTGACATTCACGCCTTCGCCGAGCGGCAGATTGCGCAGCCATAGATAATCAAAGCGCGCGCGCGGTTGACCGACGCGGACGAACGTCGCTCCGATTTCGAGTGGCAGTCCGGCAAATGGATCGATAAATCCTGCGATTCGCATTTGCTGGAGCAGGTCGGAGTCGGGGATATTGTGGAATGTTCCGCCGATCACCGTGCGCCCTAACACACCGTTCGCATGATGCGCTGCCACCACGCCGAACAGCGCGTCAAGTTGGCGGTTTTGATCTTGTTCTTGTTCCGGCAGCCCTTCATCGCCGCTGATTTCCAGCAGCGGACTCAGCCATGTGTTGTAGACCGTGATCACCGTATCGCCGCCGGGGGTGATTTGCACGCGCTGGACGCCTGTCTGAGCGCTCAAGCTTGGCAGTAGTTCCCCATCGGCATATGCGATCCGAATATTCGACAGCACCGCTAACCCGTGCAGCCCTTCCATCGTTGGGAAGAAATCGACCTGCATGCCCAGCCGACGCCCCAGCCACAGTGGTTGATCCACACCAAAGCTCGTGAAACGCCCCGCCTCGACCTCTTGAAGCAGCACGATATTCGCGCCGCTCTGCTGGATTGCGCGGGCGATCATCTCCAGATCATACGAGTAGAACTCACCGAAGCCGCTGTGAATGTTAAACGTGCCGATGCGGATTTGATCGACGTTGCGGACTTCCGGAACTACTGGCGGACGTGCTGCATATGTCACCCCGGCTGCTGCTGCTGCCACCACGATCAGCGCCGCGACCGAGCCTAACACCGTGCCGCCCTGCCAAGGCGTGGATCGCCGTGTAGCGATCATCGGCAGGGTGGCGAGGAATACCGCCAGCGCGATCACGACGATTCCCAAATCGCGGAAGCCGCGCAAGAGCGGGGGAATCACATCATTCAAGAAGCGCAGGTTTCCGGATAAATCGCGGACGAAGGCATATTCATACGTGAAGTTATCCGTGATCAGCAGCAGTGCGAATACGCCCACGCCGATCAACAGCCACAAGCCGCCAAAGCTCCGTTCGCGCGCCGTTTTCGGACGCCCGATCCACCACCACAGCAAACTAATCAAGAACTGCGCGATCACCAATGCCGCGCCGAGTCCGTACACGCGCAGCCCTAGTACGACCGCCAGCAGGGTGAGCAGTAGCCAAATCCATCCACGCGTGCCTTTATCAAATAAATCGACTAGCGACCGCGCCGCGCCGCGTACCGCTGGGATGATCGGCAGCAGTGTTGCCACGATCAAGAACGGCGCAAGCGTGGTGTAGTCGAGATTCCCGCGTGCCGCGACCGCGTTTGGCAGCGCAAGCAGCGTCACCTGCAAGAACAGCCCCGCACCGATCCCGACCGCGCTCCACAGCGGAAGCAATCCGTAGTCAAGCGACACCCGGCTTTTTTCGCCGCCTTCTGATTCTGCGCGTGCGCGCCGCGTCTCCCAGACGATCAGTGCGAGACTCAGCAGCCCGACCGTGACCGACAGCCCGATCTGCACATTGATATAGCTGTCTGTCCACGATGGGTCGAGCGTGTTCCCAAGCGCACGGATCAATTGATCGCCCGCAAAGCCGACAACGAAGAAATACGGCAGTGACCGCAGACGGTGACGCACGATCAGCGCGATGTATAAGAGTCCCGCCATCACCGTAAGCGCGGCGGCAGGTGTGCGCGTGAGTCCGGCAATCGCCGGATTATCGAACATCAGCGCCCGCCCGACGGCGACCAAAATCACCGTAACCGGAATCATCGGGCGGTACTGCCCAAGCAGCAGTGCGACCAGCGGCAGCGCCAGCATCCACGCGAGAAACGTGAATTCATTGGTGATCGTCGCGGCATCTGCCGGGATCGGTGTGCCGGGAAGGATCAGCGTTGGATCAATCCCTGAAAATGCGATCGCTCCTGCCGTCCGGCTGTAGAGCAGCCCGATCAACAGCCGAAGCGCCTGTACGAAAAACAACCCGATCACGCCGGCTTCGAGCGCGGTGAAGAACGCGGGCTGGAGACGAAAACGATTGGGCATATCGATTCCTCAAGGGGCGCGGCGGCTCACCGTATAAACACATAACGGAAAATGGAGCGCGCACCCGGTGATGTGAGTCAGATGTGTATAACACGGTCTATAATAGTCCGCAATCTGCACTCGCGCTTGCAAAAAAAGAGGGTTTGTTCAATGGAAAGAGTTGATTGTCTGTTCGTCGGCGGTATCGTGGTCACGATGGATACCGCCTTTAACCTTTATCTGGATGGCGCGGTCGCAGTGCGCGGCGATTCAATTGTCGCAGTAGGTGCGAGCGAAACCATTATCGCGCAGTATGAATCTGAGTCGGTGATCGACTGTGCGGGCAAGGTCATTATGCCGGGGTTGGTTAACGCGCATACCCACACCTCGATGACGCTTCTGCGTGGTCTTGCCGATGACCGCCGCCTTGATGTTTGGCTGATGGGCTACATGATGCCCGTCGAGCGCCAATTCGTCAGCCCGGAATTCTGCCGCTTAGGGGCGCAGTTGGCATGTGCCGAAATGATCCGCAGCGGCGTTACCGCTTTTGCCGATATGTATTATCACGAGGCGGAGATCGCGGCAGCCGTTGCTGAAATCGGCATGCGCGGTGTGTTAGGCGAAACCATTCTCAAATTTCCCGCGCCCGATGCCGAGAGTTACGAAGAAAGCATCGCCTATACGCGCCGCTTTATCCAAGATTGGAAAGGGCATCCGCTGATCACGCCAGCGGTCGCGCCGCACGCCCCGTATTCGAACACCGACGAGATTCTGCAAATCTGTACGTCACTGGCGACCGAATTCGATGTGCCGCTTCTCATCCACATTGCCGAAACCAAGCTCGAAGTCGAAAACAGCTTAAGCGAATTCGGGATGAGTGTCGTGGATCGGATGAAAGCGCTCGGATTGTTCGCCGCGAAAGTCTTGGCGGCGCACTGCGTCCATATTACCCCTGCCGAAATTCCGGTTTTGTGCGATGAAGGCGCGACGGTCGCGCACTGCCCGACGAGCAATCTCAAGCTTGCCAGCGGGATCGCGCCGATTGCGCAGATGCTCAAGGGCGAAGTGATCGTTGGCATCGGCACGGATGGACCTGCCAGCAATAACGATCTCGATATGTTTGAGGAAGTCCGTCTCGCTGCGATTTTGGCGAAAACCGCAACTTCTGATCCAACTACGCTTCCCGCACGTCAAGCGCTGTTGATGGCGACCCGTCAGGGTGCAGAAGCGCTGTTCATCGGTGATGTCACCGGCTCATTGGAAGCGGGCAAGCGCGCCGACCTCATCGTGATCGACGCCGAGCCGCTCCACAACATGCCGCAGTTCAACCGCGACATCAACAATGTGTATTCGCGCATCGTTTATGCAAGCCATGCCTCGGATGTGATGCATGTGATGGTCAATGGGCGCTGGTTGATGCGGGATCGCGCTCTGCTCACGCTTGATGAAGCGGCGATTTTGAAAGACGCGCAGGCGGTCGCCGTTCAAATCGATCGTTTCTTGGAGGAGCGCGAAGGCGATGTGTTGAGCAAACTGCTTGCCATCGGCGGAATCGAACAGTCCGAAAGCTTTGAAGTTCAGGTCAAAGCACGCCTATATGACGAATTATTCGTCGACAAGCTGCTGAAGCGACCGGATGTCTCCATTGTCCAGTCGATCCACTACCGCCAGTACGATACCTATTTCCTGTTCGATGACCCAGACAGCGGACGGGTACGTTACCGCGAAGATGATCGCCTTGGGGACGACGGTGAGATCAAGGGCGTGCGGACGCGGCTCACATTCACCATGCCGACGAAAGAGCGCGCTTTCCATCAAACGATTCTGCTGTCCCATTCGCGCTTCATCGCCAATGCAGACCGCCCATTGCGCTTCTACCGGGAATATTTCCGTCCCTCGCGCGAGCTTGAATTGCACAAGGATCGCCGCCGCTGGCATATTCTCTATCAAGGCGTGCTGTTTTACGTCAATGTGGATCGCGTCATCAGCCCGCAGATTCAAGGCACGTTCATCGAGATCAAAAGCCGCACATGGTCAGCGAATGATGCCGAGATCAAAGCCGATCGTATTCAGGAGATGATCACCTTCTTGGGGATCAGCGAGGCGGACATTTTGCGCGCCGATTACCTTGAAATGCAGACATCAGCCGACGCTTAAAGCCATTCCGCCAGCCAGCGCATGATCCGGTCGCGCATCGCAGCGGTTTCGTAATGCCCGGTGGGGGAGCGGTACATCTCCCATGCCGCCGGGCTTTCCGCGTAAACCGC
Source organism: Anaerolineae bacterium (assembly GCA_041753015.1). Taxonomy (GTDB): domain Bacteria; phylum Chloroflexota; class Anaerolineae; order Aggregatilineales; family Phototrophicaceae; genus Flexifilum. The sequence goes on from JBGSVJ010000019.1 coordinate 487,219, forward strand.
TTTCAATTCTGTGTCGATCCGATCCAGTCCGGCGGAGGGCGTCAGCGGATCACGATCCCCGGCGAGGCTCAAATGCGGGCGTGGGGCGGTTAAGCTGTTGATCTGCGCGGTGGTGAAGTGTTTAAGCAGCGACGGTACGTAATAATACACGCCATGACCATCCAGCCCGTTCGCATCGATCAGCGCTTGGTAGTCGGTCATGCAGCAAATATCGACGCATATCTTGATTCGGTCGTCCAGTGCAGCGCTCCACCATGCCAATGTGCTGCCCATCGATAAACCGAGTGTGCCAATCCGCGCGAAATCGACATCGGTTCGGCTGGTCAAATAATCGACGGCGCGCAGCGAGTCGTACACCATCATGCCCCACAGCACTTGACCACGCCACAGCATTTCTTTGAATGTTGCGCTTTCACTTTTGCCGCGCCGTTCGCCAAAGCACCAATGATCGATGCACAGCGCGGCAAAGCCCGCTTGCGTGAGTACTTCGGCATACGGCGGATTCTGAATCGCGCTGCGTCCGCGAATCAGTTCATCTTTGCCCAGTTGATATTCACTGCCATGCGCATGCTGATAAAGAATGACGGGGTAGGGCGGTGCGAAATTGAGCGGTGTGACGAAATACGCGGGAACAGGTTCGATTCCGTTCAGATCAAGCACCAGCGTTTCGAGCGCGTACCCACGCCCCTCGGTGAGATGGAGTGATGTCGCCGTGATCGGTCGGTCACGCGGCGGGAGATCGCCAAGCAGGGAATAGAGTTCAGCACGGCGGGCGGATACGGCATTGCTCATAGGGTTCATCCGATGATTCGTAAGAGGTAAGGACGCTATGCAGCGCCTTCAGCGGAGTCGGGCACGGGTTCGCCCGCATAGGCAAGGATAATTTGACCGCGCGGTATTCCGGCTTGCAGCAGGGCATCGACGAGAGGCTTGTTGTTGATGTCATGTTCTATCACAATGATGTTGTGCATGATTCGAACAGCAAGCGAGGTTGTTGTAAATCGCTGCCCCTTCACTGTCGCCAACGACACAACAGTGAGCAGGGTGCGATCCGCGCTGGCGGTTAAGACGCCGTATCCGTTCAACCCCTGTACAGCATAACCGGACATCGCCTCCATGACGATCGCGGTCAATCCTTCCATAGGGAAATTTCCTCCGTTACCGGATCAAACACGACGAGCCGATACCTAAATCCTCCACTGCTTGCTTTGCTACCGGAACTTGAAAGATTCCGTCGAAGGCGGCTATAGGGATCGCCAGATAGAGTGGATGATTCAAATCTAGGAATACGAGCATCGCTCGATACACGACATGACATACTGCCCAATCGCGGACATCAGAGCATCCAGCAGTGATGCAGACGATTCAAATCCCTTGATCTCTATCAACACAAGCGTTTCATCGTTTCCACGCCGAACGCCCAGATCAATCCAAATATGCCGGTGTTTATCGGACATATAGACTTGTTCACGAGCAATCGTCCAACCATCTTTGACCAACGCTCGTTTCACAACATCGTGATAATGGTCTTTGGCTGGCAAAATGGGTTTTCCTGTCTACAGTGCCAGCTTTACCCATTCTCCAGCCGGAAACCATGCCCGCGCACCGTGACGATATACTGCCAATCCGGGTCAACTTCTGCGATCCGGTCACGCAGACGGCGCACCAGCGCATCAATTGCCTGTTCGCTCACACCTTCGCCGACCACATCAGGCCACACTGCCTCAATCACGGACTCGCGTGTGCAGATGCGTCCCGTGTTGTTGAACAGCAGCTCCAGCAGTCGATACTGCGGCGGACTTAGCGGTGGATCGATCTCTTTGTCGCCGATGTACACGCGGCGCGCATCGGTATCGACACGCAGACGCCCGCCGGGCTGCGGTGGACGCTGTGATTTGCCGATGAAATCCGGCGCATCGATCAGGTTAGGGGCGGTTGCACCTGTGCCCAAGAATTGCAGGTTCAACACCTGAGCGAGATTGATCTCGTCCCCGTCGTAGAGCTTCGCTTCGCCCAGCAATTTATGTCCGTTCAGCCAAGAGCCGTTCCGGCTGTCAAGGTCTTCGATAAACCAGTCATCTCCGGCTTTGAAGATGCGGATATGCTGCCGCGAAATGGCGCGCTCCGGGATCATGATCTCGCAGTCCTCGCCGCGCCCTACGCGAACACTATCCTCTGTGAGGGTTCGCTGGCGTTCTGCCGCTTTATCCCCCTGAATAATCAGGATCGGGCGCTCTCCGCTGCTATCTGACATAGACCGCACTCCTTCAAGACGTTGCCGTTCGCAGTGATTGAATTATACACCGATGCCGATAGTTGACTACTGAGCCGCACCGGACGCCGGAATCACGACCGCCCCCGAAACCACCGTGCCGATGGGCAGTCCTTGATCGGGGAAGATCGGTGTTGGGTTTGCCGCGGGGATCGCCCCGCTTGTTGTGCCGCGATAAAACGCCACAACCGTCGTTTGACCGCCGATGAAACCGGGGTTATTCAGCACGCTTCCGCCCGCGATATCAATGGTGTGAATGCAGCGCTGGCGTGGACCGAGCACACGAATATCGGTTTCCGGGATCGTCGCGGGTTGACCGGAACGCACCCCTAATCCGACGCCGTTGACCGATACATTCGACGAGAAGATGATCCCCAAGCCGCTTGTGCCGTTGTCCCCGACGATCACCTCGTTGTAGTTATACACAATCGGCACCGCGCCGACCGAGTTATTGATGACCGTGATGGCAATGATCAGACTGCCCGCGCCATCGCTTGGCAGCCCTGAAGCGCTCACGCGCAGTTCCAATGCGTCTTCAGCGGCGCGACCGAGCAAACTCTGATGATTCGCCCTGTCATCCGCCCTTCGAAGCCGATCACATGGTACACCCTCAAAATATGGCGAAATCGGGGCTAGAAAGCGGGATATCGTGCCGGGTCCCGCGAGGAACGCCAGAACGACTAAAAGGATCAGCCCCACGATGATATTCTGGTTGCTGCCTTCTCGACGAAAGATCCCCATGAGCGGGCGTCTACCTCTCCTCAAGCCGTAGGCGAAGGGTTGCGATTAGCGCGGCGCGGTCGAGTGTTCCACCGTCCAACCATGTCGCATCTTGATTGTACTTGCGGAACCATGTTTCCTGCCGCCGGATAAAATCATGAGTGGCACTATAGATCGCGCTTACCGTCACGTCAAGCGGCACACCCTCGATCACATGTGCCGCGAGTTCTTTATAGCCTAGCCCGGTCATTGATGGGAGCGATGGCGAATACCCTCGTTCGAGCAGACCACGCACTTCATCCACAAAACCCTCGCCGATCATCGAATCCACGCGTCGATCCGCTCGCTCGTACAGCGTTTCGCGGTCGAGCGTAAGCCCGTAGTGCAAAATCCGGTAGGGTGGGGGTGTTTTCGTGCGCTGTGCGCTGAAGGGCTGTCCGGTTTCGTGAATTACTTCTAGCGCCCGGATTACCCGCCGCACATTACGATAATCGATCTGCGCGTAAGCTGCCGGATCAAGCGCCATCAGTCGGTCCCCAAGTGCCGCCGCACCATGCTGTGCAGCATACGCTTCGAGTTCCGCCCGCAGTGCCGAATTCGGTGCAACCTCCGGCACACTCCACCCCTCAATTAATGCGGTGACGTACTGCCCTGTCCCGCCGACCAGCAGCGGAAGTTTCCCTCGTGAGTGAATATCACGGATCGCCGCGTTCGCCATGTCCAGATAGGTCGCAAGCGACAGCGTTTGATCGGGATCAACCACATCAATCAAGTGATGCGGCGCGGCGGCTCGCTCGTCGGGGGTTGGTTTTGCTGTGCCGATGTCCATCCACCGGTACACCTGACGACTGTCCGCGCCTACGATCTCGCCGTTTAGCGCTTGAGCGAGCGCGATTGACAATCCGGTTTTCCCGGTCGCCGTCGCGCCGACCAACACTACGAGCGGAGGATACGCGCTTACTCCCACGTCAGCACATCCTGAATATGTTCAAGGATCGGCGCGTCTTTGCCATCAAGCGTGACTGCGATCGCATCGATGCGCCATGAATCCTCTGCAAGATTGTGTATTATCGCGTAAGCATACGCCGCGCGGATCATACGTTCGCGCTTGCGCTGGGTGATCGCCTCAAGCGGCGCGGCATGCGGAGTGCGGCGCGTTTTGACTTCAACGAACACCCATTGATCACCCTGCCGCGCTACGAGATCGATTTCTCCGGCGCGTGTATGCCAATTCATCTCGATGACTTGATAACCATGAGTGCGCAGAAAATCAGCGGCGGCAGTCTCTCCGATTTTGCCGAGTGTAGAGGGTGGGGTAGAAGGTGAACGTTTCATCCAGCGTATTGTAACGAATCGTGCGGCACATATAAATAAACAGGGGCGGAGTCCTGAGTCAGAACTCCACCCCTGTGAAAATGCTTCTTATAACGACTTTACGCTTTTACACGCGGGCGAGAACCTTGCGGAATTTGTACCCGTACACGATCATGCCGCGTTCGCCTTCTGCGGTCAGCTTGCGTGTGACCATCTCGACGCGATCCCCGATGGCGATCTCACTCGCATCGACCACATCCGTGATCTGCGCTGTGACCATCGTGCCTTCATCCAACTTGATCAACGCCAAGATATATGGCGCTTGTTCTTCGTAACCTTCTGGGGGTTCCTGCACCGTCGTATAGCTGAAGATTTCGCCAGTACCCGCGAACTGAAAACCTTCTCTGTTGTCGACGCCTTTTGGCGCTGTCGTCATGCTGCCAATCCTTACATTGCTTAACAGTGCCTAGAAAAAACGCGCGCTCATCACCGGATGAGCGCGCGCATGAGTTAGCGACCGATCACGCCGACGCGCTGGGTTTCGCGCGTCGCAGTCTGCGCTTCACGCTCCGCCGGGGCTGCCGCACGGTTGTGGAGGCTGACTTCGCCGTTTTGAAGGCGCACACCTTCCAGACGATACCGCTGTTTATTGATGCGCCAGTGACGTGAAATCTGCATTGCTGTACTCCTTAACCATTCATGAGCGATTGTGCTTTTTCGCACGATATGGTCATCATTCTAGCGGTTCTGATCTCTCAAAACCTCTCATGAGAGCCTTGTTCCCCCTCAATTGCTCTCACTTTCACAACATCACGCCCGCTGGAAAATGTGCGTAAACGCTGTGCTGCCTAATCCGCCCAATGACTGTATGAGCGCGGTTTGTGCATTTTGCACTTGATTCGCACCAGCCGCGCCGCGAAGCTGCAAGACCGCTTCGACCGCTTGATAAACGCCCGCCGCGCCGACCGGATTCCCACGACTTTTGAGTCCGCCAAAAGTACTGAGCGGTAGTTTGCCCGCCAACACGATTTCGTTGGTTGTTGCCCATTCCCAACCGCGCCCACGATCCGCGAAACCCGCTGCTTCCAGCGACAGCGCCGACAAAATCGTGAAAGCGTCATGCACTTCAAACAGGTTCACATCCCCTGCACCGATCCCGGCTTGTGCGAACGCGGCAGCCGTCGAGCGTTCGACCGCACTCAACCACAACAAATCTTCCCGATCATGCAGCGCGAGTGTATCGCTCGCGGCGGTGCTGGCGAGAACGCGGATCGGCTGCGGTACGAGGTCGGCTGCGCGATCTGCGCGCGTGATAATCACGGCGGCTGCGCCGTCCGCATCCGGGGCGCTGTCAAACAAGCTCACCGGATCGGCGATCATAGGCGCTTTACCGAACGCCCCCGGTTTAAGCGTGTTGCGATACATCGCGTTTGAATTCTTCGCGCCGTTCCCGTGTGCATTGATGCTGAAATTCTCAAACGCGCTTAACTCGACGCCGTACTCGTGCATGTAGCGGCGCATCAACAGCGCGGCTTGCGCGGTCGACGTCATCCCATGAATGCCCTCGTAATCGGCGTCAAGGCTGACCGAACGCGCTTTTGTGCGCGCTGTGCCGACTGTATCCGTTGATTTTTCCACACCCAACACGAGTACGGTTTCGACCATGCCCGATGCTGCCGCAAGGATGCCCGCTCGCAGCGCAGCGCCGCCGGAGCCTTCTGCCGCTTCAATCGTGAATGTTTCCGCACCCTTGAGTCCGGCAAAATCCGCGATCAGCGCGCCCAACTGCGACTGGCTGCTGATCGTTGCGCCGAACGCATTCCCCACATAGACTGCATCGACGCGCTCAAGTCCCGCGTCATCCAGCGCCGCGCGGATCGCTTCACGGGCAAGGTCGCGCAGACCACTTTCCCAATGTTCTCCTACGGGCGTTTGCCCGATTCCGACAATAGCAGTAGGCGTCATGATTAGTCCTTCAGCAAACCGCGATACCGGGTATAGGTCGCGTAATCGATAATCGTTTTGCGCGCGATGTAGTCCCGCGTCTTGGGCGCACGGTCGCGCACTTCAATGATGCGATCCGTCACGAGGATGTCGAACGCGTCCGACCCCGCGCCGCTGCCGTAGCTCACCATCAGGATGCGGTCGCCCGGTTTTGCTTCATCAAGGATTGCCGTCAAGCCCAACATGCACGAGCCGGAATACACATTCCCGATCTCATCTGCCAGCAGTCCGGTGCGAATCTGCTCCGCACCAAATCCGAGCGTTTTCGCCGCACGTTCGGGGAATTTCACATTCGGCTGATGGAATACAGCGTGTGTGTAATCCGCTGCTGTCGTCCCCATCATTTCCATCAGCTTACCGGATGCCGACAGCACATGATTGAAGTACGCCGGTTCACCCGTGAACCGTTCGCCATGACTGGGGTAGCTCTCATCGGCGCGCCGCCAGAAGTCCGGCGTATCGGTCACAAAGCTGTAGCTTCCTTGATACACCGCGCACGATTCTTCGGCGGGTCCAATCAGGAATGCCGCGCCGCCGCTTGCCGCCGTGTATTCGAGCGCGTCACCGGGGCGGCTCTGCGCCGTATCCATGCCGATAGCGAGGGTATACGATCCCATGCCGCTGCCGACGATCCCGATCGATGCCTGAACCGCTTCCGTTCCCGCCTTGCACGCGAATTCCCAGTCCGCCGCTTGAATATTCGACGATGCGCCGATGCTTTCCGCGACGATCGTGCTGGTCGGTTTGACCGCGTAGGGATGGCTTTCGCTGCCGATCCAAACTGCGCGCAGTGCCAGCGGATCAATGCCCGCGCGGGCGATTGCGTTGCGTGCCGCCTCAATCGACATCGTGGTGACGTCCTCATCGGGACCCGCCACTGCTTTCGATTTCACCGGACTACCGCCCAACCCACCTGTCCACACACGGGCGATTTCTGCCCCCGGCAGACGATAGCGGGGAACATACGAGCCATAGCCGACGATCCCTACCTGACGGTTCGGGCGCATCAGCATTGCGCTGCCTTGATCAAAAGGATTCAAGCCGTTGACCACCATCGCATCTTATCCTTGTAGTTCCTGTAGAATTTGTTTTGCGCGTTCCGGGCGAATATTGCCTTCACTCACCATTTGCTCAACCACCTGATTTACGAGCGCACCACTTGCCCCTGCCGCGACCGCAATCTGGCGTGCGTGCATCCGCATATGCCCCTTTTGGATGCCTTCTGTCGCAAGAGCGCGCATCGCCGCGAGGTTTTGCGCCAATCCCACCGCCGCGATGATCTCGCTCAACTGGCGGGCAGATTGGATATTCATAATCTTGAGTGCCACTTGTGCCGCCGGATGTACGCGGGTTGCCCCGCCGACGATTCCGACTGCCAGCGGCATTTCGATTGAACCGCGCAGATTACCGTCATCATCACGCCACCAACGGGTAAGGCTGGAATAGCGACCGCTCCGCGCGGCATAGGCGTGTGCGCCCGCCTCGACCGCCCGCCAGTCATTCCCGCTGGCGATCACGACCGCATCCACGCCGTTCATGATCCCCTTGTTGTGCGTTGCCGCGCGATACGGATCAGCCTCCGCGAACGCTCCCGCTTCGACCAGTGCGCGCACGACATCTGCGCCGCTTAGTTCGCCTGTGGTGAGTTCACTCGCCGGGATCATGCCTTCCGCGCGCGCCTTGCGCTGATCGGTTAAGTTGCTCAGGATGCGCAGGTTCACCCGCCCTCCCGTGATCTGCTCGATCTGCGGCGCGATATGCTCCAGCGCTGTGTTGATCGCGTTCGCGCCCATGGCATCGCGTGTATCGTACAGCAGATGCACGATCAGCATCGCGCCTACCGATGTCTCCAGCAGCGGACGCACCTGCAAATCACGCGCACCGCCGCCGCTCTTGACGATGCTCCCGCCGATCCGGTTGACTGCTTCCAGCAGCGCGGCTTTATTCGCCATCACCGCGCCCGCCGCCACGTACACCGCTTGCGCCGAACCATCCCCGATCTCAAGGACTTGAATCTGACCAATCATGATGGGTTCATCGCTGCTGGTGACGAACCCGCCGCCAGCGCGGAACAACTTCGCGGCATTGCTCACCGCTGCGACCACCGAGGGTTCTTCAATCGCCATCGGAATCAGCACATCCTGATCGTTGATCAAGAAGTTGGTCGCAATTCCGAGCGGCAGGGCATACACGCCAATCGCGTTTTCGATCATGTGATCCGCGTGCGCAGCGCTTAGACCGTTTATTCCGAGGAGCGCAGACTGTTCCGCAGTGGTTAAGCCTGCCCACTGTGCGACAACTGCCGAGCGTTCCGCCAAAGAGCGTTTATAGAAACCGGGTATGCGTGAGGTGTGTTCGTTCGTCATAGTCCCTCAGTCTAGCAGGCGAGTCCCCTCAAAACCTCTCCTGAGCGCTCTCAAAAACTCTCAACTCGTGAAAGGATGCACAATTCTCAGGGGGTATTCATCCGCGAAAAAGCGCACTGCGTAGCGTCAAGCGTGGATGTCCACGCGATCTCCGCATTGATTCGGAATGTGAGTGCGCCGTCGCCGTTCACATGGAGATAAAGTGTATTCTGGTCACGCCGGATGTGATGAAATCCCGCCCACAGCGGATCGCCATCCGATACGGAAAAATACCCGTCACGCCGCACCTGAAATAACAAGCTAGGGGAGTCGCCGCACATCAGCGTGAACTCGTCTGCCGTTGTTTCCACCGTGAACGGAGCGCTTGCAGTGCCTTCTGGCGTCAATTCGAGGACGATCAGCGAGTCGCGCGGAGGATCAGCCGCACCGCGCGCCAATACTGCCACCAGCGCCAACCCGATCGCAAGCACAGCGGTGAGCATGATCAGCAGTAAATTCCAAACGCGGGGCGTAACAGATTCGATCATGTGTGGTCAAACAAAAACCCGCCACAATCCGGCGGGTCTCTGTCGCTGTAAAATTAGGCGTGACTAGTCCGGCAGGATACGCGTATCCATGAAGTAATCGAGCCATACCACAAAGATCAGCCCGATCGGGAATGCCGTCCAGAAGAAATATTGATAGCCGTACATGGGGATCGAGATCGGATGTCCGTTGTGCGGTCCCATCCAAGGCAGGATTGCCGTCACGAACACTGCCGCGATGGCGAAACCCAACACCATCGAGACTCCCCACACAAGCAAACGACGGAACGTAAGCGCAGACATCCAGCGTACTCCTGCTTCCACTGCTTCCCTAGAGAAATAGAATACGGTGCATTGTAGCGCGTTTGCACTTTTTGGCGCAAGGGATGAACGCGCGCGCATTTCGATCGTGTGATCCCTGCATGATCAAACACCGGCTGTAGGGGCGTGATTAAAGCGCGTTTCTTGTAACAAAGCCGGTTTGCCATTAAAATTCACACAATTCAAAACGATCAAGACATATCCATATCGCTTCGGCGGTGTTATGAGCTATGTCCTGTCGTCGAGACGTTCATCGACCACAATGTGCAAGCTTCGGAAGTGTAAGGGGGCAGTACGTGGCTGACCTATTTGACAAGGTAGCTCTAGACACACGCGCAAAAGATGCGATTGAAGCCGGGATATACCCGTACTTCCGCGCGCTCAGTGATACGGAAGGCGCAGTCGCGCGCTTTCAGGGCAAAGAAGTGGTCATGATCGGGTCGAACAACTACCTCGGCTTGACTACCGATCCTCGTGTACGCCAAGCGGCGATTGATGCTGTACATCGCTATGGCACAAGCGTGACTGGTTCGCGCTTTTTGAATGGTACGTTGGAACTGCACCTTGAGCTTGACCGCCGCTTGGCGCAGTTTGTGGGAAAAGAAGCAGCGCTCGTCTTCTCGACGGGCTATCAAACCAATGTCGGCACGATCAGCGCGATAGTTGGCAAGGGTGACTATGTGATCGTGGACAAAGACGATCATGCCAGCATTGTCGATGGCTGCGTGATGTGTCGCGGTGAAATGAAGCGTTTTAATCACAACGATGTCAGCCGCCTTGATGAAGTTTTGGCGAAACTCCCGCCTGATGCGGGCAAACTCGTGGTCGTTGATGGTGTGTACAGCATGGGTGGCGATATTGCGCCTATGCCGCAAATCGTCGAAATCGCCAAGCGGCACGGCGCGCGCATTATGGTCGATGACGCGCATGGTATCGGCGTGACTGGCGGCGGACGCGGTACGGCGCATCATTTCGGGTTGACCAATGAAGTTGACCTGATCATGGGGACGTTCAGCAAGAGCTTCGCCTCGATTGGCGGGTTCATCGCGGGCAGCGCCGACGTGATCCACTATATTCAGCATCACGCGCGCTCGTTGATCTTTTCGGCGGCGCTTCCTGCTCCGCAAGCGGCGGCAGCGCTGGCAGCGCTTACCATCATGGAAACCGAACCGGAGCATGTCCAGCGTATGTGGGAAAACGCCGAGTACATGCGTAAGGGTCTGACCGAAATCGGCTACGACACTGGCACAAGCAATACGCCGATCATCCCGATCATGATCAAAGATGACTTCCGCACCGTGTTAGCATGGCACGCGCTGATCGAAGAAGGGGTGTACACCAATCCGGTTGTCCCGCCCGGTGTGCTTCCGGGTCAAAGCCTTCTCCGCACCAGCTACATGGCGACGCATAAGAAAGAGCATCTGGATCGAGCGCTTGCCGCGTTCAAAGTGGTCGGAGAGCGGCTCGACATTCTGCGCCAAGATGATGCGCCGATCGTCGTAAACAGCTAATTTCCAATCAGTCAGCGATTCAGCAAAAAGGCAGGACGATCACCGTCCCGCCTTTTTTGATTCAATGCTGTTATCCTATTTCCCCGCCCCTCTCAAACCTAAGCTTGGAGAGGGGCGAGGTGAGAAGTTAATCCGCCGCGCTTCCCGCGCCCGCCGTTTCGGTGCTCGGCTTCGCTTCTGACGCTTTTCTTCCGGAGAGCGTGCTGTACAGCACCGGCACGAGGATCAGCGTCAGCAGCGTACTGCTGAACAACCCACCGATCACGACGGTACCCAGTTCTGACGCGATGATTGCGCCTTCGCTCAACCCGACCGCAAGCGGCACGAGCGCGAAAATCGTCGCAATCGCGGTCATCAAGATCGGGCGCAGACGACGGTCGCCCGCTTCCATCAATGCGTCGGTGACATTCATCTTACGTTCGCGGCGGTTCGCCTGAACGCGGTCGATCAACACCACCGCATTGGTAACCACGATGCCGATCAGCATCAACATCCCGATCAGTGCCGAAATCCCCAGCACGCGGTTGGTCAGTGTGAGCAGGATCGCCGCGCCAACCGGGGCGACCGCCACGCTGGAGATAATATCCAGCCAGTGGACGAACGACCCGAAGGTGATGATCAAGATCACGATGACGAACACGATTGCGATACCCATCGCGCGACCTACACTTGTGAACCCTTCCGACTGGAGTTCGGACGTGAACCCCTGTTCAACACTCAGCGAAGTCGGCAGCGTCCCGGCGGTTTGTGCATCCAAGATTGCCTGAATAGCGCTCTGTGTTACGCCGAGCGTGTTCTCGGTTTCAAGTTCGCCGGTAAACTTCACTGCCGACCGACCGTCGACGCGAAGGTAGGTTGTTGCGCTGCCACCGCCGCCGCCGAACGAATCAAGGTTGCTGCTCACGTTCGCCAGCCCATCAACAGCGTTGAGCACTTCAATGATCGCTGTGTTTGCTGCTTCGATGTCCGCCTGTTCGCCCGCGACCACGATTTCAAAGCCGCCGAATCCCTGTTCCGTGAGCGACGACGCAGATACCGTTACGTTTTCAGCGCCGAAAATGCGCTCGGCTTCGGTGCGGATTTCGCGCGTTAGGTCATTAAGCGCTTCGCCTTCGCCTTCGACCGACAGTGTGATCGATGAAACGTTTTCGCTTACATCAGCGCCGCCGAGGAGGAGGCTTTCAAGTGTAAACCCGGCACTCCCCACGATGGTCTGTACGCCGGTGATCTCGCCTTCTGGCAGCGTGGCGATGTACGCCTCAAATTCATCTGCCAGACGGTTCGTTTCAAGGATCGGCGTTCCGGTGGGCAGGTTGACTGCGACGGCAAGCTGTGGCTCACCAAACGAGGGTAGGAAGGTTTGGGGACGACCCGCCAGCAGGACAGCCGCCAGCACGAAGGACACGATCGCGAATACGATGACGATTAGGCGGGGGCCCCATCCACTCAGCGCCCACTTGAGCACAGGCAGATACAGTTTTTCCAACGCCCCTTGTTCATGTTCGTGGGAGATTTCGTTTTCGTCCAGAAGTAGGTATGCCAGCACCGGAACGACCGTGACTGCGACCACAAACGAAGCCATGAGCGAATATGTCACCGCCAAACCGAAGGGCAGGAAGAATTCGCTGATGATGCCGCCTGTCAAGCCGAGCGGGAGGAACACGACCACCGTGATCACGGTAGCAGCGAAGATCGCCACCGATACATCCCGCGTTCCGGTGATGATTGCTTGTTTACGGTCGCCGCCTTCTTGAATCTGCCGGAAGATGTTTTCCAGCACCACAATCGAGTCATCAACCACGCGCCCAATCGCCACCGTTAAGCCCGAAAGCGTCATGATGTTGATCGTGATGCTTTGCGGGAATAAACGCAGCAGGAAACCGATCAAGGATGAGCCGTCGGCAAATGGAGAAAGCGCGTCATTCACAATCGGCGGCAGCCAGCGCATCAGCATGAACGCCATCAGCACGGAAAGCGGAATACTCATCGCCGTAACCAATGTACTGCGCCATGCGGGGCGCGGCAGGTTACCGGGCCACAGCCAAATCGCAAAGCCGATTACCACGCCGCCGATCAGCAGGACGCGGATCACGACATCCAATTGATTGAATGCCGCGCCCAGATCACCGCCGGTCGCATTCGACTCATTGATCGTGAGAACCAGCAGGATCGCGATGAAGACCGCCGCGATCACCGCGCCGGACATCGCCCGTGCGCCGCGCCGCCATGCTGCGCCGCCGCTCAAGAATACGAGGATGACGAGGATGGCAAAGACCGCACCCAAACCGCCTTCACGCGCCACACCGCTGATCGACTCTTCAATGAAGCTTGCTTGCTCGAAGCCGACCGTGACCGTAATGCTGTCGTTCCCTTCGTCGATGCGGCGCATGATGTCATCTGCCGCATGGAACGCTTCAACTGTGTTTGTGCCGTCCGCTTGATAGACCGTGACGAACATGCTGCTTGCGCCGTCGGTGCGGGTGATCGCCGATGTTGGAACAAAGCGCTCACCGCCGGAGGCAAGGCGTTCTTGGATCGCCGTTGGCAGCGCCGCGCGTCCCTCTTCCGAAAGCAGCACAAGCGCGCTGTCGATCACATTGTTCCAAATGTCGGGACCGCGGGTGTCAATGTACCGCACCGCTTCGGCGGGCATATTGCCGAACATGCCGACGGCAAACGACGCGCCTTGTGCGCTGTCAAACATGCTGTTGAAGAAGTTCGCCGGATTCGGGAAGAAGCGGAAGAAATCATCCGCGCTGTTGAGTTCCACGCCGACGAAATCGCCGACGAACTGCCATTCGCTGTTGATCGCGGGTGCGGTCGGGTCTTCCGGCGGCACATCCGTCTGATACAACGCGCTCAATTCGGATGCTGCCGAAACGACTTCGCCTGACGCGATTGCCGTCAATCGTGCCGCAAGCTCAGGATCGAGCGATGCGAGAACGTCTGCCGGAATGACCGCCAAGCCCGCCGGGGAGAGTTTCGCCAGCACTTCAGGAGCGATGCTGCTGTAGAAGCCCGTCTCTTGCAGCGCCAGATAACGCAACGCCGCTGGCGAAAGGCTGTCAAACAGGCGGACTTCGTAGCCTTCAAAGCCTTCGGGGACGGAGCTGTTAATCATGTTCAGCACCGACGCCGCCGAGCCACTGCCAAGCGCGATCAGATCCGCTGCTGTATCCAATGGTTCGGTCGCAAACTGCGGTTGGCTCGCCAGTGCATCCCACACCGCGCCAAGCGGCGGCGCGAGTTCCGGCACTGCCAGCGCTTCATCCGACATCCAGTTGTAAATATCGGCGGAAAGCGTGCTCAAGAATTCGGGATCGTACTGCGCGATGAACGTGAACACTTCTGGATCAAGCGCACCAATAATATCCGCCGGATCAATCGCAATCGGCAGGCTCATGCCTTCCGGCAGCGATTCAGGGTCTTGCAGCAGCGCCAAGAAGTTGAACAACTGCGCCGGGGGGAGGCTGGTCGCGCCGAATTGCGCGGCGGCTGCTTCCGGCAGCGTCAAGTTGATCAAATCGTCGGCGGTATCGAGTTCAATGCTCAACGCCAAGCCGATAAAGCCAAACTGAAGCGGCAGGCGCGGACCTTCTGGGATTTCTTGCGCGGCAGGCGCATCGGCGCTGTCCGCTGAAGCATCGGTCGTCGTATCCGCAGGCGCATCTGTCGGCGCGGCGCTGGCGTCGGTCACGATTTCGCCTGTGCCCGCTACGCTGAACGTCGCCAGCGGCAGATCGTCAAAGCTGAATGTGATCAACTGCGGGGGTGCGATGCGCCATGCTTGCGGCAGGTCAACCGGAACGGGATTCGCAAGCTCGCCAGTGATTGCGCTCGCCAGCGTGCGCGCCGCCAATTGATCGCGCGTGAAGCCGTCCAACCCGGCGATAAATTCAGCGGGCAGCACGTTAAACACGTCGCTCGACAATGCCGCGAGGTGTTCAGCCTTGAAGTAATTGACTAGCGTTGGGTCGATACTCAACATCTCAGCGACGACTTCCGGAGTGAGGTCATTCGTCTGTCCCAGTGAACCGACGATTTCACCCGATGTCACGAAGTTGTTGAATACGGTGCCCGTCGTCCGCGTGAGCGAACGCATTTCGTACAGGTCAGACGCATCGTAGAAGCGATCCATCTGCCAGCTTGCGGGAAGCTGAGGAATTCCTTCGGGAATGCTGTATTCAAGAACGCTCAAGCGTTCGACCGCCGCATCGTCTAGCGCTACTGCTTCACCAAATAAGCTCTGTGATGCAATCGCCCACACTTCCGGCGACAGCGACAAAACAACGCTCCGCGCAGTGGTTGATCCGTCGGTCGCTGTGACGGTACTGCCTTCGTCCGGGAGCTGCTGCCCACCGCTGACGCTGACGCTGGCAATTTGGGGTAGGTTCACCAGCGCAGGCGATACCTCTTGCTCAATCAATTGCAGCAGTGGATTGGTTGATTGTTCCTCAGTTTGATCCGCGAGGTAGCCCATCACCGCGCTGATCGTCTCCGGGTTAAGCGTCGCCCATACTTCCGGTGACAGTTGGAACAGCAGGTTAGAGTCGCTTTCCGCCAAGTAGATCAGCACATCCGGCGTCAAGTCTGCCAGCAGAGCGGCGGCAAATGCTTCCGGCGCTTGATCGGCGGGCGCTTGAATGCGGCGCAGCGGAATCGCCAGATCGTTGATCACTGCCTGAATTTCTTCCCGTAAACGCGGCTGATTCAAGCCGAAGTCGTTATACGCCGTGATAATTGCACCGAATGAACCCGTCGTCGTCGATTCGACGCTCGTGATCTCCTCGATGTTCGCGTCGATGCCCTGTTCAATCGGGTTTGTAATCAAATTGAGGACTTGTTCGCTCGTTAACCCGGAGGTCTGCGCGAAGATGGTGGTCTGTGGAAATTCAACGGCTGGAATAAGCTCCTGACGAAGCTGCGTGATGGCGATCACACCCGCCACCGAAATAAGAGCCGCCAGAATCAGAGTTACAAGACGGAAACGCAGCGACAGCCGCGTCAGCCCGCTGAACAAACCTTTCATAAAGTTGCAGTCTCCTTTGCGGAATACACGAAGAATATTGTACCGCGCATTTGAGATATTCCTCACAAAAGAATGAATGAATCATGTGAGAACGCTCTCAGTAGAGGGCTTACAGCCAAAACGGTACGTCTGACACGAATGGCACAGGCATCACCCCACGCGTAATCGACAATTCGATCAAATCTGAATGGTGGATCGTGACGGGCAGCTTTGGCTGTCTCAGCGCACCGTAATGAAACAGCGAAAACGCCATCACCGACTGAATCGCTTGATCAATTGTCAGCGGCGG
Organism: Anaerolineae bacterium; assembly: GCA_041753015.1. Classification (GTDB taxonomy): domain Bacteria; phylum Chloroflexota; class Anaerolineae; order Aggregatilineales; family Phototrophicaceae; genus Flexifilum. The sequence goes on from JBGSVJ010000019.1 coordinate 503,569, forward strand.
CTCGACGCGTAGATGCAGCGGCTGAGGGGTGATATCCGCCGCCGCGAATGAACTCACGAGGAACGCTTCGGTATCGCTCAACCGGAACGTGCTGCCCCAGTCCGGCGGTTCGATTTTCCCCTGTTTCAGTGTGTACAAGCGTGGAATGCCGCGACGAACGATCTCGACGGGCGCGAACGTCGCTTTTGTCTGTGCTTCCCATCGTTCGAGCGATAGTGCAACATCGCGCTTCAGTCTGCCATCGAGATGGAGAATCACCCGCTTGCCGCTGATGAAATCTTGGGGCAGCAGTTTCTCCATCAAGGTGTCAGGCAGACCTTCGTCATCGTCTCCAGCGCGTGCGTCGGCGATCACCGCTTTGATCAGCGCTCCATCTGCCCGGAAGATTCTTGCGATTCCGGTCACATGATCGCCGTCTTTTTTGTGCTGGCGGATCAAATGCAGCCCAATGACGCGATCCGCATAAGGGATCGGTTCATGCAGCAGATACGGAATGTTCCCCGTTCGTGCGATCACGCCCATCACAATATCGGGCATCGCTTCCGGCTTGTGCATCGTCCCTTCGTGGATGATCAAGCATGACAGCCCGCGCCCAATCGTCTGAATCCGAGCGTAGCGATCCCCGACCGCTTCATCCTCATCATCCGATTCTTCATCCGCCAAGAATACGATCACCAGCGGCGTATCTTCTTTCGCCAGCAGCCGAACCGCGCTCTCAAGGTTCGCCTGTGTGACCACGCGCACCTTGCGTTCGCGCACAATATCGAGCGTGAATCCGTATTCGCGGCTCATCGCTCGCTTCATCGCTTCCACAAAGAACGCGACTTCCTCATCATCCGAGAGCGTGTTGATCACCACCGCGCGGATCGGTTCGCGTTCGTATGTCGGCAAACGGGTGTGCGCGCCAAGCGTCTGAAAATCGCGCGGCAGTTTTTCGGGGTCAAGTTCGCGTGCTTTGTTTTCGCCAAAGCGCAGCGTCACCTGCGGCTTGCTGCTGATGAATAAATCCGGCTGGTTTGCGCTGCTGTACGCCTTGTCGATCAAGTTCGCATTCTTGAGGATATCCGACACGACTTTGACCATCTGCGCGCGCATCGCGGGCTGCAAACTTAGGGCGCGTTCCACCATCTGCGGCTTGATCGCAAATTTTTCTGCGTCTTCAACGCGGATCAATAACCTGAGTGCGGGTGCGACATAATCAAACTCGTCGTAGCCGATTAACAACCGCACGACGAGCGCATCATCCGGCGCGACGGCGATCTGTTCCCGCATCACGTCACGCTTGGATTCTTTCAGCAGACGGTCGCGACTCTCTTTCACCTTCCCGACGATTTTGGTGATCTCTCCGATTGTCGTTGAGGTCTTATCTGCCGCCAGCAGCCCGATCAATTCGTCCGGGTCTTTCAGCGTCGCTGCATACGCGCCGAATTCCGGTTCGTAGAGCAGCCGCGTCACGACAGCTAGCGAAAGCGCGGGCTGCCCATCGACTTCCCATGCGCGCATGCGGTGCTCGCGTTCGACCAACGTGTTTTTGATCCCGTATGCCGTTTTCGCCAGCGCCTCTGCGATCGGGCGATCAAGCGCCTGTACCGGACCGCGCATCACATAATCGGTGATCGCCTCCGGTGTTGCGCCCCATGCATAATCTTCCTCCAGCATGTCGATCCAGTTGTAGATGTCGGGCTGTTCTGCACGCAGGTGATCGAGCGTGGCGACTATCGTCAGGGCGGGCGGCGGTGAGTCGGTGATCACGCGCTGGCTTGCCCAAAACCAGTATCCCGGATGTGCGGTGCGCAGTTTCGCCACTAACCGAGTCCCGATCCATGTTTGTTCGGAGGGCGTGAGTTCACCCACCAGCCGCATTTGATACGCCGTCAGCGGGGGGAGCGCACCCGTCTTAATCGGGAAAACTTCCACAAACTGCGGTGCGCTGGTCGAAGAAGGGGTCATTTTCGCCATTGGTTATTCAACCGGCTTCGTCAAATCATTGCCCCAGTCTTTCCATGAGCCATCGTACACGCTCCCGCCGTCAAACCCGGCAGCATGATACGCCAACAGCCCATAGCTTGCGGACACGCCGCCGTTGCAGTAGAACACGACATCCGTTGATGTCTCATCGATACCTGCCGCCTTAAACCGTTCGCGCAGGACCTCAGGTGGCGGCATGGTCGCGTCGTCTTGGGTCAAATCGGTGCGCGGCAGGTTGATCGCGGTCGGGATATGACCCTTGCGCGGCGCGCGCGACGAGCGCCCTTCGTATTCGTCGAGCGAGCGCACATCGATAAGGCGCTGATTCGCGCCCAACCGCGCTGAGATCTGATCCGCACTGCGGAAAATATTCGCGTTCCGCCATACTGTGAAATCACCCGCGTCCATGTTGGGAATTTCCGCGCTTACGGGACGATTCTCTGCTGTCCACTTTTCCCAACCGCCGTTTAGCACCGCGACTTGAGTATGACCGTAGTAATTCAGCGCCCACCACAGCCGCGCCGCGAACATGCCTTTCGCGTCGTCATAGGCGACCACATGGGTTTGATCATCAATTCCGGCGGCGCGCATCGCAGCGGCGAAACGCTCCGGCGGCGCAATCTTCGCGTGACGTGGATCGGCGGGGTCGGTGATCGCGTGTACCCAATCGATAAACACCGCGCCGGGGATATGCGAGATAAGATAGTCGGCATGATGATTAAAATAATGCGGCAGGGGTTCGCTGGCGGGGATCACATGCCCGCGAATATCCACAATTCGCAAATGAGGCGTGTCAAGATGTTCCGCCAGCCAATCCGTGCCGACCAAAATGCTTGGAAGCATGATGAATCCTTGATGTGCCGTCGCGTGTCCACAATAATAGCACGGCTTTGGACGCGGGTAGAGGAGCAGCAAACGTGCGCGTGAGTTGGGTTTTTGCCGTAATCATGATGTTTCACATTTCAGCGGCGGCGCAGTCAGCCGATCCGCTTCTTTCGTCGTGCAGCCAGCGCCCGCACGTGCTCGAACAACCTTGGATTCGCGTCAATTTCGCCTGTTTGGAAGAAGTCATCAACGATCCATCGTTCGGCGCGCTGGCATTTACTGCTCTCGCAGTGGGTGAAGATGGCACGCTCTACGCCGCTCGCCCTGACGCGGGTGAGGTTGTCGCCTTCACCGATACCGACGGCGATCAATTGCCGGATACGCCGCAAACACTCGTCAGCGGCTTGACGATGCCGAATGCCCTTGCGTATTCGGATGGGGCGCTCTATATCACGGGCGGCGCACGCCTTGACCGCTGGCAGGATGGTGAACTCACTACGCTGATCGATGATTTGCCTGTTGACGGCACGTTTGGGGTAGGGGGAGTCGCTGTACAGAATGGGCGTATCTATGTCGGGATCGGCGCATCCTGCCAATTCTGTTCCACCCCCGACCCTGAACGCGGCGCAGTGTGGAGTTATGCGCTTGACGGTTCCGAACGTCAGATCGTGATGCGTGATCTGCTTCAGCCGTCTGATCTGACGTTCGTCAATGACCGCCTATTTGTGATCGACACCGCGCGCGGACTGTTGATCGCGCAGGATGGGCAAGAAATCACCTTCGCGCCGGAGTCACAGCCGACCGGATTAGCGTATTACGGGGATAATTCCCTCACGCTGATTCAGAATCGCCTTCTGGTCGTCTTGAGTGGAAACTCACATCCCGTTCACATCGTCGGGCATCAAGTGATCAGTGTCGATCCGCGCGATGGCGGGGTTGAATCGATGATGCCGACGCAGCCCGAACCCGGGTCAGCAGAAAGTGACTTCACCGACGAAGAAATGAGCTTGCGTGGGAGCGGCTTTTTCCCACAGCGCCCGATTGACGTCTCCGTTTCACCGGAAGGTTGGGTTTATATCAGTGTCACCGATGGGCGTATTCTCGCGCTGCGCCCACAGTAATCGTACTCATGGGAACAAAACGTCATGCCCTATTGGATCAGTGATACCCTCGCCGGAACACCGGCGTTTTTGTGGATATTTGTCGGTGTTGGCGTCCCTTGGGCGCTTGCCGTCCTGCCGCGTGCTGATTGGCGTCGGCGCGTCGAAGTGCTTGCGCTGGCGTTCGCGCTCGGTTCTGCCATTCTCACCGCATGGATGTTCGCGCTCGGTACACTCGGTGGCGCGCTCGATCAGCCGCTTTTGCGCCTCGATCTGATCCTGATCGGTACGGCGATCGCGGCGGGAATCGGCACGGCGCTGGCATGGCGCAAAGCACGCCGTGCGCCATTGGACGATCAAGCCGCGCTGCCGCCGTTCGCCTTTGACGAGCGACTGCTGATCGGCTTGATCGTTGCCGCGCTCGTCGTTCGCTGGATCGTAATCGCTTACTGGTCATTCACCGCCTACGATGCGCTGTGGGTGTACGGCTATCAAGCGCGCCTTTACTTCCACACCGGACTGATTCCTGAGTCGATTGGCTACTACCCGCAGTACATCCAACTTCAGTATCTGTTCGGTCAGCTTGCCGTCGGACGCATCGACGATCACGCGGCGCGGGCATCGATCATCTTCATCCATCTCGGCAGCATCCTCGCGGCGTATACGCTCGGATCACGCTTATTTTCGCGCCGTGCTGGGATTTATCTCGCGGCATTGTGGACACTGTATCCGCATTCGGGTGAGTGGTCGCGTGCGGGTGATCTCGAAATTCCGCTGGCGTTTTTGTTCACCTTAGCAGCGGCATATTTCTTAACGGCGTGGACGAGTTCAAATCATCAGCGCCGCTACGCTGCGATTGCCGGAGTCGTGTTGGGGATCGGCTTGTGGACGAAGCCGACGATGGGCGCGTTCGTGTGGGGAATCGCGCTGCTGTTTGCTGTGTCGATCATTCAAGTTTGGCGCGACTCGACCGGGAAGCGCACGCTTGCCGGGTTGATCAACGGTGTGCATGGGAAAATCGAAATCATCGTGATTACGGGTGTATGCGCTGCGCCGCTTGGGGGCGTATGGTATATCCGTAATCTGCTGCTCGGTCATCCTGCTGTTGATTTTCCGCCGAGTTATTGGCTGGGCTTGGCGCTCCGCAGCGGCGGTGAGTTCGGCTGGTGGTTGGTTGCGGGCATAATTTTACTCCTATTTGCGCTCGTGTACGGCAAAAAGCGCCCATCCCTGTTATTGATCGTTCTGGGCGCAGCCTTGGTCGCATTCGGCGTACTGCCTAGCCTCAGTGAACCGCGCCGCATGTTCGGCATCGAATGGATCGCTTTTGCGGCGGGGGTTGGACTGCTAGGTTGGGCGCTTTGGCGTTTCGCCAACCGCGTGCTGACTCCCGAAGGTTGCCGGATAGTCGGGCGAGTTGGGCTAGCATTAGGGATGGCGCTCCCGTACTACATCACATGGTTCTACTCGTACAGTTATCACTATCGCTTGCAGTTTGCTATCGTGCCGCTGTTGATCACCCCGACGGCGGTCTTGCTGGCGGCATGGGCGAATCCCCAGCGCATGCGCGGAGCGCTTCGAGTTGTATTCGTGAGCAGCGTGATCATCATCGGCATTCCCGGCATTATCAGCGCGATCTACGATATGAACGGCGGTTGGGACTATTTGTGGACGGATAAATACCCAACCGACGATGCCCGCTATCGCTCCGGGAATGCCGCACTCATGACGGTAGTTGATGGGTTGAATGTTTGGAAAGCTGATCATTCCGGTGAAACGTTGGTTGTAGATGCGCCGGGAATCGACCGTCTCCCGTTTTTCTTTCCAATGGATACCATCCGTACCGCCGCACCGACACAGTTAAGACAAGTCGATGACGCCGTGTACTTCGTCTGGGGCGCGCCGGAAACGATCGGCGAGTATCAAGCGGTCGGTGCGCCGCAAAATCCGGTTCTGGGGGCGCTTGGTCGCGTCGATCTGTCGCGGCGGGCGTGGGGCATGGATGACGGCATCTTTCGCTACGAAGTGTATGAGATCAACACGGCGCGGCGGTTCGACGTGCAGCATCCGGGCGGCATTCCCCGTGATCAAGTCGTGATCGGTGATTTCGCGCGTTTCGCGGGTTACGATCTTGTTGGATTGGAGCTTTGGCCCGGTCGTCCGTTTTACATCACGCTGGCGTGGGAGGTATTTGGCGCAGCATCGACTGATTATTCGATCTTCGTCCATCTGCGCGATGCCGAAGGTAATTTGATCAAAGCGTGGGATGCCCCGGCTGCGCCGACTCCGCTGGGTTACTACTCAACCCAATATTGGCAAGCAGGGGAGTGGATCAAAGATGAGCGGTTGGTGCGAATCACCGCCGAAGAACTCCCACCTCCGGGGGATGGCTATTCCTTCTGGATCGGCTTCTACGATACAGTTACGCTCGAACGGGTGCCAATCACGCTCAATGGTGTTGAAATTGTTGATGATTATCTGATCGATGATCGCATCGTCATTTTGGAACGCGCACCCGGCACATGAGTCCGATGTTTAGAATGGTCTAAAAATGGATTTGCAAAAGGTCTAAATTTGTGTTTAGATGTGATGCATATTGTCCAGACGATAGTCTCAACAGGTATGCATCATGAAACATCTTGTAGCAATTGGCGTGGTTGCACTTTTGATCTTGGGTGTCGGTGGGCGAACCACCGCACAGTCCGAGATCGAATCACCGTGCAGCGCGCCGGAAATCAATGTGGTCGCCACAATTGGTATGATCGCAGATGTGGCGCGCAACATCGGCGGCGGCTGCACTCAAGTGACTGCGCTCATGGGGGCGGGGGTCGATCCGCACCTGTACACCGCCACCGAACGCGATGTCGAAACGCTCTTTGAAGCGGATATTATCTTCTACGGCGGGCTTCACCTTGAAGCGCGCATGATTGACGTATTCGAGCAAATCCGCGATGGAATGGGCAAGCCAACGATCCCTGTGAGTGAAGTCATCCCCGAAGATCTGCGCCTGACCAGCGCCGCGTATGCTCAACCCGATCCGCATGTGTGGATGGATGTGCAGTTGTGGGCGCTCGCCGCTGGTGCGATTGCGGAGGGTTTGAGCGAGTATGCTCCCGCTTACGCAGATTACTTCGCTGCGAATTTTGAGGCGTACATCGCCGAACTCGATGAACTCGATACGTATGCACGCGAACAGATTGCCCGCATCCCCGAACAACAGCGCGTGCTGGTGACAGCGCATGACGCTTTCCAATACTTCAGCCGCGCTTATGGAATCGAGGTGTACGCGCCGCAGGGCATCACCACCGAAAGTGAAGTGGGCGTACAGAATATCCGCGATACCATCCAACTCCTGATCGACCGTCAGCTTCCAGCGATTTTTGTGGAAACCAGTATCTCACCGGATGTCGTCGAAGCCATTGTGGCAGGCGCGGAGGATCAAGGGCATGAGGTGGTGATCGGTGGGTTGCTGTTCTCGGATGCGCTCGGTGATGAAGGAACATATGAGGGAACATACATCGGCATGATTACGCACAACGTTGATACGATTGTGAGCGGCTTGCTTGGGGAAGGAGAGTAGATTATGACGAAAGACTCCAGCCTCTACCCGATTGCCGTTGAAGACCTCACCGTCGCCTATCACGAAGAACCGGTTTTGTGGGATGTCGATGTCACCGTTCCGGCGGGCGCGCTCATGGCGATTGTTGGACCGAATGGCGCGGGCAAAAGCACGCTGATCAAGGCAATGCTCGGTCTTGTGCCGCGTTCCGCCGGGCATGTTCACTTCTTCGGGCGTTCGTATGCCGAACAGCGCCAGCGCGTCGCCTACGTACCGCAGCGCGGCAGCGTCGATTGGGATTTTCCCACAAACGCGCTTGACGTCGTGATGATGGGACGCTACGGACGAATCGGATGGCTGAAGCGCCCCGGCAAAGCGGATCGTGCTGTCGCTCACGAAGCACTGGACATGGTCGGGATGCGGGATTTCGCATCCCGCCAGATCAGCCAGCTTTCCGGCGGACAGCAGCAGCGCGTTTTTCTGGCGCGGGCGCTCGCTCAAGATGCGGATATCTACCTGATGGATGAGCCGTTTCAAGGCGTGGATGCGACGACCGAACATGCAATCGTCCGTGTGCTGAAAGACTTGCAATCGCGCGGGCGCACGGTTATCGTCGTGCACCACGATCTCGAAACCGTGCCGGAATACTTTGATCATGTGCTGCTGCTCAACGTCAAGGCAATCGCTAATGGGCGCGTTGAGGATGTGTTCACGCCGGAAAATCTGCGCGCCGCTTACGGCGGGCGCATCGATCTGCTGCTCAGGCAGGAGGCGTAAGCATGGAAAACCTTCTGTTGATATTCACCGATTACACCATTCGCAACGTCGTATTCGGCGCGGTAGTGCTTGGCGTGGTCAGCGGAACCTTGAGCGCGTTTGCCGTTCTGCGCAAGGCGAGTCTGCTTGGCGATACGATGAGTCACGCGGCACTGCCGGGGGTAATTATCGCGTTCTTGATCACAGGGGTGCGCGCACCGCTCCCCCTGTTGATCGGCGCGTTGATCGCCGGACTGCTCGGCACGTTGTTCATGAGCTTGATCACGTCGACGACGCGTATTAAACAGGACAGCGCGCAAGGGGTAATTCTCGCGGTATTCTTCGGTTTCGGAATGGCGCTCCTTTCGTGGGTGATCCGCCAGCCGGGTTCAGAACACGCTGGATTGGATCGTTTCCTGTTCGGGCAAGCCGCCGCGACCGTCGAAAGTGATGTGATCACGATGGCGGGAATCGGCGGAATTGCACTCCTGTTGATCGTGCTGTTCTGGAAGGAATTTAAGCTGATCACGTTTGACGCACAGTATGCGCGCACAATTGGCTTGCCTGTCGGTCTGCTTGATGTGCTGGTGACAACGTTGATCGTGATTGCGGTCGTGGTTGGCTTGCAGATGGTCGGTGTTGTACTGATGAGCGCGATGATCGCAGCGCCGGGGGCGGCAGCGCGCCAGTGGACGAACCGGCTCGGCGTGATGGTGATTCTATCGGCGGTGTTTGGAGCGGTGGCGGGCGCGGCAGGCGCGCTGATCAGCAGCTCGGCGGCGAACGTGCCGACGGGTCCTGTGATCGTCTTGGCGATCACTGTGATTGTGATCGTGTCGCTGCTGTTCGCGCCGAACCGGGGCATTCTTTGGAGTTTGCGCCGTGCCAAGCCTGTACTTGCGCCGTCTCCCGCCGACGAGAAGGGGCGGATTCATGCGGTTGGCACGCCTCGCCCGGAAGGAGTTTATAAGCCATGACGCAGTCTCAAATCGAAATTCAGGTTGTGGCAGCATTAGTGGCGGCGGCGTGTGCGATTCCCGGCGTGTTTCTGGTGCTGCGCCGCTCCGCCTTGATCAGCGATGCGATCAGTCATACGGTGCTGCTCGGCATCGTGATTGGGTTTATGCTGCTTGGTGATATCGAAAACCCGCTGCTGATCGTGTTCGCAGCGGGGGCTGGCGTGCTCACAGTGACATTGAGCGAACTCTTGCTCAAGACGCGGCGCGTGCGCGAAGATGCCGCAATTGGGCTGGTGTTTCCGGCGTTGTTCAGCATCGCGGTGATCATCATCACGCAGAATTTCGGCAGCATTCATATTGATGTCGACGCGGTTCTGCTCGGTGAACTCGCGTTCGCACCGTTCAACCGCGTGGACATCATCGGATCAAGTCTGCCGCGCGGCGTCGTGGTGATGGGGATTATCTTGATCGCCAACCTGATCGCGGTCGCGCTGTTCTATAAAGAACTCAAGCTGGCGACGTTCGATGCCGGATTAGCTGCGGCGCTCGGTTTTTCGCCCGCGCTGATCCATTACGGGCTGATGACCAGCGTTTCGGTGACGGCAGTTGGCGCGTTTGATCATGTTGGCTCGATTTTGGTGATCGCGCTCATGATCGCGCCCCCGGCGGCGGCGTATTTGCTCACGGATCGGTTGTGGCGGATGATTGCTTACAGCGCTGTGATCGGGATCGCTTCAGCAATTGCGGGGTACTGGATCGCACGTGCTCTGAACGTCAATATCAGCGGCGCGATGGCGACGATGACCGGGATTTTCTTCGTGGCGGCGCTGCTGTTCGCGCCGGAACGCGGCTTGATCGCGCAGGTGATACGGCGCAAGCGGCGTGGTGAGCGATTCGCCGTCGAGATGCTGCTTGTTCACTTGAGGCGGCACGAAGGCACGAGCGACGAAGAAACCGAAAACACGCTCGGACACCTGATCGGTGAACTCAACTGGAGTCCGCGCTACGCGCATCAGACCGTGAAGCGCGCGCAGCGGAACGGCTACGTACAGCGATTAAGCGATGCACTGCGTTTGACGGATCAAGGGAGAACGACGGCTTCCTCGCTCTTGTCTGTGCGTTAGATCAAAACGGGGATGCTCAATTGGCATCCCCGTTTGTTTACTCAGTCACCGCTCGGCTGAGGCGTTGTCTCCAGAGAGATAGTGCCGTTAGCGGGTGGCGCTTCATCTTCCTCTTCCTTGCGGAATTGACTCATGTAGAGGTCATAGTATTGACCACGCTGAGCGAGCAGTTGGTTATGTGTGCCGCGTTCGACGATCTCGCCGTCGCGGAGCATCATCACCATATCCGCGTTGCGGATTGTGCTGAGCCGGTGCGCGATCACGAAACTGGTACGTCCCTTGAGAAGCTGTTCAAACGCCTTTTGGATAATGCGCTCGGTGCGGGTATCGACGCTTGATGTGGCTTCGTCCAAGATCAGGATGCGCGGCGTCATCAGTGCAACGCGCGCGATGGCGATCAATTGGCGCTGACCTTGGGATAGTCCGCTGCCGCGCTCGCCGAGGACGGTTTGATACTGCTCAGGCAGACGCTCAATAAACGAATCCGCCGCAACCAGCTTCGCCGCCGCGATCACCTCTTCGTCAGACGCGTCCAACCGCCCATAACGAATGTTGTTCATCACCGTATCGCTGAACAGGAATGTATCCTGAAGCACGATCCCGATATGCTGGCGCAAGTTTTCTTGCGGCACTGTGCGCACGTCGATTCCATCGATCAGCACTTCACCGCCCGTCACATCGTAGAACCGGGGGATCAGGTTGATGATCGTGGTTTTGCCCGCGCCAGTCGGTCCAACAATGGCGACCGTTTTGCCGGGTTCAACCGTGAAACTCACACCGCGCAGCACATGCTGACCTTCTTTGTACCCCGCCGACACATTCCGAAATTCGACGCGCCCTGCAACGTTGGCGGGCATGGGCTTCGCGTTCGGATCGTCCTGAATTTCGATTGGCTCGTCAAGCAAGCCGAAAATGCGTTCGCCACCGGCGATTGCGCTCTGGATATTCGTCCACAGCAGCGCGATTTGCGCGACGGGCTGTGTGAAGCGCTGGACGAACTGCAAGAAGGCGAATACCGTTCCCAGTGTGATCACGCTTGTGCCGAGCAGCGGTTCGTTCCGCAGCACTGACAGCCCGCCGACGACCACGACCACGCCCAACGCGACGTAGCCGAGCGCCTCCAGCACCGGATTTAAGGCGCTGGTGAACGCTGCCGCGCGGATATTCGCGTCACGGTTGGCGGCGTTGACCTTTTCAAACTCGGCGATGTTTTCTTCTTCGCGGTTGAATGCCTGTGCCTCGCGCACGCCCGCGATACTTTCCTGAAGGTCAGCATTGACGCTGCCCATCTGCTGACGGCTCTTGCGAAAGGCTTTGCGCGCCTGATTTGAGAAATACAGCGTCGCGACGAACATCACCGGGACAACGGTAAGGCTGAGGAGCGCGTATGGCACATTCGTCTGAAGCATACGCACGACGATCCAGATCATGAGCAGTGCCCCGCTCACCACTTGCAGGAGGGCGAAGCCGAATACCTGCTGAATCGTATCGGTGTCGCTGGTGATACGGCTCATCAAGTTGCCGACTTCGTGTTCACCGTAGTACCTGAGCGACAGGTTTTGCAGCTTGTTGAATAACTGCTCGCGCATCTCGCGCAGCACAGATTGACCTGTGCGACTCATTGCGTAAAACGAAAGCCCAGTCAGTGCGCTGCCGAAAAAGTACAACAGGGCGAGCGTAGCGACGATCCCGCCTAGTCCGGCAAGTTTCGCTTCGGTAGGCACTTGATCCAGTGTGCCGTTTGCAATCGCGGTGGCGATAGTCGAGTCATACCAGCAGTTGCTGAAAGGTGTCGGGATGAAATAGCAGTCCACCGCTTGCTGAATATAGTCTGGCGAGATGACCTGCATCCATGTCGTGATCACTACCAGCGTGACCACCAGCGCCAGCCACCCCTTATGGTGCGAGAAATACTGCCCGAAGCGGCGCAGTGTTGCGCTGACGTTCCCGGCGCGGCTGGTTTCTTGCTCCAGCAGGCGGCGATTCCCATCAAGCATCATGGCGGTTAAGCCTCCTGACCAGTGGGAGCGGCTTCCGCGTCCCCTACCAACTGCGAGTTGTAGATTTCGGCGTAAATCGGGCTGCTTTCCATCAAATCATGATGTTTACCCGTTGCTACGATTTCGCCCTTGTCCAATACCAGAATGTGATCGGCGTTCAGCACGGTGGTGATGCGCTGTGCGATCACAAAACTGGTGCGCCCTTGCATCAGGTTATCGAGCGCCTTTTGAATGTGCATTTCGGTTTGCAGGTCAACACTGCTTGTCGAGTCGTCAAGGATCAGAATGCGCGGGTTCAGGAGCAGGGCGCGCGCGATGGCGATGCGCTGTTTTTGACCGCCGGAAAGTGTTGCGCCGCGTTCACCAACCGGCGTGTCGTAGCCTTCGGGGAAGCTCATGATGAAGTCGTGCGCGGCAGCGGCTTTGGCAGCGGCGATCACTTCTTCGTCAGGCGCATCGCTGCGACCAAAGGCAATGTTATCGCGGATTGTGCCGCTGAACAGGTTGGTTTCTTGCAGGACGATGCCGATCTGTGAACGTAGGCTGTCGAGCGTGACATCTTTGATATTGTGCCCGTCGATCAGGACTTCACCTTCGCTCGCGTCATAGAAGCGCGGGATCAGGTTAATGATTGTCGTCTTGCCGCTACCCGTTCCGCCAAGCAGAGCGATGGTTTGTCCGGGCTGTGCTTCAAAGCTGATGTTCTTGAGGACGGGTTCGGCGCTGCCGAAATACCGGAACGTCACATTTGTGAACGCGACATTTCCCTGAATGGCGGGAAGTTCAACCGCGTCGGATTTGTCTGTGACATCGTTGCGCGCATCGAGAATTTCAAAGATGCGTCCGGCGGATGCACCTGCTTGCGCAACCAACGAAATGATGAATCCCAACTGACCGAGCGGGAAGAAGACATACGCGACGTACAAGCTGAACGATTGATACGTCCCTAGATCGAGATCACCTGTGATGATCCCGCGCCCGGAGAAGTACAGAAGTGCCGCCTGTCCAATCTGCGCGATCAAGAAGATTACCGGAAACAGGAACGAAAACGTTCTGGCGACTTTCAACTGCTGCGCGACGAGATCGTCCGCCGCTTTGTTGAACTTCTTCTGTTCGGTGCGCTCGCGGGTGAAGGCGCGAACGACTTTGATCCCCGCCATGTTTTCTTGAAGAATGGTATTGAGCGCCGAAAGTCGCATCTGAATCCCGATGAACAGCGGCTGACTTACCATGCCAAACACCATGAACACGACGAGCGCGATGGGCAGGATCGGCAGGACGACCAGCGTAAGCTGCCAGTTGGTGATGAACAGAATCACGAGTGTGGCGATCAACAGAATGAACGCCTGAGCGGTCAGCACAAGCCCTTGCGCAATGAACAGGCGGAGGCGTTCCACATCATCAGTGGCGCGGATCATCAACTGACCGGTCTGATTGCGGTCGTGATAGCTGAACGACAAGCGCTGAATCTTGGCGAAGATCTCATTGCGGAGCGTGAACGCGATTCCTTGTGAGATGTTTTCGCTCATGAATGCTTGCACAAACGAAAAGATCGCGCGGGTGACGGCTAACAGCACGATCACCAGTGTGGCGGTGATGAGCCAGCCTTCCGCATTTGCTTGGAACTCTTGAAGCTGCTGAATGGTGTACTGCTGTGGCGTTGCCGCTGCTGCGAGATCGCGCACAACCGGAGGCAGCGCGAGAATGTTGTTGGCGATTGTCCCATTCTGGATCGCGTTGATCATTTCCTGAATCAAGCGCGGGACAGCGAGCTGCGCCAAGCTGGCGATAGCGAGCGCGGAATAGGTAATAACGGCGGCACGGCGCTGCGTGCCGAGATACCGAATGGCGCGCCCAATGCCCCCACTGCTCGCGGGACGCGCGCCACCACGGCGACCGAATGACGGTCTTGCTGCGGTTGCTTGCAAGGTGTTTTCCCCCTGACTGATAACTGTTATGGTTCAGAACGTTGATCCGAGGCTGAATGTTCAGAATCGATGTTTCGTGATGCGCACTCGTAAAGTTGCTGTATGCGCTCCGACATCCCATTTAGGACGGACTCGCCATCCGGCAGCGCAACCAGCAGTTGCCGGAGTAGGGCGATAAGCTGCGCTGCATGCTCCTCGCCAATAGCTTGAAGTCCTGCCGTTAGAATATCGTCATGCGGTGCAGACAACCTTGCCAGCGCGGTCTCGACTTGACGTATGCCGTCCCCAGTAATGGAAAGTGGGCTGCGGCGGCGATCCAACGGATCAACGCTGCGCTGGATGAAGCCTTTCTTCACAAGAGACTCAACAGTCGGCACGAGCGTGGAAGGATCAAGCCCAAACATACGGCTGAGTTCGCTCAGTGTCTGCGCTTGATGACGAAGTGACATCATGAGACCGAACTGCAAATGACTGATCGGGATATCGTGCGCGCTGAGAACCTCCTCCATGTTCCGGACGATTGCCCGGTGCAGCGCTCCGATGAGCATCCTTGCCTGCGTGGTACGGTAGTGCTGGTCATCAAATTTCATGGGATGCCAATCTTTTGTGTACCAATCATTTGGAGTGCAAACCAAACATTAGACCGGAAACGCACGAGTGTCAACTGGTCATCTGGTTAGAGATCGGTGAATGTTTGCAAATTGAAGTCCGAATCCGAAACGGATAAAATTAAGGTAGGAAAACGGAGATCGCCATGACGGATAAGTCTCAAATTCACCAACTCCTCGCGGACCTCCGCAGCGACGACAAACAGAAACAGCACACCGCCCTACAGCAGTTGAACCGCTTGACTGACGAACTGAACGACCCGATCAACATGCCCGATTTGCTTGAGGCACTGCGGATGCGTGATCGTCATGTGCGGTTGTTTGCCGTGCGGTTGTTAGGGATGATTGGAGATGCGGCTGCAACACAATCGCTCATCGAGCGGCTGGTGGATCGCAGCAAAGATGTCCGCCGCGCGGCGGCGCAAGCACTGGGGCGCATCGGCGATGCTGGGGCAGTTGCCGCGCTGAGTGGTGCGCTGCTCGGTGATGACAACAGCTTTGTACGGTGGGAGGCGGCAAGGGCGCTCGGCGCAATCGAGCACCCGGATGTGACGCGGTCGCTGCTCGAAGCGCTTGCGGCAGACGAAAACAGCTATGTGCGCTTTGCCGCCGCCGAATCGCTCGGCGATGCGGGCGACGGGAGCGCGCTCGAAGGACTTGAAGAAGCGCTGCTTCATGACAGCAGTCATTACGTGCGATTTGCGGCAGCGAAAGCGCTCGGTCAAATTGCTGATCCGACCTCTGTTCCGGCGCTGCTTCGGGCACTCAACAATGATAATTCGCATGTGTGGCATGCGGCGGCAGAGGCGCTGTGGGTGATCGATGAAGATGCGATGCCGTACATCCTTGCAGCGCTGACCGATAGCGACCATGATCTGCGGCGGGCAGCGCTTAAGGCGCTCCTGTGGCTTTCGGTCGAATTCGACGAAGAGGATGCGGCGCTTCAGCAGGATATCGACTGGGTAGGGATGTGGGGCTGGTGGAATTAAGCTGTTGGTGAGAAATCGCCGCGCAAACATGATATTCCTCCTGCCTTTTTGTTAGACTAATTTCATCAATCAGACCCACCTGCTGAAGGAGCATACTCACATGCCTGCTCGTATTGCCGAAGCGACATGGGAAGGTACCCTGAACGAGGGTAACGGTTCGATGAAGGTTGGCAGCGGCGCGTTTGACGGTCCGTTCACGTTCAAGAGCCGCTTTGAAGATGCGCCGATGACGAACCCGGAAGAACTGCTGGGCGCGGCTCATGCGGGCTGCTTCACGATGGCGCTCGGTGCGCGTTTGGGGCGCGGCGGCTTCAATGTGAAGCGCATCCACACGACCGCGCATGTGCATCTTGAAAAGGGCGAAAGTGGTTTCGCTATTTCGCGCATCGATCTGGTGACCGAAGGCGAAGTGGATGGCATTGACGCCGCCGCGTTCCAAGAACATGCTGAAGCGACGAAGGATGGCTGCATTGTGTCGAAGGCGCTCTCCGCTGTGCCGATGACAATTCAGGCGACTTTGAAGTAACCATCGAAGTATCGTCTCTACGAGAAGGGTGCGGACATAATCCGCACCCTTTTTGATTCTCACGGCATGATCAAGCTGTCCAGTGGGATCACGATGAAGGCTTCACCGGACGGGGTGAGCAGAGGATCACCCGTTTGGGAATCGACCCAGCCGATGCGAAGCGCGGCAGCTTGCGGCAGCCGGTCGAAAGCGATCCAGTCTGTAACCGTTTCTCCCCTTTGCCACTGCGAGGTAGGCATCAACCCACCAACAGGTGAACGATCCGCTTGAGCGAGAATGCTCCCGTCCTCATCGATCAGGTGGACAAACCATGTGAAATCGGCGGTGAGCGGTTCGGCGGCTTCCCACGAAAACGCCAGAAAAAGTGTGCGCGGATACTCAGGAGAGGCACATGCCGCGCATGGGGTTGATAATGCGGAAAACCGCATTTGTATGCCCCCGAACTGGGCTTCTGCGGGCTGGCGGGTCAAAAGGTTGGGTGATGTGCGAAAGGTGATGATCCTGTGACCATCGATTGCACTTTCGCCCTCAAAGTACGCTTGTAGTGCAGAAAGGCTGACTGTGCGCTCCCACAGGCGCCGCTCAACCCACGCTGCCGGATCGCTGACGGCGCTCCACGTAATCAAACTGAGTTGGGTCGGGTGGGTCGGACGCAGCGCGTAATCCAACAGGCGGCGGTTCTGGCGATTGTCCGAGAGCGGCGCGTTCATCGTGATGACTTCACGCCGTCCCTCAATGTCAAGAATCCCCGCGCCGTATGCTGTCGTGTAAGCGAGTACGGCTGAGTCTGCCGGAATGGTATCGCCGAGCGCGAGTATCCGCTGCACATCGGTGGAGGCTGTCCGCCGTGCGCCGATGATGTTCAGCGCCATAAGCACAACCACGAGCACCGCCGCGCCGATCCAGCGTGATTTGCCGATCCGCATCAGTGTAAGCAAGCCGATTCCGCTCACGCTCAATGCCGCTAGTAGGTGAATCACATCTTGTTCCGCCAGCGCAACGGGTTCTAACGCCCAACCGGACGCCATCAGCGCCATATGACCCACCAGCGGACTCAGATACAAGTCGGTGAAAACAGCAGACTCAAGCGAGGTGGCGGGAGCATAAAAATCGCCCGTGAAATGGTTGTTGACCAGATAGGCGTAATGTGGCAGGTAGCTGTACAACACGCCGAGCATCTGCACGAAGATCGACAGCGCGGTAAATCCCGCGATCACGGCGAACAGCACGCGATTTGACCATGCTTTCTCGACCAGCGGCGCAAGCATGAGCGCAACGAGAGGTGTGATCGGGATCAAGAAGCGTGCCCCCCACACGACGCCGCCGTGCCAACTCCACCAACCAGCGAACATCAAGGCTTGGGCGAGGATCACGAGGAGCAAAAAAGCGGCTGATCGACGGGTGCGCACCTCACGAAGCAGGGTGATTATCCCCGGAATCGCCAAGAGCAGCAGAGGGCTGTACCAGAACAAGCCGCGATAGGGGCTGAGGAACAAACCGAACAACCCCGTTGTGATCGGGTGGATAAACCCTTCGCCTTCGATAAAACGATAGCCGCTTTCGAGTACATTCCCGAAGCGTGCCAAATTGAACGCCATTAGCAGCGCACCGGACAGGATCACCGGAAGGGCGAACGCGAACCCTACCGAGATGAATTGGCGGAAGTCACGCGGACGGACGAATACCAGAACCGCGATTCCGAAAAGCGGGGTATACAGCACGTATACCGTGTTAATTCCGGCAAGTAAGCCGATGCACACGCCGACCACGAAGGCATCAGGGCGGCGCGGGTGATCGCGCAAGCGGTGCGTATGCAAGGCGGCGATCAGGATCAACAGCGCGGTCAGTGGTTCACCATAAAGCGTCTTAGCGTAGACCAGCGCGAAGGTCGCGCCGCCGTACAGAAGCGCGACCACGAATGCCGTTCGCGGTCGATACCTTAGCCGCCGGACGAAGGTATACAGCACACACGCCGCCGCCGCTGTGACCAGCGGGTTGAGAAACATCGCCGTCGCGCGGGTGGTCAGCCAAGGCGTGATTTCGGCAGCGATCACGAAGGGAATCAGCGCCAGTGACGGGGTGATCCCTTTTTTGGAATACGTTGCGTTGTCGATTCCGGCAGTGCCCATTCCGGCGCTTGACGGCATGATCCAGTCTGAATACGCGATCACGTTCATGTCCGGCGATCCGGTGCGCACAATTGATGCTGAGACAGCGAGTAGGGCTTCGCCATCAAGCGAGTCGGGTGCAGGAAGATAGAAGATTAGGTAAATACCCAGCAGGGTGCAGAGTAGGGTGAGTCGGAGGCGTGGGGGTGAGGTTTGGGTGATAAGTTGGCGCAGATTCATCTTTCTCAACTGAATACAGATTATGCGGACGAAGGATACCACACAGCGCTTGTGAGTATGGACACGTTGTGGGATGCTATTAGTAATCGAACACGACACCTAGATGAACCGATGAACCCACTTTCGATTACGCTTGCCGAACTGCCTGCGCTCCTGTACGCCGAGCGCGCGATCTACTTTCCGACGCTCGGCACGCTGATGATTACGGATACACATTTTGGCAAAACGGCGTCGTTTCGTGCCGGATTAACCTCACTATCTGATGGCGACATTGCTCAGGACATACGGCGGCTTGATCGTTTGATCGCGGCGGCAAAACCGGAGCAACTGATCATGCTGGGCGATCTTGTACACGGCGGAAACGGCTATGACCGGCAGGTATTGAGCCAAGTCAGCGTCTGGGCGGATTCCCATCTTGATCTGCCGGTGACGTTGGTTCGTGGTAATCACGATTGGGCGGTAGGCGATCCGCCGGATGGGTGGGGGATTGAATGTGTCAATGCACCGTATGTGTTTCCCCCGTTCGTTCTAAACCATTTCCCGAAACCTGATCCGCGCGGCTACGTGCTGGCGGGGCATCTTCACCCAGCAGGGCTGCTTCTCGGGCAGGGTCGGCAGCGGCTCAAACTGCCGTGCTTCTGGGTTGGGGAGCGCGTCGGGGTGCTGCCCGCTTTTGGAGGCTCTGTTTCGCACGTGGTGATTCACCCTGCACGACAGGATCAAACCTACGTAGTCACCGACGACGATGTGATACAGGTTTGACACGTCACGATTCACGGCGAACGCGCGATGCCGAGGAGTTTCCCGCTAGGAGCAAGTTAAGGACAGGGCTGCCCTGTCCTTAACTGCTTGAAGCTGAACAACCCAATTAGCCGAGCGTGGCACGCAGCACGTCCGCGAACAAGCGCTCGAAAATCTGGACGCCGACCAACTGCTGAAGCCACACATCCGCCGTTGCTTGGCTGCTGATCGGGTACACGGCTTCTGCCGTGATCACGTAGTTTCCGCGCTGCCAATACGTGATTGCGCGGGTCATCTCCTGATCGCATCCCTGAGTTGTGCCAATAAAGACCGGATAGGGGAGGGCGGTTTCCGCTTCCAGAACAGCGAGTCCGGCTTCCGTTTGGGCGCGATAGAGCACACCGTCCGGTGAAGCGGCGGTCGCAATCACTGCGGTGGCGTCTTCGCGGCTGGCAAACACATCCATCGTGTAATGGACGGTCAAGAACGGCGCATCAGCAAGCTGGCACGATGTATTATCGACCTGAATTGAGGCGCGATACGCGAAGTTGTTTTCGCTCAAGAGCGCGCTGTACGCCTCACGCACTGACTCTGGTGCGCTGGCGACCACATTTTCCGCCGTTTTGATCCCCGTAACATCGTTGTTCACGCCGAGCGTTGCCGGAAGCTCCGCGCCGATGCTGTCGATGACCGCCAGAAGGTCTTCCTGTGTGGCGGGGGCGGGAGCGGTGTGCGTAGTCGTCACGCTGGTAGGATCAGTCACAATCACCACCGTTTGAAGCGCAGTCGATGGGCTGTCAGGAACTGCCGGATCACGAAGCTGGATCGCGCTGACGGTATCTTGACCTTCAATCACCTGCCCGAAGATCGTGTGACGGAAATCGAGGTGCGGCGTCGGGACGGTCGTGATGAAGAATTGACTGCCATTTGTGCCGGGTCCGGCATTCGCCATCGCCAACCAGCCGGGCTGATCGAAGGTGAGGAAGCCAACGAATTCATCGGCGAATTGGTAGCCGGGTCCACCTGAGCCTGTTCCGGTCGGGTCGCCGCCTTGCACCATGAAATCCGCGATCACGCGGTGGAAAATCGTGTTGTTGTAATACCCGTTTTGCGCCAAGAACACGAAGTTGTTGACGGTTTCGGGGGTCAGGTCTTCAAAGAGGTCGATGTAAACTGCGCCCGCATCCGTGCAGAAGACCGCGCGGTAGTCGATGCCCGGCTGAAGCACATCACCAGCGGCGGCATATTCACGCGTGGCTGGTTCTGCTGCCGGTACTGAGTTTTCGCAAATCTGAGCCGGAGTAAGGGGCGCGGTGTCCTGTGCGATCACGCCGATCATCGGAAGGGCAAGCGCCAGCCCGATCACCGCAACCGCATAACGAAGTTTCTGCATACTAAAACTCTCCTAGTGAGCTGATACACGCATTGTACACGACTAGCTGCCTGAAGCCTGTAGGATCAGGGTGGTATAAGCGGGCAGAGAATCACCCGGTGCGTAGGTTGTGATCACGCCATCGGCGCTCACACCATAGAGCACTTCCATTGTGCTGGTCTCGGTAATGAGTTGGACGGTGTAGTCCGTAACAGCTTCACTTCCCAGATTCATCAAAACGAGGATCATCTCATCATCGGTGCGGCGGATGAACGCGTATACGCTCGGCGCTCCATCAGTCTCCACAAGCCCGAGTTCACCGATCGCGAGCGCGGGATGAGTGGCGCGCAGTTGAATCAAGGCGCGGTAGTGGCTGAGGAGCGACATCGGATCATCCGTCTCGGAAGCCACACTGACTTCAGGCGCATCTTCAGAAAGCGCCTCCCAAGGGCGAGGGGCAGTGGTAAATCCGGCGGTGATTTCGGTTTCATCCCAACGGAACGGCGTGCGGATACGAATATCCGGTTTGACGCCTGTCATCCCGATTTCTTCACCGTAATAGATAAACGGTACGCCGGGCGTGGTCAGCAGGAGCGATGCTGCGATGCGTGCTTGATCGATGTTTCCGCTCAACATGTTCATCACGCGATTTTGATCGTGATTGGTGATGAAAGTCGCGTACTGCTGGTACGGATAAATCCGTGTCATCCGTTCCAAAACGGTATTTATCGCTCCGGGACGCTGGTTGTTCACGCTCGACAAGATTGCGCCCGCGAAGTCGAAATCAAACGCAATATCGACGCCACCCGGCACATATTGGGACGAAATGAAGTTTGAATCCCATACTTCACCGATGGTGAGCGCATCCGGGTTCAGCGTATCAATGTAATCGTGATATGCCTCCAACCATGCAATTGTTGAAGACGTGTGTTCTTGTTCGCGCCCTTCTTCGACCAGATGTTTGATCGCGTCGAGACGAAAACCGTCAACGCCGACGACATTCAGCCACATGCGCGCAATGTCGTAGATCGCATCGGTCACATCGGGATTGGCGAGGTTCAGGTCAGGCATGCTGTCCACGAACAACCCGTAATAGAAGCGCCCGCCGCGTGAATGCCACACAGTTTGCCCATCAGGACCGCGAAAATTCGGGTTAGTAGGTCGCCAGATATACCATCCGGCATAACGGGGATCACTCGCGGCAGACGCGGCAAACCAAGGATGGCGGTTCGATGTGTGGTTGATGACCATATCGACGATGACGGCGATGCCGCGCACGTGCGCTTCCTGCATCAAGCGGCGCATATCGGTTAGGCTGCCATAATCTGGGTTAATGCGTCCGTAGTTGGTCACATCGTAGCCGTGATAGCTGGGCGATTCCATGATTGGCATCAGCCAGATTCCTGTAATGCCGAGATCGTCGGTGGTGGTCGGGTCGCCGTCGTTCAAATAGTCGAGACGGTCGATGATGCCCTGAATATCGCCGATACCGTCGCCGTCACTGTCGTTGAAACTGCGCACAAAAATTTCGTAGAAAACACGGTCATTCCACCAGAAGGTTTGCGGATCAGTGGTTTGTGCCGCCGCCGGATGCGCTAGGCTGACGCTCAGGACGAGACTCGCCAGTAGTAATGGAAGTTTTCGCATAGGGTCATATCCTCTCTAACGTGCCAGAGGATTATAGCCCATCGATCACGCGATAGATGATGATCGCGTTGTTTTCACTGGCGATCACGCGCTGCAAGCACGAGACTACGTCCGGTTCGAGCGCACCGACCGCGCGGGCATCAGCGTCGAACCACACGAAATTGATCCCGTATTCATGCAAGAAGTTGCAGCGTTCGGTGTCGTTCGTTTCAGGATTATAGAACCGCTGCACGAGCGCGATCTTGTCGTCGAAATATGCTGTCTCGATCCAATGCCCGATGAATACGCGCCGCCCAGTGAACGCCGCCAGCTTTCCCCCTGAACCGCGCCCCGACCAATCGAAGGTCGTTAGAATCACATCGTCAACTGTCGTTTCGCGCTCTATCCATGCGTAGCCTGCTCTCTCGGCAGGCGAAAGATAAAGATCGAGTGGGCGTGACCCGATGTTCGAGATGATCAAAAATGCCAGCGGCGCAGCGGCGATCCCTACATAGGCGAGTGTGATCAACGGACGCACGCGCTCCGGCAGCCGGCGCATGAGCGTTACCCAACCGACAGCGGCGAGCGCGGCGAGCGGTGTTTGGATGCCGATCAGATAGCGGCGCTGGGTTGGAATTGGCAGATAAAGCAGTATGGCGACGATCAAAACCCACAGGATGAACAACAGCAGCACACGGGCGCTGTTTATCCCCGGCTCGGATGGCTTTTTCACGGGCATCAACGCCGCGAGAATTTGCTGCGGACGCACAAGCAGCGCAATCGGGATCAAGAACGGCAGGTATCCGAGGAGGTAGTAAATCGGCGGCGGTGACTCGGTGATGTTTTGCGCGGTGAAACTCTGCCAAACAGGGTCGCTTTGCGCGGCGTTGTACAGGTATAAGGTCAGCGTCGCCTGAACCGCGAACGGCAGCACAAATGGGATCAACCCGGACAGCGTGATCCGCCCACTGACGAAATCACGCATCAGCAGCAAGCCGAACAACGGAACCGTCAGTAGAATGATATACGGCTGCACCAGCGTGAGCAGCGCAAGCGCAATTGTCAGCGCGATCACTTGACGGTTGAAGAACAGCAGCACAGCAAGTAATTGAAGGATGATCGCGGCGGAAAAATGCGGCATGAACAGTGCGCCGCTTAGGTGATAGGCATCAATCAACCAGAACTCAATTGGGGCGACTTGCGCGGTTTGCACGGGATCAAAGATCACCAAAAGCCAACTCATGCCCGTGACCAATGTGGCAAACAGCATGAACACCCAACGATCACCGGGGCGGGGGAAGAAGCGCGACCCGAACACCCACAACATGAGGATCAACCCGAACGTGAGCGCGGCGCGCACGATGTGATATGTCACGTGCAGATTGAACGCGGACGCCCACCCAAGCGCGACATAGAATGCTTGAACGAGCGGCGCGCCGGGGTGATCCTCACTGGTAAACAGCAGGTGATAATCCCACTCGCCGCGCTGACCCTGCTGCATCTTCGCCAGATGACTGAAATAATCGACGGCGATTCCGGCGGGCTGTGATGCCGCTCCGGTGTACGTGTAGCCTTCTGGCGCGGTGACCGCCGCTACGATGTACGGCAGGGATGTGACCACGGTAATCGCAAGGGCATACGCCCATAAAAGACGGGGAATTGTTCTCATAAAGCCTTCCACCACCGGCGGCGGGTGACGATCAGCAGGAAAAAGATCGTGAATGGGAGCGGCAGGTAAATCGACGGGTCTTCAAATTCGCCGCGTACCGTCGTCAAAAAGTGAATCCATGTGATCACGACGATCAACACGGCGATCAACGCCGCCAACCAGCTAAGCCGACGTTTACTCAATTCGCGCAGATAAAACATCACCGGCAGCGTGAACACGATGAAATGAGTCGTGGCGGTGCGGACGGCGGCAAGATGCGTGATCGTGAGCGTGAGGACGATTGTCCACAACAGGCGCTCATGCTTGCGCCGGATGATTAACTCAAACCACGCCCATAACATGTAGACGATCAAGACGGCGATCACGGCGTATTCGCCCGCACTGCCGAGGTTCAGATAATACTGTGTAATCACCCACACAGGCGATCCGATTGCCGTGTAGGTGGTATAGATGCTCACTTGAGCGAGCCAATCGCCCAACCACGACGGCATGAGCAAAAACGATGCACCCATCAAGATCGCCATCGTGACCAAAAACGTGATCAAATAACGCCAGCGGCGGTTGAACAGCACGAACAGCAGGATCAGTGGGACGATTAGAAAGCCCATCTGCGGCTTGAGCGTGGACAGTGCCAGCGCAATCCCGCCGAGCGTTTCCCGTTCGCGCAGCAGCGCCCAGATCGCCAGAATTTCGAGCGCATAGACCAGCACCCCCGGCTGACCGAGCAGCAAGCCGCGCATGGCGAAATAGTCGAAGATTGCGTAAAGAATCAGCACACCGAGCAAAAGCGGCGCGGGTCGCCAGTTCAGGATCGCAAGGATCAGGAACAGCGCGCCGATCAAGCAGACTTCGAGCAGCACCATCCACACCGCCGAAGCCCATGCATAATCGACCGTGACGAGCGGCGCGACGACGAACAGCGTATAAAACGGATAGGCGAAATAACCGGGGTCTTGATCCGGCGCGGCGGCACCGCCGTAAATCCGCGTCTGAATATTTAGGCTTGCCTCAGCGCCGTAGGGATTCAGCCCATCGATCCAATACGAGCGCGCTCCCTCCCAACGCGACATAAAGTCGTTGTGACCGGGGAAGGGTGCGGTAAATAGATTGTGCGTCAAGATAACATTGCCGATCAGCGCGGCGGCGGCGATCAACACAGCGGCAAGAGTCCCGATCCGCGAGACTTTCATGGCGCACATTCTCCTTGTGTGTCATCGGTGGTGCGGTCACTGTAGAGCGTGACATTCAGATCGTTGTAGTGATAAGTGAATGCAGAGGCAAAATTGGCATTCAGCCAATCGACCGCCTGTTGATAGGTGTCAACGCCAGCGGCAGCATATTGATCTGCCGTAAACGAGAACGTGACCCACCAGATGCGGTGCGCCCCAAGCGCTGCCTGTTGAATGCACTCTGCCGCAACTGCGCCGAGTGTGCGCTGTGCGGTTGGCGAAAGCGTATCATCTGCCGCACCGGGTTCGTCGCGCAAATAGCCCTGATCCAATTCAGGCGCGTAGAAGATCGACGGGAGCGCCGAGGTTTTGTCTTGATGAATGATTACGTCGCCGGGTTGAATGTCGAGGCTGATTCTCTCCATCGCCTGCCGGAATGGGCTGTTCGGGAAGGTCGCCCATGTGTAATGTGCCGACAGCCCGATTGCGGAGGCGGCGATCAAGAGTGCCCCCAAGCCAATCTGCACAGGGCGAGGGAGCTTTGCCTTCGCAATCAGCCAAGCAAATGCAACATAGAGCATCAGTGCCGACCCGATCAACGCGCGGTCGATGTACAGCGGTCGCAACTGCGAAAATCCCCACAATGCCAAAATCGGCACGGCGAACAGCCACAGCGCGAACCCAAGCGCGGCGCGTTCGCTGACGCTTTGGCGGTTTCGGCGCATGATGACCTGAACGAGTAGGAAGATCAGTAAAAGCAGCGCAATCGCCAAACCGATCAGCGAAGCGGGGGCGAGAATATCGAGATTGACGATCACGAGCGAGCGCAGCGTAAGCAGAAGCCGCGCCGCGCTCGGGACAGGTATCCAATAATTGGCTGTCACGCGCTGAAATTGGGCGAACGCGACCAACAGCCAAGGGATATAGATTAGGAAGGCGACGGCTGTTCCCACGATCATGCCGATGATGCGCTGTTTGTGCCGTGCTGCGAACGGGATCACACCGAGCGCGGCGAGATAGAATGCCGATAACTGCTGCGTGTGCATCGCCAAGCCCGCGCACATGCCGAAGCCGATCCACCAACCCCACGCGATCCGCGTTTCGCTGTTTTGGAATGCGCGCACGAATGCCCATGTCGCAAGGATAAGCAGAAGCCCCATCAGCGCGTACATGCGCGCTTCTTGCGAATACTGAACATGAAACGGCGCGATAGCAGTCACAAGCGCGGCGATTACGCCTGTGCGCGAATCGAACAGATCACGCGCCAGCAGGAAAATCGCGTAAACCGTCGCCACGCCAAACACCAGACTGAGCAGTCGGACGGCTAATGCGCCTGCGCCGAACAACCTGATCCACCCATCCAGTGCGGCGTAATAGAGCAGGGGGTGAATCTCCGGTGCGTTGGTAGTTTCGTCCGGCACGATGGTGCTTTCGACCATCGCCGGAATTCCCTGCTGCGCGAAGATCGCGCTGAAGGCTTCGTCATACCAAAAATTGCGTTCACCCAGCGCTATCAAGCGGAGGGCGAACGCCAACATGAGGACAATTGGAAGGTAGAGTCGTCGGTTGCGCATAGTTTTGAGTGTACCGCAAAGCAGTCGAAAATGAGGAGATACAGGTTGAATGATGTGCGCAGAACAATTGGTGCTAGAGTTCTCAGTGGTCACGGGATCATGGTTTGGCGACTAACGTTCCGTGACCAAATTTTCTCTGCAGCCGAATTGACCGAAAGAAGCGAATCATGAACGAGTTTTTGTCTCTTCCGTTGCCATTTTGGGCTTCTTTTCTCACTGCGTTGGGTTGGCTCTACTGCAGTTGGGCGATAAGCTGGCACCGTCTCTTCCACGCCAGCCTTCTACAACGCACCCACCGTACTGAGCTGGGATACAGCTTCGGACGGAGAATTTATTGGCAGATGCGGTACCGAACCGCATTATGGATTGCTGCTTGTTCACTCCTGCCTTGGCTTGCGCTCTTACTCGGTACAGATGTGCTCCCTCGCGTCGTTTTGAGTCTAGCAACGGTTATATTCAGCATTATGTGGCTGACGCGACCTCCCGGAGAAACTCTATCACTCATGGATCGACCGGGTGTAACGGGGTGGATTGTGGTAGCAAATCGCAAACTCTTACGGGCTGGCGTCGTTTTTGTGATGTGTGGGTTGATCCCCTCTTTATTGATTGGAGCGGGTGTCAATTTGTTGGTGGGTTAGCCAGTCTGCGGATGCCTCGCAAATTCAGCTTGAGATAGACACCGAAAGAACACACCGCCAAGCACAGGTTGATTTCTAAGTGTTCGCACAGTTTCGCGCGGCAGCGCGATATTCATCCTGTAAGATCGAGCAAAATCTGGTGTTGGGGGGGGGTATGCAGCCGGATGTGAACTTTCACCGGGGTGGACAGGTTTTGCAGGCAGGCGTGCCGCCTGACCAAGCGAAAGCCGTGATGATTCTGATTCACGGGCGCGGCGCGACTGCTGAATCGATTTTGGGGCTGGCGGCGGCGTTTCCGCAAGTAGGACTAACATTTCTCGCGCCGCAAGCGCGGGAGAATACATGGTATCCGTATCCGTTCATGACGCCGATTTCCCAAAACGAGCCATATCTGTCATCAGGCTTGGCGGTGGTGGGCGATCTCGTCACGCACGTGATGAGTTTGGGAATTCCAGCGGGCAAGATCATTCTGTTGGGATTTTCACAGGGGGCGTGTCTGATGCTCGAATACGCGATAAGGAATGCGCGCCGCTACGGAGCGGTGATCGCGTTCAGCGGTGGGCTAATCGGTGAGAAAGGCACGACATGGGAGTATCCGGGCAGTTTCGACGGCACACCTGTGTTTCTCGGCTGCGATGAGCGGGATTCACATATTCCAGCGGAGCGCGTGCATGAGTCTGCGGAGGTGTTGAGTCAGCATGGTGCGCGTGTGATCAAACGCTTGTACGCGGGCATCGGGCACACAGTGACCGATGACGAACTGAATCACGCGCGTGCGATAATCGAGGACATCTTCGCGTAAGATACCCATAACCGTATAATCAGTGAGGCGGATTCGTATGACGATTCTCGGATTGCATCACATCACGCTCGTGAGTTCAAATGCGCAGCGGACGACCGACTTCTACACCCGCGTTTTGGGGATGCGCTTGGTCAAGAAGACGGTCAACTTTGATGATCCCGGCGCGTATCATCTGTATTTCGGAAACGAAACCGGAGCGCCGGGCAGCGCGATCACCTATTTCGAGTGGGCAGACGCGCCAAAAGGTCGTCCCGGCGTCGGCGGCACACATCATTACGCGATCCAAGTCCCAGATTATGACGGGCTGCTCAAATGGAAGCGGCGGCTTGTCGATCTGGGTATTCCGGTCGACGGTCCGTTTGATCGCCATTACTTCACGTCGCTCTATTTCCGCGATCCCGATGGCGTTATCGTCGAGATTGCGACGAACGGACCCGGTTGGACGGTTGATGAAGCGCCGGAGGCGATCGGCACGCAGTACCGCGAACCACCCGCCGAAATGCTGCACAGCAACCGCGATAACGTACGCATCGCCGGATTGATGTGGGAGACACCCGTCGAGTCGATCACGCCAGAAATGGCGCTCATCAATGGTATGCACCACATCAGTGCGATTGGCTCGGATATTCAGCGCACGAACGCTTTCTATGAAGGACTGCTTGGGATGCGGCGCGTCAAGATGACCTCTAATTTTGACGATCCTACGTCTGCGCATTGGTATTGGGGGGCGGGGGAGGGCAAACCCGGCACACTGATCACCTACTTCGAGCGCGATCCTCGAAAATTCGGACGTGTAGCAATGGGAGTCGGGCAGACGCATCACTTCGCGTTCGCGGTCGAAAATGAGGAGATTCAGCTTGAATGGCGTGAACGTCTGCTCCGCGCCGGATTTAATACATCTCCTGTGCGGGATCGGGTGTATTTCAAGAGCATCTACACCACCGATCCGGATGGTCACATTGTCGAACTGGCGACACTCGGACCCGGTTTCGCTGTTGATGAGAATGGCGCGCACTTAGGCGAAAAGCTGATGCTCCCGCCTTGGCTGGAAGGGCATCGCAGCGAAATCGAACGAACACTGACGCCGATCAGTACCCCGGAATGGCAGAGCGGTTAGTTAGCTTGCAAGCGCAAATACGTTCTACTGAAAAACCCCGCAATTCGCGGGGTTTTTCTATGCAATTTCTGATGATTTTACGTGGAGAAAGATGGAACATGTGTGCTATAATAGAGGTGTTAGACGAGTGGGGGAGTCCGCACCATGAGACCGGTCGAAATTAAGAAATTGCAGCAGCGCAGTCGTCGTTTGCAGGTTCGGTTGGTTGCCCCAAATACTCTGGTTGTAACCAGCCGTTCGAATCCATACGCACATCATATTGTCACCATCGAAACGCAGCCGGACGGCGCGATCTTGGCGCGGTGTACCTGCCCTTGGGCGCAAAACGGCGGACTCGGATGTTCGCATGTGATGGCATCACTGAATTATCTGGCGGCACGCCAGAAACGGGTGATCAGTTTCTGGGATCGTGAGGAAGATGCCAATCGTCAGAAACACCGCGTTCTGCGCTTGGCGGGCAGCCGACCGGAAGACGATCTCTTCATCACCAGCCGACCTGCATAACGGCACTACAACACATCAGAACCGCAGAGCGCTTGAATATCGCTCTGCGGTTTTTGATTCGGAGGGACTATTCGGCTTCGAGCATCTTTTCGCGCGCTTTGACATCCTTGATGCGCTTCTCGTTGTCGAGAATACGCTTGCGGGCGCGTAAGCTGATTGGCGTGACCTCCAGCAGCTCATCATCGCTGATGAATTCGATGTAGTCATCGAGCGAAAGCGTGCGCGTTGCCTTCACTTTTTCATCGTCGGCGTAATTCTTGGTGCGCACAGCAGACAGATTTTTCGTCTTGCACACATTTACGGCGAGGTCTTCAGGGCGAATGTGTTCCCCGACGATCATGCCTTCGTAGACTTCCGTCCCGGCTTCGATAAAGAACTGCCCGCGCTGCTGAACGGCGACCATCGCATAGGCAGTCGCTGTCCCTTGTTCCCATGCAACCAAACTGCCGAACGAACGCTGCGGAATGTCGCCCGCAAGCGGTTCATAGCCGTGAAAAATGCTGTGAATCTGACCCATACCGCTGGTCGCCGTGAGGAACTGCGACCGGAAACCGAGCAGTCCGCGCGTGGGAACGAGATACTGAATATACGTTGTTCCCGTCTCAGTACGCATATCGAGCATCTTACCGCGACGGCTGCCGAGCATTTCGACTACTGTGCCCGTCATCGAGTCCGCGACTTCGATATGGACTTCTTCGACTGGTTCCATGACGTCGCCCGTGTCCGGGTCTCTACGGAGGATGACTTCGGGCTTGCTGATCTCGAACTCATACCCCTCACGGCGCATGGTTTCGATCAGAATACCGAGGTGGAGTTCACCGCGACCGCTGACAACAAATCGTTCCGGCGATTCGCCATCCGCAACCCGGAGCGCAAGATTGCTGCGGGTTTCGTTGATCAGGCGCTCACGCAGACGGCGCGATGTGCCCCAACCAGTTTTGCCTTCACGTCCAGCAAACGGCGATGTATTCACGCCGAAAGTCATACGCACGGTGGGTTCTTCCACGCTGATCGCGGGTAGTCCTTCCGTGACGGACGGATCAGCGATGGTGTCACTGATGCCGATAGGATCAAGCCCGCCGAACGCGAGAATATCCCCCGCGTGGACTTGGTCAATTTCGGTCTTCGTCAGGTTCACGAAGGTGAACAGGTAATCGAGTTTGCCCATCGTGCGCGTGCCGTCCGGCGCGATCCGCACAACCTGTTGACCACGCTTGAGAGTACCGGAGTGCAAGCGCCCGATACCGATCTGACCTTTATAGTTATCGTACTCAATCGACGTGACGACCATGCGCGCGGCTTCGTCGTCAAGAATCGTCGGCGCGGGAACCTCACTGACGATGGTCTCAAACAGCGGCGTCAAATCATCTGCCAAGTCTGGTGTCATACCCGCTTTACCGTCCATGCCGATCGCGTAAACGACAGGGAAATTTGCCTGTTCGTCGTTCGCGCCGAGTTCAATGAACAGATCAAAAGTCTCGTTGAGTACAGATTCGACGCGGGCGGCTTTGCGGTCGATCTTGTTGATGACGACGATAATGCGGAGTCCTTGTTCCAGCGCTTTTCGCAATACGAAACGCGTCTGCGGCATCGGTCCTTCAACCGCGTCAACAAGCAGGAGTGCGCCGTCTACCATGTTCAACACGCGCTCGACTTCGCCGCCGAAGTCTGCGTGTCCGGGGGTATCTACGATATTGACCTTGACGTTATTCCAGATCACCGCTGTATTCTTTGCCAGAATGGTAATGCCGCGCTCACGCTCTAACGCATTTGAGTCGAGAATACGTTCCCCGGCTGTATCGGCGTTGCGAAAGACTTTCGTTTGTTTCAGCATGCCGTCAACCAGAGTCGTTTTGCCATGGTCAACGTGCGCAATGATCGCGATGTTGCGAATATCCATACGCGTTTGGGTCACTCGTATCCCTGTAGAGATTTCATCTGATGGATATAACGATTTTAGCAGCGAAACATTAAGTGTTATAGAGGCATTTTTGCAATATTCCCCTTTTCATCCCGAAAGTCACGATGAAAAGGGGAGGTTTGACGAGTTACGATGAGGTCTGCGCGCTTGGAGCGGTTGTTTTACCACGGCGGTCGATGCGGATCAGCGAGAACAGCACACCGGCAATGATCAAGGCGCTGCCGATCCATAAATTAGTGGTCATCTGCTGGTTAAGCAGTAGCGCGCTCAAAAGTGTGCCGACGAGCGGCTGCGCGAAAAAGAACAATGAAGCGACCGACGCATCGACCAGCGCGAATGCCCGATTCCACATCCACATGGCAACCGCCGTTGAGACGACCCCCAAATACAAGATGCCGACGACTGTTCCAAGATCAATCGCACCCACTGGGCGTGACGTTAGCTCAAGCGCGGCGGCTGGAATCGTCAGGATCAGCCCGCCCATCAGCGCGTAGTAGCTGACAATTAGTGTGTCAAAGTGCGCGCTCACGCGCCGTACCAGTACGGAATATAACCCCCACGTAATCGCGGCGACGGCGAGCGCCATATCCCCGAAAAATGTTTCTGAGCCGAAGTTGGCGTTTGCCGGGTCGATGATCACGATCACGCCAATCGTCGCCAGCGCGACCGCGATGATGCGGATTGTGGTGAGGCGCTCTCGCAGCAGAAGGGCGGCGAAAATCAAGATGAACGCGGGGCTGGCGCTCGTCACCAGTGTGCCGTTGACGGCAGTTGACTTGTCCGTTCCAACGAACTGCGCGCCGACGCTGATCCCGAACCCGAGCACTCCCACGCCGAGCAGACGCAGCATTCCAGCACGGGTCGGGCGTGCGGTGTCCGGCATGCCATGAACGAGGACGCCGAGGATGATCACCGCCATGATGAGCCGGATCGAAAGAAGGGTAAAGGGCGGAATAGTGCGCAGCACGACATCTGAGACGACATACATCCCCCCCCATATGGCTGCCGCTGTCAGTCCATAGATCGCACCGCGTATGTCAGCTTTGAACAAATCGAACCTCGCTCTTCCTGTGAGAATTCAACGATCTTTCTGTTATTGCCGCTTAATGTTGGCAATTGTCACATCAAATGAGTATAACAGTGAGAAGGCTGACACGGCACCGGGCTGTAACAATGTCACATTACGCTGTTGTAATCTTTAACGGCGCGTGTATAGTTATGGTGCTGGACGGCTAAAGTCCGTTCACGTTGATTTAGTATTTTCGTGGTTGCATCAGGAGCAGTAGACACATGAAAATGGCTCGTATTGTCGTCTTGGCGCTCGTGCTCGTCCTCGCTTTTGGCTTGACCGCCACTGCGCAGGAGAGCGGCACTGTTATCCGTATCGCGTCGCAAACTCCGCTTTCGGGTCCTCAGTCGGTGCTGGGCATCAGCATGCGTAATGCTGTTGAACTGGCGATTGAACAGCTCGCCGGTGACATTGAAGCGATGGGCTTCTCGGTTGAATACGTCCCGTTTGACGATCAGGCGACGCCTGATGTCGGCGTGTCGAATGCCCAGCAGATCGTCAATGATGCGCTCATCCTTGGCGTTGTCGGTCACCTGAACAGCGGTGTTGCGATTCCCTCGTCGGAAGTTTACAACGAAAATGATCTGGTCATGGTTTCGCCGGCGAATACCAACCCGCTGGTGACTGATCGTGGTTATCCGACGGTCAACCGTGTCTGCGGTCGTGACGATCTTCAGGGTCCGACGGGCGCTGTTTTCGCAGCATCCGAACTTGGTGTTTCGTCGGTCTATGTTCTCCACGACACCACCGCCTATGGTCAGGGTCTTGCTGAATTCTTCCGCGACGAAGCGATCGAACTGGGTTTGAATGTGCTCGGTTTCGAAGGCACGGAAGTGACTTCCGACTTTGCGGGTATCCTCCAGCCGATTTTGGCGCAGGAACCGGAACTGATCTACTTCGGCGGCATCTACAGCCAGACCGGTGTGTTCATTGCTGAAGCGCGCGCGGCAGGCTACGAAGGCTTGTTCATGGGCGGTGACGGCTTCGACTCTTCGGAATTCGCGGCGCTCGCGGGCGATGCGACCGAAGGTACGTATTACACGTCGGTTGCCGCTCCGGCGACTGTTTACCCGGCAGCCGAGCAGTTTATCGCCGACTATGTCGAAATGTTCGGTGAAGATCCGCAGCCGTTTGCCGCGCAGTCGTATGACTCGGCGGGCATCCTCATCGCCGCGATCCAGCGCATTCTCGAAGCCAACGGTGGCGTCCTGCCCACTCGCGAAGAAGTTTCGGCTGAAGTGCGCGCGACCGAAGGTTACGAAGGCTTGACCGGTACGATCACGTTCGACGGTAATGGCGATCCTGAACTCGGTCTCTACTACATCATCGAAGTGACCGCGACAGCCGCCGATGAGTGGAGCGCCAACCCGGTGATCTCCACCATCGAACTGCCTTCGCCGCTCGCCGCATCCATGATGCCCGAAGCTACTCCCGGTTCGTAAGTTGAGCAGCAGCTAGACCGGGCGGCGGTGTTGCATCAAAGGCATGCACCGCCGCCTTTTTCATTCGCTTTGGAGTCGCTCATGAGTTCGGAACTGGCATCCCCACAGACGATTGTTCCCCCTCCCACACCGGCATCCAGCATCCGACAAGTTGGAAACTGGATTTACCGCTTCATTTTGTTCCCCATCGGTCAGATGCTTGTCTTCATCATCGGTGCTGCTCTACTACTGACCGTGTTGTCGTATCTTCTGGCGGTATTCGTCCCTGAACCCCGCCCCAATATCATTCTTGCAAACCAGATCAGCATTCAACTTCCCGGCATGATCCTCGCGGGCATCGGTACGGGCTTTCTGTATGCAATGATCGCCTTGGGCTATACGCTGGTCTACGGCGTCCTGAAGTTCATCAACTTCGCCCACAGCGAAATCTTCATGGTTGGCTCGGTGATTGGGTTTGAGTTCATGCGACGGATCGTCGATAACGAACTACTGGGCTATTGGTCGCCTGTGTTATTCATTTTGGTGATGGTACTGCTTGCCATGCTGTTCAGCGGCACATTGGCAGTCATCATCGAGCGAGTGGCGTATCGTCCTCTGCGTGGTGCTCCGCGTTTGGTTCCCTTGATTACCGCGATCGGCATCTCGTATGTGCTGATCGACTCTACCCGCGCGATCATGACGATTACGCGTAATGACTTCAACCTGACTTACCCAACCAACGAAATTGGATACCTCAGCACGCCCATTCCGCTCACATTTAATGGTCTGGTGGCAGGCGGATTTGTCGACTATACCGAAGAAGGGCTTGAGGATTCAGATCCAATCTACGATTTGATGAATATCGGCGGAACACGCTACGACAGTATCGAGGTCGACGGGGTCACCTATGATCAATTCGTCGTTGCGGATGCCGTTTACGAATATGTGATAGTCGGCGGTATATCATTTGGCGGCAACGATATACGCGTGCGCGATGTGCGGGTCGGCGCTGAAGCGGTGCGTCCGGATGTAGTTTTCGTGGGCGGTCAAGATGCGGAAGTATTCATTGAAGCATCAAATGTCGTCAACGTTCGCATGACGGTCATTGTCGTGGTGATCAGTTCGGTCATCATGTTGATCCTGCTCAACTACTTCGTGAATGGGACAAAACTGGGGCGCGGTATTCGTGCGGTGTCTCAGGATCAAGCGACGGCGGGACTCATGGGGATCAATGTCAACCTCATGATTTCGCTCACCTTCTTCATTGGTGGCGCGTTCGGCGGTGCGGCGGGATCGCTTTTTGGCTTAAATGCTGGAACAGTGACTCCGTATGTGGGATTTATCCCCGGTGTGAAGGCATTTACCGCGGCGGTTCTCGGCGGCATTGGTAACGTGACCGGGGCGCTGCTCGGCGGTTTGACTCTGGGTTTAATCGAAGCTTTCCTGAACGGTGTACTCGTGTACTTCCCAGCATTAGGGCAGCGATACACGGATATTTTCGCGTTCTCCGTGTTGATCCTGATCCTGATCTTCCGCCCAAGCGGTCTTTTGGGCGAACGTGTGGACGAAAAGGTGTAGGCGATGGCAGTTAAAGCGCAACCGCAACCGTCAAATCCCATCCGCGCGGCATTTGCCAACCCAATCACTGCCGCCGCACTGACCATTCTCTACATGGTCGTGACCGGAGTCATGTTGTTTACGCTGGATCAACGCAACTTGTGGTATCCGGCGCTCAACATGTGCATTTTTCCACTGTTCATTCTTTCGCCGCTGCTCATTCTCGGCATCAAGATAAATGGCAGTCTCAAGGCGACACTTCTGCTCGTCTTGATGATCGTTGTCATCCCGATCATCGGGTTGTTTAACACCAGCTATCTCGAGCTTGCAATCCAAATCTCGATATTTGCGGGTTTGGCGCTCGGCTTGAATATCGTCGTTGGTTTCGCGGGCTTGCTTGACCTCGGCTACGTCGCATTTTTTGCGATTGGGGCGTACCTGTGGGCGATGTTCACCTCACCTGCCGAAACGATCTTTACAACAAACGGCTGGCTCATTGACCCGAACATCGTCAGCGGTGCTTTTGTCGTCTTCATCTTGTTGGGCGTCGGCGCTGCCGCGTTGTTCGGTATCCTGCTCGGTTTGCCGGTGCTGCGTCTGCGCGGTGACTATTTGGCGATCGTGACGCTCGGCTTTGGTGAGATGATCCGCGTGCTGGTGCGTAATCTCGATGACCCGATTAACTTTACCAATGGGTCACAGGGCTTGCACAACATCGGCAGACCTGCAACGCCTGACTTCCTGAACAGCCTCACCAGTGGGATGGCGGAATTCTTAGGCAGACCCATCAACAATAGTGATTTTGTCGCGCGGCAGATTATGTTCTACTTCATCGGGCTGATCGTGCTCGGGGTGATCGTCATCCTCGCACGCCGCCTCGAAAACTCGGCGATTGGTCGCGCTTGGACGGCGATCCGTGAAGATGAAGTCGCGGCAATCGCAATGGGCGTGCCGCTGGTGCGGATGAAGCTGTTGGCATTTGCGACGGGCGCTTCGTTCGCGGGTGCGATTGGTGTGTTGTACGCGGCAAAGCAGACGTTCATTGACCCCAGCAGTTTTGTGCTGCTCCAATCGATTCAAATCCTTGCGATGGTGATCGTGGGCGGGATCGGCGGCATACGCGGGGTGATCCTCGGCGCGATGATCGTTACGCTCCTCGACCTGCATGTGCTGTCGAACTTCTCACAGCAGATTCAGGCGCTGCGCAACATTGACTTTGTTGTACCCATCATCAATTTCCATATCCGTGATTGGCCCGTTCAATTAGAACCGGCGAAGTATCAACCGCTCGTGTTCGGGTTGATTCTCGTTTTGATGATGATCTTCCGTCCGGCGGGATTAATGCCGGAAAAGCGCAGGCGGTTGGAACTACAGGAGCGGAACGACGATACTTCTGCGCCGCCGCCAGTCCCATCCGATAAGGGTGATGAACTGCCCTACATTACCAGTGTGACACCGCCCGAAGGTCCTTCGGGACACGGACAATAGGGAGGGCGAACACGATGGCAATCCTTGAAGTACGCGACCTAACCAAGTCTTTTGGCGGTATCCGCGCCGTCCGCGAAGTCAATATCGATATTATCGAACACAGCATCAGTTCGATCATCGGTCCGAATGGGGCGGGCAAGACGACCCTGTTCAACCTACTCACCGGAATCTATAAACCGGACAATGGAACGGTGATGTTTGGCGGTCGGTCATTGATCGGGCTGCGCCCTGATCAAGTGAACGCTGCCGGTATGGCACGCACGTTCCAAAGCATTCGTTTGTTCCCGAACATGACCGTGCTCGAAAATGTGATGGTGGGGATGCATTCCCGCTTGAATGTAGGTTTGTGGACGACCATCTTCCGCACGCCCGGGTTTCGTCGGCAGGAAGATGAAGTGTCCGTCCGCGCGAATGAACTGCTCCGGTTTGTGGGGCTTGCCGGACAAGGCGACGAGATCGCCCGCAACCTGCCTTATGGTCTCCAGCGCCGTGTCGAGATTGCGCGCGCACTGGCAAGTGAACCGAAGCTGATTCTGCTTGATGAGCCAACAGCAGGGATGAACCCGAATGAGTCAGAGTTGGCAATGCGTCTTTTCCGGCGCATTCGTGACGAAATGGGGACGACTGTCGTTTTGATCGAACATGATATGCGCGTGGTCATGGGTATCAGCGAACAGATCAGCGTGTTGGACTTTGGGCAGAAGATCGCGGAAGGAACCCCGGAATCGATCCGTGCGAATCCACATGTGATCGAGGCATATCTGGGACGCCGCGCCGCTGGCACGCATCATAAGAAGGTTGAAGCATGACCACCATCCTTGAACTCTCCGAACTGCATACCTATTACGGGCATATTCACGCGCTCAAGGGCATTGATGTCCGGGTTGATCAGGGCGAAGTCGTGACGCTCGTCGGATCGAACGGCGCGGGCAAAAGCACCACACTGCGAACGATCAGCGGGATCGCCAAGGCACGGTTTGGCAAGATCACCTTGCATGGTCGTGACATCACTGGACTCAAACCGCACGAAATCGCGGCATTGGGGATCGGTCATGTGCCGGAAGGTCGGCGTATCTTCCCGCTTCTGACCGTGCGCGAAAATCTGGAGATTGGCGCGTGGAATGTGCGTGATCGTGGGTTGATCGCGTCGCGCATGGAAGAGATGTATGCGTTGTTCCCCCGCCTAAAGGAGCGCATTTTCCAGAAAGGCGGGACACTCTCTGGTGGTGAGCAGCAGATGCTCGCAATGGCGCGTGCGCTGATGGCAGACCCCAAGATTTTGCTGCTCGATGAGCCGTCGATGGGACTTGCGCCCGTGTTGGTGGAAGGTATCTTCGACATCGTCAAGCGCATCAACGAACGCGGTACAACGATCCTGTTGGTTGAACAGAACGCGCTTATGGCGCTCGAAGTCGCCAGCCGGGGCTATGTACTGCAAACCGGACAGGTGGTCTTGAGCGATGCGGCTCAAGCCTTGATGAATAACGATATGGTCAGAAAAGTGTACCTCGGCGAGAACTAGCGCCGAGGCGAAAGCAGCATGATCGGCGGCTTGGCGGCGTTAACGCCTGTATTCGTCGCCGCAGTCGCCGATCAAATCGTAGAGGTTGCGTGCTTGCGCGCTCACGGCGTGGATCGCGTCGAGATCGTCCTCATCCAACGCGAACGAAAACACGTTCGCGTTTTCTGTTCGATTGTCGGAAATCCCCAAACGCGTGCCGATGATCACTCCTGCGACGGTTGGTTTATCGAGAACATAGCGGATGGCAACATTCGGAATCGTGACGCCGTGTTTATCTGCGATCAATTTGAGTGTGCGCAGCAGTTGTTGGAACAACTCCCAACCGCCCCATTGATCGATCATGTGTTTGTACTTACGTAAGCTCGCAGTATTGAGCGATGTATACCCCGGTTCAGAAACATCCATATAACGTTCGGAAAGCAGCCCACCGCAGACCGTTCCATAGGTCAGCAGGGTGATATTGTTCGCGCGACAGTAATCGACCATGCGCGTTTCTGGGCGGCGGTCGATGATGGAATACTGAATTTGATTCGAGACGATCCGTATGCCACGCTCGGTAATAATCTGAATGTGCTCGGTATCGAAATTGGTCAAGCCCAAGTGCCGCATCCAACGCTGATCACGGAGCGCGGCAAGGTGCTCAAGCGCTTCTAGATAAGCCTCATGGCGGTAATCCCACCAATGAAACTGCACCATATCGAGAATTTGCGATGCCATCCGCCGCCTTGAGACGCTGAGTGCCTGTTCGACGGTGCGCCGAGGCATCGGCATCGGGCGCGGAACCCATTTTGTGAATGCCTGAAGCGGCTGCGAACCGGATTCGCCGCGCTCGTCAAGCTGTTTGCGAAATATCCCGACAAAATCCTCCGCCGCTCCATAATGATCGGCTAAATCCCATGTCGAAAATCCGTCGGCATGGTAATCCGCCATGCTGCTAATCGCTTCACGCGGGTCAATCGCACCATGCGCGCCCGACATCTGCCACATACCGTTGAGCAATCGACAGATGCGTAGATCAGGCGTGAACTGAAAATAAGCGGCTTGCGGGAGCATTTATGCCTCGTCGATCTTCTATGTGTCGTTGCCCGTTCCCATCCGGGAGCTGAATCTACCCTGTATGCAGGGGATACGATAGACTCAAACACTTGGTTGCACACAAATTTACAAAGGAAACCTTAGCATGACATTACGAGTCACAGTGTGGAACGAGGGACGCCACGAACAGAAAAGTCCTGAAATCGCAGCGCTGTATCCACAGGGTATTCACGGAGCAATCGCGGAGGGACTGCGTAAGCATGGGTTTGATACCAAAACGGCGACACTCGATGAACCGGAACATGGTCTCACCGACGCTGTACTCGATGCGACCGATGTCCTGATCTGGTGGGGACATATGGCGCATGGGGATGTCAAGGACGAGATCGTTGCTAAGGTTCACGAGCGTGTGCTCAACGGCATGGGCTTGATCGTTTTACACAGCGGGCACTTCTCGAAGATTTTCAAGCGCTTGATGGGTACAACATGCAATTTGATGTGGCGCGAAATGGGCGAACGCGAGCGCGTGTGGTGCGTGAATCCAGCGCATCCGATTGCGGAAGGCATTCCGGATCATTTTGAGATTGCGCACAGCGAAATGTACGGCGAGCCGTTTGGCATTCCCGAACCGGACTCGCTCGTGTTTGTGAGTTGGTATCAAGGCGGCGAAGTCTTCCGCAGCGGCGCGTGCTTCTATCGCGGACGCGGGAAAGTGTTCTACTTCAGCCCCGGTCACGAAACCTACCCGATCTACTATCATGAAATGGTGATCAAGGTGATTGCGAACGGTGTTCGCTGGGCTGCCCCAACTGCCGGACCGGATATCCCTGTTGCCAATCGCAAACAGCCGCTTGAACCGATCACGGAGGCTTGATGAGCCGCGTCATTCTGATCGTGTGTGACGCGCTGCGCGATGACTCGGCGGCGCAGGGCATGGGTTATCTGGAACATTTGGTTGAGGTGAAGAAGGCGACCCGCTATCATGCACTCGCTGAAACGCCCACCATGTCGCGCCCGAACTACGAAGCGCTTCATACGGGTGTCGGATGCAGCATACATGGGATCGTCAATAATTACATCGTGCGCCGCTCGATCATGCCGAATGTGTTCGGGATCGCACGAGCGGCGGGTAAGGTGACAGCAGCCTCCGCGTATGCGTGGTACTCGGAGCTTTACAACAGTGCGCCGTTCGATCCGGTTATGGATCGTGAGGTCGATGACTTGGCGCTGGATATTCAACATGGGCGTTTTTACAACGCCTTCGATATGCCGGATGTTGAGGTGTTCGCCGCCGCCGGAACGCTTCTGCGGCGCTTCTTGCCGGATTATCTGCTGATTCACCCGATGGGACTGGATACGCTGGGCGAAGCGCACGGCGCGCAAAGTGAGCAGTATCGCAAGCAGGTGATCGTGCAGGATCAGATTATCGCCTATCTTGTGCCGGATGCACTGAAAGCCGGATATACGGTTGTGGTCACGGCGGATCACGGAATCAGCGATGACCGGATGCACGGCGGCACAACCGATGATGTGCGTCATGTGCCGCTGTACATGATCACGCCGGATGGAGTAGGACAGGGCGACACCGGGCGCACCGTTGCACAGCTTCAGATCGCGCCGACGGTGCTGAAACTGCTCGAACTTCCCGTTCCCGAAACAATGCAGCAAAAACCGCTCGTGTGATGATAAAGGACGAACATGGATCAAGCAGCACTGCGCTCGTATCTTGAATTCGCGCTCGATGCCGTGTGGCAGGCGGGGCGTGTGACACTCCGCTATTATCAGACCGGGATCGCGTTTGAGCGCAAAGGCGATAACTCACCTGTGACAGCGGCGGACAAAGAAGCCGAACAGGTTTTGCGCGGGTTGATCAATCGCTACTACCCGGATCACGGTATCGTCGGGGAGGAATTTGGTCGGCAGGAAAGCAAGAATGGGTTGTACTGGACGGTTGACCCGATTGATGGCACCAAGTCGTTTATTTGCGGCGTGCCATTTTACAGCAACCTGCTGGCATTGGTGGACGAAAACGGGCGCTCAGTCGTCGGCGCGGTGAATTTCCCGGCGCTCAACGAAGTTGTGTACGCCCATCAGGGAATGGGGTGCTGTTATTGGAACGGTCGTTCGTCGCGCGTCAGCACAGTGGATAAGCTGTCGGATGCCGTGCTGTTGATGAGCGATATGATCGGCTATGGGGATCGGCAAGCGAGGCTTGAGCGTCTGCTGAACAGCACGTATATTCAGCGGACATGGGGCGACGCTTACGGCTACATGATGATCGCCACCGGGCGTGCGGACGTGATGATCGATCCGGCGATGTGGCTGTGGGACTGCGGACCGCTTCAGGTGATCCTTGAAGAGGCGGGCGGTACATTCACCGACTGGAAAGGTACGCCGACGATTCACACCAGCGAAGCGGTGGCGACGAACGGCGTATTGTTTGATCAAATCATGGCAATCACACGCGGATAAGGACAACGATGTTCGGGATCAATCAGGAAAAAGCGGCGGCATGGTATCGAGCAGCGCGCCCGCGCACACTCACCGCGACATATGCGCCGCTCGGCGTGGCGGCGGCGATTGCACTGTCACAAGGCGTTTTTGAGTTGATCCCGTTTGTGTTGGCGCTGATTGGCGCACTCTTTTTGCAAATCGCCGCTAACCTGATCAACGAATACTTTGACTTTCGGCGCGGCGCGGATACGCATAAGGTCGCGGGGCAGGGCATGATCATCAAGAATCAAGTCTTGACCCCGCGTCAGGTTCTGATCGGCGCGATTGTGACCGTCTTGATCGGATGCTTGATCGGGTTGTATCTGATGTTTCAATCCGGTCCGCTCCTGTTGTGGATCGGGTTGGGCGGCGTGTTCGTGGTGATCACCTACACGGCGGGTCCATTCCCACTGGCGTACAACGGCTTAGGCGAAATCGCCGTGTTCATCTTCATGGGTTCACTTATGGTGTTGGGCGCGTATTACGTGATGGCGCGCCAATTCGATTGGATGCCTGTGATCGCGGGGCTGCCGATTGGCGCGATGGTCGCGGCGATCTTGCACGCGAACAACATCCGCGATATGGATGCGGATCGCCAAGTGAACAAGCGGACAATGGCGCTGCGGTTGGGGCTTCGCGGCGCACGACTCGAGTATGTGGCACTGGTCGGCGGCGCATATGTGATCGTGGCGGTGCTGGTGGTGTTCGGTTATATGCCGCTTACGGCGCTGTTGGTGGCGGTTACGCTCCCGGAAGCGATCAAGCTGATCCGGCTAATCAACAGCACCACCGACACGACTCTGCTGCATCAAGCGCAGGGACGCACCGCAAAACTTCACGGTGCGTTTGGCTTGTGGTTGGTGATCGGTTGGCTGGCGTGGGTGCTTTTGGATCGGCTGATTTAGCCGCGCATCAGCTTAAGCGCGCCGCTGACGAGGAGCGCCGTTCCCATGTGGAATACGGACTCATCGAGGTCGAAAATTGGGCTGTGATGTGGGCGGTGAACTTCATCCCGTTTCGCGCCGAGTAAGAACATCGCGCCGGGGGCTTTGCGCGCCATAAACGCGAAGTCCTCGCCGCCCATGCTCGGATCATTGTTGACGAGCGTATCTGCGCCATAGAGATCGGTCACGACGCTGCGCAGTGACGCGACGACATCGGGATTGTTGTAGGTTGATGGGCAGCCCTTCACGATTTGAAGCTCGTAATCGCCGCCGAATCCGCGTGTGAGCGCCATAGCCGCTTCAAGTTCGCGCCACAGTTTTTCGCGGATGTCATCTTGATAGCTGCGAATCGTGCCGCGCAGTTTGACCGCATCCGGGATGACGTTGTTCGCGTCTCCGCCTTGAATTGCGCCGATTGTGATCACAGCGGGGCGGATCGGATCGATGCGACGCGCGCGGATGCCGTGAATCGCGTTGATGATCTGCGCGGCGACGAAGATCGGATCGACGCCGAGATCGGGGTGGGCGGCGTGGGTACCTTCGCCCTTGATCGTCGCATAGAAGCTGTCCGCCGCCGCCATAATATAGCCGGGTTCAGCGACGATTTTACCGGCGGGGATGTCGCTGGCGACGTGCAGCGCAATCACATGATCAACGCCGTCGAGCGCGCCTTCTTCAACCATGCGCTGACCGCCGCTCTTGCCTTCGGCGTCCTCGGTTTCTTCACACGGTTGGAACAACAGACGAATCTCGCCGCCGAGTTGGTTCGTGTTCGCCATTTCCGCGAAGATGCGCGCCGCACCGAGCAGCATCGCTGTGTGCGAGTCGTGTCCGCACGCGTGCATCTTCCCCGGTGTTTGTGAGGCGTAGCTAACTTCATTTAACTCGTTAACCGGGAGTGCATCCATATCAGCGCGCACGGCGATCAC
Source organism: Anaerolineae bacterium (assembly GCA_041753015.1). GTDB lineage: Bacteria > Chloroflexota > Anaerolineae > Aggregatilineales > Phototrophicaceae > Flexifilum. Next base: position 547,850 of record JBGSVJ010000019.1, read on the forward strand.
GCGTGAGCCTTCCCCGATGGTCGCCACAATGCCTGTTTTGGCGACTCCGGTTTGCACTTCGTAGCCAAGACTCCGAAGCTGTTCGGCGGCGATCCCGGCGGTGCGGTATTCCTGAAAACCTAATTCGGGGTGCTGATGAATATCACGCCGCCACGCGACGATTTGATCTTGTAAAGCGGTGGCGCGTTCGCTTACCTCCGCGTAATTCATCATAAAGTCTCCTGCATATTTGCGATGGTTGATCAGCGGTTTTAACATGGAGACGCGCGAATTGACAGTGCCAATTAAGGAGAAAAGACCATCGACGCCCAAACGCTCAAGCCGCTGTTCATGCTTGATCCGAGTATTGCTTTTCTGAATCACGGTTCTTTCGGGGCGTGCCCGCGTCCGGTCTTTGAGGTTTATCAGGAATGGCAGCGGCGCTTGGAATACCAGCCCGTCGAGTTTTTAGGGCGTCGGATCGATGGGCTGCTCGACGAAGCGCGGGGCGAACTCGCGGTGTATCTTCACGCCAGCGCGGATGACCTGTTTTTCGTACAAAATGCGACCACAGGGATCAATATCGCGGCGCGTTCACTGAAGCTCAAGCCGGGTGATGAAATTCTGACGACCGATCACGAATACGGCGCATGTGACTACACGTGGGAGTCTATATGCGCGGAAACAGGTGCACGCTATGTTCGGCGTGATATTCCGCTCCCGCTCACCACGCCGGAAGCGTTCGTTGATCACTTTTGGACGGGTGTGACGCCGAACACGCGGGTGATCTTTCTCAGCCATATCACATCGCCGTCCGCGCTGATCTTTCCGGTTGCGGAAATTTGCCGCCGCGCCCGTGCCGCCGGAATCCTCACCGTGATCGATGGCGCGCACACGCCGGGACAAATCCCGCTCAATCTCACCGCGCTAAACGCCGATTATTACACCGGGAATCTGCACAAATGGCTGTGTGCGCCGAAAGGATCAGGGTTTTTGTACGTACGGCGCGAACATCAAGCGCAGATCGAGCCGAATATCATCAGTTGGGGATGGCACGACGACGGATCATTCATCGCCAAAAACCAGAAGCAGGGGACGCGCGATCCTGCTGCTTATTTAAGCGTTCCGGCGGCGATCCAGTTTCAGCGTGCGCATGATTGGGATAGTGTGCGCGGGCACTGCCATACAATGGCGGTTGAAGCACGCGAACGGCTCAATTTACTGCTGGATCAGCCGGAAATCGCGCCCGCTTCGTGGCTCGGTCAGATGTTCACGATTACGCTCCCGCCGCACGAGCCGGACTCGCTCAAAACACGGCTGTATGATGGCTACAGCGTCGAAGCTCCGGTGGTACGCTGGAAGAATGGGCAGGGACTCCGCATCTCTATCCAAGGTTACAATACGGTGAGTGATCTCGACCGATTGACCAACGCGCTTGCGGAGATTTTCAACCGATAAATGAACCTTCTCGAAATCCTTGCACGAATCGCTCTGCTTCTAGTGGGCGTGTATGTTGTCGCCAACGTGGTACTGAGCGCGCTCAAGACCTTTGCCCTCCCACGCAGCGCCAACGTCACGCTGACGCGCTGGACATTTCATATCATCCGGCGCTTATTCGATTTGCGCACCAAGAAAGCGCGCAGCTATGAGGAGCGCGACCGGATCATGGCGCTTTACGCGCCGATCAGCCTGTTTGTCCTGCCGATTATCTGGATTGCCGGGGTGATTTGCGGTTACACACTGATCTACTTCGCGCTCGGTTTGGATGTTTACAGTGCGTTCAGAACCAGTGGATCATCCATGCTCACGCTCGGGTTTTTCGTCTCTGAAGGTACAGGGATGTTGGTGCTTGAGTTCAGTCAGGCGGCGCTGGGAATGCTGCTCGTCGCGCTCTTGATGGCGTATCTGCCGACGATGTATAACGCCTTCAGCCGCCGCGAGTCGGCAGTTTCGCTCCTCGAAGTGCGCGCCGGATCACCGCCGTCGCCCGCCGAAATGCTGATTCGGCTGCATCAAATTCAAGGCTTGGAGCGACTGCACGCGATGGCGGAGCAGTGGGAAATCTGGTTTGTTGAACTTGAGGAAAGTCACACGTCGCTGTCCGCGTTGGTATTCTTCCGTTCGCCCAAGCCGAACAACTCATGGATCACTGCCGCCGGAACGATACTCGATGCCGGGGCGTTAATGGCGTCTACGGTAGATCGCCCGGATGATCCGCAAGTGCAGTTGATGATTCGCGCGGGGTATATCGCGCTGCGCAGCATCGCAGATTTCTATAATATCGCCTACGATCCGAATCCAAAGCCCGATGACCCGATCAGCATCGCGCGCGAAGAATTTGATCAGGTCTATGACCAGTTGATCGAGGCGGGCGTACCTGTCAAACCAGATCGGGATCAGGCGTGGCGCGATTATGCGGGCTGGCGCGTGAATTATGACCGGGTGCTGCTGGTGTTGGCGGAACTCACACTCGCGCCTTACGCCATGTGGATTTCGGATCGGGGACTGCCTCACACGGCTGATCCTGTATACCGGAAGGGAAATCCCAAACGGTCAACGCTGGCGATCATGAGTGGGGGAAGGTAGACCCTTCCCCCGTTTACGCTTGGATTACGGTTATTCGGGGATCACGAAGACAGCGGTTGTGCGCGCTGGAATGGTGAACACGCCCGTGTCTACATCAAATGCTGCGCCTTGAACGATTGGATCGCTTGACGCCGCCTGAACCGGATGCAGTTCAAACGGATAGCTGATCAGGTCTTCACGTGTGAAGGTGATCTCGTCGGGCGTCGCGTTGAAGAACACCATGATGAAGCCGTAATTCGGGTCGAGATTCTCAGCATCGCTGTCATTGAGTGCCATCACGATCAAGCCCGGAATCTGATCAGGTCCGGTGTTGTCGAAGCGGAGGCGCGTCATGATCTCGTCGGCGGTTTGCAGACGGAACAGCGGTGAACTGAAGCGGATTTGCAGCATTTCGCGGAAGTGCGCGTTCGCTGCGAGAATGTCTTCCTCACCGACGGTCAGGTTCGGGTTCGTCAGGAGCGGTTGATAAATACCCCAGTTGTCGCCGCGTGTCCACGACGGCGGCAGACCAATGCCCCAATTGTTCGATTGATATGTCCAGTCGAGCGCGTTGTACCAATCGCCGCTGTTGTAGCTGTTCCCGTCTAGCGACTTCGAGCGGAGAATATCATCACCCGCGTGGAAGAACGGAACGCCCTGTGACAGCATGACGAAATCGAGCGCGAGGTTGTTGATACGCACGCGATCTGCCGCTGTTGTGGTTGTCGGCGCTTTCAACTGAATCGCGTCGAAGATCGTTTCGTTGTCGTGCGCGCTGATGTAAACGATATGCTCCTGTGGGTCGAGCGTGTAGCCAGTTGGGGAGCCGTTGTAATCAACATCCGCGCCTGTGACGGTATCACCGCTTGCACCTGTGAAGCTGAAATCGGCAAGGTTGCCCGCCAGCCCAACACGAATGCGATCCGCGAACAGGAGCATCAGGCTCAACTGCTCGGCTTCGGTGCGGTCTTCGGTTTCGTTCGGGTCAACCAGTAGACCGGTTGCGAAACCTTGGCGCTGCCAATCGCCAAACGGGTTGCCGCCGCGCACGCTGTCACGGATGCGATCATTGAATGTGCCGATGCCCGTACCGGGGAGGTTAAGCTGTGTTGCGTTGACGCCGCGCGCCCCATCCGCAACTTCACCGAAGTTCCAACCTTCGCCATAAACATAGATCGCGCTGCCGTCCACGCCGTCTTCTTCCAGCGTGAGCGAATCGAGCGCGGCGCGGACGGCTTCCATGTCCGCCACCATGTGATGACCCATCAAGTCAAAGCGGAAACCATCAACCTTGTACTGCGTCGCCCATGTGATCACGCTGTCGATCATCAGGCGGCGCATCATGTCATGTTCGGTCGCCGTGTTCGCGCAGCAGGTCGAGGTTTCGAGCCGACCAGATAAGCCCAAGCGATGGTAGTAGCCCGGCACGATCCGGTCAAGGACGGAATTCGGATTTTGTCCGGCGGAGTTCGTATGGTTGTACACGACATCCATCACGACGCGCAGACCATTTTGATTCAGCGCCTGCACCATCTCGCGGAACTCGACAATGCGTGTTGTTCCACTCGGATCGGTCGCATAGCTGCCTTCCGGCACGGTGTAATGGAGCGGATCATAGCCCCAGTTGAAACCGTCGAGATCGCGCAGCGGTTCGATGATCGCCTGCTGGTCTTCGCTGTCCGGCGGGAAAAGCTCTAGCCAGCGCGAATCGATTTCTTGGCGTTCGCCCGCGACTTCGTTGATCGTCGCAATATCGAACGCAGGGAGCAGGTGGATATGGCTCAAGCCCGCTTCCGCAAGGGCGCGCAGATGTCGCATCCCAGCGGATTCAACGTCGGTAAAGGCGAGGTACATTCCGCGATGTTCCGGCGGTACGCTCTCGTCCTCGATGCTGAAATCGCGGATATGCAGTTCATACAAAACGATGTCTTCCGGCGCGTCAAGCTCCGGCTTAACGAGGTCGCTCCAGCCTGCGGGCGCAAGTGCCGGATCATTCAGATCGACAAGCTGGCTGCGCTGGCTGTTGGTGGAGAGACTGACCGAGTACGGGTCGGTGACGAGATTCTGTTCGACAAGCTGCGTAGACGGTGCATATACCGTGACTTCAAACAGGTAATACTGCCCGTACCACGCCGGTTCACCTGTGAGCGACCAAACACCGGTCGTACGGTCAAATTCCATACGCGTCTGGGTGCTGCGCGTTTCAGGGTTGGAGTCGGCGAACAGGTGGAAATCGACGCGCTGGGCGGTTGGTGCCCATACGCGCACCGTCGGCACACCGTCTTCGTCCCACGTTACGCCGAGGTCGCCATCATAGGCGAACATGTCATCGAGTACGCCGGGGATTTGGATACCCGTCGCATCGACGAGTGCCCCATCTGCATCTTCAGCACTGATAATGATCTGGCTGCGGAGCAGACCGGGGATCAAGTCAAGGTCTTCTTCGGAGAAGCGGATCGCGGTGTATCCCTCAAGTTGAGGGAACTTGGCGAGCACTTCTTCGCTCAATCCTGCCTCATCAACCGTGAGCGTGACGCTGCTGCCGCCAGCCATCGCCGGTCCAGCGACCTCAATACCCGCAACAGCGCTGTAGAACACGCGGAACGCCATGCCTTCTTCCGGCGTGATGTTCCATGCGATCGTGTCGCGCGTCACCCAATGCGCTTTTGACAGCGCAATGTCTATCGCGGGTGGGGCTTCGCCGCCAATTTGGATCGTCATGATGTTCGTTGCCGTGTTGAACAGGAACTCGACAAGCTGATTATCCTCGCGGACAACAAACGGAATATTCGCGCCGTCGCGTGCACCCTCTGCGCCGTAGTTGACCGCCCAAGAGCCGTTCAACGCGACTTTCGCTTCATAGTTTCCGGCAAGCAGTCCCGACGAGCTGAACACGTAGGTGCCATCACCGTCAGGGTCTTGCAGGACGCTTAAATAGCAGTCTGGTGCCCAATCGCCGGGGCAGCCGATTTCGCTCTGATAGTTACCGGGCACGCTCGCAATGATGTTGTTGACGCTGTCCCATACCCAGTTTGTATCATGGCTGTAGGCGAACGTGACTACAGTTTCTTCTGCCAATTCAAGAGGAATATTTGCGCCGCCGGGTTCGGCGTTCAAACCAAAATTGACATCCCACGTTCCGTTGAGCGCTACTTTGTACTCATAGCTGCCCGCGGGAAGCGTGAACGTCCCCATCCAAATGCCGCCAACTTCATCATAGGTGAGTGCGGTTGCTTCGCATTCCGGCTGCCAATCGCCAGAGCATCCCAACACGCTTTGAATCGTTCCGGGGACAACAACCAGCGTAGGGAGTTCCCCCGTATCCTGTGCCTGTGCAATTCCTGAAAGTGAAAGTAGAGCGATCACCACAAGCAGTAAGCTCAACCGTTGGGCGATCAACGTCTTTCGCGTGAAGCGTTTCACGTCGAAACCTCCTGATAAATCTACGATAAATCAATCTACTAGCAGTGGGGGTATATCCTCAAGCGGAGCAAAAGTCAATAAAATTGTGAATAACGTCCACCCGTGCGGCGAGGACTGTCGCATTGACGAATCACAAAGGGGACGGTCAACAGCCGTCCCCTTTGTGAGTTGAGTTGTTGGTGTGATTAGTTGTGCGAAGGCGCGTTGATCTTGACGCTGACCGTGCGCGGCTGGAGTTCAGGGCGCTTCGGCAGAGTCAGCGTGAGCACACCGTTATCGAGCGTCGCTTCGACCGCGTCAGCCTGCACGGGCTGCGGCAGACGAACCACACGGCTGAACCGACCACTCACCCGCTCGGCGACGAGCGCGCGCTCGCCTTCCGCTGGGGTGATTGCCGGAATTTCACCGGAGATCGTGAGCGTGTCATCCTGAACGCTGATGTTCAGCTTGTCAGCCGGAATGCCGGGCAGCGAGGTGATCACCGTGTAGTGATCCTGCGCTTCGTGGACATCGAGCGTCAAGCGTAGGTCGCCCATGTTTTCGAGGGCGTTCCCGTAACCGCGCCAGCTTTCGTCCATGAGACGATCCATCGCATTTTGCATCGCCGCCAATTCACGAACAGGATTCCAACGGATCAAGGATGCCATGATTTTTCTCTCCTCACACATGCACTTGAATACATCACTGCACTACATCCATAAAGTAAATCGCGGCGTATATGAGGTTGATATACGCCGCGTAAAAAGGATGTAGGAGGAGAATCGAAGAATTATAAGAGGTTTATCCCTCTTGGCGCGGCTGCTGCTCTGGCAGACGGACATACAAGCGGGTAAGCCAATGAAGCCGCTCTTTTCCTTCATTGGAAAGCTGTTCGGGAAGGAAGCGCCATGTCCAGTTCCCGCCGAGCTTACCGGGCGTGTTCATGCGGCAGTCCGCACCCAACCCCATGATGTCCTGTAGAGAGATAACTGCCGTGTGTGCAACCGACATCATCGCAAGGCGAATCAGCGCCCAATGCGGCTCGGTGACATTGTTGGCGATGTAAGCACGTACATGTTCGCGGATATGATCGTCCGTTTCTTGGTGCCACCAGCCGAGCGTTGTATTGTTGTCGTGCGTTCCGGTGTACACAATGCAGTTCGGTACATGCGCATGGGGGAGGAAGCCGCTGGCTTCGTCAAGGTTGCCCCACGCGAATTGCAGAATTTTCATGCCGGGTAAGTTGAATGTGTCACGCAGTTCGATTACACCGGGGGTAATCAAACCCAAATCTTCTGCAATGATCGGCAGATCGCTCAGCGCCGCTTGCACCGTGCGGAGGAATTTCATACCCGGACCGGGAACCCACTGCCCATGAATAGCGGTCGGTTCGCTGGCGGGAACTTCCCAGTAGGCGTCAAATCCCCGGAAGTGGTCGATGCGGACGAGATCGACAAATTGGAGCGTGTTCTTGATGCGGCGAATCCACCACGCGTAGCCATCTTCTTCCATCACATCCCAGCGGTAGAGTGGATTGCCCCAGCGCTGCCCCGTTTCGCTGAAATAATCCGGCGGAACGCCCGCGATCACGGTCGGATTGCCGCTTTCATCAAGGTAGAACAGATCGGGATTTGCCCACACATCGCTGCTGTCGTGTGCGACGAAAATCGGCAGATCGCCGATGAGCAGTATGCCCTTGCTGTTGGCATATGCCTTCAGGTCACGCCACTGGCGGAAGAATGTCCACTGCACGAACTTCGCCTCCGCGACTTCGACAGCATTTTCTTCTGCCGCCTTGATCATCGTTTCGGGATCGCGGAGCGCTTCGTTTTTGTCCCATTCCACCCACGACTTGCCACCTGCTTTGGTCTTGAGCGCAAGGTAGAGCGCGTAATCTGTCAGCCAGTTTTCGTTTTCTTCGCACCAAGCATCAAAAGCATCTTTTTGTACTTTTGTGGCGGTTTCGGCAAAGCGGCGGTACGCCTTTCCAAGCATTTCGGTGTGATAGATGATAACGGGTCCAAAATTGACGGCATACGGCGGAAAATCTGGCACAACGGCGACATCGTCAGGCGTCAGCCAGCCTTCCGTGACCAGCTTATCGAGGCTGATCAGGAGCGGATTGCCCGCAAAGGTGGAGAGCGACTGATAAGGGGAGTCTCCATAGCTGGTCGGTCCCAGCGGGAGCATCTGCCAGTATCGCTGACCTGCGCTGACGAGATAATCAACGAAATGATATGCCCAATCACCCAAATCACCGATCCCGTAGCGACCCGGGAGCGATGTCGGGTGGAGGAGGATGCCGCTGGCACGCGGAAAACGCATGGTGAGTCCTTTCGGGAACATCGGAAATGCTGACTTCAAAATGCGCTAACAATAGCACAAACCGCGCACGCGGATAAGGTGCGGGATGTGTTATCATTCACCGGAGAAAACAGGATAAAACGCCTACAAAACGCATGGAAACTTTAAGCGGCACGATTGAACGAGTGACGTTTTATAACCCCGAAACCGGCTACAGCGTCGTCAAGATCAAGGCGGATCGTCAGTACCGCGATGCCGAAGCCCGCGATGGTACGATCACAGTGGTTGGGACGATGCCGGAGATGGGCGCTGGTGAAAACGCTCAGTTTTCCGGCGCATGGGTCGATGATCAACGCTACGGGCGGCAGTTCCGCGCCGAGCAGGTGACGCCGCTGCCTCCGTCTACGGTTGAAGGGATCGTGAACTTTCTCGCTAGCGGGATCGTGCGCGGTATTGGCGTCAAGACGGCGGAGCGGATCGTCGCACATTTCGGCACGCAAACGCTGACGATCCTCGATCATCACCCGGAGCGGCTCGACGAAGTACCGGGGATCAAGCGTGAACTGCTGGCGAAACTCAAGATTGCATGGCAGGAAAATCAGGCGACACGCCAATCGATGATTTTCTTGCAAGGCTACGGCGTCAGCGCGAAGATGGCGCAGCGAATCTTTCAACATTACGGCTCACTCACCATCTCAACGGTGAAAGAGAACCCTTACACGCTGGCAGATGAGGTGTTCGGGATCGGGTTCATCCGTGCGGACGCAATCGCGCGCAGCATGGGCGTTCCGGTGGATTCGGTTGCGCGAATTCGAGCGGGGTTATCCTATACGCTCGGACAGATCAGCAAAGATGGGCATGTTTTCGCGCCGCGTGATGTACTGATCGAGAAGGCAGGGGAGGCGCTTGGTATTGCTAATCTGCCGCTGATCCGCGACGTTTTGGTGAAACAAATCGCCAACGGAGAGCTAATTCTTGATCGGCTGCTCATCAACGGTGAGATGGTCGAGGCGATTTATCTGCCGCTTTACTACAATGCCGAAACAGGCACGGTTGAGCGTCTACGGCTCTTGAACGGCATCCCGTCATCGCTGATGACGAAGATGCGCGCTTCAGAATGGGACAAATTCCTCGCCGGATTAACCGAAAAAGCGCAGGTAAAGCTCACGGTGCAGCAGCAGGGTGCGGTGCGCGCGGCAGTATTCCACAAAGTAAACGTCTTGACGGGCGGACCAGGAACGGGCAAGACGACGACGCTCCGCATGGTGATTGAAGCCCTAGAAGCGCTGAATATCAAGTACGCGCTGGCATCACCGACCGGACGCGCCGCCAAACGTTTGAGCGAAGCGACCGACCGCCCCGCGAGCACGATTCACCGCTTACTCGGCTATATTCCGGGGGAAGGCTTCGATTACGACGAGGATACGCCGCTCGAAGTCGAAATGCTGATCGTCGATGAAGCCTCAATGCTTGATTTACTCCTGTTTGCGGATGTGTTGAGCGCACTCAAACCGACCGCACACTTGATGCTCGTCGGGGACGTTGATCAACTTCCGAGCGTAGGTGCGGGTAATGTGCTGCGTGATGTGATCAACAGTGAGATCGCGCATGTCACGCGCTTGGACACGATCTTCCGGCAGGGGGATGACAGTGCGATTATCGTCAACGCGCACCGGATCAATCATGGTGAAGCGCCGTTCATGGATAACAAGAGCCGCGATTTCTTCGTGTTTGTCGAAGAAGACCCGGCTTTAGCGGCGGACTTGGTGGTTGATATCGTTAAGAACCGCCTGCCGAGTAAATTCGGAGTTGACCCGATCCGGGATGTGCAGGTGATCTCACCGATGTACCGGGGTCCCGCCGGAGTCCACGCGCTCAACGATTCGCTGCAATCTCTCCTCAACGGCGACAAGCGCATGGCGGAAAAGAAAATCGGGGAGCGGGTGTTCCGCGTGGGCGATAAAGTGATGCAGACGCGCAACAACTATGAAAAAGAGGTCTTTAACGGCGATATTGGGCGAATCAGCGCGATCAACTTTGAAGATCAGCAGATCGACGTGATCATCGACGGGCGCTATATCGTGTATGACTTCATGGAGACGGATGAACTGATCCATGCGTACTGCATCAGTACGCACCGCAGTCAAGGATCAGAGTATCCGGTCGTGGTGATGACTCTGCTCACCCAACATTACATGATGCTTCAGCGCAACTTGCTGTATACGGCGGTCACACGGGCGAAACAAGTGGTGGTGCTGGTGGGCAGCCGGAAAGCGGTCTTCATGGCGGTGCAGAACAACAAGGTTATGGAGCGCTATACGGGGCTGCTTGCACGGCTGCAGCAAAAAGAGGAATAGGGGGCACGAATGCCCCCGTTTACTCGGTTTTCAGGGCGGTGACGGTGGTCATGCGCGCCGCGCGCAGCGATGGATAGAGTCCCGCAAGCACACCCACGCTCGTCGCCAATGCGAGGGCGAACAGTGCCAGTTCCGGCGGGATCACCATGAGTTCGCCGCCCAACTGCGAAACATCGACAGGCAGAAACATCATTCCCCCCTGCTGTTCCTGTGGGGCGTTCGCAAGCGCCGAATTGACCAGATTTTGCAGCCCATATGCGACCGCAATCCCCGCCAGCCCGCCGACGATTCCCACCATCGCCGCTTCGAGCAGAAACACGATCAACACATCGCGGTCGGTTGCGCCGATTGCCTTCATTAAGCCGATCTCACGGGTGCGTTCGAGGATCGCCATTGTCATCGTATTGGCGACCCCGAAAGCGGCAACGAGGAGCGCAACGCCACCCACACCGCCGAGCATCAAACGCAGAGTGCCGAAGAACTTGTTGATTTCTGTCAGGTAATCGCCAATCCCGCCCGCGCCGAGACCCATTTCGCGCAGTGCGTCGGTCACGGACTGCGTGGTTTCACGGCTCGTCGCACGGACGATCACACGGCTGAACGTAAACGTGTCGGGGTCGAGCGGTTGCCCGGTGACATACTCGTTCAGATCAAGCACCCGATCCATTGGCATGAGCACCGAATAGTCGTAGGAATTTCCCGGCGCGATCACGCCGCCGACTTGAATATCGTACTCCCGCGTGTCCGATCCATCTGAGTTGTAAACCGTCATCTCCAGCGGTTCGGTCATCAGGTCAAGCGAAATTGGCTCATAGGTTTCCGATTCGGGATCGTAGAAGTTCTGCCCAACGTAACCACCGACGACAATCGTGTCGCCTTCGAGCAGAAGTTCACCCTGCTGCACCGTGACGCCCAAATAGGGTAAAAGGCGTGGATCAACACCTACGATTTGACCACCACCCCGATAATCTCCTGAGATGAACTCCGCCCATCCTTGAAGCTCAACAATCGGGATCACTGCCGCAACGCCGGGAATATTCCAGAACGTGCGAACGGTGGCAATATCTAGTACAGGCACTTCGGAATCGCTCTCGGCGGGAACGCCGCCCATGTAGAACATCCCATAATTGGGATAAACCTGAATTTCGGTCAGGGAACTGCTTTGCCCGATCCCGCGTTCGGCGGCGCTTTGCAGACCGATCGTAAGCGCGATCAATAAGATCACCGCTGTTGTACCAACCAGCACCCCGCCCGCCGTCATGAATAGGCGGGCGCGGGCGCGCATCAAGTTATGCACTGCCAGTGATGCGAGTTCACTCATCATGGCGGGTTTATCCCCCAAGCCCTAAGAAACTGAGCAGAAGCCGCGCCAGCAGATCTTCTTCCGGCTCTTCGACAATGCCTTCTTCAGGGAAGCCGGGCATCGGCGTGAATTCCGGCGGCGGCTCTGGAATCAGCGCTTCCGACGTGAACGTGAGATCGTAACTGCGCTCGTTGTTCAAGTCGTCCATATAGTAGATCGTGAACGTCACCGTAACTTCGCCCGCATCAATCGGAAAAACGACGACATCAACGGTCGTATCGTCATCGCCCCGCACCGGGCTTAATTCCTGCTCTGCGCCATCGGGAATATCGGCATTTTCCGCGCTGATCACAATACGGTTCAGGTCAACGATTGCCGTACCGTTGTTGCGAATTTCGAGCGTAAGCGGCACGCCTTCGCCCACAAACACGGTCTCCGGCAGCGGGTTGATCAGCGTCGATTGAATGCGCGGACGGGCAACCACGACGATGCTCGCCTGTAGATTCTCCTGCGACTGACTCCCATCCGGGTTGCGGTAGCGGAGCGTAATCGGTAGGTTGTAGATGCCGCTGGTCACTGTGCCGTTGACGATGAACGGTTGATCCACAGTGAACGTGCCATCAGGCTGAATATTCCCGATGAAGATCGTATTGCCCGAACCGAGCGGCGCAAATGCATTACCGGGGATTCCATCCGTTGTGGTGGTTGATCCACCCGTTCCGCTGCCTGACCCGCCGCCTGAATCACCGCCCGATCCACTGCCACCGGTCGAGGTGCTGACCGTCCCAAAGGTGAGCAGCGCATTTTCAGCGGTCGCATCACCGACGTTGTGCAGCGTCAGCGAAAGCGTGAAGCGGTCGCCGGGTTCAAGCACTTCATCGCCGGTGCTGTAATCTTGCAGCAGCATCAAGGCGGTCGTCGGCGCGGCGACGTTGATCGTAATGGTTCCGGTTGATTCTTGCCGTTCGTTATCCCGGAAGAAGCTGACCACGATCGGCTGCGCTTTAGGACCCGGTTCGGCGGCAGAACTCACGATCATTGGAAGTTCCGCCGTTACGGTTTGACCGGGGGCGATGTCGCCTAACGGCAGTGTGTCACCGCGTTCACCGGGGAGGAGCAGGCTGTTTTCACCTGCCACGCGGATCAACGCGCTGTTGACTGTAACCGTTCCCGTGTTGGTGACATCGACTCTCACCAATGCCGCCGTTCCCGGCGTTACCGGATCGGGGGTAATCGAATATCCCGTCACCGTGACCTGTGAGGCGATTTCAACGTCGAGAATGGTCACGCTGAGCGTGGCATTACTCGTGTAGTTCTCGCCGTCAAAATCACGGTATGCCATCACGAGCGGCACGGAGGCGGGACCCGGTTCAACGGAGGCGGACGCCACAACGGTCAGCGAGACTTCGAAGGTGCCGCCGGGATTGATCGTCGGAATCGTCACGCTTGATTCACCGATTGCCGGGGTGAAACTGCCGTCGCCAAGTGAAATCGAAATGCCTTCGGCGGGACGGCTGCCCACATTGACGATCTCGAAAATCAGCGTCACCGTGCCGCCGGGGGCGATCACCTCTGGTTGTGCGCGAAAGCCTCGCACGATCAGCGACGGCTGCCCCGGCTGCGGGGTTGGAATCGTAAACGTCGCCAGCGGGAACGGAGTCGCGGTGGGACCGTACACCTGAAGCCCGGTTGCGGCGGTTGATGTTCCACGCACGGGATCGACCACCTGTATTTGATATACACCCGGTGTCAAGTTGGACGGTAGGCTTGCCGTCAGCGTGGTGCTGTTTAAAAACGACGTGGATAGCACGCCGACGCCGACAAGACGCACAACCGACGTACTGGCGAAGTTCACGCCAAACACGGTGATCGAGCGCGAATCGGAGTTCAAGACCTGAGTTGGCTCAAATCCCGTCACCGCGACCGGTCCGGCGGGTGTTTCTGTGGGTACCGTGTCTTGTGCCACTCCACTAAAAGCTGCCCCTAGCGCGGTCAAGACCAGTGCCGCGAGGATAATTTGCAGAAGGATGCGCTTAATCCGCATCGTTGATTTCCTCACTTTCGTGAACCGGAGACGCCCCGTTTACGTAGCGGTCATCCTCAATTTCGCCGTCGCGGATCGCAATCAGCCGCTCGGCATATTGAGCGACATTCATATCGTGCGTGACGACGACGATCGTTTTTCCCTGCCGTGTATGCAAATGCTTTAGCAGTTCCATCACGCGCTTACCTGTCTTGCTGTCAAGCGCGCCCGTCGGTTCGTCGCACATGATGATCGGCGGGTTGTTGAACAGCGCACGCGCAATCGCGACGCGCTGCTGCTGCCCACCGGAAAGCTGCGACGGGCGGTGATCAAGGCGGTCGCTCATTTTGAGCGCATCGAGCAGTTTTGCAGCGCGCTGATCACGCTCATCACGGCTGATACCGGCGAAAACGCCGGGCAGCGCGACATTTTCCAGCGCGTTGAGCGTCGGCACAAGGTAAAAGCTCTGAAAAACAAACCCGATGGACTTTCCGCGATACTGCGCGAGATCATCCCCTGTCATCGCGTCGAGCGATTGACCTGCTACGCTGATGAGCCCGCTGTCGGCACGCTCCAAACCGCCCAATAGATACAGAAGCGTGCTCTTGCCCGATCCGCTCGGTCCCATGATGGCGACGAATTGACCGCGTGGAATCGTCAGCGAGACATTCCGCAGTACCGTGAGCGGTTTTCCGCCCGTCACATAATGCTTGTACACACCCTGAGCTTGGATGATCGGATGCTCATCAGGGGCGCGTGCTAGCGATGTGGAATTGGATACGATTGCCATATGCGGGGACGTTACCCCCCAGACTCCGTGACTTCAGGCGTGATCTGGAGATCGGGCGTCATTTCGAATTCCGACGGAGGAATATTCATGCCATCGGGAAGCTGCATCGGATCGACGGGGAATTCGCCCAACAGCGCGTCACTGCTTGCGGGTTCAGCGGTGCTTGGCGCACTCGCATTCCCTGTCACCACTGGAACTGTGATACTGATGGCGATCCAGAACAGGGTGATCAGGGATGCCGCCCAAGCGCGCCCGTTGAGCGCAAAGCGCGCCCCTAGATACACCAACACAATATGCCAGAACCAGAACAGCGTCATCAGCGACAGCGCGTGATAAATCAGGTCTTGGGCGAACGTTGATTGTTCGGCGTAACCATCCCATGCCGAAAGGAGCGGTGTTAAGCCCATTTCACCCGGTGTGCCGCCCGCTTCGTAGTAGATCAATCGGCTCAGGAGCATGAGTCCGAGCGGCACGCTTGCCCAAACCGCGACCTGAAGATTGCGCCCGAAATCCGCTCCCAAATTGCGAAGCCAGCGCGCAAACAAATACAGCACCGCGAGAATCACCCACGCGACGACAAAATGACCCGCGCTGCGGAGTGCGGTTGTCGTCGTTGCACGAACATCGACCGGAGTGCCGCCAGTCGTATCTGTTGGCACACCGCCCATATCTGACGATTGTCCAAAACCGCCCGGAGGCATGACATTGAATGCTCCGCCATCGATCACCCCGCCCATATCCGGCATCGGCATCGAGTCAAGACCTGCATTCGCTTCAGTCTCAGTCGGGACGCGCACCGCTTGAACGCCAGTGACAATGAGAATCAGGATGGCGACAATCACCCATTGAGCAGTTGCCGGGAATGTCTTAAAGAACCAGCCGGGCTGAAGCAGCACGGTCATAAGATTGGCAATGAGTCCGCGTGGGCGCTTGGGCGGCGCGAGTTGGGTGCTGGGTGCTTGGGGCGACGCGGGCTGGATTGCAGTCGGGACTTTTCCTGAAGGAAGTTGTCTCGCCATTCGTCCTCTTTCTCTTGATGATCAATCACACGAATCGAGCGCGCGATACTTGCGATTGTAATATACGAGCGGAAACGGAATCAGGTTGTGTGTTTCGGTCGCAAGGACTTCTCCGATAATCACCTGATGCGTGTCTCCGTCAAACGCTTGCTTGATCCGGCAGTCTAGATATGCGAGGCAGTCCGTCAGAATCGGCGCGCCTGTGACAGCAGTTTTGAGCGTCAATCCATCGAATCGATCCGCGTCTTCAGCGAGCTGCACCCGCCCGCCGAACAAGTCCGACAGTTGAAGCTGGTGCGCCGCCAAAATGTTGACCGCGAAAATGCCTGACGCAAGGATGAGCGGTAGAGAACTCACCGACTTGTTCAGGCAGATCAAAATTTGCGGTGGGTCGACGGATAGGGAATTAAATGCGCTGACCGTTGTGCCGCCGCGTTTGTCCCCGTGCTGTGTTGTCACAATCGAAACGCCGCTCACCCAATAGCGCAGCGTATTTCGCATGGTCTGAGAGTCAACGGCTGCCATCAAATCACCCTCTAAAATACGGAAGCTTTCCGTAGAGCATAACACATCTTTAGGCGAGCAAATATGCCGCCATCTGGGGGACAATATCCGCCAATGTGGTGATGCCGCCCGCGAATGCTTCCGCACCGTCGCCGATGATCAGCGTCGGGACATCGTTTTCCGTGTGCTTGCCGTGACTCAAGTCCTCCAAGTTGCCATGATCACTGGTAATGACGATCAAACCCTCGGAATCGTTCCATGTAGCGATAACGCCTTGCATCACGCCGTCAAACAATTCAAGGATGCGCACACCATCTGCGATTGCGCCGCGATGCCCGATTACGTCTGTCATCCAGTGGGGAAAGAATGAAAACTCATAGCGGCGCGAAAGCTCGACCATCTTCACCCCAGCCTCGTAGGGCGAATATACGGGGGAGTCGGTGTAGCCGAGTTCTGTTCGCCAGCCTTCGCCCGTCCAATCGACTGCCAGCGCATCCCCGCTGTAAATCGCCCGCTCATCGAAGATCGGCACGCCTGCCACGAATGCCGCCTGCTGATAGCTGGCTCGCAGACGCTTGCCGCTGTTGATCGCATCATGCCATCGCGGGGGATACCCTTCGAGCAGCCCGGCGCGCATACCACGCTGAGTCACCTGCATGAAAAAATTATCCTGTGCGATCAGCTCACGGATCGGTAGATTTGGGCGTGGCCCGTAATGTTCCCCGATAAGGGCGGGGATATTTCTGCCCGTGAGGATCATCGCCTGACCGGAGGCGCTTTGCGGTCGTCCGGGAATTCCCACGCGCGGATCAGTCGGCACAAACGCGGCTCGACTGCCAATTTGCCGCCCAGTCGATTTGAGCCAGCGGCACCCGTTCGTGAGTGAATGCACGGTCGGTAGATTGGCAACCGCGAACGGGTTAACCGCCGGATTGTCATCCCCCAAGCCGATGCCATCAAGAAAGACCAGCAGAATGTGTCGGTTCATGTTCATTCGGGATAGGTCAACAGAAATGGATTCGTCGCGCGCTCACGCCCGATGGTGGTTTGTCCGCCGTGTCCGGGCAGGACAACCGTTTCGTCGGGTAAGGTGAGCAGTTGTTCGTGGATCGACTTCATCAGCAGGTCATGATCGCCGCCGGGGAGGTCAGTACGCCCGACAGAACCAGCGAACAGCGCATCCCCGCTGAACACGATCCCTTGAGACGCAAAATACAACGCGATATGTCCCGGCGCGTGACCGGGTGTGAATAGCGTTTCTAGCTGAATGCCGCCCAATGTGATGGTTTCACGTTCAGATGTAAGCAGGCGATCCGGCTGCGCGGCTTCCGGGAACAGACGATAGAAGAAACGCATACCTTGGTCTGGCAGTCCGCGCAGCATCGGGATCGCATCCGCGTGAATATAGAACGGCGCGCTAGTGAGTTCTTTAAGTGCTTTACTCGCCAAGATGTGATCAAAGTGGGCGTGCGTGGCGATGATCAGCTTAATCGCCCAGCCCGCCTCGTCCGCCATTTGTTTGAGCGTTTCCGCTTGATCGACGGGATCGATCAAGATGGCTTCGCGTGTGTCCTCATCACCGATCAGGTAGGCGTTGGTCGCTGCCATGCCCAACGTGGTAAAGCGTATGGCGAACGTCATTCATTCGTCCTTATGCTGTCTAGGCGGTGACAGGTGCGCGCCGCGAGAAAAATCCCCACAGGACGCGAAGTTCCTGCATGCGGAGGATTTGCGCCATGATCAAGAACACGATGCCGCCGATCACGACTTCCGCGCCGATCAACCCGGCGGTGAAGAACCGCCCACGCCCGAACAAATCAAGCGCATTGAATCCGGCATGGACGATCAAGATCGCCGCTGCCATCACACCGCTTGCGACGAGCGCCTTCAGCGTGGTTATGGTCAGCGACCGGGCATTGATTCCATTCCAGCGGCGCGCAAGGATCACGAGCAGAACCACGATCTCGATGGTGAAGCCGATCGACTGCGCCAGCGCCAGCCCGCCGACATTCCCCAACTCTGTTTGCAAGCCAAGGGATGGGAAGGTCAGCACCGCTTGATGGCTAAAACCCCGCGCCTCGACCGCCGCTACGCCGCTGAGGACGAAAGCTAACCCGATGTTAAAGACGGCATTCGCTGCCGAGGCGACCAGCGGAATCCATGTGTTCTTGTCGGCGTAAAAGGCACGAGCGGCGATTTCGACCATCGACTGCGTGACCATGCCGAGCATGAAAAAGACTAGCGTGTTGTAGACGAGTGTCGTGGCGGACGAATCGAACGCACCGCCTTCGAGTAAGCTGATCAATGGGCGACCGACCACGATCAACCCGATGGCAGAAGGGATCGTCGCCAACAATACGAAGCGGAGCGCACCGCTCATCGCGTCACGCTTTCCGCTCACACTGCCGATAGTGCTGAGCGCGGCGAGGGTTGGCAGGATGACCGTTCCCATCGCCGTCCCGATCAACGTTTCAGGAATTTGCATCAACCGCCAGCCCCAACTGAGTGCGCTCACCGCGCCTTCACCCAACCGGGAGGCGATGCTGTTCATCACGATAAAGCTGTAGCTGAAGGCGAACATCCCGATCACGAGGGGGATCATTAAGCGGACGATGCGCCAGAGTTCCGGATCATTCAGCCCCAAGCTAAACGTCCAGCGGGCGCGCACGGCTATCACCCCCGGTACTTGAATCAGCAGGTGAAGCGCCGCGCCGATTACCGCGCCGTAAGCGATCCCGTATACGCCGAACGAATCCGTCAAAAATACGACGCCGAACAGAATCCCGACATCAAACAGAATCGGCGCGAGGGCAGGGAGCAGAAAGCGGTTGAAGCTCTGCAAGATGCCCATCAGGATGCCGCTGACCGAGAAGATCAGGGTACTGACCAGCAAAATCCGCATCAAAGCGACGGTTTCCGCCTGCTGCGATGCCGAAAATCCCGGCGCAATCTGGTTGGCGACCAGCCAAGGTGCAGCCACAAACGCGATTATGCTGGCAAGCAGGGTCACTGTGAAAACGGTGTTCACCACATGACTTGCCACCTTCCATGCGCCGGAACGATCCTCGCTTGCTAGATGCCCCGTGAATACCGGAATAAACGCATTTGCCAGCGCTCCGCCTGCGATCAAGGTGAAAATCAGTTCCGGGATGCTGTTCGCTGTGACATAAGCATCCCATTCACGCCCCACGCCAAAAACATTTGCGATGATGACCGTTTGGGCAAGGCTGATCACTTTCGCAATGGCAAAAGCGGCGATGACGATCAGGGTGGAGCGTGCGATCTGGCGTGTCTGTGGAACAACGTTGGTGGTGCTGGTCATGCGGACTCCTAACCGAGCAGGTTCAGCGCAGCTTGGGCAGCATCATAACGCGGGTTGTGGAGCAGGGCGCGCTGGTATGCCGCGCGTGCGCCGGACTCATCGCCCTGAGCCTCCAGCACGCGCCCCTGCCAGTAATAGGTTTCTTCGACGTACTGCGCGCCGTTGGTCAAGTTTGTATTCACCAGCGTGAGCACATCATCGTAGCGTCCCACTTGGAAGTACGCTTCAAACGCGCCGAACTGATACCACATCATGCGGAAGGGCAGCCCCAACGAGCGGGCGCGATCATACATGCGGGCGGCATCGTCATAGCGTCGCAGCGCGGTCAGCGATGAGCCGAGATTAAACCATGCGTACATACTGCGCGGGTTGGCGCGGGCTTCGGCTTCGGCAGTCGCAAGGGCGACTTCGTGTGCGCCGGATTCGGTCGCTAATGCGCCGAGGATTCCCATCACAAGCGGTTCGCGTTCTTGTTCATATACGGCGATAAACACACGGTTAAACGCCGACCAGTTTTCGTCAAATTCGTTGTAGGGTTCGAGTATGCCTGCTTGATTTTCGCCCGTGCCGAGATAGGTGTCATAAGCGAAAAATCCACCGAGGCTGTCATCATAGGCAACGAGGGTCTGATAATGCCCGATCCAGTCATAGCCTTCAAAGAATGCCGCCGTTTCGACGATCACCGGGATGTTGTTGGCGAGCAGCGCCTTGAGCAAATCCATCGATCCGCCCACGCGGGAGACTGCGCGCACGCCTGTTTGTTCGTTGACGAACGCGGCTAGCTCTGCTGGTGAGACGTTCTTATCTTCATCACTGGGGCGGATGTAAGCCGCCGCGTAATCCTGATCTTCCTGCCAGCCGTACACGCTCAACACCTGCGTGATGTTCGCCGGACCGCAGTTATTCCATCCTTGACGCACGGGCGTGAACCCGAACATGCGCGCCGATGCAGGATGTGCGGGAACAAGATTGGGCGTGGATTGCACGCTTTGAACGGTCGGGGCGAGTGTCGGCAGCGCAGTTGGCGGGATTGGGGTCGCAGTGGGCGCTGTTGTGCTGGTTGGCGCGGGGGTGTCGGTGACATCCCCTGCTGCCATGACGACTGCCGCACCGGGATCGACTGCGGCTTCGGTTGCTTCGGCTGCATCCGTCGTCGGTGTCGGCGCATCTTCAGTTGACGCGGCGAACAGCGAGCCTAGCAGATCTTCTGCGCTCATGTCGCCTTCACGCGGTGCAACCGTCGGCACTATTCCGCCGACTGGTGTTGCCGGGAGGAAACCGCTCATAAAGGGCATGGGCGTCAACAAGCGCACCTGATAACGCGGCGGGAGAATGTTCTGATAGAACAACACACCACCGATGCTTCCCGCCACAACGACCACCATCCAGAAAACGATCATGACCGGAAGCAGCCAGCGGGGGACATGCCGCCGGAACAGAATCGGGGCGAGAATGGTTGCGATGATGGTCACGCCGATGGCAAGCAGCCCGTAGGGGACAAGCTCGATCAATTCTCGGCTGGCAAAGTACGCGATCGCGGCAAGCACGCCGATGATCACGAACACGAAGACGATGAACAGGGTATAGAACAAGAAGGGCGGTGGACCCGTAATCCCTTCGCGATGTGCAGTGTTGAGATTTTCTGTCATATCCGCTCGCATGCGCAGTTGATCAGCACGTTCGCTGTCAGTCTGCCATAAGCCGGACGAAAATACAGGATGTTTTCCTGACGATTCCCCGTTTATACGGGACGGCGCATTATAGCATATCTTGTACAGCCACAAACGCGCGCATCTGCTAGAATCGCGGGCTATTCCGAACGAATCAACAGCAAAGGAGAGCGGTTTGACAAACGCTGCATGGAAGGTCGAACTGCACAGCCATACTGAATGGTCGAAAGACTGCATCGTTAAGTTTGAGACGATTATTGAGCTATGCCGCGCGCGGGGGATCGACCGGATCGCCATCACAGATCACAATACGGCGGAGGGGGCGCTTGCAATGCAGAGAATCGCGCCCGATCTCGTGATCGTTGGCGAGGAGATCATGACGACGCACGGCGAAATTCTCGGGTACTTCATGACGGAGAGCGTCCCCGCCGGATTATCGCCTTCCGAGACGATCAAACGGCTGCGCGATCAAGGTGCGGTGATCAGCGTGTCGCACCCCTACGATCGGCTGCGAAAAGGCGCGTGGGAAGAACCCGATCTGCTGGAAATTATCGAACATGTCGACGCGATTGAGATTTTTAACTCACGCTGCATCTATAAATCCGACAACGCCAAGGCGATCACATTCGCACAGCAGCACCGCTTGATCGGAACGGTCGGTTCGGATGCGCATTCGCGCTCAGAATACGGGTTGGCATTGATGCAGATGCAGCCGTTTGAAGGCGCATCGGACTTTCTGGCGGCGCTAAATGCCGCACAGGGGAGTGCACAGCTTTCGTACAGTCACCCGATTGTGCATATGCACAGCAAAACGGCGAAGTGGTCGAAGAAATTGGGGATGCGTCCGCGTTTGTGGAGCGGTGGCTAATCGGTGGATTCACCCCGCAGGGCGCGTCCAGCGGAATCGAGCGCAGTGCCGCCAATATCAGCGGCTAAACCGGGATCGCTGCTGTCTTCAAGGACGACAGCGACGGCGACCGCTTCATCACCGCCGAGCGTAGCAAACCCGACAAACCATGCAAGCGTGCCATCACCGGAATAGGCGAGTGCTGCATGCCCGCCGATATCAATCGCCGGACGTCCGGCATTTTGCGCCGCGCCTTGAGCCACCGCGCCGCGCATCAAGTCTTGAAGCTGGCGCGCGGTGCTGTCGGTCATCAGCGGAATCGTCGGGGCGGCGTGTACCATTGTCAGCCACTCCGCAGAGTCAAGGCTGCGGACAGCGCTCAGGAGATACGGTGCGGGGGCGTTGCCATTGTGTGCGATTGCCGCCCCGATCAACGCCATCGTGAGCGGCGAAACGGTTTGATCCCCTTGACCAAGCGCCTGCGGAATCGCGTTCACGGCGGTCATCGTGAACGGAATTGGTGTCGAGATTGATGCGTCTGTGCTTTCGGTAAAGCCGTCGAGCGTCGGTGATTGCTCCAAGCGGAACGTGTCAAACACCGCTTGAATCACGTTTAGATCGATGGTTTGTAGGAATGTCGAAAATGCTCCCGGACACGCAAACTGATACGCTTCGCGCAGTGTGAGCGCCAACGAAGGCAGTCGCGCCGCACATGCCAGTTCCAAACCATTTAGCGTAACCGGATCGGATGCGCCTTCGATGGGTGCATCAATGGGCGCGTCGAGCATAAGCGCGGCGGCGATCAGCGGCGTTTGCAGAGCCGCCCCCGGTTGGTAGCTCCCCTGCAGCGCACGATCAAAAAATGGATTCCCCGGATCATCGCGGAGCGTTTCCCACTGCGCATCGAGCTGGTTTGGGTCAAAAGTCGGCAGGCTGACCATGCTCAGAATCTCGCCGGATGGCACACGGATCACGACCGCCGCACCGCGCTGACCCTCCATCGCGCGCATCACTGCGGTCTGAATTTCTAAATCAAGCGTGAGTTGAATATCTGATCCCTGCTGCGGACGATGTAAAAGCTGTGCGCTAAGTTCCTCTATCAGGTCAGGCGCGAGCGTATCACCGCGCAGAGTCGCGTTGAAGGCTGCCTCAGCGCCGCCGACACCATGCCGAAAGCTGTAATATCCAAGTGCGCCGCTCGTGACTGGAAACAGATAATCGCGGCGAGTTGTGCCATTTTCAAGCGGAACAGTCATCACCAGCAGTTCGCCGGTTCGATCATAGATGCTGCCGCGCAGCAGAGCGGCTTCTTCCAGCACGCGGCGAGGATTGTCGGATCGGGTGAGGATCGTATCCGCGCCTGTGACCGCGTAATATGCCGCTGCCAGCCCCACAACGGCGAACGCGGCAAGCAGCCCGATCATCAAGCGGCGCAGTTCACGCTCAAAGCTCATGACGCCTCACCATGTGACAGGCGGAGCAGCAGCCCGATGATCGCAAACGAAACGACGAGCGAACTGCCCCCATAGCTGAGAAACGGCAGGGTGACGCCTGTAAGCGGAATCAACTTGAGGACACCGCCCATAATCAGCAGGGTTTGTATGGCGATCATGCTGGATAAGCCGACGGCAAGCAGCGTTTGGTAGGGTTTTGAACGCTGAGATACGGCGATCCGCAAAGCGCGCACGGCAATTACCGCTTGCACACCGACGATCACCACCACGCCGATCAGCCCCCATTCTTCGGCAAGCGCGGCAAACGCAAAATCGGAATGCGCGACCGGAATCGAAAGCGGCGCACCCTGCCCGATCCCCTGCCCGAACACGCCTCCGGCGGCGAACGCCATCAAACTCTGCACGATTTGATAGGCGCGCCCGTCCGCATCCAGCCAAGGATTCCACCAGATGTCCACGCGCAAGCGCACCACATCGAATAACTGGTACGCGATCAAACCCGCGCCGAGCACAAGCAGCGCACCGCTCAGTAACAGCGGTGTGTAACCGCTGGCGACATACAGAAGGATCAAGAACACGAGAAAGAATAGGATCGCTGTGCCGAGGTCACGCTGCCACACCAGAATCACAACCGAGATTGTCCACATCAGCAGAATCGGACCGAAAATGCGCGGCGATAGGCTGAAGCGGCGGCGCGGTACGTCGAGTTCTTCGGCGCGCAGCGCGGGATACTGCTCCGCGAGGTAGCTGGCGAGAAAAACGACGAGGATGATTTTGAGTGCTTCCGAGGGTTGAATATAGAAAGAACCGAGGTCGATCCACAGGGTAGGCGCACCAAGAACGCCCGTCGGATCACCGGGATTCACGCCGAGCAGAATCGTCAGCACGAGGACGGTTAAACCGCCGAATAACAGCGTATAGCGAAAGGCGCGCATCACACGCAGCAGATCGCGCAGCCAACCAGCGATCAGCAAGACCAACGTCGCCACGATCAGCCAGACCGTTTGACGATCCGCAAACGCGGGAAAGAGCCGCGAGATCACGAGCAAGCCCCATCCGGCGACGAACATCGCCAGCGGAAAGAGGATCGGGTCGCGCCCCGGCAGTCGCCAGTTGAGCAGTACATGCGCTGTGACCGCGCACGCGATCCAGACCAGCAGGTGAACCCAATCGCCTAACGAGCCGCGCAGAATGCTTAGGGAGATCGTGTTGATGGTCAGAAACAACCCCGCGAGAACCAACAGCCGCCGTTCCACCGTGTGTGCGTGCATTTGGGAGTCGCTTGGAAGTCGGATCGAAATCGCCCTAGCAGACATATGCGCTTAGTCCGCGAACAGCCGCCCGACGATCGGGCGCAAACGGGAGAGCGTTTCGCGCGGGATGCGCGTGCGGTCGGTCATGATCGCGTTATCGAGCGTGTGATGGGCGGGCAGGTCAAGCGCTTCGTCCAGCCGCTCCACCGCGTCCGCGACTGCTTTCTGGGCAGTTTCAAGGTTGCGGTGCATCACTTCGATTACCATTTCGACGGTGACAGGTGCTTCGCTCACATGCCACACATCGTAATCGGTGACATGCGACATCGTGGTATAGGCGATCTCCGCTTCATGC
Source organism: Anaerolineae bacterium (assembly GCA_041753015.1). Taxonomy (GTDB): domain Bacteria; phylum Chloroflexota; class Anaerolineae; order Aggregatilineales; family Phototrophicaceae; genus Flexifilum. Next base: position 572,997 of record JBGSVJ010000019.1, read on the forward strand.
GCGAGGAAGGCTTCCGGCGAGGTGGTCATGCCGATGATGCTGCATCCCCACTGGCGGAAGATGTGGCTTTCGCCGCGTGTGCTGAAGCGCGGTCCTTCAATGGTGATATACGTGCCGCTCTCATGAACCGTACCACCGACGCGGCGCACGCTTTCTGCGACCAACCTATTGAGTTCGCGGCTAAATGGATCAGCGGCGGAAACATGCCCGACGATGCCCGTATCAAAGAACGAACGCCCGCGATCTGCTTTGGTGAAATCGACCAGTTGATCAGGAATTACGATGTCACCGGGCGCGTAATCCTCACGGAGCGAGCCGCACGCATTGACCCCGATGATGAAGCGCACACCCATCATCTTGAGCGCGGTGATGTTGGCGCGGTATGGGATAGTCGAAGGCGTGTAGATGTGCCCAATTCCATGACGGGGCAGAAACGCGACGCGCTTTCCGCGCAGCGTGCCTACAACGATTTCGGCGCTGGGCTGCCCGAACGGTGTTTCAACCGTTTGGTGTGTGACGTCGGTGAGTTCCGGCATCGCGTACAAGCCTGACCCACCGATGACTGCAATCTGTGTCGTTTCCATGATCGAAGCATTTCTCCTCAGGGTTCGAGTTCAATGCGAAATTGATGGCTTCCGATGCCGACGACATCGCCGTCGGTGATGATCAGCGGTTCGGTGACGGGCATATCGTTAAGGCTGGTACCGTTTCGGCTTTGGCGATCTTCCAGCCACCATGTCCCGTTTCTGAGTGCAATGATCGCGTGTTCTGCGCTGGCAAATGTGTCGTCGATGCGAATCGAGTTGGTGGGCGAACGTCCAATGCTGGTGAGCGGCATGAGCGGGTACGTTTTTGTGCTCGTTGTGGATTCCGAATCGGTGCGCTCAAGCAAGACGAGCCGCCCGTAGCTTCGCCGTGCGGCTTCGATCTGCGCTGATGCGCTGCGTACATCCTGCCACAGGGTAAAAAATAGTACCCCCAAGAAAAGCAGAAGTGCTGCGCTTCCTGCGAGTCGTAAGAAAAAAAGCGCCGTCTCGTTCGTCACTCCGCCGCCTCACTTAGTCTCCGAGCGCCGCTGTGACGCCCGTTTGCCCATCGTGGGGCGTATCCTCAATGTAGACAATCTGCGTCTTGCCGATGCGGATGACATCTCCCGGTTGCAAGCGGTGTTCGCGGATCAGCACATCATTGACGCGTGTTCCGCCCCGGCTGTTGGTGTCAAAGACTGTGTAGTGTCCAAAGCGCAGCCGCAGTTGGATATGATGCCGGGACACATGCAAATCATCCAATACAATCGTGTTGTCGTGCCCGCGTCCTATGTTGATTAACGGCGATTCGAGCGCGACGATACGCGTGCCATTGATGACCAACTGTGCGTTGCGCGGTGTTTTGGATGATGGAGGCGGCGGTGTTTCCGGCTTGTCCATCGCCGATGTCAGGCTTTGAACGGGATCGCTGTGCAGGACTGTGACAACCAATTCGGTTGGTGTGCAAAGTAAATCGCCGATCAAATCCACCTGTGGCACGCTCTTGAGGCGGTAATTTGCGAAATTGACCAGTGAAACGAGATGCTGACTCAGGATGTCCGCCAGCGCAGGCTGACGCGAGAGCAAACTCGCATGTACCTGAGCATTCAAACGGATACGGTAATAATCCGGCGCAAACGGGCGCGGATCGCTGCCTTCAGCGGGCTGCAAGTGATCTTCCATCGCCCGCGATAACCTCAGGGCGATGTCCTGTGGGCGGATGGTTTTGCCGAACAATTGGGTAAACGCGCCTTCAATTAGGCGCTCTAGCTGCGCTTCAAGGCGCGAAAATTTGCTGCTCATACGGCAGATTATAGTCATGGATACGGCAGGCGACAATGGGAGCAGCGGAAGCGTTGCGAATGCGGTGGTGGATAGGCTTAAACTGAATCAAGGGACACCCTCCTCAACCTGTTGTCAGTATACAACAAGCAAAAAGGGTTTCCTCATGGGAAACCCTCTCAATTAATCATGCCGCAGACTGCGATTATCAGCCTGTCAGCGCGAAGACCGGTTCATCCGGCACGTTATCGATCCACGTATCGAACAGTTGAATGTTCGCGTCCTGCTCGTCGCGCAGCGTCTCGAGATAGGTATCCACCGCGAGATCACGCGCGCCTTGAATCTGCGATTCGGTAGCGGAGCGCTCTTCACGCGCGCGCACTTGAATCACATGGTAGCCGAACTGGGTCTGAACCGGACCGAGGATTGCGCCGATTTCGCCTGTGCGAACGGCATCCGCGAATTCGGTGACGTAGTTACTCACTACCGTCCATCCAAGTTCGCCGCCTTGTTCGCCTGACCCCGTATCCGTAGACACAGCGCGCGCGAGTTCAGCAAACGAGTCGCCCGCGTTCAGCGCCGCAATCACATCCAGCGCTTCCTGTTCGGTCGCAACAAGGATATGACGGGCATCAGCATAAGTCGTGGTTTCGGTCGAAACACCGAGATGATCCGCCATCTTGTCGCGCAGCGCCAGCACTTCGAAATAGGTGTTCAGTTCCGCGTCGCCGATGCCTGCCGAGCGCATGATTGCGCCAAAAGCGTCATCGCGCACATCATTGTAACGGGCTGCCTGTTCGGTCGCGCTGAGTGTTGCTGTCGGCGTTGCAGAAGCCTGCGGCGTCAGCGTCGCGGTCGGCGTAAATTCCGGCGTTGGCGATGGTGTCGGCGTTACAGTTGGAGTAGGAGACACGAACGGCGTCGGCGTCAACGTCGGCACAGGAGTCGCCGTTGGTTCACTGGCGGCGGCTTCGGGATCGTAACCGAAGTAGTCTTGAATTGCCGTTTGAACCTCGTCTGCCGTCACAGTGATCCCCAGCCGCGCCGCTTCTTGGCGCAGCAGAGTCTCGGCAATCATGTCATTGAGGACACGATTCCCCAGTTGATCCGATACTTGAAGTTCGTTCCACTCTGCGCTCTGCCCGATCTGCTGACTGACCTGATCCGCTGTCGCGCCCATCGCAAACATCAGCGACGCTTGTGTATTGAGCGATTCGTTCATGATCGCACGCTCGAGCCGGACTCGGCTTTCAAACGCGGCAACCGTGATCGTTTCGCCATTCACGATAGCGACGGACTGCGAAGGGGTAATAATCTGGTCAACCACGAAGCTGATGCCGAGGATGACGACTGCAATCGCCGCTACAGCGACGACCGCGATCAACACGTAGCGCTGAATGACGGCTTCCCGTTCGTGACGGGTCTTATACTCGTTGAGTAAACGCGGCTGCAAGCGACCGCGCAAGGACTTGCTTTCGTTGGCATCCGACTTGGGCGCGGACTTCAGGTCACCTGCTTTCGGGATGCCGGTGGTTTGGTTGCGTTTGCTCATCAGGTTTCCGATTTAGTCAGAAAGCAGGATGTAGGGAAGCAACGCCAGATGGCGTGCGCGTTTGATCTCGCGCGCCAGTTCTCGCTGGCAGCGTGCGCAGTTCCCGGTTTGGCGGCGCGGCTTGATTTTGCCCGTCTCGGTGATGAAGCGCTTCAACTTATCGATGTCCTTGTAATCGTAGCACCGTCCATCGGGGCAGTACGCTTGTGCGCGTCCGCGCCCGCGGAAGGAACGATCGCCGCGTTCGCGGTCGGGACGGCGGTTTTCGCGTTCTCCACCTTCTTCGGGTCCATCATTATCCGAGCGGCTGCGGGGTTCACGCGGTGGCATATCGCTCACGGTATATTTTCTCCAGTCGTGTTAGATAGGTGACTTATCAGCGTTAGAATGCGTAATCGTCGCCTAGTTCCTGCCCATCGTCGATAAAATCAAAATCTGCGCCTTGAGGACGACGATCTCCCAGTAAAATCATTTCGTTCGCAACGAGTTCGGTGCGGAAATGCTTTTTTCCGGTTTCATCTTCCCAACCTCGTGTTTGCAGCCGCCCTTCGACGTAGACTTGCTGATTCTTCGTCAAGTGCGCTTTGCAGATTTCCGCGAGATTGCCCCACGCGACCACATTAAACCATTCCGTCTCTTCGCGGCGTTCGCCTTCGGCAGAGACCCATGTGCGCGTCGTGGCGACGCTAAAACTCGTCACTGGACGTCCGCTGGGGGTGTAGCGCATTTCAGGTTCGCGCCCCACATTCCCAATAATGATGACCTTGTTAAGTCCACGACCCATAATGCAGCGCGTTTCTGATTCAGACCGACAGGCAGTTGAACAGGTGACAATACCAACGGCGGATATTACTCGTCTTTACGGACGATCAGATACCGCAAGATAAAGGGCGACAAATTCAGGTTGCGTTCGATTTCGCCAAGTGCCTGAGGTTCGATCTGCGAATCCATGAAGACGTAATAGCCTTCACGCTGCTTATCGATCTCGTATGCCAGTTTGCGGCGACCCCAGCGGTCGATCCGCTGAACCTGTCCAAGTTCGTTCGCTTCGACCCAACCGCGCACCTGATCAACAGTGGTGTTGATTTGTGCTTCATCGGCGGTGTCCAAACGGACAATAAACGCGACTTCGTATGCTCGTTTCATCGGGAATCTTTTGTCTCCTTTCCCCGGGTTTGCCCTGCGGTGCGCCAGAAAGAGGATAGGTCGCGGTGCAGAGCGGAAAGCATTACGGAAGCGAGCCAGATGGCTCGTTCGCAAGCGTATATCCTAGCTGAAGGATGCGCGTCAATCAACGGTCGATTCTAAACGCGGCGTGCTTTGCTCGCTGCGTTCGAGCGCGAGACGTGAACTTGTCAAGCATAAAGCGACCACGAGCCAGAACAGCGTGATCGCGGCGTGAAAGTCCATGCGGAAGAAATACAAGTCCGCTATCGAGTTGATCAAGCCGCCGATCAACGCCGCGTGATAGCCCAAATGGATCGAACGCAGTTCCGGGTCGTGCTGCGCGACTTTCCATGCGCGGAAACCGTACACAAACACGCTGATAATCGTGACCGCAAAAATCCCTAATCCCACCAACCCGATTTGATTCGCCATGATTAAGTACATGCTGGCGACATCGGTATACAGGGTGGCGATAGGCGTTCCGGTGAAGCCGATTCCCGCAATCGGGTATTGGCTGATCAGTTCAAACGAGTCGCCGTATTCCCCGATGCGCATCTGCGTTGCCAAGTCTTGCGCGGTGAACGCCTCGACAAAACGGCTGATGTAGTCTTGTGTTTGAGGCAGTAGCAGCAATACAACGACGGCGACCGCGATCAATCCCAAATAGCGGCGGTAGCCTTTGATCGTGCCGATGAGTGCCACGCTTGCGCCAAACGCCAGCGCTGACGCACGCGAAAAACTCAGCATGAGCGCGATTCCGACCACGCCCAAGACTCCCCACGCGATCCAGCGAAACCGGAGTACGGGTTTACGCGCGAACACCTGCGGTGCAAGCGTAAGCGCCGAAACGACGAGGAAGCCGCCGAGCGCGTTTGGATCAACCCAAGTGCCGATTGCGCGCTCCGCAAATTCGGCATTGTCCTCGATGTAGCGGATCACGCCACCATTGGGGTAGCCAAAGCGCGCTAACCGCACAAGGGTGCGTTCCGCTACAGTATCATTCATCACGTACAACCCAATGGCGATCAATGCTTGTGCTGCGACCACGATCGTGATCACGAGTACGAGCCGTCGCAGCAGACGCGCGTCACGCAGCAGATCGACCAATATAAATGTCATGCTGATGCTGAGGAGCGTTTCGGCAAACTGGCGCGCCGTGGTCGAGTTGGGCGATCCGTACTGCATACCGAGCAGGAATGCGAGGATCATCCAGCCCATGTACATCCCGATAAACGGGTGAACCGGGGTGAGTAGGATTTTTCCACCGCGTTTCCCCGTCATCCACTGCGCAAGATACACGACGAGAAACGCCAGCATCGCCGCATCCATAAATGTCGGCGTGAAGCCGAGCCGGAAGGGCAGCGTGCCGAACGGCAGCAGCGCCATCACCGCGATAATACCGTATAGCGCCGCTTCGATACTTGTCAGGATATAAAGCCCAACCAGCCCGCCGAAAATCAACCCAATAGCGAGCAGTGGATCGAGCACGGCGATGAGCAGTCCGACGATGCCGCCGACCACGCCGAGCGTGACCCCGATCAGAAGGGCATATGTGCGCCGATCAAGCCCGGCGACCCAGCGTTGAAGTTCGTTTACCTGCTGCATAAATCCCCAAGAATATGCCGATAATGCTGATACCAATCCACGTAACCGCGCTGATCACCGCGCCAATTCTGTAGGTCAGCGGATCGTAGACGAATTCTACCGTGTTTTCGCCAACCCCGACCGGAACGGCGGACAGCGCCCCGTAAGCGCGGATGATCTCGACCCGCTCCCCGTTGACGGTCGCCTGCCAACCGGGGTAATCGAGCAGCGCCACACTCAAAACGCCATCTCTATCCGCCGCCGTTGTAATCGTAATGCGTTCCGGCGCGAAGTATGTCACCTGTGCCGGAGTGGTTAGCGGGTCACTATCCGTTGATGAGACACCGGGATCGCGGTTGAGGATCACGATTCGGCGGGGATCGATACCCGCATCGCGCAAGAGGTTGATCGCGTTTTCATCCGATTGCTCGATGTAATGCTGGTAGATGACGAGCGCGAACGGGCGCGGATCGCTCAGCCGGTGCAGGTTGACCGCGCCGTAAACATCCGCACCAGAATTGACGATCTCGCTGGCGACGGGGAGTTCGTTCCAGTCGGTGAACACGTAGCGCACCGCGAAAAGCTCCCATGCGCGGGTGGTCAGCGCATCATCCGAAAGGAGCGCCCATGCGCGATTGAGAAAGAGCGGACTGATTCCGCGTATATCCTGCACGCGGTACAGCGATCCGTAATTGGCGAGTACGCCGCGTTCGCCATCGACACGGAACGGCGTTTCGGCGTCGTTGAGTACGTCCGCGATCAGGGGCGGCGGCGCGATTGCGAGTTGATCTTCCGGCGGAACGGAATCATAGGTCGCGGGGGAGTCCATGTTCACGGTGAACAACTCGAACGTGAGCAGTACGGCGATAGACCAGAATGCCAGATCACGCGGGCGATACGCGAGTAGATTCGGGATCAGCATGAAAGCCGCGCCGATCATGATCAGCGCGAACGCAAACGGACTGATCAGGCTGCCAAAACCGCTGGGAATGTCAATCCACGCGACGAACACCAACGCCCCCAACAAGAGCGCGGCGTTGAAGATGCGGTTCAACCAGACGCGGATTCGCAGCGCGGCGGCATAATCGCGGGCGGCATCCCAATCGAGCAGGTGAGCCGCGCCGAGTCCGGCAAGGATCGCCAATGCTTGCATGACGAGAAAAGCGGCGCGTTCTTGACCACGAAAGAAGCGCAGACCCGGCACAAGATTATACAGAGCCGGAAAAAGTGCGCTGTTCGCGCCGAAACTCCACACAAGGGCGAACAAGGCGACTGCACCCCAAAAGACCGCTTGTTTTTCACGGCGGTACATTGCGATCAACGCCAGCACCAGCCCAACAAACCCGACGTACAGCGGCGAATATAAGCTGACGATGCCGGGGAAAATGAACTGAATGATGTCTTGGAAAGGGAAGCCGTTCCCTTTCGCGTCAAAACCAAATTCCGTCCGCGTGGTGAGCGTCAGATACTCAACACCGGGGATCAACTGCACTGCCGCGCATCCAAACGCGATTGTGCCAAAGATCGCTGTGCTGATGACGAACACATGCCATCGGAATCGGCGGCGGAACACCTGAACCGCGAAAAAGGCGACCAGCAGATACGTCATGAGAAAGCTGGTTTGCGGATGACCCGCTAACCACGACACGCCAAGCGCCGCTCCTGTCATCAACAACCACAGCGGACGCCAGCGCTCACGGGTTGATTCGTGGATGCCGATCAACGCCAGCGGCAGCCATACCGCCGCTTCAAGAATGGCGAGTTGGAGCGGCGCGTATCCGGTCGTGAAGCCGCTGTAGCCGACGATCAACGCGCCGACAAACGCACCGAATACGCTCCCGCGTCGTCCAAGTGTAAGCCGCCGCATGAACGCATACATGAGCAAGGTATACGCCAAGATATGCGCTGTCATTTCGTATTCGAGCGTGCGATAGCTGAAACCGCCGGAAAGTCGCGCCAGCGCGATTGTGATCAAGCGTGGGGGATAAAACACCGCCGCCTGCGTATCCGCGATGAACGGAAGCCCGCCGTTGTTGTACGGATTCCAGAGCGGAACCTCACCAGCTGACCAGCGATCATATTGATACGCCGCAAATGCGACGAACTGCCCGGAAAAGTCGCCTTTTTCGAGCGAGGCTTGATCCGCGTTGATCGGCGTGAAGATGCGCCAAAAAAAGAGCATCCACAAGGCGATCAGCGCTGCGACCGCCAGATGGTCAGGTGCAAGGCGGCGTTTCATGAGATTACTTTCTGGAAGAATTCAGCCGTTTCGCGGGCGATGGTGTCCCACTCAAAGCGGTGCGCTAAGTCGCGCGCTCCGCTAGAAAGCGTCACCCGCAGATCAGGATCGTGATATAAGCGGCGGCACTGCGTGGCGAGCGCGCGCCCATCCTCAACCGGATGAAACAGCATGGTTTTTCCATCGACGAGATCAGGATTCGGTACGACCGAAGGCGTTGTCACGATGGCGCACCCGTACTGAAGCGCCGCCATCAAGCTGCCTCGACGGTACGAGACGCCATCTCGAAACGGAAACGCGATCACATCAATTGAACACAGCGCTTCCGCGACTTGCACTTCGTCCACGTAGCCCGTGCGCGTCACGATGTCGTCAAGGTCAAGTTGATTGATTCGGCTGTTGATCTCGGCAATGTAACTCACATTTGTCGGGTCACTGCTGCCTGCTGTGCCGCCGATGAACAAGACGCGCACGGGGACGGCATCGGCGCGCAAGATCGCCGCCGCTTCGAGCAGTGTTTCGACTCCCTTTGTGCGGTTGATCAAGCCGAAGAAGCCGATTACGAATTCGCCCGCGCTGATTCCGAGGCGTTCACGGTGGGCGGTACGGTCAAACGTTTCGGGAAGGGTGGGAAGGATGTTGCTGCCAATCGGGATCATGACGGCGGCTGGAAGGCTGCTCACCTGTGCAAAGTCTTCATGATTGGTGGCGATCACTCCGGCAGATGCACGCGCCAAGCGCCTCACGATTCTCTCGCGCAGTTTGCCAGCCTTTGGAAACAAATACGGCACGCGCAGATCATGAAAGGTCGTGATGACCGGAATCGGGCGGACGGCTTCCGGCAAAAAATGGATATACGGCGACATCTGATAGGCTGCCGTTTGAAACTGCAAACTGATCACGTCAAGCTCATGCGTGCGCGCCCAGTTTCGTATTCTGCGAAGCGCGTCCAGTGACCAACGATGAACCGACGCCTCAACCGGAACTGCCGGATCGGATGCTTTAGCGGCGGTGCTGCTCAGGACATAAACCTGATGCCCTTGCTGAGTCAGACTCTCTGCGAGGATGGCGCTGTAAGCACCGACTCCGCCTTCCATCGGGGGATATTCGCCTGTCACGATCCCGATTCGCATCGTTAGCCTCTCAAACCAGAACGCAGGACTTCTTGATACGTTTGGCGGCGTTTCTGGCGCATCTCGCGCTTGTGACCGAGCGCACCTTTTGCGCTTTCAATCAACCATTGAATGCGGTAGTTCAACAAAATATACAGCCGCAGCATGTTTGCGCGTGCTGCACCGTGATGTTTGCGAAAGTAACGTATTTTACTCGTTTGAAAATGAATATGAGACCGAGCGGCTGCTTGTTCCGTGCTTTTTCCGCCGTGATGGATGATCGACGTGCTGCCGACATAGGCAGCTTTCCAGCCATGATCGGCGGCGCGTTTGCACCAATCCACCTCTTCCGAAAACATGAAGAATCCCTCATCCATGCCGCCGATCTGCTCATAAACTTCGCGGCGGATCATCAGCGCCGATCCCTGCACCCAGTCTACCAGATGCGACGTCTCTGGGGTCGGGTTGTCGAGCGGAATGTGACTCGGTGGTAAATCGAACAGGTGCGGCGCAAGCCATAGGCTTTCGCGCAGTTCAAGCGCCAGCGTCGGGAAGCGGCGGCGCGTCGATTGATAACTGCGATCGGTATTGAGCGTTTTCGGTCCAACGATGCCCACATTGGGGTTTAAGTCGAGGTAGCCCGCCAATGCCTCCGCCGTGTCATCGAGCAAAACAGTATCCGGGTTCAACAGAAAAAGATACCGCCCATGTGCGGCTTTCAGCCCGATGTTGTTTCCCCGTGTAAAGCCGATGTTTTCGGTTTGCGCGAGCAGGATCACTTGTGGGAACTGCTCACGGATCATCGTGACTGTTGCATCCGCGCTTGCCGAATCAACCACAATAACTTCGATGGATCGTGTGTTGCTGTGCGCGAAAATCGACTCAAGGCACGCTTTCAGCAGGTCTGCGATGTTCCAACTCACGATGATGATCGAAACGTCCACAGCGGATTCAGACATTACAGTGTCTCCGGTGGGAGTAAGAATAGGCGCTCGGCGTTGCGCGTCGTCTGGTGTGCCATCTCGGAGGGATCAACGCCGTGCAGCGCAGCCAAGCGTTCGACCATCAGCGGAATATAGGCAGGTTCGTTGCGTTTACCCCGGTATGGGATGGGCGTAAGATAAGGTGCATCGGTTTCGACCAGTATCCGATCCATCGGGGTGCTGGCAGCCGTTCGCCGCAAATCGTCGGCATTTTTATACGTGATCGGTCCGGTGAAGCCGAGATAAAACCCGGCGGCAAGCGCGCGATCCGCGATGCTCTGCGGCGCAGAGTATGAGTGCAGCACTCCGGGACGGTCGCGGAGTTCAGGCGGGAGTGACCCCGCCCATGATTCTAAGACCGCGATAACATCTTCGTGCGCTTCCCGGTTATGAATGATCACCGGAAGTTTGAGCTGCGCGGCGATCTCCAACTGCTGTTCAAAAGCGCGCCGCTGGATCGGCTTTGGGCTGTTGTCCCAATGATAGTCCAGTCCGATTTCGCCGATGGCAGCGACTTTGGGGCGCTGCGCCGCTGCCGCGATCCACTCCAAGTCCGAGTCCGCAAACGCGGCGGTGCTGTTGGGGTGTACCCCAGCCGCCGCGTAGATTCCTGTATGCTGTTGAGCAAGTGCATACGCGGCATCGGTCGTGCTTCGGTCGACGGCGGGAATGATGATGCGTGTGACCTGCTGCGCGGCTGCGCGCGCAATCACCGCGTCTCGGTCGGCGTCGAACTGGTCAAAGTTGAGATGGCAGTGAGTGTCGATCACGGTTAGAGATGATATTCTGCTTTCAGGAGGGCAACGTCAGCCTGCACCATCATTTCGATCAACTGCTCAAACGAAACCTGCGGCTCCCAGCCGAGAATGTTCTTTGCCTTCGCTGGGTTGCCGATGAGCAGATCAACTTCTGCCGGGCGCATGTACTTCTCGTCTTGAATGACGAAGCGTTTCCAGTCCAGATCAACGCATCCGAACGCGACTTCAACCAAGCGCTGAACCGAATGAGTTTTTCCGGTTGCGATCACATAATCGTCCGGAGTGTCCTGCTGGAGCATCAGCCACATTGCACGCACATAGTCACCTGCATAACCCCAGTCACGTTGTGCATCAAGGTTGCCCAAGCGCAGTTCGTGTGCCAAACCGAGGGCGATTTTTGCCGCGTGATACGTCACTTTGCGCGTGACGAACTCCAGACCTCGGCGCGGGCTTTCGTGGTTGAACAAAATGCCGCTTGTCGCGTGCAGGTTGTAGCTTTCGCGGTAGTTGATGGTGATCCAGTGACCGTAGACCTTTGCGACACCGTAAGGACTGCGCGGGTAGAACGGCGTTTTTTCGGTCTGTGGGACTTCCTGCACCTTACCGAACATCTCGCTGCTGGACGCTTGGTAAAAACGAATTTCGGGATCAACGGCACGGACGGCATCTAGTAGGCGTGTGACACCCAAACCGGTCACATCGCCAGTGAAGACGGGCTGCGCCCATGAGGTAGGGACGAAGCTCTGCGCGCCAAGGTTATAGACTTCTTGTGGGCGCGCTTCGCGCAGCACGCCGATCAGACTCGTCAAGTCGCTGAGATCTGCCGGGAGGAGTGTGACCTTATCCTGAATATGCTTGATGCGGTCATAGTTATAGGTGCTGGTGCGGCGCGTGACTCCGTAGACCTCGTACCCCTGTTCTAGCAGGAATTCGGCAAGATACGAACCATCTTGTCCGGTGATTCCGGTGATAAGGGCGCGTTTTGTGCTCAAGGCTGTGTCTCCAATTTGGTTTTACGTCAACTACTTAGACAAACAGAAAGCCCTGCGGGTTGCACCGCAGGACTTTCGCTAGACGTTATCCTGCTTGCGGCGGCTAATCGCCTGATTCGTCGCCGGGGGCATCAGTGGGCGGACCACTGACGCCGACATTGGGAGCACCGGGGGGACGGGGCGTGCCCGAGGAGTCACTTTCCCCGATCACGGGGATGGTGAGCACGTCGATTGTGTCTTCGTTGTACGAGACACGCACATACGGCACCGCGACCCAGCCAATCGTTCCTTGATAATCGACCTGAAGCCAATCGCCTACGTCGTTGCGACCGAGAATGATCATCGCTGTACCGTTCGGGATCAACGTGAGCGATTCTGACTGCGCGCTGTCGAAGCGGCGCAGATGCAGATTCGCACCGGGTTCGAGTCCTTGAACGGTCGCAACATTGACGTTGCGGAACGGATTCTGCGTCGGCGCGATGCCCGGCGCAATGCCGCCCTGCTGACCAGCGCGGTTCCGCGGGATCAACGGTAGTTCCTTCAGCTTTTGCAAGCGCCCGCGTGCATCACGGATTTCGAGATACTGCGCGTTCACCCACGCCGTGATCACGCCACCGTCCGGTGTGTCGAATTCGACGAACAGCCATGTTTCAAACGGCACGAGGTCTTCGTCTTCGCCCAAACCGACCGCCGGATCGATGAACGGCGTCGGGGTTGGTGCGCCAACCGGGGTGGGGGTGGGTGTGAAGAACGTCGGAGCTTCCGGCGCGCCTTCGCGTCCCAAAACACGGAAAACTGTTCCGGCAGGAGCAAGACCGAGCGAGAATGCTTCGGCGCTCGGATATTGGCGCAGATGCAGGTTGGCACCCGGATTCAGGATAACACGCGCCGTCGGAACTGCGGGCGTCGGCTGAACGGGCGGCAGAATCTGCGGCTGCGGCTGGCTGTTAGTCGGTGTGGCGACTGCGACATTCGGGTCAGCGGTCGGCAAAACCTGCGGCTGCTGCTGCTGAGATGTCGAGGTTACGAATGCTTCCGCCGGATCGCTGGCAATTGCCGGGATCACGATTGTGGGAACGCCCGCCGTGAGCGGAATGCTCACCGGTTGAAGCGCAGAAATTACAGGTGTGTTTTCGCCGGGGGAGACGACGGCATCATAGAGTACGCTGCCGAACATGCCTGTTCCAAAGCCATTGGTAGCTGCCGGTGAATCGGTGCTAACGGTGATTTCTTGGGTAGTCGGCATAACAACGACTGATGTTGATTCTTGTCCTGCAACTTCGGTATCCTGCACGGAACCTGCGCTGCCATAGGCGGCGCTTGCCGTGATGTTGGGCGCGACATTGATCAGCGACAGCACCGCTTCATCGGCGGTGATCGCCGCTGCGCCAGTCGAGAAGGCAGAGATCACAGGTGCGCCACCCGCCGCCGATGCCACGACTACATAACGCATGTCTCCTGCGACCTCAACGGTCGCCGTGACGATGGCAGTGGTGTCGCCGGGTTCGGTCAGCGTGATTTCATATTCGCCCGCAGGCAAAGCCACGTATTCGGTCGCGGCATCGTAGCCGAGCGACGGGATCAAGAGTGTGCCGTTGGCGTTCACATCAACTTCTGCCAGACCATCCGCGGCATGGACGACACGAACACGCGCAGAGCCATCGGCGTTCGGGAGCGTCGGTGCAGAGAGCAGCAGGACTGCCGGGTTTGCGCTCGTTCCATAGGCGAGGATGATATACGATGTGCCTGTTGCCAGACCGAATGGCGTCGGTGGGATCAGTGCTCCATCAAGCGCACCGCCCGCCGGAAGCACGAGCAGTTCATAGGTATTGACCGGCACATCGAGCGTGCCGTAAGGCTGGCTGTATGCCAAGTTCGGAATGACAGGGCGACCATCTGCCAAAACGACATCGACCGCGCCCGCATCGGGGATGGCATGAATCGCCGTCAGGCGAGCACGCCCGACCGGGAGCGGATTCAGATCATCGGTGAAGATCGTGAACGAACCCGCCGTTGATGCAACGGCAACCAGCGCTTGATCCGCAGCGGCATCAAGCGACTGCTCCCATAACGCAGCGGTATTGCCCGTGCTTGTAACCGTGACTTGGTGCGAACCGGCAGCGATTGGAAGATAGGGCGTCGCCTGACCGAAATCCAGCGCTGAATAGCGGATTGCGCCGTCGACGTACACATCGACCGTTGGCGCGCCGTTCACCACATGGACGAAGCGGATCACCGCTGCGCCGTCTGTTTGAGCGAATGCCGCCATTGGCATGACAACCAATGTGAGCATCACCAACAGCACAAATGTTTTTCTCATCGTACGTTTCTCCTTCAGGGTGAGACCTAAGTGCCTTCTTCCCACTGGCTCAGATAACGTTCTTGTTCAGCCGTGAGGGTATCAATCGTGATCCCCATCGCCTCGAGCTTGAGCGCGGCGATTTCACGATCCAGTTCTTCCGGCAGTGTGTAAACTTCCGGAGCCATGTTCGCTTTGCCGCCCTTCTTCACCATGTACTCCGCTGCCAGCGCTTGATTGGCGAAGCTCATGTCCATTACACTCGCCGGGTGTCCTTCGGCTGCGGCGAGGTTGATCAAGCGACCCTCACCGAGGATGTACAGCGGACGTCCGGCAACACGGTATTCTTCCACAAACGGGCGGACAAGGCGAGGATCGCCTTCGCTGAGGGCGCGCAAGCCGGGGATGTTGATTTCGACATTGAAGTGACCACTGTTCGCCATGATCGCGCCGGGCTTCATGCGTTCAAAATGACGCGTATCGAGCACATTGATGTCACCTGTTGCGGTAATGAAGATGTCACCAATCGGGGCGGCGGCTTCCATCGTCATAACACGATAGCCATCCATCACAGCTTCCAGTGCGCGCAGGGGGTCGATTTCGGTCACGACGACGTTGGCACCCATGCCTTCCGCACGTGACGCGATTCCGCGGCTGCACCAGCCGTAACCCGCGACGACGATAGTACGACCAGCAAGCAGCAGATTGGTCGCGCGGATGATGCCGTCAAGGGTGCTCTGACCCGTGCCATAACGGTTGTCAAACAGGTGTTTGGTATTGCTGTCATTCACGGCGATGACCGGGAACGCAAGCTGACCATCTGCCGCCATTGCGCGCAAACGAATCACGCCTGTGGTGGTTTCTTCCGTGCCGCCGACAATATCCTCGAGCAGTTCACGGCGCGTCTTGTGGATCGTGCCAACGAGATCAGCACCATCATCCATCGTGATATGAGGACGATGATCGAGCGCCGCCTTGATGTGCGAGTAATAAGTGTCGTTGTCCTCGCCCTTGATCGCGTAGACAGGAATTTCGTACTGGGCGACGAGCGCAGCGGCGACATCATCTTGTGTTGAAAGGGGATTTGAGGCGCACAGCACAATATCAGCGCCGCCTACCTGAAGCGTGTGCATCAGATTGGCAGTTTCGGTCGTCACGTGAAGGCATGCGGATACGCGCATTCCTTTCAGCGGCTGCTCCTTGGCGAAGCGATCGCGGATTGCGCGCAGTACGGGCATTTCAAGCTCTGCCCAATCAATGCGAAATCGCCCTCCGGTAGCGAGGTCGAGATTCTTCACATCGTGCTCAACCGATGGCGTAACAGTCATGGATGCTCCTATTGATGGTATGGAAACGAGTGAGGATTGGATTCCTCACAAAAACGTCGGGATTGTAGCATAGTTTCAGTGCCCGGTTTAGAGCAGTTGATCCAGCCAGCCTTGATCGTCGAATCGGCTGCGGAAACGGGCGACGAATTCGGCAGGTGAGAAATAATGATTCTGCGTGCCGACATGCTCAAGCGCATAGGTTGCGCACAGCGCCCCCATTTCGCCGAGCAGTTTGAGCGGAAAGCCGCGCGCAAGTCCGGTCATGATTCCTGCGCGGTAAGCGTCGCCTGCGCCGGTTGGGTCTTTGATCGCATCCGTTTCAAAAATGGGAATCTGAATGCAGTCACCATTGCTGTAAATGAATGAGCCGTCCTTACCGTGTGTCACGATCAAGACGGGGAACATGCGCTGAAGATCAGAAAGCGTCAGCCCTGCTTTCGATTCGATCATCAGTGCTTCAAAGTCGTTGACGACGAGCATGTATGCGCCTTCCATGCTGGCGCGCAGCTCATCACCGTTAAGACGGGCGACCTGCTGGCTGGGATCATAGACGAACTTGATTCCCCGTTCGCGGCACTCTTGACACAAGTTCGACATTGCTTGGGGATCATTGGGGGAAATGATGACCCAGTCCGGTTTGGTGGGCATCACATCGCTGATGCGATAATTCTTCGCATAGGTCATCGCGCCCGCATAAAACGACCCGATTTGATTGTTGTCGAGATCTATATTGGCGAAGAAAGAAGGCATGAACACGTCTTCGATCTTTTGCACGAGACCAATGTCTACACCTGTGCGTGTGAGCCATGCGGCATAGTCGTCAAAGTCGCGCCCGACTGTTCCGAACAAACGCGGCGTTTGCCCTAGCAGTGCCATCGTATACGCGATGTTGCCACCGTTGCCGCCCCAATGTTTCGTCATGTCTTCGACGAGAAAGCTTACGCTGATTCGGTCAAGGTGATCGACCAGAATATGCTCGGCAAAGCGTCCGGGAAACCGCATGAGGTAGTCATAGGCGATCGATCCCGTTACAATGATATCTGTCATTCTGCCGTCCTGTTGCGCCCTGCATAACCGTCCGGCAGTATACCAGTATCGTTTTCAATTTGCAGTATGAACATCTGATGAGTATTTCGCAGCAATGGCGGCTGAAGACAGCGTTTGCCAAAGGAACAGCCGATGACCGATGAACAGAATGATCTGCCGGTAGAGCCGCAGAAGCGCCCCCGTCGTGACACGGACAAAGGACGCGAACCCGAATTTTTGCCGGGGCGATCTGGAACACGCGCGTATTCGATCTCGGCGCTGGTCGAAAAGATTGAATCGCAGTTTTACGCCGAATACTCGCCAGAGTCGCCGCTGATAGCGGAGGCGGATACTCCTGCGAAGCGTCTGCGTCTGCTGCTCGATGTCACGAATTATGTGCTTGCCGTCGAGTCGATCCAGTTGGACAGCGAAACCAAAGCACGCTTGATAGAACGTGTCTACAGCAGTATTTTCGGCTACGGCGCGCTCGATCAATATTTCCTTGATCCGCGTGTGACGACGATCAGCATTGAAGGGGCGGAGACGGTCGCTGTGCGGTTTGGAAATCTGCCGTTTACGTCGTATCACGGTCTTTTTGATGATGACGAACATCTCCGGCGTGTGATTAGGCGTTTGGTGACTGATGCGGGGGCGGAACTCCGCGACGATACCCCGATCCTTGAAACTGGTTTGCTGCTCGGTGATCGTCCAGCGCGGGTAAGCGTTGTCACGCCGCCTTACGCCGCATATCTGAGCGCGGATATTCGCCTGCATCCGGCAAAAGCGCCAACACTTGATGATCTGGTTGAGTCGAGTTTCATGAGCGGCGATGCGGCAGAACTGCTGCGCTCGATTGCGCGCTCAAGCTATGGATTTTGCATCGTCGGTGAACCCGAATCGGGCAAGACGACGCTGCTCAACGCACTGCTTCACCTGCTGCCAGACGTGAACGGTGTGTATGTCGAACGCGCCGCCGAACTGCGCCCGCCGCACATCATGCGCCGGATGACCGCGCGCTGGCGAATCGGAGATCAGTCGGAGATCACGTTTGGGCAGCGAATCGCGCAGGCGCTTGAGCTTGAACCACCGCTGATCATTCTGGATGAGGTGCGCGCTGACGAACCGGATGCGTTATCACCGCTCTTGATGCGGGAACACACGCCGCGTCAGATTTGGGCGTGCCGGGGAGCGCCGGACGCGAAGCGGCTGCAAAGTGCGCTCGGTATGATCGCTCGCCGTGCCAATATTGGCGCGGGTGAGGTGATGGTTCACCGCATGTATGAGCGGCTGGCGTTTGTGATTACGGTTTCTCGCATCGGGCATCCTGAGACGGGGGAATCGCTTCGGTTGTTCAGCGTAGCGGAGTGGCAGCCCCGTGTTGACTCGGAATATCCCGACTATCGCTTGCTGATGCAGTACCGCGATGGTGAAGCGCGCCGTACAGATGCACCTTTGGCGCGGCAGTTGGGTTGATGCGAACAATAAAAAACGGGCGTGATAGAGTGTCACGCCCGTTCTTATTCAAACGTGAATCCTGCTTGGTTAGCTCGCGTTTGCCTGTTCAATCACGGCGGCAAGGACGGTGTAAGGCACTGAACCGCGATCATACGTCGTGCCGTTGAAGCTGACCCACTGCGCCGGACCATCCCCGTAGCGCACCATGACTGCCGGTGTTCCGGTAATGCCGAGGTTCTGTCCGTAGTTCACATCAATCGTCACTTGATCCGAATCGCTGGTGCAGTTGAGCACGTCGGTGCGGTTCAAGCCAAGTTCCTGTACCACGCCGATGACCGCGCCATCTTGGAAGTAACGCCCGGTGCTCGCCAATTCAAAGAAACGATCATAGGCTTTCCAGAACAGGGTCGGATTCTGTTCGGCAATACATTCCGCCACCGCGCCAGCATAGACCGTTTGCTGCCCGCCTGCAGTCGGGAAAATACGGAACTCAAACCGCGCTTTTCCGGTTGCAACATACTCTTGGACGAGCTGCTGCATTTCGACATGATATGTTTGGCAGTGAGGACATCCGAAGTCCGCAAACTCAACCACGGTGATAGGCGCTTCAGGATTGCCAATGATAAACGCGCCATCCGTGCTGCGCGTTGCATCCATGGCGCTGTAGTCAATCTCCTGAACACTGGAATTGCCTGATGCCAGAATCGCAACGACAAACACGACGACCGCAATCACCACAATCCCGATGACTACGATCAATCCCTGCTGGCGCTGACGATCAGACATGCTTCCGGCGGCGCGCGAAGCACCCACTCCTGCGCCGCTCTGATTCGTTTTTACATTCATTCTGGTCTGTGGACTCCAAACCTCACCGTTAAGATTGCAGTATTGTAGCCCAACTCCGTCGATTGTAACTATCCATTTCTGTTCATGTCATGTCAAGAAGCCGCGTCGCAGCGTTATAATCTCCCTTAAGGACAAGGAGCAAATCGATGCGCGCAGTAGACCTTATTGCAAAAAAGCGGGACGGTGAAGTCCTCACCCGTGAGGAAATCAAGAGTTTTATTGATGACTTTACACGTGGAGACATCCCCGATTATCAAGCGGCTGCATGGCTGATGGCGGTATTTCTTCGCGGGATGAATCGTCAAGAGATCGTCGATCTGACACTGGCGATGGCATACAGCGGCGATGTACTGGATTTGAGCGACATCAGCGAGTATTCAGTGGATAAGCACTCATCAGGTGGTGTGGGCGATAAGACATCGCTGGTGGTTCTGCCTCTGGTGGCGGCGTGCGGCGTTCCGGTCGCCAAAATGAGCGGGCGCGGATTAGGTTTCAGCGGCGGCACACTGGATAAGCTCGAATCGATTGCGGGCTACAACGTTAATTTGACCGGTGAGGAATTCCGCGCACTGGCGAAAGCGAACGGAATCGTGCTGGCGGGGCAGTCGGCATCATTAGCGCCTGCTGATGCGAAGTTGTATGCCCTTCGTGATGTGACGGCAACTGTGCCGTGCCTGCCGCTGATCGCAAGCAGCATCATGAGCAAGAAAATCGCGGCGGGCGCGAACGGTATTGTGCTTGATGTGAAATATGGGCGCGGCGCGTTCATGACCACCGCCGAAGATGCACGGGCGCTGGCGCAAATTATGGTGGAAATCGGTTCGGACGCCGGGCGGGATGTGATCGCGCTGATCTCGAACATGAATCAACCGCTCGGCGCGGCGGTTGGCAATGCGCTGGAAGTCCGCGAGGCGATTCAAGTCTTGGGTGGACATGCTCCTGCCGAGGCGAAAGACTTTGAGGAACACTGTTTGATCGTTGCGACTCAAATGCTTCGGTTGGCGGGGCGGGGGCAGCGCTGGGCGGATGAAGCACAAACTCATGCAATGCTCCAAGACATGCTGGAAAGTGGCAAAGCACTAGCAGTCTTCCGCCGCATGGTTGAAGCGCAAGGCGGCGATGTGCGCATGGTTGATGATCCGGCGCTCCTACCCTCAGCGCGTTTGCTGGTTCCGTATCACGCGCCAACGGGTGGTTATGTTGCGGATGTCGATGCGCTGGCGATTGCACGCGCCAGTTTTGACCTCGGCGCGGGGCGTGAGAAGAAAGGCGATCCGGTCGATCTCGCGGTTGGCGTGTATGTTCCGGTCAAAATCGGGCAGTACGTCAAGAAAGGCGGCGTGCTGGCGATGATCTACACCAACAGCGAAGCAAAAGCAGAAATGGCACGCGAACAGCTTGCCCGCGCATTCGAGCTTTCCAATGTGCGCATGACTCCGCCGCCGCTGGTCGATGGCATGATCAGCAGTATCTAGCGCGAGAGGCGAGTGACATGAATCATGTAGATTGGCGCGTCCAGCCAATATCCGGAAGGGCTGAAGCGGATTCTGCCGTTCAGCCCGGTGTAATCCGTCTCGGCAAGCGCGGTTTTTGTCGTTGATCGGGTGGTTCGGAGCGCAGCAATCGCAATCTGCGCGGCGTCATATGTGAGCATCGAATACAAACCGGGAGCGGGCGCGAAGGTATCGCTTTCGGCGATGCGTTCCGCAAACTCAGCAGTCGGGGATAAAGCGCTGCTCTGGTAAAACGAGTCGCGCTGAAAATCCCCGTGAGCGTCGGCGGGTGTGAGTTCTTGCGCTGATAAAACGAATACGCCGGACGGAGCGGCACTGACGTTCCATTCTCCGACAACCAGCACCGGGAGATCACCGAATGCAGTTAGCGTTTGCGTGTCACTGGCGGAGTGACCGAGAACAATCACCGCCAGCGTCAGCGGATCACCTGCCAGCGCTTGGGCGCGGCTGACCGCCGTTTCGACTGCGCCGCCGTCGTCAAGTGGGTACAGTTCCGCTTGTGTGCCCGCATCGGCAAATGCCAGCCTTGCCGCATACAGCGCATCGTAGCCGAGATCGCGCGACGCACCCTCAAACGGCGCAAGCAAGGCGATTCGCGGCGGCGGATCAGCCCGTTGAACGGCGCAACCGCTCAGCAGAGAGATCGCCGCTGCAAGAAGCGTCAACCGCCTAATCAAAAGCATGAGTTCGCCAGATGTTCATCAAACGTCAGCGCGAAATTGTGATATCCATCGCCCGTGCAGCGCGCCTGAAAGAAGAGGTAATCACTCACAGTGGGCTGAAGCGCCGCTTGAATCGCGCTGATGCCGGGGCTGGCAATTGGACCGGGAGGCAGCCCGGTATTCAAGTAAGTGTTGTATGGCGACACGGCGCTTGTGTAATCCGCTTGTGTGATGCGCTGCCACCATGTTGAGCCATCAAAGCCGAGAGCATACTGCACCGTCGGATCGGCGTCGAGCTTCATGCCGATGGCAAGGCGGTTGCGATACACACTGCTGATCATCGGATGTTCGTCCTCGTGGACGGCTTCTCGCTGAATGATCGATGCCAGCGTAACCGCTTCGTAAATCGTGAGTCCGTTCGCGGCGGCAAGTTCAGGGATGCGCGCCGTGCTTGCCCTTGAGCGGAAGTTTTCCAGCAGGACTTCCGCTAGATAATCTGGGGTAGCACTTGCGGGAAGTTGATAGGTATCCGGGAAAAGAAATCCTTCAAGCGATGCACCCGCCGGAATGCCCGCCCACTGCGCGAAAGCGGGGTCGATGTTCGCGCCTATGCCCACGACGCGCAGAAAGTCCGCGCCGCTGAAGCCAAATCGTCCCGATTGATCGATGATCGCGGCAATTTCTTCGATTCGCCAGCCTTCCAAAATGCGAAACGCGAACTGTCCGCTGCTGGAGTCGGTGAGCATTTCGGCAATCTGTGGGATGGTTTGCGCTTGTGTCAAAAAAAACGTTCCCGCTTCGAGCCGCGTATCGAGCTGGTACGCTCGTACGTAATCGACGAACAACTCCGCGTCGGTGATCAAGTGTGCGCTGACGAGGTTTTCCGCAATTGTGCGCGGGCTGTCACCAGAATTCACGGTAAAGCGCATGGGTGACGTGTTGGTACTCATCGTCATGGCGAGTTCATCCTCGCGCCCCGCGAGGGAAAAGCGAATGATCGACGTCTGAATATAGGTGATCGGGTCGCCATCGGAGACGATGAATAAGCCGCCGACAATCAAAACACCGATTAAGACCAGCGCTAAAAGCAGGAGCGCCGCAAGCTGAATTGTTCGACGCAAGTTTTACTCCTGTGGTGGTGATTTTCGGAGGATGAGCGGCGGCGTTAGCTGGTCGCGCACCGCGTCGAGGTAACTTTGAAGCATGACTCGCGCCGCGAGATCGTCGATTGGTTCCGCGGTCGTCCGTTTTTTCGCAATTGCCATCTCACGCGCATCGACGCTCGTGAGTTGTTCATCCCAAAAGACAATCGGTAGGGAAGTCGTCGCGCCAAATCGCGCCGCCCAGTTTTTCACTTTGTCTGCTTGCGTGAACTCGCCCGGTTCGGCATGTTCAGCATACGGCAGCCCGATCACATATGCGATCGCTTCTTGTTCGGCGGCGATGGCGTGGATACGCGCAAAATCATCCTTGTTGGTTGTGCGGATAATCACTTCAAGTTCGCGCGCGATCAGCCATGAGGCATCGCTGACCGCGATACCGATCCGCACCAAGCCATGATCGATCCCGATCAAACGTCCGCTGTTCATCCGCTTCCTACCAACACGGTGATCCGCATAGGTACGACAGGAAGCTGACCGAACCAATCCGGCGTCACGGTGATCTGCGGCGGCGCGCTTTCGGTCAAGTTGAGGGTGGTGATCAAATAACGGCGGGCTTCGTCAATCGTCATCCCTGCCAAACGCCCCTGCAGCGACGCCGCGTCGATTTGTGAGCCGACTGCCGCCCGCCCGATCATTGCGAAACGGACGCGCCCGACATCATCCACCGATACCGCGCCCGACTGCTCATAATCAACGGTGTTGATGTCGATTTCGCGCCCCGGCGGTATCCCATTGGAAAGCTGTACGTAGGCGATCTGCTGCGCGAGCCGCATATCGACGGCGGTCGCCTCGATCACGGCGCGCATGGTGAGCGAGAGGTTATTCGCTTCTTCGCCAACCTGCGCATCAAACGTCGTCCAGTCGCCGCGTTCTTCGGTGATTCGAATCGTCTCCGAGATGATCACCTGATCACCGCCCATACGCGGCACCATTTCGTTGTATGCGCGTGCCTGAAGCTGCTGCCGGAGCGTATCGAGCAGGCGTGAGCGGTCAGCCTCGGTGACCACGCGGACTTCACGGGATGTTCCGCCGTACGTCGGCGCAAGATTGCGGACTTCAAGTTGTGCGGATAAGCCGCCGATCACAGTGTTGACCATGCCCGCCGCAAGGTTATTCCCGATTTCGCCCGCCGACTCAGCAACGGCTTCGATTGGAACTTCGATTTGCAAGCCGACTCCGCTCGCGACCCGTGCGCCTTGCAGAGTCCGAAAGATGATCGGCGTTCCGGCGCTCGTGCTGACGAATGTTCCCTGTGGAATCTCAACCGCTTGATTGGTGGTATTGATGAACACAACCGATCCGAGCGCGGGGGTTGTTCCAAGACTGCGCACACCTGTCGTTTCGATGGTGGCACGCTCCTCGACTTCAACGCGCAGGGTGAGCGCTGGGATCACCCGCGCTTCGACGTCGATTTGACCCTGCCCGATGAGCGGATCGGCAGTGATATCGACCGAGATTTCCAGCGTTTCGCGCTGCGGCAGAATCACAACCGTCGCTGAAGGAACAACGAAATACGAAACCGCCCCAACCGTGAGCAGCAGCACGAGTACGATAGCGATGCGAATCAAGCCGCGCGCGCGCCGCTCAACCGGGCTGATGTCCTCAACACGAAGACGGCTGGCAAGCGGTGCGAGGTCTTCCGCGTTCGGCTCATCTTTGGGGCGGGCTTCGCGTCCGCTGAAAACTTTGGAGCGTCCGCGCCGCCACTTGGCGCGCTGCGCGCTGCCGACCGTTTCAAACACGCTCAAATCGAGTTCGGCAGCGTTGCGCGTCACGACCGGGTCATGAGTGACGACGGCTAGACGGATTGCCAGTCGTATCGCCTCACGCTGAATGAGGACGAGATCGAGTTTGCGGGTGAGCGCGGTTCCCGTTTCCGGCGAAACGAGCAGCACGCGCCGACCACGCAAGAACTGAAGCCGATCACGGACGCTGGTTGCGTCGTCGGTCGGCTCCAGTTGTAATAGGCTGATCGGCGCGGGCATCGGCAGTAATGTCTCTAGTGCGCGGCACTGATGAGCTGGCGGGCGGTTTCAAGCGCTTCACCGAGCTTGGCAGCATCTTTGCCGCCCGCTTGCGCCATCGTCGGGCGACCGCCGCCGCCGCCGCCCACGACTGCCGCGATCTGTTTGATCAGATTGCCCGCGTGCAGTCCCTTCTTGGTCAGGTCATCCGTCACTGCGACAACCAACTGCGGCTTGTCATCGACCACGCTGCCCAAGACCATCACGCCGCTTTTGACTTGAGTGCGGAACCAGTCGGACATGTCGCGGAGCGTATCCGGTGACGCGCCGTCGATCTGAGCGATCAACGCCTGTTTGCTGTCAATCGTTTCAAGTTGAGTCATCAGGCGATCAAAACTTGTTCTTGCCATGTCGCGCTGAAGCGCGGCGATCTGCTTGCGGGCTGCGCCGAGCTCGTCTTGCAGGGCATTCACGCGCGAAGCCGCGCTGTCCGGCGTTGTGCCCAACTGTGCCGCGATCTGATGCAGAGCATCTAACTTGCTCTGGATATATTCGACGGCTTTGTGTCCAGTTAGCGCTTCAACACGGCGGATACCCGCGCTCACGCTGCCTTCTTCGGTGATGATGAACGCGCCGATTTCAGCGGTTTCGCCAACATGCACGCCGCCGCACAACTCATAGCTGTAGCGTGAGTCATCTCTAGCGACGCTGATCGTGCGTACGCGGTCGCCGTATTTTTCACCGAACAGCGCCATCGCGCCTTCTGCGCGGGCTTCGCTCAATGAACGTTCTCTGGCGATGACGCCGTAATTCTTCAGCACAATATTGTTGACTTCGCTCTCAACGGCGCGGAGCTGATCCGCTGTCACCTTTGAGTCGTGCGCGAAGTCAAAGCGCAGACGATCTGGCGCGACGAGTGATCCGCGCTGCTGAACGTGTGTGCCAAGATGCGCGCGCAGCGCCGCATGGAGCAGGTGGGTTGCAGTGTGGTTGCGCGTGATGTCGGCGCGGCGGTCGGCGTCAACCGAGGCAGTGACCGTGTCGCCTTCTTTCGGCTGACCTTCGACAACTTCACCCACATGGACGATCAAGCCACCTACCGGACGGCGCGTGTCTTCGACTTCGACGCGCCAGCCTTCGCCCGTGATCACGCCTGTGTCGCTGACCTGACCACCCGCCTCGACGTAGAACGAGGTCGCATCGAGGACAACTTCGACTTTGTCACCGACGATGGCGTTGGTTACGCGCTCGCCATCGAGCAGGACCGCCAGCACAAGCCCTTGAACATCGGTATCGCCATATGGGTTGTAAGTGACACCTGTTTCGGGAAGCGCACCGCTCAGTTTGAGCGCTTTCAACGTGTCGTTGTACAAGTCAGCGCTGGCGATTGTTCCCATCGCCTTGCCGCCGCCGCTGGCAATCGAGTGCTGTTCTTCGGCTTTGGCGAATCCGACTTCGTCAACGGTGTAGCCGCGTTCTTCGGCAATGTCTTTCGTCACCTGAACGGGCAAACCGAGCGTTGCTTTCAAGTAGAACGCATCCTCACCGCTGAGTGTGCCGCCCGCCGGGAGTTTGGCAAGCGCGGCTTCAAGCTCGGCAACACCGCGATCCATTGTGCGGCGGAAACGTTCTTCTTCCTGCGTGATCACGCGCTTGATCGTTTCGGCGCGGTCGACCAATTCTGTGTAATGCCCGCCCATTGTGGCGATCACCGCATCAGCGACAGTGGCGAGGAACGGCTCGGTGAAGCCGAGTTTTGCTCCAAAGCGGGCGGCGCGGCGGATCACCAGACGGCAGACCGAGTCGCGTCCTTTTGCGCCGGGGAGCACCCCGTCAGCGATCAGGAAAACTGCCGCGCGCACATGGTCGGCAATCACGCGGTACGGGATGATGTTGGCGTTGCGCTGTTCGTCGCTGTCACCCGTCAGCCGTTGAGTCGCCTCGATAATCGGCATGAACAGGTCAGTTTCGTAATTCGAGCGCACGCCGTTAACGACGCTTAGGATGCGCTCCAAGCCCATGCCCGTATCAACGCCGGGGGCGGGGAGAGGCACGTCAAACTTCCCGGTGTGAGTCGGGTCTTCTTGCGTGCGGTTGAACTGCATAAACACGAGATTCCACAGCTCAAGAAAGCGATCATCTTCTGCTTCAAGGCTCGGAATAATATCGTCGATCCCGCGCTCCGGGTATTTGTCCCAGTGGAGTTCGCTGGTGGGTCCGCACGGTCCGGTTTCCGCCATCTGCCAGAAGTTGGTTTTCGGACCCAAACGGGCAACGCGTTTCGGATCAACGCCCATTTCATCGACCCAAAAGCTGTATGCCTCGTCGTCATTCTGATACACCGTAAACGCGAGTCGATCAGCCGGAAGCCCGTAACCTTCGGTGAGCAGTCGATAGGCGAAGCGAATCGCATCACGCTTGAAGTAGTCGCCAAAGCTGAAGTTGCCGAGCATCTCAAAGAATGTGTGATGGCGCGGTGACGGACCGACGTTTTCGAGGTCAGAATGTTTGCCCGCGACGCGCATGCACTTTTGGGAAGTTGTCGCGCGTTTGTAATCGCGTTTGTCCAATCCTAAAAACACGTCTTTGAACTGCACCATACCCGCGTTTGTGAAGAGCAGGGTGGGGTCATTGGCAGGGACAAGTGATGACGACGCGACTTGACGATGCCCTTGTTCTTCAAAGAATTCCAAAAACAGCGCGCGCGCTTCGGCGCTGGACATAGGTTTCATACGAAAAACCGATCCTTCGACGACTGACCATGATATGCACATTATAGCGATACGCCGAAGCGTTTTCTAGCGCTCCACTTGCCGGTGTTCTGCTATAATGCCGGGGCAGATAAGCCTTACTACCAGCAGGATTCATCATGCCCACGATTGACGAGCAAGTTGAGATACTGATGAGCGGGGCGGCGTATGGCGATGACCAGACCCGCGAAAACATGAAGCGTGAACTACGTGACCGCTTGATCGAAGCCGAGAAGCAGGGGCGTCCACTGCGCGTGTATTGTGGATACGATCCGCGCACGAGCGATTTGCATCTCGGTCACACGATCACGATGCGGAAGCTCAAGCAGTTTCAAGAATTCGGTCATGATGTGACTTTCCTTGTTGGAACGTTCACCAGCTTGATCGGCGATCCGTCAGATAAGGACAAAGCGCGCGACCAACTCACCGCCGAACAGGTGGATGAAAATGCGCGCACCTATGCCGAGCAAGCCTTCAAAATCCTTGATCCAAGCCTGACGCGGGTGCGTCGCAATGACGAATGGCTCTCGACGCTCGATTTCGCGGACATCATCCGTCTGGCGAGCAACTTCACCGTGCAGCAGTTCTTGATCCGCGAGAATTTCGCGCGCCGTCTTGAGGGCGGACAGCCGATTTACCTTCACGAGTTGTTCTACGGCTTGATGCAGGGTTATGACGCGGTCGCGCAAGAAGCGGACGTACAGGTTGGCGGGCAAGATCAGTTGTTCAACATCCTTGTAGCAGGACGCAAGCTTCAAGAAGGACTTGGTCAGCGCCCACAGGTGGCAATCATCATGGGCGAGAGCCTTCCGGGGACGGATGGCGAGATCAAGATGAGCAAGAGCCTCGGCAATCATATCCCACTGCTTGCCGAACCGAATGATATGTTTGGCAAAGTCATGAGTGTTCCTGATAAGGCGCTGATCATCTACCACAAGTTGGTACTTGGCTGGTCGCCCGCCCAACTACGTGAGCTTGAAGCAGGGTTGGCATCCGGGGCACTGCATCCGAATCAGGTCAAGATGGCGCTGGCGCGGGAGATCGTGACGACTTACCACAGCGCGGCGGATGCTGAAGCGGCTCAGAAGTGGTGGGATGAGGTACATCGCTCAGGCGGTCTGCCTTCCGAGATGGAAGAAGCCGTTCTTGAATCCGAAGAAAAAGTTGTCGAATTGACGCGGCGGCTTGGTTTGGTGGCGAGCGGCGCAGAAGCGCGGCGGTTGATCCAGCAGAGCGGCATTCGACTCGATAACGAAGTCGTTACCGATGTAATGGCGACGATCAAGCCGGACGATCTGCCAAAGGTCTTGCAGGTCGGCAGACGTAAATTCGTACGGTTGGTGAAGGCATAAACGGTGCTTATCCCCTCTCTGCCGCTGAGTGGCAAAGAGGGGATAAACGCGTTACGAAGCGGGGGCGATCACCAGATACAGCGCTGTGATCGTCAGCGCCGCCAGCATGATTAGCTCAAACGTGTGCTGGTTGATCCGGCGGACGATTTTGTGCCCTACCCATACCCCGAACGGCAGAATCGGCAGCGCCCAGAGCGCCCCAACGATGGCATTCCAATCCATAATGTTCGCGGCGATCAGCGGCGGGAGCTTGATCAGGTTGACGAGCGCAAAGTAAAGCGTCGTCGTTCCGACGAACGTCAGCGGCGGGAGCTTTTGCAGCAGGAGATAGACGGTGAACGGCGGTCCACCCACGTTGGCAACCGCTGATCCTGTTCCGGCGATGCCGCCTGCGAGCAGTCCATGCCAGCGGCGCGGCTGATACGCGAGGCGCGTCAGCCGATCCCCAAACAGCTTGTAGATCACAAACAACAGCACGAACAGCCCCAGTAGGCGGCGCAGCACATCATCCGGCAAATTGGCAAGTAGATACGTGCCAATCAGAATGCCGATCACCGAAGTTGGAAGCAGCAGCTTGATGTAGTACATATCCCACTGCTTCCAAAAGGCGCGCAGCGCGAACACATCCGCGATGATCAAGAGCGGCAGCGCCAGACTGATCGCATCGCGGACGGGCATCACTTGACTGAGCAGGGGCGTTGCCAGCACCGCCAGCACCGCGCCCATCCCTCCTTTTGATAAGCCGATCAGCAGGGCGACAAGAGCAATAATCAGGATTGAGGTCATATTGGGAAACTTTCCGGCAGCGAATCTGGCGCAATCCTACCGTTGGTTGCGTCGTCGGTAAACCGTCGGTGGATCGTCATGGACTGCATGAACCCGCGCGCTGCATTCCGAGTCAAATTCTGAAGACGCAGATATCTCAGGGAGGTTCAGGTATGCCGCGCTTCCGACGATTGGCAGTTATTCCCATGATTTTTCTCGTGCTGCTCGTTCCGGCAGGGTGCATGTATACGCAGATCACCGCCACACTGCCCAGCGTATCGGGTCGCTACCAGCTTTTTGAACGTGGAGTGATGTTTTGGCGGGAAGATAATGCCGTGATCTATGTAATCGCCGATGATGGGCGCTTCTGGGAGCTTGAAGCACCCGAATACGGGGTTTATCCCGATAACCCGCTGCAATTTCAATGGGATCGCTTTCCAAAACCGACAGCGCAGTCCGGTTTTGGGCGGGTGTGGTGGAATTATCTTGATGTTCGCTATGCCATAGGTGAAGCGCTTACCACAGAGATAAACACCTACCAACCGATTCACCAATTCATGCCCGATGTGGTTATGCTCGTACTGCCGGATAGTCGCGTCATCTTTGCCCACCAAACAAGTTGGATTCAAGTGGGGGAGGACAATGCTGTGTGGCTGCCCTCGACCCCGTATCCTTCACCCACATTCGTGTTTTTGCCACCGTACACGCCAACGCCCCCGCCGTGCTGCTGACATGTTATTGACGATGCTGCCACGTGAGATACTCGCGCACTTGTAAGTCAGTGTTGCGAATCTTCATCGCCAAGTCCGCAGCGAGGTTGCGCATTAAGCGGTAGCCGAGCTGCGGATACGAATCGCACAAGAAGACGAGGCGTTCACGCGGAATTACCAACAGACGCGTGTTATCTTTCGCGCTGCGTGCCCGCGCTGAACGCAGTCCTTCATCGACCATCGCAACTTCGCCAAAAGATTGACCCCGGCGCAGTGTAGCGATAGTTTTCGACTCGCCGCGCGATGCTTCGGCAGTCACCAACGCCGGATCGACCTGAATCCACACCTCACCATCGGCAATCACGTAAAGCTCTGTGCCCGGTGTGTTCTCCTCAAAAATGACCGCGTCTTCGGCAAAGACGATTTCCCGGCAAATTGACGCAATTAGCTCAAGTTGGGTGTTTGAGAGGTCGACAAAAATGTCTGCTTGTCGTAAAGTGTCAATAGGGGTCATACGAGACTCCTGCGTTTGGGTTCATATGGGATCATATTCGGTTACTTGGGTGTAGTTTATCATGGATTGCGCGGCAGGGGTTTGCCGTCGAGGAGAATTGTCATGGGCAAGAAAAACCAACCGATGCCGGATGACTGGGCGGTGCGTGACTTGCCGATTCCATATCCGGTGTGGGGAGAAGCACAGATCGACGCGGAAGCACGGAAACAGATGGACAACGCGATGCGGCTCCCTGTCTCGGTAGCGGGGGCGCTCATGCCTGATGCGCATGTTGGCTACGGGCTGCCGATCGGTGGTGTGCTAGCGGCTGAGAACGCGGTGATCCCGTATGCGGTGGGGGTCGATATTGCGTGTCGGATGCGCATTTCGATCTTTGAGCAGTCGCCGCACATGATCGGGCAGAAGCCGGGGCAGTTCAAGAACGCGCTCATGGAGCAGACTCGCTTCGGTGCGGGTGCGAAGTTCGAAAAGCATGAGCGTTCAGATCATGCTGTTCTCGACGATCCCGATTGGAAGGCGACTCGTTTTTTGAGTGCGCTGACGGACATCGCGTATGGTCAGCTTGGCACAAGCGGCACGGGCAATCACTTCGTCGAATGGGGTGAGATCACGCTTGAGCAGGACTCGCCTGATTTGGGAGTGAAGGCAGGGACGTATCTCGCGCTCCTTTCGCACAGCGGATCGCGTGCGGTTGGCTTCAAAATCGCCAATTTTTACTCGAAGCTTGCGATGGAGATGCTGCCGTATCTCGATGCGAGCGTGCGCGCGCTGGCGTGGTTCGGACTCGATTCGCATGAAGGACAGGAATACTGGCTTTCAATGCAGCTTGCGGGACGTTTCGCCGCAGCCAATCATGAGATTATTCATCAGCGAGTTGCGAAGGCGGTAGGAATCAAACCTGTTGCATCAGTTGAGAATCATCACAATTTCGCATGGAAAGAGACGATTCCCGCGCCGCCCGGATTCGGCAGTAGTGAACGGACTGTCGTGGTTCATCGCAAAGGCGCGACTCCCGCTGGCGAAGGGGTTCTTGGTATCATACCGGGATCGATGGGCGATGCGGGGTATGTCGTGCGTGGTCGCGGCAGGGTGGATGCGATCAACTCGGCTTCGCATGGGGCAGGGCGGGCGATGAGCCGCAAACAGGCGACGAGTTCGATCACCAAGACCGAGCGCGACAAATACTTGAAAGAACGCGGTGTGACGCTGCTCGGCGGCGGCATGGATGAAGCGCCGCAGGCATACAAGCCGATTCAGTCAGTTATCGACGCACAGCTCGATCTGGTCGATATTGTGGGTAAATTTACGCCGCGCATCGTGCGTATGGCAGATGAACCGGGAGATATTTAGGTTGGCGGATTACACAGTCGATGAACTGATCTCCGTGTGTATTTCACGGCAAGTTGAAGATGGGGAGACGCTAGCACAAGGAATCAATACCCCGCTCGTGATGGCGGGGTTTGTGCTGGCGCAGATGACGCACGCACCGAATGTCAATTTTGCGTCCGCGATTGGGCAGAGTGTATGCCAAGAACCCGCTGCGCTCGGCGTCGGGCGGATCGAGGACTTTTGGCTTGCCAAAGGCTTGATCTACACCGGATTTGTCACTGCATCGGCGGATTTGCTGCCGAAATTCAAGCCGAAAGAATTTCTTCGCCCTGCCCAGATTGATCGGCGTGGGAACACGAATAACATCGCGTTTGGCGAACATTTTGATCGTCCACGCATGCGCTTACCCGGAACGGGCGGAATCCCTGACGTGACCCCGATTGGCGAGCATTTGTGCTTGTACGTTCCCCGTCACTCAAAAGTGACATTTGTACAGAAGCTCGATTTCGTCAGCGGCATGGGCTACGTGCCGGAGCGAAAACGCGGGACAGGTCCGCGCTACTTGGTCAGCGATTTGGGCGAATTCGACTGGGCAAACGGAAATATGCGGCTGATCCGGGTATTCCCCGGCGTCACAGTGGAGCAAGTCCGCAAAAAGACCGCGTTTGAGTTGGAAATCGCACCCGATTTGACGGAAACACTGCCACCGAGCGCGGAAGAAGTGCGCTTGCTGCGCGAGGTGATCGATCCGCTCGGGGTGCGCAAGCTGGAGATGCTCGGCGGCAGCGCGCGAAAAGACCTGCTGCGCGAGATTTTGACAAAAGAGAACGCATTGTAGTAACGGGAGAGGGTGATCCCTCTCCCAACTTAGTTGAGCGACCATGCTCCGATGTTGCGGTAACGATCTGCTGGTGTGCCAATATAGCCAAGCTGCAAGCCTTGTAAGCGCGGCGTGGTGACGACCGTATAGACAGGGAAATACATCGGGATCGCAATAGCGCGGGTGGCGAATTCGCGCTGGAATTCTTGATAATGCCCCATGCGATTCAAGCCGGACGGATCACGGCGGGCGAGTTCGAGCAGTTCGCTGATCGCACGATCATCCGCGCCGCCGTAGTTCTCCCCGTCTGGATATTCGCCCTGATGCCAGAACGCGAACGGATCAGGATCGGTTGCGCCACCCATAGAATACTCAACCAGAGCGACATCAAAATCGTGGGCTTCCAACCGAGCTTGATAGCTTGCCAGATCAAGCGCCTCAATGGTGACGCTCACATTTAACTGTGACCATTGGCTAGCGATCTCATTGGCGAGGCTGAACAGCGCCGGATCGTTAGGCGTCAAAATCGAGAATGTAAACAGGAATGGCGATTCGGGTGGCTCGGTTGCTTCTGGCGATTCTTCCTCACGCGCAGCTGCTTCTTGACGCCGCCAGCGCTCCGCTGCAAGTTCGAGCAGTCGCCGCGCTTCGGTGGGATTGTACGTCGGATACGCAATACCCGGCAGATACGCCCATGAATTCGGCGGGAAGGGGCTGTCGGCAAGGATCGCCGCAAACCCGAAGGCGCGCTCGATCATGGCGGCGCGCTCCAGTCCGGTTTCAAGGGCGATGCGGACAGCGCGTTCACGGAAGTAGCGGGTATCATCGTTCACCCAGTTGTAGATCAGCGTACCCAACACAGGCTCAACCGCGTGCCATGACGCGAGGTTATGAATATTTGCCGCCATGAACAGCCCTTGGCGATCATTGCGGTCACGTCCTGCCAGCCCATCGACTTCGCCCGATTGCAGCGCATTGAGCGCTTCGTCGAAGGTTCCATAAAGCTGAAAGCGCACACGATCTAGTGCGAAAGGCTGCGCTTGACCCTCCCGGCGCTGTCGATAAACAGGCGCAACCCGCAAATCTACCGACCGGATTTGACCATCAGCCGAACGCAGTGCTTCAAGCTGATATGCCCCTGTTCCGATCGGCGTCAAGTTAAACGGATGTGATGCCAGCGCCGCCGCACTTGTGCCCCGCAGCGCGTGTTCGGGGACTATGCCGATGCTGACCTGATCAAGGAATGTCGCTAGCGGCTGAGTCAGCCGGAAACGCACGGTGAACTGATCCAACTTGTCCGTTTCGACCGTGCGCCAGAATCGCCCCAGATCAGGATCGCCGGGAAAGTCCGGTGAACGCAAGATCGCCATCGTGTAGATCACGTCATCTGCGCTGAAAGGAATGCCATCCTGCCACAGCACATCTTGACGGAGCAAAAATGTCCATTCCAATCCGTCAGACGAAACGATCCAGCGTTCGGCAAGCGCGGGACGGGCTTCGCCAAATTCATTGGTCGTCGTCAGTCCTTCAAAAATCAATGCTGTAATATCCCGATCCACCGGATTGAGCGAGGCGAACACCGGATTAAGGCGCTGAACGCCGCCGATCAAGGCTTCGCGGTATGTGACCACACCATCGCCGTTGACGACAGGCTGCTCAACCTGTGGGACTGCTGCTGCATCTGTCGGAAGCGCTGTCGCGTCCGGCGGCACGGTGGCGGATTCGGTAACGCCGGGAGCAGGGGAAGGCGTTGAGAGTGGGCTTGGCGTGGGCGTGCTGAGGCGCGAGACTGCGGCAATCACGAAAAGGACGATCGCCGCCAGCAGCGCGAACAACTGCCAGCGAAATCCTCGAAACATAGATGTCCTTTGAAAACAAAAAGGGTGTACAGCGTCCGCCGTACACCTTCATCATCGCTATCGGGCAAACGGTGGACAGAGCGCCAGATTAACGCACCGCCACAGCAGCAATACAGATCGCCAAAAATGCAATCGACAAGCCGATCGTGATTTGGAAAAGTGTCTTTTCCAGCCCACGACGTGTACGGGAAATCCCACCGCCATCGCTGCCGCCCAGCAGATCGCCAAGTCCCCCACCCTTCACCTGCATCAGGATGATGATGACCAGCAGAACGCCGACCAGCGTTGAGACGATTTGAAAGGCAACATCCATGCCCTAGAACTCCTGCGTTGATCAAATTGTGAACGGGAGTATAAATGAACGAAGCGCCGTTTGCAATGCGGCGCTTCGCCGCTTCGCCTACGATGCCGGGGCAAGCTCCGGTTCTTCGGTGGCGGATGACTCGACTTCTTCACCAAGCAGAAGCCGTATCGCCGCATCCAACTGCGGGTCCTCGTCTGTCTCGGTGAGTTCCGGCGTAAAGTCAATAAAAATATCAGGCGTCACGCCCTGTTCGTGAATCCAACGCCCGCTCGGCGTCATCCAGCGCGCAATCGTCAGACGAATGCCGCCACCGTTCGCAAGCCCCGACCATGTTTGAACCGTTCCCTTGCCCAGTGTGGTTTCACCGATCAACGTGGCAAGGTCTAGGTCTTGCAGTGCTCCCGCGAGAATCTCTGAGGCACTGGCGCTCGATTCGTTGATGAGCAGCACAATCGGCACGCGAATACCGGCGTAGTCGCCTGTCGCGGTGTAGGTTGTGGTTTGTCCGTCGCCAAAGTCCTCTATGGCGACCGTGCCATCGCGGACAAAGGCACTGGTCACATCAATGGCGCTTTGCAGATAGCCGCCGGGATTCCCGCGCACGTCAAGAATCAAGCCTGTGCGGCTGTTCACGTCCAACTCCTCAAACGCGGCATCCAAGAGCGAGCGGGCTTCGTTGGTGAACGAGTTCAACTGCACATACGCGATCTTACCGTCCACCAGTAGGTCGGTGGTCACGTTTGGGATCACAATATGGGCGCGCGTCACAAGAAAATCGAGGAACTCCTCACCGCGCCGCACGGTGAGCAAGACGTCCGTTCCCGCCGGACCGCGCACACGAAGCGTAAACTGCATCGTATCCCATTCGCTGATGTCTACGCTATCGACCCCTACGAATACATCACCGGGCAGGAGTCCGGATTCGGCGGCAGGGCTGCCGGGGATCAAGCTGAGGATGCTGATCTCGCCGGTTTCCTCATCGCCGCTAATAACCGCGCCGATGCCTTCAAATTCGCCTGAAAGGTCATTACTAAACATCGGATACACTTCGGGGTTCATGTAGCCGCTATACGCGTCTTCGAGTGCGTCCATCATGCCGGCTGCCGCGCCGTCAATGAGTACGCTCGTTTCTACTGGATCAACATACTGCTCGTCGATCATGTTGAAGATCTGGAATACCGGACGAAATGCTTCTTCCGCTTCTGGTGAAAGCAGGTTCAGCGCTCCAGCATCTTGAGCATTCGTGCGGCTGCTCGACGTGCCAAGCGCGAATCCCAGCGTAAAGACAAGAGCGACGACGGCTGCCGTCGTGAAGTGGCGAAACCGCCGGGAGTGAAGATCAAATTTAAGCCCGTTCATCGGGTTGGGACTCCAAAATCGTGTTCGACTGCTGTTATTATACCCACTTCAGCGCGCCGCTCCGTTGGAAGGTGATGAGGCTTATGCCCGAAGGCGTACAGAGAGCGGTCGAAACCGTATGGGACCTGCTGGATCAAGGTGTGCCGCTCCGCGAACTGCCGCGACGGTTGATCCTCAGATATGACGCGGAATATCCTGCGCTTTGCGAGGCGTTGTTTCGATTGGGACATGCGGCGGCATGGCAAGACGAACCTGCGGCGCTGCGTCACGTCTGGGGAAATCCACCTGCTGAAGAGAGTGTGATTGCGGCGGCACTGTATGCCATGATGCGTTATCCCAACGATCCCGACTCCGCACTGAAATGTGCAGAAAAATACAACGACGACAAAGGCGTAGAACTGACAGCGCAACTCATCAAAACGACAATGGAGCGAAGATGAACAAGACCCGTACCGCAACTTTAGCTGAAGCGGCGGCGCTCGTTCAGGATGGCATGACTTTAGCGCTCGGAGGGATGACGATGTACCGTCGTCCGGTGGCGTTTGTGCGGCAATTGCTGGCGCGTGATCCCCGTCCGCGCGGGTTGACCCTGCTCAACTTCACCGCTGGGTATGAAAGCGATCTGCTCATCGGGGCGGGCTGTATCGACACGATCCGCACGGTGTACTGTGGGCTGGAATCATTTGGGTTGTCGCCTATGTTCACCGAATGGGTGGGAGCGGGCAAGCTCCGCGTGATGGAAGAAACCGAGGCGAGTATCGCCTGTGGTTTTCGCGCGCAGATGGCGGGGGTGAGCTTCATGCCGTCGCTGGCGTGGATCGGGACGGATCTGCCGCGTTTGCGCCCGGACGTAAAGACCGTCGTCGATCCGTACACGGGCGAAACGTTAACTGCTTTCCCGGCGATCCGCGCGGACATTGTGGTTATTCATGCGCTTGAAGCTGATCACAATGGGAATATCAAGATCAACAACAACAAAGGTGTTGATCTTGAGCTGGTGTGCATCGCTGACATGGTGATCGCAACGGTTGAGCGCATGGTGGATCGGGTGGAACCGTCGGTTGATGGCTTCGTGATCCCTAAACCCGGTGCGAATGTGATCGTGCATGCACCGGGGGGCGCGCTCCCGACAAGCTGCTATCCCGATTACCCGATTCAAGGCGGCGAGATCATGCGCTACGCCGACTCATGCAGCGCGGGCGATTTTGATGGCTATCTCGCCAGCATTCTGCCGCACGATCAGGGCGACAGCGGCACGACATAAGCTGGATCAATCGTCAGCCGCACGGCATCATCAATACCCAAGAGGGTCGGGATTCCTAGATTGACTCGGAGTGCAATATCCGATAGTACGCTGACGACGATGCTGTCGTAATTCCCTTCCCAGACATTGTTTTCTCGAATGTGCCCGCTTATTGTGCCATTCGGGTCAAGCTGAATGCCGTCCGGGTGGATCAGGATGTGTTCAGCGTCGAATTGAGGAAGATTGCCCGGTATCTTTGCGTAGTCAGCGCGCGTTAGTACGTTTTCAAGCCCTAGAAAACGCGCTGTGAATACTGTCTTGGGGCTTCGGTACAGCGCAAGTGGCGCATCAATTGCTTCAAATCGCCCCGCGTTCATGACCGCGATCCGATCCCCGATGCTAAACGCCTCGCTCTGATCGTGCGTGACATACAATGTGGTCATGCCCGACTCCTTCAGGATTCGCTTAAGTTCTTTCAAGACATCCCATCGGAGCGACGCGTCAAGCGAACCTAACGGCTCATCGAGCATAAGCAAGCGCGGTGTGGGGGCAAGGCTGCGCGCCAGCGCGACGCGCTGTTTTTCTCCACCGGATAGGCTGGTGACGTCACGGCGTTCAAAGCCGCGCATTCCGACGAGTGTAAGCGCTTCTTCGACCAATTGATCCTGCTGCGTTTTCGGGAGGTGACGCATCCGCAGCCCGTAGCGCACGTTTTCGAACACGTTCATGTGCGGGAACAGCGCGAAATCCTGAAACATGAAGCCGAATCCGCGCTCATGGACGGGAACATGAGCGATTGATGCACCATCAACCAGAACATCACCATCGTCTGGGCGCTCAAGCCCGGCGATGATGCGTAGCAGCGTGCTCTTGCCGCATCCACTCGGTCCGAGAATACAGACGATCTCGCCTTCGCTGACATCAAGACTCACCCGGCGCAGAATAGGTTTTCCATAGTGCTTCGTAATCGCTTGCACCGACAGCATCAGAATTCTCCCATGCCGAGCTTACGCACACGCTCAATCGTAATGAAGCTGAGCGCGCATACACTCATCAAAATTACACTCATCGCCAGCGCTTGACCGTAGTTGCTCGCCCCCGGCTGACCAAGCAAGCGATAAATCACAACCGGAATCGTCGGAGTATCCGGGCGGGCGATGAACAACGACGCGCCGAATTCTCCCATGCTGATCGTAAATGCGAACACTGCGCCGACGATCACGCCCCGGCTGATGAGGGGCAGATCAATGGTACGCCACACGGTAAAAGGTGACGCGCCCATCACTGCCGCCGCGCCGCGAATACTCGGTGAGATGCTGCGCAACCCCGGCAGGATGCTCCGCACGACGAACGGCAGCGCGACCAGTGTATGTGCCAGTGGGATCATGAGCGGAGAGGCACGCAGATTGAGCGGCGGTTCATCGAGCGCGATGATAAACCCGAATCCGAGCGTCACGGCGCTAGTCGCCAGCGGCAGCATAAACACGGCGTCAAGCGCTCGCGCCGCCCACGAATCGCGCCGTTCGAGTAAATACGCCGTGAGCATCCCTAACACGACGGCAAGCACCGTCGTGATGAGGGCGATTGTGACCGAGTTTCCAATTGCTTCAAGCGGTGGAGCGAATAACACCGAACCGCGTGGGTTGGTCGAAAGCGCTGCGTAATAGCGCGTGGTGAAACCTTGATCACCCACGCTGAATGACCGCCACACCAGCGCGAGAAGCGGTGCAAATTGAAAAATACTCATCGCCCCGACGATTATCCATACAAGTGCTTTTTCGCGCGTTGTGCGCGGCTTGCGGGCGACCGAACGTGCGGCTTGAATATCAGCCGTTGCAGCACGTGAAAGCCGCGTGTAAACGAGCATCACGGCGAACATAAACCCGATCTGCGTGAGCGAGAGCGCTGCTGCCATGTTCAAGTTAAACAGATTGCGCGCTTGATTGAAGATTTCGACTTCGAGTGTTGCAAAGCGAATCCCGCCAAGAATCAGCACAACACCGAAGCTGGTAAACGTAAAAATAAAGACAAGCGCCGCTGCCGCAAGGATCGCCGGACGGAGCGCGGGCAGTCGAATCGTCCACCACAGCCGCCAGCCGTGCGCGCCTAATACGCGCGCGGCTTCATCCATGCGCGGGCTGAGGGTCGCCCAATAACTGCCGATGATCCGCAGCGCGACCGAGTAATTATAAAAGGCATGCGCGATCAAAATGATCGTCAGCGTGCCTTCGAGCTGCACCGGCGCGGCACTCAACCCGAACAGACTCACGAGCGCCGTGTTGATCACGCCGCGTTCACCGATCAACGCACCAAACGCCGC
This sequence comes from Anaerolineae bacterium, assembly GCA_041753015.1. GTDB lineage: Bacteria > Chloroflexota > Anaerolineae > Aggregatilineales > Phototrophicaceae > Flexifilum. Next base: position 612,774 of record JBGSVJ010000019.1, read on the forward strand.
CGCGACCACGACCGTTGGCAGCACGAACGGCAGTGTTGCCAGCGAAAGCAAAAGCGATTTGCCGGGAAAATCGAAGCGGGCAAATACGAACGCTGCCGGCAGCGCCAACACCAGCGTAATCACCGTTGATAACACCGCCTGCTGCACGGTGAAGAAGAACACGCGGCGGTAATACTCCGACGTGATCAGCGCTGTGAAGCCGCTCAAATCAAGTGTCCCATCGGGGATCAAGCTAACCTGAAGAATCGACAGCAGGGGGTAGAAGAAAAACAGCCCTAGAAAGATGATCGGCAGGGCGGCGAGCAAAACGCCCGCCGCTCGCCGCACGAAAGAACGCGCTTCATTTGCGTCAATTCGCCTCATGAGTTTCAGCGGAGCACCGTTTCCGTCCATGCCTGAATCCACGCTTCACGGTTTTCGTCGATCACCGTCGGATCAAGGATGATCGGATTTTCGGGGATTTGCGCATATTCCGCGAAGACTTCAGGAAGTTCGGCGTTGGCATTGACTGGAAACACAAACATCTGAAGCGGCATGTCTTCTTGAAATTCGACACTGAGCAAGAAGTCGATGAACTGCTCGGCGGCGGCTTGGTTGTCCGTGCCGTTTAGGATACCCGCAAACTCGATTTGGCGGAAACAGGTATCGTCCGCGACGATTGCACCGGTGGGCGCGTTTTCCGGCTGTGGATCCGCGAAGAAGACTTCAGCGGGTGGGCTGCTGGCGTAACTCACAACGAGCGGGCGATTGCCTTCACTTCCGGCGGCTCCGCTGAACTGCCCGTAATAGCTGTCCGTCCAATCTTGGCTGATGTAGACATCATTGGCGGCGAGTTCGCGCCAATAATCGAGATAGGTTGTTTCGCCTTCTTCACCAAATACCGCGATAGTCGCCATCAAGAACGCCAACCCCGGCGAGGATGTCGCCGGATTTTGCACGGCGAGCAGACCGCGATACGCAGGATCAGTGAGATCGGCGAGACTTTGCGGTATCGGTAGATCGTTTGCCTCAAAGTATGCTGCGTCGTAATTCAGGCAGACATCGCCGTAATCCACAGGCGTGACGCGATACTCAGGATCAAGCAGAAAGGCTTCGGGAACATCCGTCAGCGCGGGCGATTGGTATGCGATAAACAGGTCTTCTGCAAGGGCGCGGCTTAGAAACGTGTTATCGACGCCGTACAGCACATCACCGAGCGGATTTTCGCGGCTTAAGATAGCTTGATTGACGAGCGATCCCGCATCACCAAGCCGCAGTACTTCCACCGTGATACCGGTTGCTTCGGTGAACGCCGCCATGACCTCTTCGCTGTAATTAAAGCTGTCATGGGCGATGACGGTTAGGGTTGTGGGCGATTGCGCGGCGGCGGTTCCGCCAAAGAGCAGGGCGATCAGAGTCAGCCCAAGTGCACGTAGAAACATCGTGAACCTCCGTTGGTTCTGAGGAACAAAACACCCCTACCGGAGGTGAAGTAGGGGTGCGTAAGAGCGGCTTTTTGCGGCTGCATCACTCCCTACGCCGGTATGATCCGGATCAGGTGTAAGGGTCGGCGCGGCATTACGCGCCCTCTCAGCCTGTTGGCACAGGCTCCCCCGGTACAGGGTTATTTGATTAAGACGATTTTACCGCTAGAACGAGATGCTTCAATGACCACTCATCCCATTCTTAACAATGCCGTGTGAACTACACGTCCAAGTTGCGGACGCTGCGCGCATGCGTCTGAATAAAGCGGCGGCGTGGTGGCACGGCGCTTCCCATCAGCATGTCGAAAACGCGATCCGCTTCGGCGGCGTCATCAATCGTGACTTGAAGCAGCGTGCGGCGCGCCGGATCCATCGTCGTTTCCCAAAGTTGATCCGGATTCATCTCGCCCAGACCTTTGTAGCGGCTGATCTTGAGCTTGTCCGGGTCTTTGTAACGATGGAGCGCGCGGTTCAGGATTTCGGTTTCGTTCATGCCCGCTTCACCATAGATGTATTCCGACTCTTTCCCGTTTACGAGGCGGAAAATCGGCGGCTGCGCGATGTAAAGATGCCCCTCGGCGATCATCGGCTGCATGTGGCGGAAGAAGAACGTGAGCAGAAGTGTGCGGATGTGACTGCCGTCCACGTCGGCGTCGGTCATGATGATCACGCGCCCATAACGCAGACGCGACACATCGAAATCTTCACTGATTCCCGTGCCTAATGCGCTGATCAATGCCTTGATTTCGTTGTTGTCCAGCATCTTGTCCATGCGGGCGCGTTCGGTGTTCAGAATCTTACCGCGCAGCGGCAGAATCGCCTGAAAGTGACGGTCACGCCCTTGTTTTGCCGAACCACCTGCGCTGTCGCCTTCGACGATGTAGACTTCCGCGTTTTCGCCGTGCTGCGAACAGTCCGCCAGCTTACCGGGGAGCGTGGTGCTTTCAAGCAAACTCGGACCACTGCGCACCAAATCACGGGCTTTACGGGCGGCTTCGCGGGCGCGCATGCTGATCGAGCATTTCTCGACGATGCGGCGCGCTTCACGCGGGTTAGTTTCAAGGAATTCGTTAAAGGCTTCGGTGACAACCTGAGACACTGCCCCCTGCACTTCAGGATTGATCAGCTTGACTTTCGTCTGGCTCTCAAACGATGGGGAAGGGTGCTTGACGCTGACAATTGCCGTAATGCCTTCGAGTGTGTCACTGCCGGAGAAGTTCGGGTCTTTCTCTTTCAGTAACCCGGCTTTGCGTGCGTAGCGGTTGATCACGCCAGTAATCGCGGAGCGCAGTCCGGTCAAGTGCGTGCCGCCATCAGGCGTGTTAATCGTGTTGGCGAACGCAAGCTCGGTTACGTTGGCAGTATCGGTATACTGGAATGCAACCTCAATCCCGACGGTGTACGGTGCTTTGCCTTCCGGCTGAATTTCGATGTCGCGTTCAGCAAACATGACGGGATGAAGTGCGTCACGGTTCGCGTTCAAATAGCGCACGAACGAGCTGATTCCACCCTCAAAGTAGAATGTCGTTTCGCGCGGGAATGGACGCACGCGCTCATCGCGGATCGTGAGCGTCACTTTGCGGGTGACATACGCCATTTCGCGGAAGCGCTGTGTCAGCGTCGAGAAGCTGAATTCGTTCAGTTCGAGAACACTGAAATCCGGCTTAAACGTGATGACTGTGCCGGTCATCTGCCCATCATCGAGCGGGCGGACTTTCTCGACACCGCCCAGCGGAACACCGCGATGATATTCCTGCTGGTATTCAAACCCATCACGATAGACGGTCGCTAATAGGCGTTCGGAGAGCGCATTGACCGCCGAAACACCGACGCCATGCAAACCACCGCTCACCTTGTATGCGCCGCCGCCGAACTTACCGCCAGCGCCGATTTTCGTCATGACCACTTGGAGCGTCGGCAGTCCGGTATCCTTGTTCACACCCACTGGAATACCGCCGCCATTATCGGCGACTGAGACGGTGTTGTCATCATACAGCGTGACCACAATATGATCACAGCGTCCCGCTAGCGCCTCATCGATGGAGTTATCGACAACTTCGTAGATGAGGTGATGCAGTGCTCGACTGTCTGTGCCACCCACGTACATACCGGGGCGCAGACGCACATGATCCATAGGATCAAGGTAGCGAATATCTGCATCGGTTTGCTGGTTGATGACTGCGGAGTCCCTGTCAACCATTTCTGCTCCTCTGAAGGCTTACCTAATTGCGCCTGATCGCGCTCGTCCTTGTCGCTTCATTAATTATAGCGTATTGTGGCGAATGTTTCCAATGTACAAATGTGCGGATTTTGAGCGTGCTTGACACGACTTATCCAGCCCACTACAATGAGAGCAGAGTCTCGCCCCCGTAGCTCAACCGGACAGAGCAGAGACCTTCTAAGTCTAAGGTTACAGGTTCAAGTCCTGTCGGGGGCGCATTTGTACACCTTCACTTTGATAAACGAGTGAAGCTTTCATCACAATATACTTTTCCGCCCATGCCTTGAGTTTCCAAGAGACAATCCTTTGCGTGTCGAGATCGTAAACGATTTCCTCGAATAGATTGTACGCCATGCCGCGCTTGTTTTCCTCGTCTGAACCCGCCCACGCGCGAACGATATGAGTCAGAGTTTCTGCACAAAGCGTCAACTGCAAGCAGGCTGCTTGAGTCTCTGTTGTGTAGGACTGCCAGCGCGCGATCTCCTGTTCGTTGATCTGCTTGCGGCGAAGGTATTCCGCCCGGTCAATGTCCCCATCAGCGAAAAGGTGTTTCGCAGCTTCGACACGGCGTGAGCATCGCGCGATCGCGTCACGATTCTGCTTTTCAATGGCTTCGGAGTCCACATCCCCAAGCAGATGAGTGACCGTGCTGTGCATGAGCGCTAACTCATCACCTTGAACAGTGAGAGACTTCACAAGACTAAGGAATTGAGGCTCAATGATGGAACGCGCGACGAACCGCTGTTTGCAGTCGCAAGTCAGTCCCGGACGGTGACGGTAATTCCGTTCACCGATCCCATTCAACCGAGATCGGCGCGCGGGCGTACCTGTTTCGTCCGTGACACGGTCGCACCCGGCGCAGTAAATCAAGCCCGTAAGTGGATAGACAAAGTCTGTTTTCGATTGACCTATCCCCATACGAGAGAAAGAACGCGCGCGCAAACCATGCCCGACACCCCGAAGTAGGTCAAGATCGAATACCGTCTTTTCGGGAGAGAGCGGCACATCGTCGGGGTTGCAGTCGTAATGTTTGCGGTCTTTCGCGCGTGTTCCGGTGACAATGCCTCCGTACTCAAGCCAGTTCGCAAGAATGCGCCGAACGTCATCAGAATCAAACGGGCGCGGTTGACCTTTGCGATCTCGGAATAGATACCCTTCAGAATGGATCATCTGGCATATCCGCATCATCCCGTGATTTTCAACATAGAGTTCCAGTACCCTCCGAGCGGCGTCGAAGTAACCGCGCCAAACCGCACCGGGTGCGGGGGCGGCTTCACCCAACTTGCCGGATTGCCAACCGCCGCCGGGCAGTCTCCATGAGCCTTCTGATGATGGAGTCAAGAATTGAGTTTTGGTATCACGCAACGTGCCGAACGGGGGCATCCCTACTGTTTGCCCGTTGGATTTCTTGTGCGCGATATTTGCCTTTCGGCGTTGGGACACGTCCATCGCGTACCATTCATCGAAAATCGCGGTGAGTTGGGCAAACATGCGCCCCTGTGGAGTGCTGAAATCCATCTGTTTCGCCGGGTCAGCTAGAACCAACCGTACACCATGCGAATCGACGAAATCGAGCAGATCGCCAATGCGCCAACCCCGGCGATGAAGCCGTGACAGGTCATTTGCGATAAGCGCAGCTATATCACCATCCCGCAGCCGGGCTTTGACTTCCAACCATCCGGGGCGGTTCTTTTCGTGCATTCCTGACTTGTGACCTTCTACATCTTCGTGCCACTCAGGAGTCCATCCGTTCGTATCACAGACGCGCTGGATGTTCCGGCGTTGAATCTCCGGGCTGATAAGATCGGTGTCATCCTTGACCCAAGACTTGCGGACGTAGCATAGTGCGACATTGCGGGCTACTGTGGTATTCTGTTTGTGAGCCATGAACATCTCCTTGTGGTTCAGCGTTAGGGGCGCGCCCGGTGCAAACGAACGCGCCCTTTTTGATTCAGTTGGTGGTGCAGCGATGTGTGACACGCTGCGAGTACCCGGACGGTGCAGCGCTGCTAATCGTGACCTGCCGCGTGTCCTTCTTTGTCCGGGCGTGCCGTGACACCGACAACGTCCGTTATTCCTTCGAGGGATTCGATGATCGTCACCGTTTCTTGCTTGATCAGGTCATGCAAATCCGGGTAGACATGTGCAAGCTGACGCAGATCTGCAAGGCGACCGCGCACATCGGCAGCATACGCCTTGATCTTTTCACTGCGACGGCTCCACGCTTTGCGGCAGTTCTGATCGCAGAACTCGCGGTCGGGGCGGGAATACGACTCAAGCGCTTTTCCGCACATCTTGCAGTTTTTTGCCACTCCCCATCGATACATTTTTTGCTCCTGTGACCTGCCGGTACGTCACGCTTTTTGACTCGTCGAGTCTGAAACCGTGACATTCCGGCAGGTCACGGTTAACCGGGTGAATCGTTCCGCTGAAGGTGTCACGGGTGGCGATCGCCACCAAGTACCCGCTGCTCGTCACGCTTTTTGACTCCAGCGGATGTGTGACCATCGCCGCTGTCACACATATCTCCAGCTTACGCTCCCTGCTGATATTGATTCACCTTCGGCGCTTCACGCTCGAAACCCGGCAATTGAATCGGTTGATCCGGTTGATCCATCTGAATCACAGGGCTTTTCAATTCTGGATTCTGAAAACCGCGCTGATTCAGTGGATCAGCCGATTCATTCGGGCTTTTAGGCGAAGGCGGATTGCCTCCCACTGATTCAGTGGATGGATCATCATCGATTCCGATGGCTCGCAGCCCAGCCGAAGTGATTCGGTACGGCTGCTTATCGACCAGCTTCTTTTTGAGCAGATTCGAGAGCGTCCGCTGTGTTGTACCCAGAGACAATCCCGCCGCATCGCTCAGATCACGAAGTGAAAGCCCATCCCGATTGACTTCCAGTGCCAGCACATCAAGCAATCGCCGCTGATTCGGTGTCAGCGCGCCGAGCGGATCAACCGTCTTATCAGCGGGCAAAGGGATTAGGCTTTCACCCGACGCAATCAGCCGGAGATATCGAGGGTCAAACGGCGCTTCGTCCTTCGTCTTGGAACACTCCATGAGAATCAGGTCATCCGCATTCGAGAGGCGAATCATCGTGTCCGCGTTTCCACGCAGTGCGGACGATCCGCGTTCGGCTACGCCAGCCTTTCCGGTGTGATGAACAAGTAAAATCGCGGTGTCGAGTTCGCGCATCACATTCCGGCAGGAGTCCATGAACAGTCCCATGTCACGGGCGCTATTTTCGTCGAGTCCCACCATGCCCATCGCAAGGGTATCGATGACAATCAACCGGGGCGTGAGTCCCTTCAGCGATGGGAGTATTTCTTCACGTTCTTTCGTGTCGTGCAGCGCAAACCCGCCGAATAAGAAAAACATCCGGGGGAGCATCGGTGTTTTGTGGAAAGCCTTCCAAGCCTCCACACGTTTACGATAACCCGCTTCGCCTTCGGTTGGGGCGTAGACCACCGTCGCACCGGACGCGGCGATCCGCATGGCGTAATCGAGTGAGATGAACGATTTTCCCACGCCCGACTCTCCGTATAGGACGCTCATACCGCGTTCCATGATTTCGCCCTGTATCAGCCATGTGACAGGCGGTAAGCTGTGCAGATCATCAGCGCACATGAGTAGGTGTTTCCTTCCCTCAAAATCCGGTCGCGGCGGACTGCTATCCGGGTCAATTGCTAGAACCGCTTTCATCACCGACGGAGAAACCTGACGGCGCAAAAGAATCTCGCGGTCTTTGTACCCGATTTGTGCCAAGACCATAGCGAGCTTGTTCCCGTCGGGCGTTGAGCCTTCCGGGGCTGCTTCTGGAAGATCAAAGCCGTTGATGACGCGCGCCAACAGCCAATGATCTTGTGGTGATAGGTTCATGCTAGTTCCAGTCCCACGAGCGCGGCGATCTGCACGATTGGCACGGTGAAGTTTGTCCCGTCGTGCAATGTAACTTGGGCGCGCCCGTTCTCAGTTGAGTAAGTGATCGATACGATGTACGCCGGGTTGATGTGAATCGTCCCCTTCCGCACCCATTGGGTTTCTTCCCCCACAAAGACCTTATAGACCGGGGTGAGCGCAACGAATTCGGTCATGACAAGTCCTTGTAGCTACCGTCAGGATCAAGGTAGGAGAGAATGCGGCGTAGCTCGTCACGGTCAACCTGGGTGACGAAATCATCGCTGTTGAGCATTTCCGCATCGTAGATGTATGCGCGGCATACGACGTGCTGTGCAGGTGGGATACCCATCCGAATCAGGGCACGAGACTTGTCCCCAAGTTCAGGGCACAGCTTGTACAGCGTAACCCAATCAAGATCGATTTCGCACTCAACGTAGCCCTCTTTCAGCACAACGGATGAAACCGTCAGCAGTGGCACGAGCACCTTTTTGTCGGTCATGGTTACACAGCCTTTCGTGCGAAGCCCGCGCCCGGCGGAATGGCTGCGTTCATCAACTCATCAATCAGTCCCATCGATGTCGAATCCGGCTTGCGCAGGATCAGCCAAAAAGCCTTGCCTTGATCCGATTCGACCACTTCGGACGATACCACCGTGTACCCGCCCTCGAAGGCGGTGTTCAGTTCGTCGATCTCAGAGTCCATGCGTTCACGCAGCGATTTAACCCATGTGTCGAGCTTGCCTGTGGACTGCATAAGCAGGCGTTCATCCGCGCTCATGGCGCGCCCTGTGATGTGTACGCTCATGACCTTAATCATCAGTGTGTGTCCTTTGTTCGATGGTGAATTAAACGACGGGCGGCTGCTGCTTGAGCCAAGCCAGCATGACCGGGTCAGTGATTTTTGTGTCAGAATCGACCACACGAATCGTTACCCCGGAATATCCCAACCGGACGGGCATGGTATCCCCCGGTAGCATGCCCCGGTACGGGCTATCCCCCTGCCCCGACGTGATAACGTTATCAGGGTATAGGGGGGTGAGGTTGCACATGGGGGAGTCAGGACGGATCACTTTCTCCCGTGAAACGGGGCGATCTGCCCCGGTGGGGGAGTGCTTGTCATCACCACGAAGAGCAAAGCGCCAATGGCAGGGACGATTACGATTCGATCTGGACGGCATTGGGAACCTCGACAAGAAACAGCGATGTGCATTGGTATTTGCGGTATGGAAACTCAACCGTCGTCCAGCCATGCGATTCACACTTGAGGACGACGCCGATTTCGGCTTTCGAGATGTACAGGATCGGCGTGTTGTAATCGACCTTGCCCGTACCCTGAATGAACGGGTAACTGAACACGTCCTCTGAAAGACGGACGTGTGCTCCCTGCTCAAACATGGGCGCGCTGGAGCGCTTACTCATCAGCAGCCTCCACACCGAGCGGACGTGTATCGAAGTCATCTTCATCAGTGGTGACGAACGCTTCTTCGTCGTCATCCGAGTCGCACCATTCACATACAATGCCCTGACCGGGTGCTCTGCAGTTTGGGCAACGTTGAGACTGCGTAAAGTCCTTAGCTCTACCGGCGGACGTTTCTTTGTTGTTTGGCAATGATCCGGGGGGATGTGTCACGCGGATTTCTCCCATCGTTCGATCTTGCGATACCCGTTGTCTTTGAGCCAAGTCGAGATCGTCGCCTGACTGACTTTGAGGACAAGCGCAGCAAACGACTGTCCTCCCTGATTGACCAGCTTCGGAATCACCTCATGCAAGTCACCTTCGAGCCGTTCCACCTCTCGCAGTTTGTATCGCTTCGCCATATCCTTTCCTTTCGGCAATCAAAAACGATTGCTCACTTGAGAAAAGAAGATAAGCAATCGTTTTTGATTGCTTTGCCCATCTTAAGCGATTGCTGGTATTGATGTCAATAAGGCATAAACTGAAAGCAATCAAAATCGATGGCAAAACGTAGGGAAAGCGTCATGCGCGGGGACAGACTTCGCTTGCTCCGGGAAAAGAGGAAACTGTCACAGCTTGATCTGGCGAATGCTGTAGGAAGCAGTGAGCCGCAGATTTGGCGTTATGAACATAATGATGCAAACCCACGCGCTGACATCCTCAAGCGCCTTGCAGAATTCTTTTCCGTGAGTGCTGATTATCTGTTGGGAATGACGGACAACAGCGGGCAGATTGATAGCGGGCTGAGTGAGAAAGAAAAGATGGCTCTTTCGGCTTGGCGGCGTGGAGAGATTGTAGAAGCTATCAGGGTAATCGCAGGGGATGAATGAATGAGCAGCTACACCATCAACAAAAACGATGACCCTGATGCAATCGAAGGAACGGTCGAAATCGTTTTTACTGCCAACAACGCAGGTCAGACAGCGTTCTTAGCGCGGGTACACCTTACTTCAGGTGCTAACCCTCTCAAATGCTTGCTTTTGGCGTTTGAAAAGCAAGGGGTCAAAACCGTCAGGAAAGGTGGTCATCCCGCGTTAGTGTTTACTGACGAGCATCAAAACCACTACCTGTGGGGAATCATGGAAACCCCCGTCGTAGGTTAAAACCTGTGCTAAAATTGTCCGTATGGACGATCTCTTTTCCCTCGCTACGATTACCGAAGTTGCGGAATTGTGGGGGCTGCATCCCACAACGGTACGTCGCGCCCTGAACGCGAAGAAGAACCCGCTGCGCGCCCGGAAATCTGGGCTGATCATCCTCGTCAGTGTTGAGTCGGTCAAAGCCCGGTGGGGGCAGCCGATTCACCCACTCCCCCTAGACAGCCTGATTTAGCTAAAACCTTTGGGTCGAATTGGGGGAATCCTCCCGTTAAGCTGTGAACAGCGCATTCAAGCGCATCGCACAGTTTTCAGTTTCGGAGGACATATGCCTACCAGCATGAACATCACCATCGAGGATCAAAGCAAGGAACGGTCGAGCACCTCGATCACCCTGCCTGAGATCACCGTCACCAACTTCACGGGCGTCACGCAAGACCTCGACGAGATTCGGGACGCTATCGCTACCGTCATTCTGGGAGAAATCCGCGTCGTTGGGTTCACCCGCACGTACAACGACGATACCGTGAGCAGCGACCCTGTCACGGACAAGGACGCGCAGCGTGAGTCCAAGTGGCTCGTCACCTATCAGGACGTCAAGCGCTGGATGGATTTGCTCATGACAATCCCGAACCCGGCGTACCTCAAGACCTACACCTTCGAAATCCCGACCGCGAATCGCGCGCTGCTGCTCTCCGGGACGGATTACATGGACATCTCGCAGGGTGTGGGGCTGGCGTTTGTTCAGGCGCTCGAAGCGAACGTCAAGTCCCCGTACAACCGGGACGCCGTGCCTGTCCCCGTCAGTGACCCGGATTACATCCGTGTTTTGTCGGTGAAGCATGTCGGGCGCAACACCTAAGGCGTGGGGCGAACACCCACTACCCGACATCAAGCTCAACTTGGAAGGGCGCTATTTAGCGCCCCAATGCGCGCCTATGGGCTACGTCTGTAGGCGCGTTCGCATTCCCGACGATCCGCAGTTCCTCAGCGCTGTGAATGAGCTTCTTTCCCGGTTGACCTTCCCAGATGTTTGGGAAAGTGCCGACGGGACGCTAACGGCTGAGGAATGCGCGTGGCTTGCGGGTGAAATGTGGCTCAGTATAGAGGATGAATACTGCATGATCGGAATCATCTTTTCGTACATCACGGCAGCCCCGCCGCGCTGTTCGCTTCCGTGCGACGGCAGCGTGTATCAGATTGCGGATTACCCGCAGTTGGCAGCCGCGCTTGACCCGGCGTTCATCGTTGATGCGCTGACGTTTCGCGTCCCGGATTTGCGTGGTACTACGGTGATCGGCGCGGGTGATGGAGTCGGATTGACTTCACGTGCGGTCGGTGACACTGGCGGCTCGGAGCGTGTGATCTTGACGACGGATCAAATGCCTGCTCATACCCACACGACGCAGCCGCACGCGCACGAATACGCCAGCCCGATACCTAACCTCGATTTGGAGATCGCGCCAGCAGCCCCCGATATTGGCGCCAGTCGCAATCCGTTGTTCGAATACACATCATTCGAGACGGTGGTCGTCAATTCAGCAGGTGGGGGGCAGCCTGTGGACATAATGCCGCCGTTCATCTCGCTCAAATATGCGGTGTGGGCGCGCTGATGACCAGTAAACGCCAAAAGAACGCCGGGTGGCTGCTCCCGGAGCAGCTTACCGGGCATGACCTGCTGTGCTTGACAATCCCCGTCCCTGATGTTCGCGAATATCGAGCGGCGCTGTTCGGCGCGCTGAAATCGCTCACCGAATGGTGGAACTGGGAAAAGTCCTACGAGCAGGGCGATACCCGCGCATCACAGGCGGCGGCTTATTGGCGTGAACTGCTGTTAGACATCGAAATCCAGTTGTGTGGAGGCGGAGAATTGTCACCGTTTGACGTGCGGCAGAATGGTCAATATCCGTGCAAACTCGAAAAGACCGAAGATGGGGTCGAATGGGTGGAATGGGCAAACCTTCAGTTATGCCCGCCGCGATTAGCTCGCACGCCCGGCGGGGATGTGCTTTGGTTCAACCCTGACACCGGATTGTGGGAGGCTCTGGAAGAAAACACGGAGTATGACCCGCGCAATTACCCGGTCAACCAACCCGTGAGCGGCGGTGAATGTGTGGCGGCGTGGAACGCCGCTGCTGCTTTGCGCGCGCTCTATGACGCGATCTTCCAAGCGGATTTTTTCGCAGCCGTGAATGCAACCGCGGCTGCTGGCATGATGACGACCGGGATTACGATGCTGATCGGGGTCAGCGTGACAGCGGGTTTGCTCGTACCTATCGCGGTGCTAATTCTGGGCGCGCTCACATCCGGGCTGATAGGGCGTTTCACGACGGACATTGAAAAAAGGCTGAGATGTATCATCAGCGGTCATTTAGCGAGTGATGGAACGCTGGCAATTCCCGCTGATAGTTTCAACGCGATCTTGTCGGAAGTGTTCACAGAGAGTGGGACTGATGTTGCATGGTTAGGTGTTTGGTATCTGCTGCAAGCGGTAGGTGAGGCAGGGCTAGCATCATCTCTCGCTATTGATGCCCCCGGCGAGGACGATTGTGGGTGTTTGCCATTCTGCCGCGATTTTGATCTCCTGCCATCGCAAGACGGCTGGACGCGTGTGCCGTATGTCAACCCAGATAAAGGCGTGTGGATTTCCGGCGTGGGTTTTGCAGCGACGGGCGGCATATCCGGACAGCGCGAAAAGGTCAAAGCAAAGATCGACTTTTCACCCCGGCTTATCACGCGTGTTGAGATGACACTAACTGTATCATCGTCCACATACTGGACAATCAGAAACGAGACAACCGGGTCAATCTGGGCGCAAGGCACAGTAGGCGCGGGGTCATGGGTGATGAGCGGCACGGGCGGCGCATTTGCAAGCGGTAGCGTATCACTTGAGGTTGATACCGCGCCTTCGTCCAGCGCACGCATCACAGCAGCGCGCATCGAGGGTGCTGGTGTTGATCCGTTTACGACGGGGACCGACTGTTTAGAGCCATAAGAGAGGATATGATCTATGAACATCTCACCATTGATTGCGGCTGTTCCGCCGCTACTACTGGCGCTTTCGATGCAAACGAATGTTTCAACGCCAGTAGACGCGGCGATTCAACAGATACTACAGTTGGGCGTTGGCGGAGTCGTTGCAGCGATTATGTACTGGCAATGGCAAAGGGAGATCGGGCGGCGCGAAGCCGCTGAGAAGCGCGAGAGGTCACTACTGCGCACGGTTGCTAATCTGCCGCCTGAAGAAGCATTGATGGCTGCCGAAGCGAAATATGAACAATAAAAACGCCCCGGTCATGCCGGGGCTGCTGCTTTCACAATCTGCTGAATGCGCGTCCATGTCAGCCCGTAATCGCGGGCAATGACGGCGATCCGCTCACCGTTTTGATACCGTCGCCGGATGGTATCATCGCGTTCAGCCCTGCTGTTTGGGGCAAGCGGGGGAGTGGGTGCGCTTGCGCGCTCTGCAAGCCAGCGAACCGCCGCTTCAGTCGAACTGAACGCAAGCTCGATATACAAACGCTCCTCTACATCCTGTCGGGGGCACAATTTAGCTAGTCAGGATTTCTTGGTAGGTTTGCTCGATCAACGGCGAAAGGGTCAGTCCATCCTTTGCAGCCCGTTCTTGTAAGCGTTTGAAGTGCGCGACCGCTTCGCTGCGCCGCCCCAACTGCGCGTACAACGTCATCACATGTTGATGCAAATCGTGGCGTAATCCATCTTCACTGAGCGCGCGCTGATATAAGCCCAACGCGTGTTCCAACCGCTGTTCACGGATGCGCATCTCCGCAAGTGACATCAGCGCTTCGAGATAGCCCGCTTGAAAGTCGCGTCTTCGGTTGACGATCCACGTATCCTGATGTCCCTGCAAAAAAGGACCGCGATAGGTATCAATCGCGTGCTGCCATGAAATCATCGGTGTGGGGTTATCGGTGCGCCGTCCCTCCATCAGATACCCGGCGAAGTTCATCGCGTCGTAGTGAACATCAAGTTCAGGATTGATTTGATAGCATCCATCGAGGTGAACGAGCACATCCATCTCCAGCGCCTTATGGAGGCGGCGCTTGGTGACGTGGAACACATTCACGGCTTGGTCATCATCAAGATCGGGCCAAAAGGTTTGGCAAATCTCTGATCGGGTGATCACGGGGCGATCCAGCGCGAAGAAAAACAGCAGCCGGGGCAGGTGTCCTTCCCACGTATCAATTGCTTGATCATTGAAGATGACGAATCCCGGACCAAGCGCATACACTTCGAGATGCTGCTTACCGCCACGCGTATGATAAAAATCTTGCCGCACGACATGGTGATCGAGCAGCACCAGCGCCCGCCCATGTGCAATCATCGCTACCCAAGGTAGACGAGGTAAGGTTCGGCTGTTGATAATGATGCGGCAGTGATCCGGCAAAAGCAGTGAAAGCCGCTCAATGAAGTATTGAATATCGTCAGCGGTATCGGTGCGGTCGTATTCATCAAGTACCAAATAGAAATAGTCGGTTGTCAGTTCGTGCAGATCACGCGTGAAGGCGTTCAGCAGGGATGCCATATCCTTGCCCGCGCCGGGGAGCATCCGCCGCGTATGCCGCCCAAATGTCGGGTGCTGCGCGCTCACGCTGTGGAGAATTCCGGCGATGAAAGCATCCAAGTTGATATCATCAGGACCGGAAGCGTGATAATATGCGCGGTAAAGCGGATCATTGAGCAAGTGCGCAATGAGAGCGGTGCGGTATCTGCTTTGTGGATGCAGCAAAATCAGGCGCGTATGCTGAGCCTGATCGGTGAGAGTCTGGTAGGCTTCCGCGATGGCACGGTGCAGTTTCATCGTCCTGAACGCTCCATAGAATTAAGGCTCGATACCGCATACTAACGAATTCCTTAATCTTCTCCCTGAGTGTACTATTCTTCCACTTACAACACAACGGACACAATCGTAATGTATGACAAAAGAACGAGTTCGCAAATACCCCCTCGGACATTTGGCATCACAATCGCCATTCTGTTGAGTGTGTTGTTGTTTACGGTTATACCGTTCTTGCAGGTTGGCGCTATTGTGCTCCTGCAATCCCGCACGAGTGGGCTTGATGGCGCGGATGCGCCCATCGCGGTTGGTGCGAGTTTCGGAGGGGTATCGAATGAGTTCCTGATCGCTCAAGCGGTGTTAGGCGCGGTCTTTCTCGTTGTGGCGTATTTCGCATGGCGCGGACGCCCAAGTTCTATACGTGTGCTGCTCATCATCAGCGTAATTGTCCTTACAGGGTTTTACGCTTGGGACTCAGTGACGGCGATCTTCACACCCCCCGATCCACAAACGGGACTAGATTCGGCGGGACCCGTCCGAACCCTGCTTCACCTCTTGCGCCTGAACGGAAATCTGCTGCTGCCGCTGTATGTGTTGTGGTATCTCAACCGCGCACCGGCGCGGGCGTTTTACCGGGGTTTTTACCTGCCGGAAGAGATCAGATCTCAGGAGGAGTAGTTTCTACTCCTCCTGAGATCGTCACCGCCGTTAAGAGCTGACGGGTAATCCTGCCTTCTTCTGTGCGCGTTCTTTCAATTCCATTTCGATTAGCTCACGCCGCAGGGTCTTGCCGACGACTGATTTTGGCAGCGCTTCAACAAACGTAAAGCGCGTTGGAACTTCATAGCGGCTCAAGTATTTGAGGCAGTGGGCGATGAGTTCATCCGATGTTGCGGTGCAGTTGGGGCGGAGGACGATCCAACCTTTCAACATTTCCTGACCTTGTTTTTCCTCGTGCGGCACGCCCGCAACGGCGCATTCGAGGACAGAAGGGTGTTCCGCCAGCACCTTATCAACTTGCACAGGGTACACATTGAATCCGCCGATCAAGACCATGTCTTTCTTGCGATCAACAATGTAGAAGTAGCCGTCCTCGTCCATTTTGGCGATGTCACCCGTATGCAGCCATCGCTTTCCGTCGGGATGGTCGCGCAGGACTTTCGCGGTTTCTTCAGGTTGGTTGTGATACCCCGTCATCATCTGCGGACCGGACATAAGCAGCTCTCCGACCTCACCGACGGGCATTTCGGTGACGCCATCTTCGAGGCTCACGACCTTGCAGTCGAGGTCGGGGAAGGGGAGACCAATCGAGCCTGTACGGTTTTCACCGTTTACGGGGTTGGCGTGGGTCGCGGTTGGCGTCTCGCTCATGCCGTAGCCTTCTAACAGCTTACCGCCGCTCAACTGCTCAAACGTGCGTTTGGTGACGGCTGGAAGCGGCGCTGAACCGCTCATGCAAACACGAATAGATTTTAGGCTCGCTTCGCCGGACTTGACGCGCGGGTGATTATTGATGCCATTGTAGAGCGCAGGAACGCCCATAAACAGCGTTGGCTTGAAGGTGACGATGGTATCCACCACATCGTCGATATCGCGGGCGTTTGGCACCAAAATGATCCGCGCCCCCAAACTCATCGCAAAGCCGACGACCGTCACCAAACCGTAGACATGGAAGAACGGGATCGCGCCGAGAAAAATTTCGTTTGAGCCACCGGACGAATCGCTTCCGTTGAGCAGAATCGCTTTCGATTGGATGATATTTGCGACAACTGCCTTGTGCTGTGATGCT
Source organism: Anaerolineae bacterium (assembly GCA_041753015.1). GTDB lineage: Bacteria > Chloroflexota > Anaerolineae > Aggregatilineales > Phototrophicaceae > Flexifilum. The sequence goes on from JBGSVJ010000019.1 coordinate 629,501, forward strand.
GCCGCTTTGGAGACTCCTGTTGTCCCCCCCGTGTACTGGAAGATTGCGAGGTCATCACCTGTCACGCTGACGTCTGGCTTCTTGCCAGCATTCTCACTCAAAACGTCCTTCAGCCATACATCGCCCGGCTGGAGTGCTGGTAGGGCGTGCCCGGTTTTCTTTTCTTTGGCGATGGCAAAGAGAAGTGCTGCGAACCCGGGGAGGTATTCCTTCACGTTGGTGACGATCAGTGACTTGACGTGTGTACGCGGCTGAATTTCCTTCAGCATGTTGTAGAACAACGTCAGCGTGATCACGAATTTCGCACCACTGTCGTTGATCTGGAACTGCATCTTTTCGGCGGGGTAGGTCGGATTCGTTGCCGCGACCACGCCGCCTGCTTTGAGTATCCCATAGTAGGAGATGATGAACGAGGCGGTATTGGGCATGACCAGCGCAACCCGATCCCCTTTCTTCAGCCCCATTTTGATCAGACCAACGGCAAGTGCGTCCGAGGCGGCATCAACTTCGGCGTAGGTCAGCGATTTGGCGATGCGACCCGCTACCGGTACGTGCGTCTGGGTGACGAGCGCGACGTTAGATGGGTATTTTTGTGCAGCTTCGCGGAGGAACTGAAAAAGCGGGATGCTAGGATAAGGCTGAAGGCTGGCAGGAACGCCAGAATCATAGTGTTTCAACCACGGTCGATCGGCATAAGTGACCATCTAAATCTCTCCCCAAAAAAGCAACAACACTCCTTTAATCGAACGACGATTTAGTTTAATGTCTGCTCTCCTCCCTGTCAAAAGCTGTCTCGCTTATGCCCATGCCCTCCACGAGGCGGGAATTGGAACGACTTTCCCCTGTTTTTCAATACATACATGCTTGGTCGTTGCTGTCACGAGGATTTCTCCGGTCGCCTGATTGCATACTTCATAGCCGAACGTAATTTGGCGACTTTTTATCTCCTCAACCCATGTTCGAATCACGATGAGTTGATCATAGAGTGCTGGCTTAATGTAACGAGCGTGAACCTCTGCAACGAGCAGGAAATAGCCTTCCTTCTCAATTTCCCCATAAGGTTTCCCGCGTTCCCGTGCATAGTCACTGCGCCCCGCTTCAAACCACACAATGTAGTTTGAGTGATGTACAACGCCCATCGCATCAGTTTCGGCATAGCGGACACGGATTGATGTTTCCGTCGTGTAACGTTGCGAACTAGACAATGAAAAACCTTTCAAATTGGTGAGTATCTGTCATCAGATTCTCATACAGGTCAATCATAATCAACGATCATTGAACTCACCAGAGGGGAAGAGATGGTTATGCGTATTCGACTGCTCGTGATTGTGACAATTGTCATGGTGGTTATGTTGACTGCCTGCGGCGGATCAACACCCACCGAACAAGCCGACCCAACAGACGCGCCCACAAGTGTCCCATCTGAATCCACGCCAGAAGAAACACCTGTCTCCGAGGCTGTTGATGCCGTCGTGACCGAAGCCGCGACATCTGAAATCGACGGCGAAGAACCTGCTGCATCGGGCGTGCCAATCGCGCGTGTTTCCTTCCCGCAGACCTCCGCTCGTTCCGGTCCCGGCACGAGCTTTGATCCAGTGTTGGCTGTTACGGTGAATCAGGAATTCCCGGTGATCGCTCAGTCAGGCTCAGGGACGACTGTGTGGTACTTGGTCGATCTGGGTGATGGTCAACTGGGCTGGCTGTGGTCGAATGTCGTCGCAATCGTTCCCGAAGACGCGTTGATCGAAGCGGCAGCGACCGTTCCGGCTCCGTAGGCTGCATAGGGCATCGTCGCACAAACGATGCCCTCACAGATAGCCTTGTACTAACGCGGCTGATGACGGCGCCGTAGTTCCGCTTCTACTTCTTCCAGCGGAATATTCAGTTGTGCCATCAACACCAGCGTGTGATAGAACAGATCAGCAAGCTCGGCAACTTGTTCGTTATGCCCCTGACCGAGTGCCGCAACGATTACCTCAGTCGCTTCCTCACCGACTTTTTGGGCGATCTTGTTGACACCTTTGCTGAACAATTTGTTGGTATAGCTGTCCTCGCGCGGGTTCGCTTTGCGATCCGCGATGATGGCTTCCAGTTCAGCGAGCATTGCGCCCATCACGATTCCTCCAATTCACGATAAAAGCAGCTGATTGCTCCGGTGTGGCACGCTGGACCTGCCGGATTAACCATTATGAGCAAGGTGTCACCGTCGCAGTCCACGTAGATGCGCTTCACTTTCTGCACATTGCCCGAAGTTTCACCTTTGTGCCACAATGCTTGACGGCTGCGGCTCCAAAAGACGGTTTCACCGATGGCGCGTGTTTGTGCCAGCGATTCCCGACTCATATACGCGAGCATAAGGACTTGCTGCGTAACAGCATCCTGCACGACTGCCGGAACAAGTCCGCGCTCATCCCAATGAATCGCGCTTTCGCCTACGGTTTCGAGTGGAATCATGCGCGCTGCCACCCTGTCAGCCGAACGGGGACTGCTTGATCGGCTAGATACGCTTTCAAGTCTCCGATGCGAATTTCGTTGTAGTGGAACAATGTCGCGGCGAGCGCCGCATCCGCACCGCCGATTTTCAGCGCATCCCGGAAATCTTCCATTTTCCCCGCGCCGCCGCTGGCAATGACCGGAATGGAGACGCTTTCCGCGATTGCGGCGGTGAGTTCGAGATCATACCCTGCTTTCGTGCCGTCCCGATCCATGCTCGTGAGCAAAATTTCGCCCGCGCCCCGCTGCTCAACTTCTTTTGCCCACGCGACTGCCTCTAATGCGGTAGGAATGCGCCCGCCGTTCACATGCACGATCCACTTGCCATCCACGCGGCGCGGATCGATCGCCACGACAATGCACTGACTCCCGAATGCCCAAGCACCTTGATTGATCAAGTCCGGGGTCTTTACCGCTGCGCTGTTGATCGAAACTTTGTCCGCGCCAGCGAGCAGAGTCTCGCGCATGTCGTCTACCGAGCGGATGCCGCCGCCGACGCAGAACGGGATAAACAGCGTATCGGCAACGCGGCGCACCATGTCGAGCATCGTCTTGCGATTTTCGTGCGATGCTGTGATGTCCAAAAACACGAGTTCATCCGCGCCTTCACGGTCATAAACTGCCGCTTGTTCGACCGGATCACCTGCATCGCGCAGATTCACGAAGTTGATGCCCTTGACAACACGCCCGTTCAGCACATCCAAACAGGGGATGATTCTTTTTGCCAGCATGGTCTAGGTTGCTCCCGCTGCGGCTAATGCGTCCGATAAGCTGATCTTTCCCTGATAAAGCGCCATCCCGATCACTGCACCCGCGACCGCGCCACTTGCTGCCAACTGCCGAATTTCTTCAGCGGAGGTAATCCCGCCGGACGCGATCACCTGCAAGCCTGTGGCTTGACCTAACTGGATTGTCGCATCGACCGCTGAACCCTCTAGCGCCCCATCACGGCTGACGTCGGTAAACAACGCGTGGATCACGCCGAGTGCTTTCATCAAATCTCCAAGTTCGACAGGCGTGATCTCGCTGATCTGACTCCAACCATGAGTCGTCACTTTGCCCGCGCGCGCATCCAGTCCCACGCAAATCCGCTCTGCGCCGTAAGCATTCAACGCGGTTGTGACCAGTTCAGGCTGCTGGACGGCGACCGTTCCCAAGACAATTCGTGACGCGCCCACGTCAACCGCGCGCTGCATGTCTTCAAGGGAGCGCAGCCCGCCGCCGAACTGCACCCGCACCGCTTGTTTAGCGACTGATTCCAGCACGCGGAGATTATCATTTGCAGCGGCGAATGCGCCATCCAGATTCACAATATGAATCCACTGCGCTCCCTCGTCAATCCAGCGCTGTGCGGTTGCCAGCGGATCGTCGCTGAAAATGGTCTGCCGTGATGGATCGCCTTCGCGCAGTCGGACGACTTTTCCGCCGCGCACATCAATTGCCGGATAGACAATCATGGGGCAAGCTCCAAGAAGTTGGTGAGTACCTGTAATCCGGTTTGCTGGCTCTTCTCCGGGTGGAACTGCACGCCGTAGATATTTCCATGCTCGACGCCCGCCGCGAAGTCGATCCCGTAGGTTGTGCTGAGCGCCACATCCGTCTGGTCAGCCGGACGGCAGTAATAGCTGTGGACGAAGTAGGCGTAGCTGGCATTCGTCAAGCCGCGCGTGAATGCGGTATCGCGTCGCACCTGCACATTATTCCAACCCATATGCGGGACTTTGAGATCAGTCATCGGCGGAAACCGGGTGACATGACCCGGCAGTAGTCCCAACCCTTCGTGGATGCCCATTTCATCACTCGACTCGAACAAGAACTGCATCCCTAAGCAGATGCCGAGATACGGAGTTCCGGCGAGCACGGCTTCACGAATCGGCTGGATGAGATTTTGCTCTCTAAGCTTGATCATGCCTGCCCCAAACGCGCCCACACCGGGTAGGATGATTTTTTCTGCGCCTTTGAGTTCATGTGGGGTACGCACAATCCGCATGCTTTCCACGCCGAGATGATCAAGCGCGTGGATGACGCTACGCAGATTGCCTGCCCCATAATCGATGACGGCGAGCATGGGATGAGTCCTCCAAACAAAAAATCCCCGCACTGTTGCAGGGATTTGACCGAACCAAACAAGCTAAAACCGATCAGGCGCGTATCAGCACCAACCCCGCTGTGGGTCTGTTCAAATGGGGATGATGATGCTGGTGACGAAAGCCGTACATGCTCAACACCTGCTTCGGGTTAGGATTGCGGCAGTATAGCGGCGGGCGGGGTCTATTGTCAACATTCTGGCAGACGCTACAATCGCTGATACCAGCAGAATGCACACGATGGGGTAGGGCATGCAGCAGTTTGTGATTGAAGGCGGACATCGCCTTTCTGGAACGATCAAAGCGAGTGGAAATAAAAACGCGGCGCTCAAGATGCTGCCCGCGTGCATGCTGACGGATGAACCTGTCATTCTGAGGAATATGCCAGATATTGGCGACGTTCGCACGCTTGTTGAGATCATGCGCAAGCTCGGCGTCGAAATCACATGGCAGGATTCGTCAACGCTGCGCGTCCACGCGAAGAACATGACCTCAACCGCGATTGACGCCCAGCTTGCCGGAAAACTACGCGCCAGCTTCGTGATGGCAGGTCCGATGCTTGGTCGCATGGGAAGAGTCTATCTCCCTGTCCCCGGCGGCGACGCGATTGGCGAGCGGCGGTTGGATATGCACATTCACGCGCTGCGGAAGCTCGGCGCAAACGTGAGCTATGAAGGTTCCGCCTTCACGATGCAAGCGGACAAGCTGTGCGGCGCGGATATTCTTTTCATCGAAGCCAGCGTGATGGCGACCGAAAACGCGATCATGGCGGCGGTGCTGGCGAAAGGTACGACGATTCTGCGCAATGCCGCCAGTGAGCCGCATGTACAAGACTTATGCAACATGCTGGTCAGCTTGGGGGCGCAGATTGACGGGATCGGGTCGAATCGACTGACGATTACGGGCGTAGATCGATTGCACGGCGGCGAAGCGCGCATTGGTGCGGATTTCATGGAAGTCGGCAGCTACATCGGCGCAGCCGTGATGACCGGCGGAGATGTGCTGATCCAAGAAGCTGATCCGCAGCACCTTGATATTATCGCGCTGGTGTACGAACGCTTGGGTGTTCGCTGGGAAGTGCGAGGACAAGATATTTTCGTGTCATCTGCGCAGCCTATGACGATTGTTCCTGACTTGGGGAATCGTATTCCGGTGATTCGCGCGCAGCCTTGGCCCGCTTTCCCCGCTGACTTGATGAGTATCGCACTCGTGATCGCCACACAGAGCGTGGGAACGGCGCTCTTTCACGATTGGATGTACGAAAGTCGCTTCTTCTTCACCGATAAGCTGGTGCGCATGGGCGCGCGGATTACGCTATGCGATCCGCACCGGGTACTTGTGCAAGGACCGGCTGCACTTCGCGGCATGGCGAACATCACCAGCCCGGATATTCGCGCGGGGATGGCACTCCTGCTTGCGGCGCTTGCCGCGAAAGGTGAGACGCGCATCGCCAATATTCACCAGATCGACAAAGGGTATGAGCGCGTCGAAGAAAAGTTGGTCAGCTTGGGCGCGAATATGGTGCGGATCAACGTCGGAGAACTGCCGGAGGAGATCGGAGCGCTCCTTTAGGCTTTACCCGGAGTATGTGCGCCGCGCACCCGCGCATCACCTTCGCGCCGCGTGATGCCCTGTGCATCCAAATATTCAAGAAATGCGATTGCGTATTTGCGCGACGTGCCGAACCGATCCCGTACCTGACTAGCGCTCACACTCCCGAATTCGTCGAGTAGAGCATCAATGCCGGACACCATCTCGTCAAAAATGCCGCGTGAAAAGATGACATCCTGACTCACCTGCACGATGTCGCCAAGTTCGATTAAAGCGTGGAGGACATCCTCACCGACGAGCGCAGCAGCGTCCCCCCATGACGGAGGCGAAAACGGCGCGGCGTGCATCTGTGCAACGAGGCGATCAATCGCGCTTTGTTCTGCGGGAGAGAATCGAATTGCATGATCGGCGCGGCGTACCAATCGCCTATCGTAAAGAATATCACTCACCGTCTCCAGCAAAACATTCAGCGAGTTATTCTTGATCCCCAAGCGGCTGCGGAGTTCCTCGCGCGGTATTCCACTTCTGAGGGGATTCGTGTGGTGAAACTGCTCAAGCGTGCTGTGTAGTGCGCGGACGAGTGCCTCCCAGCGCGAATAGGCTAAGAATGTCCCATCGCTGAATTCGATGAGCAGATTCTCTGCCAGCGCCGCTGAAACCGCCTCATCGAAGGTCGAATCGTCAAAATCGGTTCGCTGCTTCAGTGATGCACGTTTGAGTGGCTCCGGCGCATCTGCCGCTTGCCCGACCCGTTGGGTGGGCGTTCCTAGTGCGCGCAGTCTGAGGCGTTCTATCACATCATCTTGAAAGCGTTTCCACTTGTCGTCGGGATGTGGATCAACAATCACACCCCCGCCAATCGTTTCACCGGGGGAAGGGTAGCGCACAATAAATCGATCCCCTTCGACGGTTGCAACCGGCGTATCCAACTTCAATTGAATCCATGCCTCTTCCCCGGCGGGAAGGTCTTCATGGGTAAGTAGCCGAATGCGCCCAGTCGTTTCGGCTGTGCCGACGAACAACTTGACCTCGGCATTGTGTTTGAGCGGACGTGATGCATCCGCCAGATGGCGAAAGCGCACATCGATCAAGGTGGATGCGGTGATTGCGCCCGGACGACTCAAAACACACCCTCGCTGGAGGTCACTCTTTTCAATTCCACTGACATTAATCGCGGTGCGGCTTCCGGGAAGCGCGGTATCGACCATTTGACGATACGACTGCAAGCCGCGTATGCGTCCACGCTGTCCGCCGGGCTGCTGCTCAACTTCGTCTCCTTGCTTGAACGCGCCGCCGATTAGCGTGCCTGTGACCACCGTCCCAAATCCGCTCATGGTGAAAACGCGGTCAATCGGCAGTCTCGGCATCGTTCCGCTAGTTCGCGGGGGGAGGTCGTGCAGCATCGCCGCGATATCATTGAGCAGATCGGACATGCCTTCGCCGGTCAGCGCCGAGACTGGAACAAGCGGAACATGGGCAAGCGAGGTTGGTGCAACGGTTTGCCGGATGTCATCCTCTAGCAAGCTGAAGAGTTCTACGTCACCGCCGAGCGTGTCGATTTTCGTGAGGACGATCAGACCGTTTTCGATGCCGAGCAGGTCGATAATGGCAAGGTGTTCGCGTGTTTGCGGCATTACGCCTTCGTCGGCAGCAATCACGAACAATACCGCGTCGATTCCGCCGATTCCGGCGAGCATGTTTTCGATGAAATCTCGATGACCGGGGACATCCACCACGCCAACGGTTTGCCCGTTGGGAAGCGAAAACCACGCGAAACCAAGATCAATCGTCATCTCGCGGGCTTTTTCTTCAGCAAGCCGATCCGGGTCAATTCCGGTTAATGCCTTGACGAGGGTGGATTTACCATGATCAACATGACCCGCCGTACCGATCACGCGATTCGGTAGGCGGGGGATTGCGTGAGAAGTGGTCATTTTCACTCAAGGTGTGCCGTTGTTTGTTCCGCCATTTCCCGGAAGGGTTGGGAGTGGTCCGCCGCTGTCATGGTCTGCGATGAGCTTCTGATAGCGGTCACGGTACATCTCAGCACGTTCACGTTCGAGTCTCCACAGCCGGTTGATCGCGTCTTGAAGCGGTGTGAAACTCGCCTGTATGTCGGCAAGCTGTTTCGCGTAGCGCTCAAATTCCTTGTCGTGAAGCCGCCATACTTCGTCGTTGGAGAGATTGAACTGCTTCCAACGCTTCTGATCTTCACCGCGCCAATCATTCCACTCGGTGCGGAAGCGTTCTTCGCTCAAGCGCTGCGATTCCGCGACTTCGTTGATGCGTCGTTCCAAGCGATCACCGATGCGCTGGAAGTCCTCGATGATGCGCTTCATTTCGCGGTATGCTTCCGCCCACGTTTCAAAGCGTTCCATGTTGCGCTGCATCGCGCTGTCTTGTTCGCCAAACTGCTTAATGAGATCGTCCACTTGACGATCACGGTTCTGCATGATCAGGGTTTGCTGATCGATGAACTGCTGAACCCCTTCGCGGCGCTCGCGCTCACCATTTTGGACTTCGGTGATTTTGCGCTCATTACGAAGCGAGAGGTCTTCGATCAAGGACAGCTTCGGCTTGATACTCTCAAGCGCCTTGCGGAGTTCGGGGAGTTCGGATTCAAGTTCACCGACACGGCGCGAATCTGAGCGGCGCTGTTCTTCAAGGAATGCCAAACGGCGATCCGGGTCTTCCATACGCTTGAAAAGCTCATCGACACGCTGCTGCAAGAGCGCGACCGTCGTCGCTATCCGGTCTTTTTCGGTGCTGATCGCCGGAAGCTCGGTGGTTTGGCGCTCAAGCCTGCTCAGCTTGTCCGTGAGTTCACGCACCGGGCGCGTGATCGCTTCACGGGCGAGTTCATTCCGCCGCTCAAGCTCACGTTCGGCGGTGAGGCGCTTGGTTTCAAGGCTTTCCACCAACTGCTGCATCTCTTTGCGCAGTTGATCCGCCATTTCATTCTCACGAGCACTGCCAGCAAGCTGCCCGCGAAGGGTGGTCTGCTCACTTTCCATTCCGGTGATCCGGCGGGTGAGCATCTCCATCGCTTCCTGCTGCTGTGCAAGACGTTCTTGAAGTGTGGCAATCGTCGCCTTGTCGCGGCGGCGTTCTTCGTCAAGCCATTCGATTAAGCGCGCCGCTTGATTGATGTCCATCATCTTGTTGAATGTCCTTTTTAACTCTGCGGCAGACACGCGGCGATTATAACACAACCCATCGCTGGCAAAACGGTTTACAATGACATAATCTGAACGTAAGGATTGGATGACGATGTATCTCGACCGTGAGCAGTTAGAGCTACAGGAGCAAGCGCGTTTAGCGCCTTATGCGCTGTGCAGCCGCGAGAGTAGGGGACGTCAATATCCGCAGGAAGAGCCGCGCTACCGCACTGCATTTCAACGTGACCGTGATCGGATTATTCATTCGGCGGCATTCCGCCGCTTGGAATACAAGACGCAGGTATTCGTCAACGACGAAGGGGATTACTACCGCACGCGCTTGACGCATACGCTGGAAGTCTCGCAGCTAGGACGAACGATAGCACGCGCGCTCCGCGTCAACGAGGAGTTGGTCGAGGCGATCTGTTTGGCGCACGATCTCGGTCATCCGCCCTTTGGTCACGCGGGCGAAGATACCCTTAATGCCTTGATGAAGGAACATGGCGGATTTAATCACAACTATCAGAGTTACCGTGTTGTGACGGAACTGGAGCGGCGCTATCCGGCGTTTCCCGGCTTAAATCTTTCGTTTGAGACCCTCGCGGGACTTGCAAAGCACGAGACGAATTATGATCTCAGCCACGCTGCCGGACTTGATCCGACGCTGCGCGGGAGTATGGAGGCGCAGATCGCCAATTTTGTCGACGAACTGGCGTACAACGCGCATGATCTCGATGATGGATTGCAGGCGGGGCTGCTCGTTCCGCGTGATCTGGACGAACTTGAGATTTGGCGAACGCTGTGTGAGCGTTTGAATTGGCGTGGCGAAATCGTCGATGAAGTCACACGGCATGTGTTGATTCGTGAACTGGTTGGCTTACTGGTTGATGATGTGCTTCAAACGACTGCCGTGCGCCTTGAAGTGCTCAACCCGCAGTCGAGCGAGGACATTCAACGCCAGCCGGAGAACATTGTTGGCTACAGCGAGTCTGTAGCACGTATGAACCGGGCGCTAAAAGCGTTTTTGTACGAGAATATGTACTATAGTTTCCGCGTCGTGCGCATGAAAAAGCGCGCAGAAAGGTTTGTTGAACAAATATTCGGTACGCTGCTCGCGGATCCCCGCCAGCTTCCACGAGAGCAGCAGCAGGACATTGATCGGCGCGGCGTGCACCGCGTGATCGCGGATTATATTGCCAGTATGACCGATCGCTCAGCTTTGTTAGAATACCAGCATCTGTTTGATCCGTTAACCAGACCGTAACAGGACACCCGTATGGCGAATGAAGTCATCCTGAATAACCGTTACCGCTTGGACGCGCAGCAGGGCGCGGGGGGAATGGCGGTCATCTATAAGGCGTTCGATCAGGAACTGCGGCGCACGGTCGCGGTGAAAGTGCTTCGCCCCAGCCTGACGAGTGATCCGGCGTTTCTCGCACGCTTCAAAAATGAGGCGCGCAGCGTGGCAAACTTGAACCATCCCAATATCGTCACGGTGTACGATGTCGGCAGCGATGACCAGATGTACTACATCGTGATGGAATTCATCGAGGGACAAGATCTCAAAAAGATCATCAAAGCAAGCGGCGCGATGACCCCGGATCGGGTGCTCAACGTCGCCGCTCAGATTTGCCGGGGGATCGGGTTCGCGCACCGCGCAGGCTTGGTTCACGCCGACGTAAAACCGCAGAATATCCTCGTTACCCGCGATGATGTGGTAAAAGTCACAGACTTCGGTATCGCTCAGGCGTTCAACGAAGGCACACCGGGCGAGAAGCAGTCGGTCGTGTGGGGCAGCCCGCACTATTTCGCGCCGGAACAGGCGCGCGGTGAGAAACCCACGCCTGCGTCGGACGTGTACTCAATTGGTATCGTGTTGTTCGAGATGCTGACCGGACGATTGCCATTTTCGGGTGCAAATCAGCAGGAACTGGCAATGGCGCATCTGCGCGACCGCGTGCCGATGGTAACGGAATTTAATCCGAACGTACCGCCGAGCCTTGCTAATATCGTCTACAAGACGATGAGCAAAGAACCGACTCAGCGCTACCGGATGGCGGATCAGTTGGGACATATTCTAACCGGATTGCAGGAGCGGGGCAGCGCGCAGACGATCACGAACTTACCTGCCGCGCGTCCGCCGTCCATGCCGACTGTCCCGAATCAACCACCAGTGATGCCGACAACGCAGCCGCAGTACCCGCCGCCGTCAGGATATACCCCACGCCCGCAGCAGCCGCTCGTCGGCGTTGATCCGATGCCTACGACGCAGCGCGTTGACCTTGCGCCGCATGCGCCGGGGACGACCATGCCTAATCAGCGCCCGATGGGGTATCCGCCTCAGCAACCGGGATATCCGCCTCAACAGCAAACGCCATACTACAATCCGAACGTACCCCCTCCGGGAAGTTCACAGCAGTATTCACGCCCGTACGTGCCGCCGCGCGCATCAACGATGGGCGGAAGCCTCGATTTTGTGACGATTGCGCTGGCGATACTGGCGTTCTTCGCGGTCGCGTGCTTAATCCCGCTGTACATCGCTGTACTTCAAGCGCGCATGTAGATGCGTACCCAAGGCATGGGGTTCATCCCGTGCCTTGATCAATCTCCAGTCATCGAGCGTACGCTCGGATAAACACTGTATTCATCGATGCGGGCGATCGCTCCGCCGTCATCGGTGGCGAAGTAGATGCCAATTTGCCCGTCTGGAAGCGTCGAATCAGAGAAACTGAACAGGCGTTGGCTGTTCACGTAGCCTGTGAGTGTATCGACGAAAATCTCCAGCGTCAGACGATTCACACCGCCGCTCGGCTGAATAAAGTCGGCGCGTGTCCAGTTTTCACCTGTTTCACGCAGTTCGCGCCATTCTCCATCTTGGCGAATCCAAATGCTGTAGCGCCCAAGCCCATCAACACCAAACACATGATAGTTGTCCGCGTCTTGGTAGCGGAACACGATTCCAAATGCACTGGCGGGTGCGCTTGATTCGTCCAATGTGCCGACAATTTCAATGCCGACGTTGGCATATGGGCGGTCTGCCATCAGGGTTATCGCTTCCGCCGTTTGTGGACGCACGAGCGTGATCTCATATGAGCCTTCCGGCGTAATGCGCTGCGTGAATCCGCCTCCTTCACCCTGTATCCAATAGCCGTTTGTTTCGTCGCCCACATCAAAAGTGCTGGTGAAGAATGCTTCCCGCGCTGGGATGACCATTGGTGAGCTTCCCGTCATCGAAGTGACGTAATCATCAGTGGGCGATGATGGGTTCGAGCCCAGTTGTTCACGCAAGAAAAAAACTGCTGCGCCGATGATGATTACTGCTGCGATGATGACCCCTGCCAGAAATGCTGCTGAGGTTGTCGCCGCCTGCTGACCGGTTTGTGCTGCCGCTGGAACTGGGGTTGCTGCGCCAAAGCTAATGGGTGTATTCAGCCGCATTCCGCCGCTGGATGGGGTAGGGGGATTGGCAAAGACCAACGTGCCGCGCCCCGATGCAAAGGGCACATCTTTGAGCGGCGCGGATTGCGAAAACGCAGTGTAAAGGTCGGCGACAAGGCTCGCACCATTCGGGTAACGTTCGTCCGGCTTTTTGGCGAGTGCTCGTGTTATCACTGCATCAAGCTGTGGTAGAGGCGTATTGAGCAGTTCTGATACGGCGGGAATTGGGGCGCTTAGGTGCTTCATCATGACCGAGGCAGAACCAGCATCCTCGTAGGGTGTTTGCCCGGTGATCATCTCGAACAACATCACGCCAAGCGAATAGAGATCGCTGTGAGCGTCTCCCGGCTGTCCGGTTGCCTGCTCAGGTGACATATACAGCGGCGTACCCGTCGAAATGCCGTCCTGTGTGAAGCGGGTGCCCTCGATCATGCGCGCAATGCCAAAATCGGTCAGAACGGCATCACCTGTTTGAGTGATGAGCACATTGCCCGGCTTAACATCACGGTGAACCGTTCCCTGCTGGTGTGCGTAATCAAGCGCATCCGCTGTGTTCGTCGCAATTCGGAGTATTTGATCAGCAGGGAGACGGTGTGCATTGCGTTTTGCTTCTTCAAGCAGCTCGCGCAGTGAGCGACCGGGAACATACGACATCACCATGTAGTAGAGCGGAAAACCGTCACGTTCGGTAATATCGAAATCGTAAACTTGCACAATGTTCGGGTGATTGAGGCGCGCGATGAAGCGTGCTTCACGGATGAACCGCTCTTTGAAGGTAGGATCATCGGCGAGGTGCTCATGCAGCACTTTGATTGCCACAATCCGCTCGAGGACAGTATCCCACGCCGTAAAGACGCGTGCCATGCCCCCAGCGCCAATGCGCTCACGCAGTTCGTAACGGTTGTTGATGCGGCTGTTGATTAAGTCGTTCATCAGCATCTCTTACAGGCGTTCAACGGCGCTTATCCTGTATATTATGAGACTTTTCCGCCCTTTACGCGATTTTGTAATCAGACTATTACCCAGCGCAGAAAAATGCCCAATGCTATACTGCCCTTGTAGGGTTTAGCTCAAGGACAGCGCTTATGCCGGCTCAACTGACCAACCGTGCGGAACGACTTGCCCAGATCGAGCAGCTTCTCGCAAGAAACGTGCGAGGACTTCGTGCTGTCGAAATCGCGGAGGCGTGCGGCGTTGATCGGCGCACGATTTACCGTGATATTGCGCTGCTCAACCACGCGGGCGTGCCTGTTGCGCAGGAATACGGACGCTTTTATCTAGATCGTGATCAATATCTTGCCCGTGTTCGCCTAACGTATGCCGAAATTACTGCGCTGTTTCTTGCAGCATTGGTTTTGACGCGTCAATCGCGCTTTTTTAACCCTCACTTGGTCGGCGCAGCACATAAATTGCTCCAATCACTTCCCGATTCACTTCACAACTCCGCCGAAACCCTGCTCCAGTCGCCTGCGTATACATCAGTAGATGTCGATCACGGCGAACTGCCGCTTGTGTTCGTGGTCGATACCGTGATTCGTGCATGGACAGAACGCCGCCCGCTTCGCATGATCGTGACGCATCGCACCGGAAAACCCCGCATTATTGAGATGGCGATCTATGTCGTAGATTCAAAGCCAAACGGTACACTTTACGCGGTTGGCTACGATGCGCTTTCAGAGCAGATTTGCAGCGTCAAATTGGAGCGCATACGCCGGATACGACTGCTCACTGGGACGTATCAGATTCCCTCTACGTTTGATGCACAGGATTACATTTGGAAGCGTCCTGATTCGTCCAGCGGGAGTCGCGGCACTTCGTCTGAGCTTTCCTGAGAGAGGACATGGGGTGTGGGTAAACGTTATCTAATCTGGTGGATAGGCGCACTTTGCCTGCTGCTGGGTATCCTTCCGGTAAGCGCGCAATCACGCTCGGTTTACTGGGAGCGTTGGGATGTGACGATAGACGAAGTGGATACCTCGGAAAACCGCTTTCGCGTCACAGAGGAGTACACCATTAGTTTTACGGGGACATTCAGGTTTGGGTCGGTCGCGATCCCGATGAATCGACTCGAAGACATTGACGATGTCGCCGTGTATGAAGACGGTCAGGCACTGCGCGAAACGCGGTCGTGTTCGGAGAATGCCGGAACGTACTGCGTTTTCATCGAAGACGGCTACCTCAACATCACCTACAACTTCTTCCGAGCCCTCAGCAATGATCGCCAAAACTTCACCATCGAATACACAGTGTATGGTGCGATTCGCGTGTATGAGGGGGGTGATCAGATTTGGTGGGATGCCATCCCAGAAGAGCACTACGGCTTTTCGATTGGCGCATCGACGGTAACGGTTGAACTTCCGCGCGGGTTTGCGCCGCGCGAAGGCGTTGATCCAGTCGAAAGCTACGGCGTTCCAGCGGAAATCTCGGTACGTGGCACGACCGTCATAGCGACTGCTTCACAGTCGTTGGATGGTGATGATACATTTTCGCTGCGCGTGCAGTATCCCCATGATCCGAACGCCGAAGCTCCCGCATGGCAAGGGGGTTTCGATACACAGCGCATCTACGAGGAAACCACTCAGCCGCTCATCAACTTGGGCGTGATCGCGCTCTCGCTGCTGATTGGAATTGGGCTGCCGCTGCTGATTTATGTGCAGTACGTGAGTCGCGGACGCGATCCGAAGATTGGCGTTGTGCCAAAGTATCTCACCAGCCCGCCATCGGATTTGCCTCCAGCGCTTGTCGGGACATTGGTTGATGAAAAGGCGGATTTGCGCGATGTGATGTCCACGATCATCGACTTAGGAAGCCGAGGCTATCTGGTGATTGAGGAATCCAAGACTCCGGGGATCATGGGTATCGGCAGCAGCAGCACCTTTATTTTCAAGCGAACCGACAAGCCGATCAATGATCAAGAGCTTCGCACGCACGAGAAACGCCTATTAGGGAACCTGTTCGCGGGCAACGCGATGGAGAGATCGCTCAGCTCGCTGAATACGATCTTCTACTCGGTGATCGCGCAGATGCAGGGTGATCTGTACAAGCAGTTGGTCGCAGAAGGATACTTCAAGAGCAACCCAGAAGGCACGCGCGGCGTCTGGTTTATGATCGGGATCGTTATCTTATTCATCGCTGGGGCGGGCTTTTTCGTCGCGATGGGATCAACCGATATTTCGCCGTTCCTATTCTGCATTCCGCTGGCACTTGGACTTGGCGGGATTGCGGCGTTGATTGCCGCTCCGGCGATGCCCAGCCGCACAGTCAAAGGTGCGGAGGAAGCGGCAAAGTGGAAAGCGTTCGTCGAATATCTACGCAACCTTGAGAAGTACGGTGATGTCGGCTCGGCGGCAGCGCATTTTGACCAATATCTCGCCTATGCAGTCGCGGCAGGGATTGATCGCACGTGGGTGAGCCGCTTCCGCCAGACAAATACGTATGTCCCGATCCCGACATGGTACTTCCCGACGTATATCGGGCGTTATCGTGGTGGGTATCTTGCTGGAAGTCCGCTCAGCGCAAGGGGAATGGGCGATTTCGGAAGCGGCACAGGGCTTCCGGGAGAGCTTGCACGGGCTGGCGGCGGATTTGATCTCGACAATGTTGCAGGCGGCATCTCCGAAGGGCTAGAGTCAATTTCTAGCGGCTTGACGAACATGCTTGAGTCGGCAGGTCGTATTATGACCAGCACACCGCAGCCTCCTCCCGGCAGTTCCGGCGGGGGTTACAGCAGCGGACGCTGGAGCGGCGGCGGACGGTCGTTCAGCGGTGGTGGTTCTCGGTCTGGTGGCGGCAGCGGCGGCGGTCGTCGTGGATTTGGTTGATAACAAAGGGAGCAGGTAGACATGAATGGCAGCCGTCTTTCCGGCATCGTGTTGAGCATCATTGGACTTGGAATCGCGGTGATTGCAGGGTTTTTCTTGGCGAGTCAAGTCAGCGGCGGACAGCTAAGCAGCGGTGGGGCACTCGTCGGCGCGATGCTGGCATTCGTACCGGTTGCGCTGCTGTTGGGCTTCGGCGTGTACCTGTTCTTGCGCGGCGGGTCGGAGGCGAAAGAAACGTCAACGATGGAGCAGCAGCGCCGCATTCTGGACATCATCAAGAGCCGGGGACAAGTCGCGGTTTCCGATTTGGCGCTGGAAGTGGGCGTGCCCGTCAGCACGATTCAAGACCTTGTGCATCAGTTGGTGGGCTTGCAGGTGTTCAGCGGTTACGTCAATTGGCAGGAAGGGGTTTTGTATTCGGATGATGCCTCAAAACTGCGCGATTTGACGAAGTGCAAGAACTGCGGCGGCGATATTGCGCTGGTGGGGAAGGGGACGGTGGTCTGCAAGTTCTGTGGAACGGAATACTTCTTGACCTAAACCCCATTAACCTCAGGATTAGGGGATTAGACGGTACGAAAGCACGGTATAGATCATACAGCGCTACCATCACGAGAGGGAACTATGTCTGACCTGTACAATAAGATTGTAAGCGAACGCGGTGGTTTTGAGCGTTTGATGGCGCGAATCCCCGGATTTCGCGGTTATCTAGAGAAGGCGACGCGCCGCACTGCCGATCAACTTCTGCGCGATTATGTGGTTGGGCGGATGACGCAGCGAGTGCGCCGTTTTTCCGACTTGGAGCGGCGGATTCTCGACTTGAGCGACGGTTTTTCGATGATGAGCCGGACAGGTGAAGTCAAGCGGAAAGTGCAGCTTTATCGGGATAAATTCAACGCGGTGACACCCGGCTTCTCTGGGTTTGCCGACGCCGTCAAGGTCGATGAAGACGCACTTGATCGCTTGTATGCGTTCGATGAAGCTCAAGTACGCTATGTCGAAATGTTTGACAAGGCATTGGATACGCTGGATCAGGCGATCAAGGCACGGGCAGGTCAAACGCAGCCCGCTGAAGGTGAAACGGTCACAAGCGTTGAAGATGCGCTTTCAGCGGTTGAGGCAGTCGCCGTTGAAGCGCTGGAATCACTTTCCTTGCGTGACAGTGTCCTTTCAGACCTCAGCAAGGTTCATGGCAGCTAACACGTCCGTTAACGAGTTCATCCTATAAGGAGCAAGGAATGCCACGCATTATTGATGTTATCGATCACGCTGTTGTGTCGGATGAGGAATTGGTCTACCGTGAACCGCAGCAGGGCAGCGGTGACTGGCGCATGGGATCACAGGTGATCGTTGGGGACAGCCAAGCGGCGGTATTCGTGCGCGGCGGGCAGGCGCTTGACGTGCTGCGCGCTGGTCGCCACACGCTCTCGACTGCGAACCTGCCTATTCTGTCCGGTTTGATCGGTTTGGCGACGAGTGGACGCACACCGTTCACGGCGGATTTGTACTTCGTCAATCTCCGCGATCTGCCGCAAGTAGGATGGGGGACGAACCCGCCGATCGTCTTGGAAACACCGGGGCGTGGTTTGGGCGTGGTGCTGCTGATTACGCACGGGGTGATCGACATCGGAATCGATGATCCGGCGATGTTTGTCAAGCAGTACGGAATGAATCGCCCGCAGGTGCGGCTTGCGGACATTCGTGATCGGATTCAGAGCGCGCTGTTGGGCGATATTGCCGAACTGATGATGAAATCAGGCGCGCAAAGTGTGATGGACGCGAATCGCGTTCTGAGCGACCTTGAAGGCGCGATGCTGACCACGTTGAGCGACAAATTCGCTGCGTTGGGTCTTCGCATCAAGGCATTTGAGTCGAAGCCGTTTACCGCGAAGGATGTCACGCTTGAAGAACTGCGCAATTACATCAGTCTTGAGGCGTATGAGCGTGTCCAGCGGCTGAATATCGCGCAGAAGGCTGCCGAGAATCCCGGTATGGGCGGCAGTTTGGCGAGCGCAGGTGTTGGGTTCGGCGTTGGTCAGCAGATGGGCGCGGCGCTCAACCCGGATATGGCGGATATGCAGCGCCAGATGGCAAATCAGCAGATGGCAATGCAGCAGATGATGATGAACATGATGCAGCAGAACCAGCAGGGCGGTCAGGGTGGGCAGCCCGCCGCGAGTGCTCCCGCCGCTCCTCAAACGAAAGAAGATATTCAGGCGATGCTTGATTCGCTCGATATGAAGCTGGCGAACGGCGAAATCAGCGAAGCCGCCTATAACAAGCTCGTCGAAAAGTGGCAGAAACGCCTTGACGAGATGAACGGCTAAGGGAGCGTTACAACTTCGAGTGTGTAGCTGTCCCCACTGCCTACAGGGACGCGCACACCCGCCGCCGGGTCATACCAGCCGATCACGAGTTGGTACTGTCCCGGCGGCACTTGTTCCAGCGGAATCTCAAATACATCCCGATAGACCGTGCCGACCGACCAAAGCGTTGTTCGCGCGCGTCCATACTGCGGCTCGTGATCGTCCTGTGACCAAAGCGGCGTACCCGTCACCGGATTGATTTCGCCTGTCAGGTGAACGAACACCGTGAGCGGTGTTTCTGAGGTGCTGAGGGGCTGCCAATACAGCCACACGGGAAGCTCTCCCGTAGGCTCAGGCAAAAGCACGCGATAGCCGACAAGTTCAGCAATTTCGCCAAACCGCGCGATTGTGCTGCCGATTTCGGTTGGGTCAACGTCCCAGCGCATGTATTCGGCGGCGCGCAGCCCACCAGCAAGCGTATCGCGCACGCGCTGCATGTTTGCGTCTAACCACGTATCAACGACGGCGCGGTTCTCCCAGTTCGGCGGCTGCGCGATCACCCATAAGCTTGAGGCGGTTTCCGCGTAGCGCGCGAGTTCGTTTTCAATTTCTTCGGCGGATTGGCGCGGATTGGCGGGCAGTCTCAGGGGATCAGACGGTACGCGGTTCTCATAGTCATATAGGGTATAGGCTTCGTCGGCAGCAGTCTGGATCACCTGAGACAAGGGATCGACGACTGAGGCAAGATAGGTGGTTAAATCTCTCCAATTGGGTGATTTCGCATAGTCAGTCAGGAAATACCGAGCAAGGACAATTTGATTTACTCCCAACACAACTACAAGAGTCACCACACTCAAGACTCGCCAAACCCATCTTGTTGATCGCACCCCAATTACGTAAGCGGTCAACATGACATACACTGCACTGACCATCAAGACGTAACGTGGAACGAAGACATTCAGCTTCAAAGACACAATGCCAATCAACAAGAGAGGTACTGTTCCCAAAAAAAGGAACAGAAGCCACTGTCGACCACTATCCTGCCACATTCGCCACAACGCTATACCAAACAACAACAACAGGATCACTGCTACTACAATTGGAAAAGTGATCACTTCTCCAAATACAAGCGATGGCACAAACCATGTAATCAACAATGAAGGTTCAAAACGTCCCGCCGTGCCACCATAACCACTTCCAAACAGCAACCGGGATTGTAGGAACCAAGGCGCAAGCGCCACCGCTATCACAACTAGCGCTGTGCCCCAACGGATCAGCACCACACGATCTCGACGGTACGTCAGCATCACATACAGCGTAATCAGCGCGATTGAGAAAAGTTCTAAATAGTAGGTGTACGCCGCTACCAGCGCAGCGATGATATACAGTACCCAATCAATGTGCCGACCGCGCTCAACAGCGCGCAGCGCTAGCCAGAGCGCCAATGGACTCAACACCGCCCAAATCGCGTAATTTCGCGCATCCTGTGCATGCCAGATTTGATAGGGATGTACCGCCCAGAGTAGAGCGGCCGCCAAGCCCACCCGCGTACCGCCAACCCGCTTCCCAAGTGCATACAAAATGGGTGTGCCGAGAATATTCAACAGGGCTGGCAGAAACCGCACCGTATATTCACCTGTACCGACGAGTGCTCCCCAAAGATGGAACAGCACATAGGCGAGCGGAGGCTGCGGGTCAACCGTAGCGATGTTCGCAAATGTTTGGGAGAGTGGCTCGCGTATCCAGTGGAGCAGGGTAAACGCTTCATCTCCACGAAGCGGCACACGGTTGATGTCATGAAAACGAAGGAGCGCCCCCAATAGGATAATTCCTATCAGGAGCGGGAGTGCGGTTTGCTGCTTTTGTTTCATCTCGGGTATGTTCTAGCGGCGGAGCGTAGCAGCTTCAAACGCGCTAATCTGTTCAGCGGTCAGCACATCCTTCTTAGTTTGCTCGTGTGCCTGCCACTCGTCGCGCAAGAAATCCTTGAGGAGGTATTTGTCTTCTCCGGTTGCAAAGACGATGGGAACATCCGCGTCTTCGATCTCAATTGCAGTACGAGGATCAACAAACACGATAACCGGATGTACCTCTATACCCGGAGCAATCGACTCAAGTTTCTTCTGCACCTGAGCGGCGGCAAACTTAGCATCCTCCGTTGGATTGCCCAGCCCGTCGAAGCGAAACATGCTGAAGAAGCGACTTATGGCACTCTTGTGACTGCGCCATTTGTTACCACTCACACTGAAGCGCCCATCTTGAAAACGGGTCACCATTGCATACACCCCGCGCGGCGTGATCAGCACATGACGAGCAGGGAAGTGGTAGTAGTTATACAGCACACTCCGATTGCTCTGTCCCTTCATGTTCTGACGAATTACCTCCTCTGGGCGCGGCTGGCGTACCCAGAGGTTGGTAAACCGCACAGATATCATCGAAAAGATGAAAGCGGCGGGCAGCATCAGAGAGGGAAGGACGATGCTCAAGAAAGGATTATCAGCCACTTCGGCATTTAAGCTCCATTGACTGCTAATGAAGAACCAGACAATCAACAGTCCGAAACTGCCGAAAAAGAGATACTGCGCTAGCTGCTTCATCCGCTTGACCAGCGCTTCGTTGGTTTCAACTCGCATTTATGCTCCGGGCGTGAAGTAGGCGATCTGTCCACCATAGAATATTTCTGCGCAAATCAAATCCCCGAACCGCTGTGTTGGCAGAATGTTCCACGCGCGCGGTATTCCATAGGCATTCCCAAGTACTGCCGTTTCTAGATGTTCGGCGGCAGGGCGTACACAGTGCGTCACACCAATATCCAAGCGGGTCGAGACGGCATAACCATCGTTGAAGTAGATGGCAATATCGTAAGTCTCGCCGCGCCGCACATATCCCGGAGGGTTGAGCGGGACAAACGCGGTATTGGTGATCAACTGGCAATGTAAGTTGACAGCATCACGATAGCTAACGGTTTCATCTTGCGTATCCCACAGCAGATTCAAGCAAATGGGGTACGGCTGCATTACCAGCAGATTCGCATCAGCAGCGCCAACGGTTTGGCTGGCATAACCACCAGAGTCAGCCCCGGTAATCTCAGCGGTGATACGCGCTTTGCCGCCCATATTCAAATTGACGGGTGCAGAGCCATCGGCAGGACCGAGAACGCCAGCAGAACCAAGATTGTTCAAGTCAAAAGTACCGCCGGATGTCCACGCCCAGTAGGTGAGGACGGACGAACCAGACCTATCCGCGTAAAACTCAAAGCCCACAGGAAGATAGAAACCAATCCAGACCGTAGGCTGCGTCACAGTGACCGGTGAAGGCAGCACATAGCGGAAACTACCCGCTGTGTTGATCGTCACCTGTGCAGAATACACTAACTGCGCATCAGACGGTGAGCCGCTGGTCGCATCCTGATAGATGACCAGCGTCGCGGGTACAGTCGGCACGGTTGCTGCCACATTTATCGTAACGGCATCAATCACGGCGGGAACTGCAACATTCGGAACGCGCAGAT
This sequence comes from Anaerolineae bacterium, assembly GCA_041753015.1. GTDB lineage: Bacteria > Chloroflexota > Anaerolineae > Aggregatilineales > Phototrophicaceae > Flexifilum. The sequence goes on from JBGSVJ010000019.1 coordinate 651,866, forward strand.
CGAAGCCGTTCATGACCAGTGACGCTTCACCGGAAATGTACCATACTGTATTCCCTGAACCAGAATTCACGGAGAGGATGGTTTCACCTGCAGCGGCTGGCGTGATGTTCATCCCGAAGATCAGCACCAGTGCCAATCCCAAGGTCAGAATCAAACGAAATGGGTATCTCATACTGTATCCCCTCATTTACGGAGAGTCCTTTATATCCGCCGCGCTATTTTAGGGGTATCCGTCAGGATGTGCAAGCAAGGAAGGCGGCGCTATAATCGCTTCTCCTTGCCGGTTCACAATCTGGAACGTAATCTATGCAAGAGTTCGTCATTCTTGGCTTGATAATGATTTTGGGATTAGGCGCATACTGGTCGTTGGTGATCTTTCCCCGCCAGCGCGAATTCCAGAAGCAGCAGAAGTATGTCCAATCGCTTCACGCCGGTGATGAAATGATCACGTATGGCGGTATCATCGGACGGATTCTGGATATTGATGAGGATCACGGTGTGGCGCGGGTCGAAATCGCTGAAGGCGTGATCATTCGCGTCCTGACAGCGGCACTCATGCGCCCATATGATCCCGAAGAACTAGCAGAGAATATCCGTAAGGCACGCGGGGAGCGTCCCGCTGGAACGGAATCGTGATGCGCAAACACTACTACTGGTTGATCGCTGTTCTTCTTCTCACCGCATTCGCAGCTTGGGTCAGCTTGCCGGATAACCAAGGTATCCACATCGATACCAATTTGGACGGAACGAACGAATTTGACCTCAATGTTACACAGAGTCTCGGTCTTGATCTTGTCGGTGGACTGCGCGTACTGCTGCAAGCGGAATTACCTGCTGGCACGTTCACGATCCAAGATTTGCAGCAGACTGCTAACAATGTTGGACGTCGTGTGAATGCGCTCGGCGTAACTGAGCCGACCGTACAAATCCAAGGCTCTGACCGAATTCTTGTTGAGCTTCCCGGCATCAGCGACCCTGAAGTGGCGGTTCGCACAATTCAGCAGACAGCGCTGCTCGAATTTGTCGACATGAGCGGACTAGGCTCAGAAGCATCGCGCCTTGAGGGGCAGCAGCTCCTGACAGATGAGCAGCTCCGCATTTACCAAGCACGCGCAACCTCTGGCGGTGATGCTGTCGAAACGCCGCCGGGTTCTGTGAATCCGCTGACGGGTCAGCCATTTCACACCGTCATGACCGGCGCGGGACTTCAAGCGGCGGCGGCTCAGTTTCAAGTCCAGTGGTACATCGAATTTGAACTGACCCCGGAAGGCGCGGCAGTTTTCGGTCCGTTCACGGGTGACCACCTCAATGAGCCGCTCGGTATCGTTTTGGACGGTGTACTCCTTTCCGCGCCATCCATTGGAGCGCGGCTGGACACAGGTGGGATCATCGAAGGTTCGTTCACGGAAGACGAAGCGAAACAGCTCGCACTTCAGCTTCGGTCAGGTGCGCTGCCAATTCCGCTGCGGGTGGAGAGCGCGGAACGTGTAGGCGCGACGCTCGGACAGGAATCGGTTACGCTGAGCATTCGCGCCGGAGTGATCGGAGTGGTTATCATCTTCCTCTTCATGATCATCTATTACCGCGTACCCGGTATCGCAGCGGCGTTTGCGCTGTTGGTGTTCATTCTGCTGAACCTTGCCGTATTCAAGCTGATTCCGATTACGCTGACGCTGGCAGGGATCACTGGCTTCTTGATTTCGATTGGCACGGCGGTGGACGGCAATATATTGATCTTCGAACGCATCAAAGAGGAACTGCGCGCCGAACAATCACTGGATGATGCACTGGAACTCGGCTTCCAGCGCGCATGGCAGACGATCCGTGACTCGAACACGTCCACGATTATCATCTGCGGCATTCTGTTTCTATTCGGGTTGACCCCCGGCGCGAGTGTTGTAAGCGGCTTTGCGGTAACGCTTGCGCTCGGCTTGATCGTCAACTTGTTCACCGCCGTGATTGTCACGCGCACTTTCCTGTATGTTCTCGTCGCGTTTTTGCGCCAGCCGCTTACACAGCGCGCGTGGCTGCTTGGTGTCTAGGACGGTCTCTGAATGTTCAGCTTGATTCAGAAGCGCAATCGCTTCTTCGCGCTGTCGGCGGCGATCATCATCCCCGGCATCTTCATCATGATCTATTCGCTCATCTCGACGGGCAGCCTGTTCCGGTTAAGCAACGATTTCGTCGGCGGCAGCATCTACGAACTGCGTTTTCTGAATGAAGGCGCAACCGAGAATGGTATTCGCTCAGTTTTTGCGCAGTTTGATGACCCGAATGTGACTATTCAGCAGTTGGGTGAACCGAACGAATATAAGTGGTCGGTGCGCGGCGAGTTTCAATCTGATGCGGTAGTGACAAATCAGATCATCGAAGCGCTGAATGCACTTGCGCCACTTGACGGTGATTCACTTCGCATCGAACAGGTTTCAGAAACGGTCGGCGCAGAAGCAACGCGCGCGGCATTCCTCGCCGTATTGGTTGCAACAGCGGTTGTGACCGGGTTTATCGTGATCGCGTTCCGGCAGGTACCGAATGCGTTCCGTTACGGTGCATGTGCAATCGCTGCCATGTTCCATGACGTGCTCGTTGTTTCGGGCGTGATGTCGCTTGCGGGTCTGGTGCTCGGATGGGAAGTCGATGCGCTGTTTCTGACTGCGCTCCTTACGGTGGTTGGCTTCTCGATTCAGGATACGATCGTATTGTTCGACCGCATCCGCGAGAATATCCCAAAGCATCTTGGTGAGCCGTATGAAACGATCGTCAACCGGAGTATCTTGGAGACGATCCACCGCTCCTTAGCAACGCAGCTCAATGCATTCTTCGTCATGATTGCGATTCTACTGTTCGGCGGTGAGTCGATCCGGCAGTTCATCGCCATTCTGTTTATCGGGCTGCTCACCGGTACATATTCATCGATCTTTATTGCCGTTCCGCTTCTGGTAGCGTGGGAAAAAGGGGAACTGCCACTTATCAATCGTTTCAGCCGCGCCGCAAATGAAAGCGCCTAACGCATGCGCGCACTAACCTTGACCGATACCCTCCGCTTTCAGACCAGCTATCCAGAGCCTAAGCGCCACGAAGATGAGGCGCTTATCCGCGTCCGCTTAGCGGGAATCTGTAATACCGATCTGGAATTGGTGAAAGGGTACATGGGTTTCTCCGGCGTGCTTGGGCATGAGTTCGTCGGGGAAGTCGTTGAAGGCGATCCTGCGTGGGTTGGTCAGCGCGTTGCTGGCGAAATTAATGTTGCGTGCGGCGCTTGCGATTTGTGCCATCGTGGAATTTCCACCCAGTGCCGTAACCGAACAACGTTGGGTATTGATCGAAAAGATGGCGTAATTGCCGACCGGGTCACACTGGTACATCGCAATCTACATATCGTCCCGGATCGGGTGAGTGACCGGCAAGCGGTGTTTGTCGAACCGCTTGCCGCCGCCTTTCAAGTCTTGGAGTCGATGCACTTGTCACCGCATGATCGGGTGGTGGTGGTTGGTGCAGGCAAGTTGGGGCTGTTGTGCGCACAAGTGGTCAAGTTGACCGGTGCTGACCTCAGCGTTGTGGTGCGGCGTGAAGCACCCGCAAAACTGCTGAATCAATGGGGGATTCGCGCGGTTGCGTTTGATGAACTACCCGTGAAGCGTGCTCAAGTGGTGATTGATTGCACCGGTAACCAAGAAGGGCTTGTCGCATCGCTCAATCTGGTCGAGCCGCGCGGCACAATCGTACTGAAAAGCACCTACGCGACGCAGCCGACCATCAATTTGTCGCTGGTTGCCGTCGATGAGATTCGCGTGATCGGCAGCCGCTGCGGACCTTTCCCATCGGCGCTGCGTGCATTGGAAGTCGGCTTGATCGATGTTGAATCGATGATTGATGCGGTATACCCGCTTGATCGAGCGCTTGAAGCTATGCAGCAGGCGGCGCAACCGGGAGCGCTTAAGGTGCTGTTGGAAGCGTAAGGTAGAATGTCGAGCCGATGTCAACCTGACTTTCCAGCCAAATATCGCCTTCGTGCGCTTCAACAATGTGCTTAGCGATTGCGAGTCCTAGTCCTGTTCCTGCTGCCGTATTTGCAGTCGCGGCGACGCGGTAGAACTTCTGGAACATGTTCTTCTGGTTTTCTTTGCTGATCCCATAGCCCGTGTCCGCGACGGCGATTTCCACATAAGACACATCATAGCGCGTGGTGGGGTAGGCGCGAACCGTCACCCTACCACCTTCACGGTTGTATTTGATCGCATTCGTGAGTAGGTTCAAAAGCACCTGCTTGATTTTGCCCCGGTCTCCGCTTACCTGAACGGGTTCATAGAACCGCTGAATCGTGATACCGCGCGCAGTGGCTTGCGGTTCAACCACGTCTATCGATTCATCAAGAAGTTTAGCGGCGTCAAACGGCTGAATGTCGAGACGCACGCGCCCAGACTCCAAACGCGCGAGGTCAAGAAAGTCACTTGTCAAGCGGATTAAGCGCTCGGTTTCGCCCTGCATCGTCGACACAATATCGGAACGCTTTTCTTCGGGAAGGTCGTCACGACGCAGCAGAACAGCGCTCGTCTTAAGCGCGGCAAGCGGTGTGCGGAGTTCATGTACCATTTCCGCCATGAAGTCGCTTTGCTGGAACATCCGCGCATTTTCGATAGCAATCGCCGCCTGACCCGCGAGAATACCCAGCAAGCGCACATCCTCATCCGTGAAGCGCTCACGGTTGCGCTTGTTGATCGCTTCTAATGCACCGATGACCTTGTTGTGCGTTTTCATCGGCACGGCGAGGATGTTTCGCGTGGTGAATTCAAGCTCATCATCGACTTCATCAAAGAAACTGGGGTCTTGCTTCACGTCTTCGATAACGCGCCCTTCACCGTGCATCACAACCCAACCCGCGATGCTGCCTTCCATTGGTACGATGATATTCTGCATCTGCGCCATTGTGTTCGGGTCGGATGCTTGCTCAAAGCGCAGTTCGCCCGACGCCGGATCGATTAAGAGAATCGACACGGCTTCTGTGTCGGTTAGCTCTAAACCAGCAGCGATGATGCGCTTAAGCAGCGTTACATGATCGAGCATGGAATTCAACTGCTGACTGATCTCGATGATCCGCTCGTAGCGGTTGAGCCGCTGCTGATAGTGCGCCAACAGCGCACTGGCGTCCGAATCGTGGGCAGAGCCAAGTGAGGTTGTCATGCGAATTTCTCAATCCTATCAGCAATCGCCGGAAGTGCGACAGCGGCATCTGCGTGCAGGGCGACACGCGCCTTCCGGTCAAGATGCGTTGGCTGCAAATTGACGATGATAAGAGCAGCGCCGTTCTCCAGCGCGATTTGTGGCAAGTCGTTCGCCGGAGCAACCTCAAGGGACGAACCGACGATGATCATCACATCGGCGCGCTGCGCGGCGCGAAACGCGCCGTCAAGTGCGGCTTGCGGCAGCATATCGTCGAACAAAATCACGCTCGGCTTCATCACGCCGCCGCAGTGTTCGCAACGCGGCACGCGGCGATCGGTAATGAACTGATCCATCAGTGGGGCGGTCGGCACGACCTGACCACACTGCTGACAGACTGCGTCTCGCATATGACCGTGAAGTTCATACACGGTTCGGCTGCCAGCGGCAGTGTGGAGTCCGTCGATGTTCTGTGTAATCACCCCGTTGATCAGCCCCTGACGTTCCCATGCCGCGAGTGTTTGATGCGCGGGATTTGGGACTGCGCTTCGGGTTAGACTCGCCAACGGATGAATCCAGTTATAAAACGCTTGCGGATTGTGCAGGAAGCCGGGAGCACTGGCGACTTCCCACACGTCAACATTGTTCCAAATCCCCGACTCTGGGCTGCGAAAATCTGGAATTCCGGAAGCCGTACTAACGCCCGCTCCCGTGAAGGCAATCCCGGCACGCGCCTTGCGGATAATGTCGGCAGCTTGTGCGATCAGTTCAAGATCCATGCGCCCGCCGGAAATTTTCTTCTATGGCATCGTTTCGCGCGATGCCATCAAGCGTCCGATATTGTTGAGGTCTTCTGCTAACTTGATGATCTGGCTGGACACAATAGCAGTTGGCTGAAGCATCACGACAGGAACATTGGCGATCAGCGACTGCGTGGTTAACTCGGAAGCAAGCGAAACATTGGCGCGCACTTCGCGTCCAAGAATTCGCTCAACCTCGTTCCAAGAGAGTGGTGAACCCGATGCCGCACGGTTGACGATCACAATATTCGTCGCACGGTGCTGAGGACGTTCCGCATCGATTTCTTGAAGTTGATCGCGCGCCATCGCCAACGTAATTGTGATCGGGTCAAGCACCATGATCAACTGATCCATCTCACGCTGAAGCCGCATGAACAGTGGATTAGTGTACGTACCCAGATCGAAGACGACAGGCGCGCCCATCCCGCGCAGAGTCTTGACGACTGCAGCCGCTGTTTCAGGGTGGGGTTCAAGCTGCGCCTCTTTCGCGTGGGCGGATGAGAGAAGGGCGCGCAGACCAGACGAATGCGTAACGATCTCGCCCTCAATCGAGCGTGGACGGATTTCATCAGGCGGCATCGCGAGTACATTCGCCATGCCCTGAGCGTCTCCTAAGCCAAGTGCTAGACCGAGGCTGCCCATCCCAAGCCGAAAATCAGCAACCAGCGGGTCTTGTCCCGCCAACAGCCGCGAGGCTGCGATATTCATGGCGATGGTGGTCGTACCAACGCCGCCCTTCGCGCCGAAAATGCCGATGGTCATGCCTCGTCCAGCTTTGGTTTGCCGCTGCGCCGCACTGCGAAGCAGGATCGCGCGCACACGCGACGCCAATTCTGCCGGATGGGTGGGTTTCGTCAGATAATCGTCTGCCCCCGCCTCAAAACCGGCAACTTTGTCGTCGATTAGCGTTTTCGCGGTGAACATGATAATGGGAATGAGTTTGGTTTGGTCATTCCGGCGCAGACGACGACATACCTCGTAACCATTCATATCTGGCATCATGACATCGAGGATGATCAAATCCGGCTGCTGTTCTGCTGCCTTTGCAAGCGCCTGATTGCCAGTGCTGGCTGCGACAACATCATAACCATTCCGCTGAAGCATCAAACCGATCAGCTTCAGACTGTCAAGGTCGTCATCGACTACTAGGATCTTCTCAGCCATCGCTGCGCTAGCCCCATGTGCAGAAATTAGAACGTGAAGATGGCGAAAACCGCCATCCATAAAGCATAAATTTACAGAAAAGTCTAACACGGGTATCCATACGGCGCAAGCGGAACGCATTGCGCAGACGAAGCTCACAGCGCTATGATATATAGACAATGCAGTTCGACAATCGCAGTGAGGTGGATTGGTGACGCCGCACCAGCCAGACGGATTAGAACAACTTCTTGACGCAGTAATGGACAGCATCAGCGATCCGATGTTGATCCTTACCTCCACATTCGAGATCATTCGTGCCAACACCGCCGCACAGATACTCTTTGGCATTGAATCGCTGCCGGTAACGCTTGATGCCGCAGTGCCCGAACCATTGGTGAAGCTGGCGCGTGATGGTGAACTCCTCCCGGAGTGGTCACCGGATGATGAACATGTTTATATTGCGCGTATTCAACAGGTCAACCCTGAACGCCCAATGCCTGATCATCATTTGATCTTCGTGCTGCGCGACGTCACACAGTTTCGCAAACTCAGTCGAAATCAGCATGAGTTTATGCGGATCGCCGCGCACGATTTACGTTCGCCGCTCACATCAGTTCAGGGTTTCGCCAACATGCTCCAGCTTGGGCTGGTCGGTGAGTTGAACGAAAAACAGCTTCAGTTTGTAGAAAAAATACTTTCGGGTATCTCACAGATGACTGCGCTCGTGGAGAACATTCAAGACGCCGGACGCTTTGATCCCGAAACAGGCTTCTATGAAATGCTGCGTGAACCAACCGACTTGATGGATTTGGTGACGGAAATCGTCAGAAAGCACCTTATTCCAGCGGAAAAAAGTGAACTCACGATCACAACAGAAATTGCGGAAGATATCCCGATCCTCAGCGCGGATACCAACATGCTTGAGCGTGCGATTGCCAACCTTGTCGATAATGCGATCAAATACACACCAAACGGCGGACGCATCACGATCAAGGTATTCATGCAAGACCGCAGCGTGATCGTCGGTGTGCAAGATAATGGGTTGGGTATTAGCCCTGAGAATCAGAAACGCCTATTCCAGCGGCATCAACGCATTGCACGGCAGGAACACAAGCGCGTCAAGGGCAGCGGCTTGGGCTTGTTCATCGTGCGTAGTGTCGCCCAGCGGCACAACGGTGATGCGTGGGTCGAAAGCACAGAAGGGCAAGGCAGCACCTTCTTCATGCGCCTTCCGCTTGATGGGACTAACGTCACCAGCATAGGGTAATGTATAATGCGGCTGTAGACCGTTTGTTCTTAGTTAAAGCGTCTCACCATGCCAATTCACCAATTAGCGGAAGACGTTGTCGCCCAGATTGCGGCGGGCGAAGTCGTTGAACGACCGTCCTCCGTCGTCAAGGAACTGCTCGAAAATGCGATCGACGGTGGTGCAAAAACCATTCACATCGAGGTGTGGGGGGATGGACGCCGCAAAATCCAAATCATGGATGATGGGTGCGGTATTCCCGCCGAAGACATCGAGCTTGCATTCATGCGCCACGCGACGAGTAAGCTGGACACCGCCGATGACCTCTATCGGATCCTCACACTCGGTTTCCGGGGTGAAGCACTCGCAAGTATCGCTTCGGTCAGTCATGTTCAGATGTCTACCCGATGCGCCGACGAATCCGTTGGCACGACGATTCGGTTGGAAGGTGGAACGATTGTCAGCCGAAAGTCAGTTGGACTGCCTGCGGGAACAACCATTACAGTAGAGCAGCTTTTCTTCAACACCCCAGCGCGGTTGAAATTCCTCAAATCTGAGATGACCGAAAAGCGCCAGATCGCCAACCTGATCTCACGCTATGCGATGGCATATCCGCAAATTCGCTTCATTCTTGAGCAGGATCAGCGTGAAATTCTGCGCGCTGGCGGATCAGGTGACTTGGCGGATGTTCTGGTCAACGTGATCGGCTTGGATACGTTCAAGAACATGCTTGAAGTTGATACACGCGGCGACGATTATCAAGGTATTCGCGTGTACGGTTATGCGTCAACGCCAGCTCTGCACCGTGCGGATCGCTCCAAAATTACGCTGTTCGTCAACGGGCGCTGGATTCAGGATACAGGGCTGACTCATGCTGTGGTGCAAGCCTATCACACACTGTTGATGACCGGACGCTATCCGGTTGCGATTCTGCGCATCGACATGCCGCCTGAGTTGGTTGATGTCAACGTACACCCGACCAAAGCAGAGGTGCGATTTCAAAGCCACGAGCAAGTATTCAGTGCAGTGCAACGCGCAGTGCGCCGTTCGCTAATCGAACATGCACGCGTGCCGAGTTTCCGCAGTGGGCGGGGATCATTCACCGACGCGGGGCGCGATTGGCGCGATACATCCCGGCAGATGGATATGGAGCTTGATCTGCGTGATCCCGGTCAGCACGCCGTCCGGCAGTCCGAAGAAATTAGCGGAGATGGCACTGAAATACCGGAAGGCTTGGGCGCTCCAGCGCGTCCGCGCACGCTGCCGATGCTGCGCCTCGTTGGTCAGATCGCGGCAAGCTATATCATCGCGGAAGGTCCAGCGGGGCTGTACTTGATCGATCAACATGCCGCACATGAGCGCATTTTATACGAGCAGTTCATGGCGGATTACGCACAGCAGCAGACGGTGGCGCAGTATGCACTAGAAGCGCAAACCGTGCATTTGTCCGCCCCAGAAGCACGCCTGCTTGAAGCATCTCTTGATGCACTGGAGCGTTTGGGCTTTGGGATTGAGCCTTTCGGACCGAACTTGTTCATCGTGCGCAGTGTCCCCGGTATGCTGGCGGACGGCGATCCGGTTGAGGTGATCACGAGCATTATCCAAGACCTCGAAGCGGGAAACACACCGGGTCAGCAGGCAATCGAGGATAAGATCATTCTGCGTGTATGCAAGACAGCCGCCGTCAAGGCTGGGCAAATCCTGAGCGTGGAACAAATGCAGGGGTTAATCCGTCAGCTTGAGCGCTGCGATTCGCCGCTGACATGTCCGCATGGTCGTCCCACGTTGATCCACATCAGCAGCGATCAACTCGCGCGTGAATTTGGGCGGCTCGGCAACTAACGGCTCTGCCATGTAAACGTGCGTACATTCCCCGGCGCACCGATAATCGCATAGGATCCATCGGATGTGCGCGTGGCAACGGCAACGCGCCACCGGATCGTATGTACTTGTCCATCTGATGGGATAAGGCTGTCCGGCAGCATGTAGGCGGTTGTCGCTGTCACACCGTTATAGACCGTCCCGGCAGTCACGTCTTCAATTTCCACGAAATACACCTCATCTGGGCGAAGCATCCCGACACTAGTCCATTGAAGCTGGAAAGTGCGCGCCGGTGCGACTCCACCATCTGCCGGGTAGAATAAACGCGGTGATGGGTGAGTCGGGGTTGGGGTTGGGGTTTCGCTGCCCGATGGCGTAGGCGAAAGTGTGCGCGTGGGTGTCGGCGCGGGTACGTTTACCGAATCGCCAACAACCATGAATACGATGCAGTCTGGTCCCCCGCTTGGATTTGCGAAATCGCAGCCGATAAAGCCCAACTGCGGGTTAATCGTCGCCAAAATGCTCAGATTCGTCTCGTATTCCTGAGCAAAGCGCAGAATCGAATCGTCTTCCCGAATCTCGACTTGAATAATCTCGGCGTTTTCTGGTAATCCCACTTCAAAGAGGGCTGGCTGCGCTGTCTGTGTCAGATCAAATCCCTCTGGGGTTGGTTCGGGCGGCAGCAGGGGGATGTAAATGGTCGAACCGGGACTTGGCAGTTGATCGATGCTGCGTAAGCCCGGATTCAATTCTAGGAATTCAGGAATTAAGCCGTTGATCTGTGCGACTGTATAGCGGAAAGGCGGCGACAGAAGGACATTGTAGAATGTGTCGCCCGATTGAATGATGTACGCAATCGGTCCCGGCGTCGGGCTTGGTGTAAATGTTTCCGTTGGTGTGCCGGGGGTTGCTGACGGTAGTGTCGCTAGACGCGGCGGTGTTGTACCCGTCATGGTAGCACTTGCGGTTGCGGGCGGAAGCGTAAACGTCGGGGAAAGCGACGGAGTCGTCTGTACAGTCGGCGTTGCCTGCTGTGGGACGGTCGAGAGTTCACAGCCCGCCGCGACCAACACGCTTAACGCTGCCAGTCCGGAAAGCAAAGCGCCGCGAAGCATGAAACGTGATTTCATGGGTTGGTCATTTCTCCAGTTGGGGTGGGATCACCCGTTGCTTCCCATATGAAGGTGCGGGGTTCGGTGGTAAAGCGCGCGCTGGCGGGGTCGCCATTGCGGACAACACTCACCGTCCATTCGTATTCATGGCGGCGCGCGTCCGTCCCTTGCATGGTCGATGGCACGATGTAAAACAACTGCGTCGTGAGTGCCGTTTCGGTGCGATTCGCCGTCAGATCGCGTAATGTGACGAGATATTGTTCATCAAGGGCAAGCGTTCCCGTTGGTACCCATCGCAGCGTGATCAGGTCGGCGCGCATGAATAAAGCACGGTTACCCGGACTCATCAAGCTTGGTGCGTTGAATGTCGCCGTTGCTGTCGGGGTTGCTGTTTCGCTACCTGAGGGTGTTGGCGAGAGGGTCGGGGTAGGTGTTGGTGCAGGGACACGCATTTGTTGACCCGCAACCAAAAACACCGTACAGGTTTCGCCGCCCGTATCCAAACCAAAGTCACACTGCAAGAAATCGATCTCCGGGTTTAACTGCGCCAATACTTCAGCATTTGTGTTGTACAGGTATGCAATTCCGACCATCGTTTCGTTGGTTTGGATGATGTGCCACATCACGCCGGGAATCAGCGTGTCGGTAGGAGTCGGGAGAACTTGCTCAAACACTTGCGCCGCCAGCACCGTTTCTACATCACCGCTTGATGCGCCTCCCGCGTCCGCGACTTCAATTTCGTTCTCCGCCGCGCCGGAGGCGTTCGGATCAATGGTCGGCGTGGGCCAAGGGATTTGGATCAACTGACCCGCGATCAAAGCCTCCGGTGCAGACAAGTTATTCATTTCGAGAATTTCCGCAAATACGTCTTGCGAGCGGTGTCCGCAGCTGTATGCGAGGTCGATCAGCGTCTGTCCGGCTTCGACACGGCGTTCACAGGGTCCCGGCGTAAAGGTTGCGGTTGCCGTAGGAGGCGCGGGCGTGATCGTTGCCAAACGCGGAGTCGGGTACGGCGTGTTCGTGAATAAGGGTAAGGGAGTATCAGTTGGCGCAGTTTCGACCCCTCCGCCGAGCGGTGATACCTGTGTCAGCGTCGCTGTAGGCGGGATTTCTGTCGGCATACGCTCGGCAAGCGAACGCGCGCCCAAAAAACCAATGAGTCCCGCGCACAAAATCAGCGGCAGGACGAGCAGCCCACCGATGAGCAGCATGCCGGAGTTACGCGGTGTTTCACCTTCTAGGAGATCTGTTTCGCCGTAGCGCCGATCATACGTCGATGAAGGCGGTCGAAGCGTCGAAGCTGTTCCTTTAACCGGCGCGATATCCGCCAAGGATGTGCCACATGTGCTGCACATCACGGCATTCGCGTGGGCACGTGTCCCACAGATCGGGCAAATTTTGAAAGATGCTGCCAAAACAAACTGCCTCAACTCGCTTTTCCGGGTACAGCGGGGGAAATTATACCATATAATCACGGTGATACTTGAGTGTGCCGCAATCGGTGCAGCAGGAGCGAACGACAATGTCCAGTTCTTATACAAAAAAACTTGTGGCGTATCACATCAGTCGATTGAAAGATAAGAATCCCGATGTGCGGCTGAAATCAATTCAGGAACTTGCACAGTTAGGCGATACAGATGCCCTCACCGCATTGGAACAGGTTTTCAAGACGGATGGGGACAAAGACGTGCGCAAAGCGGCTCAGGAAGCGGGATTAGCGATTTACACGGCGAACAAGGGGAAATAAGTGAGAGGCGGTTACCGCCCCTCACCTAGGGGGCTATTTACACATGCTGGAAATGCGCTCAGAAATCTGCGCAGCGCTCGCCTCAAGCGAGGCGAGTTTGGTGCGCTCTTTCTCGATCACTTCGGGCTGCGCGCGACTGATAAAGCCTTCATTGGCGAGCATCCCGCGTGATTTCTCGATCTGGGCTGCCAGCTTGGCCGCTTCCTTATTCAACCGTTCGCATTCTGCGTCGAGATCGATGAACTCCGCCAACGGCAGATACATCGTCACATCATTCACCACAACCGAGGCAGATTCACCCGGTGGATTCTCACCCGCACCGAGCCTCGCCACTGACGCCACATTGCAGAGCCGGGCAAACAGGTAGCTGTACTGATCAAACAACGCGCCATTCGCGCCCACCGATGCGGCTGCCGTAATCTTACGCCCCGGCTCGACTTTGTATTCATCGCGCACGTTGCGAATCCCGCGAATCAGATCGATCAGGATCGTCATCTGAATTTCAGCCATGTCATCGAAGTAACGCGCATCGACGGTTGGGAACGGGGCGATGATCAGCGCTTCGCCTTCGTGGGGGATATGCTGCCAGATTTCTTCTGTCACGAACGGCATGTACGGGTGCAGCAGTCGCAGTGCTTGATCCAACACATGCACCAACACCTGCCGCGCGGTTTGCTTTTCGGCATCAGTACCTTGATAGAGCGGATACTTGCTCATTTCGATATACCAATCGGCAAATTCTGACCAGAGGAAGTCGTCGATTTGGCGTCCGGCTTCGCCATACTGGTATGCTTCGCACAAACGTGTCACATTCTCGATCAAGCGGTTGAGGCGGCTCAGAATCCAACGCGATGGCAGGTCAAGCACTTCCGGCGGCGGTGCACCAATCGGCACATCACCTTCGAGGTTGACCGTCACAAAATTCGCCATCTGCCAAATTTTGTTGACGAAGCGCCAATTCCGTTCAACGCGGGTGGTGTCCATGTTGATGTCATTACCCGGCGTCGCACCTGTCGCCAGCGTGAACCGCAGCGGATCAACACCGTACTGCTCGATCAATTCGGTAGGGTCGATCACATTCCCGGCGGTTTTGCTGATCTTGCGCCCAAACTTGTCACGCACTAATCCGTGTAAATACACGGTATGGAACGGCGGCTTATCCGTAAACCACAAGCCGAGCATGATCATGCGTGCCACCCAGAAGAACAGGATGTCGTAACCCGTCTCCATCACGTGCGTAGGATAGAACCGCTGCAAGTCGGGCGTCTGTTCGGGCCAACCCAACGTGCTGAAGGGCCACAATCCGCTGCTGAACCATGTGTCGAGCACATCTTCTTCCGGTTTCCAGCCATCACCGGACGGTGGTGTTTTGCCGACATGAATTTCGCCGTTCGGACCGTGCCATGCCGGAATGCGATGTCCCCACCACAATTGGCGGCTGACGCACCAATCTTCGATGTTTTCGAGCCAGTGGTAATACACCTTCTCGAAGCGCTCCGGCACGATTTGAATCGCGCCGCTGCGCACCGCGTCAAGTGCCTTTTCCGCTAGCGGTTGAATCTTGACGAACCACTGCATACTCAACATCGGCTCGACGATTTCACCGCCGCGCTGACTGCGCGGAATGATGTAGGTGTGCGGTTGGGTCTTGATCGTCATGCCAGCGGCAGTCATATCCGCCCACAATTTTTCGCGCGCAGCAAACCGATCCATACCCTGATACGCGCCTGCGTTTGTGTTCAATGTTGCATCCGGGTTCAGAATGTTGATCATCGGTAGATCGTGTCGCCGCGCGATTTCGTAGTCGTTAAAGTCATGCGCGGGCGTTACCTTGAGCGCCCCCGTGCCAAACTCACGATCAACATAGGCATCACCGATCACCGGTATTTCGCGGTTGAGCATCGGCACATACGCCTTTTTGCCGATCAAGTGTTGGTAGCGCTCATCCTCAGGGTGCACCGCGACCGCCGTATCGCCTAGGATCGTCTCCGGGCGAGTGGTCGCAACAGGCAGGAATTCGCCGCCTTCCACCGGGTACTTGAAGAAGTACAGCGTGCCCGCTTCTTCTTCACGCTCCACTTCGAGATCAGAGACTGCTGTCTGTAAGCCGGGACTCCAGTTGACCAGACGCGTCCCACGATAGATCAGTCCTTGTTCCCATAAGCTGATGAACACATCCTGCACCGCTTCCGAGAGCTGATCGTCGAGCGTGAACCGTTCCCGATCCCAATCGCAGCTTGCGCCCAAAAACCTTAGCTGTTGGGTGATCGCGCCGCCGTATTTCTCTTTCCACTGCCATGTCCGTGCGAGGAATTCTTCGCGCCCCACTTCATGGCGGCTTGTCCCTTGGTCGCGCAGCATCTTT
The DNA here is from genome assembly GCA_041753015.1 of Anaerolineae bacterium. Taxonomy (GTDB): domain Bacteria; phylum Chloroflexota; class Anaerolineae; order Aggregatilineales; family Phototrophicaceae; genus Flexifilum. The sequence continues at coordinate 667,260 of JBGSVJ010000019.1, forward strand.
TCCACTTGGAGCTGGGTTGCGATTCCGGCATGGTCTGTACCCGGAACCCACAGCGCCGCCTTGCCGCGCATACGCTCAAACCGAATCATGATGTCTTCGACGGTCACGAACAGCGCATGCCCTAAATGCAGCGCGCCCGTCACGTTGGGTGGTGGCATGCTGATCACAAAGGGTTCAGCATCGGCGGGGGCGGCCTCTGGTTTGAACCAACCATTTTCCTGCCACCATTGGTAGAGGCGGTGTTCTGCTTCTTTGAAGTCGAAGTTTTTCGCCATTGTGTTTGCCATTGGGCGGTCTCCTTGTGCTAAAGCCATTCAGCGTTTAACGCTTGAACGGGAAACGGTACGTCTTCGATGCTTCTTGCTTGCGCGCCACGATCACGCGCTCCATACGATCAGGTTGATCGCTGACGATTTCAAAACCGGATTCCAGCAGAACGACCTTGACTTCATCTGTTGAGAGTGGGCGATAGACAACGCTCCGTTTCATGGTTTCATACTGGCTGCCGTCGCCCTGTACGATATACAGGTTTTGTGTCGCGATAATGGGCGGCCCATCCTCCCATTCCCATATATCGAAGCTGACGAATTCGTGCCCGTTGTCGAGATCGTGAATCAATCCGGGGATGAAGCGCGGGCGGTCTTCAATCATGTCGGCGAAATCGCGCATCCCAATAACCAGCAGTCCACCTACGCGCAGCAGTTGATGAAATATCCGCAGCGCGGCTTCGATCTCCTCATCAAGCAGCAAATGGGGCAGGGCGCTGCCTTTTGTGATCACGGCGTCAAACGGCGCTTGCGCCTTGGACAGTAAGTTCAAAAAATCGGATTGCACAAATGTGATCTTGTCCTGAACGCCTTGATCTGCCGCGATTTCGCGTGCGCGTGCCAGCATGCCTTCGCTTGGGTCAGCGGCAGTCACGTCGAATCCAAGCTTTGCGAGTGGAATCGACTGCACACCGGGACCGCATGATGCGTCCAACACACGCGAGATTCCTTGATTGCGAAAGATCGAGCGCAGTCCCAAACCTTCACGCTCCATTTGGGTTTCCCAATCCCGAAAGAAAAGCGTGTAATGTTGAGCAACCGCGTCATAAAACGGATTGGTATCGTTTGTCATTTCCACAACGCGCTCCCTTGCCTAGGAATACAAAAGCCCTTTCCATCACAAGGACGAAAAGGGCTTTTTCGCGGTACCACCTTGTTTCTCGCGCAGCAGAAATTCATCCACTGCGGGAACACTCTGACGCGGTAACGGGCGACCCCGGCTGATCCTACTGTGCGTTCAGATCAACAGCTCGTGAGCGACTTTTCAGCGTTTCGTAGTGAGCAGGCTCTCAACCCATCGACCTGCACTCTCTGTCACCCGGTTTTCCGCTTACTTCTCTCAGTCAACGCCAATAATGATGAGATTGTGAACCAGTATAGCACCCAAGAAAGTAAAGGGTCAATCCCCTTCGGTGAGCGGCGGCACGACGGTGTTTACCAACGCTTGAATGCGCGCCGACACCATATCAATCGCGACCGTATTTGAGCCGCCTTCAGGGATGATCACATCGGCATAGCGCTTGCTCGGCTCAACGAATTCAAGGTGCATCGGGCGAACCGTCGCCATGTACTGCGCAATCACCGACTCAACCGTGCGCCCACGCTCGATGATATCACGCTGCAAACGCCGGATGAAACGAATATCCGGGTCAGCATCGACATAGATTTTGACGTCGAACAAAGGACGAAGCGATGCTTCCGATAGAACGAGGATACCCTCAACCATAATGATTGGCTGCGGCGGGATCACCTGTACTTCGGCGGCACGCCGGTGCTGGGTGTAGTCGTAGGTGGGGATTTCCACCTGCTGCCACGACTGAAGGCGAAGAATATGCTCCCTCATCAATGAGGTTTCGAGCGCATCTGGGTGGTCATAGTTGGCAAAGCCGCGTTCCGCGAGCGGGACGTGACTCAGGTCTTTGTAATACGCGTCGTGAGGCACGTAAGCGATGTTGTGACTGCCAACCCGATCAAGAATTGCCATGGAGATCGTGGTTTTGCCCGATCCTGTACCGCCCGCAACCGCGATCGTGACCGGACGGTGGCGGTGTTCGTGAATGATGCTCATCACTCCACCCTCAAACGGCTAAAAAAAAGCCCGCACAGAGGCGATCTGTGACGGGCATTATAAGAGCCACCGAAGGGATTTGAACCCTTAACCTCACGCTTACGAAGCGTATGCTCTGCCGTTGAGCTACGGTGGCAACTATTGGAAAAAGTATACTCGTCTACCCGACGGCTGACAAGACCCTTTTTCCCCGGCTTAATGGCGGAAATGGCGCACACCCGTAAACACCATAACTATGTTTGCCTTGTTCGCGGCATCGATCACTTCACTATCACGGATAGAACCGCCGGGTTGAATCACCGCCGTAATTCCCGCTGCAACTGCGGTATCAATCCCGTCAGCGAACGGGAAAAAGGCGTCTGAGGCGAGTACCGCGCCGCGCGCTTTATCGCCCGCTTTCTCTACGGCGATTTTGACCGCATCGACGCGGCTCGGCAGTCCGCCGCCGATGCCAAGTGTCGCATGGATGTTGGCGATCACAATCCCGTTTGACTTCACATGCTGAACGGCTTTCCAAGCAAAGCGGAGCGCATCGATTTCTTGCTGGGTTGGCTGGCGCTGCGTCATTGTCTTGAAATTCGTCCCTTCAGGATCGCCGAGATCAGCCGTTTGAATCAGCAAACCGCGATGCACCGAGCGGATTTCGAGTTCGCGCCCATCGTACATCGCCGGAATCTGCACCAAGCGGCAGTTCTTACGCTTTTCGTGGAGCACGTTTTGCGCAGAAAGCGCGAACTGCGGCGCGGCGATCGCTTCGACAAACAAAGAGCCAATCGCCTCAACGAAGGCATCATTGACTGGGCGATTCACAGCGATCACGCCGCCAAAAGCGGAAACAGGGTCGCTCGCCAGCGCGTCAGGGAAGGCTTCGGCAATTGTTTTGCTGGAGGCAATTCCACAGGGCGCGAGATGCTTAACGATCACGACAGTTGCTTCGTTGAAACTGCTCACGGTGCGCCAAGCAGCATCTAAGTCGAGAATATTGTTATAGGACAGCGTCTTGCCGCCGAGAACCGTTCCGCCGAGCGGATCAGACTTGTCGCTGCGGCTGTAGTAGGCAGCACGTTGATGAGGATTTTCGCCATAGCGAAGCACGCCGACGCGGGTCACGCCGATAGAAATCTGATCGGGTAGATCATCGGATGTGGTCGCTGCGGTATGTGTACTGTCTTGCGACAAAAACGCGTGGATCGCGGTGTCGTAGTCGCGGGTATGCGCGAAGGCTTTGATGGCAAGATTACGCCGTGTCGCTAAATCGACCTGACCCGATTGTTCAAGCTGTTTGAGAATTGGATCGTAATCTGCGGGGGAGCAAATCACGATCACCCGCATGAAGTTCTTCGCCGCGCCTCGAATCAAACTGACGCCGCCGATATCGATCTGCTCAATCGCGTCCTGAAGCGAAACATTGGCAGCACTGACCGTTTCTTGAAATGGGTAGAGATTACAAACAACCATGTTGATCGGCGCATAACCCGCGTCACGGAGTTCCGCGAAGTCCTCATCGGTATCGCGTGCCAAGATTCCCGCGTGAATGGCAGGATGCAGGGTCTTAACCCGCCCGCCAAGCATCTCAGGAACGCTTGTGAGTTGATCGACAGACGTCACGGGGAGTCCTGCATCGCGCAGAGCACGTTCAGTGCCGCCGCTGGCAACAAGATCCCATCCATAAGCAACAAGCTGAGACGCAAAACTCGCAAGGTTGGTTTTGTCATGTACGCTTAATAAAGCGCGTGGCATTTCGTTTGACCTTCTCAAGGATGTGGGGAAACAATGCGTGTGGATTATAGCGCGCCGAGCGCCGCGAACACGTAATCCAATCCGATCATCCTTGCTCATGAATGGACTGCTTCGGTACAATCACGGTTTGAGATGCTCACACTGCGTTGTAGAGGGTATGATGGCGAATGTAGAACAGCTGCTCAAGCGGCGTGATGATGCGACCCGAACCCACTTGGAACAGTACGCTCCGGTTTGGATCGTCGATCAGAAAGTGATTGAAGAAGACGAAGCGGTGCAATTCAACGTCGTCTTTCAGCACAAGCTGTATGGCTGGGTGAACCGGCGCTACCGCTATGACGGTTTCAACGACGTGCTGTACCACAAAGGGCAGCGCACGATCAGCGAAGACGAAGCGGTTGCTGTTCAATCAGGCGATCCCTACATCGCCGCTGTGGTCAACGACGTCCCCAATTCTTATGGCGGCTGAGTTACACCTTTAAGATGGGCGGCTCTGCAAATCGAACCGCCCATTCGATGGTTTATCCGGCGACAGGAAGCTGCTCTAGCCGCTGTCCACGATAGAGGTAAACGAGTTCCACCAACGACGTGACGACCCAACCTGTTTGCCCTTGATAGGTAACACGCAGCCACACACTATCAGCGGTACGTGCTTCAACTTGAAGCTGTGTGCTGTAGGGGATTGTGCCGATGATTGGTGCGTTAAAGTCCGGTTCGGCGCGCAGATTTGTGTTGAAACTCGTCTCAAGGCGAATGTCGAGCGGTGCGGGGGTACGTGTCGGTGTCGGGACAGGAGTGCGCGGGGCGCGGTCGATTATGATCACAGGTACTTGATCAAGACTACCGTTCACCGACACCACAAAGAACGCAACCCAACCGATTTGACCTTCAAACGCGATCTGAATCCACTCACCGTCATCGCTGATGCCCGTAATATCCGCAACATTACCGGGATTCATGTAGCCCAACCGACCAAACGCACTGCCGGGACCTAAGCGCACATTGATCCGCCGGTATGCAGTGATATGGGGATCGCCAGTGGTAATCTCGCTTTCGCTCACAAATGGAAGCGATCCCCCAACCGGAGGTGACTGCGGTTCGCTGACCACTTGCAGGTTGATGATGTCGAGCGCGGTCACATTTCCGGTGACGGTGACCGTGAAGAATGCGACCCATCCTTCGGCATCGCCAAACTGAACGAGCAGCCAATTGTTTTCACTGTCGCTGCGACCGATCACAGGAACGACATCACCACTTTCAAGCTGACCGATGACGTCAAACTGTGTTCCGGGTCCTTGACGCACGTTGACGGTGCGAAACGCTTCGGCACTGACACCGGAGCCATCTTGCGCGGAAACACCCGCGTAAAGTGCGACAAAAATGAGGATGAAGCACAGCAGACTATTGAGCCAACGCCGCATGGACTACTCCTTCGCTGAAGCTGCATCTTTCAAAGATACCAGAACCGATTGTAAACTGAAGCATTCAACAAGTCCTCTACGAAACCGTGAAAAAACAAACACACACACCACCTATTCCCGAACGTTCACCCGCCGCTTATCAACTTGACCCCTTAGAAGGTCTGGAAGTGCTGGCGCTATCTGAATTAAGAACCCGCTACCCAAAAGGGCTGCGGATTATCGACGAAGATCGTCTCGAATTCACACTGGAGGGCGATGCCTCCCAGCTTACACGCCTGAAACTGTCGCAAATAGTGTACAGCATTCAGCATTACCCGATTCCGCGTCCAAAAGCATTGTTGGGGGATGCGCATTGGCGGCGGTTGATCGCGCAGATCGAATCGGTAATTAAGTTAAGCCCGCCCGGAACGTTCAGGACGTTCACGCTGGCGGCGGCAGGAACAGAAAGCAGCGTGATGCAGCGCATTCGCACCGAACTGGCGGCGCGGATCGGGTTGGAAGAAGCCGAAAAAGGCGATCTGTGGATTCGACTGCTTGCATCGGCTTCGGGGCAGGGGTGGGATTCGCTCGTGCGTTTAACACCCCGCCCGCTGGCAACGCGGTACTGGCGTGTATGCAGTTACGAAGCTGCACTAAACGCAACTGCCGCGCATGCGATGGCGCGCCTGACTCAGCCAAATGAGGACGATGTTTATGTCAATCTCGGCTGTGGATCGGGTACGCTGCTGATCGAACGTGCCGCCGCCGGACGCTTCAAGCACTTGATCGGGATCGATCACAACCCTCAGCTTCTCGCGTGCAGCCGGAAAAACATCGAAGCGAGCGGCTTAAAACCGATCACGCTCATTCGTGCCGAGCTTCAGCGCACGCCGCTCACTGCGAGTTCCGTGAGTGCAATCACGGCAGACTTGCCCTTCGGTCAAAATGTTGGTTCTCACGAGGAGAATCAGGCACTTTATCCCCCGATTCTTCATGAAGCGGCGCGGATTGCGCAGCCGGGGGCGCGCTTTGTTGTGATTACGCACGAGATTCGCCTGATGGAGCAGCTCCTACGCGAAAACGTTGATTGGACTCTTGAGCAGGAGCTGCGCATCACGTTGCGAGGTCTTCACCCAAGGATTTATGTGTTGGTGCGCACCAGCCAAACGAGTTGATAGGGTGCAAGCTCGATGTGGACGGGTGATATGATCTTCGCTTCGCTGATTAAATCGTCAGACCCAATCGGGTCGAACCCTTCGGCATGAATCGCCTGAATATCCGGTGTCTGATGGTCTTCCGCGAAATTTGCCAATACGAGCAGGTGATCATGCCGGATGTAGCCGAGCACATGCGGATTGCCTGTGTCGATGAAGCGCGTTTGACCGTTGGCTAACATTGGGGTTCTTTTCCGTAAGTCGATGAGGCGTTTTAGCGGCTGAAATATCCGTCCCTCAATCGTCGTTTGATCATGCCGACGTGCATAGGCGTGTGTATTCGCCTGAGGGCGGTGTACCCAACGATTATCGGCTGCGTGTGCGGGAACGTCCGCGTAGCCGTAATCATTTAGCGTGCCGATCTCATCACCGAGATAGATCAGGGGGATACCTCCTGCGCTCAAGGTGATTCCGAATGCCATGATGATGCGTGCGACAGCGCGTTCGATCCAGCCTTCGTCGCCGGATTCGAGCGCGCGTTCAAGACCCGCCAGCGATGCCAACGTTCCGCTGATGCGCATGTCGCCTGTTTTCGGGTTGTAGTTGAACGGAAGCCCTTTGGCGAACGTGCCCGGAAAGCGATCAGCATAGAACATATTGAGAAAGTGCCGATGATCCGCGCCGTGAATTCCCACCTCAGCAGCATCTTCATCCGCAAATCCCCAGCCGATGTCGTCATGTGAACGCAGATAGTTGATCCACGCACAGTCATCCGGGAGCTTATACTGCTTGTTCATGGTATGACGGAAGAAAAATGTCTCGCGGGTTGCCAGCGCTTCCCAAATCGATACCATCATGATCGGATTATATGAAAGCTGGCATTCATGTCCGCCAATATAACTGCGAACATCTCGCGGATGGACAATTGCTTCTGACTTGAACAGCAGGGCAGGTGCGGCGACGCGCACAAGTGCATTCAGGGCTTGGATGATCACATGGGCTTCTGGCAGGTTTTCGCAGGTCGTTCCTAAACGCTTCCACACAAAAGGAACTGCGTCCAATCGTAGGATTTCGACCCCTTGATTTGCTAGGAACAGAATCTCACACAACATGGCACGGAATACGTCAGGGTTTTGGTAATTCAGATCCCATTGGAACGGGTAGAACGTTGTCCAGACCCATTTCTGAATGTCATCGCGCCATGTGAAACTGCCGGGGGCTTGTTCCGGGAAGATTTCGCGCAGATTACGTTCGTATTGGTCAGGCAAAGTGCGGTCGTCGAACCACCAATAGAATGCTTGGTAGCGTTTATCTCCCGCAAGCGCAAGTGCTGCCCAATCATGCTCGTCTGATGTATGGTTGAACACAAAATCCAATACAAGGCTAATGCCGTTTGTGCGGAGTTCACGCGTAAGTTCCGCGAGTTCCTGCATTGACCCTAAGGCAGGATTCACTTCACGAAAGCTGCTCACTGCGTAGCCGCCGTCGCTGTTGAGTTCCGGTGACTTGAACAGCGGCATCAGGTGTAGATACGTGATTCCGAGTTCGCGGAAGTAAGGAATCTGCTCGCGAATACCTTGCAGGGTATCCGCAAAGCGATCAACATAGCAGACCGCGCCCATCATGGTCTCAGATTGATACCACAGGGGGTTTGATTCGCGCTGTCGGTCGAGCATGAGCAGGTCGGTGGGACGGTCAAGCGCGATCAGAGTCACATCGTGTAACAACTGTTCGAGGTGGTAGAAGAAATCGTACTGCGCGCCGTAAAGCTCATGCAGAAGGCGAAAGATATCGGGAAAGTATTCGTGCAGCCGGTTGAGAAATTGGTCGCCCATCGGGTGAGCATCGGTAATAGGCTTCAAGCGGGGAAGGAGGCGCGCATAAGTGAGGTCGGCTTGTTCGGCAAGCCAGCGTGATGGCGGCAGCATGATCGTATCCTATGGTGAAAGACGCTAATTCAGCGAAAACGGACCCTCTTCGCGTACACGTTCTGGTGCGAGCATCAGCTCGAGCAGTGTCGCTTCTTTCCGGTAATATGGGATGAGTTTTCGCACGAGATCCAGCATTGTATCGGAGGCAAGCAGTTTTTGCTTTTCCGAAAGGGGAACACGGAGGATAGATGCTGAAAGAAAACCCAACTCAATTGGGTTGGTGGGTAGGTTCTGCGTATCCACTTCGACATTTTCAGCACGTACCAACAAACGGAAATAGCGCTCCAGCCACGGGCGAAGATGATTACTAGCGGTGACGACCTCCGGAGTCGGTGTCAGGTCGATGGGTAGGGTTTCGACAACGCCTTGCAGATAGGGTTGTGATCGATCCAATTGTAGAATTCGGAATCGCTGATGTCCTACGGCGACGATGTTCATGCGTCCATCGTAGAGCTGCTGATGTTCTGTGATGCGCGCCGTGCATCCAATCGCATACGGATCGGCTTGAGCGCCAAGACCGTCGATCTCAGAACCTTGCCGCAGTGCGACGACCCCGAAAGGTTCTTGATTTTCAATACAGCGCCCGATCATCAACCGGTAGCGTTCTTCAAAAATATGGAGGCGTACAGGTGTCATCGGGAATAGGACGGTATTGAGGGGAAATAGCGGAAGTCTAAACATCGCAGCGCCTCTGGAAGCAAGCTTTCCGCTATTGTAGCGAGATTTTGTACAAATGCGCAGTCATCCTATGATGACCTCTACCCATCTTCTCATGTCATGTGTTTGAAATGGTTGCTCTGGGATGGTCAAAACACGCCCCGCGACCAGTCGTGATAATAACTCTTATCACTGGGTAGTCAGGAAACGTGTTGAGACTTGATGTCACACGTCCAATCGAAATGGATTGAAGTCTGTTCCAACATCATAGACATCTTCGTTTTCAGCTTTCTTCAAGAATCCAATGACTCGAATCGTGATCGGCGTAAACAGCACTTCAATTCCTACTTTGAACAAATAGTTGGTCAATACCAAGGAGATGAACAACTCCCATGTGAATACGCCCAACATAGTCGCTATCACGAAGAAGATGATGGTATCAACAGCTTGACCCACTAATGTACTGCCAATCGTCCGAGTCCAGAGTTGTCGACCATTGGTCAACACTTTCAGGCGCGCCAATACATAGCTGTTTGTGAATTCCCCCACAAAGTATGCAAGAAGGCTTGCGAGTGCCAAACCGCTGACACCACCCAGAATCGCCCTAAAGGCTTGATCACCCGCATACGCTTGCCAGCTTGCTTCACCCGGCAGCGCATTTGCCAGCCAGACGAACAACGCCATAAGCGCAGTCGCAAAAAATCCAGACCAGATCACCCGTCGAGATCGGCGGTACCCATAGATTTCGGTAAGAATATCACCAAAAATATAAGCGATCGGAAAAACAAGCGTACCCGCATCAAAGATGAGCGCAATCGGACCAAGACTCACACCAAGGTCAATAATCTTTGCGCTGCTAAGGAGATTACTCAGCAGCAGGACGGTAACGAACAACGCTACGACAAAGTCGTAGAATTTGTAATCGCGCTTCATGTATCTATCCGTTTGTGCAAACTCTGGAATGCCCCTATTCTCGTCTTTGAGGTAGGATTTGCAATCATCAACTTTTCGGCGGTATGAGGCTGACCACATGACCCAACGGAAATATTCCCTCGATTTTCGCAAAGAAGAGATCAATCTGGTGATGCAGCGCTGGTCAGCGGGGTTATCTTGTTCACTCGTTGGCGTTGGCAGCGTCGGCAAGTCGAATTTGCTTCAGCACTTAACTGATCTCGAAGTCCAAAAATATCATCGCGGCGCAAAAGCAGATTTGTTTTACCCGATCAATGTTGATGCGAACCTGCTTGGTGCGTTTCCAGCAGAACCGACGGATGCTTTTCGGTGCTGGGCGGGCTATGAACTGCTCATGCACCGCTTGTACATGGCACTCTACCCATTTGACATGCTGCCAGCGGACGAAGCCCAGCGCTTTTATGATCTGTATCGCCTGCTGCAAGATGGCACGAACCCGATCTACCAGTACATGGGACTGCGCTATTTTGAAATGGGTATGAGCATCTTCTTTCGGAACAAGGTCAAGATCGTCTTTATGCTGGATGAATTTGAGGAGTTGGTCGCGCGCTTACCTGTGAAATTCTTCCTCACCTTGCGCGGCGTGCGCGATATGTACAAGCGAAGTCTATTGTTCCTGACCTTCTCGCGTGAGCCGATTTCCGTCCTGATTGACCGGTACACGATTGAACCGCTGTTGATCGAGCCGTTCGCGGAGTTGTTCAGCGATGGAATCTTCTATATCGGTCCTTACAACGCGGCGGATAGTCAAGCGATGGTCGATGAGTTGGCAACGCGGCACGGAAAAACGTTTGCGCCAGTCGTCACACAAGCCATTCAGCGCGTCACAGGGCGTTACGCGGGCCTTCTTCGAGCAGTATTCGCCGTCATGGATACCCTTCCAAACCTGAACTGGGGCGGCTCATCGGTGGATGTCCTCGCCGCAGCCCTGATCGCCCGCCACCCGATCCGCACTGAGTGCGCAACAATCTGGAAAAGCCTTACCCCTGCCGAGCATTATGTACTCAAAGCGGCGGCGCAGCTCGTGCCCTATCAGAAAACTGAAGAAGCAGAGTTCACCGTATCAATGTTAGTTCAGAAGCGTCTGCTTCAAGTCGATACGGCACAGCAAACCTTATCAATTGAACCGCCGATCTTCCGTCACTATGTGATGACGAACCCGGCGTCCTGAACCCTATGGCATTCGGTTATGTGATCCCTGCAGAAACGTACCGCACCGAGATCGTGGTGATCAATTCTCGATTCATCACCACGATTTCATACGCACCCAACGTCGAAACCGCGCGCGCTACCTTGAGCGCCATTCGCCATGAGATGCCAGACGCATCCCATCATGTGTATGCGTATCGTGTTGGGTACGGAAAATCGATCATCGAAAGCATGAGCGATGATGGTGAGCCATCCGGCACAGCAGGTCCGCCCGTGTTGGCGGTGCTGCGCGGCGTTGATATTGGGGACACCTTGGTGGTGGTCACGCGCTATTTTGGCGGCACTCTGCTTGGTACAGGTGGGCTTGTTCGCGCTTATACCGAAGCGGCGCAAACGGGTCTAGCTGGAGTGCGCACACAGCGCAAGATTGACCGAAAAACGGTTGGGTTTGATACCCCCTACACATTTTATCAACCGCTCCACAAGCTGTTGAGCGAGTATGAAGCGGTTGATGTAGAAGAAGCCTTCGCAGGGGATGTCACGATTACAGCGCGGCTCCCCGTCGATAACATCGATCGATTCATCACGCATGTGATCGAGCTAACGTCTGGTGTGGTTCAGCCCGTTGCGCTGGAGTGATTCGTGCTCATCTACTGACCCGGCTGCACCACGTTGTAGGTACAAGAGTAGTACGCATTCCCAATCACAACGCGGAAATCGACCAGTCGATTAGGGTCAGGCTGTGGGATCACATTCTCGTCACTCACGCGGAGCGCTGCTTGAAGCGCTGACAAGCTGCTCCCCTTCCGCTGCCCGGTGTAGTCATAGATCACGGTGTTCTGTTGGTACGGTGCAGTCTCTGGCGAAATGCGCGGCACGAAGCCTTCCCACGCCAGTCGATCTGCCGCTACCTGTGCGAAATCAGCAACGCCGCTCCCATTCATGATCTCGACGCTTGCATGCTCTCGAACAAGATCACTTTCGGTCGGCGGCAGCATCATTTGATGCTCAAGCGCGGCAATCGCTTCGCGCTCCGGCAGTAAAATACTTTGCCCGTCAGCGGACTGCCCAAACCGCACATGGATGTTGGCACGGAAGGTGTATGCGGCGATCTGGCTGGTATCAACAGAAGCGGCGAGCGGCAGGTATCCCGCGATATCCTCGACTGTCAAATCAGTCATGACCAGCTCTGTCACCTGTGGGAACACATCGGTCATCTGATCCCATAAGTTCAAGCTGCGGATGCGATGCCAAATCGCGCGTAAAATGACTTGCTGACGGCGACCACGATCAAAATCGCTGCTTGTGCGGCGGCTGCGCGCATACCACAGCGCAAGATCGCCATCCATTGTGTGAACGCCGACCGGAAGCGTGAACATCTCCCAGTTATCTTCAACTGTCGGATCAAGCTCAGGTGAGGTCAATCGCCAGTCTTCAATCGCGCAGTCTACGGATACATCCACCCCACCCAAATCGTCGATCAAGCGGCGAAAGCTGGCGAAATCAACGCGGGCATAGTGATCAACCTCTAGTCCGAGGTTGTAAAGCACGGTTTCGCGTAGAAGCCCTACCCCATCCCCATTGGCGTTCATACCCGTTGCGTATGCAGTGTTGATCTTGTTCATGCCATAACCCGGCACATATACCCACAGATCACGCGGAATGGATAAAAACGACGCCGTTCCTGCTGTCGTATTGACCGATACGATCATCAGCGCGTCGGTACGTCCGTTGTTGTTTGGGTTTGCGGTGTCCGCGCCCATCAACAGAAAGTTGACGATCTCGTACTCACCTTCATCAACGAGCGGCATGGCATCAGGAATCGATTCATCTTGCCGGGCTTGAACCGAGGGAATTATTAATAGGCACAGTGTGCTGAACAGCCAAAACAGTCGGAAACGCATCATCAGTCCTTCATCGCGCAGTCGTAGTCTGTATCTCCATCGTCCGCCTGAATGCCCAAAAACAAAACGACGGGAACACCACGCTCACGCGTCGTCATCCCGTCGTTTGTTAGGCGTACCGAATTGGCAGCTATTCTTGAGTGCGATAAGTGTTGATCAAGCTCAGCATGCTGCGGATTGCCACTGGTTTACGCACGTACCCATTACACCCCGCCGCCAGATATTGATCGGCATAGCCAAGGTTATCGTAGGCAGTAATGGCGATGATTGGTTCCTGTACGCCCTTCTGGCGGAGAAGCCGCGTCAACTGCAATCCATCAATCGCCCGATTCCCAAGATGCAAATCCATGAGGATAAGATCGGAGGAACTAGGATCAATACTGGCGAGTGCCGTTTCGGGGTCATTGTACGTGACAAGCTCATCTTCATTCATATGACAGATTCGCTCAATCAATGCCACGTTTGCGAGGTTGTCCTCAATATAGATGATGCGCATTATCCATCCTGATCAGTAGCAGCTAAACTCGTTCACTTGCTCAGTACGCGAAAATGATCGGCACGTTGTCGATAATTCCGCGGAAAAGCACATAATCTTGATCTACCCAACCGCGACCGAAGTTCCCTTCGATCATGAACCATTCGCCGTCCGGCGTAATTCCAAGCGGGGTAAAACTCGTGCCACCTACCGCGACACCCACAACCGTGAAGTATCCGCCGGGACCGCTGCGAACGTTCAGGTAGCTGGTATTCACGATCAGCGTCGGAGCGGCAAGCGCCGGGACAGGCAGCATGATCACGCCGGGCTGCGGCGCAACCTGAGCGGTTGTCACAGCGGCGTATTCAGCGCTTCCCATGCCGATATACAGCGGAGTCGTCATAGTGACGGATGGGCTGCCGGGAGGAGCGCTCAACACAGGGACATAACGGAAGTCACCGCGTGGGAGCGTGTATTGGGCATACACCCACCCAGCTCCAAGCGGGGTATTAACGAGCGTCCATGTGCCCGTGCTGTCCGTTCCCAAAACTGGGAGCGTTGAGCCGCCGACCAACTGTGTGATCACGGAGTATTGTGCGCCCGGACCACTGCGCATATTGAGGAAGCTCACGTTCACCACTGTGACCGGTGTTGCAATTTCCTGTGCATCATAATCAAGCGCTTGGACGGGCAGCGCGATTCCAATAATGCCAGTCAACAGAACCGCACAGAGAAGAAAGAGCGCTTTCATTTTCATCCTAAGTCTCCCTTCGTGGCGTAGATGCCTACAGTATAGATGAGATTGTGCAATCTCGCTCCAATTTACGCCACAATTGCGCGGGTCTGACGATGGATGAGCGGCGGCATCGCGTAGGGGATGCGGCATCCGCCTTCAACAACGCATCTTCTATGCTATGTCATAATGGAGTAATCATGGCTTAAGGAGTGCGGCGTTATGCGGAAATTACTGCGAGTCATCTTGGTGGTGGGGGGGATGCTTATGTTTTTGATGAGCGTCAGCGCGGATATGTGTGATCCGGCTGACCCGGCGTGTGTTGAGGTCGCGGCAAGCGGCGTGTCTGCGGATGTTATCGCTGCCTACCCTGAACCTGCCGTAGAACCGCTTACGCCGAACATGGAAATGATCAGCGATCGGCTGTACCAGCGCGTGCTTCAGCGGGTCGATATCTACGATGCGCCGAACGGAAATATCACCGGATCGCTGGACGCGGGTTTCAACTTTGTAACGACATGGTCACCGGAAGGTGAATGGACGCAGATCAACTATGATCAGTGGGTTCGCACCGAATTCTTACGCCCCGCAACCCCTTCCACTTTTGCTGGCGTGATCCTGCCTGAAACGCTCCCTTACCCGATGGCTTGGGCACTCGTCAATTTCGGGGTGAGCCGCTCTCCCGGCGCAGAGCATATCGACGGTGATACGGTTATTCTTCGCTACACGCGGCTTAACCTCTACACGACCGTCAATGTGGACGGGTGGGAGTGGTATCAGATCGGCGTCGATCAATGGGTGGAACAGCGGAATATTGCCCGCGTGCTGCCCGTCCAGCGGCCTGCCGAAGTGGATACCGAGCGTTGGGTCAGCATCGACCTGTTTGAACAGGTTGCCATTGCATATGAGGGGACGCGTCCGGTGTTCGCAACGCTTGTTTCCTCCGGGTTAGCGGATTGGCCCACGAACGAGGGATTGTTTCATGTGTACGTACGCTATCCGCGAACGATCATGAGCGGTGCAGAAGGTCAAGAGGATTTCTACTATCTGGAAGAAGTGCCTTGGACGATGTACTTTGACGATGATATTGGGCTGCATGGCGCGTATTGGCATGACGGTTTCGGTTATCGTCGCAGTCATGGCTGCGTGAACCTATCGATCACCGACTCGCATTGGCTGTACGATTGGGCATCCGTCGAAATCGACTTAACCGTGCCGGAAGATGAAGGCGCTGCCGTTTATGTGTACAGCAGTGGGCAATATCGCTAAATCTGTGCAATTGGGTATTCATAGCGCTCCCACAAACGGAGCGCTATTTGATTCTTCGCACTATGTCCACGCTTGCGCCGTTCTTTGGTGAACATTATCATCTGACGCCAGTTCACCACGATACAGCAGAGGATTAACGGCGTGCAGCAGTCTCCCCCATCGCCTGATTTGCGTGACCCCCTCCAGACGCGCAGGACAAGGCAGCGCGACTTGAAAGGTGTTTCGACGAGGCTAGAACGGCATCTTGACCGTTACGGCTATGACCGTATCGAGACGCCGCTTGTGCAAGAGGCAGAGCTTTTTCTCACCAAAGCGGGCGATCAAATTGTCAACCGCTTATTTACATTCGAGCGCAGCGGGCGCGAGCTGAGCCTTCGCCCAGAATTTACTGCCCCCGCCGCCCATCTCTACGTGACACATTATCCAACCGGCGGCAAGATCGTCCGCTGGCAGTTTCACGGCGCGATTTTCGAAGACAGCGCGCAAGTTGATGAGGAGTTCCAGCGCTTCACCATCGGCGCAGAACTGATCGGCGCTGGCGGGTATGCCGCCGACGCAGAAATCATCGCAATGGCGGCAGGCGGGCTGGATGATCTCTACGCTAACCATACCACACGGATCACCATCGGTCATATTGGGCTGCTGCGTGAACTGCTCTCTCATTTTGGTCTTGATCCGCGCACTAGTCGCTTTTTACTCTCGCACCTGTCTGCGCTTCACGATCCGGTACTGGGGATCGCATACCTACAATCAAAACTTGACGAACTCCTCAGCGGAAGCGCCGAAGAAACGGAAGACGTGATCCTTGCGGATGACAGCGGTGCGGAAGTGAGCACGCAGTACATTCTTGATGTGCTGCTTGATGCGACTCAGCGCGGGATCGCCATGGGCGGGCGCACGCGGCATGATATCGTTCGGCGCTTGCTTCAGAAACGCCGCCGTGTCGCCGAACGTCCGCAGATTGCCGCCGCACTCGAGTTCTTGCAGGCGTACAGCGCCATCGATGCAGCACCGGATGTGGCATTCAGCACCATTCAGCGGTTGATTGCGCCTGATCACACAGCAGCACTGTCACTTCTTGAGGCATGGCGCAGCATGATCGACTTGTTGAGCGCTTATGGTATCAATACTGAACGGATTCGAGTTCAGCCGACACTTTCTCGTTCATGGGATTACTACACCGGCATGTTGTTTGACCTACATGATACGGATGGAACAATTCTCGGCGGTGGCGGTCGCTACGATGAACTGGCGCGACTGCTCGGCGGCAGCACGGATATTCCTGCAGTCGGATTTGTTTATCAAGCGGACGTGATTGCCGAAAATATCCATGAGCCGGATGAGATGCGCCGCTGGATGCTGCACTACGATCCGAGTGTTCCGATTGCTTCGGTGATCAATTGGGCGCAAACACTGCGTCATGCTGGCTTCGCAATCGAGATTGACGGCGATAACACAGCTTCAGCATTGATGCTTGATGCTGATGCGCGGATTCATTGGAACGGGAATGCGTATGCGCTAACGGATATCGAAGCGCTGATATTGACTTTGAAGGCGGTAGAGCAATGAGTCTTGAACGTGTCACCCTCGCCCTTCCAAGCAAGGGCGCTATCGCAGACCCGACTACGAGTTTTCTTGCCGAATGCGGCTTACGCGTCGATAAACCGAATCCGCGCCAATACACGGGCAGCATTCCCGCGATTCCACAGGTAGATGTGTTGTTTCAGCGTGTGACCGATGTACTGTACAAGGTCGCAGACGGGACTGCGCAGTTGGGGATCACGGGCTTAGATGTCGTGCGCGAACACCCACACGAGGATTTGATTGTCATCCACGAAAATCTACGTTACGGCTACTGCAAACTAATCTTCGCCGTGCCTGAAGCGTGGGTTGATGTCGAAACAATGCTTGATCTTGTCGAAGTCGCGCATGATCTTCGCGATGTCAAACGGCGTAATTTGCGAATTGCGACGACGTACTCCAATCTTGCGCGCGAATTCCTGTATAGCCGGGGCATCCATCACTTCACGCTCGTGAATGCAGAAGGTGCAATCGAAGCTGCACCGACAATCGGATATGCTGATGCGATCATCGACCTCGTACAGACGGGAACAACGCTCCGCGAAAATCATCTGAAAGCGATTCCCGACGGCGTGATCGTCGAATCACAGGCGTGTTTAGTGGGCAACCGCCGCTTGCTCGAACGTGACCCGTTGGTGATGCAAACCGTTGGCACAATGCTCGAATACATTGATGCGGCACTGCAAGGGCGTGAATATTCACAGCTTACGGTGAACATGCGCGGCGAGAGCGCCGAGCATATCGCGGAACATGTCGCATCGAACCCCGTGACGCGCGGTTTGCAGGGTCCCACCGTTGCGCCGATCTATGGGACAAGCGGCGATGGAGACACATGGTTCACGATCACGATTATCATCGCCAACAAGAATCTGCTGAAGGCGATTGAGCACTTGCGCGCGATTGGCGGCACACAAACCACCGTAACCCCAGTGCGGTACGTGTTTCTGCCGCAGTCGCCTACATTTGAAAAACTGCGCGCGGCGTTGGGTTAGAAAAAAGGCGCTCACGCGAGCGCCTTTTCAACCTCATCCAACATGTCGTCAATTCGACTGCGCACGCCCGCGCTTTCCGATCCCATTTCGACTGCCATAACCAAGCCGAGCACTGCAATGGTTGGCGGGAACTTGCTCCGATCTGTCAGATTCATGGTGAGGAACGGACAGCAGAACAGCGCCGCTTTTAGGTAGGCGCGCCAGTCTTCGCGCAGCCATCCACGTTTTTTGAGATCGCGCAGTGTTGGGATCACGGTGCGGCGAAGCTTGCTCGTCAAGAACATTTTGCGAATTGGGTGAATGCGGAAATTGTGGTGAATACTCCACTCAAGTCCGCTGCGCCTAATCGTGATTTCTAGATTGCGCGCGATCTCCTGTGGGTAATACATCCAGATTGCAAAGACGTTGTGAAACAGCGGTTTTGTCAGGTCCAGCAACGGATGGTGTCGCCCCGCGAAAGCCGGATCGAAGTACAGCATCGATGATCTATCACCGCACCCACGAAGAAAAACGTTGCCGTTGTGCGCATCGCCATGCCCGATGATTGACGGTCCCTCTTGAGCGGGGTTGAGCAGGCGAATCGACCGGCTGATAATGTCTTCGAGCGTATCGGAGTATCCTGTCCAGCGCACCTGACGAATTTCGCTCATGAGATACTCGCCGTCAGGCAGCAGAATTGTCTGCTCACGCTCGGAATCGCCGTAAAACGCAAGCAGACGCCCACCAGTCAACCGATGGTAAAACAATTGGTGAACCGGCGCTTGTGCCGCGTCCTCTGCGGACTGCCATGCAAGCGAGCGCGCATAAATATGTGCCAACTGCCAATCGGCTGCGCTTTGTGCGCGCTGAACATCCGAAAAGCGCCGCCCGTTCCCTTGCTCAATCGTCCATGCGACGTCGAATACCGAGGGATCGGTAATCACAGGATAAATCAGGAACTGCTTTCCCGCTTCGGTTGACTGCATGATCGGCTGCAAGACCGAATAGCCCGAATCAGCGAGCATCGCGGCGTTATAATACTCCCCGATAATGCCCATCGACTCGGTATGGGTTTTGAAAAAAAGACGCTGACCGTCTGCCAGCGTCAGAAACCCGTTGAAGGAATTCAGCGAGACCGCCAGTGGACGCAGCTCAACCGCTGTGACATCGAGGCTGAACGTCTCACGAATAAACGCGATCAGCAGCCGTTCGGCGGCGGGTTTGTCGCTGAATTGAAGCCGCTGAATTTCTTCAAGCAGGCTCATCGTTAAATTCCGAGAATGTCGTTGCGCTTGCGAATCGCCATCGCGTGCGCTGGGAAACCTTCGTAATCGGCAAGCGTGGCGGTGATTCCTTGCAAACGCTCGTAGCCTTCGCGTGAAAGATAGCCAATTCCGCTTTTCTTCAGGAAGTCTTGCACGCTCACCGATGAGAAGCTCTTAGCGAATCCGCCTGTTGGCAGGATCGCATTCAGTCCGAGGCAGTAATTTGCTGTCGGGATCGGAGTCAAGTGACCTAGCAGGATTTCTCCGGCATTCTTGATCTTCTGAAGCGTCACAAACGGATCACGCGTCAGGACTTCGAGATGTTCCGGTGCATATTCGTTCGTGAAGGCGATTGATTCTTCAAGGCTGCTCGTCAGCATGATCCCGCCATAGCTCGCCAGCACATTTTCGACGAATGCGCGCCGCCATTCTGGGAGTTCTGCAATATAACCGGGAAGTACTGCCGCCACGCCTTCCGCGATTTCGCGACTGTGCGTGACCAGAATCGCTGCCGAATCAGCGCCATGCTCCGCTTCAACGAGTAGATCGAGCGCCGCCAAGCGCGGATCAACGGTTTCATCTGTGAGGATGATCGATTCGCTCGGTCCAGCGGGTAACCCAACATCGACGGTGCCATATAGCAGACGTTTTGCCGCCGATACATAACTGCTGCCCGGTCCGATCAGTTTGCTCACACGCGGAATTGTTTCCGTCCCGTAAGCGAGTGCAGCAATCGCTTGCATGCCGCCGACGACATATACTTCACTAACCCCGCAAATCTCCGCCGCGACGAGCGACGCAGCGTCGGCTTTGCCGTCCGGCGTTGGCGGTGTGACGACGACAATATGCGGAACGCCAGCGACTTTCGCGGGAGTCGCCAGCATTAGCATGACGGATGGGAATGCGCCTTTTCCGCGCGGTACATAAAGCCCTGCGCTTGCTACCGGCGTTACTTTTTCTCCCGCCATGATCCCCGGTGCGATTTCGGTGAACCACATCGGTTCGGGCATTTGTTCGCGGTGAAAGTGATCGATATTCGCATGAGCGGCGCGGATCGCGTCCGTGACTTCCGCGCTCACAGCGGCGCGTGCCGCCGCGAAATCCTCCGGCGTTGCTTTGAGCATGGCGGCTGTGAAGTTCGGCGCATCAAATTTGCGCGCGTATTCCACGACCGCAGCATCCCCTTCGGTGCGCACCCGGTTGATCACTTCGTCTGCCAGCGGCAGAAGGTCACGAATGTCTTTCTCGGCGCGGCGCATAATGCGCGTGCGTTGTTCAAGCGTTAACTGCCCCAATTCAAGAAACTGGATAGCCATGTGAGTCTGTGTTCTTTCCACTTGCCTGCAAACGAAAATCGGCGCGGCGCGGATAACGTTCCGCACCGCGCCGATTTGAACTCATTTCGAGGTTTGAATCAACCGTTTCTTACTTGGTCGTTTCCGGGGAAATCTGCTGCGCGCGATGACGTTCACGATCCCACCAAATATCCGGGACGAGGATTTCGCGCTTGCCCATGATGCGTTCGTGGTGCGGGATCAGATCTTGCAGCATGATCTTCATTTCAGCGACAACATCATGCGTTGGCACATAACCCAGATCGATCAAATGCTGACGATCTGGATTGTAATAGTGTTCGTGCTTTTCGGTACGGGGGTTCTCGTAATAGCCGATTTCAACTTCCAACCCGACCGCCGCCCCTGCTTCTTTGACCTTGTGCGCCAGTTCTTCGATCGTGTAGGTTTCTTCAAACTGGTTGAACACGCGGTATTCACCCTTTGCGGGCGGGTTTTCAATCGTGATGGTCAAGCACTGAATTGAGTCGCGCAGCGGCAGAAAACCGCGTCGCATGTGTCCCGATCCAAATAATGTCAGCGGGTGACCAACGACTGCTTGGCAGCAGAAGCGGTTAACCGCCGTTCCAAAACATTGATCGAAGTCGAGGCGGGTGAACAAGCGCGGATCATCGCCCATCGCATCAATGCGCGTGCCGAAAACAACACCCTGCATGATGTCAGTCGAGCGCAGTCCCCACGTCTTGCACGCGAACATGGTATTGTTCGTGTCGTGGACTTTGGTCAGGTGATAAAAGCTGTTTGCCTGACGCGGGAACGGAAGAACATCTTTGCGTCCCCGGTATTCAATTTCGAAGAAGCCTTCGGGAATATCTACGTTCGGCGTGCCGTATTCGCCCATCGTGCCGAGCTTGACGAGGTGCGCATCCGGGCAGACTTCACGCATCGCCCACAAGACGTTTAGGCTGCCGATCACGTTATTCGTCTGGGTAAACGCCGCATGTTTTTGATCGATCATCGAATACGGCGCAGACGGCATTTCCGCGAGATGTACGATTGCATCCGGTTGGAATTCTGCGAAAAACTCACGCAGCGCGGGATAATCGAGCAGATCGAATTCGCGGAAGATAAGATCGACGCCGTGAACTTCGCGGAACGCTGCGAGGCGTTCGTCAATCGAATACACCGGAATCGCGCTCGTGCTTTCGACTTCTTCAACCCATTCACGACGCAAGAAGATGTCGTTTCCGGCGACGGTGTGCCCCCGCTTGACAAGGTGCTGCGCCAGTGCCCAACCGAGGTAACCATCTACCCCAGCGATAAAAACTTTCATGTGACTTCCTCCAAAGTGGCTTTGTTACGTAAATCACAACCCCGTCAGGTGATTTACGTAACGTTAAGAGTGTGTGATCAGATTGCCGCACCCACAACCGGCTGGAATTCTGAGATATATCCCATCACCGCCATGTATTCCGCATTCAGGATGCTGCACCCCGCCGCGCCTCGAATTGTGTTGTGAGACAGCGCGACGTATTTGTATGTTAGGATCGGGCAGCGGCGCAAGCGTCCTGCGGTTGTACTCATTCCGTTCCCTGCCATGCGATCGCGTCTTGTCTGCGGACGATCAGGCTGCGAACGATAAATCACGGGCTGGGCGGGAGCGCTTGGAAGTGATGAGATCGGATCAGCGCCCCGGAAATTCGTCCACGCCTCGATGATGCCGTCCATACCGGGATCATGCTCAAGCTGAACGGAAATGCTGACCATGTGCCCGTCAATGACCGGAACGCGCGTGCAAGTTGCACTGATAACGGCATCATGATGCACGATCTCTCCACTGTGATATCGCCCCAGCATCTTGAGCGTTTCCGCCTCAACCTTTTCTTCTTCACCGGGTACATACGGTATTACGTTGTCCATCGCATCAAGCGACGGCACACCGGGATGTCCCGCACCGCTCAACGCCTGCTGACTCGTGATCAGCACTTTGGTTACGCCAAACTGACGCAGCGGAGCCAACGTCATCACGCCGGGAACAGACGTGCAGTTGGAGTTTGCCACCAACGCGCCTGACCAACCACGCTTTTCACGTTGTTCACCGACTAACGCAAGCTGATCACCGTTCACTTCGGGAAGCAGGATCGGCACATCTTCGGTCATCCGGTAGGCGGACGCATTGGTGCAAACGATGTGACCGGCTTCCGCAAGCTCCATTTCGCGCGGCATCGCTGCTTCTTTAGGCAGCGCAGAGAACACAAGCGTCGAATTGAATTCGGCGTCGAGCGGTTTCACTTCAAGGTCGAGCACATCAGACGGTGCATCTTCGTCCAACACCCAGCGCACAGCATCGCCATAGCGGCGTCCGGCGCTGCGATCTGAACCAATGACCTCCGCCACGCGAAACCAAGGGTGATTCTCAAGCAGCTTGATAAAACGCTGCCCAACCATCCCTGTCGCGCCGAGAACGGCTACATCGAGTTTCTTCATAGGCGTATCCTTCGTTTAAATACCGACGGACTGCGACGTTTTTACCGCCGGATATGAGCCAAGCATTTTGACAAATGATGCTCGCTGGAGCAGCCGCGCGAGTGCTTCTTGACAAGCGGGATCGTGCCAATGTCCCTCAAAGTCGAGGAGGAAAATTGGCTCCCAAGGGCGATTGCGTCGCGGGCGCGATTCGATCTTCGTCAAGTTCAGACCCCGTGATGCGAACTCACCGAGGCACTCGTAGAGTGCTGCGGGGCGATGCCGCGTCGCAAACACGATCGAGGTCTTGTTGTACTCACCCGGCGGCGGATCATCATGTCCTATCACGAAGAAGCGCGTGAAGTTGAAGGTGACATCTTCGACATTCTGTTCAAGCACTTCGAGATTATACAACTGCGCGGCGAGCGTAGTCGCTAATGCTGCGGTTGCTTCCGGTCGTTCAGTCGAAAGATCAAGCGCAGAACCAGCCGTATCATACCAAGGAACGGCAGTCCAGCCATTGCGGCGGATATACGCTTCACATTGAGCGAGTGCTTGGGGGTGTGACCGCACAAACCTGATTGACTCGAATGGCGTTTTCGGTAACACAAGTAGATTGTGATGAACGTGTAGAATTACATCTGCCTGAATTCGCAGATCGCTTTCCATCAGCAGTTCATACGCTTGACTTACGGCACCTGCCAGCGCATTTTCAATCGGCAGCATCGCGTAATCCGCTGTGCCTTTGCCGATAGCGTCAAACAAAGTCGTGAGCGTCGGCGTGGGTATCGCTTCAACATCGTCACCAAAATGCTGACGAATCGCCAATTCTGAGTTTGCGCCATGAATACCCTGAAATGCAACGCGGAGAGACAACGCGGTATTCTCCCTTACGAGGCGTGTTGACTAGGCTTAAAAGAGATGCGGCTCATCGTAACATAGCGCTCAAACATCGTCAACCGGGGTCAGTGTGTGTTAGAATGATAGGTGTGGAATTGAAGTGAGGCGGGACATGCAGGAAACACGTCAGTATATTCTGGAAATCCTGCGCGAACGGGGAGAAGCAACCGTAGATGATATCGTGCGCGATTTGCAGTCCAAGCGCGGCGCGATTACAGCAGTTACGGTTCGGCACCATTTGAACATCCTCCAAAAAGAGGCGCTTGTCACCTCCCCCCAGTTGAAGCGCCGCTCCCGTCCGGGGCGTCCGCAGCACACCTACACACTGACCGAAAAGGCGAAGCTCTACTTTCCCAATAACTATCAGCGCCTTGCATCCAGCTTGTTGGAAGAGCTGCGTAAGAGTCTGCCGCCGGATGGAGTCAACGTTATCTTGGAGGGTGTCGCGCTCAAGATGGCGGATCAAGCCTCCATTCCTGAAGCACCATTTGAGGAGCGTTTGCGGATGGCGGTCACGTATTTGACCAACTCCGGTTACGAAGCCTATTGGGAAACTTCAGACGGTGGGTATCTGCTGCATACCTCAAACTGCCCCTATCACCAAGTAGCAAACGACAACCCGCAGTTATGCGAAATGGATATGCGCTTGGTTGCGTCGCTTCTGGGGGCAGTACCGCGCCGAGTCGAACGTCGCACGGACGGTGATCATCACTGCTCGTATCTGATCATCAACGTGACAAATGCTTCCTAGTTGAATTACGCTTATCACCCTCATATTAATTGACGATCTGTGGTGAGCATGTTATGATTTCGTGCAACACGACGTAGGTTCGCAAAAAGGGATAATCTCATGGCGGTGAACGATCCGATTCGTTCTGACGATACGACAGTTGAAGAAGAAGTGATTTTGTCGGTCACCCCTGCGGCGGTGGCGATGATCAAGACCCTGCTTACCCAGCGGGAACTCCCCAATCATGCGCTGCGCGTGTTTGTGAGCGGCGGTGGCTGCTCAGGGTTGCAGTATGGGATGGCGTTTGAAGCAGAACCTCGCGATTTCGATACGGTGGTTGAAGTTGATGGCGTGCGTCTCGTGATCGATCCGTCAAGCCTCTTGTACCTTAACGGGGCATCCATCGATTTTGTTGACAGTCTGATGGGTGGCGGTTTCCGGATTGATAACCCGAACGCCGTCTCGTCATGCGGGTGTGGTAACTCGTTCCGCACGAATGACAACGCAGACAGCTCAGGGGGCGGATGCTCGTCCTGTAGTCACTAATTCACAGCCGTAAGAAACGGCTCAAGGGCGCTCCAAGCATTCAAGTTTGGAGCGCCCTTTTCGTTTATCGCCGCAGTGACGAGAACGCTAGTCCAAGAATACCTAAACCTCCAAGTACCAAAACTGGAAGGATCGGCGGCGTATCCGTCACACCGCTGTTATCCGTGCTGCCACCTGATTCTGGTGTGCTTACAGATCCCGGATCGGTTGGCAAAGGGCGAACGACTCCCGGCGGATAGGTGAACGTCGGTAGTGCTGGAGCGTTGGCATTTGCGCCCCTGCCATCTTCTCCGCTTGCTGTCGCAACTACGCCGCCTGTACCGGGCGGAAGAATCGCGCTGTCACTTGTAGGAAGGACTGCCGAAACGGTCGGTTGCCCATATGGATCGATCAACGGAATGACCGAAGCATCGCCGATCACCGAAATCAATTCCCCATAGACCCATCCGATACCGTTTGGCGCGGGATCATACTGAAACTGATACCAGTTCTCGTAGCGCCCGGTGATGTTGTATGTCTCACCGGCACGAATCACCCCGAGTTGTGCTTCGTCTGTGCTGGGGAGTGCTCGCACATTCGCAATGTCCAGCGGCTCAAGCTGAACAGGCGCTGCCACTGTTGGCGTCCATGTTGCCGTCGCCAACAGCAGCGCAGGATCACCACCAGCGTTGTCCGGTGTGGAAGTGATCAATTGCACGGTCAGCGGCGTTGATGTAGGTGCTTCTTGAGCGGCGGCGGTCATTACAGCCATGCTGAAGACACTCGCCAGCAGAATTAGTACCGAAACTCTTTTAGACATTCGGCTATTCACTACCATGACACACGATTTTCCTCAATTAACCGTCCCTGCTCGGCGATTCGCTGCTCCGTGCCGCGTACCATAACGCCCTGATATTCTTGACTCGCGTAGCCAACAATTGTCCAGCCGCTCATCACGAATGATGGACGTTCTTGACCGGGTGCGCACGTTTCGCACGTGGCAGGAATCCATTCCCCATTATACAGCCGCGCGATGTGCAAATGAGTGGCGGTCGAAAAACCACCTTCACACGATGGGCGACCGATGCGATCTCCAGTCGTTACGCGCGTCCCTGCCGTCACCCGGTCTTGGTCGTCGATATGCAAATAAAGCACGACCCAACCCGTTGTATCGTCGCCGTCGCCGTCTAAATCAAGTGTGACCGATCCGGCTTCGCTTCGGGCGATGATGCCGTCCGCAACAGCAGTGGCGAAATAGTCGGAAACGTAGCACGAAGGACTGTCATCCGGGCGATCGTCAGGTGGGGCGAAGTCAACTGCTGCCCATGCACTTCCTGTTCCCCAACCGCCGTGATGCCCGCCCGTGTAATACCACACCTCACCCGACGCAAACGGAAATGTGAAGTCTGGCTGTACCAATCCCGATGGCACGAGCGGTTCAATTGGATTCGCAAACGGATCCCCAAAAAAGCGTGTATAAATCGCGTACGCGCCGCTGCTGCTTACCTGATCGCGCCAAGTGAAATAATCTGTGTTCTGGCTGAGGAGGTACTGCACGGCGACCGTCCCGGCGTTGAGTTCCGGTGCAACGATCAACCGCACACCATCGGCAAAATCGATGAACGTTAAGCCGCGCCCCTTCCAACCATAGTAACCTGTATTTAGCTGATCCGCTGCCCACGTAAGCTGCCGATACAATCCTCGGCGCTCGACACCGGAAAGCATCACAGGCGCTTGTAGCGGAAAGTCGCGCGCCTCATCTGAAAGCGTCGATACAGTCAGCCACTGACTCTTAAGTTCAAGCAGCGTCAAGAGAATCCGAGCATCGACGCTAAATTCCGCTGCTACGCGCCTGACAATTTGCGCGCTAGTCAAAATCTCCCCATCGACCTCATCTGTAGCCGATGCGATGTAACCCTGCTGTTGCGCGATGAAACCCTCAATATCGAATGCACGACTGCCCGGAGCGCGTACAAGTCGGCTGTCCGGGACGATCTTGAACCCAATGCCTTGCTCGGTCGGTGTTTCTGGAAGACGCAAGACTTGACCCGCTGCGAGAAAGTCTGGGTTTTCGATTCCGTTTAGTTCTTGGAGCACATCAACCGAAACGCCAAACCGCACCGCGATTCCACTTAGGGTATCTCCTGCTTGTACCGTGTATTCGCCGGTGATGGCAATGCTGCTCGATCGGGTAGCATCCGGCGTAGGAACAATTAGGTCACCGGAAAGCGTTGGCGTGATTGTGCTTACAATTTCCGTGACGGCGTTGGGTGCGGGTGGCGTATACGATGTTGGATCGAATGTTGCAGTGATCATAACTGTTTGCGGCGCTTGAAGTGCGCACGCAGAAGCGCCCCACATGGCAGCACAAGCTAAGGCAATCGTCTGAATCGGATGTCTCAGCATCGTTTAGATTCCTGAATCTACGATAAGCGCAAAAGATTGACCGTGACTTTTGAAGAACGCTATACTATGATCCCGCCGAGGAAAATCAAATCGCTTTTCAATTAAAGGAGTGGTGTTTATGGCGGTTACTCGTGAGGACGTTGCGCAAATCTTTACGCGCATGGTCGAGCGTATGGATGGCAATAAGGCTGCTGGTATCAACGCGGTCATTCAGTTCGAGCTGTCTGGAGACAACGGTGGCACTTGGTGGTTGAAGATTACGGATGACGGTGCCGCAACGGGTGAAGGTGCCGCCGAAAACCCTAAAATGACGGTTAAAGCGACAGCGGATGACTTTGCCTCCATGATTGGCGGAGCACTTAACCCGATGCAGGCATTCATGATGGGTAAGATCAAGGTCGTCGGTGATACGGGACTCGCGCTCAAGTTGATGCCGCTCATGAACGGCTAACTCCTCTGCCTGTTGTGACAGGGAGATAAATTATGTCTCCCTGTCAGCGTAATTGCTTATTCCTCGTCAAGCTCGTTCACATCATCGTCGCGCTCACTGTTATAGCGCAGCAGATCGAGCATATCCCCGCCCAACGTAGCACTTGCCAAGGCGTCTTCAACCGCTTCAATCAGATCCGCGTCATCCGTCTCCTGAGCGTTGGCAGCAACGAGATTTAGCACGCGCAAGGCTTCGCGTCCACCGATTTCGCCTAACGACCAGACCGCGTTGTTTTGTAGTTCACGGTCGCTGTCAAAAGCCATGCGTGATAGTGCCGGAACTGCATCCTCAATCATGAGTTCACCAGCAGCACGCGCAGCTTCGTAGCGGATTTCCGGGTCGTCGCTGTCAAGTTCGCGCAGTACGGTTGATGTCCAATGATCATCTGCTGAGCGTCCCATTGCAAAAACAGCACTTACGCGCATCTTATGTTCGTGACTTTCGTATGCGTCACGGATTGCGCTTTCGACAATCTCGTGGCTGCTGTTTGAAATTGCTTCTAGTGCGCGGCGGCGTACATCGATCTCTTCATCCTCACTGTTGAGGATGCTGATTACGATGTCTTGTGCGCGCATCGCTTCGGTTTCTGAAAAATCGCCTAGTTCACCCATGAGAATGAATCGCCCAACAGCGGTTGTGGCGGCGGCGCGTACTTCAGTTGATTCGTCCCACTGTGCGATTTCCAGCAAGCGATGCAGTGTGCTTTCGTCTTCATTTTCCCAAAGCAGTTCGATTGCAGCGCCGCGCACGTCTGAATCAGGATCATCCAGTACGCTTAGTGCGATGGCGGTGTAACTTAATTCAAAGTTTGCTTCACCTACGTCGATCAGTTCGTGAATGATGCGTTGGCGGGTTTCGTCATTGAGACGTGACCAAGTCTTTTCGAATTCTGCGATCTCACTCTGTGTCAGATCGGAAAGTCCGTAGAAGATCGTGGTGTCGGGTCCGTCACTTGTCTGCATTGCGGCGAGCGTTGCTGCCAGATCAGGTTTTTCGCGGCGTTCTTCGAGTATCTCGTTTCCGCCATTTTCGTCGCTGTTCTGCTGATCGTAGTCGTTGTAGTTCATGTTGCTCCTATCGGAAGAGATCGGTCATTGGATTGATGACGTCGTTTATCAAGACAATGAACATCAAAGAGAGCAGAACAATCATCCCAACGAGATGAACCATGCCCTCACGTTCAGGTGAAATCGGACGACCTCGGAGAATTTCGATCAGGACAAATAGGATGCGCCCACCGTCGAGGGCTGGGATTGGTAGCAGATTTGTCATCCCCAAGGCAAAACTGATCAACGCCATGTATTCAAGGATGATTCCGGGGCGGTTCTGTTCGACGCTTTCTTCAAATAAAACGCCGCCGATTCGGCTGATCTCAAGTGGACTGACTACACGAAGTTCTTCAGGTGCAGCAGTCTGACTCAGAATACGACCGGGAAGGCTCATGATCGTGCTGATCACGTTGCCCATGCGCTCAAAGCTGTAGGCAACCGCGCCGCTCAGTGAGCGCGACACCATGCCCGGTAGATAAACCAAGCCGGCACTGACGTCGTAGCCCGCATCACCGATTTGAATCCCCAAAGCCCCCTGCCCTTCCGGTGGGTTCGCGCGCGGGGTCAGGGGGACATCGACCAACTCACCACTGCGCCAAACCGTCAATGTAACTTCTTGACCGAGGCTGCCGCTTGTCAATTCTTGAAGCTCAGAATACGTTGCAAGAGACGCACCATTGAAGGCGGTCACGAGGTCATTTTCTTGCAAGCCAGCCAGCGCCGCCGGTGAATCTTCAGCAATTCCCAAAATGATTGGGAATGAACCCACCTCGGCTTCGTCGATGTTCGTCACAGCCGTATAATTCACGTCGAACGTGGTATCTCCGCGCTGCACAGTCAGCGTGAGCGCTGTACCCGCCCCGCTGTTGAAAGTGCTGAGCAAATCAGCGCCGCTTGACATGTTCTGACCATTGATCGCAATGATCGTGTCACCGTGCTGCAAACCTGCTTCAGCAAGTGCATCCGACGGTGCATCGAATGGTGTGGCGACCACAGCAGGAATACCACCCAGCGCGATCACCGCAAACAACAAAAGTGCAGTCAGGAAGTTGGCAAGCGCGCCGCCAGCCATGAATAGGATACGCGGAAGCGGCTTGACATCATAAACCGACTTCGGGTTTGTGATCCCACGCTTAATTGCCTCGTCACGATCAGACTGCATCGCCTCATCACCAACGGGGCGCACGATGTCTTCACCCACCGGGCGGACGAAGCCACCAAGCGGAAGCCAATTCAGTGTGTAATCTGTTCCTCTGTGGCGGAACAGCCGCACCATGCGCGGTGGCATGCCAATCCCAAACTCAAGTACTGTGATCCCGACCAATTTCGCTGCGAGAAAGTGACCCATTTCATGAATCAACACCGCAGGAATTAGCACAAGGATAAACGCAAAGATCGTGAGGACAGCATCGTTCCCCAGCAAGAAATCCAGCATCAGCCTTTACTTTCGAACCGACAATACAACGAAACAAATGGGAGGTAAGGGGTTAGACGGTACATACTGCGGCATTATACCATACTTACGCGCTGACCAGCCGCGCCCCTTGACCAGCGCTTGCCATACGCACATCTACCACCCCATTCATGGTTTGGAGGGCAGAGCGAACAGCATCGGCGCTGTCCCGTTCACATAAGCAGTGGACATTTGCGCCAGCATCGAGCGTATAACACACATGCAGCCCATCCGCGCGCCAACCGCGAACAGCCTCCATAATCGCCAGCGTAGGTGGCAACCAATAGAACAGTGGCGGATCACTTGTCATCATTACAGCGTGCATCAAATTACTGTCATGTTCAACGACTTTCGCGAAGGCGGCGAAATCGCGCTCTAGTACCGCGCGGTGGCACACCGCTAGACGTGATGCCGCTCCTGAAACACGCGCGGCTTGCAGATCGCTCGTGTCCGCTGAGCGATGCCCCGCTTTTGACCCAACACGCTTATGCGCTTGACTCACCACCGCGATGACATCGACCAGCGCCCACTGTTCCGGCGGTGCGATACTCTCCGCGAATGAGTCTTCGTGCGTTTCTCCTGCCTGCCACTCGACATAACCTGTCGGAATTGACCGTGAGGCTGAACCTGAACCAATCCGTGCAATCGTCGTAAGTTCGCGCTCACTGAGTTCAACACCAGCCGCTGCCACACCCGCGACCGTGAGCGCCGCGAACGCAGCCGCCGACGAAGCAATTCCAGCGCCCATCGGGAAATTGTTCGTCGAGATCACTTCAGCGCGCGCTTGTAAGTTCAGTCGCGACCGCAAAATGTCGAGATGAGTCGAAACACGCGCCAGCGCGTCCTGTGATTCCGGTTCGCCATTCAATACAAGGGTATCTGATGGCTGATCGTCCACCCATGTGACGGTGGTTTCGGCATACAGCCCATCCAAATTCATGCTCAACGAAGAATTCTGCGGCAGATTCCAGCGGTGATCCCGGTTGCCCCAATATTTGATGAACGCGATATTTGCGGGAGCTTGCGCGGTTGCGCGGCGTTGACTGGTCATTGATCATTCCCTTACACGAAAACCTGCGCCATTATACAGAATTCGCCTATGCATCGTGTATAATGCCCTAACAACATGGGTGCACATAACAGGACGGAAGCAGCAAGTGAATGCTCTCATTGGCTTAATCAAGACGATGCGCCCGAAGCAGTGGACAAAGAACGCAATCATCTTTGCGGGCATTGTCTTTGACGGTCAGCTCCTCAACCCTGCTGCCTTCGCGCGCGTTCTGGCGAGTTTTCTCCTGTTGTGTTTGCTCACAGGAGCGGTGTATATCATCAATGATCTTGTTGATATTGAACGAGATCGCGCTCACCCCACCAAACGCAATCGTCCCCTACCTTCCGGCAAGCTCCCGCTCCCGCTGGCGATTGGCGCAGCCGTTGTGCTGCCGATCATCGTCTTGATCGGCGGGGTTGCGCTGCGCTGGCAGTTCGCGGTCGTCCTTTTATCCTATCTGGTTTTGCAGCTTCTCTACAGCTTCTGGCTCAAGCATGTCGTAATTCTCGATGTGCTGGCGGTTACAGCGGGCTTTGTGCTGCGTGTTGCGGCAGGCGTGGTTGTGATACAGGTGGCGGCATTCTCGCCTTGGCTGTATGCCTGTACTGCGCTGCTGGCAATGTTCCTTACGGTTGGCAAACGCCGCCAAGAACTGCTCCTCTTATCCGAAAAGTCCGGGAGCGTGCGCGTCACGCTCGAGCAGTATAACCTTCCGCTTCTTGATGACATGCTCCGCATGGTGATGACGGGAACGTTGATCGCTTACTTGCTGTATTCGATCGAAGCGCCGTCGATTCTGCTCGCCGGGACAAATCTCGCGCTGCTAACCGTTCCATTCGTTTTATACGGCATGTTCCGCTACCTCTACCTGATTCACGTGAAAGGTGAAGGCAGCGCGCCGGATGAGGTATTGCTCAAAGACCGTCCGCTGCAAATCGCAATCTTGCTGTGGGGGTTGACTTTCATTTTGATCCTGTATATTGCACCCCGGCTCGTGCCAGCACCCTTATGATCGCCGCCAGCGCCTCTGCCAAAATTATCCTGCTTGGGGAACATGCGGTCGTGTACGGTGTTCCCGCTATCGCGATTCCGGTATCTGACTTGCGCGTGTATGCGACCGTAAAGCCTGAGCCATCCGGCAAAGGCTTGTGCATCGCCGCAGAAGATTTGAATCAGGTGCTTCCGGTACAAGTCGATGCCGAACAGGTCGACAATGCCCTGCTCCTGACTGTAAAATTGATTTTGGCACGACTGCGTATGTCTCCGCCTGATGCGACGATTGCGATCCGTTCGCAGATTCCACCAGCCAGCGGGTTAGGCAGCGGTGCGGCAGTCTCAACCGCGCTTGGGCGTGCGCTGTGCATAGCGCTCGATCAATCGTTATCGCGTGAAGACTTGAACGCGATTGTGTACGAGGTTGAGAAAGTCCATCATGGCACGCCGAGCGGCATCGACAATACCGTGATTGTCTATGAACAACCCGTTTATTACGTGCGCGATCAAGCGATCCAAACGTTTTCTGTGGATGCGCCGCTGCACTTGTTGATCGCGGATACGGGCAAGGGCGCGCTGACCAAAGTCGCGGTCGGCGCGGTGCGCGAGTTGGTCACACGAGAGCCTGAGCGGATGAACCCGATTCTCGATGCTATCCGCGACCTTGTTATTCAAGCGCGCAGCGCCATCCAAGCGGGCGACACCCGCACTTTGGGGCGGCTGATGAATGCAAATCACATGTATTTGCGTGAACTAACGGTCTCGTCGGACGAACTCGATCAGTTGGTCGATGCGGCGCGCCAAGCCGGAGCGCTGGGCGCGAAGCTGTCAGGAGGCGGACGCGGCGGTAACATGATCGCGCTTGTCACGCCTGAAACACGCGACACGGTTGAGCAGGCGCTAATCGCGGCGGGCGCGGTGCGTGTCATCCGCACAACACTCGAAAAGGAAAGCGCATGATCACGTTTGTGAAATTGGGGGGATCGCTCATCACCGACAAGAAGATCGAAAATCACTTTCGCCCCGAAGCCGCCGGGCGGATCGCTGTTGAACTTGCAGATGCGCTCCACGAAAGACCCGATCTGCGCGTACTGGTCGGTCATGGCAGCGGATCATTCGGGCATATGGCGGCACGCCGCTATGGGACGATTAAAGGCGTAACCACGCCAGAGCAGTGGCGCGGTTACGCGGAAGTCGCAGTCGTCGCCGCAGAACTCAACTATTTGATGTCGAAAACACTCAGCCGTGCAGGGATTCCGGTACTGCGCATGCAGCCCTCAGCGTCCACGCGCTGCCATGACGGTGTCATCGTCGAAATGGCACTCAACCCGATCCGGCACGCGCTCCAGCATGGGCTGGTGCCGTTGGTATACGGAGATGTTGCACTCGATGAGGTGCGCGGCGGCACGATCACATCAACCGAAACGATCTTCTTCTACCTCGCGCAGCATATTCCGGTAACGCGCGTGTTTCTGCTCGGTGAAGTGGACGGCGTATACGATCAAGACGGCGCGGTGATCCCCGAAATCACCCCGGCGCTGCTCCCCGCCGTTGAAGCGGCGCTTGGCGGATCAGCTGGCACAGATGTGACAGGCGGGATGGAGACGAAAGTCCGCGATATGGTCGCTTTGGCGCAGAGCCTCCCCCGTTTGCAGATTCGCATCATGAATGGGCAGACGCCGGGACTGCTCAAGCATGCGCTGTTGGAGCAAGATTACGCGGGAACGCTCATTCACGCGGGTTGAGGCGCGACGCCCATCCAGTGAGCAAAATAACACTCGTGATCGCCAGCCCCGGATAGAGCGCGACCCAAGGCGCAGATCGAAATGCGACGCGCCCTTCGTACAGCATCGCACCCCAATCCGGAACAGCCGGATCACCACCTAATCCCAGAAACGCCAGCGCCGCCCCGTTTAGGAGCGCATAGCTGAACACAACCCCTGTATAAGCGATCAATGTTGGCGCGCTGTTAGGCAGTAGATGACGGGTCATGATCCAAAACGGCGGTGCGCCGAGCTGTCTCGCCGCCTCCACATAATCGTTTGTGCGCGTTACGAGCAGCGCGGCACGCATCACCCGGGCGATAGGCGCGATCTGTGCGATTCCGACGGCGAAGATGATTGCGGCTTCTCCTGTACCAATTAAGGCGATCATCACCAGCGCCAGCACAAATCCCGGTAGCGCGAGCACTGCGTCAATCACAGCACTCACAAGTCGATCAAGCCAGCGGGAGCTTGCCACTGCGGCGATTCCGAGCGCAGACCCGGAAAGCACCGCCAATACTGTCGCAGTAAGCGCGATTCGGATCGAACGTGCGCCGCCGTGCAGGGTTCGGCTGAAGACATCGCGCCCCAGCAAATCGGTTCCGAGGGGGTGTTCAGCGCTCGGAGGCTGAAGCTGTCTATCGCCTTCCGTGTGATACGGATCATAAGGTGCGAGAAGCGGGAGAACAAAAACGACCGCAATCACAATCAGCAGAGTCTTCAGCCGATGGATCATAACAACTACGCCCTTATTCTCGGATCAACGATGGCGGCGAGAACGTCGGTGGCAGCGTTGATTAACACATAACTTCCCGCCATCACAAGTGCGATCCCTTGCACAGTGGGATAATCACCGGCGAGAACAGCCGTCAGGAGTGCGCGACCGAGTCCCGGACGAGAGAACAGGCTTTCGGTCACAACTGCCCCGCCGAGCAGAAATCCAAATTGAAGCGCAATCACATTGATCAGTGGCACAAGCGTATTTGGCGCAAGATGGCGCACCCACACGTGCGCTGTGTTCAAGCCTTTGGCGTGTGCCGTGATTGCATAATCGGCGCGGCGTGCCTCACGTAGCCCCGCCGAGAACACCGTGCCGATTCCGCCCGCCATATTGATCCCCAAGACGAGCGCAGGCAGAATTACCTGCGAAAACTGTCCCGCTCCGCCAGCCGGAAACAGATTCAACTGTGCCGAAAACACATAGATTGCAAGCGTGCCCGTCCATAGGATCGGAACGCTTAACGTCAGCGAGAGCGTCGCCGAACCGAGCGAATGAAGGGCGCTCCATACGCCAAGCGCCAGACCGATCACGGTCGCTGCACTGATCGCCGCAAGCGCAAGCTCAAGTGTGGGAACAAAATTGCGCGAAATCGTCTCGGATACCGGCAGTCCATTGATGAGTGATACGCCGAAATCACCCCGCACAAGCTGAAAAACTGCGCTCACGTACTGCGCTGCAAGCGGCTGATCCAACCCAAGCGCTGATCGCCGTGCCTCCAACGTCTCAGCGCTCGCGCCGGAATCGATCATCTGAGAGGTGATCGCATCGCCGGGAAGCACGCGAAGCAAAACGAAAAGGAGGGTGAATGCTAACCATAAACTGAACACCCCCCGTAAGAGACGGCGAACGAATGCCACGAGACTTACGGAGCGCTGAACGTTACGTTGTGCAAGAGCGGAAACCAGCCGTACACATCAAACGCCAGATTTCCGATCCCCTGCCCCACGCCATTCAGGTTGACATAATCGCGGATCGGCAGGATAAGCGCCTGCTCCATGATCAGCCGCTGCGCCTGTGTGTAATCGGAGGCGCGCGCCGCCGCATCAGTCTGCCGAACGGCATCCAAGAGCAGGTTATCAAGATCGGTGTTTTCGAAGTGCATCCAGTTGAGCGTTCCACTGCTGATGTAGTAGTCGTTCAGAATCGACGGGTCAACTCCGAAGCTGTAGAATGCGACGAGGTGATACTCCCCTTCCTGCACCGCATCAACCACGAATCCGCGTGTCGGCGCAGTCTCAATGACCACGCGCACGCCAATTGCCCGCCACTGTTCGGCGATTAACTGGGCAACTTCCGGGATCATGCCCCATGTCGGCGCGATCATCGTGATTTCGAGATCGCCTTCGCCAACATCGTAATAGCCGTTGTTGTCCGCATCGACGAATCCCTCTTGTTCGAGCAACGTCCGCGCTTGCGTCGGATCATACGGATACGCACCAACCACCTGATCCGAAAAAAACGCGGTGTTTGTGGACAAGGGTCCCCACGCGACCTCGGAAAACCGCTGGAATACGATATCCACAATCGTTTCGCGGTTCGTGCCAAACAACAGCGCCCGCCGAACAGAAAGGCTGTTGGTGGGGTAAACGGTCGTATTCATCATGAACTGAAGCGGCTGTCCGGCAATCGCGGTTGGGTTCACGGTGAAGATGCCTTCACCAGCAAGTGCGCGGGCATCTGTGGGCAGAAGTTCGCCCATGATCTGCGCATCGCCGCTTTCGAGCGCGATCGCCCGCGCTGCCGGGTCGCTGTAAAAGCGAAATTCAACCTCGTCAACCGATGCGTCACCCGTCGGCGTGTAGAACGCAGGTCCCCACACATAATCTGGATTGCGGCGGATCACAAGGCGATCACCGGGGAGGTATTCGACAAACTCAAAGGGTCCCGTTCCCACTTGATGAAATTGGTAGCGTTCGGTCGAATATTCGTTGAGCGCGGTCGGACTGGCGATTCCTAAATAGACTTGGCTGAGCGAATCGAGCAGTGGGCTGTACGGTTCGCTCAGGATGAGACGAATAGTAAAGTCGTCCACAATTTCATAGCGCTCATACGAGCCAAGCAGAAAGAGCGCCCTCTGTGAAAGAGTGTCCGGGCTGGTGATCCGGTCAAGGTTCGCAGCGACGGCTTGGGCATTGAAGGGCGTATCATCGTGGAACGTAACCCCCTGCTTGAGATGGAAGGTGTAAACCAATCCGTCGCCGGTCACTTCCCACGATTCCGCTAATCCACCGACGAAGCGACCATCTGCCGGATCGCGATAGATCAGCGTGTCGTACACGGATCGCAGCGGAATACCAAGTTCGGACGAGGAGTTAACATGCGGATCGAATCCGCTCGGTTCGAACGTCAAGCCATACACGATACGATTTTGCGGTGCTGACTGCGGCGCATTCACCGCCGGGGAACCGCATGCGGTGAGAATCATGAGAGCGATCCCGATCCCCACCGCTCGAAAGGAGTGACCATAGCGCCGCATGTGAAGTTAAGCCTTTCCCGGAACAGACCTCTACGCTAGGATCAAGCATACATGAACGACGGCTGAGAGGTAAGGGTTTGTGGGTCGCTATTCAGCGCGGTTAGTCACCCCTCCTCAAGATGAGGAAATTCATCCCTACCGGCGCGTATGGGCAAGCATCGCCATCGAAAGCGGTGTATTGTTCGCCGCGTGTGCGGGGGTGTTTGCGGCATTCAATTTGATCGGCGTGTCTGTTCCTTTAGTCGTGGAACAGGGGCTGCGGATCGTGTTGGTGCTGCTTCCGTTGCTCTTGTGGGGACTCTTCTCGCTGTGGCGCGAACAGCGTGTACCCCTGCCGCGTGAGCGTTTACTGGCGGTCATGATCATCACCGCCTTGGCTGCGAATGCGCTCGGTCAGCCGATTGTTGATCTCGTGTTTCAACCGGAGCGCTGGCTTCCGCTTGCACCTGTGCCAACACGAATTATCGCTTATGCGATCACGGTGGGAACGCTTCAAGAATTCATCAAATACATGGTCGTGCGCTATGCAGCGTGGCGTGAGTTCTTCCGTACACGGTTAGACAGTGTTGCCTATGCATTTGCAAGCGCTGTTGGCTACGCGACGGTGCTCAATGTGCAGTTCGTGTTAGCATCGCCCGGCGCGACGCTTGATGCGATCGCGCTCAACGTGTTTGAGACGATGGCACTTGGCGCAGCGGCAAGCATCGTTGTTGCGTATGGAATGGCAGAACTGCGTTTTGCGACCCCATCGCCGTTGTTTCTGCCGCTCACCTTGATCATCGCGTCATTTCTGTACGGCGGCTTGATCCCGATTCGTACCAACTTTGTGAACGCGAGTTTTTCACTCGCCGGCGGATTTCCGAAACCACTGATCGGTTTGCTGCTTTCCTTTGGCGTACTAATCGTGATCAGCTTCGTGTTTTCGTTCCTTTTTGAGCGCTCAGAACGCGCCGCGCTAGAAGCCGAAGCCGCGGAGGGGCGCGCATGACGATCATCGAAGTTGGGCGCGAAGAAACCAGCGGACTTTCTCTGCGCCAGCGCTATAGTCACTATTTCGTCATTGTGTACGCTGTCGTGATGGTGATAATCAGTCTAAACCTACGCGATTCGATTCTCTACGCCACCGTGCCCTATGAGAATACTCAAGCGGGTATTCGTGTGTTCTACCCGCAGAACTGGCTGCTCGACACGGATGGTGATTATGTGTTTCGCGTCCGCGACATGGGGCAGCCCGATTTCAAGACGACGATTCAAGTTCAGATCATCCCAATATCGAGTGAAAGCGCGGTTCGCAATCTTCTGGATAATCTGGCATTCACGCGATTTCAAGTGTATGCGGCGTACCGCCAATTTCCGCGTCCCGAAATTACGCTCACCGATGGAACAACTGCCAGTGCAGTCGATTACACTTTCGTGTTTAACAATACCGACCCATTTCTCGAAAGCCTTCCGTCGGTTGTTGTCGGGCAAGATGTGATTGTTCTACAGCGCGGTCAAGCAGTTGTGATTAGTTATCAGGCAAGTGCCGATCGATATGATGAGTTTTATCCAATATTCCAAAACTTTCTTGCGGAGATGCAGCTTTAGCGCTTTTGTATTGGCGTCGGCGCTGCTTACGTTCAACTTTGCTGCCGCACAGGAAGTTCCATTTGATCTCGACCGTATTGAGCGGGCGACGGTCTTCATCATGCAAGCACGCCAGAGCGTGAATGCTCCGGTTGTGACGTGTGTGGGATCAGGGACACTGGTCAGCCGCAGCGGATTGATCCTGACCAATGCCCATCATACTGTCACGAATGAAAACTGCCCCGGTACGATTCTAATCATCGCGTTGAGCGTGCGACCCGATGAGCCGCCATTTCCGCTTTATCAAGCTGAAATCGTGCAGGCAGACATCGGGCTTGATCTCGCGCTGCTGCGCATCACCCGTCAAAATGACGGACGCTTGATCGACTCTGCTTCGCTGGCGCTGCCGTTTGTAGAAGTCGCGGACTCGGAGGAAGTACGGCTCGACAGTACGATCACGATGGTTGGGTATCCGGGCATTGGGAATGAGCCGGTTACGGCAGTGCGTGGAACTGTGTTGGGGTTCACAGGTGAGCCAAGCGGCGGTGACCGTTCTTGGATCAAATCGAGTGTCTCGATCCCCGGCACGATGACCGGAGGCGCAGCGTACAACCAAGATGGTGAACTCATCGGCGTCCCCACCACAGCGCCGATCAACCGCGATTCGCCCGACGCAACCTGCGTGATCATTCAGGATACCAATGCCGATGGCTTGGCAAATGCGAATGACGAGTGTATCCCGATGGGGGGCTTTCTCAATTCACTGCGTCCGTCCAATTTTGCGAGCACGCTTATTCGCGCAGCGTCCCTCGGCTTAAGTGTCGAGTTCCTCAACACAGGCGCAACAGCCTCCCCATTAGAGGCAGATCAACCGCGTTTTTCGCGCTTGTTCTTTTCGTCATCCGTGAACGAAGCGGGCATGCCAACATCGGTGATCCGCGCGCTGCCATCCGGCAGTACGAGCCTGTATCTGTTTTTCGACTACTACAATATGACACCGGAAACCGTGTATGAACTGCGTGTGACGGTAGACGGCGTGGTGAATCCGACGTTTAGCCTTCCCCCCGTGCGCTGGAGCGGTGGTCAAGACGGCTTATGGTACGTAGGAACCACCGAACAGCCGCTCCCAAACGGCGTGTACGAGTTCACACTGTTGATTAACGGTGTAATCGCTGGAACACAGCGGATCGTCGTCGGGCGTTCTGAGCCGACTCCGACGTTCACGGACATCGTATTTGGCGTTGAAGATGCGCGCGGGAATATCGCTGGAAATGGATATGTTCTACCCGTTGCCGGGACAGTCAGCGCGCGCTTCATTTTTCGCAACATGGCAGATAATTTGTCATGGGCAGCAATCTGGTTCCGCGAAGGCGAGGAAATCCCCGGCAGCCGCGTTGAAGAAACGTGGTCATACGGCGTAGAAGGGACGCACACGATTCGCATCCAGTCCCCAACCGGACTGCCGCCGGGAACGTACCGCCTCGATTTGTATATCGACAACCGCTTGTCTTCGACCTCAAACCTGACATTGGCGGGCGCACAAGACGGACGATTTGCGCGCATCTTTGCCGACACGCATTTCACCACAGCCGACTCTGCGGCTGAGGCGCGCACCAGCCCCCCCGTGACGAGTTTCACCGCTGGTACGGACGCACTGTATGCACTCTTCGATTGGCAGTTGATGGGAGCGGGCACGCTGTGGACATTGAGCTGGTACGTTGACGAAGATCTCTTCTTCCAGCGCACAGCCCCTTGGAGCGCCGCCGAAACTGGCGAGGATTTTTTGATGCGCTTGGCTGGGAGTGGGGGGATCCCTGACGGAACGTATCGCCTTGAACTGTCTTTGAATAACCTCGAAGTCGCCAGCCAAAGCGCACGTGTCGGGATCGGTCAGCTTCCGATTGACCGCTTCGCCAATGCGACGGGTGTGCAAATGCGCGGCACAATTCTTGATGCGCTCTCTGGTGAAGGGATTTCGGGCGCGTCCGTGTTCATCGTGACAGAAGATTATTCCGCAGCGGACTTCATGGCGACATGGCAGCAAGATCAGCTTTACGCGACCGCTGTCACGGATCGCGGTGGGCGTTTCGAGATCGACCGCTTGCTTGAGCCTGAAGTTCCATACAGTATGGTCATCGTCGCTGATGGCTACGTGCCGATATTGGCAGACGGCGTCGAAGTCACGCTCGACGACAACCCGCTTGATCTGCCGATTTACATGACTCGAGGTTGAGCTTGGAAAAACAGCGGCTCGATGTATTGGTCATGGAACGCGCCCTTGCGCCAAGCCGCGAAAAAGCACGCGGGATGATCATGGCGGGCGATGTGCTGGTCAACGGCGAACCCGTGACTAAACCCGGCTCACCGATCCCGACGAACGCCGAAATAACGATCAAAAGCAAACCGCCGTATGTCAGCCGAGGCGGAGAAAAACTCGCTGCGGCGCTTGCTGCATTCCCCGTGACGGTCAGCGGCGCGATGTGCGCAGACGTTGGCGCAAGTACGGGCGGTTTCACTGACTGTCTGCTTCAGCACGGGGCGAGTAAAGTCTATGCGATTGATGTCGGTTACGGACAGATTGCGTTAACTCTACGGGATGATCCCCGCGTCGTCGTGATTGAACGCACAAACGCCCGTTATCTCGAAACTCTGCCGGAAACGATCAGTCTCGTGGTGATCGATGCGTCGTTCATTTCGCTTCGGTTATTGCTGCCAACCGTTATCCGCTGGCTCACCCCACACGCCGAGATCATTCCGCTGATCAAGCCGCAGTTTGAAGCGGGGCAAAAGGATGTTGGCAAAGGCGGCGTTGTGCGTGATCCTGACGTGCATCGGCGCGTACTAACCGAAATTCTGACGTTTGCCGCTGCTATGAACCTACCAGCGCACGGCTTAATTCGCTCACCGCTCAAAGGTCCTGCCGGAAACACAGAATTTCTTGCATGGCTGCGATGGAGCGCCGAGACTCCGCCCTCTGCTCCGGTCGATGTATTGATCGACTCCGTCGTTTAATCCAAGCCGCGCATCTGCTATACTGAGTCTTACTGGATTGGAGCTGCATACAAACGCATGAACCGCGACAACGTTCGGAATTTTTGTATTATCGCCCATATTGATC
This sequence comes from Anaerolineae bacterium, assembly GCA_041753015.1. Taxonomy (GTDB): domain Bacteria; phylum Chloroflexota; class Anaerolineae; order Aggregatilineales; family Phototrophicaceae; genus Flexifilum. Next base: position 709,635 of record JBGSVJ010000019.1, read on the forward strand.
ACGGCAAGAGCACGCTGGCGGACCGTCTGCTTCAGCTCACCAACACGGTCAGCGCCCGTGACATGCAGGATCAATTGTTGGACAGTATGGACTTGGAGCGCGAACGCGGCGTCACGATTAAAGCGAGCGCTGTCCGCATGGAGTACACCGCGCTCGATGGCAAAGACTATGTTGTCAATCTGATTGATACCCCCGGTCATGTCGACTTCACGTATGAAGTCAGCCGCGCTTTACAAGCCTGCGAAGGCGCGATCTTGGTCGTCGATGCAAGTCAGGGGATCGAAGCGCAAACGCTGGCAAACGTGTACTTAGCACTTGAACAAGACCTTGAGATCATCCCGGTGATCAACAAGATCGATTTGCCTGCCGCGCGTCCCGATGTGGTCGCTGAGGAACTCGAAAACCTGCTCGGTATCGACTCGGACACGTTCATTCGCATTTCCGCAAAGCAGGGAGTCGGCATCCGTGAGGTTCTCGAAGCCGTGATCGCGCGCGTCCCGCCGCCAAAAGGCGATCCTGAGGCTCCAATGCGTGCCCTCGTCTTTGACTCGCACTACGATTCGTACAAGGGCGTTGTCGCCTACGTGCGTATCGTCGACGGAAGTCTCAATCCTCGTCAGCCGCTCCGGTTGATGGCGACGGACGCCAAGTTTGAGCCCGTCGAAATCGGCGTATTCAATCCGGCAATGAAGACGATCTCCGGGATGAGTATTGGTGAAGTCGGTTATATCGCCACCGGATTTAAGACGGTGCGCGAATGCCGCGTGGGTGACACGATCACGCTCGCCATAAACGGCGCGGAAGAAATACTGCCCGGTTACAAACAGATCAAGCCGATGGTATTCGCGGGAATTTACCCGACGAATAACGATGATTACGGCGAACTGCGTGACGCGCTGGAAAAATTGCAGTTGAATGATGCGTCGCTCGTGTATGAGCCAGAAACCTCACAAGCGCTAAATTTCGGCTTTCGCGTTGGCTTCCTCGGTTTGTTCCATATGGAGATCATTCAGGAACGGTTGGAACGCGAATACGATCTCGATATTTTGGCGACAGCCCCGAGCGTCGAGTATCAGGTTGTGATGCGGGCGGGCGAAACGATCAACATTGACAGCCCTGCCCAACTGCCTGACCCGAATGATATTGCCGAAATCCGCGAACCTTGGATGAAGATTCAGCTTTACATGCCGGAAGAGTACATCGGACCGCTGATGGAATTGGTCAAAAAGAAACGCGGTGAATATGTCTCGATGGAATATCTGGACAAGTCACGCGTGATTTTGACCTGCCGACTGCCGCTCGGTGAACTCATCATCGACTTCTACGATAAGCTCAAGAGCATCTCGAAGGGCTACGCCAGCCTTGATTACCACTTCGACAGCTACCGGACGGAAGACCTCGTTAAGCTCGATGTGTTGGTCAACGGTGAGCCTGTAGACGCGCTGGCGATCATCGTTCACAAGAATGATGCTTATCACAAAGGGCAGCGGCTCGTCAGCCGCTTGAAAGACCTGATTCCGCGTCAATTGTTCGCCGTCCCGATTCAGGCAGCGGTCGGCAAAAAAGTAATCTCACGCGCAGATGTGAAAGCAATGCGCAAAGACGTTCTCGCCAAGTGTTACGGCGGTGACATCTCGCGCAAGAAGAAACTGCTCGAAAAGCAGAAAAAAGGCAAGAAGCGCATGAAGATGATCGGCGCGGTAGAAGTGCCGCAAGAAGCGTTTATGGCGCTTCTAAGCCTTGATGATGAAGAGTAGCGTGGGTTAAGCGGGAGCGCGTTTGCGGCTCCCGCTTTTTATTGCAGCCGTATCCAATCACGGACGGCGTTTGCTTGTCCCGGAGGAATACGCCGATCTCCAGCCGCCCAATCGACAATCCGGCGAAGCGTCAACACACTGAATACCTGAATTCCCGGTGGTAGTGCGCCATTTTCGAGGTCTACGAGCGCGTAGGCGTATTGGATATCAAGCCCAACATGCCGGGCGTAGTTAATAAGCGTCATCGGCGGGAATTTTCGATCAAAGACATCGATGATCATGGCTGCCGGATGACCGATGTCAAATGCACCAACCAATTCGGTTTTGTCATGACGGGGTTGATAAACCAGCGGCGTCGTCATCTCTAATCCGACCGCCGTCCCCAATGCAATTGACCGCGCCGGGGTGAGCAGATGGCTGAAAGGGTCTTCTCCGGCAGCGCGCACGAGCGCCATCGCAGAACGCAGCAGAAGTTCAGGATACGACGGCAGCATATCCAGCTTTATTGCAAACGGGCGAACGACCTCACCGACTTCAAACATGCCAAACTGAATCAGTCCGGCATCGAGATAGCGTTCGATGAGCAGCGTTTTCATCGCATCGCCTCCAGCGCGGCGCGCACTTGCTCCGCGAAGTCTTCGCGCTGGCTGGCATAAAGCACCTCATTGCGAGCAACGCGAATGCTCACAACGCCACCCGGCAGATGGTGATTGATCACCTCAATTCGCGTATTGTCTGCGCTCAGCCGTGCGGCGACAGCCGGGGACGTTCGGTCACCCTGTTCGGCAACAATCACGCCTTCATGTAGAGCACCGTTGTACGCTTTGAGCAGTCCCTCATCAGACCCGCACACCGTAACTGCGTCAACGCCGAACCCCCCTGCCCCGGCGGCTTCGACATAGTCCTCTGTTGAGAATACGCCGTGAAGAATCGTTAGCACGCTCTCACCCTTCGCATAGGCGATGGTACGCTCTAAGGCAACCGCGCCCGCTGCGCCAATCGACAGGTATGAGGCAAGGTCAAACAGGTAGGCACATACGAGATCATGCGTGACGTCGATGATCGCCTTTCCAAACGGCAGAAACGGATCATCGTATTTCGCAATCGGCACTGGCATGAGTGGCACACGCGGCGCAAGCATGAGTGCAAGGTTCGTCTTTTTCTGCTGCCGAATTGCCGCGAGACGTTCTGAAAATATCGTCATGCTTGGGAAATCTCCTTCACGAGCCGCCATGTCATCGACATGCCCCATGTGGCAGTCCATGTTTTTGCCATCTCGGTAGCACCGCCGAACCCATATGCGCGTGAATGCGTCCGACCGTTGACAACCACCGCGATTGCACTGCCTTCTTGCTGATCGCCAAGATCGGCAGTTTCGTCAGGGTGACACACAACGGCAATCGCCGCCGACGCTGCGTTCTGCTCTGCTGCTATTTGTGCCGCGCGTTCAGCCAACGTGCGCAGCGGCAGTGGTTCATGCAAATTTAGCGATTCGCGCAGGGCGTCTGGTGTTGGATACCATAGAGCCGCGCCAAGCACGTTTATGCCGCCTTCTACGGCGCTGATACGTCCGCTGATAATCGGGTCAATGCCACTTTCGCAAATCACAATCTTCGCCCCATTCGCGGCGATCAGTGCGTTGACCAGCGCTTCTTCAATCGTGCCTGTATCCACTGCAAAGACATACGGCGCAATACGCGTCCGCAGATCAGTTTCAACGACGGCGATCATCGCTTCGGCTTCTTCTTCGCTGTCTGCCTTAGCCGTTATGCGGACATCTACCTGACCCGTATGTGCCGCTAAGCCGACCGTTGGGTTCGACGCTTCAAGCGCAGGCGTTCCGATCAGCTCATCTAACGCACTTTCGCCAATTCCCGCCGTCTTGAGCACGCGCGCCTTGATGATCTTTCCGCCAAGCTGAAACTTTTCGCGCAGGTACGGGACGACACTCTCCGTCATCAGATACTTCATTTCGCGCGGCACCCCCGGCAGGCTGATCACGACCCGATCACCGTGTTCGACGATAAAGGATGGCGCAGTGCCGACAGGATTTTCAATCACAATCGCGCGATCCGGCAGAAAAGCCTGACGGCGGTTGTTTTCGGTCATTTGAACGCGAAATCCTGCAAACCGCTGCGCGATAGCGTCCAGAAGCGCTTGATGAAATGTTAAGCCGCGATCGGTTGCTGCGGCGACGGCTTGACGTGTCATGTCATCGATCGTGGGACCCAAACCGCCGCATGTGATCACCAGTTGGGCGCGCCCCATGGCTACACGCACGGCAGACTCAATTCGCTTTTCATTGTCGCCCACTGAGGTCATGAAAAATAGATTAACACCAATGTCCCTCAGTAGGCGGGCGATGAACACGGAATTGGTATCCGTGATTTCTCCCAGTAAAATTTCCGTGCCGATTGCAATGACTTCTGCGTTCACTTCGTGTGTCATTCGATACCCTTTGATTTGAGTTTTTGCAAAACCTTGCACAGCCTCTATAATTCTCGTGCAAAAGGCGGATGTACAGAAGCGCAAGAAGTTTGTGCACATTCACCAATTAGTCAATTTGCAGGAACTCTTCTTTTGTTCTGCATCGATCAGTGGAGGAATTCACAGTGGCAAGCGTCAGTTTTCGTAACGTATTCAAACGTTATCCGGGAAACCCGACTCCGTCTGTAAAAGAATTTAATGTTGAAGTTCCCGATAAAGAGTTTCTCGTACTCGTCGGCCCTTCCGGTTGTGGCAAATCAACAACCCTCCGTATGCTTGCCGGTCTGGAAGAGATCAGCGAAGGCGAAATTCGCATTGGCGACCGTGTAGTGAACAATATTGCACCGAAAGACCGCGATATCGCCATGGTGTTCCAAAGCTATGCGCTTTACCCCCACATGACCGTTTACGACAACATGGCATTCGGTCTGCGCCTGCGCAAGACCCCCAAGCATATCATTGACCAGCGCGTGCGCGATGCCGCCCAGAACCTCGGCATTGAACACTTGCTTGACCGCCGTCCGCGCCAGCTTTCGGGTGGTCAGCGTCAGCGTGTTGCGGTCGGTCGCGCCATCGTTCGTGAACCCGCCGTGTTCTTGATGGACGAGCCGCTCTCCAACCTCGACGCAAAACTCCGCGTTGAAGCGCGTTCATTCATCAGCAAACTTCATCAGCGCCTCCAAACCACGTTCATCTACGTCACCCACGACCAGACCGAAGCGATGACGATGGGTACCCGCATCGCCGTGATGAGTGTTGGTGAACTTCAGCAGTTAGATACGCCGTTCAACCTGTATCATAACCCGCGCAACGTATTCGTTGCAGGGTTTATTGGCAGCCCGTCGATGAACTTCTTCGATGCCATGCTCCGCAACGTGGACGGTCGCCTCGTAATCGAATTCAACGAAGTCCAGCTTCCGATTCCCGCCAGCCGTACCGAAGTTCTGAAATCATATGCGGGCAAACGTGTTGTGTTCGGCATCCGCCCTGAAGACATTCACGATTTGAACTGGCAGCCGCCCGGGATCATTCCGGCGAATCTCGAAGCGAACGTCGATGTCGTCGAGCAGATGGGTAACGAAATGATTATCTATCTGGAAGATCAAGGCAAGACGTTTATCGCCCGTACCGATCCGCGCACTGGCGCACGTGTCGGACACCGCCTTGGCGTCGTCTTCAATATGGAAAACGTGCATCTGTTCGACGCGGACACTCAGGCGTCGCTCATGTTCGAATTCAAATCGCAGCAGGCGAACGAACGCGTCAAAGCGTAACTGACCGCGTAAGAAGTTGCTCAAAAAGCCGTCCAACGTTTGGGCGGCTTTTAATTCTACCCTCACCCATTTGCTGCCTTCTGGTCACTATAATGTCACCGAATTGAGCTAACGTGCAGAAGGGCTGCCTCTGTGAATTTAACTGTCTATACCGACGCCACCGTATTTGATCAACTCCGTGATGAATGGAATTCACTCGTGCAGCGGAGTGTGACCAATACAATCTTTTTGACATGGGAATGGCAGTCTTCGTGGTGGTACGCGTATCAATCCGGGCAGTTGTGCGTGCTGACCTGTCGTGATGATGAGGGGCGCCTCATCGGGATCGCGCCGTGGTTTATACACGACCTAGACGGAGAGCGCGTCCTACGCACCATCGGCTGTGTAGATGTGACCGACTATGTGGATGTGATCACGGATCAAGATCATGCATCAGCGGTGTTTGCGCTGTTTGCGTCATTTGTGCGTGAACATGCCGATCTGTTTGACCGGATCAATCTCTGCAATATCCCTGAGGATTCATCGACACTGGAGCTTCTTACGGCACGCCTAAGCGCATGCGGCTTCTTTGCAGAAACGGTTCTGCAAGAGGTATGCCCGATTATCCGACTGCCAGATTCGTGGGAGGCATATCTTGAGCAGCTTGACAAAAAGCAGCGTCACGAACTGCGCCGCAAGCTGCGCCGTGCCGAAGAATCCGAAATTGAGCATGTGATCGTCGATCACACGCATGACCTAGAAGCGATGATTGAACAGTTTCTCCGGTTGATGCGATCCAGCCATCCCGAAAAAGCACGTTTCTTGGAGAACGAGAAAAACCTCGCTTTCTTCAGGCGAGTTTTGCCAGTCATGTTTGCGCACGGGTGGCTGAAACTCAGCTTTTTGGTCGTAAACGGCACGCCGACGGCGACCTATTGCGATTTCGACTACGCGAATCAGATTCTGGTGTACAACAGTGGACTGCTGCCCGAACAACACGCGAATCTGAGTCCGGGTATCGTCCTGTTATGCCTGAATATTCGCCACGCGATTGAGCAAGGACGCACTGTTTTCGACTTCTTACGCGGCAATGAGACGTACAAGTATCGCATGGGCGCAGTCGATACCCGTGTCTACAAACTGCGCGCCAGTTTAGGCGAAGGTGCTCCAGAAATCGTCGAGAGCATTCACGACTGATGGAAGCTGCTCAAAATGCGGGAGTCCACGTGTCGGTGTGATGCGAACCGCCCGCCAATTTGGGCATTGTTCGAGCATGTGCGGCAGCATATCAAACCGCACGAATTCATCCCGATCGTATAGGACAAGCACCGGAAGTGTGAGTTTCTCGTAAACTTCCTCGCGGATGTGGCGCGAAAACAGCTTTCCACTGACAAAGTAGAACGGCGCAAAACGCGCCCCACGCTGGTGTGCAGTGAGATAGTCGTAAGCGATCATCCCCTCATCCGGCACACCCTCGAAGCTCTGCTTCAAGAAATAGCGAATGCTTGAGTGCGTCGTCAGGACATCATATAAACCCTGACTCCACAGCGGAAAGCGGAACAGCGCGAGCGCAGTATCACTCGCGCTTGAGCCGCTGGCGCGCTGCGACGCCTTCGTGTTTTCGCGCCGGGTGAATCCACTTGGAGAAATCAAGGTGAGCGAGTGAAATAAGTCCGGGCGCAAATACGCCGCGCGCGCCGCGAATTCACTCCCCAATGACAGCGCGATCACATCGGCAGGCACACCAATTCTTTGCTCAAGCAGATCGATCACCGCTTGGGCATACAGGGCAGGCGAATACTCACGATCTGCGCGTTCTGAGAAACCGAAACCCGGCAGATCAAGCGCGTAGACCGGGCGTTTTCCGTGGTAGTGCTCAAAGAGCGGGCGCATTTCATAGCTTGATCCCGCCGCATTGATGCTGTGTATCAGCACGAGCGGTCGCCCTTCCCCACTCGAATCAGCGTAGTAATTCAGGAATCCCGTCCCCGTTCCCGCGATCCGTTCTTGAAGCGCGTCTACTGCGGGTGGAAGCGGCACGTCATGATCGATGAGAAGATGGCTGTAGGTTAGCCAACCGCCAACCGCCCCACCGGCGATTGCCCCGATCACTTGCAGCACATTTGGGCGCTTTTCATCTCGCATGGCGAGGTAATCCCTTTCTCTGCCGTTGAAACAGCATCGGACTTCCATTAGAGTTATCTGGTGTCATCGTAATCCATCGTCTTAAATCGCTGGTGAGAAGGTTTACTCAGTTCCGGTGAGGTCTATGTTCCCACGCGGCTATCCTACGCATAATCTTGAGCATCCATTTTTACTGCCTACCCCCGTGCGGATCGGGGCATCACCGTTGTTCACTGGGCGCGGTGTCTCCATCGCCTTTATCGATTCTGGCTTTTATCCCCATCCCGATCTTGGCGACCGGGTCACACTGCATGTGGACGCCAGTAGTGATCCTGTGATGGTGGGCAATTCGCGGTTTCGCCGCCCCATGTGGTATTCATGGCACGGCATGATGACGAGCGTGATTGCCTGCGGGAATGGGCGCACATCGAACGGGTTTTATCGCGGAACAGCGTCAGGTGCGCATCTCGTTTTGATCAAAGTCAGCACGCCCGACAAAGAGATCAAAGAGCGTGATATTTTGCGCGGCATGAACTGGTTGATCGCCAATGGTGAGCGGCTCGGCGTTCGCATCGTAAATATCTCGGTCGGTGGCGACTTTTACAGCGATGACCCGGAACACCCGCTGTATCAAGCCGTGCGCACGCTGGTCGAAAAAGGGATCACCGTGGTTGTGGCAGGTGGCAACAGCCCCGGTAATCCGCTTGTGCCACCCAACAGCGCACCAGAAGCGATCGCGGTTGGCGGCTACGACGATCACAACACGCTCGATTACACGCGCTGGACGCTCTACCGAAACAGTTTCGGTTTCGCCCATGATGGTACACCCAAACCCGATCTTCTCGCCCCTGCCAAGTGGATCGCCTCACCTATTCTGCCGAGCACACCGGTCGAGCGTGAAGCGCGCTGGTTGTCGGCGCTGCTTGATCTGAAACCGGGGGATCACGAGGGGTTGCAGCAAATCCTGCATCAAGGCGCGCCCGATCTGCCGCTCTCACGCAGCGAAATCGCCAGTCCTTCAGATACAGTGCAAGCGAAATTGCTTGGGCGTATTCACGAGCACAAGATCGTCGATGCGCACTACCAGTATGTTGAAGGTACCTCCGTCGCAGCGGCGATTGTCTCTGGTGTGGCGGCGCAGCTTCTTGAGGTGAACTCAAGTTTGACACCCCCAGAAGTTAAAGCTATTCTCATCGAAACAGCAAAACGTATTCCCGATTCTCCACATGAGCAGCAAGGAGTCGGCGTCATCGACGCCGCGGGAGCTGTTGCATTAGCCGATTCCATTCATCCAAGACGGAAAAGATGAACCGCGAGTATCATCGATGGTACAGCCCGTCACTTAGCCGTGACATGGAGCTTCTCGTATTTGGTCATTCTGGCGCGCGCATCTTGATCTTCCCAACGTCGATGGGAAGATTCTATGAATGGGAAGATCGCGGAATGATCGCTGCACTCAGTCATCACATCAACAATGGATGGTTTCAAGTGTACTGCGTGGACAGTGTTGATGCGGAAAGCTGGTACTGCTGGTGGGCGCATCCGGGCGGGCGCGCATACCGTCATCAGCAGTATGACGCATACCTGCTAAACGAAGTGCTTCCCCTGATGTACGCGAAAAACAACAGTAGTTACACAATGACGCTCGGTGCGAGCTTTGGCGCGTATCACGCCATGAATTTCGGCTTGCGCCACCCCGACCGCATCAACCGCATTATTGCACTGAGTGGGCTGTTCAATATTCGCCGTATGACAGGCGGTTACACCGACGAAAACGTATACTTCAATAATCCAGTTGATTTCATCGCCAATGAAGGTGATCCGTATCGACTGGAACGACTGCGCCAGCAAGATATTATCATGGCGACCGGTACTGACGACCGCTTGATCGACAGCGCGCGCGAAATGTCCGCTGTCTTATGGAATAAAGGCATCGGAAATGCGCTGCGCGAATGGAACGGGTGGTATCACGATTGGAACTACTGGCAAGAAATGACGCTGAAGTACATCGGCGGACATGATTAGCGGCTTTTCAAACTAAACTTGAGGAAAACATGTCAACTGAACCGCTGAAAATCGGGTTACTCGTCGGGCGTGAATGGTCGTTTCCCCCTGCCTTTATCGAAGAAGTCAACCGCCGGAATGAAGGCGTCACCGCCGAGTTCGTTAAGTTAGGCGGCACGCGCATGAACGAAACTACGCCGTACCGCGTGATCATTGATCGCATCTCGCACGAAGTCCCCTACTATCGCGTCTACCTCAAGAACGCAGCGCTTCAAGGCGCGAAGATCATCAATGATCCGTTCATGTGGTCGAGCGATGATAAGCTCTTTGGCGCGGCATTGGCGACTAAGCTCGGCGTTGCATCACCTAAAACGCTGGTACTGCCGAATAAACAGTATGTCCCCGGCATTGTCCCCGGTGAAAGCCTGCGTAACCTGATGTATCCCCTCAATTGGGAATGGGTGGCAGATTACATCGGGATGCCGTGCATCTTGAAAGACGCGCACGGCGGCGGTTGGCGCGATGTCTACGTTGTGCATTCAGTGAGTGAATTGATCTGGCGCTATGACCAGTCTGGGCTGCTGACGATGATCGCGCAGGAGTACATCCAGTGGGATGATTATGCGCGCTGCATGTGCTTGGGTCAGGATAACATTTATGTGATGAAATACGACCCTCGGTCGCGCGTTTATCACGAAGAACACGGTTTTTCGCCGGAGCTGCACGACCGCATGGTGCGCGACTGCCGCGCCTTAAATAACGCGCTCGGTTACGACATGAACACGGTCGAGTTTGCCATTCGTGATGGCGTGCCGTATGCGATTGATTTCATGAATCCTGCCCCGGATATGGATGTGAATTCACTGGGCAGAAAACACTTCGACTGGATGGTCAGCAACATGGCAGACCTCGCCATCCGGTTGGCACAGTCGGACGAATCAACTGGTGATCGTTACATGTGGTATCGGATGCTGCGTGATCAGGCGGATTCGTCTCCGTAGGGGCAGCCAGTATGTCAAAAGAAGCGATTGATCGCTATCACGAACTCTTTACCGAAACCGTAGCCTTTGAAACCGAAGCGGCGCTCAACAGTGAGTTGTTGAGACGCCGCTGTTATTTTGGCACACGTCCGCTGTGTACCGTCCTGCGTCCCAATTTTTACACACCGGATGAATACGCCTTTTTGAAGCGTCAGACCGAACTGCTGTTGAGTGCCTTTCGCAAGGCGCACGCCGCCTGTGTCAGCGATCCAGCGCTTCGTGCGCAGCTTGCGCTGGAAGCGTGGGAAGAATCGCTGTTCAGCGCGGATATTGGCTTCAAAGTGCCTTGGACAACTTCGCGGTTGGATTCGTTCTATCACACCGACACACGCGAACTCCGCTTTGTCGAATACAATGCCGAGACTCCGGCAGGCATGGCATATGAAGATCAGCTTGCCAACGCGTTTCTGCGGCTCGATGTGATGCGCCGCTTCAAAAAACACTACGTCCTGCAGCATTTTTCGATGACCGAAAGCCTGTTGAATGCACTCTGGACGGTCTACCGTGAGTTTGGCGGTGTTGAGCAGATGCAGATCGGGATCATTGACTGGGGCGACGTGCCGACGCTCAACGAGCATGAGCTGTGCAAAGAATACTTCGAGTCTCAAGGGGTGAAGACGATCCTCGCCGACCCGCGCGCGCTCGAATACCGGAATGGACGGTTGTGGGCGGGAGATTTCCGCATCGACTTGATTTACAAACGTGTTCTAAGCAGTGAACTCATCGAGCGAATGGGGATCGATAACCCGATTGTGCGCGCCGTGCGGGATCGCGCCGTGTGTATGTCGAACGCCTTCAGCGCGAAACTGATGGCGAAAAAAGCAAGTTTCGCGTTCCTCAGCGATGAGCGAAACGTCGCGCTCTTTAGCCCTGAGGAGCGGCATTCGATAGAATCTCACATACCCTGGACGCGCCGCGTACAGGAACGAAAAACGCTGCTGCACGGCATCGAGATCGACCTGCTCCCGTATGTTTCTGATACGCGGCAGAATTTCGTGCTCAAGCCAAACGATGATTACGGCGGTCACGGTGTCGTGATTGGGTGGGAAACGTCGCAAGAAGAATGGGATAAAGCGCTGGCAGCTACGATAAGCCTACCCTATGTTGTGCAGGAGCGCGTCAACGCGGCGTATGAAGCCTTTCCTGCGGTGATTAACGACCGCTTTGACATCAGCGAACGTCTTGTCGATGCTGATCCGTTTGTCTTTTTCGGGCAAACGAGCAGCGGTGGACTTACGCGCTTATCTTCCAGTGCGCTCTTGAACGTCACTGCGGGCGGCGGCTCGGTTGTGCCAACCTTCATCCTGCATCAGCGCACATAAAGCATTGATGATCTCGTGCAGCCCATGATGAACGCATCTGGGCTGCAATCCCCTCGATCTACGGGTAATCGTACTCGACATCATCCATTTCAAATCGTCGTTGGTAGCACGACTCGCAAATCGAGAAGCGGTAGTTGACCGACAGCGGTCGTCCGCACTGCTGACAACGCTTGGCGGTGTCGATTCGTTTGAGCAGCGCCAAATCAATCTGCTCTGACCACTGCATCCGCAGTTCGCGGACATGGTCACCTTCCGGCGCAAACATCATGAATTCCGGTCGGCACGAAAGCCACAGGTAAATATCCGCTGATGAGACACAGCTTTCGATGAGTTCCAAATCGGATGCGGTGTTGACTTCAGACGGCGCACGCGGCGGGAGCGGCATCGGTTTATCATCGAGGATCGCGCGGGCACACTCATACCAGTATGGACGGGTACTTTGACGCGTCGGCGCGTTGATCAGCTTCATCGCAGTCGCCAGCCCCAGTCGGTCAATTTCCGCATCCGTAAGCATGCGCGCTAATTCGATGCGTTCCGTCAAGTCTGCCGTGCGGATCGCGTTTCGCAGCGATTCCGGCACGCTTTGAAGCGATGCCCATTGATCGAGCTTCTCCGCCAAACTGCCGGGGATCATCTCCAAGTCATCGACAGTTGGCGCTACACGGGCATGGGTCAAATGCGGCTGAGGTGCGAAAAATAACTGCTTGACGAGATTCAGGTCGCGGCGGTTGGTTGCGCCAACCTCACCCGCTTGGGACAAGCCATAACGTCCCGCGCGTCCGCCGATCTGTTGAACTTCACTCGGCGTCAAGGAACGAACCTTTTTTCCGTCAAACTTTTGCAGTTCGTAGAAGACGACGTTATCCGCTGGAAGATTCAAGCCCATACCCACAGCGTCCGTCGCCACACAAATATCCGTTTGCCCAGACGCGAACCGATCCGCCTGCTTGCGCCGAACTTCCGGTGGGAGATTGCCGTAAATCACCGAAACAGTACGTTTCATGCGTTCTAGTTCGGTCTTGAGATGCAGCACACTTTGACGCGAAAACGCGACTAAGATCGTGCGCGGTGGCAGTTCCTTGAGTGTCCAATGTTTCTTTGAAACTTCGATCGGTGCAAGCCGTTCGTGTGCGATGACGCTGTACGGGATCGCTGCCGCTTTAGCCATCTGTTCGATCAGTTTTTCTGCCGTCGGCGGGCAGATCACGCGGATTTCCGGCGACTGGGATTCCATGATTGCGCGCGTCCACGCCCATCCACGATCAGGATCAGCGACCATTTGCGCTTCGTCGATGATCACGACTTCCCCACTGCTGCGCGGATCAAACATCTCAATCGTGGCGGCGGTGATCGTCGCGCCGGGAATTGGGATGAATTCCTCGCCTGTGAGTAGGTTACAGAATACACCGCGCCGGTTCAGTCGGTCGAAGATTTCAAACGCCAGTAAACGCAGCGGCGCGAGATACCAACCGCTCTCCGCTTGCGCCAGCCGGTCGAGCGCCATATGAGTCTTGCCGCTGTTCGGCGGTCCCACATGAATCGTGATCTGCTGATCCGCGCGTCCTTCATGCCGCCATGCCGGAAATGCCGCGACCAATTTGGCGCGCAGTTCATCGCGTTCGCGGCGTTCCCGATCGCGCTGTTCTTGAAGAATCCGCCGCTGCTCAATTAGGACGCGATCCCGTTCTGCGATGCGTTCGGTGCGCGCCATTTTTCGCAGGTCGAGCTTTTCACGCAGTAAAAGCTTGAACTCGTGCAGGGTATCCGGTAGTCCCCACCGCCCTCGGACTTCCCCCCAGCGCATTGCCGTCTGGTCGATCTTCGATTTGTTGATGCGCTTTCGCATCGTGCCATAATTCACATCACATGCGACCGCCAGATCACGCACTTTGATCAGTTCGTAAGCAGCAATCTGATCAAGGTACGCGGGATCATGTGCCACCATATCGATGACTTCCGCCGAAACGCGCGTCACCCCTTCTGGGTCGTCAAATGCACTCAAGCGTCCTTCGTGAAGCGCGATAGACAGCGCTTGTTCGCCCACGCCGAGCCGTTTTGCAGCCCCAGCGAGGGTATAACTGTGCGCAATCACACGCCCGCGATCGGTCTTTCCTTCCAGTGCCCCCGGACGCATGACCGATCCCGCCTCGTGCAGCGCGTCTTTCCATGCTTCATCCGGCACTCTCAGCGTCTTCAACGCGGTTTCAATACTTTGTTCGGCGTTGGCGTTTTCAAGCCGTACCCATGCGGACGTGTGTCCTTCATCTTCGGGACGAACTTCAAACACAACCAAACCGCCAAGCGTGAGCGCATCCTGTGTTCCATTGCCAAACTGCTTGATCAACTCGTCCACCGGCGCGATTGCACTCGGTTTTTGCTGCAAGTACGCCGCTATTGAATTGCGCAATGGTGCGAACTGCTGTTTGCGGATGATTTCATCAATCGTGGTTTGGCTGAGCATCAGGGGGTCGTAAATGTAGCCGCTCACTTCATCGAGCGCGCCTGAGTGGACAAGATTCGCCAAAATCGGTTGATCTTCCGGCATCGCGCGCACTTGATCCGGTGTGAAGTATCCCTTGCACTCCACCAATTGGTCAAACAGGCGGAGATACATCGGGTTATCGAACTGCCGCCGCCGCCGTTTCCGTTGTTCCCAAATGGTCGGCTGAAGGTATTTTCCGTCGCCCGTCACATGGGGAAGTGATGGACGTGACCAACTCGCCAAGTCCCGCAGTTGACTCTCTGTCAGGCGCGTTTTGTCGTACAAGAACGACCCGTCCCGCCCGATTTTTCCCTGTTCGACTGCCTGCTTGATCGCGGCATCGCCTTTGGGACCACTGTTACGCTTATCGGCTAAGACGCCGCGGTGAACAAAGCCTTCTGGAATACGCGCTAGAATATCGACCAGCGTATCAGGGGTAAGCGAGGATTTCGCCATGTTAGTCACCCAAAAAGAAAAACTCCCGCCCCCTAGGAGTAGGAGTAACGAGATTCCTCATAAAAGGATTCTCAGAGCAAAAGCACACAAAACTCTGTGGTCTTAGCAGAGGCATCGAGAGTATCGGGAAGATAGGGAACAATTTCATCCTGTTCATTCTAGCACAAATACGAAATCGTGTCCCGACTTGATCCTCGATTTGAAGTCCACGAATGATTGCTTGACGATTCTTCGCATTCGAAGTGTGAGGCGCGGCGCGGTCGCGGGTAGATAATTAACGAATAACAAAGCCTGCATTGTAATACAATACATGCAAGTCGTATCGATGGTTGCTAGAGCTTGGTAAGGGGGCAATCTTGAACGCATTACCTACACAATTTGCACCCGCTGAACGTGCAGCAGTAACACAAGTTCACCGAGACGCAGAGACATGTGTAAAGTCCGCAGCGGTAAGCACAATGCTCGATGCCGTTCCGAATGTTTTGCTGATACTCAATGAACAGCGTCAAGCTGTGTTTGCCAATGAAGCGTGTTTAAAGCTGCTGAATCTCAGCGGGCGTAGCGAAATTCTAGGACTTCGTCCGGGTGAATTGATTGGATGTGTTCATGCGGCAGAAACGGAAGGTGGCTGTGGAACATCCGAATCCTGCCGTACCTGCGGTGCGGTACGCGCAATACTGAGCAGTATACATGGAGTTCAATCAAGCCAAGAGTGTCGAATTATGCTCCAAAATGGGGATTCACTTGATCTACAAGCAGTAGCAAAGCCACTTGAGATAGATGGTCGGCGCTTTACGGTATTTACGCTTACAGACATTGGTGGAGAAAAGCGTCGTCGCGCCCTAGAGCGAATTTTCTTTCATGACGTACTCAACACGGCTGGCATTCTGTCTATGTCTACTGACATATTGAAACGTGATCCGTCTGAAGCTTTCAATATGATTGACGATTTATATCGGGCATCACATCGGTTGGTCGATGAAATTCGCAGTCAGCGAGACTTAGTTGCAGCAGAAAGTGGTGAACTGCAACCAATACCATCCACATTTAGTGTCGCGCAGTTTCTGCAAGGACTGGCGCGCCAGTTTAGCTATCATCAGGTTGCCAGAGAGCGCTCTGTTGATCTTTCAACAGGCGATCAAGCGCTCATGATGACCTCCGACAAAACCCTCTTGGGGCGTGTGATTGGGAACATGATCAAGAATGCCCTTGAAGCATCTGTACCCGGAAGCACAATTACTCTTTCGTTTACCACAGATGCCGAGATGGTCGTCTTTTCCGTTCACAATTCAACGTACATACCCCGGGACATTCAACTGCAAATTTTCAACCGGTCATTTTCAACGAAAGGTGCGGGACGAGGGCTGGGGACGTATAGCATGAAATTGCTGACTGAGCGGTATCTTGGTGGCAGAGTTTATTTCGAATCAACACCAGAAGCGGGAACAACATTCTATGCAAGATATCCGATCACTCAGGTCGCACTCCATGAGGATGAAAATCTATAGTCCACAGCAACCATGTGAAATATTACGGGTGTTTTATGGGAAGAGGATATTACAGCTTTTGCTCCATACGGGATTCGAACCCGTGTTTTAGCCTTGAGAGGGCTGCGTCCTAGGCCTCTAGACGAATGGAGCATAGACCCGAATTGTACCCAGCAATATGGGGAGAATCAACCCTATATCCTGACCACCAGTGCGCCCAGAGGGATTCGAACCCCCGACCGTTGGTTCCGAAGACCAATGCTCTATCCGCTGAGCTATGAGCGCATAATGTCATTGTACCGCGTTTTTGCGCCGCGTCAACGGGCAAGACGAATTTCGACCAATTGAAGATTGTGGAGCGCAACCGCCAGCCCCACTCGATCCCCTAAGCGTCGAAGCTCCCCTGCCGCGTATTCGAGCGCCGTCCGCGCATCCTCATTATCCGCAAGTTGATACAGCCCTGCCCCAAAGTTCCCCTGTGCACGCGCAATCGCCAGCGGATCGCCGCTGCGCTCTGCGATGGCTAAACTGCTGGCAAAGTAACGCTGTGCCGTTTCGTGATCGCCGTCGCCTGCATAGCTCCGCCCGATCAACGTGTGCAATGCAGCGGATTGGGCATCGCTCAGGTCAAATTGAAGGAGCGATTCTGCGAGTTTACGGCACTCCCCAAAGAAGCGCGATAGCAAATACGCTTCACACTTAAGCAGAAGCACCTCAGCGGTTTCTGGGAGCGCAGCCAGCGCGTCCAGTGCTTGCGCGCTTGCGCCACGATCCAGCAAGATGCGCCCACGCTCTAATGCCAACCGCGTGAGCAGCTCCGGCGCGTATCGTGGGGCAGCGTTCGCCGCCTGCTCAACCAATGCCAGCGCGCGGTCAAATCGTCCGCTGTAGCGCTCAATCACGCCCAATTCGACGATTGCGCGCGTTTGTTCCGCGAACATGCCTTTATGACCGCTGCTGCCGATAACCTCGGTGAGCACCTGAGCCGCTTCAGCCCATTGCCCCAACCGCCTGAGCGCCACACTGTACCAACGCATCGTCTCAAAAGTATGCTCCGTGACGGGAAGCTGGCGCAGCCACTCCGTCCATAAAGCAGCATTCCCCCGCTCAACACCTTCGCAAGCGCCAGCTAGTATCCATGCGTTTCGCCGCTGTGTGTCGAAAGGCAGCCAGCGTTGGCTGAGCACGCGCTCAATCAGCACATAGATTGTACGCACTTCACCGCCCAGCGCCGATTCTATCTTCTGAAGCACCCACATGATCTCCGAAATGACCTGCTGTTCGGTTTGAGAAGCGGACTCGATAAAGCGCAGTGCTCCAACGGTTAACTGATCGCTTTCCGGTTCAACCACTGACCAGCGTCTGAGTTCAGCGAAGCGCGCATCCACACGGATAATGCCGAGATCGTGCGTCATGGTGAGCGAACTTGCTATAGCACTGCCGCAAATGGATGCCATTACCCACAAGCGGCGCGAGTCTAGCTGAACCGCCGACCACACTTCCCCAAAAGTTCGCATGTGAATTAAATGGCGAATTTGTCCCCAACTCTCGACATTCCGCCGCCGCGCAACCGTGATCAGCGCTTCCGGATTGCCCCCCAGTTCCCCATAAAGCGCCTCGGCTTCTTGCTCCGTCAGCGGATCGCTTTCCGCCTCGCTCCATGTTTGCTTCATCAAGCGATAGGCATCTGGAAACGCGATCGGCGGAATCTCGATTGCCGCGCCAATGTGCGTCAGCGCCTCATAGCGACGGCTGGTGAGGATGTACACCGCTGAATCTCCTTCGAGCAGGAATTCGTCCAGCGCGGCGGGTTCCGACTCTAGTAGCCGCTCGCATCGGTCGCACACTATCACGATCGGCTGCGGGACACGGGTCAAGACGTCACGCAGTTCAATCCGCATCCCGTCGGGAATTAGGCAGCTTTCCAGTGCCGCGCGCAAATGCATCATAGATTCCGGCGCTTCGATCCAAATGACATCCGCGATCAGATTTGCCTCGATCCACTGGCGAATCAAAGCCTCTGCAAATGCCGTCTTTCCAATTCCAGCATTACCTGTGATCAGAAAGTGCGCGGGAGTCGGTCGGTTCAACACAGAGTTTGCACGCATGAGCAGCGCATCGTGACCCACAAAGAAACGCCCTTTGCTCGACGGCAAGCGGTTCTGCAGCATCCGACGCTGATTTGCGCGGCGCGCAGCACGCTCCGCTGCGATGAGGTCATAGGTGAACCGCTTCACAGCTGATTCGAGATGGCGCTCAATAGTGCGTACGGCAACGTTAAGAGTAGCGGCGGCACCTGCCGCTTCAATCGCTAGGTCTGGACGCGCATAAATGTGATAAAGCAGGCTGTATTCGAGCAGAAGCGGATTATTCAGCACAGAGTCGCGGATCAGTGAGTCGTGATACTGGGCAATTTGCCACTCAGACTCCGGCGTTGGCAGGTTATGGGCACGCCTGACTGCCGCGAACTCCGATTCGATGAGGTCAATTAGGACATCGTAGAGAGCAAATGTCCGCGCATGTGGGGTGCGCGGCATGGCGCGCTCAAGGATCCGCTGTTCGACCAACAGCATTTGATCGAGCGGGTTTGGTTCGGTGGGTTTGGAGGCGTCGCGCATCTCCTTCAGCGTTTGCTTAACAAGCGCGAGTGAAATAAAAGCCGGATCGCCGATTTTCGGGATCATGAGAGGCTAGTCGCGGAAATTCTCTTTCATCGCTTGACGAATTTCGCGGTCTGCATCGCGCTTGGCGATTGCGGCACGCTTGTCATACGTCTTTTTACCTTTAGCGAGCGCGATCTCGAATTTGGCGCGTCCTTTTCGCAGGTAAACCGACGTTGGAACGCAGGTATAGCCTCGTTCCGAGATGCGGCTGATGATCAATGCAATCTCGCGCTTGTGCAGCAGCAGCTTACGCGGGCGCATCGGCTCAAACGCGCCATAAATGCCACCCTGCTCATACGGCGAAATGTGGACATTCAACAACCACAGTTCCCCATCGCGGAATTCGACATAACCATCTTGTAGGTTGATACGGTTGGCGCGGATCGACTTGATCTCCGCCCCCATCAGCGCAACCCCTGCCTCAAAGGTCTGTTCGAGATGATAATCGTGACTCGCCTTGCGATTGCGGGCGATCACCTTGATTCCGTCACTCATGTTCCACTGCTTTCCACCAGCACATCCTGCTGTAAAGCGCGGATGGCGGCTTCCAAATACACATCCCGCCCGTTTGGGTCGGGTTCAAGGATCACGTTAGGTTGCAAGCCATCCTCACCAAACGGTTGACGACTGGGTGTTAGCCATTCTGCCGATGTCACGTGCAGCGAGGATGAATCTGACAGCGGGAATATCCGCTGAACCGTTCCTTTTCCAAAAGTTGGTCTTCCGATCAGAAGCGCGCGATCAAGGTCTTGCAGCGCCCCAGCAACAAGCTCAGCACCGCTGGCTGTCCGCTCATTGACCAGCACGACCAACGGGAATGCCGACGCAGCTCCATCCGGTTGGGCAGAAAAAGCGCGTTCGTTCTGGTTATCGCGCTCGTACACGATCACGCCTTCACCAATGAATTCATCTGCGACTTCGATGGACTCTTGCAGTAAACCGCCGCTGTTGTCGCGCAAATCAACGATGAGCGCCCCTACTTCGGCTTCGCTCAGATGCGCAATTGACTGCCGCACTTCTTCCGGCGTGCGCGCCGTGAAACGCAAAATCTGGATGTACCCGATTCGTGCATCTTCTTGAAGCACGCGCCAGATCACGGATGGCACATTGATCACATCGAACTCGATGAAAAACGTCTGCTCGCTGCCGTCTTCCAGCTTGCGCAGTGTGATCTCAACACCATTTCCAGCGCGAACCTCACCGCGAAGCTGTTGATCAATGGCGTCAATGCCTAGCAGCGGATCCAACGGGATACTGTTGATCGCCAACAGCACGTCGCCGCCGATAATTCCAGCGCGTTCCGCCGCACTGTCCTCAAACGGATATAGGACGACTTCGCCCGTGCTGCTGCGTGTCACTTGAACGCCGATTCCGCCATATGTTCCCGCCAGCGTATCTGATTCGGTCGCGGCAACAGGCGGATCGATGAAAAAGGTGTAGGGATCGCCCAGCGATTGCAGCAGTCCGCGCACTGCCCCATACTGCCGGTGGGTGAAATCTGGCTGATCTCGCAAGAAATGTTCGTTTAGTAGTGCCTGTATTTCCTCAAGCAAAATGTAATCACCCGCCTCAGGAACAGCGCCTACCGAAGCCGCCTGAACCGAATCGACCACATCACGGAAGAAGAATCCGGCAGCAAACACAAGCCCGATCCCTAATCCGATTGCTATGCCGAGAAAGATAGACCGCCGCACATCACTTGACTGAGAGAATTGCTTTTGCATTCAAGCACATATCGCCTATATGATGAAGGTACAGATAGTATCATAGAATGAGTCCAAAAGGGACAGCGTCCGACCCCCCACATGTAGAGGTGAATGGTAGGGAACTATGCCGACAAATGCAGACGCGCCACTGGTTCTGGTCGCTGACGACGAAATCAACACCACGTTGATGGTACAGCACATATTCGAGCGTGAAGGTTTTCGCGTCGAGCGGGTCAATAATGGAATTGCCGCGCTGGAGAGTGCTCGGAGCTTACAGCCAGATGTTATTCTGCTCGATATCCTCATGCCGGGGATGAATGGCTTCGAGGTGCTTCGGCAGCTTCGTGAAGATGAAACCACTCGCCATATCCCAACGATTATGGTAACAGCGAACGCGCGCCAACCCTCTGATCTCGCGCATGGGTTTGACCTCGGCGCGGACGATTACATTTATAAGCCTTTCGCGCACCAAGAGCTGATCGCCCGCGCAGTGAGCAAAATCAAAGCGCACAAGCTCCAAATTGCACTGGCGCGGCGTACTGAAGAACTCGAATCGATGCTTAAGGTCAGCGAACACTTCGGTCAGTCAGTGTTCACAGGCGAATTCCTTGAACTCGCCGCTGAACTCGTCGGTAAACTGCTGCCGTGTGACGCGGTGGTCATCGTGCAGTTCGGCGAAGATTATCAAGTGCTCCAACAGCACGTCTATCTAACTCAAGGGACTACTGAGGATCAACTTCCGCTCGATACGGTGAGCGCTCAGTACACAAAATTGGAGAAGCCGATCGTCATTCCGTTTAACACCCTGACTCACAGCATTCTCCTTACGCCGCTCCGCCACGCCAGCCGCACGATCGGCGCAGTAGCTGTGTTCAGCGCGACCGAGGATTACGACGAAGATCAAGTAAGGCTGCTCGATGGGGTTGCGCGGCAGGCGGCGCTTGCCCTGCATAACGCCTTGCTGTATGAATTTCAGGTTGAATACGCGCACCGCCTCGAAGAAAAAGTCGAAGAACGTTCACAGGAACTTCAATCCGCCCAAAATATGCTGATCCGCTCGGAAAAGCTGGCATCTATCGGGCATATGGCGGCGAGCCTCGCACACGAAATCAACACACCACTGATGCCGATCAAATTAGGCTTAGACGAAGTTGTTTCACAGCTTGAGGAAGAAGGGGTGACGGTTGATGCGCGTGATATAGCCATGATCCGCGAGAACATCGAACGGATTCAGCGCATGATTCGCCGTCTGCTCGATTTCACCCGCGCTGCTGACGAAGGAATGTCACTCGTCAACGTTGCAGATGTGCTGGACGATGTGCTCAAGCTCAACCGCAAATTCTTTGAACACGAACATGTCAAGCTCGAAACGCATATTGCCCCTATCCTACCCGTACTTGGAAGCCCAGATCATTTACAGCAGGTGTTCATGAACATGGCAGTAAATGCGCAAAACGCCATGTCGGGCGGCGGCACGCTGATCATCACCGCCGATGTTGAGGATAATCAGGTTGTCATTCGCTTCAAGGACACAGGGACAGGGATCGCGCCGGAAAATATGGAGCGCATTTTTAACCCCTTCTTCTCAACAAAACCACAGGGTACTGGTTTAGGTTTGTTCGTCAGCTATGGGATTATCGAAGCGCACAACGGCGTGATCGAAGTTGAAAGCACCGTGAACGTTGGAACTCAATTCACGGTGCGTTTGCCAGTCTATCAAGGGGAACAGGCGCGTTAGCTGCCCACAGCGCGCCAGCGTGCGCTGAATTCCGTATCGGTTAAGCTGCCGTTCACATAAGCCGTTACGGATTCGCGCGCGGTAGTGATCACCACATATGGAGTGTCACTGGCGCAGTCCGCGATGCGGATACCAATTGTTTCTGCATCTGCTGGGAACTGATCCAGCGCACCAGCCACCGCCAGCTTGAGCTGCTCCACCAATGGACGAAGCGCACTAACATTAGCAACAGTACCGCATGCGTTTAAGTATGCGGTGCTGCCTTCAACGGTGATTGCGTCGGTCATCCGAATCGGCAAACCTTCAAACGCTGTAGAAACAGTTTCTGCTCCTGCGTCTGCGGTCGGCTCTTCCGTAAATGCCACCTGCGGCGCAATTGGCGGAAGCGTAACCGTTGCATCTGCGATTGCAGTCGGCTCAATAGGTTGATTTGTTTGATTCGCCAGCAAAATTCCGACGACCGCAATTAGGATGAACACGGCGGCGATCAGCAACACACGTGGGAGATTTATCCCTTCATCCTCTTCCGAGTCGTCACTTTCTAGGCTTGTAAAGCTCGGCTCATCGCTCGGTGCAAGTGGTTTCGGAACAACGGTCGGCGCGGGCTTTGGCGTAGGTGCAAATTCACCCTTTCCACCAATCTGCTCGATAACCTGATCGTGTAATTCACGTGCGCCGGGATATTCCGGATCGAGTCGCAAAACATTATCAAGCGCGTCTTTCGCCGTCAGCGGGTCCGTGACGGCATGCGCATAAATCCACCATGCGTCAGGGCTGTTCTTGTTCGCAGCAAGGATCGGGCTGAGGATGGAACGCGCGTCATCCAACTTGCCCGCTTCGATTAGCTCGTAGGCGCGCATCATCTGGTTTTCGGTCGCGTCGTTCATGCCCATTACGCTCCTAGTGATTGAAGATGAAGGACGTTATTGGTGTGGACTATACACCATAAGCGGGAGAGTGTGCAAGAAAACAAAAAAGCCTACTGATTTGATTCAGCAGGCTTTTATGCACCGGAGAGGACTCGAACCTCCACCCACGTAGTGGACACACACCTCAAGCGTGCGCGTATACCAAATTCCGCCACCGGTGCGAACACTAAGGCTATTATAGTCATCGCCTGTGCGATGTCAATCCTTTACGCGCGATTTCCTTGCGGTAAGATTGGGAAAATCTTGCATACATAGCATTGGAATTTTAACCCAGCAAAGGAATCGGTGAATGCGAATTGTACTTGACGCGATGGGAAGTGATGCGATGCCTGTCCCGGATGTGGAAGGGGCGGTTGAAGCGGCACGCGTGTTCACCGAGGACACGATTATCCTTGTCGGTGATGAACAGCGTGTGAAAGCTGAACTCGGCAAACATCAAACGTCCGGGTTGAAGTTGGAAGTTGTTCACGCCTCGGAAGTCGTCACGATGGAGGACAAGCCGGGGTCGGTCGGCAAGACAAAACCCGACTCATCAATGCATGTTGGGCTAAATCTTGTCAAAGATGGCAAAGCGGATGCTTTCGTAACGGCTGGGAACACCGGAGCGGCGCACGCGATTGCCACACTGTTCACCCTACATCGTATTCCGGGCATCAAACGCCCTGCCCTATCCGCAATTATCCGACTGCGTGGTTCCGAAGTTGTCATCGTTGACGCGGGTGCGAATGCTGACGCCAGACCAGATTGGATGGCGCAGTTTGCGCTGATGGGCAGCATCTATGCCAAGAATGCGCTTAAGCTCTCCAATCCGCGTGTAGCGGTGCTTTCCAACGGTGAAGAAGAAGGCAAAGGCACGGAACAAACCCGCGCCGCCGCTGAACTCATCGCCCAGATGCCGTTGAACTTTATCGGCAATGCCGAACCGAAAGATATGCTCAAAGGAAATGTCGACGTGGTGGTAGCCGACGGGTTTGTTGGCAATATCTTGATCAAGTCGATGGAGGCAGCGACCAGTACAATGGCGGGCGCGCTGCGTGACGAACTGATGGCTGGGGTGTTTACCAAAATAGGGGCGCTGCTTGCGCGTCCGGCTTTTGATCGCGTTCGGAAACAGATCGATCCGTTTGAAGTCGGAGGCGCACCACTTTTGGGCGTGAATGGCGTTGTAATCATCGGTCATGGCAGATCGAACGCAAAAGCGATCAAAAACGCTATTGGTCAGGCTCGGAGCGCGGTGTCAGGACGTGTGATCGAGTCGATCAAAATGGGATTGCAGTCTGCACCCATTAAGTGAAAGCACATCAATCAATTGAAAGGGGGACTGCGGCTAGTCCAGTGTGTAGCCGCAAGAGGAATATCATGGAACTTTTAAGAAACGGTCGCCCGCGTGTTGTAATTACGGGAATGGGTGCCATCACAGCATTGGGCGGAGTCAAATCATTATGGGAAAGCCTGAAGAACGGTAAATCGGGCATTCGCCGCATCGAAACCATTCCGATTGAACATGTGCCTGTCAAGATCGGCGGCGAGGTACGCGGTTTCAACGGAACAGATTTCATCGAGCACAAAGAAGCGCGCCGCATGGGCCGTGCCTCTCAGTTTGCGCTCGTTGCTGCTCAGATGGCGGTCGAAGATGCGGGAATGACCCAACAGGACATCGAAGCCGAAGGGGATCGCGTCGGTGTTGTGATGGGAACGACACTCGGTTCACACGAAACGGGCGACCAGAGCACAAAAAAATACCGCGAATCCGGTTACAAACGTCCGAATCCGTTGGCACTAATCAACTCACTCCCGAATATGCCGGGTCACTACATCAGCCGATTCTTCAAGGCATTTGGTCCGCTGCTATCACCGTCTACGGCGTGCGCAGCGGGTACTCAGTCTGTCGGTGAGGCTGCCGACAAAATTCGCGCTGGACGTGCAGACGTGATCATCACGGGCGGCGTCGAGTCGGTCTTTCAGGATTATGCCATCGCTGGGTTTGAAGCGATGGATGCTCTCGCCACCGGTTACAATGACAATCCTTCCGCTGCCAGCCGCCCGTTTGACAAGAACCGCAACGGGTTTGTTTACAGTGAAGGCTGCGGCGTTTTGGTGATCGAAAGTCTTGCGCACGCGCTCAAGCGTGGGGCGCGCATTTACGCCGAAATCCTCGGTCATGCAGCATCGTCGGACGCGTATCACATTGCCGCGCTCGATCCCGCAGCAGGCGGCGCGATTCGGTCGATGCAGTGGGCGCTTCAGGATGCCCATGTGAACCCGGAAGAAATCGACTACATCAACGCACACGGCACGTCCACACAGTCGAATGATGCGATGGAGACACTGGCGATCAAGCGTGTATTTGGCGAGCAGGCGTACAACATTCCGATTAGCTCAACAAAAAGCATGCTCGGTCATGCGCTGGGCGCGTCGGGCGCGATTGAGATCATCGCGTCGGTGATGAGTTTGGTCGATGGTGTTATTCATCCGACGATCAATTACGAAACACCCGATCCTGACTGCGATCTGGATTATGTCCCGAACGTCGGACGTGATCTCAAGGATTTGCGAACGGTGCTGTCAAACAGCTTTGGCTTGGGCGGTCAAAACGCCACCATCATCCTGAGCAAGATTTAGCGCGAGAACTCCCCACATGACGAATAAAGTCATCGTCGTTGGCGGTGGATTGGCGGGATCGGAAGCCGCGTGGCAGCTTGCCCAACGCGGCTTCCGCGTCGATCTGTATGAGATGCGCCCTCACAAAACCACAGGCGCACACGTATCCGATCGACTTGGGGAACTGGTTTGCAGCAATTCCTTCGGCTCAAAACTACCGGATCGCGCATCTGGCTTATTGAAAACCGAACTCGACTTGCTCAAGTCCCTCTTGCTCGATCAGGCAGAACGCGCGGCGCTCCCGGCGGGCGGTGCGCTGGCGGTGGATCGTGAATTGTTCGCAGCGTCCGTCACGGAAGCGCTGACGTCGCACCCGAATATCACGATCGTCCGCGAAGAAGTCACTCACATCCCCAGTACCCCGACGATTATCGCCACAGGTCCGCTGACATCACCCGAACTGGCGGAAGAAATCGGCAAACTCACCGGACAGAAGTATCTATACTTCTATGATGCGCTTGCACCAATCGTCACCGCCGAAAGCATTGACATGTCGATTGCCTTTCGCGCGAACCGTTACGGGCGCGGTGAAGACGCTGAGGGTGACTACATCAACTGCCCGATGACCCGCGACGAATACGAAGCATTTGTCGCGGCAATTCTTGCGGCAGAACGCGCCGAACTCCGCGATTTTGAGCAGGAAGACCCGCAGTTCTTTGAAGGATGTCTGCCAATCGAGCAAATCGCCGCACGAGGGCAGCAGGCGCTCGCGTTTGGACCGATGCGCCCGATTGGGCTGCGTGATCCGCGCACGGGCAAGAAGTTCTATGCCGTTGTGCAGCTTCGGCAGGATAATCTGGCGGGCAGTCTGTATAATCTGGTCGGTTTTCAGACGAATCTGAAATGGGGCGATCAAGAACGAGTGCTGCGCATGATCCCCGGCTTGGCGAATGCGGAGTTCGTCCGCATGGGGCAGATGCACCGCAACACGTTCATCAATGCGCCGACCCTGCTGCATGCCACCATGCAGTTTCGCCAGCGTCCCGATCTATTCTTCGCGGGACAGATCACGGGTGTTGAGGGGTACATGGGCAATGTCGCAACCGGATTAGTCGCCGGAATCAACATGGCGCGGCACTTAGAAGGCAAGCCGCCGATCGCACTTCCACCGACCACGATGCTTGGAGCGCTGTGTCATTATGTCACCCATGCCGAACCGGACACATTCCAACCGATGAAGGCGAATTTCGGCATCATGCCCGATCTCGAACCCCATGTGAAAGACAAACGCCAGCGCTATCTCGCTTACGTCAAGCGCGCACTTGCTGACTTGCGCGCCGCTTTGAGCGAATCCGCCGATCCGCATTTACTTCCATTACCGGAGACAACCTCTTGATCAATCGAATCCGCCGTATCGTTCTGATCGCCAATGTCGCTTTCCTGCTGGCGCTCACCGCGTTTGCCGCTCCAGCCCTGATCACCACTGCTCAAGATGATGCGTTAGCCGAAGACTTTAGCGGTGAACTCGCCTACCAGCACGTCGCCGATCATGTAAACGCAGGTTTTCGTCGCACAGCTACGCTCGGCAATTATGCAGCGGGTAATCTGATCCTCGAAAAGTTGGAAAGCTACGGCTGGGAAACCTCTGAGGATTGGCACGTTGTAAATCTAGGGGATGTTTCAACCTATTCCGATGAAGAACTCCGAGCACTTGAAGACTGGCAGCCGTTCTCCGTGCAAGATGCGCTCATCGGCGAGATCAACGCAGCGGGTGCATCTGCCGATGCGTGGCGAGATGTTGAAATTGGAGAACTGCTTGTCCCTGTCCGTAACTTGGTTGCCACCTTCGGATCGCCAGAAAACGGCGTGATCATTATCGGTGCGCATTACGATTCTCGCCTGTTCTCTGATAAAGACCCGGTTGTGGAGAATCGTTTCCTGCCGATGCCCGGCGCAAATGACGGTGGAAGTGGTGTCGGCGTACTGCTCGAATTGGCGCGTGTTCTCGGTCAATCCTACGCGCCGAATATGCAGATTCGGCTGGTGTTCTTCGATGCGGAAGATAATGGGAGAATCCCCCCTTGGACGCGCGCTCACCCATCAACCAATGGCTATCTCGTCGGTTCGAGCCTGTACGCCCAGAATCTTGATCTGGCATCCGAGCCGATTGCTTTGATGCTGCTCGTCGATCTCGTTGGCGAATTTGATCAGCGTTTCCCTCAGGAAGGCTACTCCGTCTCTTACGCACAGCAGTACACCAATGCGATTTGGAGTATTGCTCATGAGTTGGGCTATGGGGAGCAGTTCCCAATGGAAGCACGCGGATCGATTACCGATGATCATGTGCCATTTTTACAGCGTGGGATACCCGCTGTTGATATCATCGATCTGGAATACGAATTCTGGGATACTTCGCTTGACACATTGGATAAAATCAGCGCAGACAGTTTAGAGCGCGTCGGGCGCGTGCTTCAAGAATTCCTTGAGCGCAGCGGCTTGGTCACGCGCGTTTCTGGATAGATAGGATTTCATTTTGGTACCACCTCCTGCAAGGCGTATAGGACATCTGCCCGTGTATCCGTTCGCCGCGCTCACCCAGCGCGTTCGCGAAATGACGATGCGTGGGCTAGACGTGATCAACCTTGATGTGGGCAGCCCGGATATGCCGCCGCCCACTCAGGTGATCGACGCGTTGGCGCGTTCTTCAACAGTTTCCGATCATCACGGTTACGCAGGTTATAAAGGCACGCCGGAATTCCGAGAGGCAGTCGCGCGTTATTATCAGCGGCGGTTTGGCGTGAAAGTTGATCCCGAAAAGGAAGTGCTGCCGCTCTTGGGCAGCAAAGAAGGGATCGTCAATCTGATTTTGGGCTTTGTCGATTCTGGCGATACCGTGCTTGTGCCAGATGTCGGCTACCCGTCGTATTCAATGGGTGCGTATCTGGCGGATGGTGATGCGTATTTCGTCCCCACGCCGGAACATCTCGGTTACACGCCCGATCTCGACGCGATTCCCGCAGATGTGCTGGAGCGCAGCAAAATCCTTTGGGTGAATTACCCCAACAATCCGACGGGCGCGACGGTTGATACCGCTTTTTATGCGCGCATGGTCGAGTTTTGCGCACGGCATGGGATTCTGCTTGCATCGGATAATCCGTACTGTGATGTGACGTTTGATGGTTACCGTGCTGGTAGTGCGCTCGAAGCACCCGGCGCGCTGGAACACGCAGTCGAGTTCATTTCGTTCTCTAAGACATACAACATGGCGGGATGGCGGCTTGGCGCAGCGGTAGGATCGCAGTCTGCGCTCAAAACACTGCTGAATATCAAGTCTAATATGGACAGCGGACATTTCCGCGCAATATACGATGCGGGTATTGTAGCCTTAGATACCGTTTCGCAAGACTGGATCGATGAACGTAACCGGGTGTATCAGCGCCGCCGCGATCTGATTGTTCAAGCGCTCCCGTCCATTGGCTTAAGCGCGCATATGCCAAAAGGTTCGCTTTATATTTGGGCGAAGACGGAAAGTGGCGATGGGGTAGCGTATGCGGAGTCGGCGCTTGTTGACGCAAACGTTTCGCTCGCGCCGGGTGAATTCTACGGACCGGGTGGCAGAGCTTATGTGCGCTTTAGCATCGCCACGCCAGAAGACCGTTTGGGCGCCGCGCTGGAACGCTTAAAAACGTGGTATGCTCAAAGAAGATCGTGAACCACCGAGATAAAGAATCCTTATGGCTGATCATTCAACCGAGAAACTAACCAACGCCCCATCAGAACGTGCTGTTTTGGTGGGCGTTAGCTTGCGCGGCAGCCGTCCCTTACTTAACATCCACGACTCGCTGGACGAACTGGCGCAGCTCGCGGATACAGCGGGGATGGAAGTCGTCGCACAAACCTCCCAAAACGTGAATCAGATTGATCCGGCAACGTTTATCGGGTCGGGGAAAGTTGATGAGATTCAACAAACCCTGCTGGCATCCGAAGCGCAAGTCGTCGTATTTGATGATGAGTTGTCACCACGACACCAGCGTGAGCTTGAAAAACGATTTGGCGAAGAAGTCAAGATATTGGATCGCTCTGCGCTGATCCTCGATATCTTTGCACAGCATGCCAGCACACGGGAAGGCGCGCTTCAGGTAGAACTCGCGCAGTACGAATACCGGCTTCCACGCCTCACCCGCCAATGGACGCACTTGGCGCGGCAGGCAGGCGGCGGCGGCGGGCGTGGTGGAACTGGCGGTGTCGGTCTGCGCGGTCCGGGTGAAACCCAGTTGGAAGTTGACCGCCGCGAAATTCGCCGCCGAATCACGCGCTTGAAGAGTGAGATCGAACAGGTGCGCAGTCATCGCAGTCGCCATCGCGCGCAGCGCGAACGCGCGAAAATCCCGATGATCGCGATTGTTGGCTATACCAACGCGGGCAAATCAACCCTATTGCGAGCGCTCACGGGTGCGGATGTGTATGTTGCGGATCAACTATTTGCAACGCTTGACCCGACAACGCGCCGCCTGAATCTACCTTCTGGGCGGCAAACGCTGGTCACAGATACTGTTGGATTCATTCAAAAGCTGCCAACGACGCTTGTTGCGGCGTTCCGTGCAACACTGGAAGAAATCAGCGAAGCAGACTTGATTCTCGTCGTGGTCGATGTGAATCACCCGAACGCAGTGCAGCATATCGAAACTGTTGAAGACACCCTCGCGGAAATCGACGTACCACCGATTCCGCGCCTGCTTGTGTGGAACAAAGTTGATCAATGGGAGGGAGAGACGCTCCCTGAGATTCCGAATCCTGAGGACTACGTCGCCCAAGTGACCGTCTCGGCAGCGAAAAAGCAAAATCTAGACGGGCTGCTCACCGCCGCCGAAGATGCGCTTAAACGTGCGACCGTCTACGCGGTGATGCACATCCCTTATGAACGCGGTGATGTGGTTTCAACACTGCATGATTTGGCATCCGTCGAGACTATGGAACATCTCGAAAGCGGTATTCGGCTTCATCTGCAAATGCCCATCTACCTCTATGAGCGCTACAAAGCATTCGAGGTGTAACCCGTATGTTTAAATGGATCGATCGGTCACGGCTGCTTTCTCGCCTCCTCGAAGGTCTTTCGTCAACACTTGCTGCCAAACGCGGTCTTCTGACGGTGATCGGTATCCTCCTCGTAATCGTCAGTTTTATCGTCCACTTGATCAATCTTGCCGCGCCTCAACCGGTGCTGGATTGGGTGTGGTCGATCACGCATCATTTGGGCATCATCATCGCATTTATCGGACTGCTGCTGGTTGAGCCACTGGGCGGATGAACATCAACTATCGTGTGATCGACGATGTTGCTGAACTAGAGCACGTCGTCGATCTCGAAATTCAGGTTTGGGAACTCGATCCGCGTGATGCAGTGCCGTATCATTTGCTGCGCGCTGTCACCGTGAACGGCGGTGTGCTAATCGGCGCTTATGACGGTTCGCAAGTCGTCGGCGCAGCGTTCGCCTTTCCTGCTCCGCGTCCCGAGGGATGGATACTTTGGTCACACATGACGGCTGTCCATCCCTCATATCAAAGCATGGGAATTGGCTCAGAACTCAAGCGTTTTCAGCGCCGTTGGGCGCGTGATCACGGCTACACCGAAATCCGCTGGACATTTGATCCGCTGCAGCGCGGCAACGCGCACTTAAATCTGCATTTACTCGGCGCACGTGCGGCGGCGTATCACGTTGATTTCTACGGGCGGATGACCGATGGAATCAATCGCGGAATGCCTTCTGATCGACTCGAAGCAGTATGGGATATCCATGATCTGCCATTCCCTAGGCATGACCGCACGCTCTCGATTTTGACGATTGAAAACGAGCAACCACGTGTCGCGCTTCCAACCGATTCAAGCAGACCGCTCTTGATCCATATCCCCCGTGTTCTGAAAGACCTCTCCTATGAAGCTCGGCTGGAATGGCGGTTGGCACTCCGCGCCGCATTCGGATGGGCGTTTGATCGCGGTTACCACGCTGTTGGGTTTCAAGATGAATTGGCAAGTGGAGTTTACGTGCTGGCGAAAACTCGCTAAACTTTAAGCGTTCACCTGCACCGCTTAACGAGGGATAAAGATGACACGTTCTCGCTTCACGCTGTTTGCATTCCTATTGGTAATGCTCCTTACGTCTGCCTTTGCGGCGGCGGCGCAAGATGCGCTTCCTGACCTCGGCGGACGTGAAATCACGGTGGCGGTCGAAAACGCCTACCTCCCGTTCAATTTCCGCGATCCGGTCACGGGTGAAGGGCGTGGTTGGGACTACGAAGCCATCAATGAGATCTGCGCGCGCTTGAATTGTGTTCCGGTCTATGTCGAAACCTCATGGGATGGCATGATCGCGGCAGTGTCGCAGGGTCAGTTCGATATGGCGGCGGATGGCATCACGATCACCGAAGAACGCGCGCAAATCGTCGATTTCTCTGACGGCTATATTCGCACAGCGCAGGTGATTCTCGCCCGCACGGGTGAAGATCGCTTCACGGACGGCGAAAGCCTCGCGGCGGACTCCGCACTGGTCATTGGTTCACAGATCGGCACGACCAACTACGACACGGCGGTTGATCTGGTCGGTCAGGACCGTGTGCAGGCGTTTGAGACGTTTGGCGTGGCGGTTCAGGCGCTCCTCGCGGGTGATGTTGACGCCGTGTTGATGGACGATAACGCCGGTTCGGGCTATCTCGGCGCGAACCCGGATGCGCTCATCATCGTCGGTGGTGAACTCACCTCGGAAGAACTTGGGTTTATTTTCCCACTTGGCTCTGATCTCGTCGCACCTGTAAATGCTGCGCTCACTTCGATGCGCGAAGACGGCACGCTTGATGCACTGTATACGCGCTGGTTTGAAGACTTCGACGCGCAAACACTCTCCTTCCCCGAAGTTGTAGAACTACCCGACCTCGGCGGGCGTGAAATCACCGTTGCGATCGAGAATGCCTACCTCCCGTTCAACTTCCGTGATCCGGTCACGGGTGAAGGGCGTGGTTGGGACTACGACGCAATTGGCGAACTGTGCGTGCGTTTGAACTGTGTTCCGGTCTATGTCGAAACCTCATGGGATGGCATGATCGCAGCAGTGTCGCAGGGTCAATTCGATATGGCGGCGGACGGGATCACGATCACCGAAGAACGCGCACAAATCGTCGATTTCTCCGATGGTTACATTCGCACAGCGCAGGTGATTCTCGCCCGCACGGGTGAAGATCGCTTCACAGATGGCGAAAGCCTCGCGGCGGACTCCGCACTGATCATCGGTTCGCAGATCGGTACAACCAACTACGACACGGCGGTTGATCTGGTCGGTCAGGATCGTGTGCAGGCGTTTGAGACGTTTGGCGTGGCGGTTCAGGCGCTCCTCGCGGGTGACGTTGATGCTGTGTTGATGGATGATAATGCCGGTTCGGGCTATCTCGGCGCGAATCCGGATGCGCTCATCATTGTCGGCGGTGAACTCACATCGGAAGCGCTTGGGTTCATCTTCCCGCTCGGCTCTGACCTTGTTGCACCGTTCAATGCCGGTATTGCATCTATGCGCGAAGATGGCACGCTCGATGAGCTGTATACGCGTTGGTTCGTCGAGTTCGATGCGACCTCGTTGGGCGGTTAACCGATTGTTGCGTCTGTTCGACTGTTAAGTAAACTTGAGGGCGGTGTGGTCAACGGATCACACCGCTTTCCTTTATCGAGGATACTTCCATGCAGAATCCCGCCGATCCCAGTATTGTAGGCGCACCTCCTATCGCTGCCGCGTCTGCCCAAATCCATCGCACGCGTTTTAGTTGGGCGACATTCCCTTGGTGGATACTGCCCCTGATTTTATTGGCGGGACTCGTGGTAACGCTGATCATCACAGACGAGTTGTTCCAGAACATCTGGAATCAGCTTCGGGCTGGAATTTCGATGACCATCGGCGTGAGCTTCATCGCATATACGCTTTCGATGCTGTTTGGTCTGTTGATCGGTTTGGTGCGCTCAACTGCTCCTACACCGGGCAGCGGCATTGTCAAGGTGTTTACGTATAATCTCGCGACGCTCTATGTTGAGACTCTGCGTGGACTACCGATCCTCGTTGTGATTCTCGTGATCGCGTTCGCTATTGTTCCGAAAGTCGTAGAAGGACTTGCACAGCTTGGTGTGCAAATTGGCGTGCGCGATATCACATTTGAGTGGCGCGCGATCATCGCACTCACGCTGACATATTCAGCATTTCTATCCGAGGTGTTCCGCGCAGGTATTCAATCGATTGGGCGAGGTCAAATCGAAGCCGCAAAATCGCTGGGGATGACATACCCTCAGATCATGCGGCTCGTAGTGCTTCCTCAGGCGATTCGCCGTGTGCTGCCGCCGCTCGGTAATGACTTGATCGCGATGATCAAGGACTCGTCGCTGGTTGCGATCCTCGGTGTGCAGGATATCGCGCAGCTTGCGAAACTCAGCACCAGCACATCATTCCGCTACCTTGAAACCTATTTGCTGGCGGCGATGATCTATCTTTCGATGACGCTGGTTGGCTCGTTTTTGGTGCGCTGGCTTGAACGTCGCTTCCGAATTGATTGATCCGACTACTGAGGAATCTGCACCCAATAGATTTCTGGTCGAAACATGGTGTGGATGTACAACCGCATATCGTCCGAAATCGTAAGCCCCGCCAGCGGCGCTTCTAGGTCAGAATAGATCACGATTTCAATATCTTCGGCTGTACATCCTCCATTTGCGCGGCAGTCGTCAGGATTGGCGCGCCCGACCAAACCACGTGTTCCCAGTGAATACGCGAAGTACAGCAGTCCATCCGGTCCCAGCACTAAACCCGTTGTGTTCTGAATTCCGCGAACGATGATTTCGGGTTCTGCGACTTGTCCGTCTGTAATGTTGATCGGGTAGTATTCGATAGCGCGGCGGGTGCTGCCATTGTTGGCGATATAGATTGCGTCGTCTGCAACGACGATACCTGTAGGGGATGCTAGTCCATTGAGGATGACACTGCTTTCGCCCTCGCGGCTGACCATGCTCACAGTGCTGCTCAGTAGATTTGTGATCAGAAAGCGCGATTCATCCAATGGGGCGATTCCCCAAGGACCTTGCAAGTCTGTATCTATTCGTACAATGCGAGCACGGGTAATGTTTAAAAGTTCATTTGTGGCGAAATCGGGAACCCATAAGCTGAGAGCGTTTCCGTCCATCGCATCAGCGTAGAGTGTGTGCGCATTTACGACGCCTGCGATATACGTCAGGGTGACTCCGCTGACTGAGTTGATCTCATACAGGGTTTGATCGCCTGTGCAGGCGGTATACAAGAAGTTGTTGTACCACACGATCCCGTTGGGTCGTTGAACGTTTCCCGTTACGATTTCAAGATCGGATTGTGTGAATGGTTCAAAGGCTTGTGGAGCAGTGGTTGATGTTGGTGCGTGCGCTGACGGAGGTGGTGGAATTGTCGGATCACCCTGCTGTGCGCTTACTGCTGAAGCGATCACGGCTGAAAATACTGTAAGTCCAATCAGTGCTTTTCTCATGTTGTTATAGTGATAACCTGTGCTGGTAATCGATATTCGTTACTGACTATACGAAGCCCTTGCGTGAACGGGTGGAAATGCAATATAGAACGTCGTACCTTTTCCAACCTCGCTGTTCAGCCATATTCTACCGCGATGATTTTCAACAACTGCTTTCACGAGACTTAAGCCGATACCCGATCCGGTGATGTGTTCCGTCCCTGTCTGCTGCGAGCGATAGTAACGGTCAAACACACGTGAGCGAGATTCTGGTGCGATCCCGATACCTGTATCGGCAACTTCAAAGACGACATCCCCATCCTGCACATACGCCCGCACCGTGACTATACCGCCGTGCGGCGTAAACTTGATCGCGTTCTCGATCAAATTGACCAAGGCGCGCCGCACTTGCTCGGCATCACAGCGAATTAAGGGAAGGGAATCATCCTGTTCAACGTGGAGTTGTATTCCCTGACTATGCGCAAACTGGCGCAGTTCGACCACTGACTGCTCAATCACGCGCGCGGGCGCATAATTCTCAAAGCGGCGGACGCCACTTTTGACACGTTCAAGATCGAGAATACCCCGGATGATCCGGTTCATACGTTGAAGCTGCCAATCGATCTTATCGATGGATTCGAGCACGGATGCATCCGCCGATGGTTCAAGATCATCGCGCAGAAGCTCAGTATACGCCATTGCCGCCTGAAGCGGGTTTTTCAAATCATGACTGGTCATCCGCACCATCTCGCTTTTTAGGCGATCAAGCTCTTTTAGTTCGGTGATATCGTTCAGCACTGCGACCCATCCCGTCACACGGGGCGCACCTAACGGGGCGATGTTACACAGGTACACCCGATCAAGGATCGTCACCTCGTAGGTGTATGTGCCGCGACGGCGAAGTTCCGACAGCGTCAATGCGGCACTGAGTGGGAGTACATTCGGCGGAATCCGATCGCGGATCGGTGCGCCTGTCGGAAGTTCGTCGCCCGACTCGGAGGATTGGCGGAGCAGCTGCCGCCCCGTGCGATTGGCAAAGATTAGGTGAAACTTGCGATCAATGGCGATCACCGGGCTTTCGGTACTGATCAATACCGTTTCAAGCTGACGCCGCGCAAATTCGACATCAGAGAACAACTGACTATGTGAAATTGCGACGGCAGCCTGTGCGCCGAGCAGTTCCAGCAAATAGACGTCCTCTTTCTGAAACAAAATCCCGTGCTTCGCGCCAATCACCATGATCACGCCGATGGTCTCACCGCCATACACCAGCGGCGTACACACAACCGATCCGAACGTCTGGCGAGCCAAAGGATAGTCCTCTTCGCCTTTCCAGTTAAGTTCGTAGTTGTCGATCAGAACGGTCTGTTTCGAAACCGCTGCCGCCCCCGCTGCACCTTCGCCAAACCGCATCCTCAAGTGAAGGAATGATCGGGGCATACGGTGCACAGCCGCCGTTTCGAGTTCATTTTCGCGGCTCAACAGGATGGTCACGCCGCCATCCGTCTTAAGCAGTTCCGCCGCTTGGCGCGCCACCTGCTCCAGCACGCTGGTCAGAGAAGCCAAGCTGGTAATCGCCAAGCCCACGCGGCGAATCGCCTCCACCTGTGAATTGTGTTCGGCAATCGGTTTGATGATCTCCTGCGCGACAATCGAGAAACTGATCACCAATGCCGCAATCGCGCTGATCGTGAAGGACAGTTGAAATAGATCAAGGTCGGTGTCGACAAAAGCCAGCGTTTGACCGATCACAAACAGCGTCAACCCGATCATGATGCCAACTGAACGCACTTTGCGGCGGTTACGCCACAGCAAAAACAACGCACCAAAATCGAAGATCAGGTAGAACGCGACGACAAGCGGTTGGCGCTGAACAGTCGAAAAATACACCGTGTTCGTGACAAAACGCTGACTGCTTGCGATCAGGACTACACGATATACGATGATCAAGCCGAGGGTGAAAAAAGTCAGCACGCGGAAGCGCGGCGTATGGGCGCGCACCAGCACTGCCGTCAGCGCGTACACTGCAACACTCGCCCCCGTAAAGCCAAGTTCGGTGATTCCAATTGCCAAGGTGAGCAGCGGCGACTCGATACTCAGTTGATCAATCGCCTGCCACATCAGTGCACCTGTGTTCCAAAGGATCACAAGCATCAAGAACGCGGCAAAGAACTGATTAAGTTCCTTGCGGACGTCACTCCACAGGAGGATTAGGAGAAATGCAAGCGACAGCGCGAGCGTAACGCCGTAGACGATGAGTGCCGCCGCGCCGGTATCCGCCATGAGATTTGGATTGTTTATCCAGACCGAACGGAGGAAGTACCCTGTTTTTCGAATCGGTAGCCGACCCGATGCTCGGTAAGAATATAGATCGGGTTCGCGGCATCCCGCTCGATTTTGTGGCGCAGTTGACTGATATAGACACGTGGGTAATACACGTCATTCACGTATTCATGTCCCCATACCTGCTCAAGCAGATCGCGCTGCGACACAACGCGTCCCGCATTTTCGAGCAGAACAGCGAGCAGCTTGAACTCAGTTGGGGTTAGGTGAAGGCGTTTCCCCGCGACATGAACATGGCGGCGATGGAGATCAATGCTTAGATAACCGTCATCGTAGCGCTGACCCGTATCACTGCTGGATTTCTGCGAACGGCGCAGAATCGCTTGAACCCGCGCGACGAATTCATTCATGCGCACCGGTTTAATCAAATACTCGTCTGCCCCAGCATTCAAACCTTCGATGATGTCATCTTCGGTCACTGCATTAGCAGAAAGCATCATGATCGGTGTATCCGCAATTTCACGCACACGGCGGCACACCGTCAAACCATCCATGCCTTCAGGCATGACAATATCGAGGATTACGAGATCAGGTCGTTCGGTGTGGAAAGCCCGCAAACTTTCCAATCCATCCTGACAGAGGATGACCTCGTATCCTTCGCGCTTGAGCTTTTTGCCAAGCGATTCGCGTATCGCGCTCTCGTCGTCAACAATCATCACTTTCATAATAATCACTATAGCCAAGTTGCTGCACGCTGACAAGTGGGCGATCACCCAACGGTGGGAAGCATGGTGCACATATTTGAGGCATAATGAGAATCTGCAACGTGCGGAACAGGCAGAAAGGTACTGGAATGGTACGAAGGTATCGTATTAGATCGATGCTATTGAGCATTCTTATTCTGTTGGTCGCTTCGGGGATCGGCGGATGTAATTTGAGCAGTACGGATGCGACACAAGAGATCAACCTGACGACAGAACCGACGACAACGCAGCAACCAACGCGCACGCGGCAGGGAACCGGTACTGCGCCGACCGCGCTGCCGCTCCTCACGCTGACACCAACAACGGTGCGCCCAACAAGCGTGGTTGTCCTTCCGCCAACATCACAGGTGATTCTTCCGCCGACCAATACACCACTTCCCGTGAATATCGCTATTTTGTCGCCGCCCCCGGGCAGCGTTGTCGCGGGGAATGTGCAAATCGTCGGAGCGGCATCACATCCGCAGTTCCTACAATATCAAATCGAGTACGGACCTGACCCGAACCCAAGCAACTTATGGTATCCGGCAACGTCCGCCCTCCAGTCACAGGTATTCAACGGGTTGCTTGGCATCTGGAATACGACAGTCACGCCGGACACGACGTATCAACTGCGACTGCGCGTGTATCTGCGGGACGGCACGCTGCTGACGACGGTTGTCAACAATATTCGCGTGCAGAACAACCGCCCCACCCCGATTCCCACCGCCACGCAGAATATCCCCCGCCCGATTGCGGCATTCACGCAGAATGTCACCAGTGGGCTTGTTCCGCTTGCGGTGCAGTTTACCAGCCAGTCGAGCGGACAGATCACCCGTGTGACGTGGAATTTCGGGGACGGCGCAACCAGTTCCGATCTCAACCCATCACATGTGTTTAACTCCCCCGGACTTTACAGCGTAACCCTCACAGTTGAAGGTCCCGGCGGCACATCCAACGTGACACGGCAGATCAGTGCGCAAAGCCCAACGCCGCCGACAGCCGGATTCACACAGAACACCACCACAGGCATCGCGCCGCTAACGGTGCAGTTCACCGATCAATCCAGCGGGAATGTCAACAACTGGTTCTGGACGTTCAGCGATGGCGGCACCAGCGCGGATCGCAATCCGTCGCATGTGTTCACTATCCCCGGTGTGTATAATGTTCTGCTCACGGTGACGGGACCGAGCGGAAGCTCATTTGCATCACGCCAAATCGTAGTGCAAGGTCCTACGCCGACATTCACCACGACATGGACATCCACGCCGATCACACCGACCGTCACAAATACGCCGGTGACGCCAACGACAACGGGAACGAATACGGTTGTGCCGCCGACAGCGACGTTCACTGAAACCCCGACGGCGACGCTAACGGCTACCTTGATCCCACCAACCTCGACTGGAACGACCACGCCAGTGCCGCCAACAGAGACTCCAACGAATACGAGTCTTCCGCCGACCGAGACGGCAACGCTGATCCCACCGACGGCAACGTTCACCGAAACGCCGACTGAGACAGCAACGCTGATCCCGCCGACGGCGACATTCACGGAAACACCGACGGCAACATTCACGTTGATCCCGCCGACCGAAACGCCGACGGCAACATTCACGTTGATCCCGCCGACCGAAACGCCGACTGAGACAGCGACGCCGATTCCGCCGACGGCAACATTCACGGAAACGCCGACCGAGACAGCAACGCTGATCCCGCCGACCGAGACCCCCACCGAAACACCGACGAACACCAGTGTCCCGATCACATTGGCGTTCACGGCGCAGCAGCAGAGCAGTTCGCTGAATGTCAACTTCATGAACACCTCGATGGGTGCAGCATCGTTCTTGTGGGACTTTGGCGATGGCACGACTAGCACAGAGGTCAGCCCCATCCACACCTATGCCAACGGCGGCAGTTACACCGTCACGCTGACCGGGTTGGATTTGACCATGACGCCGGTCACGTTCATTCAGCAGGCTGTCAATGTGGTTGAAGCGCGCTTCACCGCCAATGTGAGCGGCGCAGACGTCACCACCACCAATGAATCACTGGGCAGCATCGCCACGTATAGTTGGGATTTTGGTGATGGCACAGTTCTCAGCGATTTTGCGCCGCTGCACACGTATGCCGGATCAGGTGATTTCCTAATTCGTTTGACGGTTACGGCTGTTGACGGCGTGACCACGCACGCCGCTGAACAGATGGTCACGGTCACGGCGGCACCCGTTCCAATCGATCCCGGCGCAGTCGCGTACACGGATGTGCAGCCGAATATCGGTGGGCTTTACGGCGCGCTGCGCCCTGTCTATGACATGGGAATTGGCATGGGTCGCTTGCCCTACCACTTCGCATATGCGGGAGACAGCACGATTTTACAAGGCGGCGTCATTGATGCGTTCTCGCTTGGAAGTGCATATGATTTGAGCGCAAATGCTGACCTTCAGCCGATCATCGACTGGTTCAATATCAGTACCGGACCATCTGATACGCCAAGCTTCAGCCATGTGAGCGCCGCTCTGGGCGGAGGCTACCGCGCCAGCGATCTGTTGAATCCAGCAAATTCGGGCGGAAGCTGCAACCCCGGCGAAACACCGATTGCGTGCGAAGTTCGCACATCCAACGCAAGCGTGATCCTGATCGCCGTTGGATACAATGACGTGCTGAACGGCACTGATCCGGGAAGTTTCTCAAGTGACCTGTCGCAAATCGTTCAGGCAGCAGTCAGTCAAGGCGCGGTTCCGGTGCTCTTCACAGTCCGACCGACCGCCGATGGCGGCACGCTGGAGCAGAACACCGTCGCAATCAACAATGCAATCCTGAATACGGCAGCGGCGTATAACGTTCCAGTGCTGAACATCTGGCGTGCGCTTGAACCGATGGCCGACGATGGTCAGAGCGGTGGCTCGTTCACAACAGCGCCGGGCGGCGCAGGGAATTTGTCGGGGGATGCAATCGCCAATTACGGCGTGAACGCGCTGAACCTGAACATTCTGCGTGTCCTCGGCAATCTGCGGACGCAGTTGTTCCCCGATGCTGTGCCTCCGGCAGCACCCTAATACTTGCGCGCCGTCCACTTTCGGGTTATCTCTGAAGGTGGGCGGCGGTTTCTGCTGAGGTAAAAAGGCACGGCACCGCTGTGCCTTTTTTGCTGTCCTATACCACATGATTTTGAGCAAGCGATGAAACATACTGTACTGCTTATTCTGCTGCTAATTCTTCTCATGACGGGTTGTATTCAAGCGCCCGCCGATGACACGATGGTGATCGCCCTCGTCGCCGACGGGCGCGAACGCGCCTATACCCAAGACACGTCGATCACGGTGGGCGAGTTCTTGCGCGCCGCTGAAATCGAACTCGGTCCGCTCGATGAAGTAAATCCGCCGGAATTCACGCAAATCATCGACGGGATGCGCATCACCGTTGTCCGCGTCGAGGAAGTCACCGAATGCGAACGAGTCGAGATTGCTCGCCGTCAGCAGCGCGTGTTGAATGAAGGACTCGCTCCCGGCGAAGAACGACTCGGACAAGCAGGGCAAAACGGGGTTGAAGAAATCTGCTATCGGGTGATTGTGCGTGATGGTATCCGCGAAGCACCTGTGCCGATCAGCCGCACCTTGATCAGCGCGGCAGTCGATGAAGTGATTTATGTAGGTCCCGACACCGGACAACTTGACCCGATCCCTGTCACTGGAACACTTGCCTACGTGAGCAACGGCAACGCGTGGATCGTCCGCGAAAGCAGCAGTGATAAACGTCTGCTTACCACAACCGGCGATTTAGATGGGCGGGTATTTTCGCTGTCGGACGACGGGCGGCGGCTGTTGTTCAGCCGTGAAACCACCGGTACTGACCGCGAGACATTCTTCAACCGCCTGTGGATGATCACCGACACGGCGACGGAAAATGCCCCCGTCTCGCTTTTACCCGAAAATGTGTTGTTCGCGGAATGGGTTCCCGGTCAGCCGAACGCGATCAGTTACTCCACGGGAGAACTTGCTTCCGGTGCTCCCGGCTGGCGCGCACATAACGATCTGTCGATCATCCGTATTGATGCCGCAACAGGCGAAACTCTCGACCTCGATCAGCTCGTGCCGCCTTCAACGGGAGGCTTATACGGCTGGTGGGGAACGCATTATCAATGGTCACCAGATGGTACGCGCCTCGTTTGGGTGCGCGCGGATCGGATTGGTTTGGTGGACACAATCAACGGCGTGATCGATGACACGAACCCGATGATCAGCTATCCCGTCTTTAACACACGTGGTCCTTGGTCTTGGCGCGCAAACGTCTCGTGGTCACCTGATGGAGCGCTCCTGCTCACCACGGTGCATGGCAGCCCAATTGGCAGCGAACCGCCGGAGACCAGCCCCGCCTTTCATATTGCGGCACTTGCGGTTGATGGATCGTTCACCGCAGAAGTAGTCACCAACGCTGGCATCTGGAGTGCGCCGAAATACTCGAACGACTTGATCGCGTATTTGCAGAGCCGCGATCTTTCCAACAGCATCAGTGAATCCGCCGCATATGATCTCGTTGTCGCGGATCGGGATGGCAGCAATGCGGAAATCGTATTCCCCCCGAATGGACAAGCGGGGCTGACGCGGGATGCGATCAGTTTCACATGGAGTCCTGACGGTGAGGAAATCGCCCTGATCTATCAAGGTAACTTGTGGATCGTCGATATTGCGTCGGGGATCGCGCACCAGCTCACACTGGATGGCGGCGTAACAGATGTTGTGTGGACTCGATGAAACGACCGTTTCTGATCTTCACCGCCGCGCTAATCGTGTTCTGCGGCGCGTTTGTCGCCGTATTTGCGACTGCAAGCGACCGCGATTTCACGCTGCGCGGTTACGTCGATGCGACCAGCGGCGAGCTGCTCCCGTTTCGGCTTCCCCGACTCGGCGTGAATGTCGACCTAGCGCAGTACGCCCCGGATGAACTCCCTGCTGTTCTGGCGGAAATGCAAGATGCGCATGTCGTTTGGGTGCGGCAGATTGTCAACTGGGCAACGGTCGAATCTGAACCCGGTGTGTTTGATTGGTCAGCGTGGACACCCATTTTTGCCGCACTCGAAGCACTCCCTGAACTTCGTATTCTCCCCGTGCTTGTTGGTTCACCCGATTGGGCGCGTCAACCCGACTCTGCCGATCCCCCGCTTGCACCGCCGCAGGATACAGTCGCATTTGCAGCATTTGCAGCCGCGTTCGCGGAGCAGTTTGGCGATCAAATCGACGTGTATCAAGTTTGGGACGAGCCGAACCTTGCCGATGCTTGGGGCGATCAAGACCCCCGCCCAGCCGAATACGTGAGCTTACTCGCTGCAGCATCACAGGTAATCCGAGCCGTCGATCCCGGTGCGCAAATCCTCGCGGCGGCACTTGCTCCCACCACCGAAACAGGCGAGCGCAACATCAGTGACATTCTTTATCTTGAACAACTTTACGCGCTCGGCGCTGCCGAATATGTCGACGGATTTGCGGCAAAGCCATATGGTTTCAGCACACCGCCGACTGACCGGACGGTTGATCCAACTGTGCTGAAC
Organism: Anaerolineae bacterium; assembly: GCA_041753015.1. GTDB lineage: Bacteria > Chloroflexota > Anaerolineae > Aggregatilineales > Phototrophicaceae > Flexifilum. The sequence goes on from JBGSVJ010000019.1 coordinate 753,773, forward strand.
TTCTCGCGGGTTATCGCGCTGCGCGAAGTGATGACAGCGAATGGAGATGGGGAATCTCCGCTGTGGATCAGCGAATACGGTTGGAACGCACTGCCAGACGGCTGGCAAGGTGATCCGTCCATTTGGGGATCGGTCGCGCAAGACGAACAAGCCGCCTATACGCTTGACGCACTGCGCCGCGCCGAACGCGAATGGACATGGCTCGGCGGGATGATCCTCGCGGAGTGGCAGCCGAACGCCGCACCCGAAAACGCAAAATGGGGCTTTGCGGTCTACGATCAGCACGGAAACCCGACCCCGCTTGCGGGTGCGCTGGCATCCTACACCGAGCTGTTGAGCGGAAACGGGCGTTTCCCAGCCGCGAACCCATTTGCGGCATACAGCGGCGTATGGACGTTCGGCGAACTCGGCGCGGACATCGGTTGGATACAGGATAGTCAGCTTGAGTTTCGCTTCAGCGGGCGCGATATCGCGCTGATAGTGCGGCAGGGTAACTACGAAGCCTATCTCTATCCCACGATTGACGAAATCGCCGCGAATGCGATCCCGACCGACGCCGCCGGAAATGCGTTTATCAACCTGAAAAGCGACGAACTCGATACCCAAGTCGTAGTTGTCCCTGTCAGCCGCAATTTAGTACCGGGTGAACACATCTTGCGCGCCGCCGCTGATCGCGGATGGGATCAATGGGCGCTGGTGGGTTATGCGGTCAGCGGCGGTGATCTCACCGCGCCGTACAATCGCCAAATTGCGATTGCTGTGTTTGCGACACTGATCACCGGAGCGGCGGCAGTCGTCTCCGGCTTTCAAGTGAACTGGTCGCCGCTCTTGCAGCGCATCAGACGAGTTTGGAGGACACTTGGCACGGTTGGCGAATTGGTGTTTAGTGGTGTCACTTCGCTTGCGCTGGTAATCGGCATGTTCCTGACGTGGGGTGATGCCACCCCTACCCTCTTCCGGCGTGAACCCGTGCAGTTAGGAATCGCCCTCTTGACCGCAGGCGTGATCTACATCGAACCCGGGATGCTGGTCACGTTTGTCGCGGCGGCGGTGCTGTTCGTGGTGCTGTATCACCGTCCACTCTACGGGCTGATGCTCACGCTGTTTTATGCGCCGTTTTTTCTGTTTCCGGTTGAACTGCTCGTGTTCGCGTTCCCGATGGCAGAGATACTCATTCTGTTCACCGGGGCGGCATGGGCGCTGCGCGCGCTTGCTGAAATCGAACGCGCCCGCCGCGCAAAAACGCTTCCGGTTATTCCTGTGATTGACCGTCTAGCGCGGCTGCACGCGCTCGACTGGGCGATGTTGGCATGGGCAGCACTCGGCACGCTCTCGCTTGTGTGGGCAGATTACCGCGATCCGGCAATCACAGAACTGCGCGCCCTGATCCTTGAACCTGTCCTGTTCTACGTGATCCTTCGCAGCTTGAAGCCAAGTACCGCCGATCTGCTTAAGCTCGTGGATACGCTGCTGTTCGCCGCGCTGATTGTATCGGTGCTTGGGCTATTCATGTTCGTGACCGGAACAGGTGCGGGCGTGATTACAGCCGAAGGCGGCACGGAACGTCTCGCCAGCGTGTACGGCTCACCGAACAATGTCGCGCTTTTCTTAGGGCGCGCGATTCCGTTTGCGCTTGCATTCACACTCAGCCCACTAGATCGCCGCCGCCGTATTGCTGGTGCGTTCCTCACTGTGCTGCTGATTGTGACGGTCGTGCTGACGCTCAGCGCGGGCGCGATGTTCATCGGCATTCCCGCCGCCGTCGCCGCCGTGCTGATGCTGGTCTATGGGCGACGAGCGTTTCTGCCGCTGATTGGTATGGTAGGACTTGGTGGCGCGTCTGCGCTCATCGCCGCGCAGAATCCGCGTTTCGCGCGCCTGCTCGATTTCACCGAAGGCACAAATTTCTTCAGACTGCGCGTATGGCAAAGCGCCCTCGAAATGATCGCGGATCGCCCGCTAACGGGTATCGGGCTGGATCAGTTTTTGCGGCTTTTTCGTGGACAGTACATGCTGCCCGATGCGTGGCAAGAACCGAATCTTTCGCACCCACACAACATTGTGTTGGATTACTGGACACGCTTGGGAATTCTAGGCGTGGTCTTGCTGATCTTCACGCAAATCATCTTCTGGCGTTTCGCATTTGCCCTTTATCGCGGCGTGAGAAAGCTCGATCCGATGAAAGCGGCACTCGTGATCGGCGCGATGGGCGTGATGATCAATGTGTTAGCGCATGGGCTGGTCGATAACAGCGTGTTTGTCCATGACTTGGCGTATGTATTTACGCTCATTATGGGAATTATTGGGGTAATGCGAACATCCGAGCTATTGACGCAGTCCGCGAAATAATGGTGTAATGTTTCCATGAGCCATTGTATGCCGTTTTTGGTTTGTAATCGGTTGGAAGGGAATCATGAAGGCGAAGGTCAATCGGGTCACAATTCAGATCATCGAAGGCGATCTATTATCGCTTTCCACATCTGCATTGGTGAACGCCACCACCACTGACCTTGCCTTGTCTTCGGAATGGCTCGCCAGAGGCGGGGCTGAGCTTCAGCGTGAGTGCGCCCGCTTAGGGCACGTCGAAGTCGGTACAGCGCTGATGACAGGCGCGGGAAACTTGACCGTCGATAAAGTCATACACACGGCGGGACCGCGTTGGGGCGAAGGCAGCGAACGCGGAAAACTGATGTTGTGCGTCTTGGAATGCCTCCGTCTTGCCGAATTCAACAAACTGAAGTCCATCGCCTTTCCCGCCATTTCTGTCGGGGCGCTGGGCTATCCGGTTGAAAACTGCGCCACAACGATGATCACGCAGATCGTTGATTACACGTTTGAACCGCTCAAGCATTTGCGCACGGTGGTGATCTGCTTGGATGACGGCAACACCGCCGCGACCTTCAAGCGCGAATTTCAGCGTCAACTGGAAGAACTCCGCGAAACAGGCGACGCAAAAGTCTAGTCACATCCGCGCCACTTAAATCCATTCTATCTTGTGGTAAACTCTGCCTGTTTACGACCACCCGTCACGAGAGGTAGGCGATTTTGCGCGTATTGATCACTGGAGCCGCTGGTTTTATCGCGTCGCACCTTAGCGAACGTTTTCTTGCCGATGGGCACACCGTCGTCGGCATGGACAACCTGATTACCGGAAACCTCCGCAACATCGCTCACCTATCAGACCATCCACGATTCACTTTCAAGCGCCATGACGTTTCCCATTACATTCATGTGGATGGCGCAATCGACGCGGTGCTGCATTTTGCCTCGCCAGCCAGCCCAATTGACTACCTAAAAATCCCGATCCAGACGCTCAAAGTTGGCTCATTGGGGACACACAACGCACTTGGGTTAGCGCTGGCGAAGGGAGCGCGTTTTCTGCTCGCTTCCACTTCTGAAGTCTACGGTGATCCGCTCGTTCACCCACAGCCCGAAACCTATTTCGGCAACGTTGATCCAATTGGCGTGCGCGGTTGTTACGACGAAGCGAAACGATTTGCCGAAGCGATGACGATGGCGTATCACCGCACCCATCACTTGCAGACGCGCATCGTCCGCATCTTCAACACCTACGGACCGCGGATGCGTTTGGACGACGGGCGTGTGGTACCGAATTTCGTTCGCCAAGCCCTGAAGGGTGAACCGCTCACGGTATATGGCGATGGCAAGCAGACACGCAGTTTCCAGTATGTCGATGACCTTGTGGAAGGCATCGTCCGCCTGCTCCAGAGTGATTTTGCTGAACCGATCAATATTGGAACGCAGTTCGAGATGAACATGATCGAATTTGCCGAGATCATCAACGAACTCACAGGAAATCAGGCGGGGATCATTTTTGAGGAATTGCGCATTTCCGGCGATCCGCAAACCCGCCGACCGGATACAACCCGCGCAAAAACGATCCTCGATTGGGAACCACGTGTCTCAGTTCGTGAAGGGTTAACCCGGACAATCGCGTATTTCCGCGAGGTGGTGTGATCGGTTTTCGTTCTTTTTCGACGCGTAGGCAACTTGAACCAATCCTTTGGATCGCCGCCGCTCTGGTGATCGGCGTGCTTGTCGGCACGCAGCAGCCTTCGGCAGCGGTTGTGGTGATCGGTGGAGTGGTGCTGTTGATTTGCGCCGCTGTCACCCCGCTTGCGCCGCTTATCGCGCTGCTCATCATTGCACCGATCCGCACGCTGTTTGCGACAGAATCGCCTGTACAAATTCCGCTTGATCTTGGGCAGTGGCTCTTGATTTTCACCTTTGCGGGGTGGTTCGCGCATCGAAGCCTCGTTCAGCAGCGACTACCTCGCTTTACCCCATCATTGATATTCGGCTCGGTCGCGGTATTCGCCGCCGCTGCCGCGTTGAGCGCCTTCAGCGCGTATTCGTTCAGCACTTGGCTGACCGAATTTCTGAAATGGGCGCAAATTCTCGTGCTCATCGTCCTGATCATCGATGTGGCAGAACGCCGCGCGTGGGAATGGATCATCTTCGGGTTGGTCGCTGCCGCGCTCGTGAATGCGGTGCTCGGCATCTTCCAGTTCTTCGGCGGCAGCGGTGCGGATCATTTGCTGATCAACGACGCGAACTTCCGCGCATTCGGCACGTTTGGTCAACCCAATCCTTTTGGCGGATTTATGGGGCTGATCGCACCGATTTCCGCCGCCGCCGCCCTTGGATATACGCAGCGCGCATGGAACTTCTATCGTACACGCGCTGTCTTACCGTATCGGATGCTTTCGGCTGCACTGTTCTACGCGGTGAGTACGGCAATTCTCGCGGCGGCGCTACTGATGTCGTGGGGGCGTGGTGCATGGCTCGCGTTTGGCATCTCAATGCTGGTGCTCGTCGCAACAGCACCGCGTAAGCTGTGGCATGGGATCGCGCTGGTAACGGCGGGTTTTGCGCTTGTGGTGCTGGCTTGGGCAAGCGGGCGACTGCCCGCATCAATCGTTGAGCGCATCAACAGCGCGACACAGGAGACTTTTTCGTTTACGGATGTGCGCGGCGCAGACATTAATCCCGCGAACTATGCTTTATACGAGCGGTTGGCGCATTGGCAGGCGGCGATCAATATGGCGACAGCCCATCCTTATCTCGGAGTCGGACTAGGAAATTATGAAATCGCCTACCCGGACTTTCGTCTGATGTATTGGAAATATCCGTTGGGTCATGCACATAATTACTACTTGAATGTTTTTGCCGAGACTGGCATCATAGGTTTTGTATGTTATCTCGTGATGTGGGCAGGGATCATTACCGCCACGTGGAACGTCAGCCGACGCCAACCTGACCCTCTCGCACGGCTCGTCGCGGCAGGGTTTCTGGGAACTTGGTCTTACCTCGCCGTGCACAGCTTGACTGACAATCTTTACGTCAACAATCTTTTCATCCATCTTGGTGTCATACTAGGGATAACTGCTGCGCTGTCGCCACAGCGCAGTTATCAGCGGATAGGAACAAAACTCTTATGGGGCAAATCGACACAATCGAGCTGAAGCGCCTTGTCTTTCGCAACCCACTGGATACGCTGGTGGTCGCCATCGCCAAACGGTTTGGCAGCCGCGCGAAAGAAGTCGAGCGCTTTCTCAAGTTTGCGATCGTCGGCGCGCTCGGCGCGGTTATCGATTTTGGAACACTGTTTTTCCTTCAGTGGTCGATTCTTAGTCCAGTTGAACCGAACAAAGACTTAAAAGTTGCACTTGCCAGCACAATCGCCTTTTTTGCAGCGGTGATCAGCAACTTTATCTGGAATCGTGTTTGGACTTATCCAGACTCGCGCACCCGTTCGGTTCGCCGCCAGCTCGCCCAGTTTACGCTGATCAGCGGCGTCGGTTGGGTCGGGCGCACCATCTGGATCAGCACGGCATACAGTTGGCTCGGCGCACTCCTGATGCCGATTGTCCTTCCCGAAATCCAGATTTTTCGCCCGGGTTACGTTCCATCCGCCTCCGCCGAAGCGAAACTCGGCACGCTGGTCGCATGGCTGATCGGTGTGGCTATCGTGATGGTGTGGAACTTCTTCGCCAATCGTTACTGGACTTACAACGACGTCGATAAAGAACGTGCCGCGCACAGCGATTGATTACACGCCCGCCTTTCAACAAGGTGCTGGCATCGGACGCCTCACCCGTGATCTAGTTGCGGCGCTGGCTCAGTTGGATACTCAAACCGACTATCGTTTGTTCGTCGCCGGAGCGAAACGGGAACAGCTTCCCGCACCCCCCGGCGCGAATTTCGTCTGGCGTCCTTCGCGTCTTTCGGCTGAATGGTGGGCACGCATCTGGCATCGCGCCCACCTTCCCTACCCTGTCGAAAACATCACCGGCACGGTTGATCTATATCACGCGACGGATTTTGTACTACCACCCACGCGCAAGAAGACACGCACCCTGCTCACCGTACACGATTTAACATTTGCGCGTGCGCCGGAAACTGCCAGCCCCGCCCTAAAAGCGTATCTGGATGCAGTTGTGCCGCGTTCGGTCGCACGCGCCGATCATGTGCTGGCGGATTCCCAGTCCACAAAAAACGATTTGATCGACCTGTATCACACACCGCCTGAAAAGATCACCGTCTTGTTAAGCGGCGTAGGCGCGCGCTTCAAGCCGATCACAAACGCAAGTGCCCGCCAAGCCGTGCGGGAGAAATACAAGATCAGCGATCGCCCGTATATTCTCGCAGTTGGCACGGTGCAGCCGCGCAAAAACTACGCGCGCTTGATCGAGGCACTGGCGATCCTTCGCAGTTCCGGTCTTGATGTTGATCTCGTAATTGCAGGTGGCAAAGGCTGGCTTGAAGACCCGATCTATGCCAGCATCCGTGATCATCATGTCGAGGCGCATGTACATTTGATCGGCTTTGCTGATGATGCCGATATTCCGACACTGTACAGCGAAGCGATCTGTACCGCCACACCGTCGATTTACGAAGGTTTCGGTTTCCCGGTACTCGAATCAATGAAGTGCGGAACTCCCGTCGTCACCGCAAATGTGTCATCCCTGCCGGAAGTCGCTGGGGACGCCGCACTGATGATCGATCCCGTTGATGTAGACGCACTCGCAGACGCGCTCCGCCGCTTGATCACTGATTCCGCGCTGCGCGAGCAGTTGATCACCGCCGGATTCACACGCGCCGCCCAGTTCACATGGGAGCGCGCCGCTGCCGAACTCCACAGCGTATATGCGCGCCTTCAAGCAGGGGCGCTATAATGTAACGCATCTGAGTAAAGAGCGTGAGTGAGGATACACGATGACCCCTGCCCCGCGTAAGTTTAAAATTGACCCGGAAAAGCCGTTTTTCGTCTACAACACGGCGGGCGATTGGTGTGGCGTCAAATTTGGTGACGCGCTGTTTGATCCACGCGGTGACTATGTCGGATTTGTGCTGAACGATGTTTACGACGTGTACACGACTTCCGGTGAATGGATCGGCAACTTGTGGCCCGATGGGCGCATCATCCGCAAACGCAATTACACGCGCCCGGCACTTCTCAAGACGCTCCCCCCCAAGCCCAAGAAACCAACTAAGTTCCCGTCACGCGCACCGTTGGCGTTGATTCCGGCTGAACTCGGCTTTGACAAGGTTGATGTGTTGGAGTGGGATGAGGAAGTCTTTAAGCGCCTAAGCGATCTGCTCCCCGACGCGGGCGAAGAATAAAATGAGTGAAGACACCCGATCTCAGAAACGTGTTGCGGATTCACGTTTCACGCTCAGCCAATTGATGGGACCACAGGACGCAAACTCACTCGGTAACGTACATGGCGGCGTGATCATGCGCATGGCGGACGAGGCAGGTGCGTTAGTGGCGATGCGCCACGCGAACATGCCCGTCGTCACCGTCGCCATCGACTCGATGACTTTCATGGAGCCGATCCGCATCGGAATGCTGGTCATGTGCAAAGGTGAACTCACCTACGCCGGACGGACATCGATGGAAGTGCGCGTCGAAGTTAGCGCCGAAAACCCATTTCTCGGTCAAGGCAAGATCACGAATACGGCATACGTGGTCTATGTCGCGCTTGACGTGAATGGCACACCGTCGGTTGTGCCGGAATTGGTATGCGAATCTGACGACGAGAAACTGCGCGAAGATCAAGCCCGCGAACGGCAGGAATTCCGTAAGCGTCAGCGCGCCATCGAAAGCGCGAACACGGCTAAGGGACGCGGCTCGTGACCGACAGATCAATGCTCTCGGATTATCAAGGCGCAGAGGAGTCCGCGCTGCTGCGGATTTTGCGGCAGGCAGGCGCACGGAGGATTCTCTCCGCACCCGCACCCGATCTCGGCTTGGCGGATATTCAGCCATTCCCATTCATGGCGGTCGTGGGTCAAACCGAAATGCGCGTCGCGCTGATGCTGTCTGTGATTAATCCGGCAGTCGGCGGCGTTCTGTTGATCGGTCCGCGCGGGACAGGCAAGACGACCGTCGTGCGCAGTCTGACGGGCATCCTGCCGGATGTCGAGGTCAGCGACTGTGACGACGAGGTGCTGCCAGAAGACCTTCAGCATGACAGCGCCCGTGTTCTGTACCCCGACTGCTGGGAGAAATACAAAGCAGGTCAATCGATCTCACATTATGAGCCGGTCAAGATCGTCGAACTGCCCCTGAATGCCCGCCTTGAGGATGTTGTCGGCGGCATCAATGAGCGCGTCGCCGTCCAGCAGAGCCGAATCAAGCTGGAAAGAGGCATTCTGGCGCGGGCGCATAATCACCTGCTGTATATCGACGAAGTGAATCTGCTGTCGGATGAGATCGTCGATGCAATCCTTGATGCCGCTGCTCAGGGGATGTATACCGTGCGGCGCGGCGCAATGGCAGGAACGTATCGCGCGCGTTTCGTCCTGATCGGCTCGATGAACCCCGAAGAAGGACGACTGCGCCCGCAGATTCTCGACCGCTTCGGCTTGCGCGTGAATGTGCGCGGGTTGCTGACCAGCGAGGAACGCATCGAAGTCTATAACCGCGTGCGCGCTTACCGAGCCAGCCCCACCCGATTCGTGCGCGAATGGGAAATGGTAACGGCGGAAACCCGCGAAGAAATCATCGCGGCGCGTGAACTGCTCAAAGAGACGACGCTCGCCGAAAACGCGGTCGAATTGGGGATCAAACTGGTGCAAGCGCTCGATATCGACAGTCACCGCGCCGAATACACCCTTTTTGAAGCCGCGCGCGCCCATGCTGCCGCTGATGGACGCAAAGAAGCGTCGATCGCGGATATTCGCGCGGTCGCGCCGCTGGCACTGCGTCAGCGTCAAAGCGAGTTCATGGTGAACTTCTATCATCAACAGGCTGAAGAAGACGATCAAATTCGTTCACGCTTAGACGAACTCGCGGGAACGCCAGCGCCCGAAACTCCGTCTCAACCCACAGCGGACGAAACGTGACGGAGAACTCATTGTGCGCTTTATGATTTTGGTGCTGTGCGTGATCAGCTATGTGACCGCGTGGGTAACGCACCCGGCAGGTGGTTTGACGTTTCATGCTTTTGATCTCGCGGAATGGGCGAGTCTGCATCCACTCGTGCGCGGTGAATCCCCTGCCCTGCTGACAACTTTGCTGCTGCGGCTCCCGCTGGTGGCGATTGGTGTGCTGTTTGCATTGGCGGCTCACCGGGAGCGCCGCTGGCGGATCTGGTGTTGGGCAGCCGCGTTCGGCGCGGGATTGGGGCTGCTTCCCCCGCTTGACTTTGTTACCCAGCTTTCCAATGGGAATTATCAGCAGCAGCTTGGGCTTGCTGTGACGGTGATGGCGGCGCTTGCGTTGAGCCTTACCGGGCGTTTAGCGCGGCTGTACCCGATCCTCAGCGCCGTAATTACGTTGATCGGGCTAATCGCCGGAATCGTGGGCTTTGCGCGTGCATATGATCTCCTGCGCGCGTTCGATATAACTGCCGCGCCCGGTATGGGCGTTTTCACCACCAACATCGGGCTGATTCTGTTCGCCCTCACGCTGATCCCACGCCCGGCAGCAGTCCTTCAGCCGCTCGTTTCTGAGGGCGCGGGGCGGAAGATCTGATAATCAAAAATGTGGACAAACCCGAATTGGCGGTACAGCCCAAATCCGCGACTGGATGCTGTTAACACGATCATATCGATGCCCGACTCCATCGCATCCTGCATGATCGCGCGCAGTACCGCCTTGCCTAAGCCGCTTCGCTGTTGAACAGGTATAGAAGCCATCACGTAAACGCCGGGAATACCAGCGCCCATGATCAGGGCGCCAATTGCAGCAGGCGCATCACCGCGCGCGGATAGATATAAGCGCGCATCAGGGTTATTCAGCCAACTCTCCGGCATCGCCTCGAAATAATCGAGGGCTGTTCCTTCCGGAAACCGGAATGCGGAGCGTCGGATCGTGCTAGCAGCACGCAGATCGTCAAGCGTTGTCGCTCGCCACGTGCGCACCTCTGGCGGCGCTGATGGTGCGGCATCCGGGACATAATCTTTCAGCGCGGCAACCATTGTTGGAAGCAGGGGCGAATCGCACATAATCTCATGCTGCTCAAGGCGGGCTGGCAGGTCAGTAGGTTGGGGATGAGGACCCATCCACCAGTACCAAGGCACACCGCGCTCACGAAAAAAGGCTTTGACCGCTTCGATTTCTGCATCAACATCTGAGAGCTGCGCATCCGTTGGGAAAGCCGCGCCAAGCGCCAAGTTGAGAAGCGGTACATGAATCCCTGTTGAACTGGCGCGAATACCCTGCCCCAAAAAACGCTTGGCGGTCGGACTGCGCGAGGACAGCCACGCTTGAACATCCATCGTGTGACGATCCGCACGATCGATCAATTCTGTTGGGGATAATCTCAGGCGTTCTGCGATTCTTGCAAGATCACTAGGCGAAGGAATCAAAGAGTCTGGCATGATGAGTCACCTATACGCAAAAGACATATTTTCTAAGAAATAAAACAAGGTAGCCCGCGAACGACCTACCTTGCCTACGGCAAAACCCCTGTTGGGCACACAACGGGGATGTTACGCGGTCGGGTTCATATGTGTGTCAATGTACGACACTGCATCGCCGACGGTCGTGATCTTCTGTGCATCTTCGTCGCTGATTTCGCCGCCGAATGCTTCTTCGAACGCCATAATCAGTTCGACCAGATCGAGCGAATCGGCTTCGAGATCTTCGCGGAAGCGCGCTTCAGGCGTCACTTTCGCCGAATCGACGCCCAACAGATCGATCACAATATCGCGCACGCGCTCTTCAGTCTTAGACATGAGTGTTTCCTCCAGCCTTTCACAGGGAAGCCCTATACAAGGGTAGTGATTATACAGATCAAGTGGTGTTCTGCCAGTGTGCACACCTGCTGCCTAAGGTTGACGCCTTCCCGTGCATCAGGTACGATTGACCCTCACCGTAATGAAGGAACACCGTCTGATGAACAAAGTCACGGCGACTCCATCGATTGAAGATCGCAAAACCGAGCACATTCGTATCAACCTCGAACGCGATGTGCAGTTTCCCCGGTTAACGACCGGACTCGAAAAATACCGCTTTCTCCATCAAGCACTGCCGGAACTTGATCTCAAAGAGGTTGATGCGCGTGTGACGCTCTTTGGCAAAACCTTGAGCGCACCGATCCTAATTTCCTCGATGACCGGTGGCTCTGAACTCGCCCATGCGATTAACCGCCGCCTTGCCGAAGCCGCGCAAGCAAACGGAATCGCACTCGGCTTGGGTTCGCAGCGGGCGGCGATCAAGAACCCGGATATGGCGTATACCTATCAAATACGGGATATTGCACCGGATATTCTCTTGTTTGGCAATATCGGCGCGGTTCAATTCAACTATGGTTACGGCGTAGACGAGTGCAAGCGCGCGGTCGATATGGTCGGTGCAGATGCGCTTATCCTGCATTTCAACGTGCTTCAGGAAGCAGTACAGCCAGAAGGTGACACCAATTTCGCGGGTCTGCTCCGGAAAATCGAAGTCGTCTGCCGTGCGCTGCCCGTCCCTGTGATCGCAAAAGAGGTTGGGTGGGGTTTTAGCGAGGCGAACTGCCGCGATCTAGCAAACGCAGGGGTCGCCGCAATTGATGTCGCTGGATCAGGCGGCACGTCATGGAGCGAGGTTGAATATCACCGCGCTCCGAACGAATATCATGCCCAAGTTGCGGCGGCATTTGCCGATTGGGGAATTCCAACTGCGGATGCGATTCAGTATGCCGTCAAAGGCGCACCTAACCTGCCCATCATCGCCAGCGGCGGTTTGAAGAACGGGATCGATATCGCCAAGTCGATTGCGCTCGGTGCGCTGATCGGCGGAATGGCGGGCGGTTTTCTCAAAGCGGCGGATCAATCGGTAGAAGCAGTTGATCAACTGATCAAGATCACCACCACGCAGATTCGGATTTCCATGCTGTGCAGCGGCGCACGCACTATAGACGCGCTCCGCCATCTCACCCTGCTGAAGGATTAAACACATCGTGCTTATCGCTGATCTTGCGCGCCGCTACCTTCCCAGTTTGGAAGCTTTCATGCGCACCGTCGTCGATTCCGCACCGGAAGCGCCAGAGTTCAAGACCATGCTGCGCTATCCGCTGGGATGGGTGAACGAGGACGGTACTCCGCACAACACCCCCACAGGAAAACGCATCCGCCCGATCCTGCTTCTGCTGTCAGCAGAGGCGGCTGGCGGTCATTGGGAGGCGGCGATTCCTGCTGCCGCCGCAGTCGAACTGCTCCATAATTTCTCGCTGATTCATGACGATATTCAAGATGACAGCGAAACACGCCACAATCGCCCGACGGTTTGGAAAGTCTGGGGACGCGCCAATGCGATCAACGCGGGGGATGCCATGTTCGCGCTCGCGTATCGTGCAATGGCACGCCTCACCGAAACCACATCACCAGAGGTCGCCCTTGCTTGCTGGCAAATTTTTAACGCCACCAACCTTGAGTTGACGCGTGGGCAGCATCTCGACATGCGTTTCGAGCATCAGACAGAAGTCACCGTCGAAGAATATCTGTCAATGGTCAGCGGAAAGACGGCGGCATTGGTCGCCGCGTGCGCGCAAATCGGCGCGCTGATCGGGTGTGGTAACACCCAGACGGCGGCGCACTTTGCGGAATATGGCTCGAATTTGGGAATCGCTTTCCAAATCCACGATGACATTCTCGGCATCTGGGGCGACCCTCGCGTGACGGGGAAATCAGCCGCGACGGACATCATCTCGCGCAAGAAGTCGCTTCCCGTTTTGTACGGGTTGACGCACAGCCCAGCGCTCGCGGATGTGTACCGGCGCGAAACCTTCACTGACGCCGATGTGACCGAAGCAGTAAATTTGCTCGATCAGGCGGGCGCGCAAACATACACCCGCCAAAATGAAGCGGATTACTACAACCGTGCCCTGATTGCGCTTGAAAATACCGGACTCAACGGCGCACAAGCGATGACCGATCTCGTCCGACTGAGCCAAACGCTGTTCGCCCGCGAGTATTGATCGAACGCGCTATACCAGTTCGCGGAAGATCATGCTGCTGAGCAATCGTCCCGCGTGGGTGAGTCGCACCCGCTCATTGTCGACATGCAGCAACCCGTGATCCGCATACTTGCGGATCACGTCCCCATGCGCTTCTAGCACATCAATACCGAAGCGGCGCAGAAATGTCTCGCGGTGAATACCTTCTTGAGTCAGCCGCAGCCCCATGAGCAGGACTTCAACCATTTCATCAGCAGGACGAAGCAGAGTCGCGTCAGCGGTGACGGGTGTGCGCGGATACGCCTCCGGGGACGTTTCCGCGTCTTCCAGCGTCTTGATGTAGCGGTGCGGTGACAAAATCACCGAGTAGCGGATGCCATCTGCAAAACCGTGCGCACCGGGTCCAAGTCCAATGTAGGGTAGACTGCGCCAATATTGCAGGTTATGGCGGCACTCCCGCCCCGGCTTTGCCCAATTGCTGATCTCATACTGTGTATACCCTGCCCCGCCAAGCTGATCCGTCGCCATGTCGTACATGTCAGCGGCGAGATCGTCATCCGGTGCGGGAAGGCGACCTTTTTCAACCCACGCTTTCATGGATGTGTTGTCCTCAAGTGTGAGCGCGTACAGCGAGACGTGTTCGGGTTTTAGCGCGAGCATTTGCCGCAATGTTGCGTCCCAATTGTCAAGCGTCTGATGCGGTATCCCGTAGATCAAATCGAGATTCAGGTTATCAAAGCCTGCCCGCCGCGCCGCTGAGACTGCCCGCACCACCGAGTCGTTGTCATGCCGCCGGTTGAACATGCGCAGTTCGCTGTCGATGGCGCTCTGCATGCCGATACTGATCCGTGTTAAGCCGGCATCGCGCAGCGCCGCCAGATAGGGTAGATCGACGTCGCTGGGGTTCGCTTCAAGCGAGATTTCGGCATCGTCTTGCAGGTGAAAACCTTGATTCAGCGCGTCCATGATTCGAGCAAACTGATCCGGTGACAGCACGCTCGGCGTGCCGCCACCAAAAAAGACCGTGCCCGCGTGCTGCCCCGGCTTACTTGCCGCCGAAATCTCGATTTCGCGGATCAACGCGCGGACGAACGGCTCAACAAGGTGATCGAGATTCGTATAGGTATTGAACGCGCAGTAAGTACACTTGATATGGCAGAACGGGATGTGCAGGTAAATTGCCAGTGGATTCCCGGTTGAGGTCACGTATCGAAAACACCAGATTCTTAAGGGATTGATTGCGGTATTCTGTCCTGTCCAATATAATGAGTCAAGGTTGATTATTCATCCTATCCACTCATCCTGAACACATTATCATCAGTAGAGCAACGTATATGCCGGAGACAAAACAGTTTGCGAACCGGGAAGGCGATGGAAGTCAAGATTCCTCGCTAAGAGCAAATGTCGTTCTCCAGAATCGTTACAAGATTCTTGGTGTATTGGGCGGCGGCGGCATGGGGACGGTTTACCAAGCGCGCGACTTGATGTTTACTGAAGCGAAACGCTTGGTGGCAATCAAGGAAATGCAGACGCTTGTTACCGATCCGAATCTGCGTAAATCGATGCTGAGAACATTTCAGCGTGAGGCGAATATTCTCGCGTCACTCAGTCATCCGGCGATCCCGAAGATTTTCGACTTTTTTGATATCAGCGACCGCGCCTATCTTGTCATGGAATATATCAACGGGCGTGACCTTGAGGTTATCCTCACTCAGACCAAAGACCTACCCGTTGATAAAGTGGTCGATTGGGCGGCGGAATTGTGCGACGTGCTGGATTATCTGCACAGCCAAAAACCCGATCCGATCGTGTTCCGCGACATGAAACCGTCGAACGTGATGATCGATTCGCTGGGAAAAGTTCGCCTGATCGACTTTGGTATCGCGAAGGTATTCGTTCAGGGCACGAAGCAGAAGCACACCATGATCGGAACGGAAGGTTATTCCGCTCCGGAGCAGTATCGCGGTGATGCCTCCCCACTCAGCGACTTGTACAGCCTTGGAGCAACGCTGCATCACATTCTGACGCGCAAAGACCCTCGGCTTGAACCACCGTTCAGCTTCCACGAACGCCCGATCCCCAATTACAACCAGAATGTGTCACCAAGGTTTGTGGCGATCATCGAAAAGGCGCTTGCGGCATCGCCGACAGATCGCTATCAATCGGCGGCTGAAATGCGCGGTGCGCTTGAAGAAATTCGCTACCGTCCGATGACGCTCGGTCCGGTCGCCTCATCGACCCCAACGTGGTCAGGCGGCGGGCAGCCAAATAGCATCAGCGCGAGCAATCCCTCAGCCCCCGGCGCACCGCATCCTCAAGAAGCGACCAACTTCTTTGACGATATGGGCGAAAAAGGCGGCTTACAGCCCAAGTGGGTATTTAAAACAGAAGACGAAGTCCGGGTGAGTCCTACGGTGTACCGCGAGTTCGTGTTGGTTAGCTCTTACGACTCGAATGTGTGGGCGCTGAAGCTGGATACGGGCGAACAGGTTTGGAAGTTCCCCACAAAGGGCGGAATCGCCTCTACTCCAGCAGTGGACGAAAGCAGCAAGTACGCTGTCTTCGGCTCTGAAGACACGAACATCTACGCGGTTGATGTACGTACAGGGCGCATCGCATGGACGCAGCAGACGAAAGGGCGTGTCCGTTCGTCGCCGCGTGTTGCCCACGATCATGTGTTTGTCGGCAGTGATGATGGTAAAGTCTACGCGATGAATGTCCTGAACGGGCGGCAGTTATGGGCGTTCGACACCGGCGCGCCAGTGCGCTCACGCCCTGCCGTCACAAACGACATGGTAATCGTCGGCTGTGAATCGGGTGAAATCTTCGGCATCAGCCTTTCCGGTCAGCGCAAGTGGTCATTTCGTACCCGAGGCGCGATATATTCGTCTCCTTATGTTGACCCCAACGAAGGCGTTGTATACTTCGGATCAAGCGATCACTTCATCTATGCGCTCGATGCCAACAGTGGCGTCAGTTCGTGGAGAGTGCGCACAACGGGTCCTGTCATTGGTTCACCTGTAGAATTCAAAGGACTGCTGTATTTCGGCTCAACTGACGGAAATATCTACGCGCTGAATGCGCAGACTTCGCGCGAGAAATGGAAATACAGCGCCGGAACGCCAATTGTTTCGTCACCTGTTGTGTTCAAGGGTGCGTTATACTTCGGTGGGACAGATAATTACTTCTACTGCTTAGATGCTGACAACGGCAAAGAGCGGTGGAAGTTCAAGACCGACGGTGCGATTACCGGAGGAGCGGCGGTAACAAACGACCTCATTGTCACGGGATCGCTGGATCACAGCGTCTACGCGTTCCCGCTGGTGTTGTAGGCGCGTGAGATCAGCCGATTTGCGCTTATGGATGGAGTGAGACACTAATGGATATTTTCCGACGGCTGTTCTCGAATAAGCCGGAACCCAAAAACACAGGTGCAGCAGCGGCGCAAAACGAGCAACCGCCTGCGAGTGCTCCAGCTTCAGCAGCCCCTCCAACGCCGCCCGCTGAAAACAAGGGCCCAAGAACTACCGTCGAGGGTGATGTACGCCCTGCTTACGCCAGCACAGGTACTCTTGTCGACGGCGTCACACGTCCTCTGCCACAGGACGCGCTCATAGACCTTAAGGGAAACGAGCATATCGCGTTCGGTCAAGCGACAGATGTCGGCATGGTTCGCAGCAATAATCAGGACTCGGCGTACTCGTTCTTCTCCACCTCGCGCAGCGTCCTCGAACGCCCGGATTTTGGCTTGTTTATCGTTGCCGACGGCATGGGCGGGCATCACGATGGCGAAAAGGCATCTGCGATTGCTGCACGCTCAGTATTCGGAACGCTGACCAGCAAAGTCTACGTGCCCATGCTGGCAGGTGACGAGCGATACAACGATGTCCCGATCACCGAGGCAATGACTGAGGCAATCCTCAAGGCAAACAGTGAGATCGTCCAGAAAGTGCCGGACGGCGGTACGACGCTGACCGCCCTGATGATCATCGGTGATATGGCGTACATGGCACATGTAGGCGACAGCCGTCTTTACTTGATCCACCGCGATAAGCTGGAACAACTCACGCGTGATCATTCACTGGTGCAGCGGCTTTTGGAACTCGATCAGATTACGGCTGATGAAGCGCTGGATCACCCGCAGAAAAACGTGCTGTACCGTGCATTAGGTCAGAACGAGCAGATCGAAGTCGACACCTTGATGCGCCGCCTTCCGCCGCGTTCCCGTGTCCTACTGTGCAGCGACGGCTTATGGAATCAGGTAGATGAACGCCAAATCTGGGAAGTCGTCTCGCAATATCCAAACCCCCAAGATGCGTGTAGTGAACTTGTCCGGCGCGCCAACGCAAGCGGTGGATTGGACAATGTGACAGTGATCTTGCTGCAGCTGCCGGGTTAAATCATGGACGAAGACGAACTATGCCAATAGATTTCGATCCCTACGGCGAACTTGGGGTCGCGTCGAACGCATCCGTTGAAGACATAAAGACCGCGTATCGGCGTGCTGCCCGACGACTGCATCCTGA
The DNA here is from genome assembly GCA_041753015.1 of Anaerolineae bacterium. GTDB lineage: Bacteria > Chloroflexota > Anaerolineae > Aggregatilineales > Phototrophicaceae > Flexifilum. The sequence goes on from JBGSVJ010000019.1 coordinate 771,714, forward strand.
CGTTAACCGAAACAGCGCAGGGGCAGCGGCACAATTTCAGGATATCACGGCGGCGCACGAGCTTCTAACAGATGACTCTAGACGCCGCGAATACGACGCACAGGCGAAGCGCGAATCCGATGAACCGCGTCTCGGTTTTACGTTTCGTGTGACGACGAGCAAACGTACTGTTGTGCTGTTGGGAGAAACGCAAGTAGTCTATATGCTTGCGGAGATATTTCCCGATGCACGCGCCAACGAGCACAAATCGCAGAATGAAGCACGGTTGAATCTCACGCTCGTGCTTGACCGCAGCAATTCAATGCAAGGCATCCGCCTTGAAAAGGTGAAAGTCGCCGCGCACCAGATCATCGATCAAATGCGTGAAGACGATGTGCTGTCGATTGTCTCCTTTAACGACCGCGCAGAAGTCGTGATCGACGCGACAACCGTTCGTGAACGCTCAACGCTCAAAGCGCGCGTCAGCATGATGAGCGCTTTCGGTGGAACAGAGATCGGGCAGGGCTTGAAGCTTGGACTTGAACAAAACCGCAAGTTTCTCGCTCCTCGGCTGGTTAACCACATCATCATGCTCACGGATGGGCATACCTACGGCGATCAGGAATTCACGTTAGGACTTGCGCGTGAAGCTGCTGAAAATGGGATCAGCATCAGCGCGATGGGGTTGGGTCAAGAATGGAACGATAAGTTTATGGACTCCATCGCCTCCACGACTGGTGGTTCAACCTCGTACATCAACTCGGCGGGCGGTGTCGTTCGTTTTCTTAATGATCGTGTACGCGGGCTTGCAAACACATTCGCAGAACGTGTCACGCTTTCGGTCGCACCCGATCCGGATATCAAGCTCGAGTCCGCGTTCCGTCTGCTGCCCGATCCGCAGCCACTTGATGCCGAGTCACACATTATTCCGCTCGGCGGGCTTCAATACAACCGCAGCATCGTCGTGCTGCTCCAGTTTGAACTGCCAGTTGATCTGAAACTCGGTTTTCGGACGATTGCGCGCTTGAGCGTAACGGGCGATATCTTCCCCAACGACTATCAACGCTTCAAATCGATTAACGATATGTCGCTCGAAGTGACCGATACGCAGGTAGAGGACGATCCGCCGCAAGTGATCTTGGATGCGTTGGGTAAGCTGACGCTTTACCGCATGCAAGAGCAGGCACAAGCCGCGCTCGAGCGCGGCGACGTGGGAGAAGCAACCCGCCGCCTCGAAAACTTGGCAACTCGCCTCTTCGAGCTTGGACACGGTGAGCTTGGTCAGCAGGCACAGGCGGAAGCGCAGCAGGTCGCCTTTACCGGGGAATTTACAGACAAAGGGCGCAAAAGGTTAGTCCATCAAACACGCTATTTGCTCTCTGATTCGGGTCCGGAAGAAAACGAATGAAGATATGCCCAAACTGCGCGCATCGTAACCGTGAAGGCTACTTCTACTGTGAAGAATGCGGGCGCTTGCTGACAGGGAAGGATACCCGCGCTATCAAAGTTGAAACCAAAGACCTGCCCAAAGAAATGGTGGGCATCTTTGGTACGGCGCATTTTGAGAAAGATGCGACGATCGTCTTGATGATTCGGGATGCGACCCAACCCGTCACATTTAAGCCTGATCGCCGCGTCGTCTTTGGGCGTCTCGATCCGAGTGCGATCAACAAACCGGACGTTGACTTGACACCTTACGGCGCGCTGGAAAATGGCGTATCCCGTATTCACTGCGCGATTTACCGCGACGATATGACCCTGACCATCATCGATCTTGGCAGCGCAAATGGCACGCATTTGAACGGTCAGCGGCTGATTCCAGAAGTTCCCCGCGTTCTACGCGATGGAGATGAGATACAATTTGGCAAATTGGTGGCGCATCTATATTTCAAAACGAGCGGCACCTGACCTCACATCAACGGTAATATTGCTTGAGGGACGATGATCACGCTACTCGTACACATAAACAATGCCGAACCGATTAAAATGGATGTTGAGCAGCTTCCGCAGCCGACCGATCAGGCGCTCGTGGGCAAGAATCCTCGCGAACGGACTGATCGCGAGGTGACGTGGGTGGAAGACGGGGTAACGACGATTATTCTGCCTTGGTGGCGTATTACGTTTGTCGAAGTCCTGCCCAATCCGAATGATGCAGCCGAATTTCCGCTGCCGTTCCGCAACGACTGAGCATAAGAAAGGTACTGCATGGCTGCAAATCGTCCACCGCGTGTGCAGCAACGCGACGGAAAGCGGATTCTCGTTGTTGACGACGAGCCGCGCATGATCAATTTCATCCGTATGAACCTTGAGCTGGAAGGGCATCAAGTCATCGAAGCGCACACCGGGCTGGAGGCACTCGAAGCAATTCGCACGCGCCTCCCGGATATTGTGCTGCTCGACGTGATGATGCCAGAACTCGACGGCTTTGAAACCCTGCGGATGCTGCGTGAGTTTTCGTCCATTCCGGTGATCATGCTCACCGCGAAGGGCGAAGAGAATGACAAGGTGTATGGTCTGGAGCTGGGCGCGGACGATTACATCACCAAGCCGTTTGGGCCCCGCGAACTCTCCAGCCGAATTAAAGCGGTACTGCGCCGTGCCGATATGCCGTCTTCCTCCCCTGACCAAGCGGCGCTCAAGATTGATGATCGCCTGAGTGTCGATTTCAACCGTCATGAGGTGATCGTCAACGGCGAACGGATTAAGCTCCGACCGACCGAGTACCGGCTGCTTTATCATTTGATCGAGAATGCCGGGTGGACGGTGCCGCACGATCAACTACTGGCAAAAGTTTGGGGATATGAATACCGCGATGAAGCCCACTATGTGCGCTTGTACGTCAATTACCTGCGCGAGAAGATCGAGGAAGACCCGTCCAATCCCCACTATATCTTAACAGAGCGCGGCGTCGGCTATCGCTTTGTCGATTTCCGACGGCGCACGGACGATACTTCCGACGAACTTGATTAAGACGGGGATCGGGTGATCCCCGTTTTTTATGCCGTCTTTTCGAATTCTGTGCGAAGCTGTTCGTACTGCGCTTTGAAATCCGCCACCATCGCGGCTTTCGCATCATCGGGCAGACAGCTCTGGCGTACCGCGTTGAGCGCCATGTGCTCTAGCTCATCAACCCCAAAGCCAAGTTTCTCAACGACCATTTGATATTCATCGTTCAAGGTCGATCCGAGATACGTCGGCATATCGCTCCCTAAGAAAACGGGCACATCGGCATCGTACAACGTGCGCAGCGGATAATCCTCGACTCGTTCAATCCACCCGCTTTTGACAGCGCGCGTCAAGTTGACACCGACGCCAATTTGCTGATCCGCGATCGCTTTGAGCAGTTCAGGCGTTTCGGCTGTTCCCCACGCATCGTATAAGCGCGTCGGAAGAAGCGCTTCCATCGTCCGCTGAACGCCTTCCGCACCCTGTTGATCGCCTGCGCGCGCCACACGCGGAATCCCCTTCTTTTCGATCGCGCGGAACGGACGCTCAAACTGTCCAATTGGCTGGACACTTTCCCGTCCACTCAAGCCGAGCGCAACAACGCCGCCCTTCTTTGCCGATTGACTGCTCACCCAGCGCGCCATTTCATCAGCGCGGCGCGGTTCATCGCGCGGAATGGTGAACACCCATGCCATCTTGATGCCCCAACCACGTTCGGCACGGTCGCGCCCGTCGTTGATCGCTGCCAAGAAGTCATCTGCCGACAGGTTGAGCGCAGACCAGATCAGCGGATTCACGCTGACTTCGGCGTATTTCACATTCTGATGATGCAAAACAACCCCAGCGTCATAGGTGACCCGGGCGAGGTCTTCAGCCTCCAATATCCACGAGCCTACCGTGCGCACGATATCATGTAAGCGCTTGAAATCAGGCTTATCAATCAATCCCAGCCAATCGTTGAAATGCTTGATTGAGTCGGGGATTTCGTTCATTTCGGCGAGAATCTTAACCGTCTTTTTGCGCACCGCTCCTTCGAGCGAGACATGCAAATCGACTTTGGGCATCGCCTGTATATACTCAGAGAGATTCATGGTTTTTCCTTCAACCGTCGTTGTTACTCCGCCGCCGAATCGTTCTTCGTAGCGTTCGTGATTAGTGTTGCCGCATCGGCATGATTCGCGCTTTTGTGGTGTTGCAGCGCCGCCTTGACCAATCCCATAAACAGCGGATGTGGCGAATCCGGTCGGCTGGCAAACTCAGGATGAAACTGGCTGCCCACCATATACGGGTGATCGGCAACTTCCGCGATCTCGACCAGTGTACCATCCGGGCTGACGCCGCTGAAGCGCATCCCCGCCTTTTCAAAATCAGCGCGATAGCGATTGTTGAACTCGAAGCGGTGGCGATGCCGCTCCTGCACCATTACTTGATCGCCATAAGCGCCGCGCGCGACCGAGTTCAGCTCAAGCTTGCATGGATATAGCCCTAAGCGCATCGTACCGCCCATATCCGTCACAGACCGCTGTTCGAGCATCAGGTCAATGATGTGATGTTCGCTAGCCGTCTCGAATTCACTGCTGTTGGCATCCTCCAACCCGATCACATGGCGCGCAAACTCGATACACATGGTCTGCATGCCGAGGCACAAGCCCAAATAGGGGACGCGGTTTTCGCGCGCGTACCGCCCCGCGAGAATTTTCCCCTCAACACCGCGATACCCGAAACCACCGGGGACAACAATCGCATCCACTGTCTGAAGTTGATCCCACGCCTTGCCTTTTTCCAGATCGGTCGAGCTGATCCATTCAATCTCAGCATGTGCATCTTGCGCGGCAGCAGCATGAAACAGCGCCTCTTTCACGCTCATATACGCATCGTGGAGTTCAACATATTTCCCCACAATCGCGATTCGGACGCGGCTGTGCGTATTGCGCATCCGGTTGACCATCCGCTGCCAATCGCTCAAGTTCGGCTGATTTCGCGGAAGATCCAAGCGATCAACCAGCAGTTCGCCTAACCCTGCCTCTTCAAGCAGCAGAGGCACATTGTAAAGCAGGTCGGTCGTCATCAGCGGGATTACGGCTTCTGGTTCAACATCGCAGAAAAGCGCGATCTTGTCCGTGACCTCTTTGCCAACCGGATAATCTGTGCGTGCGATAATCACATGCGGGTTAATGCCGATACTGCGCAGTTCTCGAACACTGTGCTGCGTCGGCTTGGTTTTGAGTTCGCCTGTCGCGCCGATGTACGGCAGGAACGTCACATGGATATAGAGTGTATTGGCGCGCCCAATGCTCTGACGCATTTGGCGGATCGCTTCAAGGAAAGGCAGGCTTTCAATATCACCGACCGTCCCCCCCACTTCGACGATTACCACATCGGCATCAATATCCTTGCCGACCAGCATCACTCGCCGCTTGATCTCGTTGGTGATGTGCGGGATAACCTGAATCGTCCCGCCAAGATAATCACCACGCCGTTCTTTATCGATCACGTCGCTGTAAACTTGTCCGGCGGTAACATTACATGTGCGGTTCAGACTTTCGTTGATGAAACGCTCATAATGTCCAAGGTCAAGGTCAGTCTCCGCCCCATCAGCCGTGACGAAGACTTCACCATGTTGGTACGGACTCATCGTTCCGGGATCGACGTTTAGGTACGGGTCGAGTTTCTGAACCGCCACCTTCAAGCCCCGCGCTTTAAGCAAGCGTCCGATTGCGGCAGCAGTAACGCCCTTGCCTACCGAGCTAACCACCCCGCCTGTGCAAAAAATGTACTTGGGGTTTGACATTTCACACCCTGCTCAACCCTGTCAACACGAAACGCAAAGCGGGGAGTTTTAAATTGGGAATGACTTCCCGACTCCCCGCCGATTGGCGATAGTCAATTGTGGCGAAAATACGCTGTGCGCTGCTTAGACGAGTTTCTCTAGATCGTCGGCAGTGCGGCGCATGTCTAAGAAGATCAGACCAAGTTTCGCGCCATCTCGTACCAGCGTTGTCAACACCGCGCCTTCGCCGACGCTCATCAAGATCACGTAACCCGCATCCCCACGAATGTAGACCTGTTCAAGCGCACCGCGCCCCAGTTCTCCGGAAATACGCTCCCCAAGGGAGAGCATCGCGGCGGACATTGCCGATACGCGGTCTTCTTCGACATTGGCAGGAAGGGAAGATGCCATAGGCAGCCCATCCACACTGACGACGGCTGACGCTTGGATCTCCGGGGTGGTTGCTTGCAGGTCGCGCAGCCGGTCGACCATCAATTCTGTCCGCGATTTCGCCATATGTCCGCTCCTCTCAAGCTAATCCCTAATTATACGAATCATCGGGGGATCGGCAAGACAGCGTAGGGTACTAAACGCTAATCTCACCTGTTCATCGGCTGAACATCCGCATATACTGAAACACGTTACCCATTTTGTTGGAGTAAAGCAGGTCGTTATGCCTGATCATCCACAGGATACACGCCGATCCCAAAGCACGAACAATGTCAACCGCACGGCTCAGGTTGAAGTTGTGCAGCAAACTGCCGAACGGCTCGCCCATAACGTCGGGCAGGTGATTCTCGGCAAGCGAAACGAAGTTCGGTTGATGGTTCTCGGTTTGCTCAGTCAAGGGCATATCCTCATCGAGGACATTCCCGGGGTTGGCAAGACGATGATCGCCAAAGCGCTGTCGCGGTCGCTCGGATGCACATTCAGCCGTATCCAATTTACCCCGGATATGCTGCCGTCGGATGTGACCGGAATCACGATCTTTAACGCCGAAACGCGCAAATTTGAATTCCGCCCCGGTCCAATTTTGGCGCAAGTCGTCCTCGCGGACGAAATCAACCGCGCAACGCCGAAAACGCAATCAGCGCTTTTGGAGGCGATGGAAGAACGGCAAGTCACGGTCGATGGCGTGACATACAGCATTCAAGAGCCGTTTATCGTGATGGCGACGCAAAATCCGATTGAATACGAAGGCACATTTCCGCTGCCAGAAGCACAGCTTGACCGCTTCATGCTGCGTCTGACGCTCGGCTACCCTGCGCCCAACGAAGAGCTTGCGGTGCTGACCTCACAGCAGTATGAACACCCGTTGAACAGCGTGTTTCAGGTGGTCAACGCGCAAGAACTCCTTACGGCACAGCAAGCCATCCGCGAAGTCTACGTCGCGGACGAAATCAAGCGCTACATCATCGACATTGTGAACGGCACGCGGTCGCATCCCAAAGTTGCGCTCGGCAGCAGTCCACGCGGATCGCTGGCACTGTTCCGCACGTCACAGGCACGCGCTGCAATGGCAGGGCGCGAATATGTGATCCCTGATGATGTGAAGGCGTTGGCGGAAGTCACGCTCGCGCATCGTATCATCATGCGACCCGATCCGGGCTTCCGAGAAGAAGTCTCGTCGCGCGTCGTCGTTCAAGAAGTCTTGGCGCGCACCCCGATCCCCGGCGCGTCGGTGTGGCAGTAGACAAACGCGATGGGCAACCGACGCAATACGATTTACTTCCTGACGATCACTTCCCTACTCGGCGGGCTTTTTACAGGGCGCGCGTTCTTCTTTAACGTCGCCTATCTGCTGATGGGAATCATCTTGATCGCGCTGATCTGGTCATGGCTTTCGGTGCGCGGCATTTCGATCAGCCGTAAGACCCGATCCCGCAGCGCACAAGTCGGAAGCAAGTTTGAAGAAGCCTTCGCGCTGCAAAACAGCGGTTGGCTGCCCAAGTTGTGGGTCGAAGTCCGCGATCAATCCACCCTACCCGATCACCGCGCTAGCCAAGTCGTGCCCACCGTTATGCCGCGCAAAACCTACCGCTGGTATGCCGAAACCATCTGCCGCACACGCGGTGAATTTCAACTCGGACCGATCAGCGTGATCGGCGGCGATCCGTTTGGAATGTTCAACACGACGCGGCGCATTCCGGCAACATCACGTGTGACGATTTACCCGGCAACCGTACCCATCAGCCGAATTGAACTACCAGTAGGCGTTCTGTCCGGTGGAGATGCACAGCGCCGCCGCTCCGCGCAGGTCACGACGAACGCCGCTGGAATCCGCGAATATGTGCCGGGAGACAGCTTCAACCGCATCCACTGGGCGACAACCGCGCGCCGCGACCGCCTGATGGTCAAGGAATTTGAGATCGATCCGCTGGTTGATATTTGGCTGTTTGTCGATTTTTCGTCGGCATCGCTGATCGAAGACCCGACGCTCCGGCGCGTACACGGTACGGGCGCCGTGATCTCCGAAAGTGCCGCCCTTCCATTATCGACCGAAGAATACGCCGTCGTGATCGCGGCATCGCTGGCACAGTACTTCATCGAAGAAAAACGCACGCTCGGCTACGCCGCGTATATCCCCCACCGCGACATTTTGCAGCCAGATGGCGGCATGCGCCAATTGATGCGCATCATGCAGAGTCTCGCCGTAGCCCGCAGTTTCTCACCTTACAACTTGCGCGAAATGCTGATGTTGGAAACGCCGTACTTCACACGCGGAACGACGATCATCATCATCACGTCGTCGCTGGATGCGTCATGGCTGGCAGAAGCGCATGTCCTGTCGCGGCGCGGACTGCGTCCGATGGCAATTCTGCTTGATCCCGCGTCGTTTGGCGGTTCTGGCTCAGTGGATGAGTTCCGTGCGCTGATGAAGAACGCCAGAATTCCATCGATGGTCGTCCGCGCCGGTGACGATCTCTCTGTATCGCTCGCTCAACGCCTATTCTGAAACGCCTCATGCCCCCAACCTCAATGAACGCCAAACGCTATCTTTATCTCGCTGTATTCACCAGCGGCATGACGACACTTGCCGTTGAAATGACCGCTTCACGCCTGCTCGGCAGTGTTTTCGGGACGAGTAACCTCGTCTGGGCAAACGTGATCGGCTTAATGATGCTTTATCTTGCAACGGGGTACTTCTTCGGTGGCTGGCTGGCGGATCGTTCGCCGCAACCCGCCGCGTTATATCGCATTCTGCTGTGGGGTGCGTTCTTGAGCGCGCTTGTTCCGCTGGCAGCGCGTCCAGTTCTGGCGGGGGCGGCACAAGCAGTTGCGGGAATCGAAGCCGGATTATTCCTCGGCTCGTTCATCGCGGTACTCGGCTTGTTTGCGATTCCGATTACGTTGTTAGGAACAGTCTCGCCGTTTGCAATCCGGTTGGCGGTCGATGACCTGAGCAAAGCGGGCAAAATCAGCGGTCGCATCTACGCGATCAGCACACTCGGCAGCTTGATCGGCACATTTCTTCCGGTCATCCTGATCATCCCGGAACTAGGGACGTTCGGGACGTTTCTGCTGTTCGCAGGGATGCTCTATACCGTCGCGCTGATCGGGTTGGTAACTCAGCGCGGTGCGCGCGCCTTGATTTACCTCTGGATGCCCATTGTCGTTGCGGTGCTTTCGCTGCTGGTACTGAATACGGCGCTCCGCCAACCTGCCGGAAACGCCCGCATCATCTACGAAGACGAGAGCGCCTATAACTATGTTCAAGTACAGGAAGATCAAGCGGGAAACCGCTATTTGTACTTGAACGAAGGACAGGGGATTCACAGCCAATGGCATCCGACTCAGATCGCATTCCGCCGCACATGGGATTTTTTCCTGAGCGCGCCTTATTTCAATACGCCGCCATACACGCCGGATCAAGTGGACAGTATGCTGTTGATCGGGCTAGCCGCCGGAACAATTGCGCGGCAGTATTCGGCAGTCTACCCGAACATTCACATTGATGGGGTGGAAATCGACGGTGGAATCGTCGAAGCAGCGGCGCGTTACTTCGATATGAACGCCGAAGCGATGCCAAATCTAACAGTCTATGTCGAAGACGGGCGTTACATCCTCAATCGTTTGAACAGAAATTACAGCGTAATCGGCATTGACGCGTACCGTCCGCCGTATATTCCTTGGCATTTGACGACCGTCGAGTTCTTTAGTGAAGTCCGCGCCCACTTGACCGAAAACGGAGTCGTCGCTATCAATGTCGGGCGCACGCCGAGCGACCGCCGCCTTGTCGATGCGCTGACGGCGACGATGCTGCAAGTGTTCCCATCCGTTCATGCGATGGATGTGCCAGAATCGTTCAATACGATCCTTGTGGCAACCGTTCTGCCGACATCTGCGGATCACTTGCGCATCAATCTAGACATGCTCCCGCCTCAGTCCACACCGATCTTGCGTGATACGCTCGAATTGGCGTCAAATGCGCTTGTTCCAGCATTCGCAAGCGATCTTGTATTCACAGATAACCGCGCCCCGGTCGAAACGCTGGTCGATTCGCTGGTTCTGAATTTCTTGTTTTCTAGCGAAGTTGATACGCTCCGCCCAAACTGATTCTATGACTGATACCCCTACCACACCCAAAATCGCCGTCGCGCTTGGCGCGATTCTGACCATGATTTACCCGATCCTGACTGTGCTGATCATGGTTCGGTTTGTGATGAGTCCGCTGTTTTTGCAGATCGAGTACAACCGCCCCGGCTTCCCCGAAGATTATTATGGCTTCACCCGCGAGGACAGGCTCATATATGCACCGTATGCCCTCGATTATTTGATCAACGGTGAACTGCTTACCTATTTGAGCGATCTCACGTTTCCGGACGGATCGCCGCTCTATAACGAACGCGAACTCGAACACATGGATGATGTGCAGGCAGTCACCCGTGCCGCCTTTCTAATCGCCATTCTGAGCGGTCTAGCTGCATTTGTGATCGCCATCTATCTTGCACGCGCCATGCGTATCACACTGGTTCGCGCACTGCGGCGCGGCGCAGTCATTCTTCTGGTGATCCTCGCGTCGATCATCGTCCTCGTGGTCGCCAATTGGGATAGATTCTTCACCTTGTTTCATCAGCTTTTCTTCGCAGACGGGACATGGGTCTTTCTCTACTCGGACACGCTGATCCGCCTATTCCCGGAGCAATTCTGGTTTGATGCGGCAATCACGATTGGCGGGCTTTCCGCGCTGGTGGCGGTGATCACGCTTGTAATCACCCTGCGGCGCGCGCGCGCCCTACCTTGACGCGCCCTTTACGCTCCACTACAATGATTCGTCTATTCGTCTGATCGGAAGAAATTGTTCCGCGATGTTTGAACAGCTTAGCAAGCGGCTTCAAGATACATTTGATGGTCTTGGGCGAGTCGGCAAACTCACCGAAAAAGACGTCGATACCGCCATGCGTGAAGTCCGAATGGCACTATTGGAAGCGGACGTTGCGCTGCCGGTTGTGAAGGACTTCGTCAGACGCGTGAAAGAGCGCGCCGTCGGCACTGAAGTCTTGAAAAGCCTCAAGCCGGGTCAGCAGGTCGTCAAGATCGTTCATGATGAGCTGCTCGAAACGCTCGGTGAACCGGGGCGTTTGAACTTCTCCGGCGCAACCAAGCCGTATGTGATTATGCTGGTCGGGCTGCAAGGGTCTGGTAAGACGACAACTGCCGCCAAGCTCTCGGTGTTTCTGCGTAAGGAAGGGCGTCAGCCGTTCCTTGTGGCGGCGGACACCTACCGCCCTGCCGCTGTTGACCAGTTGGTGACGCTTGCCAAGCAGGTGAACGTGCCTTACTACGAAGAGGGCACGTCCGCCAAACCGCAGGATATTTGCCAGCGCGGTGTCAAAGCCGCTCGTGAGGCGAATGCCGCCGTCGTGATCCTTGACACAGCGGGACGTCTGCAAATCGACGACGCGCTGATGGGCGAACTTGAGGAGATCAAGCGGCGCACACAACCCGCCGAAATCATCCTCGTCGCGGACTCGATGACCGGGCAGGAAGCCGTCAACATTGCCGATGGTTTTAATCAGCGGCTCGGCATTACCGGGCTGATCTTGACTAAAGTTGATGGTGATGCGCGCGGCGGCGCGGCGCTGTCCATGCGCGCTGTCACCGGCGTTCCGATCAAGTTCCTCGGAACAGGCGAAAAGATCGACGGATTCGAGCAGTTCCATCCAGATCGACTCGCGCAGCGCATCCTCGGTATGGGCGACGTGCTGACGCTGATCGAGAAGGCACAGGAACAGTTTGAAGAAGAAGAAGCGCTGAAGCTGCAAAAGAAGCTCTTGCAAAATCAATTCACGCTGCAAGACTTTCTCGAACAGCTTCAGAAGATACGCCGTATGGGATCGATCGGCTCACTCTTGGGCATGGTGCCGGGAATGGGCAAGGCGCTCGACCAGATCGATCAAAAGGACGTGGAAAAGCGCATCAGCCGCGTGGAAGCGATCATCAATTCGATGACTCCCCGCGAACGCGCCAATCCCAAAGTCCTGAATGCCAGCCGCCGCCAGCGCATTGCTAAAGGCAGCGGCGTCCAAGTGCGTGACGTGAACGAAGTGCTCAAACAGTTCAACGACATGCAAACCTTAATGAGTCAGGTTCGCAAGGGACGCTTCCCCGGTAATTTCCCCGGCGGCGGCAAACTCCCGCGTGGACGTGTGCGCTAAGGGGAACCGCACCCTTTTCCGCAACTGGGTCATGTTCGCTCAGTGGCTCTCCAGCGTGCTTAGAATGCCGCTGCATGAGAGCGTATACAAATGGAGTACAATAGGATATGGTTCGTATTCGTCTTCGTCGTGTCGGCTTGAAGCATCAGCCGAGCTATCGTATTGTCGTCGCGGATCAGCACAGCCCGCGTGACGGTGATTTTATTGAAGCCATTGGGAATCACAACCCGCGTACCGAACCGATCACCGATGTGGTGGACGAAGCGCGCGCGCTCTACTGGTTGAGCGTAGGCGCACAGCCCAGCGAAGCCGTTGTGTACATTCTGCGCCGCACGGGTACACTGGAACGCTACGAACGGATGAAGAAGGGCGAAACGATGGAAGCCCTCGTTGCCGAAGCGAACGCCGCAAGCGCCGCTAAGGTTGTCAACCCGAAGACTCGCCGTCCGTCGCCCGCAGCCGGTGAAGGCAAGATGAAGAAAGCAGCGGCGGAGTAAGTTCGCTCTGCACGCATATTTGTTTGGTGGTGAAAGCAGCGCATCATGGAAGAATTGATCGAGTACGTTGCGAAAAGTTTGGTCGATGACCCCACACAGGTGAAAGTCCGCCGCAAAGAGACTGCGGGGACAATCATCCTCGAACTGCGCGTCGCGCAGGGCGATACCGGGCGCATCATCGGTAAAGGTGGGCGTGTTGCGAATGCAATCCGCGCGCTCTTGCGTGTTGCTGAAGACACGCACAAAGGTAAGCGTATCGTTCTGAAGATCATTTAACCAATGAACAAACAGCCACCTGCACGGACGCCGAACCCACCTCGCTATCTTCTGCTAGGAGAGGTTCTGCGTCCGCATGGCGTACGCGGTGAACTCCGTGTGCGCATTCTTACCGACTTTCCCGAACGTATTGGCGAGCTTGATACCATCTACCTTGCGACCTCCCCGGATGATCCGAATGTGACGGCATACGAGGTTGAAGGCATCCGCTTTCATCAAGATTACGGCTTGCTCAAGCTGAAAACGATTGATGATCGCAACGCCGCAGACCTCATGCGCCAACTGCTGGTCATGGTGGATATTGAAAACGCCGTTCCGCTGGATGAAGGCGAGTTCTATCTATATCAGTTGATTGGGATGCGCGTTGAGACTCAAGCAGGCGAAGCGCTCGGCACGATCTCTGAGGTACTGGAGACAGGCGCAAACGATGTGTACATCGTGCAATCCGCGCGCTATGGCGAGATTCTGATCCCGGTACTGGAGCATGTGGTCGTCAAGACTGACGTTGACGCTGGACTCGTCGTTGTTGTGCTTCCAGAAGGTCTACTCCCCGAATAATCATCACATTCACCATGTTTGCCGCTTGACAGCGCGCGTTTCCCGCTTATATTCTGCTTGAGAAGTCGATAACGCAGAGGAACTACGCGGCGTGAGGCATGACGACGACCCACAAGAATTACGCTACTGGTTAGGATTCACCCTAGTTCCGGGCATTAGTGGTCGGCGCATTACCGCACTATTTCAGCGTTTTGGCAGTTTGTCACAAGCATGGAGCGCATCTGAAGCAGACCTGCGCCGCGCCGGTCTTGAAGGGCAACCGCTGGCGAACTTGCTGAAGACACGTCAGCAAATTGACCTCAACGCGGCGCTGGCGCGAATCCAACGCGCAAATGCCGCCGCTGTGACGCTGGCGATGAACGGCTACCCTCCCCTGCTGCGCGATATTTCGGATGCGCCACCCCTTCTCTACGTGCGAGGAGAAATCATCGAAGCGGATCGAGGCGCTGTTGCGATTGTGGGTACGCGCACCGCGACTCGGTATGGCATCGATGTGTCATACAAACTAGCGCGGGAGCTTGCGCAAGAAGGGGTTACGGTGATCAGCGGCTTGGCGCAGGGCATCGACGCGGCAGCGCATCGCGGCGCGCTTGACGGCGGCGGGCGCACGATTGCGGTGTTGGGCAACGGGATCGACAGTGTATACCCGTCGCAGAACCGGGATTTGGCGGCGCAAATTGCCGTGCGAGGTGCACTTGTGACCGAGTTCCCGATTGGGGCAAAACCCGAAGCGCATCATTTCCCGCGCAGAAACCGGGTGATCAGCGGGATGTCGCTCGGTGTATTGATCGTTGAAGCGCCAGAAAAAAGCGGTGCACTGATCACCGCTAGCGCTGCGTTAGAACAAGGGCGAGATGTTTTCGCCGTACCGGGAGACATCCTCAGACCTTCCAGCGCGGGTGCGAACCGTCTGATTCAAGACGGCGCAAAACTGATCATGGATGTACGGGATATTTTGGAAGAATTGACACTGATTGCGGATTATGAGCCATCGTCCACCGCGACCCCACCAGCGAAGCCTTCACATGCGCCAAAACCGCCTGAAGACTTTGACTCAGACATCGAACGGCGCATCTATGCGATGCTTTCAACCGATCCGGTGCATGTCGATGACTTGATCCGCGCCAGCGGATTAGGTGCAGGAGACGTGTTGGCGACACTGACGCTGCTCGAATTAAAAGATTTAGCGCGAAATGTCGGGGGTATGCAGTACTGTACAGGTAGTTGATTGTGCAGCACAGCAGCTCGCATTGAATGCGAACAAGGAGTACAGAATGGAACACCTTTACGCGTTGATTATGGCTGGCGGCGGCGGTACTCGTTTGTGGCCCATGAGCCGCCAGAACACACCCAAGCAGCTCCTGCCGCTTGTTGAAGATCAGTCGATGTTCCGCGTGAGCGTCGAACGACTTGCACCCCTTTTTCCGCCGGAGAACATCTATGTAGTAACTGGGCGCGCCTATGTCTCCGCGCTGCAAGCAGATGTGCCCGAAATTCCGGCTGAAAACTTCGTTGTCGAGCCGTTTGGCAAAGAAAGCGGTCCGGCTGCTGCACTGGGCATGGCGGTCATCGGCAAACGCGATCCTCAAGCGATTGTCGCCATCTTAACAGCCGACCATCACATCGCGGACAAAGAAACGTTTCGCGAAGTGCTGGAAACCGCCGGTACATTTGCTGCTGAACGCGGCACAATCGTCACGTTGGGAATCACTGCGTCCGTACCTTCAACCGGATTCGGGTATATTCATCGCGGGCACTTGATCGAAGCGCGCAGCGGATTTAGGCTTTATCAATCACTCGGCTTTACCGAGAAACCCAATGCCGAAACCGCTATTCGCTTCATTCGCTCCGGCGAATACAGTTGGAATTCCGGAATGTTTATTTGGACGGCGGCGAAAGCAATGGCGGAGATTCAGCGTCAGAAACCGGAGTGGTATACGCTATTTCAGACCCTCCAACCCGCGATTGATACCCCGGATTATGCGCATGTCCTCGACGGCGTTTGGGAGAAGATCACCAAACTCTCGCTGGATGTTGCCATTATGGAACACGCTGAAGACATGGTTGTAATTCCAATCGACATCGGCTGGAGCGACGTTGGCAGTTGGGACGCCCTCTTTGAAGTCCTGCAACTAGATGACGATGGGAATGGATTCAAAGGGGCATCCCCCAACCGCGTCATCGTTGACAGCAGGAACACTCTCGTTTACAGTGACAAACTCACCGTCACAATCGGGGTGAAAGATCTTGTTGTCGTGGACACCAATGACGTTCTGATGATATGCCATCGGGATCGCGCTCAGGAAGTCCGTAAAGTCGTTCAGCATCTGCGCGAGAACCATTTAGACAGTTACTTATAGCTGCACGTCAATGATCGTGTCAGCCGAAGGAAATGGCATGAGCGAAGCTCTACAGGCATACTGCGTTAAGTGCAAAACGAAACGCACAATCGCCAACCCGGAAGCGACCTTCACTGCGAATGGCACTCCCGGAACAAAGGGAACCTGCCCGGTATGCGGAACGAATCTATTCCGCATGGGATCAACCGAAGCGCACGCCGGGTTATCAAAACCAGAAGCTGCCCCGAAGAAGCCCTCTTCTCGCACAAAGGCGCGCACAGCAGCATCGCGCACTAAATCCACGCGTAAACGCACTTCCAAGAGCGCAAGCGCATCAGCCACAAAGAAAGCGACAGGAAACAAGTCTGCATCATCCGCCCTGCCGCGTAGTGTGAACAAGCTCGTCATCGTGGAATCCCCGGCGAAGGCGCGCAGTGTCGGGCAGTACTTAGGGCGCGGCTACGTTGTAAAAGCGTCGAAGGGACATATCCGCGATCTGCTCGTTTCGCAGCTTTCGGTCGATGTCGAAAACGAGTTCGAGCCGAAATACCGCGTCATGAACGACAAGCGCGATGTCGTCAAGGATCTCAAGTCAGCCATTGAACACGCGACGGAAGTGTATCTGGCGACCGACCCCGACCGCGAGGGCGAGGCAATCGCTTGGCATTTGATCCATGCGACCGAAATTGATGGACAGCCGATTGACGTCAAGCGTGTCGTCTTCCATGAGATCACGAAACCAGCGGTGCAAGAAGCCTTCACGCACCCGCGTGAGATCGACATGAACCTTGTCAATGCACAGCAGGCGCGGCGCATCCTTGATCGTCTCGTGGGGTACAACATCACCCAGCTTTTGTGGGAAAAAGTCCGCAACCGTTTATCGGCGGGGCGCGTGCAAAGCATCGCCGTCCGCTTGATCGTTGACCGCGAGCGCGAAATCGAGCATTTCGCCCCGATTGAATACTGGACACTGGACGCGCGTTTGCGCAAGCAGCAGGGCAGTAAAGACGACCGAAAGCCTTTCTTGGCACGTTTGGTCAAGATCGAGGCGGAGGATGTCAATTTCGGCAAAGAAGGCGATGTCACGCAGCATCTCGACACGCTGAAGAAAAGTCAGTATGTGGTCATGGATATCAAGCGCGGCGAACGCCAGCGCAAACCGTCGCCACCCTTCACCACGAGCACCCTTCAGCAAGAAGCCTCGCGGCGACTTCATTTCACTGCCAGCCGCACGATGATGATCGCCCAGCAGCTTTACGAAGGCATCAACATCCCCGGCGAAGGCGCAGTGGGCATGATCACGTACATGCGCACTGACAGCCTGAACGTCGCGTCCAGCGCACAGCATGAAGCCCGCCATTGGGTCACTGAGCGTTTTGGGAGTGCCTATCTGCCGCCGAAAGCACCGATCTACCGCACAAAGGCGAAAGGCGCACAGGAAGCGCACGAAGCGATCCGCCCCACTGCGGTCATGCGTACGCCTGAATCGATCCGCAAATCGCTCACGAACGATCAGTACAAGCTCTACAACCTGATCTGGCAACGTTTTGTCAGCAGTCAAATGGCGATAGCGCTCTACAACACGCTGCGGCTCGACATTGACGCTGGATTGACCGACGCGGATATGCCCTATCACTTCCGCGTAAACGGCAGCACACTCAAATTCGCCGGTTTCCTCGCACTTTATGAAGACACCCGCGATGAAGACCTCGCCGTTGACGAGGATGACGGGCGCATCCTGCCAGAAATGCAAATCGGGGAACATCTCGACCTGATGACGCTTCTTCCCGAACAGCATTTTACGCAGCCCCCGCCGCGTTACACCGAAGCCAGCATCGTGCGCACCTTGGAAGAATTAGGAATCGGGCGTCCCAGCACGTATGCGCCGATTGTGTCGGTCATTCAAGATCGGGAATATGTCGAAAAGAAACAAGGGCGCTTGACGCCGACCGAAACCGGGCGCATCGTCAATGATCTGCTGGTCTCGTACTTCCCTGACGTGATGGATTATCAGTTCACGGCACGCATGGAAGAACAGCTTGACGAAGTCTCGGAAGGCAGCGTCGAGTGGCGTCCGATGCTTGGGGATTTTTACGCGCCGTTTGAATTGCGCCTACGCCACGCCCAAGAGACGATCACGCCAATTGAACAGGTCGAATACATCGGGCGTGAGTGTCCACTGTGCGGGAAACCGCTCGTAATCCGTTACGGACGGTTTGGCAAGTTCATCGGCTGTTCAGACTACCCTACCTGCCGCCACACAGAACCTTGGCTGGATCGGTTGGGGATTGAGTGCCCGGTCTGCGGGAAAGACCATCACGGGGAGATCACCCGCCGCCAAACCCGTCGTGGGCGCACGTTTTATGGTTGTTCCCGCTATCCAGACTGCGAGTTTACGAGTTGGAAGAAACCGCTCCCGCAGCCATGCCCACACTGCGGCGGACTGCTGGTCGAAAACAACCGCGCGACTGCGCAGTGTACTAACTGCAACAAAACGGTGAGGATCGCATCGCTTCCGCATGTCGATACTGAAGCGGTTTGATGGATAAGAATCGGGGCGGAAGTTACCGCCCCGACGTTTTTCCCATCCTATTTGTTCCCGATAGTTTGCTTTTCTGCAAACATCCTGTGTACTATAGAAAGACATTTGCGCTTCTTAGGGGAAAAGGCGCTCCACCATGATGAAGTGGCTGCGAGACACATATAACGGCTTGTATGTGATCGTCCTTAAACCATACATGCCGTCACTGAAGTTGATCGGAACGCTGCTGTTTGGGTTTTTCATTGGGCTGATCGTTGCCTATGCCCTGCGTCCGGTCATTTATTTTGACGGTGACCCGCGTACCCTGCACCAAAGTTGGCAGGATCAGTGGGTTCTGATGCTGGCAGATCGGTATGCGGCACGTGATCGAGATATCGACGCGGACATGATCGATCGGCTGGATGACATTGATGATCCGCTTGGCACGGTCAACCGTCTGCTCAGCACAACAACCGATGGAACGACATTCCAACGGCTCGAAGCACTTCTGCCGCTCGCGGAACAAGCACAGAATACCGCGCCCTCCGCACCGCAGTTGAATAATCTGGGTGACAACCTGATCCCTTGGCTGCTTATCCCAATCGTCTTCATCATTTTGTTCACAATCTTCGTGCTGATCTACGGGATTTTGATCCAGCCTAACTTGGTTGAACCGATGATGAAACGGCTTCGCGGCGAAAAAGTCAGTGAGGATGTCGCCAAAATGCGCACGGCGATGGCTGCCCAGCGCTCCGCCGAAGCCACGATGAGAACGGACTTTGCCGCATCGAACTTGGGTGCACCGCTGTTCCAGCGCGTCTCGACCTTCTCGATTGGTATGGGTGAATACGACTATTCGTACAGCATCGAGACCGCATCCGGTGCATTTCTCGGTGAGTGCGGCGTGACAGGTTCGGAAAGCATCGGTACTGATCACGACAAATTCACCGCGATCGAAATCTGGTTGTTCGATAAAGACGACTATTCGAGGACAATCACCAAAGTGTTGGTGACAGAGCACGCGTTTAACGACGCGGCACTGCGGGCAACCCTCGCTTCACGCGGCGAACTTGTGCTCGTCAAGCCGGGTGAAACAATGGTGCTCGAAACGCTGTCGCTGCGCTTACAAGCGCGCGTCGCCGATTTCGAATATGGTACGGGAGCGCTCCCCACGAACAGCTACTTCCAGCGCATAACCATCGAATTGGCTGCTTGGAAGACAGATGCCGCCGGTGGCACAGCTGTTCCTGTTAGCGCACCTGTGGTCAGCAAAGCGCCACCTGCTGCCCCTGTGACCGCACAGCCGAACCCTTATGCGCCGCTCCCACCGTCCCCCGCTGTGACGGCTCAACCACAACCGCAGGCGCGCCCGATGACGCCACCTGCACCGACTACCCTTCCGCCCGCTCCTACAACGATTCCGCAGCAGCCTCCGCCCGCCGCTCCACGCGTGGGTGCTTTCGGCGCGCCGAGTTCACCGCCGCCGCGCCCGCCCGTGCCACCGCCGGATGATGATCCGTTTGGCGGTACAGCAGACTTCAAACCGTAAATCAAAACACCCCCTCAGGCGAGGGGGTGTTTTATTATTGTGTGTTTTGACTGCGGCGAGTTACTTAATCGTCTTCACCTTGAAAACGATTTCACCATTCGGCGTTTTGACCCGCACCTTATCGCCCTTTTTGCGACCGAGCAGCGCCGCGCCAATCGGGCTTTGATTGGAGATTTTTCCTTCAGCCGGATTAGCTTCCGCCGCGCCGACGATGTTGTAGACTTCGTCGTCGTCGCTGCCCTCTTCGCGGATCGTCACTTGAGATCCGATCTGTACCACATCGGTCTTGCCATCACTTTGGATGATGACCGCTGACCGCAGGATGTTCTCAAGGTATTGAATGCGTCCCTCGGTGAATGCCTGCTGTTCCTTGGCATCATGATAATCGGCATTCTCTTTCAGGTCGCCTTGCGCAACCGCTTCCGCAAGCTTCCGCGCCAAGTCTGGGCGGCGCACGTTGATGAGGTTATCCAGTTCACGGCGAAGTTCTTCCGCCCCTTCTGGTGTCAGATAGGTTGGTTCAGCCATTCGCGTCCCGATACCGTTCTGTTGTTTCAAACTGGTGGAATACTGGCGAAGTATAGGCGCGGGCACGGGGAAAATCAAGAGATGGGTAGAATGGGGCGTACCGTTGATCTTGAACTAAGCTACGATAAAGGCGTGTGCGATAAATCTAGTTTCATTGTAATCGCCCAGATTAATGGAGAATAGGAAATGAACGCTAGACGAACAGGACCCCTGTTTGCGCTCATCCTCACCGTTCTGCTGATCGGATGGGCTGCTGTGCAAAGTCAAGAACAAGCGGCACTGCTGATCGGCGTGTTGGACGAGGAGACGAGCGCATCAGCACACGGCTCACAGCTCGCTGCCGACCAGATCAACGATGCGGGTGGTATTCTTGGAGCGGACGGCGTCAATTATCGAATCGAAATTGTCGTCGAACCGACCGATCAAGGGACGCGCTTTGAAGCCGCCGTCGCCACGCTGAGTGCGCGCGGAGTCGTCGCGGTGATCGGACCGGAAAACGCGGGCGAAATCCGCAACAATCTCGCACTTCTACAAACGATGAACGTCCCCGTATTTACGGCTGCAACCGACGATCTGCTCCTCGCGGAGGATACAGGCAATTTCCTCGTGCGCACGCGCGCCGCTAGTGTCGTCCAAGCACAAGCATTGGCGAGTCATATCATCAACGAATTCGGTTTTACGCAGATTATCGTCGTGCAGCTTGACGCCGCAAGCGAAGCCGATGCCATCACGTTCCGCGCCGCTGCCGAGTCGCTCAGCGTCCCGACCGGATCAGCCATGTTAACTGATCCCGCTCAATTAGAGCAGCTCGGCACGCAGCTTGTTCAAGCAAACAGCGCTGTGTTGGTCGTCTTCGGCAGTCCGTCACAAGCGGGCGTGCTGTATCGTGATCTGCGCGCTGCCGGGTGGGAAGGGTTGTTCGCGTACAATGAATTGGATAACGCCAACTTCCGCGCGTTCGTGCCACCTGATCAGCTTGAAGGCGTTATCGGCGCAGCAGCATGGACATTCGCGCGCACGGACACTGCCAGCGTGAATTTCTTGAACGCCTATATCCGTGCATTTGGGGAACTTCCGAACTCGACTGCGGCGGCAGCCTTTGACGCTGTGCATTTGATCGCGATTGCCACAAGTCAGCCGGGAAGTATCCGTGAAGAAGCCCTCGTGATCGAGAACTATGAGGGTGTTCAGGGAACTTACTCACCCATCACACTGAGCGATGGTGACCTAACCACCAGCGTGACGATTGTCCGGTTGGGGATTTACGGCGCACCGGAAGCGCTGGCGCGCTATTCGGGTGGTGTGCGGCTCCCGCCAGACGAAACAACGATTGTCAGCGGCATGCCAACCCCTGAAGGCGTTTTCATCACGATCAACAGCGAAGTCCAGAATGTTCGGCGCGGTCCGAGCATAAGCTATGATGTGATCGGTCAGCTTCGTCGGGACGATATCGCTCAAGTGATCGGCACACTCAACGATGAATCGTGGGTGATCATTGATTTTCAAGGTGAACAGGGTTGGCTGGCGACGTATCTACTTGAAGTAACCGGCGATCTATCAACCGTACCGATCCTCGCACCGCCGCCGACCGCGACACCGCTCCCGGCGACCGCAACATTCACGCCTTCTCCCGAACCGGATATTGTGATCGACAGCGTGACCGCCATTCCGACGCCGATCATCCCCAGTCAGCCGTTTAATCTCGCCGTCACGGTGCGCAACGCGGGTATTACGATAACCGGACAGTTTGTTGTATCTGCGCAGCTTGCGCCGAACAATATCGTCGTTAGCACGATTGTGCCGCCGCTCTCCCCCGGTCAATCGTTTGTCGCCAACATGACCGGCACACTCACGAACACAGGTTTCTACTCAGCGAGTGTATTTGCCGATGCGCAGAATCAGGTATTTGAAGGCGCGCAAGGCGAAGGAAATAACACGTTCACTTTCAGCTATACCGTTGACCGGACGACGCGCCGATCAGCAACACAAACGCTCAATCTTGGCGATACGATTGATCTTGAAGGCGATGCCGTGCAGGGTGATGCAAACTGGAACGCCGACGGCGCGATTGAGCTTGATGCCCTGTTCGGCGCAAAGTTGGGAATCTTGCCGGGCACGGACATCAACCAGATTCACTGGGACTTAATTAACCCGGCAACGATCAACCGCGACAGCATCCCGCGTACCGAACTCAATGTAGGGACGTTGATCGGAATCATCACGGCGGACGGCGCACACGGCGTAATGCGCGTCGATGGCGTCAGCGATACCACGTTGATCGTGACATTCCGCATTTACAATATGTAAGCATCACAAAAAAGGGCGCGACCTTGTTATTGTCGCGCCCTTTTGCTGCTTAGTTGTTAAGCTGGATATCCAGCCAAGTCGTGCGGTTCGGATACACGTATATCACTTGACGGAATCGCACACGACCGTTCGCCGTCACGCTGATCTCGTAGTAATCCGCCGGAAGATCGCCTAGTGTGTAATGTTCGCCAAACACGCTGTCCGGATTGACTTCATCACCTGCATAGCTAAACGCATAGCGTGTGATCCGCGCTGATTGCGCACGGATAGTTACGTCGTACAAGCGATTCCCCGCAGCATCGAGTGTACGCCCCGCTAGAGTTCCATACGTTGGGTACGGACGAATCCACAGCTCAGGATTGCGAGTCGCGCCGAAATTGTAGGGGTCACCGACACGCACTTCAAAATGCAGGTGAGGTCCCATCGCAATTCCGGTTGCCCCCACTGTGCCGAGCTGCTGACCACGATTGACCGCCTGCCCTGTCTGCACCTCAAACCGATCCATATGACCATACAGCGAGTAAACAGGACGTCCGTCCGGCGCTGTAACTGCGTGCTGGATCACGACTACATGCCCATAGTAATTCGGGTACGGTCCAAAGATCGTGGAGGTGTCATCCCCCGCGTAGAATACCGTTCCTGCTTCGACCGCAAGGATCGGCGTGCCGCCCGGATTCACGAATTCGACCCCATGATGAATCTCTAATCGTCCGCCCGCTGTGCTGCCATACGGATAGGTGCGATCCACCCAGTTGGTTGCGCCATCCGCTATCGGGCGCGAGAACACATAATGATCCACGATTTGAGCAGCAGGATTCGGCGGCGGCGGTGTCCATGTGGGGAGCGGTGTCCCCAAAGGATCGGTTATCGCGGCAAGCAGCGCGTTAGCGATGGGTGTAGCGGGCGGCAGCGTATTCGTTGCGGTGGGGGTGCTGGTTGGGGTCGCGGAGGGGCGCAGCGTATTCGTTGGGAACAACGTCCATGTCGCAGTGGCGCTCGGCGTATAGGTGTAGCGGAGTGTCGGCGTGGGAGTGGATGTCACGCCGAGCCGGTCAAAAAAGCCGACGGGCGATTCAGGTGTGCCTTCCTGAAACGGAAAATCTCCCTGCACACTTGTGAAGACAATTCGGGATGAATCACCGGAGCGTTCGATTTGCGCGGCATCACCCTGAGTTGCAGGCAGCGCTACGGAAAATGTACTACTGCCCGGGCGACACGCCGAGGCAAGCAAAAGGAGTCCAGCCGTCAATACAAGACGAAACGACTTCATAAACCTCACTCGAAACTGATCTCACGATAACGATAAATGGAAGGGAATCGCCGATTACTGGCAGCCATCATCTTGGCGTGTCCTCGTCCTCGGAATCGATGTACGTAGGTGGTCGAACATGTGGCGATTGCGTCACACCTACGCCGGGTGTCAGCCGCGCGAGTTCGCTTTCTTCGATGATTTTGTTATTGTAGCGCTCGTAAAGGCTTGGGTTTTCCACCCGATCAACGGCGTAACGCCAGCGCCGTACACCTGCTCCACGCAGCACCGAACGACACTCACTGCACCGCACGGTATACCGTGCGCGTGCGATACCCAATGAGCGCGTCACCGTCGTTTCTAAATGCAGTGTGCCATGTCCGCACGTCGGGCAGCGGTCGATCACAAAACCGCCTGCATAACGTTCAACACCAGACGCACCGCGCCAGTACAACCCGGCGTACCCAATCACCAGCAGCAGTACGCCACCGCCTACCAGAAGCTCCGGCGCGATACCGCCCGCCGATTCACTGATGATAGCGGTATTCGAGGATGATTCCACGCCTTGAGGAACGGCGGCAATCGCAGTACCTTCAACGGTTGGTGATGGCACTGCGGCAGCGCTCGTTTCCGTCGCACGCCGGTTGATCTCATCGAAGATCGCCGTACCGGTGCTGTTCATCGCCCCAAGCGATAACAATGCTTCGGTTGGTGTTGCGGTCGGCAGCAGGAGCGCAGTTGCCGTTTCACGGCGATGCACTTCCACCATGATCGCCGTACCTGTGAGCAAAAAGCCGGTGTCTATTGTGCTTGTCGGGGGCATCGCCGTAATCGTCGCGGTGTAAGTGAACGTCGCACTTGCCGTCAGTGATGGGGTCACGCTGGGGGTGAAGGTCAGCGTTGGGCGCGGTGTCTCGGTCAAGCTTGCAGTCACCGTTGCACTCACTGGCGTAAGCGCAGCCGTTTCCGTTGGCGGAGGCGTATCCGTTGGGACAACCGCCTGCGCGACAAGCGTAGGAGCGCTTGTATCTGATGGAGTTGGGGACGGACTCGGCGTCACGGTCAGCAACGGCGTTTCGGTTGGAACAGCCGTATTCGTTCGGCTGGGCGTAAGCGACGGAGTAACGGTATCCGTAGGTGAAGGCGTGAACGTAGACGTCTGTGTTGCGGTCGGTGTGATCGTCAAGGTTGCGGTCAGGGGCGAGGTCGCACTTGAAGTCACCGTCGGCGTGAGCGTCAGAGTCGCCGTTGAAGTATCACTGGCAGTAGGAGACAGGGTGATCGTCGCGGTTGCCGTGCTGGTGGCGGTTTCAGTCGGAGTCAGGGTTGCTGACGGTGTGAGCGTACCGGTAAAGGTGGCAGACGGGGTCAGCGCGTTGATCCGCAAAATGGGCAGAGGCTCAAGATCGACTGCCCACGACACCAAGGCGCGGTTGATCCAAGCGAAACCACCCGTGCGGCGAAGCAAAATCCATGTTGCGTCTTCGCTGCGCCCTACAGGGTCAACACTTGTGCCATCGTCAATTTCACCATAAATCGCGTAATGCAGCCCGGGTCCCGTGCGCATAAAAGCGCCCAGTCCGCCTGTATTCACCCAGTTTCCGGTTGGCGTCGCCGTTGGCAAGAAGAATGTCGCAGTTGCGTCACCGGGCGGCGCTGTGGGGGTCAAATCCGTTTCTTCGATGATCGGCAGCGCATCAACATCGAGTCCCCATACCGCAAGATCACGGCGAACCCATCCGAATCCCCGGTTGTAAGCGATCAAAATCCAATTCCCGTCAACACTCCGGCTGACAGGGCGCAGCAGAACCCCTGCCTGAAGCGCTCCAACGGGTTGATAGGATTCTCCCGGACCGCCTCGCACATAAATATCGTCAAAAATGACGTAGCTGGAGCCGGGGCGCGGGGTAGGCGTGGCAGTTTCCTGTGCCGATACCGCTGGGATCAACAGCGCTGAACCGATGATGACGAACGCGAGAATGAGCCGCTTCACGGCAGTCCCTTATCTATTGGGGAGATAATCACGCTGTTCCATCCTATCATCAGGCGGCGCTGTTCACCAACGCTTCGATTCAACCTGTTATCGTGAACTGGGCGGCGGGTTCAATAGGCGTCCCATTGGCGAAAAACTGGGCTGTCCAAGTTCCCGGCGTGAATGCGACGGTTGCGGGATCAATCGAGAACCAGACACAGAAATCGTCATCATCTGCGGCAACGGAAAACGAAAAATCATCATACATCACCGTGCCATCGAGACTCCACACGGCGCTCATAATCGTGCCTGCACGAACATTGAAAGCGCGCATAGTCAGGTAAATCTCAGCATCCGATGTCGAAAAGGTGTTACGGACTCCGACTGCACATCCATCTCCGTTGTTCACGCCGCCGGCGGTTGCAATCGCCGTGTACTGTGTTCCGCTGGCACTACCCACCGTCTCGACGTCCCCGCTAGGTGGAACTGGCGTGCCTGCGCCAGCCAAACCCGGTAATTCCGGCTGTGTGTTCAGGCTCGGCGTGCCCGCTCCTGCACCTTGAACCACTTGCTGCGTCGGTGGGATCACTGCACGCAGGGTTGCGAGAAGCTGAGCATTGATGCTCTCACGCTCCAAAATGTAGGTTTCGGCGGCGGCGGCTGTGGCAGCAGTATCAACACTCTGCCGATTCAGCGCATCACGGAGCGCTGTGCCTTCAGCGGCTAAACTGATATTCTGCTCGGTCGCTGCCACTTCGGGATTCTGTGAACCCCCTAACCCACTGCACCCGCCTACGACGAGAGCGGCGCAGGTAAACGACAGAACGCTGCGAATTGCGCCTAAATGCAAACGTAACATACCCATCAATCGGCTGTTCTGTGAACGATCATCACAGCACATTACCCGATCTACGGAGGATTTTCTAGGGCTAACGCCCATCGATTACCCTACGTCTCTTGATTCAGTACCAACTTCCTGTTATACTTCACTTTGTCTATTCGCCCCCATAGCTCAGCGGATAGAGCGTCGCCCTCCGGAGGCGAAGGCGCAGATTCGATTTCTGCTGGGGGCATCAAAACCGCCCATTCACATGAATGGGCGGTTTCATTTCTTGCTAGAAAAATAGGTTGTGTAGGGTCACGTTTGAACAGCGCGCAGCGTGAAGTGAAATGCTGTGCCTTTCCCATAAACGCCTTCGCTTTCAATCCACACACGTCCGCCGAGCTTGTTAATGATCGTTTTCACGATGTGAAGCCCCAGCCCATAACCATCTGCGCTGTCTTTGTGACGTTCCAGCCGCGAAAACGAGGTGAACAGCCGCCGCTGCTCGGCAGCCGTGATGCCATCTCCGTTATCGCGGATCGTGTAGCGCACGAATGCGCCCTCAATGACGCCGCTTACACGGATGACCGGCGGGTTGCCGCCGTATTTGACGGCGTTGCTTATCAGGTTCACCCACACTTCCTCCAACCAATGCGCATTCGCCAGCGCAGGCGGTAGGTGGCGTACTTCGATCAGTGCGCCGCGCGTTTGGATTGTCTCGGCGAGCCGCGACCGCACCTCTTCGATCACACCGTACATATCAACGGGTTTTGGCGCAAACTCTTGGCGGCGCAAGCGCGCGACTTCAAGTAGGGTATCGACGATTTGAACTGCTTTGGATGATGCCGAGAACAGAATATTGTTTAAGCTTTCTATCTGAGCGTGATCAAAATCGGCGGGGTTTTGCATCAGGAGTTCGCTGCTTGCTTTGATCAAGCTCAGTGGATTTTTCAAATCATGGGCAACATGGTGTGCATACGCGTCCAAGTCCGCGATGATCTGTTCATGTTCTTCAAGTTTTCGACGCAGCGCTTCCCCGCGATGGATGGCGGTTTCCCGTTCTAGGCGGGCAGTTTGGAGATCATGAAGGGATTGTATCGTCTTCAGCCGTGCATCAGCTTGATCATTGAACAGCGACTCGCGGGCGGCATGATACGCTTCAAAGTGCTGAAGTGCTGTTTCAAACGCACCTTGTTGTTTTGCCAACAAGTAAAGCTGTTCATGCGTTTGAGCGATCTCAGAACGCGTCCCCAGCGATTCAAACAGCCTCAACGCCGTATGCAAATGGGTGTGGGCTTGCGCAGCATTCCCTCGTTCGAAATAGAGGATGCCAAGATGTAGGTTGAGCAACCCCTTCCACAGATCGCCTTGCATACCCGTGCTCGTCGTTCGAGCGCGCTGCATCAATTCATGTGCTCTATCGCGTAGTCGCCAAGCTGTTGATAGGCTTTTCCAAGCATCAGCAGCAGCGCATTCTGAACGGGCACGCCTACGGACTTGCAATATGCGATCCCTGCTTCTGCACTCCGCTTCGCCGCTTGTGGATCGCCTCGCTTCAAATGAATGTAGGTGATGTTGTCATAGACATTGAGGGTATGCCGCTGGCGCTCGGCTTCTGGCATCACATTGGTTGTTTCTAATGCCGCAACGCTTTCGTCAAGCGCGCGATCCCACTGCTCCATTCGGATGTAAATCGCGCCAATATTCGCTCTCACGATTGGAGCGTAAGCGCGCATGCCATCGCCACCCAGTCTGAAAAACTGAGTGAGCAGTTCAAGCGCTTCGGCGTAATCACCGATCATGCCGTAAATCTTGGCGAGCGTGTTCAGCGCTTGGTATTGTTGAAGCGGGTCGCCATATTCAAGCGCCAGCATATGCGCTGATTTGGCGAAAGTGATCGCAGGCGCGAACTCGGCGCGCTTGAAGTGCCACGCCGCCAACGCGGTTCGCGCATCCAGCAGACCTCGCTTATAGTCAGCGTTTTCGGCTGTCTTTTCCGCTTCAGACAAGGAATCGTATGAGAGTCGGCTGTCCCCCTCATCACGTTCGATCTGCTCCGCGAGTTCGATTAAGGCATCCACCCGGCGTTCGGGGGTAAGTTCCTGTTGCAGCATTCCAAGATCGCTTTGGTTTCTAAGTTGCAGCGCGGCAATCATCGCGTCACCATGCGGAACTTTGGTCTGAAGAATATTGTCCATCAATTCTGAAGTGTAGAACCATAATGTTCACCAAAGAACATATAGATTTCTACTCATGTATAATCATGACCCAAAGAGGTTGTTAGGAATGACAGCGTGCGCATCCGTTCTCGACATTTCCGCGCAAAAGCACTGCTCCAGTGGACAGCACGATTGGGGTTGCTGCTCACGATCTTATCGTCGCTCCTTCCTCCGCCCCCACGCGCACTGCTTGGAGAAGCACATACTGTCGAAACCGTGCGACCGCAGGTGTGTGTCCACACTCGCTTGATTGACGAAGTTGATGAATGGAAAATCGCTCAATCGCTCCGGTACGTCCGCGAAATGGGCGCAGCGACTATTGTCGAGTTTTTTCCTTGGGCATACGTTGAATCATCACGCGATCAGTACAACTGGGCAAGTGTTGATCGCATTGTGCGGCATACACAGAATCAAGGTTTGCGCGTGATTGCCCGATTAGGAATCGTGCCGGATTGGGCACATCCGACCGATCAAGAACACACCAGCACTCAAAACACTCTGACTCCCGAATTCTATGCAGATTTCGCCGAATTCGCTTCCGAATTCGCATCCCGCTACGCGGGCGTGATCGATCACTTCATCATCTGGAACGAACCCAACCTCGCCTTTGAGTGGGGCTTTCAAGCCGTCGATCCGATTCGTTATGTGGAACTGCTCCAAGTGGTCTATCCCGCAGTCAAACGTGCCAACCCGAACGCGGTTGTGATGGCAGCGCCGCTTGCGCCAACGCTCGAACCGCTCGGCAGCCCGAATGGACTAAACGATCTCCTGTATCTTGAAGCGCTCTACGAAAATGGTGCTGCAGACTACTTCGATGCGCTGGCTATCCATACTTACGGTTTCATTCATCCGGCAGATCACCCACCAACCGCCGAGACGCTGAATTTCCGCCGTGCGGAACTGCTCCGGGAGATCATGATCCGCTACGGCGATTCCGGTACACCTGCTTACATCACCGAGACTGGCTGGAATGACAGCCCGCGCTGGACAAATGCGGTTTCGCCGCCAAACCGAATTGCGGAGACGATCCGCGCATTCGAGATCGCTGAATCGTGGGATTGGCTCGAAACCATGTGCGTGTGGGTATTTCGTTTTCCCGCACCAACGTTCAACTACCCGGATTATTTCACGTTGGTCAATGTCGATTTCCAGCGGAAGCCGATTTATTACGCGCTCCGCTCGTATGCGCGCGACTTCGCGCAGTCAGAAACGTTATGGCTGCCACCACCCGTCGAATAGTCGCACTGCTCCCGTTTACGTGGATGTGGTGGATTGTGGGGGCACTGCTCCCGCTCGTCGCATTCCCGCGCATCCCTACCCCTGTGACCGTGTGGGAGACATTCCCGCTCGGTGAAATCCGCGTCGGCGTCGATGCGAGTCATGCGCCGTTCGCCGCTTACGTGAATGATACGCTGGTCGGCATTGATATTGATCTGGCGAATGCGCTGGCATCACAGATCGGACTGCCTGTGCGCTTCGTACCGCTCGGTTATGATGGGCTGTACGATGCGCTGTATGCCGATCAGATTGATGTGCTGATTGCGGCTGTCCCCCGTGATCCAACGCGCACGAATCGTGTTCTGTACACGCCTTCGTATTTTGATGCGGGGATCGCACTGGTTACATCCCGTTCCAGTGCTATTTCGCAAATGTCGGATGTATCCGGGCGGCAGCTTGCCTACGAATTCGGGTCAAGCGCACACAGCGAAGCCGATATTTGGGCGCGGCGCATCCTTCCCTTCACCCGAATGCCCTACCAGTACACCGCCTATGCGCTGGACGCGGTGCGCTTGGGTCAAGCCGATGCCGCGCTTGTCGATACAGTCGCTTTACGTCAATACCTGCACGAGCATCCAGAATGGGACGCGCACACGCCGCGCATCGTGCTCTCGATCCCGTATGTGATTGCGCTCCGCATTGATCGACCATCGCAAGCGGTCATGATCACCGCCGCGCTGGAAGACCTCCGCGACAGCGGCGCACTCGATACGCTGATTTCGCGCTGGTTGTGATGCCTCTAGACAAGCCAAGCGAAGGGCGTTTATACTCCTCGCCTATGCATATTGGATTCGACGCACGACTCACCTACTACCGCATTGGCGGCATCAGCACCTACATCCGCGAAAGCGTGAAGGCGCTCGAAGCGCTTGATCACGACAACCGCTATACCATCTTTCACAGCCGAAAAGCAAGTGACACGGTTACAACGCGGTTTCGCCGTGCCAACTTGTGGACTCCGTCACATCATCGGATTGAGCGGCTGGCGTGGTCGGTCGAATTGTCGCGCTTCCGGTTGGATGTGCTGCATACGACTGATTTCATTCCGCCATACTGGGGAGCGCGGCGGCATGTCATCACGATTCATGATCTGACATTCCTGCTTTTTCCTCAATACATCACGGCGGATACAAAGCGGTATTATAGCGATCAGATTCGTGCAGCAGTGGCAAAAGCGGATCATGTGTTGGCGATCAGCGAAGCAACAAAAGCAGATATGATCCGTCTGCTTGATGTCGCGGAGAACAAGATCACGGTTCAGCACTGCGGCGTAGACAGTATGTATCGCCCGCTTCCCGCGGATCAGATCGCAACCGTGCGCCATGCCCACAATCTCCCATCTGAGTATGTTCTCTATGTCGGCACGATTGAGCCGAGAAAGAACATCGTTGGGTTGGTGACAGCCTATCGTGAACTGCTCGATCGGGTGCAGGATTTGCCGCCGCTTGTGCTGGTCGGAAAACCCGGCTGGCATTACGAGGAACTCATGGAGTCAGTACGCGAAATTGGTGTCGAAAATCATCTGATTTGGCGCGAAAACATCTCTCGTGATGACTTGCCCGCCGTCTATAATGGTGCGTTGGCGCTCGTCCTACCATCCCATTACGAGGGTTTTGGATTGCCGCCGCTCGAAGCGATGGCTTGCGGGACTATCCCTATCGTGAGCAATCGCTCATCACTCCCGGAAGTTGTCGGTGATGTCGGGCTGTTGGTCGACCCCGATCAGCCATCCATGATCGCTGAAGCGATTCATAAAGCGCTCAGTGATTCAGCATGGCGAATGGATATGCGTCAGCGCGGACTTACACGCGCTGCGCAGTTCACATGGGAACGCACAGCGCGGATCGCCTTATCGGTTTACAACAGAGTTGTCTCTTAATCATGCGTGTTCTCATCGTTACGTCTAGTCCCCCCTATCCAGCGCAGCAGGGCGGCGCTCTGCGTGTGAGCGGAATCATACACGGGCTGCATCAGCACGGGCATGAAGTCACGCTCCTGTGCTTCGTCGAAGAAACGAATCCGGCAAAATATGCGCCGCTCCAAGCGATCACCCAGCGTATCGAAACCATCCCAATGCCCGCACGGAGCAAATCGGATCGTCTGCGTGATTTGGCATTCAGCACCCGCCCGGATATCGCTGGACGGCTTGACAGCCCTGACATGCGCGAACGTCTCCGCAGCCTGATTCAAGATCAGGACTTCGATGTCATTCAGTTTGAAGGCATCGAAATGGCGATCTACCTGCCCTTCGTGCGCGAACTGAAAGATCAGAAGCTCACTCGCGCCGCGCTGATCTACGATTCGTTCAATGCCGAAGCCGCGCTCCAGCGTATTATCGCAGCAGTGGAAAAACGCGATGTCAAACGGCTGCCGATGGCGGTCTACTCGCAGATTCAAGCGGTGCGCATCGGGCGCTTCGAGCATCTGATCTGCCAATGTGCCGATGCGGTAATCGCAGTATCCGCCGAAGACGCCGCCGCAATGCGCGAATGTGCGGGCAGCAAACCGATTCATATTCTCGCCAGCGGTATCGACACGCGCGCATATGCTGAACATCCGCAAAAACTCGATTTGGGTGATCAGGTGTTGGTGTTCACGGGCAAAATGGATTACCGCCCGAATGTCGATGCGATGCTCTGGTTCACAGGCGAAGTGCTTCCGCGCGTGCAGTCACATCACCCTGATGTAAAACTCTATATCGTCGGGCAGAAACCACACGCGCAGTTGGATGTGCTCCGCACGAAATCCAACATCGAGATCACCGGTTGGGTTCCACACGTCCAACCCTATCTGCACGCGGCAAGTATTTATGTCGCTCCGCTGCGCATGGGCAGCGGAACACGCCTAAAACTGCTCGAAGCGATGGCGTCTCGATGCGCGATTGTTGCCACGACAATCGCTGCCTCTGGCTTAAGTAGTCGCGTGCGTCAAGCGCTTTGCCTCGCTGACGACGCCGAGACGCAAGCTTCGAATATCGCACGCCTACTCGACAGCACGGACGAACGCGATCAAATGGGCGCAGCACTTCAGCAGTTGGCAGAACAAGAATACGATTGGCGCGCGCTCACGCCGGTACTGGTCGGTATTTATCGGGAGATCGGTCTTGGATAGAGAGACGCTCATCCTACGCAATCGGGGTATGGCGGAAGCCTTTCACAGCACTCCGCTTAAGCACGGCATCCGACGGATTCTTCTGCGGACAGCGGCGCGTGTACCCGTGCGTAGGATCAGCCCTTCGTCTGGCATGCGCATCCTTGTGATTCGACCAGATCATTTGGGTGATGTGCTGCTTGCCACGCCCGCACTTGAAGCGCTGCGGCGCGCGTATCCCACAGCCGAGATTCACGCCCTCGTCGGTGAATGGTCAGCCGAGGTGCTGGCATATGTGGATGCGGTCGATTACGTGCTGACGCTTTCGTTTCCCGGTTTTAAGCGCGGTGGATCGACCACAACGCTTGCTCCGTATCAACTAGCGATCCGTTCTGCCAGAAAACTGCATAGAATTGGCTATCACGCCGCGCTGATCCTCCGCCCGGATCATTGGTGGGGCGCGATGATCGCCTCTTTCGCGGGTATTCCACAGCGGATCGGGTACGATCACCCGGATGTGAAACCGTTCCTTACCCATGCGATTCCGCGCCGTGATGAGCATGTCGTCATACAAAACGCACGGCTAGCCGCCGAGTTTGCCAATCGCCCTGATTGGATCGAAAACCCGATGGAAAACCTACCGCTCCGGTTTAATGTCTCAGAAGCGGATCGTGGTCAGATCGACGATCAACTGTATGCGCGCGCGGTCAGCGATGACAAGTCAATCATCGCCATCCACCCGGGCGCGGGGGCATGGGTCAAGCGGTGGGAAGCCGAAAAATGGGCATCTGTCGCGGATTCGCTGTCGAAACAGCTTGAAACCATCGTCGTCTTTACGGGTGGCGATCAGGAACGCGATCTTGTGCAGTCGATTCAAGCGAAGATGAACCAAGCCGCTGTAAGTGTGGTGGGCGAAACGAATATCGGCGGACTTGCCGCGCTCTACAGCCGCGCCCGCATCGTGCTTGGCGTTGACAGCGGACCCATGCATATTGCAGCGGCAGTCGGCACGCCAACTGTGACCTTGTACGGCGCTGCTGATCCGGTCGAGTTCGGCACATGGGGCGACCCGATCCGTCACCCGATCCTGTTTTCGGACATCGGATGCCGTCCATGCCGCGTCCTCGATTGGGGCAGCGACAACCCTGCTTATCACCCCTGTGTGCGCGAAATTCCGGTCAATCGCGTGCTCGAAGCCGCGTACCGCGCGCTCAACGCTAATCCGGAATAACCACGTTCTCCAAGCCTGCCGCTGCTTCCGGAAACCGCAGATTGAGTTTTTCCAACGCCTCGACAATCGTCCGCGTGATCACCAGATTGCGATACCATTTCCGGTTCGCCGGAACGATGTGCCAAGGCGCGTATTCCGTGTTGCAGCGCGTGATCGCATCTTCATAGGCGTGCATGTAATCATCCCAGCGATCACGCACGGGCAAATCACCCATCGAGAATTTCCAGCGCTTTTGCGGATCGTTCAGCCGTGCTAACAAGCGTTCTTTTTGCTCTTCTTTGCTGATGTGTAGAAAGAACTTGAGGACAACCGTACCGCTTTCGGTCAGCAAGCGTTCAAAGTCGTTGATCTGCTGGTAGCGTTTCTCCCAAATCTCTCGCGGCACAAGCGAATTCACCCGCACGACCAATACATCCTCGTAATGGCTGCGGTTGAAGATGCCAATATAGCCCTTGGGCGGCACTTGCTGATGAATGCGCCACAGAAAATCATAAGAAAGCTCGGTTGACGTCGGCGCTTTGAAGGCTGCAATGCGCATACCAATTGGGTTCACGCTCTCGAAAACACTCTTGATCGTACCGTCCTTACCGCTCGTGTCCATCCCTTGCAGCACAACCAGCAGCGCGTGTTTTCCCTGTGCATACAGCATTTCTTGGAGGTCGGCAAGGCGGGTCTGATACTGCTTCAATTCTTGCGCCGCAGCATCCTTGTTATTCCCGCCATTGATGCCGGGATCATACGCGCTCAGTTTGACAGGTTTGCCAACCGGAGGAATAGGGGGTTGTGCGCTCATAAAATCTCATCCTTTATTTGATTTGAGTCCAAGATCATGCTCGTTCTGTGGGACAGCGGATCGTGTCACCTCATCACGATACGTCACCATCCCTGCCGCCGCACCTTTGATCTTACGGACGCTGCGCCTTTCGGTGATGTCGATAGTCACGCGACCTTCACCCCGGCTGGCACTGTAATACGCCGCAAGCGAAGCCGCCGCGCTCAAAACATGTTCAGGGATCGGGCGACCTTCATTCTTGACGATCACATGCGAACCGGGTACGCCGCGCGCGTGCAGCCATGTATCATACGGGCTGCCTTTATCAAACGTGACGATTTCGTTTTGGCGGCTGTTGCGACCGACCCAGATTACAAAGCCATCTTCGGTGACAAAGCGCAGCGGCGCACTTTTCGCCGCACCCGACACTTTCATTCCGGTTTTTCCGCGCCACAATCCCGCCGCTTGAAGCGCCTGCTGCACTTCGTCGATCTCGCCCCAATTCGCCGCGAGATCGAGATCGGTTTCCAGTTGATCGAGCAGCGCTAATTCGCCTTCACCTTCTTCGATCAAGCGCGGCACATCGTCAAGCGCCCGCTTCGCCCGGTTGTATTTGTCAAAATACTTCTGCGCGTTTT
Source organism: Anaerolineae bacterium (assembly GCA_041753015.1). GTDB lineage: Bacteria > Chloroflexota > Anaerolineae > Aggregatilineales > Phototrophicaceae > Flexifilum. Next base: position 807,915 of record JBGSVJ010000019.1, read on the forward strand.
CGAGCGGCGTGATCGACGTATCGAGTGCGATCACCAGTTCCGGCTGGTCCGGCTCATACTGTGCGCGTAACTCGGTTTGCCCCGGCTGAAGTGTATATTGATAGGCGAGGATCAATTCCCCACTTTGGCGGAGTACCTCGCGTTCGCCGTCATCCGTCATCGAGCGGCGAAGGGATGCCAGCCGCGCTGACGTTTTCGCTTTCGCTTCGTGCAGCGTCTCGCGGATCAGGTTCTTTCCGGCGTTATACGCATCTTCCCCAACCGGAGCGCTGTAAAACCGCGTCATCGCCTCACTGACCGATTCTGCCGCAGTCCATCCTTCAAGGTGCATGATCGGGTAAACACTGTATGCCGTTACGCCGCGTTCCGTCTCGACGTAACCGGGCTGCCATTCGCGGCGGCTCAAGGGGGTGACGACTTCTTGCAGCGCGCGATAAACTGCCTCAGGATTCGCAGTCTCGGCTTTCTGGTCGGCACTGCCTCCGGCGCGATGCGCAATCTCCTTCCCCAGAAGCGGGCTGATCCCCAGCAGTTTCGCGGTTAGAACCTGCTGCGCTTTCTTTTTGGGATCGTCGTTCGCTTCAAAGATGCTGAGGAGTTGATCGTAGGTCGCCCGCGTAGGATCGAGCTTGTCGGTTTGCGGCGGCGGCGGAACATACGGTTTACCCGGCAAGCTAACGCGGTAGCGGTTTTCGTCCGCGCCGACCCGCCGCAAACAGTCGAGGATAATCCCCTCTTGCACCAGTAGAAGATTGCTCCGCCGTTCCATCGGCTCGATCACGATCGTCACGACGCCTTCAGGACCGTCTATCTCGATTTCGAGGATACGCTCCCATGCAGGCTGCGAGACATGACTGATCTTCCCACCCTCGACATAGCGCCGGAACAGCAGCCCAAGCTGAGATGGTTTCGCCACACCGCGCCGCACTTTTTCCGACAGCACATGCACGCGCGGCTGTTGATGATCCGCGCTTATGTAAAGATACTGGCGGCGGTGATTCGCGTAGACTTCCAGCCCGATGCTGGTTTCATCCACACCGACCGAGTCTTGAATCCGCCCACCAACGAGCGTATCCATAAACTCGTCCACCAGCGCCGAAATCGTGAAGGCATCTAGATACATGATTAGTGGGCTTCTGGCGTCAGCAAATAGGCGATGATGTCGCCAAGTTCGCGGTCACTCAGTTGGGTGGCAAAGTTTTGAATCATCGAATTAGGATACCCTTCTACAATATACGCCGAAGGGTTCACAATGCTCTCGTAGATGTAGGCGGCGGCGGGCATCGGCGGGCGGCGCTCGGCGGCGCGTGCCGCAACACCCTCATATGTTGGCGCAATATTGTTTGCTGCGCCCAAACGGTGACAAGCGATACACCCATAGGTTTCGATCAAGACCGCCCCATTAGCAGGATCAGCCTCCGCGAGCAGTGCCGTCACCTGTTCGGTATACGTGGTTTCAGAGACAGGTTCGGCGGCGGGCGCTGTGGCGGTTGGATCGTAACTGAGCAGTTCGTAAACGAAAAAAGCGGCGAATACGATGAGCAGCCCGATCACAACATAGACGGGCACGCCCAGATTGCGCCAATCGAGCGATGGTTTCAAAGTGAATTGCTTCCGCTAAAGGATGACCTTATCGAGGATCATCGCCAAGAACAGAAACGCTAAGTACGCGGTCGAAAACTTATACGTCGCACGCGCCGCCGCGCCATCCTTGCGCTTGATCAGGTTGATCGCGGCGCGCAGCATCCCAATACCCAACGCCGCCGCCGCCAGCAGATAGATCGTGCTGAGTGTGCCAAACGCGGCAGGCAGCAGTGAAATCAGCAGCAGTTGAATCGAGTAGAGCAGGATTTGATTGCGCGTCGTCGCTTCGCCGCGTGCGACAGGCATCATGGGCACGTTCGCGCGGGCATAGTCGGTGTTGACGAGGAGCGCCAGCGCCCAACTATGCGGCGGCGTCCAGTAGAACACAATCGCAAACAGGATCAGCGGCTCGAAGGTCAGTGATCCGGTCACTGCCGCCCACCCGACCAGCACGGGAATCGCACCAGCACCGCCGCCAATCAAGATGTTTAGAACCGTGTTGCGCTTCAAGATGATCGTGTAAATAACGACATAGTAGAGCGCTCCGGTGAGCGCTAGCAGCGCCGCCAGCCAGTTCACCCACACCGCCAGCACCACAACCGACCATGTGACCAACCCCAACCCGAATACAAGCGCGTTTTCAGGCGCGATCCGACCAGACGGAATTGGGCGGCGGCTGGTGCGCGTCATGCGCGAGTCCATATCGCGGTCGATGTACTGGTTGATTACGCTCGAACCTGCCGCCGCAAGTGATCCGCCAATGATTGTGGGCAGCAGCAGCGAGAACGGCGGAAAACCATCGGCGGCAATCACCATCGCCGTCACGGTTGTGAAGATCAGCAGGAGTACGATGCGGATTTTGGTAAGCTCAACATACGCGCGAACCGTTTCGCGCCATGTCATCTTGATCGGTTTCAGCGGCTCAGGGCGGCTTCGGACGCTTGAGGCTGCCATGTTCCCTCCGTTCCCAACACATCGCGGCTGTTGATCGTGTCAATTGTGCTCAAGATCACCATCAAGCCCCATGTCAACGCCGCCAGCGCCACATGTGTCGCGCTCCACAGCGGGGCAGCCGCGCTCAGGACGAACAACGCACCTACAGTCGCCTGTAAGAAGTATGCAATCAGCGCCGCCACCGCCAACAGCCGAATCGAGCGCGCTGTCCGGCTGGCAAAGGCATACCATGTGACGAGAATGATCGACAGACCGAGCGCCGCAACGGCGAACCGGTGCATCATGTGAATCGTCGCAAGCGAACCCTGATCAAACGGGAGGATTTGCCCGTTGCACAGCGGGTAATCGGTACACGCCAGCGTCGCACCGCTGCCGCGCACCAGCGCCCCCGTGAGGATGATCACGAATGCCAGCGCCGTTGTTACATACGCCAGCGCGGTGAAACGATCACGCCGGTAATGAATCTTGGGGCGATAAAACGCCATCAAACAGGCAACCGTGAGCGCACCAAGCAGCAGCATGGCGGTTCCCAAGTGCAGTGTAACCGTCGTCGGGGGCAAGTCCATGATCACAACAAGCGCGCCAAGCGTGCTTTGCAGTGCAAACAGCACCGCCGCCGTTGTGGTCACACCCAACACGATCCGGTTGCGCTTGCGATACGCGGCGATTGCGATGCCGAGCATCCCTAAGCCAAGCAGCCCGATCAGCACCGCGAAAAAGCGATGCAGCCATTCAATCCATGCGGTTAAGTTGTCGAGGGGCGGGATGATCGATCCGTGACAGGTGGGCCATTCGTTGCCACAGCCCAAACCAGAATCGGTGACACGGACAACAGCGCCAAATATGATAAGTCCGAAGGTCAGGAACGCCGTCGTTGCCGCCAAGCCTACGAACAGACGAGAAGGACGTTCCCCGGTCTGCGCAGTCATGCGATTACCTCATTCAATTTTGTTCAGATACCAGTAAACAACAATCCAAAAGCGCCGAAGCCACTCTTACTGACTGGCAGTTTCAGTGGTGAGCGCCTTTTTGCTCTCGGCTTCCGCTTTGCTGCGGCGCAGTCCACGATCGATGAACCAGAAGATTAACGCCAGCGTCAAGCCGATTCCGACCAAGTTAAAGAGTAGAAAACCAACCAGCAGGAAAAACTGCTCTGCTTTCCACGGCAGCATCGTCGTGGGCGAGGCATTCGCTTGAGCCGTCTGCGTCAAAACAGGGAACTGCAAGCTCCCATTATTGGAAAGAAGCTGCATGGTCAGCCCGCCGCCAATGAGCAGCAGGACGATCAAGGCAATCACAACCAGCAAGCGTCTCACGCTTGACCTCCGAGGTAAAGAGTTGACCTAAAGCGATCAGAATTTTGGGATTGTACTCGTTTGCACAACTCGAAACAAGTGCAGTGCCCGCTAAACATCGCTCTGGAGTTCCCGCCCAGCTTCTGCGTGCGAATCCGCGATTTCGTCCGACTCGTCCTGTGATTCTTGGATGCTGTCATCAACCGCATCGATCGGTTCGCTGCCATGCCCGGTTTCAAATGCGGAGTTCCCGCCTTCTGCGTAATCTGCTGTACGAATCATCTCGCCTGTGCTGCGCAGTGGGTGTTCATCGGGGGAAGGCTGGCGGCGCGGCAGAGTAACGGTGAAGGTTGTCCCCGTGCCGATTGCGCTCACAAACGTGATCTCCCCACCGTGCCGTTCGACCGCCGTCTTGACAATCGCCAGTCCTAACCCGGTACCTTCGATCTTGCTGTGCGTCCGCGCGCGATAAAAACGTTCAAAGACAAACGGCTGATCCTCTGCCGGAATTCCTTTTCCGGTGTCTTGAATGACCAAAACGACCCGATCCGGTTCTTCGCGCACGCTCACATTGATGTGTCCGCCGTCGATGTTGTACTTGACCGCGTTCGCCAGCAGGTTCAGCACGATCTGGTTGACCATGCGCTCGTCCGCGTCAATCGTCGGGAAGTCTTCCGGGATGCTCACGCGCATCTCGATTTTGCGCGCCGCTGCTGCGTCTTCTAGCATCGAGATATTATGCCCGACCAGCGTCCGCAAGCTCACCGGGGCGACACTCAGGGGGTGTTCCGCGCCAACCCACGCCATCTCAAGCACGGTTGACATCATCTGCGACATCGTGAGCAGTTTCGCACGGGCGCGATCCGCGAAATAGCGCTGCTTCTCGTTGAGTTCGCCAACTTCCGCGATTCCATCAATGAGCGTCTTCATAGAACTGAGCGGCGCTTTCAGGTCATGAATTACATTGCCAAGCATCTGCACCAAGTCGCGTTCGTCTATCGGCATAATCCCTCAAGGCGGCTCGTCTCATTCAATGGTCGGATAAAACTGCGATGGCAGTTCGTTCATAGCCCGCGCCATCCGCGTACCATGCCAGAACAGAAGCGAACCATCGACAAGACGGATGTTACCACCTTTTGCGGCGGGTGTATCCAATGCCATGAAGATTGGAATGTGCGCTTCGGTAAAAGCATACGGCTCACTAGGCAGCAGGATCATATCCGGCTGCGCGGCGGCGACTTCATCAAGCGTGATGCGCGGATAGCGCGTGTCCCGTCCTTCAACGCGTGTGTCACCTTCGGGAAGTGCTCCTAGATCAGCGCCGAGCGGAAAATGTCGTTCTCGATCCGCAAACACATTCGTCGCGCCGCACACCCGCAGGACATCATGCGCATACGCATCCGCGTTAAACGTCATCAGCGGATCAAGCCAGATGGGAACAAAAACCTTGAGCGGCGTTTCGCGGTTTTCGGACATGCGCTCAAGCCAGTCGAGCGTCCATTCCATAGCGCGCACACGTTCGACGAGTTCCGGATGATCAAAGATGTGCATGATATTCCACAGTACATTGAACGCCTCACGCATCGTTTTAGGGAACGTCACCCAAACGGGGATTCCCGCCGCGCGCAATGCCTCAACGTCTTCACGCCGGTTTTCTTCTTGATTTGCGAATACGAGATCAGGTCTAAACGCAATGATCCGCTCGATGTCCGGATTCTTTGTGCCGCCAATACGCGGCAGACGCGCCACTTGGTTTGCGGGATGCACGCAGTAATCTGTCACTGCGATCAGACGATCGCCGACGTTGAGTTCAAACAGCGATTCCGTGATGCTCGGCACCAGCGAAATAACCCGTCGCGGTGGTTCGCTGACGGGAGAATCCATCTGATGAATGTATGTGACACCGGTCATCGCGTGCAGCCCTCAGTTTCAGACTAAACCCGGTGAACGAGTTGTTCACGTTCCGGTCCAACGCTCACCGTGTTAATCGGCGTTTCGACCAGTTCTGATACACGGTCGATGTAACGGCGCGCGGCATCCGGCAGGTCATTCCAAGTACGCACGCCACTGATGTCGTCCTGCCAGCCATCGAACTTCTCGTAGACCGGGCGCGCCATCGAATACTCGCGCATCGTCCCCGGCAGAAAATCGCAGCGTTCGCCGTTGATCTCATAATGCGACGCAACCATGATCGACCCAAAACCGCTCAGAATATCGAGTTTTGTTAGTACCAGTTCGGTGAACCCATTCACGGCGGCGGCGTAGCGCACAACTACAGCGTCGAGCCACCCACAGCGGCGCGGGCGTCCGGTGGTCGTCCCGTATTCATCCCAAAAATTCGCACCCGATCCACGCAGTCGATCCGCAATTGCGCCGTCGAGTTCCGTCGGCATTGGACCTGATCCGACGCGCGTGCTGTACGCTTTCGCCACACCGACTACGCGCATAACATGATTCGCGCCGAAACCCAATCCCGTCATCACGCCGCCAATGGTCGGAGATGAACTGGTCACGTAAGGGTAATCCCCGTGATCGAGATCGAGCATCGTTCCTTGAGCACCTTCGCACAGCACGCGCGCCCCGGATTTCAACTGCTGATGCAGATACGCGGTGGTGTCGCGGAGATACGGCTTGAGAAATCGTGCCGCCTCTACTGCTGCCGATGCTGCTTCGCGCACGTTGATCTGCGCCGAAGCCTCCAATTGGGCGTTTGCCGCAGTGACATGCGCCGCAATGCCATCAGCGACATCCTCTTCATCGATCATCAAGCCCGCGCGCAGTCCTTGACGACCCGTCTTATCTAGGTACGCCGGACCGATCCCGCGCAGCGTCGTGCCAATTGCATTTGTACCGCGTGCTTTTTCGGATGCGGCATCAAGCGCGATATGCGCCGGTGTGATCAAATGCGCGCGCGTGCTAATGATCAAGCGTTCAGGCGAAACATCTACCCCTTGCGCTTGCAGACTGCGTATCTCGTTCATCATGTTGATCGGGTTGATCACCGTGCCGCCGCCCAAAACACAGACAACATGCGGGTGAAGTATCCCGGAGGGGATCAAATGAAGCTTGTAGACATCCGCACCGACGTTCACCGTATGCCCGGCGTTATCGCCGCCCGCATACCGCGCGACAATGTCCGATTCTGCCGCCAGCCAGTCCGCGACTCGCCCTTTTCCTTCATCCCCCCATTGTGCGCCAATGAGTACTGTCGCGCCCATCATTCCTCGGTTCCGCGCCCATTCCCCGGCGCTGAGTACATTGGACCTAAAGCTACCACCACCTGCCCGCGCCCCCAGATTTCAACTTGTCCATCAGGACCAAGCGCTAACGCAGACTCTTCGCCAATACCAACCGCAAACGATTCCGGATCATGCTCGAAGACGGCAATCGCCGTCTTCGCAAGTTGGTTCGTCGTGGTCAGCAGTGCTGCACCTTCCAGCCACTCACTGCCCTGCACAACCGATTGATCATGGCGGATCACCCACGAGCCGAACGCGGCGATTGTTTCGCCTTCGATGAGTACCATCGCGCCGTTGAGGTAGGCTTCCCTCACTCCATCAAACGGCGCGCCCATCAGTGCAGAGCGTCCACTTTCGACATCTGCGGCGCTGCCAATCACGATCACGCCCGCCTCAGCCAGCCGAGCGACAACCGTCTCGTCGTCTTCGGCAAACACATCCACGAGATACCCCGCCGGAGCGCCAAGTTCTTCCATCGTCTCCAACAGTTGATCGCCGGCATCCGGATCATCTGACAGGGAAATACAGGCGATACCACCATCGGCTGCCGCCCGTGCCAGCACATGCGACCGAATATCGCCCGGATCATCATCTTGATAACCATGCCGACCGGAAAAAACGATCCATCCACGTCCATCCAGCCAGCGAAAGACGTTGTGTTGAGGCATCAGTTCTTCGCTTCCGCCTCTGGTATGACATACGATGCAATGGCGGACGACAAGAGCGCGACTCCAAGCGGGAGCGCCTCTTCATCAATCGAGAAGCGCGGATGATGATGCCCATAATACGCCGATTGGGTTTCGTCCTTCGCGCCCACGAAGAAGTACAGACCGGGAATATCGGTCATGAATTCGCTGACATCTTCCGAACCCATCGTGCGCGCCGTCAAATCAAGCTTGACATCCGGCTGAACCGACTTGAACACGCTGCGAACACGGGCGCTGACTTCGACGTTATTGTCTACCGGCTTAGTGATGTGCGTCATTTCAACGACGGCTGTGCAGCCCATCGCCTTTGCCACATTTTCGGCAATCTCTTGAAAACGCTCCACCACAACATCGCGCACAGCCAAGCGGAAAGTGCGAATCGTGCCTCTCAGTTCTGCAGTCTGCGGAATGATGTTGTACGCATCCCCCGCGCGCACTTGTGCGACAGAAATCACGGCGGTATCAAACGGATCAATCGTCCGACTGACAATTGTTTGGAACGCCGTGATCATCTGCGCCGCGCACACCACCGGATCAACAGCGACATGGGGTGATGCGGCGTGACCGCCTTTACCTGTGATGACCACACGGAAATTGGACGATCCCGCCATGATCGGACCATCCGCTGCGCCAACCACGCCAACGGGCATGCTGTTCCACAAGTGCAGCCCCAATGTTACATCCGGGCGCGGATCGATCAGTGCGCCGTCTGTAACCATCGCCTGAGCGCCTAACCCGATTTCTTCAGCGGGCTGAAACACGAATTTGATCCGCCCCACGATCTGATCGCGGTGTTCTGCAAGCACTTTGGCGACACCTAAGCCGATCGCGGTGTGCCCATCGTGACCACATGCATGCATCTTGTTCGAGTTCTGGGACGTGAATGCCGATTCATATTCTTCGAGAATCGGCAGGGCATCCATATCCGCGCGCATCAACACAGTGGGTCCGTCCGTTGCGCCTTCAAGAATGGCGATCACGCCTGTTTTGCCAACGCCTGTGCGGACTTCTAAGCCGAGCGCATTCAGTTCTTGCGCGACGATACCAGCAGTGCGGAATTCTTCAAATGCGAGTTCGGGATTCTGGTGGAAATCCCTGCGGCGCGCGATGAGTTCATCGCGCAGGGCGTAGGCACGCGCCTTCAGTTCATCATAAACGGTCATGGATTCGCCTATCGCTCGAATGAGATCACATGGAATGAGTCGGTATAGCGCGGTGAGCCGGGCGGCGATTCTGGATCGACGTACGAACGCATCCGCCCTGCCAGCGCATCCATATCCCTGATCTGGCTCTTATGTTCGCGCAGTGCAAGGATTTTGGTTTCGATAAATGCCGTCACATCAACTTTGGTGGTAGGTGACGCCGACCGCACGATATAGATATGTTTGACGCCGTGCGTTTGCAGTCCTTCGACCTGCAGGAGTTCCGGGAAATACATCGGGTTACCTGCAGCTGGAAACACCGCGTCGAGCGTCGCTTCACCGATTGCGCGATGATCCGCATGATTCACGCTGCGACTTCCGAACCAGTATACGGTTGGATCATTGGTCACGACGATATCCGGCTTGCGCATGCGAATCTGGCGCACGATATCCTTGCGCAGCTCCAAAGTTGGCTGAAGTTCCCCATCCGCGTAACGCAGAAAGACAACCTCTTTCACACCGAGCACCGCCGCCGCGCACCGTTCCTCGTCTTCGCGGATCAGCGCGAGCTTCTGCGGCGTCATTTCGGGTTCATCACTGCCTTTATCGCCGCTGGTCGCCAGCACGAACGTGATGTGTGCGCCTTCATGCGCCCAACGGGCGAACGTTGCCCCGCAGAAGAATTCCGGGTCATCCGGATGAGCAAAAACAGCCATCACCCGCATAGGAGCTGCGTCCGTCATTCGTCTGCCCCTTCATCTTCGCTGTCCACATCCGTGTTTTCGGCGTTCGCTTCGGCTGATTCGCCTTCTTTGCCGCAGTCACAGTCGCCGTTTTCATGCTTCGCGCAGGGTTCTTTTGACTTCTTGGCAAGCGCTTCAAGTTCTTCAAGCGGCACAAGGTCTTCGCGCCGAACGGTATGGATACCGTCTTCGATGGCGACGAGAACACTATCCGCCAGCGGGAACACTTCAAGAACTTTGCCTTCGCCGTGTGGCGTACCAACGCGCTTATTCTTCTTCGGTAGCTTAGAGCGTGCCTCGACATACTGCTCATATTCGTACACGAGGCAGCACCGTAAACGCCCACACATCCCCGTGATCTCGGTCGGATTCAGCGAAATTCCCTGCGCTTTCGCCATCTTGATCGAAATCGGGCTAAAGTCCGTCAAGAAGGTCGAACAGCATCGGAGTTCCCCACACGCACCGAAACCGCCAAGCAATTTAGCAACGTCACGCGGTCCGATCTGCCGCATCTCGATCTGGGCAGAGAAAATTCGGTTTAGCTCGTTCCACAAGCGGCTGACATTGATTTTGTCTTCCGCTGTGTAGAGAAACGTCAGCAGCGTTCCGTCATAGTTGTAGATCGCGGCAACGAACTTAACGCCGCCAAATCCTCCGACCTCTTTCGCTTTTTCGCGACAGATGATCAATGATTCATCTTGCTTCGCTTCCCAATACTGCTTGAGAAGGAGATCACGCGGGGAAGCCGGACGAACAATCGGCTTATAATCGCGCCCTTCCTCAGTCGGCACGGTGAATCCCATCACCTGCCCCATTTGCCGTCCCCGCGCTGTTTCGACGATCGCATAATCGTGCAGCTTAAGTTCGGGATACTGGCTAAAATCAAAGTGGTAGAGTTTGCCTACCCGGTGAAACCGAATGCCGGCAACAGTCTGCTGGCGTTCAAGTGTTGGCTGATTGGTCATTGTAAGTTACGGTACAACTCAGATATACGGTCTGACACACTCTAATCATAGTGTCACATACCGCGCCGTGCAAAGGTTTGACAACCCAACAGGGTTATGCTACTTTCGCCACATGACGGCGCGAGACGAAATCTCGTAACAATTCGCAGTCTCCGCGACTGTACACCCGGGCTGTTTAACATGACAACGCTCATCATGAAGTTTGGCGGCTCCGCCGTCGGTTTAAATCTCGGCTTAACCCAGATGCTCAGCATCGTCCTACATGAGAGCGAGCGCTGGCGCAGACTCCTCATTGTTGTTTCCGCCCTTGATGGCGTGACCGATCAACTGCTTGAAGCAACCCATCTCGCCCAGTTGAGCAATGGACGCGGCTACCGCCGGATTGTAGCGAATATGCGCCAGCGTCACATTTCGTTGATCGAATCGCTGCCGTTAGGTGTAACCGAAAAGAAAGCGCTCGAATCCGACATCGACCAGATGCTGTTTGAAATGCTGGCGGTGTGTCAAACGCTTTCGGATGCGCCAGAAAATGCCGCGCCGGAGACGATATATGGGATCGTCGCGGTCGGTGAACGACTGTCTGCGCGCATCGTCGCCGCCCTGCTGCGTCAAAATGGTCAGCGCAGTGTGGCAATTGACGCGACCGACTTGATCATTACGGACAATGTGTTCGGCAATGCGACGCCGAATCTGGCGCTCACCCGCCAACGCATCACCGAAAGTTTGATGCCGATGCTGGAGCGCAAGATCATTCCGGTGATCACGGGTTTCATTGCCTCCACCCAAACCGGAAAGATCACCGTTCTAGGGCGCGGCGGCAGCGATTACACCGCCTCGATCCTCGGTGTTTGCACCGACGCGGCGGAAGTCTGGATTTGGACGGATGTCGACGGCATGATGACCGCTGACCCGCACGAAATTTCCGCGGCGCATTCGATCTCCCACATGTCGTACGAAGAAGCGGCAGAACTCGCGTACTTTGGTGCGCGCATTCTACATCCCCGCATGATCGATCCCTTACGAGAACGTGCGATCCCGCTGCGCGTCCGCAACGTGTTTCGACCCGGTCAACCCGGAACGCTGGTACAAAGCACGGCATCGACTCTCGCAAGTGGAGTCAAAGCCGTCACGTCAATTCAAGCACTTGGCATCTTCGCGTCACGAAGCGGTTCGCTCACGCATATTAGCGGCTTAGTCGATGACACCCTCTTTCGCATCACCGGAAGCCGCGCTGATGTGATGATCGCATCGCAAACGTCATCCAGCAGTTTCCTCGCATTCGTGATTCCCACCAGCGCGGGACAAGGCGCAGCACATCAACTCGAAATCGAGGTCGAGCATCTGCTTGAGCAAACCGAGGAATTCGCGGGATGGTCAGCACGTCTCGTCAATATTGTGACGGCTATCGGCGCACATCTTGATCAGCAGTATGCGATCAGCATCGAAATTCTGCGTCGCCTTGCCGATGTCAAACTGCTGGCGATATCGCATGGGATCGGCGGATGCAGCATTTCGCTCGTGACTGAGGTTGAAGATGCCGAAACCGTCCTCAACCGGGTACACGATCTGATCTTAACCCAACCCTAGTAACGGCTGAGATAACGTTCGACTTCCCAGACCGTGACCTGACGGTTGTAATCATCGAGTTCTTGACGTTTCGCCGCGAGGTAACGGTCGCTGATGTACGGACCGAGCGCGGATAAAATCACGTCGTCCTGCTCCAGTGCATCCAGCGCTTCCCCTAACGAAGCAGGCAGCGTTTCGACCTGCCGCAAACGTGACCGATCACGCGCGATCAAGGACTCTTCGAGCGCATCCGGAAGGCTGAGTTTCTGGCGGATTCCATTCAAGCCTGCCGCCAGCATCACCAGCGTCGCCAAATACGGATTGGCGCTCGGGTCAGGGCAGCGGATTTCGAGACGGGTATGCGCTTCACTTCCCGGCGCGATATGCGGCACGCGGATCATCGCCGCGCCAGCCCGGTTGACATGCGCCCACGTCACATATTTGGGCGCTTCAAAGCTGACGGCAAGCCGCTTATACGAATTCACCAGCGGCGCAAGTAAGGCACACATCGCGCGTGCGTGATAAAGCTGTCCCGCAAGGAAATAGCGCGCAGTTTCGCTCAAGCCATACTCATGCGACGAATCCGCAAACACATTAGCATCAGTCTGTAGATCATGCAGACTTTGGTGGGTGTGCATCCCCGAACCCGGCAGATCCCCACGAGGACGCGGCATAAACGTACAAATGATCCCTTCCTGCTGCGCCATCGTCTTGAGCGCCACACGCGCCGTCAGGACGTTATCCGCTGATATCAGCGCATGATCGTAGTCGAAATCGATTTCAAACTGCCCCGGCGCGATCTCATGATGAGCCGAGTCAACACGAATGCCCATCTCAAGCAACCGGTTGATCATTTTACGCCGCAGTGCCGAGTTGTCGTCTGCCATATCAAAATAGCTGGCGTCATCATATGGCACAAGCGGAGACACGCTTTTGAACAAGAAGAACTCAAGTTCCATCCCCGTGCGGAACAGCAGCCCTTCCGCTTCGACTTCGTGCAGCAACCGGATGAGCGCACTGCGCGGATCGCCGATAAATGCATCACCCTGCGGAGTATGCACATTGCACATTAACCGTGCGGTTCGTTCTTCAGTTGGACTCCAAGGGAGAATCGTGAAGGTACTGACATCCGGTCGCAGCACCATATCGCTCTCCGCAACCCGCGCAAAGCCTTCGATGGATGATCCGTCAAAGTGAAGCCCATGATCGATCACGCCTTCAACTTTGCGCGCCGGAATGGTCACATTCTTGACCACGCCCATAATATCGGTGAACCACAGCGCAACGTAGCGCACCTGCTGTTCATGTATCGCGGTCAGCACCGCATCTTTCGTCATCATGATAAAAGTCTCTTTGTGGAACGCTTGATCAGTGTATTGTAGTGCCCTAACCAGAAGCGAATAGGCGCGAATATGCCAAAATCGCGCCCCCGCGCTTGTGCAGGGTCTACAACTTAGGTTCAGGTAGAATGTTCAGATAACCGAGGAGTGCATCCAATCCGAGCAGATAGCTCCGCCAGCCAAACCCGCTGATCTGCCCGATGCAAACAGGCGCAAGCAGCGATTTATGCCGGAATTCCTCACGCGCATGAACATTAGAAAGATGAACTTCAACCACAGGCAACCGCACCGCGCTGATCGCATCTCGCAGCGCGATCGATGTGTGTGTATATGCTCCGGGATTAAACACCACGCCATCTGCCCAATTGCGCGCCACATGGAGGATGTCAATCAGCGCGCCTTCGTGATTCGACTGCTCGTGGCGCAGTTCAATGTTATAGGGACGGACATGCGCCGCCGCAATCGCGTTGATGTCATCGAGCGTGTGCTTGCCGTAAACCTCAGGCTCGCGGGTGCCGAGCAAATTCAGGTTTGGACCGTGCAGGAGCAGAAGTTTCTTCGACATAACTGCCTCCAATCGAGTTAGCTCATTAAGTGTTCAAGAACCGCAAGAACATCCATTTCCGAAACACCTTCGACAACACGCGGTTTCCCCATCGCCTCCAGCAGCACAAACCGCGATTTGCCTTCACGCCACTTCTTGTCGGTAGCCATCGCGGCGAACACATCGGTTGGCGAAAGTGCCCCCATCCGCGTTGGCAGCCCAACCGCTTCCACCACCTGCTCAATACGCGCCGCCAATTCCGGTGAGCACAACCCGATCCGCACTGATAGCAGCCCCGCTCCGATGAGTCCGATCCCAACCGCTTCCCCATGCAGCCATTGATAATTGGACACGGTTTCGATGGCGTGGGCAAATGTGTGACCTAAATTCAGATGCGCGCGGATATTCTGCTCATACGGATCGTGTTCGACGACATCGACTTTCACCTTGACTGCCCGCGTGACCAGCGTTTCGGCTTCGTCAGGTGCCCACAGAGCCGGATCATGCAGCGTCTCATCGGCAAGAAAACCGTGCTTAATAACTTCTGCCATCCCACAGCGCCACTGCTGGGCAGGGAGCGTCTGCAAAACGTGAGGATCAATGATGACCGCCTCAGGCTGCTTGAACGCGCCAACGAGATTCTTGCCCTGTGGCAGATCAACTCCTACTTTGCCGCCAACGCTCGAATCCACCATTGCTAGCAGACTGGTCGGAATCTGCACGAAGCGCACACCGCGCATATACGTCGCCGCTGCGAACCCCGCTGCGTCGCCCACCACGCCACCGCCAAGCGCGACCACGACCGAGCTGCGATCCAACCCCACGCGCACGAATTCATCGTACAAAAACGAAACGGTCGCGAGCGTTTTGTACTGTTCCCCGTCCCCAATCGTGATCAAATGAGCGTTCGGGAGTGCGCTGACAAGCGCATCCCCGTACAGCGGCGCAAGCGTCGTGTTCGTGACCACAGCCGCGCGGCGGTCAAGCGCAAAATCCGCCGTGCGGTCGCCTAACGCCGCAAGCAACCCATTTTCAATGAGGATCGGGTATTCGCCTTCAGGTGACTTTACGATGATGCGCGCCACAGTTGTATGACCTCCTGAGCGATTTGATCCGCCGTGCGCCCCAGAACGCTCACATGGGTTGGGATCGCCGCGTATGCTTCTTTTCGAGCCTCGTAGAGTTCGCGCCAATTTGCCGCCAGTGGTCGCGTCTGCGAGTCCTTCAGCCGTGTCTCGATCAATTCGGGCGAGGCATCAAGGCACACCAAAAAGCCTGTCTTCATAATGACTTCCCGGTTCTCGGCATTCACCATCATGCCACCGCCAGTGGCAATGACAAGCCGCTGTTCTGCTGCGAGATCGATCGCAAGCGCGCGTTCCATTTGGCGGAAATATGCCTCGCCATGCTGCGCGAAAATCTGCGGAATCGTCATACCTGCCCGGGCTGTGATGATGTCATCCGTATCGATAAACGTGCGCTGCACGAAATCCGCCACGCGATGCCCAATAGTTGTCTTTCCGACGCCCATGAACCCCGTCAGCACGATATTCGTTGGCGGATCAAATTGGATAGCCAAACCGCCACTCCACGTTATCCATTGGCAGATCATCCAGATGAGCGCGGCGCAAAGTGTCAAAGCGAGGGCGCATTTCGTCGATACTGTCACCGCCCAATTTCTCGATCAGCGCGTCAGCGATCAAGAGCGCCATCATTGCTTCAAGAATCGGCACGGCGCGCGGGGTTGCACAAAAATCACTGCGCTCGTACACCGTCTGCTCTTCTTTTCCTGTCGCCAAATTCACCGAACCGAGCGATGCCATCACAGTTGCGATCGGTTTCATCGCCACGCGGCAGACAATCGGCTCTCCGGTGGTAATTCCGCCTTCCAAACCACCCGCCCGATTCGAGCGGCGGTACAGCGTGCCATCTTCACGCAGCCCAATCTCATCATGGACTTCTGAGCCGCGTTTGCCTGCATTGTCAAATGCCGAGCCAATCTCCGCACCTTTCATGGCATGCACGCTCACCATCGCCGCGACAATGCGCCCATCAAGGCGGCGGTCAAATTGGACATGCGATCCCAATCCCGGAGGCACGCCCAGCGCCACCACTTCGATCACGCCGCCAAGCGTGTCTTTTGCTACTTTTGCTGCGTGGATCGCCTCGTGCATTCGCGCCGCCGCTTGCGGATCGGGGCAGCGTACATCACTCGTTTCTGCCAGACGCAAGCGCTCATCATATGCCAGATCCGGATCGAGCGCGGCGGTCACATCCCCGATCTGAGTCACATAGCCACCGATCCCGATCCCGAACGCGCTGAGAAACTGTTTGCACACCGCACCAGCAGCAACACGCATCGTCGTTTCGCGGGCACTGGCGCGCTCCAACGTAAGCCGTAGATCACGATAACCATACTTGATCGCCCCCGTCAAATCCGCGTGACCGGGGCGCGGCGTGGTCAAAGGTTCGATGCCTTTTTCGCGCCAATTCTTGTAATCACGGTTCTCTACCGCCAACGCGATTGGCGCGCCTGTTGTTTTTCCCGCCGCGATTCCGCTGGTGAGCTGCACGGTATCACGTTCGATATTCATGCGTCCGCCACTGCCGTAACCCTGCTGCCGCCGCTCAAGATCACGGTTGATGTCGTCCGCGTTGAGTAAAATCCCCGCCGGAAGCCCATCAAGAATCGCGGTCAATGATGGTCCGTGTGATTCGCCCGCCGTTAGAAATCGGATCATGCGCGTTCCTCAAGTGCTTTCTTAACTGCATCCATCATCACATCCACCGGTGGTTCGACCCCTGTCCACAGCTTGAACGCCGCCGCCCCCTGCCGAACCAGCATCCCCATGCCGTTGATCGCGCGTCCGCCGTTTGCCTCTGCCATCTCCATGAAGCGCGTTTTTGCAGGGCGATAGATGGTATCGTACACCGTGATTCCCTGTGGAAACGGAACACACACACTCCACGACGATTGATCCGTGTTCGGGTGCATGCCGACCGGGGTACAGTTCACGATCAGCGACGCGCCCCACGCCGCCGCTTCCGCGTAACTCATCACCTGTCCGGTGATCGCCAGCGAGCGCAGCATGTCAGCGGCGCGTTCCTCACTCCGGTTGACGACGGCAAGCTGCGCGCCCGCTTGTTTCAGCCCATACGCAATCGCCCGCGCCGCACCGCCCGCCCCTAAGATCACAACTTTTTCACCGCTCACGTTGACGTCGTGCGCGGCGAGATCATCCATAAATCCGGTCATGTCCGTATTCGTAGATTTGCGCGTCCGCAGATCAATCGTATTTACCGCACCGATCTGCTGCGCCAGCGCGTCCGGAAAACTGTACTGCATCGCGGATTGTTTGTGTGGCACGGTCACATTGATGCCGATCACGCCATGATCGCGGAGCGTTTGCATGCTGTGACCGAGAATATCCGGCGGGATAGCGAACTTATCATAGCGCCAATCGATCATACCAAGCGCCGCGAACGCCGCGTTGTGCATTGCGGGACTTAAGCTGTGGTCAACCGGATAGCCGATCACACCGACGATATTCACTGTGCCGCCCCTTGCAAATCAACCACTGTGATATCAGCGCCGATCCCGCGCATCACCTCGGCAAAACCGGGGAACGAATCGCCTGCGCAGCGCGCATCATTGACGAACGATTCACCTTTGGCGGCAAGGCTGGCGACAACCAAACTCATCGAGATGCGGTGATCGTCGTGTCCATATGTCTTCGCACCCTTGAGCGACTGCGCACCCTTGAGCGAAAATCCGTCTGGCGTTTCGGTGATCACCGCGCCAAGTTTTGCCAATTCACCAACCATCACCGCGATGCGATCCGTCTCTTTCACGCGGAGTTCGCTTGCATCCTGCACCAGCGTTTCCCCTTCGGCGTTCAACGCGATCACCATGAAGATCGGGAATTCGTCAATCATGCGCACGACGATATCTCCGCCCACACGCACGCCCTTGAGCGCGCTGTGGCGCACGCGGATCGTGCCGACAGGTTCACCCGCTTCAAGTCCTGTCTC
Organism: Anaerolineae bacterium; assembly: GCA_041753015.1. Lineage (GTDB taxonomy): Bacteria > Chloroflexota > Anaerolineae > Aggregatilineales > Phototrophicaceae > Flexifilum. Next base: position 826,026 of record JBGSVJ010000019.1, read on the forward strand.
AGTCACGGTCAAATCCGCGCCCATTTCGAGCAGGACGTCGATTAAGCCCGTGCGCGTCGGATTCAAGTTGATATTCGTGAGCGTGATATCGCTTCCCGGCACAATCAACGCCGCCGCAATCGGGAAGGCTGCCGATGAAATATCCGCCGGAACGGTGAAATCAGTTGGGTTCAACTCGTGACCGGGCTGCACATAAACCGTATTTCCATCCTCGCGGATATGCGCCCCCATCGCTGACAGCATTCGCTCCGTATGATCGCGCGCAGGTCCCGGCTGTGTGACGGCGGTTTCGCCCTCGGCAAACAACGCCGCCAGCAGAATCGCGCTCTTGACCTGAGCGCTCGCCATCGGCATGGCGTACTGCACCCCCTTGAGCGCGGCGGGCTTAACCGTGAGCGGCGCACAGCCGTTTACGCCTTCAATGTTCGCGCCCATCAATCGGAGCGGCTGCATGATCCGGTTCATCGGGCGGCGGCGTAACTGCTCTGTGCCGTCGAGCACGCTTTCAAACGGCTGCCCGACCATAATTCCCGCCAACAGCCGAATCCCCGTGCCCGCGTTGATGAGACTGAGTTCTCGCTCAGGCTTGACGAAAGGACCGCCGTGAATCGTCAACTCGTGTGGGCTGTGACGCTCAACGCGCACGCCCAAACGCTGAACAGAATCGAGCGTTGCTTCGGTGTCCCCCGCCGAAAGCCATCCTTTGATGCGGCTCGTCCCATGTGCCAGCGCCGCGAACATCACCGCCCGGTGCGAAAGCGATTTATCCCCCGGCACGGTGGTTGTGCCGTTGAGCGCACCGCCCGGAACAACGCGAAACCCATCTTTCGCCGCTGTCATCTTATTTCCCTTCGCGTCTGCGCATCCATGTCAAGCGTGCTTCCCGTGCTGAGAACAGGAGCGCCGCCAATTTCTTCTCATCTTTGCTGATCAGCAGCGCTTCCAACATCGCCAACTGCATCCGAAAATGCGCCAGTTGGGTTGCGACCGCCTGTGTATTCGTCGTCAATATGTCCTTCATCATGTTTAGGTCTTGCGCCGCCAACCGCGACATATCGCGGAAGCCGCCCGCTGCAAGTTCCCAAACCGCGTCATCCGCCTCACCTTCCGAGTTGACCGTCAAGACAAGGGCGGCACTCAGTAAATACGGCAGGTGGCTGATTGCCCCAACCGCTTGATCGTGGCGCTGCGCTTCCATTTCAAATGGCACTGCGCCAAGCGCCTCAAGCAGCGACAGTGCCCGCAACCGTGTCGCAGGAGTGGTGCGGCGCGTCGGGCAGAGCACAAACGGTCGCCCACGATACAGCCCCGCGTCACTTGATTCGATGCCGCTGGACTCCTTGCCTGTCATCGGGTGTCCGCCAATCGCTTGAATCCCGATTGGAAGCTGCCCCATTTGGCTGCAAATATCCACTTTTGTGCTGCCAATGTCAATCAACAGCGTATTTGAACGGAGATATGACCCGATGCGCCCGCTGACCATGTTGATAATCGCGCGCACAGGGGCAGCAAGAATCACGACATCAGCTTCTTCGACCCCGCGCTTGAGATCCGTCTCTGCGTGATCGATGATGCCGTGCTTGCGCGCATACACAAGCGCTTCTTCATGTGGATCAACGCCAGTGATCGTCTCTGCCGCACCGCGCAGCGCCAGCGCCATCGATCCACCCATTAAGCCCAAGCCAACTACTGTGAGGTGACGCGCCGTAAAGCCGCTGCCCATGTTATGCGAACCGTCCTACCGCTTCCGCCACTTTTCTGACGGAGTCCATCATCGCTTTGAAACCGTTGTAATCAAGACTCTGCCGCCCGTCGGACATGGCTCTCGCCGGAGTCGGATGAACTTCGACGATCAGCCCGTCCGCCCCTGCCGCGACTGCCGCCAACGCCACCGGTTCGACAAACTCCGAGTAGCCGACCGCATGGCTCGGATCAGCGATCACGGGGAGATGTGTGCGCGCCTTCAAGACAGGAATGGCGTTTAAGTCGAAGGTGTTACGGGTGTATTTCTCAAATGTACGAATCCCACGCTCACACAGCATCACGCGCCCATTTCCATGTGACAGGATGTATTCGGCGCTCATGAGCAGGTCTTCCATCGTGTTCGCCATGCCGCGCTTAAGCAGAACCGTATGCTGGCTTCTCCCAACTTCATTCAACAGGACGAAATTCTGCATGTTGCGCGCGCCCACTTGAAGCACGTCGGCGTATTCGGCAACAACAGACACAAGCGCGGGATCCATCACTTCGGTGATGATGGGCAGCCCGGTCACTTCGCGCGCTTCCGCCAGCCATTCCAGCCCTTTGACGCCGTGCCCTTGAAAGCTGTACGGCGACGTGCGCGGCTTATACGCACCGCCGCGTAACGCAGTCGCGCCCGCCTCTTTGACGGCGCACGCGATCTCGATCGTTTGTTCGCGCGTCTCCACCGAGCATGGTCCCGCAATGACGATGACTTTTTTGCCGCCCGCTTGTGATCCGTTGAGTGCCACCAACGTATCGTTCGGGTGGAAATCTCGGCTGGCAAGCTTGTATGGCGCAGAGACGCGCATCACGCGCTCAACGCTCCCCATCGTGCTGTAGTCGTCCTCGCGGAGCGGCGTTGGGCTTTCTCCCACTAACCCGATGATCGTCCGTTCGTCGCCTTCGCTGATGTGCGGTGTATAGCCATCCTCTTTCACACGGCTGACGACTTCCGCAATCGCGCCGGCGAGCGCGCCCCTCTTCATGACCACAATCATTTGTCAGTTCCCCTATCGTCGTCAACGACGACGCGGTTATCCGGGTACAAATCCGGACGCAGTTTGACGGTATCGTGCATGTACACATGCTTGACTTCATCCAACGCCTTATCGGTATTCCAGTGGATCAAGATGCGAATGCAGTAATTCATCCCATTCGGTACTTGAATCTCCTGAAAACCCATCAGCGCGACCTGATGCCACCCTATTTCGCGCGCCGCCGCTGCCGGATACACGGCGTTCAAGTCCGGCGTGGTCGTGAACAACACGCTGGCAACCATATCTTCGCTGATGTCGTTTAGCTGAATCATGGCGTCCAGCAGTTCCCTTGTTGCTGCCAAGATTTCGGCGGCATCGTTCTGTTTGACACGGGTCGCCCCGCGCACACCCCTGATCATCATGAGTTCCGTCTGCTCCCTGTGGATGCCGCCCCGCGCAACAAAAAAGGCGCGGGGCATCTGCCCTGCGCCTTCACGTAACCTGAACTGAAGATACGTCACACCATGAGCATGGCAAGCCCGACTCTCGCTATGTCGCCGTTAAAGCGATAATACGAATAGACGTAAGCGGGCTGAAAGGTCATGATGTTCGGATCGACTTTCACGAAACAGGAACGTAATTGCCATCAGAGCATAGCATGAGCGGTTTCAAGATGTCAACGCACGCGTTTTGGCTTACGAAAATTCCGCATGAGCAGCGGACCGATGCGTGCGGCTTCGACGATTAAACGGCAATCCACAACCCACGCTTACGATTATTCATCGAGTGCCGCACGCAGACTCGCCGCAAGGTCGCGCGCAGGCGTATGCCCCTGCTTTCGCGCACGGACAAGGGCGCTGCCGACAATGAACCCGTCTACCAATTCCCCCACCATGCGCGCCTGCTCCGGTTTGCTGATCCCGAAGCCCATCACAAGCGGCGTATCGCCCGTTTTTTCGCGGAGTCGATGAACAAAATCGGTCAGGTCAGACGGAAGTTGTGACCGCTCCCCTGTGATGCCCGTCAGCGAGACGACATAGATAAATCCGGTTGCCTTATCCGCTGCCATTGCGATCCGCTCCGGGCTGCTGGTCGGCGCAGCGAAGAACACCAATGCTAATCCCTCACGCTTACAGGCTTCCGCTAGTTCATCGCCTTCTTCGGCTGGCAAGTCTGGCACGATCAACCCATCCGCGCCCGCCGCTTTCGCATCAGCGACGAAGCGCTCAACGCCATATGCGAGAATCGGGTTGATGTAGCCCATCAACAGCATCGGCTGAGCAACGCCTCGCTCGCGGAGATTTTGCACGGCGCGCAAGCACTTTCGCACGGTCACACCATTGTTGAGCGCAACCTGAGTCGCCTCTTGAATCACCGCACCGTCCGCCAGCGGATCGCTAAATGGAATGCCGATCTCGAAGCCGTCCACGCCAACACCTGCCAGCGCTTCGATGGTTTGAAGCGAGTCTTCGATGGTTGGAAATCCAATCGGGAAGTATGGCAGGAATGCCGCCCGTCCGTTTTGCTCCGCGCGGCGGAACATCGCCGCAATCGTCGTGACTCCGTGTGTGCCAGCTTGCAATGGAAGGCTGACACCGCACTTTTCACGGACGTAATCACGCACAATCAAGTGCTGCGCAAATGCCAGCACAAGCGGCGCGGCTTCTTCTGGTGTAAACAGGCGCATCCCCTGCCCTTCGCGGAGCGTGAGCGATTCGACCGGGCGATCCAGCGCGGCAGTGAAAACATAATTGCGTGTGTGGACTTCGCCGGAAATCGAACGCACGGGACAGTCATAGATGCGCCAATGTGCGGCAGGGAGATCGATCCCCAGTTCTTCCATCAGTTCACGGTGAATCGCGGCTTCCGGTGTTTCGTCGTCTTCCACATACCCCCCGAAGATCGTCCACCAACCGGGATAATGTAAGTCCGGTTTATCGTCACGCTGTTGAAGCAAAATCCGTCCATCAGCGCTGGTGAGGATGACCGACACAACCGCTTTTTGGGTTTCTTGTCCGGTGAGGTTCATGATCATATCCCCAATTCGCGCATGATCGTGCCAAGGTCTTTATCGCCACGCCCAGACAGGTTCACCAACACAATCGAGTCCTTCGGCATAGACGGTGCGCGCTTAAGCGCTTCCGCGACTGCGTGTGCGCTCTCCAATGCCGGAATGATCCCTTCGGTTTGGCTGAGGGTTTTCAACGCGGCAAGCGCTTCTTCGTCGGTCGCATAAGTGTAGAATGCGCGTTCGGTATCGCGTAGATAGGCGTGTTCCGGTCCAATCGAGGCGTAATCCAACCCGGCGGAGATGCTGTGCGTATTCAGGATTTGTCCGTCTTCGTCTTGCAGCACAAACGAGCGTGTGCCGTGCAGCACGCCGGGTCGCCCAAGCGCCGGATCGGCAAAGCGCGCGGCATGTTCCCCCGATTCGATGCCATGTCCACCCGCTTCAACGCCGATCAACTGCACATCGTCGTCATCGCGGAAGCCATGAAACATGCCGATTGCGTTGCTGCCGCCGCCAACGCACGCCAGCACCACATCCGGCAGTCGTCCGGTGAGTTCAAGCATCTGCTCCCGCGCTTCGATGCCGATCACGCTCTGGAAATCGCGTACCATCATCGGGTACGGATGCGGACCTAATGCCGAGCCAAGTAGATAAAATGTGCTGTTCACGTTCGTGACCCAATCGCGGATCGCTTCGTTGATCGCATCCTTGAGCGTCTTGCTCCCGCTCTCAACCGGAATCACCTGCGCACCAAGGAGCTTCATCCGAAAGACATTCGGTTCTTGGCGGGCAATATCAACACTGCCCATATAAACGATGCATTCCAAGCCAAGCATCGCGCACGCGGTCGCGCTGGCGACTCCGTGCTGACCCGCGCCCGTCTCCGCTACGATGCGCTTTTTGCTCATGCGCTCCGCTAACAGCGCTTGACCGAGCGCATTATTGATCTTGTGTGCGCCAGTGTGCGCCAAGTCTTCGCGCTTGAGGTAAATCTGCGCGCCGCCTAATGCTTTGCTCAACCGCTCGGCATACGTGATCGGCGTCGGTCGTCCGGTGAATGTCCGCTGAAGATGTGCGAGGCGCGCCTGAAATGCCGAATCCGCCATCGCCTCATAATAGGCGGCGGTCAGTTCATCGAGGGCGGGCATGAGCGTCTCCGGCACAAATCGCCCGCCAAACTTGCCAAAATATCCGCGTTCATCCGGGACGTTTGCCGTACCCGTCTTGATATACTCGTCCGCTTTCGGTTCGGGTGCTTGAGCCATCATGTCCCGTATTCTCTTCTACTGGTTTACAACCCGTCAGCCGCTTTCACCGCATTGATGAATGCGCGCACTTTGTCCGCGTCTTTCTTACCCGCGTCGCTTTCGACGCCGCTGGCGACATCGACTCCCCAAGGGCGCGCGGCTTTGACTGCCTCGCCTACGTTTTCAGGAGTCAAACCGCCTGCCAGCATCAAGCGTGGTGTCTTTTCCTTGAGCGCCAGCGCGATTTCAATATCGGCGCGTTCACCTGTACCGCCGTAAAGCACGGCATTGTGAGCATCGAGCAGCAGCGACGGAATACGCGGATCGATCTGCGCGGAGCTGTAATACTCCACGTCCATGACCGCTTCGGATTGGCTGCGCGGACGAATCGCCTTAAAGCCGATCCCGCGCAGCTCCCGCAGCATTTCGACACTTTCATCACCGCTCAACTGGGCGAAGTTCAACCCGACTTCTTCCATCGTCACGGAAATGCGCCCGACCACCTCATTCACAAACACGCCGATCAAGAGCGGCGCGGTTGCGCCCAACTTGGATCGCAGTGCAAGCGCTAACGCGCGTGCATCGGCTGGCGCTAAATAGCGCGGGCTCTTCTTGAAAAAGTTCAAGCCGAGCATGTGTGCGCCTGCTTCGGCAGCAAATAATGCGTCTTCGAGCGTCGTAATTCCGCAAATCTTGACGAGGGTCATGATAGTCCTACATGCGCCGCTGGCAGCTAAATTCCCGAACCGTTGCCGGAATATTATGCGCCTTCACAAGACCTTCGCCAATAAGCACCGCTGACGCTCCACAAGCGCCCATCCGCCGGATGTCCGCCGCTGCCCGTATCGCGCTTTCCGCCACCAACGTGATACCCACCGGAACGCGCGCCGCTAGTCGCTCCGTCGTCGTCACATCCTCGCGGAATGTCTTGAGATCGCGGTTGTTCACGCCAATCAGCTTCGCGCCGATGTTCAACGCCCGGTCGAGTTCTGCTTCATCATGGACTTCAACCAGCGCCGCCAATCCCAGATCGACCGCCGCCGCATGAAGATCGCTCATCTGAGAATCTTCCAACGCCGCTGTGATCAAGAGAATTGCGTCCGCGCCCGCTGCCCGCGCTTCGTAAATCTGGCGGGCATCGATTGTGAAGTCCTTACGCAAGAGCGGCACATGCACAGCGGAGCGAACCGCGCGCAAATCCGCCAAGTTCCCCTGAAAGAACTCTTGATCGGTCAGCACGCTGATCGCCGCCGCCCCGTTTTCGGCGTAAGCGCTCGCCAGCGCCACCGGATCGAACGGGTCGATCAAAACGCCTTTGCTCGGTGAGGCGTGCTTGACCTCCGCGATCAATGCGACCGTCTCACGGTGAAGCGCCCCGGCAAAATCGCGCGGCGGCGGCGCGGACAGCGCATCCCGTTTGAGGGATGAGGCATCCAGCACGGCGATCTCGTCCACTTTTTTGGCGAGAATCCGGTCGAGAATGGTATCGGTTCGCTTGAACACGTTGCTTTTCCTTCGCGTTCCGGCTGCTACGATGCGAACTTTTGGCTGAATGTGATCAGTTCATCAAGCTTGGCGACCGCCGCACCGCTGTCGATCACCTCGGCAGCCAACTTGATCCCATCCTCGATGGAATCGGTGCAACCGCCCGCTACGAGCGCCGCACCGGCATTCAAGAGCGCAACATCCCGTTTCGCATCTTGAATTTCACCATTCAGCACGCCGCGCATAATCGCCGCGTTGAGCGGTGCGTCACCACCGAGCAGTTCACTGATCGCCGCACCGCGAAAACCGAGGTCTTGCGGCATGAGCTCGTACTGGCGCACCTTGCCATTTTCGTAATGCGCGATCGTGTTCGGTCCGGTCGTCGTGAGTTCGTCAAGATTACCGTAACCGCTGACAACGAGTGCCCGCACCGCACCCAACTCCCCCAACACATGCGCGAGAAAACTGGTCAGGTCAGCGGCAAACACGCCCATTAACTGACGACGTGCCCCTGCCGGATTCGTGAGCGGTCCAAGAATGTTGAATATCGTTCGCACCGCCAATTCACGCCGCACGCCGACGGCGTATTTCATCGCCGGGTGGAGCTTCGCCGCGAACAAGAACCCGATCCCGACATTATCCACACATTCACCGACCTGCTCCGGTGTCAGATTCAGGTTGACGCCCAATTCCGCGAGCACATCGGCGCTGCCACATTTACTGCTTGCGGCGCGGTTGCCGTGCTTGGCGTCTTTTACCCCTGCCCCGGCAGCGATACACGCGACAGTCGGGCTGATGGGGTACGTCCCGCTCGTATCGCCGCGCGTGCCGCAGGTATCGAGGAGATTCCCGTCGTCGCTGGTCGTCGGTACGCGATGCGCGTTGGCGCGCATCGCCCGCGCACTGCCAAGAATCTCGTCCTGTGTTTCGCCTTTCATGCGCAGCGCCATGAGGTACGCCGCGATCTGCGCGTCCGTCGCGCCGCCCGCCATGATTTGATTCATCACGGCTTCGGCTTCGTCCGTCTGCAAATGCCCGAAGCGGCTGAGAACATCGATCGCCCGTTGAATATCCATGATTAGCCCGCCATCTCCGGTACTCGCACATCCAAGAAGTTCTTCAAAAGCCGCGTGCCGCTGGTCGTTAAGATGCTCTCCGGATGGAACTGCACGCCGTACACCGGATAGCTTGTGTGCTGCAAGCCCATGATCTCACCTTGATCGGTGAACGCCGTCACTTTGAGGCAGTCAGGCAGATTGGCTTCTTCGACGATCAAGCTGTGATAGCGCGTCGCTTCAAACGGCATAGGAAGTCCGGCAAATACGCCGCCGCCCTTGTGATAAATCGCACTGGTTTTGCCGTGCATCTGACGTGGCGCTCGGCTGACCACGCCGCCGTAGACCTGACCAATCGCCTGATGACCGAGGCAGACGCCCAAGATCGGCGTATGCGCGCCCATTTCTCGGATCACGTCTAGCGATACGCCGCTCTCGTCAGGCGTGCCGGGTCCCGGTGAGATCACGATATGCGCCGGGTTGAGGCGGCGAACCTCATCCAATGTAATGTGATCATTTCGCGCGACCCGAATATCCGCGCCCATCTCGCCGAGAAGCTGCACGAGGTTGTAGGTAAAGCTGTCGTAATTGTCGATGAGCGTGATCATAACTCGCCTCCGCCGTGCCGGAGAGAACAGCAAAATTAGGCGCGGGCGTCCAGAGGAAAGCGCGTTTTTTATGAGCGGATTCCGCTCGCGCCTGTGCGAAGCGCTTTTGGCGTGGAGAAAAACAGCAAATGACCGCCGCCCGGCTCAATTTCGGCCCAATTCGGCACGTCGAAGCTCATGGCCGCGATGGCGGCGGACGGAAATTTGTGCGCAATGCCACGCCGCCCGCCAGGGTCGCCGCCGCCGACGAGGGTGA
>JBGSVJ010000020.1:0-288020 GCA_041753015.1 Anaerolineae bacterium
GTGACCTACATGACCGAGCGTTTGCATCAGTCGTTGGATTATCTCACACCGGCGGAGTTTGAGTTGGCGGCAGGCTCTCAAGCGTGCTACCCTACCTTATCTCCGGTCTAATTCCTTCCAGAAAAACCGCCGCACTACAAGTTAGCGGCGCGGATCGCTTCTGTTCTCCGCAAAATGATCCACTGCGAACATCAGGATCAGCTTGGTCAGGTACAGCACGCCGAACCAACTCAGCGCGGCGGACGGTAGAAAACCCACCCAGTAGATCAGCAATCCGATCATGAGCAGAAATCCCGCCAGCGGTTTTTGCACTGCCGGGTGCTTGATCCGCTCGTGAACGACAATTAAGCCGGAGACGAGCGCGTATACGTACAAAAACACTGCCGTGATGACGGGCAGACCGAGCGCCAGCGTGAGCAAAAGCGGCTGCTCAAAATGCACGAGCAGGAAAATCACGCTTAGGCGCGGGGAGCGTGTGGCGTAATAATCATTCGTTGAGCGGGTGATATTCGCCACCACGCCCCCGCCCAGATCGAGCGCGATATAGATCAGGACGATCAGCGGCACGATCCCGCTGATACCGCCGTTATTCAAGGCGATCAGCACCGCGAACACGGCAGTCAGCACCGCCCCTGCGTGGATCAAGATCAAGCCGGGGAGATCAGGTTTTTCGCCATAAACCAATTTGAGCATCAGTCATCCCTTTTCGTTGAGAGCGTATTTGTTATACATGTGCCGCGAGTCTCCTCCTCTCTAAACAAAGTTGGGGGGAGAGGGGGAATCACTCGGTTGCTTTACCCGAAACGCGCACATACTCAAGGAACGGGGAACGTGGCTTGCTCCCTTCTCCGAGGAGACGCGCGCTGTAGGGACGCGCTACAGCGCGTCCGCGTGGGGGAGGGGTTGGGGGTGAGGAGCACCCCTATGGGTTGTATTTGCCGCGCACCGCGTTGAGCAGGATGCCGATCAGCTTGGTATTTCCCCTCAAACCTTTGATCTTCGTCGGCGTCTTGCCGGACGGCGGATAGCGCCTTGTGACCGGAATCTCTTTGACTTTGAACCCCAACTGCGGCGCGCGCACCGACATATACGCGAGTAGTTCATACGTTTCAAACACATCACGGAACGGCTGCACACGCGGATCAAGCAGTAAGCGGCGGCTGTACCCGCGATACCCGTTCGTCGTGTCGGTGTACGCGAACCGCGCCCCCAAGCTGATCAGCGGTGCGTGCAGCAGCTTGATCGCCAGCATGCGCGAAAGCGGCGTGTTAATCGCCTGACCGCCGGGGACGAAGCGCGACCCCTGCACCAAGTCCCACCCCTCACGCATCGCTTGAATAAACGCGGGAATCGCATCGACATTATCTTTGTCGTTCCCGTCAATCGTGACGATCCCCTGATACCCCTGTTCCATCGCATACGCATAACCCATGCGAAGCTGTGCGCTCAACTTGCCTTTGCTCGTCTTGACGAGCAGTGCGCGAACGCTTTGTGAACGCAAGAAATCGTGGTCGGTCGATCCGTCGGTGCTGCCGCCGTCGAGGATCAAAATATCGGCGGCGTCCGCAATGCGATGTGTAACCATGTCCGCCAATTCGCGCCGGATGCGGTCGCCTTCGTTGATGATCGGGATGCACACGCAGGTGTCCGTTTTGCGCGGCGCGAACTCGTGTAAGTCAAAGCTTGGTAGCTGCCACACCATATATTCCTACCGTGTAATCCAACGCCGACGCAACCGAGTCGATGTCCGGGGATGTCCACCCGCTGCGCATTTCAACCGCGACCCAGCCTTGATAGCCGATTTTGCGCAGCGCCGCCGCAAAACGCGCGTGATCGACCGCACCGTTTCCCACAACCCCAAGCTGAGGCTCGCTGACATGAAAATGCGCCAGATATTCGGCGGCGTTTTCGAGCGCGGCTTCGACCGCTTCGTCGTTCATCGTCATGATCGCCGCGTCTAGATGCAGGCGAAAATGCGGGTGATTTACGGCGCGGATCAGATCAAGCGCGGCGGCGGTATTCGTCACGAAGTCGCAGCCGTATTCGGGCGGATTCGGCTCGATGCACAGGATCACGTTTTCTTGCGCGGCGGTTTCCGCCAGCGTACTGAAAAACTCGGCGGCGATGTCCATCGCTTCGGCAGCGGGCAAATCACCTTTAAGTCGATTTTTCGGTGAGCCGAACACGAGCGGACGCGCGCCGAGTTTGCCCGCCAATTTCAGCACCGCGCGCAGATAATCCGCCATCTGATCGCGTACGGCGCGATCACCGAACAGCAGCAGATCGGGTCGCCCGTAGATGAGCGACTGCATCCCGATGATCTTTATACCGTGATTTTCCCAAAAGGCGCGGTACTCCTTGAGCGCCTCGTCACTGGCATCAAGCGGAGATGCCCAGAATTTGGTATACGCCGCGTCTACCCCTGTGATCCCGCGCCGCTGGAGCAGTGCCGCGACCGCCGCTTCTTCTTCGTTTTTCCACGCGATATTCGAGATCGACACTCTCATTTGTCGGATGCCTTCGCTTTTTCCGCTTGCGCAAAGGCGCGAATTTGCGCGTAAGTTTCGGCGGCGCTGGCGATGTACGCGCCTGTTTTGCCCCACAGCGCGGCATGCCGCGTCCGCAAGTCATAGCTGACGGGCGGGTTTGCCGTCTCGAAGGTGTAGTCAATGTCAAATGCATGGCGGGCGACATCAGCCGCGCTCACGGGTTCGGTCGCAAAGTGGATCAAGCGCATGGGCGGATCAGCCCGCAAGACAATCTCAAGATCGCTCCACAAATTCGCCATGTCGTAAAACTGAAACACGCTCTGCGCGTGCGTCCACTCGGACGATCCCCGGTGGATCATGTCGAACAAGAAATTCTTCTTCAGCCCCGCGCCGAACAACCCCGGCAGCCGCACGACGGTCACGTTCGGGAACTGTGCCTGTACCGCGTTTTCGAGTTCGTAACGGTTGCGCCCGTAAGCGTCCAAGCGCTCCGGCGTGACTGGCGTATCTTCGTAGGCGGCGGGCGGCATCTTGAATACATCCACCGTCGAGATCAGCAGAAAACGTTCTGCTTGCACATGCCGCAGATGCTCCGCCAAGCCGATCAGGTTGGCGCGGTCGCCGTCCGGGTCTTGATTTGCCTTCCACTTGGCGGCGGGGGCAGCCGCGCACACGATCAAATCAAATTCGCGTCCGCGTATATCTGCGATAGTCTGCGAGTGATAAAGCGCATCAAACGCGGTTTGAGCACGCAGCGTTGATCCGACAAATCCGGTGTGACCGAGAAGCGCGCGGGTCATCATCTACCCTTTCACGACTACTGCACGATATTGAGTTTTTCCTGCTCGATGGTGCGGCTGTAGCTCGAAACCGTGCTGTGTGCTTCATATTCGACGAAGTACAGCGGCTCGTCCTTCGATTCTTCGAGTAACCGCCCGATGTATTCCGCCAAAATCGCCAGAATGATGAACAGCATCAAGAACATCGTCGTTGTCGTGAGCGAAGTCGTCAGCCAGCCTTCCGCCAGTTGACCTTCGCGCACAATCGTCACCACGACAATATACACCACGTACAGCAGATTCATCACACTGGCGATCAAACCGAGCATCGCGGCGAAGCGCAGCGGCGCAATCGAGTTATTCACGATCAAATTCAGCAAGAAGCTGATCTTTTCCATCCGTTTGGTCGGCTTGATGCGCGTCCCGCCGTCGAGGGTGATGTACGCTTGACGGTAGCCGACCACCGAACCGAAGTGCTTTAAGTGGCGGCGGCGGCTGCGGATTTGGGTCAGCGCATTGACGACGCGGCGGCTGAATAAGCGCGTAAACCCGTCCTCGATCTCCACTGGATAACCGACGATCCGGCTGGTGAGGCGGTACATAACCCCGCCTGCCCAGCGATCCACCGGTGGGTACAGCTTGGCGAGGTTGCGCCGCACGGTCACGATATCGCTGCCTTCGAGCGCTTTTTCGACCAACTGCGCGATCACGCGCACATCCGTTTCGAGGTCGATCAAGAGCACGTAATCGCCGATGGTGGTATCTAATGCCGCCGTGACCGCCGTATCCCGGCTGTAAATGCGCGAGAGCCGGATCAAGCGGATATTTGGCATTTGGCGCAGTCTGGCGGCGATCAGCGTATCCGTCCCATCATTCGAGGCATTGTCGAGAATCACCAGTTCATAAAACTGGTACTGCGCGGACAGCGCTTGTATCAGCCGGTCAATCTCCGCTTCGATTTGCTGGCGTTCGTTGCGGACGATAACGCAGACCGAAATCAGGTTTTCATGGTTAACCATCGGAGAACTCCGCCGCGCTGGTGAACTGTTTCAAGTAGGTCAGCACATCATAAATGTTATCGATTTTCCCGCCCATCACGAGATAAAAATTCTTCAACCCGTAATCCTCGCGGCACAAAATCGGGCGACCGTCATCCGTTTCATTCTTGAGCAGCACGGTTTTGACCTCGTACAGCGACCGCACGTAACGCGCGCGACTGAGCGCCGGGAGATACCGCTGCCCGTCGTGGAGCATGTACGCCGCATTCGATTGGATGGGAAGTTGGGCGAGATACTCATACGGATCACGGCATCCATCGACCGTATCCGCCCATGCTTCGTGCGGCGTGTAGCGGACATGGCTCAAACTGTGCAGCGATTCCGCCGGGAACGGCATCGTCGAAAAGAACGCCCCGTCCATCACCGTGATCCCCAGTTCGCGCAGTTCCGGCGGCGGCTCGATCAACGCCAGTTCGGTGATCTCGTGTTTCATCGGGATCAGCGGCAGACCGGAGCGCTGAAGCACGGTGTTGATCTGCGCATACGTGCAGTTGAAAGCGGCATCGGCTTCCAGCGTCTCCCCGCTGGTGAGGATCACACGCACCCGATCCCCTTGTGCCTGTTCCACATGATGCGCGGATGTGTTCAACCGCACCGTCACGCCGAGCCGCGCCAGCTTATCGCGCATCAGATCGCGCAAAATCACCGCGTTGAACGCGAATTCGCGCACAATGAACACGTCTTCGATCAAGTCTTGCGTGAACAAGCGCCGGATCGAAACAGGGGCTTGGCGGATCGGCGCGCCGATGTTCTGGCAGAACTGCCGGAACTGATAAGCGTTCACTTTCGATCCGCGCCGCGCGATTGCGTACACTTTCTCGAAACTGTTATCCACGCACTCGCGGAAATCCATCACAAAGCGCGGAAAGTTGACGAGCGACCGCCACGCCGTGATAAAACTGCGCGGGTAATGATACCCGTTGTGGATGCGCGCTTGATTCACATAGCTGGCGCGCTGCATCAGATCGCCGCCTGCTTCCAACAGCGTGACCTGATGCCCGTGTTGGCGGAGGAAAACGGCAAGCGCGCATCCATAAAACCCGCCGCCTATGATGATCACGTTATGGTGCAAAGGGATGCTCCCGCGCCGAAGACGGCGCTGAACGTCGATACGCTCATTATAGTCACTGCTGCGCCGAACGGCGTTCTTGACACAGGGCAAACGCATTCTCAAGCAAGCGATAGAGAAGGGGAGCAAAGCGTTTTGTTTTCTCCCCTCTCCAACCTTCGGTTAGAGAGGGGCAGGGGGTGAGGAGCTTTTGATGCGTTTGCCCTAGTTCTTGACGGACTATTCTCCTCTTGCTCCCGCCGCCGAATTCGGGTTCGATGTGAATGACACAAAAGAGAGCTTTATGGAGAAGGGAACGATACATCATGTTGAAAAAATTACGCGGCTCGCTCAATTCCGGGCGGCTTGTGCTGATCTTTGCGATCATTTACGTGATTTCTCAGGTGATCATTGCGATCATTCTGCATCCGGTCGGGACGAGTAACGTTTTCAGCTTGCAGACCTCGTTTTCGGCGGAGTTCATGCGCGATACGCTGGAGGCATGGCGGCAAAGCGGCGTATTGGCAGCGTATCAAACACATTTCCTCTTGGATTTTATCCATCCGGCATGGTACGCCATCGCGCTGATGGCGGGCTTGGCGAGTGTATTCACACGTGCTTCGATCCCAGATCGCTGGAATTTCTTTCTGCTGTTTCCGTTGATCGCGGGCGTGTGTGATCTCATCGAAAATATCAGCCATGTGATGTTTATCGGGAATGCCGACGCGATCACGGGGGCAGCCGTAGCGATCAGCGCGCTTGCTGCGTGGCTGAAATGGATACTGGTTGTAGTCAGCCTCGTTACCGTGATCGCTGTGCTGGTCGGTGTGCGCCCCAAGAGCACGGCATAAATCAAGCTTTTAGCCATAAAAGTCTCCTCACCCGCTGCCGCAGAGTCGTCGTGTTTCGGGTAACGCCGTCTGCTCGCCTCCCCTCCCCGAATTCGGGAGGGGAGGCGAGCGAAGCGAGTGGGGGAGAGGTGCTTTACCGGCTGACTTTTCTGGCATTGCTTCTGCCTGTAGGGTTAGCTGCCCAACAATGTACCCCTTCCTTGCGCCAGCGAGGAAGGGGTGCTTTTGGTTAAATTATCATGTGATTCGTAACGAAACACCGACATAAAATTGTGTCGCCCCCCCACTCTAGCGGTACAATTTAAGGTGGGATTCCTATACTCAGGCGCGGGGCATCTCCCTAAGGTGACACTGTGTACTTTCTCGGAATTGATGTCGGCACTTCAAGTTTGAAAACCGGTTTATGGCGCGACGACGGCGAACTCGCCGCCAACGCCTCCCAAGCTTACCCGACGATCCGTCATGCCGCCGCGTGGTCGGAGCAAGACCCCCTCGATTGGTGGGATGCGCTCTGCGCGACTGTGCGTTCCGTCGTCAAGTCTGCCGGAATCGCACCCTCACAGATCGCCGGGATCGGCATCGACAGCACCGGCTGGACGTTCGTCCCGGTCGATAAATCCGGTGCGCCCCTGTTCGCAGCGATGACATGGCAGGATCGCCGCGCCACTGCCGAAGCCGCTCAACTGCGGGCGCACCCACAGGCGGATTACGTCGTCAACCTGTCCGCCAACCCACTTGACGAAGCGTACACCACCCCCAAAGCAAATTGGCTGCGCGCCCATCACCCGGATGTGTACGCTCAAACCGATCAATTCTTGTTCTCGTCCAGCTTCTTGATCCGCATGCTGACCGGGCAGAACTCCTGCGACACCACACAGGCGTATGGCTTCCACTGCTTTGATGTGCGTCAGCTCCGGTGGGATGAACAAGCGGCGGACATCTGCGGCATCGAGATGGAGAAACTGCCGCCGCTCTATCAGTCGTGCGCGGTCGTCGGTGAGGTCACGTCCTCAGCGGCGGAGTCTGTCGGCTTGGTCGCGGGCATTCCGGTGATCGCGGGCGGGTTGGATGCGGCGGTCGGCGCATTCGGGAACGGCGTCGCCCGCGTCGGGACAACAGCCGATCAAGGCGGGACGGCGTTCGGGCTGTCCATCGCCGTTGATCAGGTCATCGTCGAGCCGCGCTTGATCTTCTCGCCGCATGTTGTCCCCGGCGTGTACCTGCTGCAAGGCGGTACGGTCGGCGGCGGCACGTTTGAATGGTTTCGCGGTCAGTTCGGGCACGGTGAGCAAATCGCCGCTGACCTGATGAAAACCGATCCGTTCTCGATTATGACTGCCGAAGCGGATCGCGTGCCCGCCGGGGCGAACGGCGTGATCTATCTGCCGTATATGTCCGGCGAACGCAGCCCGATCTGGAACAGTGATGCGCGCGGCGTATTCATCGGGCTGCATTACGGCACAACCCGCGCCGACATGATCCGCGCGCTCATGGAAGGATGCGTGTTCGCGGTCTATCACAATATGCTGGTCGCGCTCGACTCCGGGGCGCAGATTCATGAATGGATCGGGATCGGCGGCGCGTCGAACAGCGCGAGTTGGTGTCAGTTGAAGGCGAACATCACCAATCGACCGTTCACGGTCAACCGCCGCGCCAACGGCAGCCCCGGTGATAACACGCTCGGCTTGGCGGTGATGGCGGGCTATGGTGTCGGTATCTACTCCGATCTCGCGGACACCATCGAGCAGTTTTTGCCTGTGCGCCGCACCTATCAACCGGACGCGGCGGCGCACGACGTTTATGAGCGCCTATACCCGATTTTCCGCAGCACGTATGAAAATCTCATTTCGACCTTCGCGGAACTTTCCGCGTTTACCCGTCATCAGTAAGGATCATCAGTGAGCACTCAACTCCCCGAAACCATGAATGCCGTCGTGCTAGAAGCCCCTGAACACATCGTCTACAAGCAGATTCCCACCCCCACCCTTGAACCGGGTTGGGTGCTGCTCCACGTCGGCGCGGTGTCGATCTGCGGATCGGATGTGCTGCGCGTATGGAGCGGTCATGCCCGTGTACTGCCGATTGTGCTCGGTCACGAATGCGCGGGCACAGTCGTCGCCGTTGGGGAAGGCGTGGACGCCGCGCTGATCGGCAAGCGCGCCGCCCTAATCCCATTGATCCCCAACTTCGATTCGCCGCTTAGCACGATGGGATTCTACTCGTCAGCGCCGGGGTATTCGTTCATCGGTTCGCGCATCAATGGCGGCTTTGCGGAGTATGTCGCTGTACCCGCCAGAAATATCATCGAACTGCCCGCTGATGTCTCGATGGAAATCGGCGCGCTCCTTGAGCCGTGCGTCGTCGCGCACCACGCGATCAATCGCGGCGGCGGCGTTCAAGATCGGTCAGTCGCCGTGTTCGGCGTCGGCTCGATTGGACTGCTCACGATTCAAATCGCTAAGGTGCTTGGTGCGCGGCAGATCATCGCTGTTGATGTCTCGGATGCGCATCTCGAAGCGGCGGCGCAGTTCGGCGCGCACGTAATGTTGAATCCGAAACTGACCGATGTCCCCAAAGCGATCGCCAAAGCGACCACACACGGCGCTGATCTTTCGGTCGAGGTGTCCGGCTCTCCGGCGGCGCTGATGCAGTCGATCCTGAGCACGCGGGCGGGCGGCGATGTCTCTATCGTCGGCAACCAGCCGGTACATAAGGAAATTTCACTGGACTTCTTTGAACAGATGATGCGCCGTCAGTTGAATTTACACGGCGCATGGATGTCGTACTCCGCCCCATTTCCCGGCATGGAGTGGCAGAGTGTGCTAGACATGATGAACGCCGGACAGCTTGCGCTCGACGAAATGATCACACACCGGATCACGCTCGACGCGCTGCCCGCCATGTTTGAGCGGATTCATCAAGGTGGGTTCGAGTATCGCAAGATCGTGATCACGACGAATTAAACAGCCCTTTCCATCCCTCTCCGAATTCGGGGAGGGATGGAAAGGGTCAGTGTTCGCGCAGATACAAGAACCAGTACACCGCGCCAACCATCACCATCCCGCCGATGATGTTGCCGATGGTGACGGGAATCATGTTCTGGATAAAGCCGCTCAGTGTGAGCGGATCGAGGTTGATTCCGGTGCTGGCGGCGAATGCCGGGTCGAACGTCTTGATCAGCAAGCCGATGGGGATGAAATACATGTTGGCGACGCTGTGTTCAAACCCGGCGGCGACGAACGCGGTGATCGGGAACAGGATGGCTAGGATTTTGTCGGTGGTGGTGTGCGCACCGAGCGTCAGCCATACGGCGATACACACGAGCGCATTGCACAAAATCCCTAAGGCGAGTGCTTGCACAAAGCCCAATTGAACTTTGGAGGTGGCAATATTCAAGGCGGTGTGCCCGACCGCGCCGCCGCCAAACGTGTACTGCTCACCCATGAATACCAGCGCCGCCGTCACCAGCGACCCGATCAAATTGCCGATGTAGACCAGCGTCCAGTTGCGGATCAGCGCGCGTAAGCTGACTTTGCGGCTTGCCCACGCGATCACGATCAAGATGTTGCCGGTGAACAACTCCGCCCCGGCAAGCACGACGAGGATCAGACCGAGGCTGAACACCAACCCGAACAAAAGCCGCCCCACACCGTAAGGGAGCGGATCGGTACTGGTCACGGCGATGGTGGCGAACAGCGCGCCAACCGAGATGAATCCGCCCGCGATCACGGCTTGAATCAGCGTCGTGATCACGCTCATATTTGCTTTGCGAACGCCCATTGCGGCGGCGCGCTGTGCGATTTCGGCGGGGGGGAGCGCATCTACTTGGAGAGAAGAATCGACCATTTTAAGAATCACACACTCTATTGACGTTCAAATACGCTTGATTTTAGCGCAGAGATACGCCACACCGTATGAGCAATGTCATCCGGCGGGCAGCCTTTTGGCGCATAGAATCGGGGGAGCGATCGCATATTCTATTGAGCGCGTGACCATGCTTAAAATCAGCGACTTTTCACGCATTGCCCAAGTCTCACCGCGCACGCTGCGCTATTACGATGACCTCGGCTTGATCAAGCCACAGGTGATCGACCCGATCAGCGGCTACCGCTATTACGCTTTCGAGCAGCTTGCGCGGTTGAACCGGATTCTGGCGCTAAAAGACCTCGGCTTTGGA
This sequence comes from Anaerolineae bacterium, assembly GCA_041753015.1. Lineage (GTDB taxonomy): Bacteria > Chloroflexota > Anaerolineae > Aggregatilineales > Phototrophicaceae > Flexifilum. The sequence continues at coordinate 10,403 of JBGSVJ010000020.1, forward strand.
CTGGATCAGATCAGTACTCTGCTTGATGCGAATATTACGCCGGAGGAGATGCGCGATTATCTGCTTCAGCAAGAGCGCGAAATTGAAGCGCGTATACGCGCCGAAGCGGAACGCCTTCGCCGCGTCCGCGACCGCCTGCACCAGATCGATCATGAGGATGATCCGCTGCTGATCGATGTCATCTTGAAGAGCGCCCCCGCGCAGCCCGCAATTGGCAGCCGCATGATCATCCCGACACAGCCCGATTTGATGTTCTTCTGCAATCATATGCTGGCGGAGGTCTACCGCTGGCTGAAGCAGAATCGTATCGCGTACACCTCCAGCCAGTTGATCTTGTATCGCGGTGAGGAATACACCGAGACGGATATTGATACCGAGGTCGCCGTGCTGCTGCCGAGCCGACCGGAGATGCTTCCGCCGTTCCCGCATGGCGCAATGCGCTTGTTTGATCTTCCTGCCGCGCCGCTGCTGGCGACGACGGCGTATCATGGCAAGCTGCAAGAATCCGGAAAGACCGCCCGCGATCTGATCCGCTGGTGCGGGCAAAATCGTTACCTCCCGCTGGCAGGCGAGACGGCGTTTCGGGAACTTCATCTATTCCAGCAAGATGAGCATTCTCGTCCAATTCCGTTTGAAGGCACGATTGAATTTCAATTGCAAGTGGAAGCGGACGAGTTTGGCGGAAATCTCTCATTTTCACCTGCTTGACTTTGCCACTACGTCAAGGCTGACGATGGCATCATGAAGGCTTTTTCAGGAGAGCACATAATGACCACGACTCAGCAGACAGTGAGCAGACGGAGATTCTTACAGATGGGGGGCGTGCTGCTCGTCGGGCTTGCCGGGGGCGGGGTATTCCGCGCCGCACAGCAGGGGGTTTTCAGCGTTGGGCAGGGTGCAGCCTATGAGCCTTGGACAACATGGCAGTCAGAAATGGGCGAAGGTGCGCTCTCGCTGGTGCGCGCGGCGATCCTCGCATCGAACCCGCACAATTCGCAGCCTTGGTTATTCCGCGTCAGCGCTGATCAGATTGACGTGTACGCGGATACCAGCCGTCAAATCGGAGTTGTTGACCCATTCTTGCGCGAGATGTACACCGGAATCGGATGCGCGCTCGAAAACCTGATGCTGGCGGCATCGGCAGAGGGATACACCGCCGCGATCACCTACATGCCAGACCCGAACGACAGCACCCATGCAGCGCGGATCACGTTCGGAGCGGGAACGCCGAGCGCATCCCTGCTGTACAACGCGATCCCGCGACGATGCACAAATCGACTGGCGTATGACACCAACCGTCCGGTTGATCCGGCGGTGCTGGCGCGGCTGGATGCGCTCAATGATGACCCGAATGTGCGGATCATTTGGGTGACGGAGGCGGAGTCACGCGCACGGATGGGGGATCAGATCGTCGCGGCGACCGAAGCGTTGATCGCCGATGAGCAGCAGTCTATCGACAGCCATGCGTGGTGGCGCGGCGGTTGGCAGCAGGTTCAAGAACTGCGCGATGGGATTACGCCTGATGCCGGACAACCCGCTTTGTTTTCCGCGTTGATCAAGATGCTGCCGGAGACAGATCGCGCGACAGCAGATGCGGCATTTCTCGATCAAACGCGGGCGCGCACTACGGCGACGGCGATGGGCTATGGGGTGATCGCCGTGCGTGGCGATAATCAAGATCATGCGCTGCGGCTGCGCTGCGGGCGTTTATGGCAGCGCATCCACCTGCAAGCGGTGATCGAAGGACTGGCGATGCAGCCGCTCAATCAAATGCCGGAACGCGCCGACCGGGAACGCCAATTGGGATTAGAACCGCGTTTCACACAAGCGCTGGCGGAAATCGTGAACGACGCCGATTTTGGAGCATTGATGTCGTTTCGCTTCGGTTATCCGACCGATCCGCCGAGCGCCCCTGCCCCGCGCCGCAGTGTTGAATCAGTGGTGATCGGCGGGTAGGCGTTCGGACTTCGACTCGCGTTTGTCGGTTGGTCATCAATGGTCTTACCGTTTCACAGTCCCGCCCCGTAGAATGACAGAAGGCATGGCATCTGCGCCATGCTTTTCGTTTTTCCAGTAGAGGACTCGCCAACGTATGCAAACCACGCCGACGCGCCCCGCCACATGGTTGATCGTGCTTGCCTTCGCGCTTGTATACTTGATTTGGGGGTCTAGCTACATCGGGATTCGCTTCGCAGTGCAGACGATTCCCCCATTCTTCATGGCAGGCTTTCGGTTTCTCGTCGCGGGACTCTTGTTGTTCGCGTGGGGGCGGCTGCGCGGCGCACCAATGCCGACGCGATCAAACTGGCGGTCGGCGGTAATCGCCACGATACCATTGTTTCTGGTGAATAACAGTTTACTGGTGTGGTCGCAGTCTCAAGGGCTGCCGTCAGGGTTGGCGGCGGTCGTGATCGCCAGTACGCCGATGTGGGTAGTGCTGATCACATGGTTTTCGCCGGGGGGTAAGCGCCCGTCGTGGATGGTGATGACGGGAATCGCGTTGAGCAGCATCGGGATCGTTGCGCTGGCAAATCCGGCTCAAGCGCTGCAAGCGCATTTTAATCCGCTGCTCGTGCTCGCCCCGCTGATTGCGGCGATTGCGTGGGCGGTGGGGTCGCTGTACGGGCGCACCGCTGATCTACCGAAAGATGCGCCGCTTTCGACTGGGCTGCAGTTGATGGCGGGCGGCGTGATGGTCTTGATTTTGAGCGCGGTCACGGGGGATATGGCGCGGTTTGATCCTGCCCGCATCAGCACCGAATCATGGATCGCGTGGGTGCATTTGGGGCTGATGGCATCGGTGGTCGCCTTCACTGCGTTTACATGGCTGATGCGCAACATCGCCCCCGCCCGTGTGATGACGTATGCCTACGTGAATCCGGTGATCGCCGTGTTTCTCGGCTGGCTGCTGGCGAATGAAACGCTTGACGGCGCAACCCTGCTCGCCGCCGCCGTGATCATCGGGGGCGTGTTCTTAATCGTTGCGGATCAAGGTCGGCGGCGCAGCGATCACGCTACCGAAGCGCGAGGAACGTCTCCCGGTAAACGGCTGCTTCCGCGTTGGTTAGATCGGCGCTCAACTGAAGCCACGCATTCTGGTTAGTGTAGGTATAGACCACGCTGCGGCGCGTTGCCGAATCATTGCGGATCGTTTCGACCCACGCCAGCCATTCCGCCATGTCATCCTGCGACCCAAACACGACGATTTGCCCGCCGTAGGGCGCGATACGCGGTATCTCAAAGACCATGCGTTCGGTAAAGACGAGCGGCGCACCGCCGCGTCCCGCTGATAGATCGCTGTCCGCGTTTTGGATCGGCAGCCCGGCGGCGGTGAGGGCATCCACAATCTGTTGAGCCGAAAAACTCACAAATGGGCGCGGAGTCGCGGTGGGCGGTGCCTGCTCCGGCAGCAGCGATGACACGCTTGAACAGGCACCAGCGGCGAGCATCAGCAAAACAGTGATTGCAGTCAGCACAAAGGAGCGATAAGGTTTACGCATTCCGATCTCCCATAACACACATGCTCCATTATAGACACCGCCGGATCGCGGCGCATACATTTGACGAAAACGGACAAAAAACATGACGGTTGTGTATCACGAAAACGACGGCGATTTGAAGGTTCTGCTTGGCAAAAAAGTTCAGGTGATCGGCTACGGTAAGATGGGGCGACCCGTCGCGCTCAACCTGCGGGACAGCGGGATCAGCGTATTGGTGAGCGAACCGAACGCGGAAAAACAAGCGCGAGCGCGTCAAGAAGGGTTTGAGCCTGTCTCGATTGGGCAGGGCGCGGCGGAGGCGGATGTGTTGTTTCTGCTGCTGCGCGATGAAACGATGCCGCAAATTTATCTTGAAGAAGTTTCGCCGCATTTGCAGCGCGGGCAGGCGTTGATCTTCACCAGTGCGTACAACATCAGTTTTGGATTCATCGAAGCGCCGCCGTTCGTCGATGTTGGGCTGGTTTCGCCGCGCACCGTTGGGACGGCAGTGCGTGATCGCTTCTTGAGCGGTGAGGGATTCACATCGTTTGTCGCGGTCGGTCAGCAGGCGACGCGCACGGCATGGTCAACGGTGCTGGCATTGGCGCGGGCGATTGGGGCGCTCAAAGGCGGCGCGATTGAGATCAAGTTTGAGGCGGAAGCGGAACTCGACTTGTTCTTGCAGCAGGCGATTCTGCCGATCTTTCACCGGGCGGTGATGACGGCGGCACAGCTTTTGCTGCGGACGGGCTACCCGGCGGAAGCAGTCTTCAGCGAGTTGTATGTTTCCGGCGAAACGTCGGATCATTTTAAACAGGCGGCGCTCAACGGCTTGATCGGGGCGATCAAGGGGAATACGCTGCCCGCGCAGTACGGCATCCTCAGCCGCTATGAGCGTTTCAACGATATGCGCCTTGAGCGCTTGATGGAGATCACCCTTGATGAAATTCGGCAGGGGAAATTTGCCGCCGAATGGAGTCGAGAATTCACCGCCGATTACCCCCGTTTACGTCAGCTCCTGCGCGAACAAGCGAAAATGGATATGTGGGAACTTGAGCAGCAAACGCTTGATCTGCTGCATCCGGATCGAATTGATGACCCAGATTAGCAGACTGCGGGAGTAAACCTGACAAGAATTCACAAAAAATTGGAAATTCCCCGACTCAGACAAGCAAATCAATGCTATTGTTGTATCTACAGTGTGAGGATGGTCGAAAACATCACGCTTGAATTTGATTTGATAAAGTAGACATATTATCACTCGCCGTCAGAATGATGTTGATGAACACCCTTCGTAAACCCCGCACCAACAGTCTGCGGCGGCAGACTCTTGCCCTTGTCGCTCTCATTGCGTTTGGGTTGATCGCGACCGGTGCGCTGGCTTTGAGTTTTGTCGTTGGCGCATTGGAGCAAACCACGTGGGGAGCGCGCCAGATCGAAGCGTCGGCGAACGCATCGACCTTCATCGGCGGCGTGATGCGCGAAATTCGCTTGTTCACGAGTACGATGTCGGCAGCGGAATCGAGCCGCAATTTTGATGAGATCGTCACCGATGTGTCGGATCAATACCCGACGATTTCTGAGGTGGTCATCGTCAATCGCGATGGGATTGTTCGAGTCGCACGTGCTAAAGACGAAACGATCTTAGCGAACGCCTTCAATATTCAAGCGGCGGCATGGTTCACGACGGCGATTGAGGGCAGCAGTTACCTGAGCGATTTGCAGTTTTCACCGCAGAACATCCCTTATTTGATCATCTCGAATCCGCTCCCATCAGGGGGCGCAATCGGGCTGCGAGTCGCCATGACGCATTTCGCGGACGCGATTGCCGGGATTCAGTATGGCGAAAGCGGGACGGCGTATCTCGTCGATGCCAATGGTCAGCTTCTCGCGCATCCTGATTTCGCGCTGGTGGCGGCGAATACCCGTTTGGGCAGCCGCGTTGAACTGGTCAGCGCGCTGCAGCGTCCCGACTCGGCATGGTCTGGGACGTACCAGAATTTCTTGGGGCGCGATGTCCTCGGAACCAGCGTACCCGTCCCGGACACACATTGGATTGTGTTCACGGAAGTTGATCAAGGGGAAGCGTTTTCACGCGGGAGACTGCTCCTGCTGGTGTCGGGAATTGCGGGGGTACTCGGCGGCGCGGTGCTGTTGATCGCGATTGATCTGCTGCTGCGGCAGTTTATCTTCACGCCGCTGGATGGTCTGCGCGAAGGGACGCGCGAAGTGATTCGCGGCAACCTGCATCACCGCGTCATGATCACACGGAATGACGAAATCGGACAGTTGGCGCGCGAATTCAACACGATGGCGCAGAGCCTTCAAGAAGGGCGCGACAGCCTAAACAAGCATGCCGAAGCGCTGCGTATGGCACGTGACGAAGCGCTGACCGCCAGCCAAGCCGCTGAGGAAAATGTCCGCCTGAAGTCCGAGTTTTTGAATACGATGTCGCACGAACTCCGCACGCCGCTGAATGCCATTGAAGGCTTCACCAGCATCTTGTTGAGCGGCATGGGCGTTGAGGTCAGCCCTGAAGTGCATGGGATGTTGGAGCGTATCGCCGCGAACAGCAATCGACTGCTTCAGTTGATCAGCGCGATGCTCGATCTGTCGCGCATTGAAGCGGGGCGGCTGGATTTTGTGCCAATTCAGTTGTCGCCCGCCAAACTGGTTGAGCGCTGGCGAATGCAGGTTGAAGCACAAGCGGCGGTGAAAAAGCTCAAGCTGGAGACGGTGATCGCGCCGGATTTCCCGATGGTCATCATGGGGGATGAAGATGGGCTGACGAAGATCGCCGCGAACTTGTTGGGCAACGCGATCAAGTTCACGCCTCAAGGGTCGGTGACGCTGCGGTTGCTGTGGCACGGTACGGCATGGTCAATACAGGTGCAAGATACAGGCATCGGCATTCCTACGGATGCGCGCGAGTATATCTTTGAAGAATTCCGGCAGGTGGACGGATCATTCAAGCGGCAGTACGGCGGGACGGGATTAGGCTTGTCAATCGTCAAGAAAGTCACGCATCTGATGAATGGCAAGATCACCTTGGAGAGTACACTTGGGGGAGGAAGCACATTTACGGTGACGCTGCCCGTGATTCTGCCGGAAATTCCCGCAGTGGATGACGGCGCTGGAAACCGTGCATCGTTGATCGCTTTGACCGGAAAACCGCCGGTATCCATCGCGCCAATCGCTGAACAACAGGAGACGGCATATGTCAAAAATCCCTCCGGATCTGCTCACTGAATGGAAGATCGTTGTTGCTGATGACGAAGAAGACAGCCTAGAGCTGGCACGCTACATTCTCACGTACTACGGCGCGAATGTGCACACCGCCATTGATGGGGATGATGCCTTTTACGCGATTGACCGGATACGACCGCATTTTGTGATTTCTGACCTTTCAATGCCTATCGTCGATGGGTGGGCGTTAATCCAGCGCTTGAAAGAAACGCCGCAACTGCGCGATATTCCGGTCATCGCGCTCACCGCTCACGCGATGCGTGGGGATGCAGATCGAGCAATCGCGGCGGGCTTTCACAACTACCTGACCAAGCCGCTGACCGCTGATACGTTTATGGATCAACTGGTTTCGCTGCTGATTGCGATACCAGAACTAGCGAGCCTACTCAAGTTTTAGTGGATAGAACACGGTGGACGGTATGATGACAAAGTTGAACACCAATAAATTCGGGATATCGTGGTACGTTCATCAGCACGCCATTTATATGACGCTGTCGCCTGCCATGTCGGTGGATAACTTTCGCGTCGCGGATCGTCGTGTGACCGACATGTTGGAGAGTGTTCCAATGCAAGCCTCGTTGATCATCGATGCGAGTGACATGGAGGCGCGATTGCTCGATTGGACGAGTGTGCGCATGACGCAGACCTACGGCGATCACCCGAACTTGCAAGCGATCTTCGTGATCCTGCCGGAAAGCAACCGCGTGGTGCGGTTGATGATGCTGATCATGTTCAATCTTTCGCGTGCGCCGCTGCACATGGTGAATTCGCTGCATGAAGTCGATAGTTGGCTCCAGCGCTACGGCATTTCGGTCAAGTAGGGAGTAGGACAGCGCCTACCCCCTACGGATTGATCGCTTATTCGGTGGATGGCGCGCCCGCGCCGTCTGTGACCTGCCCGTTCGGCGGTGCGCCGAAGCGCATCACTTGAAACGTCTCGGCATACTGCACGCCCGCTTCTTTCCCTGTCATTTCATCCCATCCACGAATCATCGGCACCACATCTTCGCCCACCTGTGAACGATGGCAAAGCAGCGATTCGATTTTCTGCTCCCACACGGCGGAAATATCAACCGCGATGTTCGGGGTATCGGTCATGTTCAAGTAAAGCTCACTGACATCGTGCGGTTCTAAGCCTTCATCGAGCAGTTCCGGGAAGATCGGGCGCGTTCCGGCACTCGGAAAGACAGCGTGGAGCGAGGCTTCGCTCGCTGCGCGGTGATCCGGGTGATTGATGTAGTAGAAGCCGTGCTCGTCGTCCGCCATGAGCACCGCACGCGGATCCATGATGACGACGCGGTGCGGCTTGAGTTCGCGGATCAAGCGGGTGAGGTCGCGGCGGAGCGCAAGCGTTGGCTCAAGAATGCCGTCTTTGTAACCGAGAAAGCGGACATCGGTCACGCCGACTTTCGCCGCCGCTTCGATTTGTTCGGCTTGGCGGGTTTTGACCAACTGCGCGAGGTCTTCATCCGGTTTGTTGCTGCCCGCACTACCGTCTGTCACGATGCAGTAGACGACTTTCGCTCCGGCGGCAGTCCATACCGCCGCGCTGCCCCCTGAGCCGAATTCGATGTCATCCGGGTGGGCGACGATCATCAGGATCGTGATCGGCTGGGTGATCGGCGGTTCGAGTTTGAGTGTCATACGCTTATCCATTCGACTTTTTAGCGATCATCACGACTTCTTGTTTGACATAGACGCGCATATCCGCCGGAATATCCTGATGGACATGCGTGCCGGGTCCGATTTCAGCATTCGCGCCGATCTTCACTCCCGGCATGGTCATCACATCCACGCCAAGAAAGGCGTTTTCCCCGACGATTGCGCCGAGCTTATCGCGCCCGGTGTTGATTTTCGCGCCCTTGACGATGGAATTGACATTCCCCCGGTCGATGCGCAGATTCGCGGTGGTGCAGCCCGCCGAGAAATTCACATTATCCATAAACACCGAATCAAGCACACGGCAGGCGTGCATCGAGACGTGACTGCCAACATAACTGCGCGCGATTTCGGTGGTAAAGCCAACTTCGCAGCGGCTCAAGACCATCGAATTACGCACCAGCGCGTTATTCCCAACGATTGTGCCTGATCCGATGTACGCGGGTCCGACGACTGCCGCGCCGGGGAAGACGCGCACATTCTCCCCAATGAATACATCCCCGACAAGCGAGGCGGTCGCCGCGATGCGGGCGCTTTCGGCAACCTGCTGCCCTTTAATGCGCGATAGGAAGTAATTCATGACGTCGAGGATGTGCCAAGGGTATTTGAGCGCAACCCATTCGCCGCGATAACGGACGACATCAAACGGGTAGGGGTTCATCAGCGCCGCCATCGCCCGTTCATAATGATCGTCGGTGGTGAGCGTGCTGGTGTACTCGGTGCGGATCGCGTCAAACAGGCGGGCAGCGTCGGCGTGGATGTGCGCCACAATCGTGACGAGATTGCTCGGTTTGTTCTCCGCGCCGGGTTTTTCGATAATGCCGTGAATCCGGTCGGCAGCATCGACGATCAGATAGCCGCCGGGGAAGTAGCCTTCATGCTCATAGCCCGCGATGAACGAATGCGTGGGGTTGGCATTGTGAGCGGCAAGCATCGATGTATGCAGGCTGTCATCGGTCACATCATGGATTTGATTGACGTAGATCGGCTGCCCAACCGGGTTGGGGATCGCGGCGGCAGCGGCGAGAAGCGCATCGCCCATACCCTTTGGCTCTTGCTGGACGACAACAGTCACAGTCATGCCGCTGAGATCGCTTGTCAGCCCGACAAGATCGGCTTGATTTTCCGGGTTGCCGACGATGATCACGTTCGCAAAGCCGAGCGCTTGATAGCGCCGAAGCTGGTTGATCAGCAGCGGCTCTGAGCCAAACCGGAGCAGCGATTTTTCACGAACGGGCGACATGCGCGAGGATGCGCCGCCCGCCAGAATGATCAGGAGTGGTGTCATCAGGATTCACCTTTGCGTTTATGCCAACTCTACTGGGCGGGTATTGTAACAGAGGCGACACAACAGAGCGTAAGGGCAACGCTCAAAAACTCGCGGACGGGGAAAAAAGCGTGATTGGTCTTATTTGGCGCTATAGGGTGCGCAGTGGAGCGCCTACCCTGCAAGGCATAACACAATCACAAACACAATAGGATTAATCCCATGACAGACGTGAATGGACACACGAACGGCGGTGAAACTGGCACGTTCGCGCTGAAAAAAGGCTTGGCGCAGATGCTCAAGGGCGGGGTGATCATGGATGTGGTCACGCCGGAGCATGCCAAGATCGCGGAGGATGCGGGTGCGGTCGCGGTGATGGCGCTCGAACGCATTCCGGCGGATATTCGCGCACACGGCGGCGTCTCGCGCATGAGCGATCCCGACATGATCGAAGGGATCATGAAGGCGGTCACGATTCCGGTGATGGCGAAGGCGCGCATCGGGCACTTTGTCGAAGCACAAGTTCTCGAAGCGATTGGGATCGACTACATTGACGAGAGCGAAGTGCTCACCCCGGCGGACGAAGAAAATCACATCAATAAGCACAAGTTCAAGGTACCGTTTGTGTGCGGCTGCCGCAACTTGGGTGAAGCGCTGCGGCGCATTAACGAAGGCGCGGCGATGATCCGCACCAAAGGCGAAGCGGGTACGGGCGATGTGGTCGAGGCGGTGCGGCATGCGCGTCAGGTGATGAGCGACATCCGCCGCTTGAATTCGATGGACGAAGACGAGGTGTTCACCTTTGCCAAGAATCTCGGCGCGCCGTATGATCTGGTGCTGGAGACACGGGCACTCGGTCGGATGCCAGTGGTGCAGTTCGCGGCGGGCGGCGTGGCGACTCCGGCGGATGCCGCGCTCATGATGCAGTTGGGCATGGACGGCGTGTTCGTTGGATCAGGCATTTTCAAGAGCGGCGATCCCGCCAAGCGCGCGAAAGCGATTGTCGAAGCGGTGACGCATTTCAACAACCCCGACGTACTGCTGCGTGTCAGCCGGGGCTTGGGTGAGGCGATGGTGGGGATTGGGGTTAGCAGTCTCCCGGAAACCGACAAGATCGCGCAGCGGGGCTGGTAAGTATCGTTACCGCCCGCTAGATGCTGTTCAGTCAAAAAAGTGGCGTATCAACGGAGATGCGCCACTTTTTTGTATAAATATTGATTCGAGGTGCTGTAACGGTCATGAGTTGAACAGGACATATGCATAAACACGTGAGAAAAGGGACGAACTATTGGGCGTGCACTACAGATTGGCTTGCGGTATGGAGAGCGACGCTTTCCGTAACGAAGGAGACCTACGAGAAGTTGTACCGTTTCGCGGATGACCTGTTTGCAGCGGGCGAAAAGCACGCTGTCCTTGATGTTCTTGAAACGAGACCACCCGCTTATCGTAAAGAGATGGGCATCAGCTACACGCAGTTTATGCAAAACTATGCTGCACAGACAGGAGAGTTACGCTACTTATTGTTCGGCAGTGGTGCCGCTACAGTAGCTAAACTTGGAACGCTGCGGCTCACAAGCCGCCTGTGCTATTTCGATGCCAAAGGTCAACAGGTGGAAGCGGCGGTGACAAACCTTGGGCTGCTTCTGCAAGAAGTTTATGACAAAGAAAAATACCGGCGATATAAGGGTGATGATTTCAGACCCTATTATATCTCTCAGGATGCGCCGATCGGGATTTATGGAGACTTGATTGATTTAGATCAGTTAACGGACAGTGCAAGCTCTGTGGTCATTACATTTGCGTTGCATTCAGACATCTGGTTTCCTTGGGTATGGGGTTTTAACTTTGGAGGGCAAGGGGAGTACAAACAAGATTTGTATGACAATCGTCTCTTGGCAAACTGTCATACGCCACGCCTGAATGCCTTCTTAAGAGAGACACGACAGTTGGTCGAGAAGGATGGCGGCACATGGGAGGTGAGACGTGATTATGAAGGGACAGGTTGGTATGAATGGCTCGTCAAGGAGGATGGCATTGACTTGGCGTGGCGTTATTCCGATGCCCCTAAATGAAGCATACCTTTAGCGAAAATTCGAATTTGCCTTTTGGGGGTGATGAGAAAGACTATTTGGGATACCGTGTATTTGGTGAGCATGACTTACGCGGACTGCCAATGCCGTATGCAGCAGGGGAGTAAATGTGAAGCGATATCGTTATCGGTACAGCGTGCTGCTGCTCTTTTTGTTCGCTCTAAATGGGGTATTCGCGCAGGAGTCATCGCCATGCCGGGTTGAGGCAACTTCTATTCTCAGCTTTGATTGGCATCCGTCGGGCAATGCGCTCGTGTTTGGTTCAAACTGCGGCGTGATTGGTTTCGATGCACCGCCAACACAGTTGGTCAGCTTCCTACCCTTAGAAAGGGTATCCGAGTTGAACAGCATTGCGTACAGCCCTAATGGGGATTTTCTCGCTATCAGCAGGAATTACATCGGCATTAATGTGGGTGAAGTGCTGATTTGGGACATGGATTCTGAAGCACTGGTGAGTCATTTTCAGGCTTCCTTTAGCCAAAGCCCGCTTGTCTGGAACCCGATAGAAAATGTGCTTTTGGTGGGGCAATGGGGAGAACCACGCCTTGTTAGCGTAGACTCTGAGCAAATCAGGCAGCGCTTTTCTATCCCGAATTGGGACACGACATCAACAGAACCCGTCTGGTTTGTACACTTGGCGTGTTGGTCGCCACAAGGCAGCTTCGTTCGCGTGTTCGTGTCTCAGCACTCGTTTGTGCTGACGTATTCGCAGTGGGAACTCGCTTCGGTAGAATCATTGGAATTTAGCAGCTTTCGTGGCGCAGACTGCACACACGATGTGACTGCCCTAGCATTCCCGAACACAAGCATACTTAATCTTCATACACAAACTATTATTCAACCGGATGCGCCTTGCAATGGGGTAAGTGCTGTTTGGAATCCAATGGGAGAGGACGAATTTGCGGTCAACTGCAATGATCAAACGGTTCGGGTTTACGGTCGGGATGGGGTATTAATCCACAGATTGCAAGCTGATCTGACCGGTGATCTTCAAGCTGGAATGCAGCGGTCGATTTTGTTCAGTCCAGATGGGCAATGGTTGGCTGCACTGGGCAACCATGGTCAATTTCGCATCTGGGATACCTCAAATTACAACCTAATCGCGCGCGTGAATGTTGCGGAAATGGCTAATCTCGCCTTAGCTCAGGAGTAAGATTTTTGGATGTGTTTCAGCGAAGCTTTGCTCAACCCAGAATTGGAGTCCGATATTGATACCTTCTTTGGTAATGTTTTCTCAAGTGATTAGGGTTAGCCTGTGACTAGACCGATCCTTTTAGCTGTCATCTTCATAGTCTCTCTGTTGGTTGCAACCCTAGCCAACACTGAGGGCACACCACCTTGTGTGGTGGATGCGGAAGCGATAGGTAATTTCGATTGGAGTCCCAACGGACATACTATAGCCTTTAGCTCAAACTGCGGAATTCTTCTACTGGATGAGGCGTTAGAAGAGCTTACTGGAATTCTGGCGCTAGACAATATCGTGAATGTGGGAGTCGTTGCCTACAATCATGATGGATCGCTGCTCGCCGCTTCCTTGGCGCATTCAGAGGCGGGAATTACGGTTTGGGACACGTTTACAGGCAGCACTATTCAAACGATTCCCAATCAATTTAGTACGATGCCTATTGCATGGCATCCTAGTCAAGATATTTTCGTGTTTGGTTATGATGGGGAAATGTTGTTCTACGATATGCAGAGCAGCATGGTGGTTTTCCAATTCACCCCATCACATAGCGACGAGATAATGGGGAACTACCCAACTTTGGCGTGTTGGTCTCCACGGGGTAGCTACGTCCTTCTATCGTTTATGTATGCTCCCAGATACCTAATTACGTTTCCGGCTTGGGAAACAGCTCAAGGCAACATGGCTTCATATTATGGGGGTGCATGTACTCCAGATGCGACTTTGCTAGGAGGGCTTGGAGGCGGAATTCAAGATTTGTTAACGAATACAAGAACTGTCCCAAACGTGGAGTGCGAGGGAATAAGTGTGGCTTGGCGTACGAATGGCGCTGAAGAACATGCAGTCAACTGCCGAGACCAAACAGTGCGTGTTTATGACCGAGCAGCACAACTGCTCTTTACTTTGGAGGGGAGCCACACTGGACGCTCCTTCATTCAATCGGCACGTTCAATTGAATACAGCCCGGATGGTAGCCGCTTAGTCGCATTGGGCAACGATGGAGTCGCGCGCTTGTGGGATACATCAAATTACGAGCTGATCACTCGCGTGAATGTCGCAGACATCGCTAATCTCGCTTTGGAGTGAGACGGGTGGATGGATTACAACGAAGCGTTATTCAAGAGACGAAGGTCAAAGAAAAATGCGAATCGGAATCCTGATTCTAGCCTTCATGATCGTCCTCGGCATTGCTGCATGTATACTGCTTGACAGTTTACCTCGACATGTGCAAGACATTGAGGCGATTGATCCTCCAAGTTTTATAGATCGGATATTTGTAGCGGATAGCGGCGAATCATCGGAACATATCTGCGTAGTTCTTAGGCTTGCAGCTTTGTGGGAAGAAAACAATGTTACGTCTCAGATAACCCAAGCCCTGAGCGACACATTCGTGTTAAAGGTTGACGGCAGTGAGGTAGAACGTGCGTCCCCATGGGGAGTAGCGGATTCTGCCGAGACTACCAATCCCGAAAGAATGGGGGAAATCTATTACTGCTTCGTTGCAGGTGTATATGCTCAAGGTTGGCATAACGTAAGGGTGGAGTTGCAGTCAGTCAGTGGTGCGACGTTTACACATTCTTGGCGTTTCCTTGCTTCGTGATGGCTCAATATTGTAGTACGCTACTTTTTTCTAGAAGGAATTAGACGCCGGAAGTAAATGCTCCAATATAACTTTACGGGTTGAAGGGGCTACTGTTAAGCATCTCTTCACTTATTTGTCTCGAGTCGCGCGACAATGCCGCTTGAACCTCTCGGACAGCCTCACCTTTGTGCGCAGCCGCATCTGCACCTTGCGGCGCTGGCGAGTCCCGTCCGCCGTGATCGCCGTGACGAAGCCTTTCCCCTCTTCTCGGATCATTGGTGACAATCGGTGGGTCGAGGTAAGGCAACCCCTTACCTCCACTGCTTTAACCGCTCTTGGATCACTGACAAGCGGAGAATCGATTATGACTGCCTGCCGAACACCACATCGAGTCCGCTCATTTCCACCTGCACACAACCACGACATCCTACACACATCACTTCTACACATCTCGCCGCTATCGTAAGGACAGTTTGACCGGTTCTACGGTAGAGGATACAGAACATGAACGCGAAACGAATTTTCATCATCACATTGGCGCTGGCGGCGATCTTCGCCCTCGGCATTTCGGTGGCAGCGGCGCAAGATGCACCCGGCAGCGGAAACGGCGGCGGAGTCGGCGGCGGACAGGGGAGCGGTTATCAAGGTGGGCGGAACGGTAATGCAACCCGTGGGAATGCCAATGCCGCGATGAACGGCGGCGGTTTTATGCTCTATCTGCCGCCCGCATCGGTCGATGAACTGCCCGACGACGTGATCGACCTGATGATCGACGGGTGGATGGACGAACAGCACGCTTACGCCGTTTATCAGGCGGTGATCGACCAGTTTGGCGCGGTGCGCCCGTTCACGAATATTCAGACCAGCGAAGCACAGCACATCGCCGCGTGGGAAACGCTGCTCGTCCGCTACGGGATCACCGTGCCGGAAGTACCCACCTTTGATCTGCCCGTGTTCACCAGCGTGAGCGAAGCCTGTTCAGTCGGTGCGGCGGCAGAAATCGCCAACTTCGACCTGTACGACTCGATGCTGGCGGCGTTTGAGCCGTACCCCGATCTGCTGTATGTGGCGCAGTCGCTCCGCGATGCGTCGGAGCTCAGCCACCTGCCCGCTTTCGAGAACTGCGCGGGCTAACGTATCCGCCATCAAATGCGTAGGGACGAGGCACTGCCTCGTCCTTTTTTGATCCGGCTTCACTTCTCCCTACACAACCGCGACACTCGACACACACAACCTCTACACAACTTCCCGGCATTCTTGGCACATTGAATACGAACTTAGCGAACAAGGATGCACATCATGGTCAAGAAACTCATCGTCGGGCTGCTGCTCCTCACCGTGATCGGCGGCGTAGGTGTCGCGCTCCTCAGTCAGCCGAGCGCAATCACGCCTGATACAGCGATTGCTACCCCAACCCATGTGCCGCAAGGCGGACAAAATGGACAAGGCGGACAGCCCGAAGTGACCCGCGAACCCGTCAACGCCGCCGCTAGCAGTGTGGGTGACGTGTGGAGCGGCAGCGGCACGATCCTCGAACTCACGGCGGTCGGGATGACGCTTCAACTCCAAGACGGCAGCGAAATCTTCATCGAACTCGGACCGGAAAGCTATTGGAACGCGCAGGGTGTGACGCTGCTCGCCGGCGCACAGGTCACGGTCGATGGCTTCTTCAACGGCACGGATTATCACGCCCGCGCGGTGACAACGAGCGGCGGCGCGGTGCTGACCGTGCGCGACGAAGCCGGATCGCCGCTGTGGTCAGGCGGAGGCGAAGGATCGAACGGCGGACAAGGCGCAGTGCAAATCCCGGCGGATCAATGGGTGACGGTCGAAGGCACGGTGACGGCGCTCACGAATAACGGCTTGATCCTGCAAACGACGGACGGCGCGGCGCTTACTGTCTCCTTCGGGCGTGCGGATTTCTGGCAGCAGCAGACGGTGACGTTTGCCGTTGGTGACGCGATCTCGATGCTCGGCTTCTGGCAGGGTGAGCAGTTCAGCCCCGGTCAGGTGACGAAAACGGCGACGGATGAGCGCATTCTGCTCCGTGATCCGAACGGTCGTCCACTGTGGGCGGGTCCCGGTCGCGGACAGGGGAATGGTCAAGGCGGCGGCGCGGCTGAGACTGAGAATCCGCCAGCAGAAGCAACAGCAACCGTTACCGCCGGAGTCGGCAGTTCAAGAAATATCAATGCCGACGCGAATAGGGGTGGAAACGGGAATCGCTACGGCGCAGCAACTACGGATCGTGGCAGCCGTTCAGCAGGCGCAAACCGGTAATCACCCCCAACAGGAGATGAAGCTGATGACCGACAATCACGATCCCCGACCGGATGACCTGAAACAGCGTGTCTGGGAGTCCATCCAAAGGGATGAACTCCCTCCTAAAGATGATCGCGGGCGGATGCGCGTGGTCATGAACAATCTGATCTTGCATCTTCATCCGAGCAAAGTCGCCAAGCCGACGCTCAAATTCACCTATACATGGGGACTCGGCGGGCTGGCGCTGCTGCTGGTAGCGCTCCTCTCGCTCACGGGCATCATGCTGATGTTCGTGTACACGCCGTCGCCAGAATTCGCCTATCAGGACATGCTCAACCTGCAAACCGAAGTCTGGTTCGGGCAGTTGATCCGCAACCTGCACCACTGGAGCGGCAATCTGCTCGTGATCGTCGCGTTCCTGCATCTGCTGCGCGTGTTCTTCACCGGCGGATTCAAAGCGCCGCGCGAATTCAACTGGGTGTTAGGGATTTCGCTGTTGCTCTTGGTCGTCGGCGCGAACTTCACCGGCTACCTGCTGCCTTGGGATCAACTGGCGTATTGGGCGGTGACGGTCGGATCGAGTCTGTTGAGTTATGTTCCGCTGATTGGCGAACCGCTGCGGAATTTCCTGCTCGGCGGACCAGAAGTTGGCGCGGCGACGCTGACTAACTTCTACGGGCTGCATGTGGCGATCATCCCGCTGGCGTTGATGGGAATCGCATCGTTCCACATTTGGCGCGTGCGCAAAGATTCGCTGACCATCCCGCACAAGCTCGACGGCACGGTGGACGGCTCAGATTCGACACAGGTTGAAAAAGTCACGACGCTGCCGCACCTCGTCTCGCGCGAATTCGTGTTCGCGCTGGTGATGACAGGCGCGATCCTGCTCTGGTCGGTGTGGGTGAATGCACCGCTCGAAGCCGCCGCCAACCCAGATCACAGCCCGAACCCTGCCAAAGCCGCGTGGTACTTCATGGGCTTACAAGAACTGCTGCTGCATTTTCATCCCGTCTTCGGCGCGATCATCATCCCGGCATTAGGGCTTGGCGCGCTGGCATTCCTGCCATATCAACGCTTTGACCTGAGCGCGGAAGGCGTGTGGTTTCGCTCCGCGAAAGGGCGGCGCATGGCGATGATCGGCGCGTTCACCGCACTGATCGCCGTGCCGCTGCTGGTGGTCTTCGACGAATACGCGCTTGATCTGCCGGGGATGCTGCCGAGTTTGCCGACGATCATCAGCAACGGCTGGATACCGCTGGCGGCGCTGCTGCTGCTCGTGATCGGCTATTACGACGGGATGAAGCGGCTCTTTAAGGCGACGGCGTGCGAAACCCGTCAAAGCGTGTTTGTGCTGCTCGTCGTGGCGTTCGTCGTGCTGACGGTGATCGGCGTAGCGTTTCGGGGCGAAGGTATGGCGTTGATGCTCCCTTGGGAGGTGCTGTGATGGCTGATAACGTAACGCGCCGCGATTTCTTGAAGATCGCATGGGGCGCAGCGGGGGCACTGGCGCTGGCGGAAGCGGGCGGTGTGGTCTTGAGCTTTTTCTCGCCGCGCGTGGTTGAAGGTGAGTTCGGCGGCATCATCGAAGCGGGCACGGTCGAGTCGTTCCCGCCCGGCAGCGTGACACCGTTCACACAGGGACGCTTTTTTCTGGTACGGATGCCCGACGGCGGTTTTGTGGCGCTGTATCGCAAATGTACGCATCTCGGCTGTGCTGTCCCTTGGAATCCGGCGGAAGGCAAGTTCATCTGCCCGTGTCACGGTTCTCAGTTTGAGCAGGACGGACAGGTGATCAATCAACCTGCGCCGCGCCCGCTGGATCGTTTCGCGGTCACGATTGAAAGTGGGATTGTCAAAGTCGATACGGGTACGCCGATCCAGCGCGATCACGCCAGCGCCGCCGATTTGGTTTACGCGGAGGTGCAGTCATGACCCGTCAAATGAGTTGGATCGCGTTGATCGGTACATTCATGATCGCGGCAGCATTCGGGATCGCTGTGATCCGCGAACCCGCACGGCAGGCAGACGCCGCCGCCAACCTGAACGCGGTCATGATCGCGGAAGGCACAGACCTGTACGCACAAAACTGCGTCGCTTGTCACGGCGCAAGCGGAGAAGGCATCGCCGCCTATCCGTCGCTGACGACGACAGTCAGCATGGACGCGCAGACCGTCTACAACACCATCGAACGCGGGCGCTACAACACGGGCATGGCAGCGTTCGGCGTTGATGAAGGCGGCGTATTTACGGGGATGCAAATTCAGAGTCTCGTCACCATGCTGCAAGCGGATACATGGGACACCGTCGCCGCACGGGTGGCAGTACTCGGCTTGACCCCGCCGCAGATCGTCGTCGCGGATATTCCCGCCGAAACCGTTGCGCTGGTTGAAACGCTGCCCGATGGCGCGGCGCTCTCGGCAGGCTTGACGGTGTACGCGGAGAACTGTGCCGCGTGTCACGGCGCGAACGGCGAAGGCTCGACGCTTGCGCCCGCACTGAATACCGATGAACTGCGCGTGCGTTTGAGCGATGCTGATATTGCCCGCATCATCAGCGAAGGTGTGCCGGGGACGCTCATGTCGTCATGGTCAAGCGCGTTGGACGCGGCACAGCAGCAAGCTGCAATCACGCTGATCAGCCGTTGGGGTGAACTGAATGCCGCCGGGGTACTTCTCCCTGTCATTGAATCCGCGCCGCTCGATATGAGTCCGCAAG
Source organism: Anaerolineae bacterium (assembly GCA_041753015.1). Lineage (GTDB taxonomy): Bacteria > Chloroflexota > Anaerolineae > Aggregatilineales > Phototrophicaceae > Flexifilum. Next base: position 29,886 of record JBGSVJ010000020.1, read on the forward strand.
CGGTCGCCAGCGGGCAAAGATTGTTCGATCTGTTGTGTACGCAGTGTCACGGAATCGACGGCTACGGCTCACGGATTGCGCCCGCGCTGAATAATCAAACGTTCCTGAGCCAAACCCCTGACGCGGCGATTCAGGCGATCATCGCGGGCGGCGTGAGCGGTACGGTCATGCCCTCATGGAGCGGCTACCTCAACGATGCCGACATCGCCGCCATCACAGCGTATCTACGGAGTATGCAGCCGACCGCACCGATTATCGCCCCGGCGCAGCCGTGACTATAATCGCGTGAAAAAGGGATGAGCATGGCGCACAAGATTTTAGTCGCAGACGACGAACAGGCGATCCTCGATACGGTGCGGGCATATTTGATCGAAGCCGGAATGCAGGTGGTGACGGCGAAAAACGGACGGGAGGCGGTTTACGCCTTCCGTCACGAACAGCCCGCGCTCGTGATCCTTGATGTGATGATGCCGGAGATGGACGGATGGGAAGCGGCGCGCTTGATCCGCAAGGACAGTCAAATTCCGCTGTTGTTCCTGACCGCCCGCGTAGATGACATCGATCATGTCACCGGGCTGGAGATCGGCGCGGACGAGTACATCACCAAGCCGTTCAGCCCGCGCGTACTGGTCGCCCATGTGCGCGCCCTGCTCCGCCGCGTGTATGGCGATTTAGGCACAGTCGCTCCGGTATGGCGCGCGGGTGATCTGGAAGTCAACAGCGAGACGCATACCGTCACGCGTGCCGGGGAGCGGATCGAGTTGACGCCGACCGAATTTGAACTGCTGGCGGCGCTGATCGCCCGCCCCGGTCGTGTGTTCACCCGCGCCGAACTGCTCGACCGCTTGCAAGGGCAGAGCTTCGCCGCCTTCGAACGCGCGATTGATGTCCACATCAAGAACTTGCGCGCCAAAATCGAAGTTGATCCGCACGATCCGCAGTACATCGAAACGGTGTTCGGCGTCGGCTACCGGATGCGTGAGGATTAGCATGTTCAACCGTCTTTCGGTTCGGCTATCGCTGGCGTTTCTGCTCTCCGCGTGGATCGGCGTGGGCGCGATGATGTTGGTCGTGCAGCGCACGCTCGACGCGGGTTTTCGCCAGTACGTGATCAGCCGTGAGAGCGAGATCAACCCGGATCAAGTGGTGCGGCTGGAAGCATATTACAGCGCGAACGGCACATGGGCGGGTTCTGAAAGCCTCTTAAGCGGACGCGGATCAGGGAGCGGCGCGGGCGGCGGTGAAAGCGGACGCGGCGCGACGTTCTCAGTAGTTGATATGAACGGGATGATTATCGCTTCGACCGAGTCCGACCTTGAAGGCACGGCAGTAGAAGCGGCGCTGCTGGACTCAGCGCACCCGCTCACTGTGGACGGCATTCAGGTCGGGTGGCTGTACCGCGCATCGCCGGGAATTCAAGCGCTCGGCGCGGCGGAAGTCGCCTTCCTTGAAGAATCCAACCGCTGGCTGACCGCCGCCGGACTCGGCGCGACGGCGCTGGCGCTGTTCGTCGGCGTGATCCTCGCCTATTCGCTGGCGCGCCCGCTGCGCGAACTCACGACGGCGGCGCGCGATCTGTCGGTTGGCGGAGTGGGGCGGCAGGTCAGCGTGCGCGGCACAGTCGAAGTCAACGCGCTGGCGGCGGAGTTTAATACCATGTCACAGGCGTTAGCCGAAGCGGAAACGCTGCGTCAGCGCATGGCGGCGGACGTAGCGCACGAACTCCGCACCCCGGTGAGCGTGCTGCGCGGACACCTCGAAGCGATGCTCGACGGCGTGTATCCGCTCGACAGCGCGCATGTCGCCGTCGCCCACGATCAAACGATCCATTTAGCCCGCTTGGTCGAAGATTTGCGCGTGCTGACTCTCGCAGAGGCGAAGCGTCTGCCGCTCGAACGAACGCGCATCGACCCGGCGGCACTGGTGACTCAGCTTCTCGAAGCGTTTGAGCCGCTGGCGCTGGATAGCGAGATTCGCCTCACGCGTGAGATTGCGCCTGATCTCCCCCCGCTGTATGCCGATGTGACGCGCATCCGGCAGGTGATGTCGAATTTGCTCACGAATGCGCTGCGCCATACGCCCGTCGGCGGCGAAATCGCCGTACAGGTGCGCCGCTTAGGCGACTCGGTGCGTTTTCGCGTGTCGAACACGGGCAGTCGTTTGAGCGATACCGATGCCGCGCGCGTGTTTCAACCGTTCTGGCGCGCGGATGCTGCCCGCGAACGCGACAGCGGCGGCAGCGGACTCGGCTTGGCGATCAGCCGGGAGATCGTCGCCTTGCACGGCGGATCGCTGACCGTCGAGAGCGGCGACAACCGTGTGACGTTCGCGTTCACGCTGCCAATCGGCATAGATTTAAGCTGAGATTGAGTGTGGGTACCCCGCCCGCAAGGACGGGGTAAGCGTATGCGTGCTGTAGAGTGTCACTCAACCGGCTGCGTGAGCCATGCCCACAAGTGAACCAGATAGCCGTCAGGAAGTTCGCTGTCGTTAAACGCAGGCATCTCGCCGCGCCCAATGCGCACCTGTTCGTAGAATGCCGCGTAGGTGAGTTCAGGTGGTCGCAGCGAGGGTTCGCCATCCGCGCCGCCGTTCGCGCTTTCGCCATGACAGAACGCGCAGCGGAGTGTTTGCCACAACACCTCACCGATATGCGGATCGCCCGTTTCGGGGACGGTTTGCGGCGCGTAGATCACGGCTTGGCGGCGCGGCACGGTGCTGATCGCGGTCTGCTCCGATGAGAGGAAGGCGTACAGCACGCCACCGACGATCACGGCGATCACGAGGGCGACCGGAACGTAAATGCGCCGCCGCGCACGGATGCGTTCATCGGATGCGGTGACAGGATGATCCGCGAACACTGCCGCGCGGCTCGGATGCCACAGGATGAGAATGCCGAGTCGAATCAGCACGACGAGAATCACGGTGAGGAGCGCGTGATCGCTGTGGACGCTGCGCGCAACCGGAATCGCTTCACCGGGAAGCGTGCTTGTCGCGGCGATGGGCGACCATAAGATCAAGCCGGTGATCCCCAAGACCAGCACGCCGATCACCAGAATCAGATACTCAAATTTGAGGATGAAGCGATAATCGCCGCTGTCCTTGCGCAGCCCGATATTCGCCAAGAAGCGCCCGATCAGGTCGCGTACATCGCTGATGCCCGGCAGCATGATCACGCGCTGCCCGCTCACGAACCAGCGGAAACCGACCGCGAGGGTGTGATAAATCGCTTCCGCGAGGAAGATCAAGGCGAAAAAGCGGTGCAGAATGCGCAGGCTTTCGATCCCGCCGCCGATCACGATCAAAATATTCGCCCACGATTCGCTTGCGTAGCGCTGCGGAATTCCGGTTAAGACAAGCCCGATGAAGGCGACAGCGACAACCAACCGCTCAATGCGCTGCATGGCAGAAAGACTCAAGGTGGTTTGCGGCTCAGATGCCATTGATGTTCCCTCTCTGTAAGCGGCTCAACCGCGCCGCCGCAAACGGCGAATCACATCCGATAGGATCAGGATGCTGACAATGCCCAACGCGACCGGGATCAACACGGCATACAGGTTATTCGCAAAGAACAGCGCCGGATGATTGTCCGGGGACGCGGCGTAATGCCCGATCCACGCCGCCGAAAAATCCGCGCTGGCATCCGGGTGGCATTGGCGGCAGGTGGTGACCAACGTCTCACGAATGCTCGACACGTCACTCACCGCTTGAATATTGTGTACGCCGTGACAATCAAAACAGACGGCTTTGTTCGTGACTACATCGGGCGATTCATGTTCAAACAGCACGACGGTTGAGCCGTGAAACTCCGCCACGTAGCTGTCGAATACTTGGGTGCTGATATCGTATCGCTCCATGAGCGCGTCATCGGCGTGACACGTGGCGCACATCTGCGGCGATCCCGTGCGGAACGCGGTTGTCGCGGGATTCTGGATGTCGTGGACGCCGTGACAGTCGATACAGGTGGGTACGTCGGGATTGTTTTCGTCGAGCAGTCCCGCGCCGTGTATGCTGGTACGGTATTCCTCAAAGATCGCCCCGTGACAGCGCCCGCAGGTGAGCGAAATGCGTTGGCGCGGCTCGTCGGGGGTTTGAATATCATGCCCGCCGTGACAGTCCACGCACGTCGCCGCCTCTAAGCGTCCTTCGCGCAAAAATTCGCCGTGTACGCTGTCTTGCGCCCGCATGTATTGTTCTTCATGGCAGGTGCGGCAGACCGCATAGCGTTCGACTTGGAATTCGCGGATCGTTTGACTGAGCGATACCGGATGCGGGTAGCGGAAATTCGGGTGACAATCGGCGCACGCGAGCGCACCTTCTGGATTCGACTCACCGTGAACCGAATGCGCCAAAACCGTCGGATCAATCGTCACCGAAAGGCTTTCTCCGCTCGGTAACGTCCACACCTGATCCGGGTCGGTATGACACAGCAAGCAGTAGGCATCCGAGGCGGGATCAGGCGTCGGAGCGTCTCCGCCCTGATCTTGAGCGACTGCCGCGCCAACCATCATCAGGACGAGTCCCAAAATCAGCAAACTTGTCGTGGCTTTGCCCATCATCGGGTTTTCTCCTGACTGCGAGGTTTGCGCCGTGCTTGACGCAGAATGATGAGTGATCCGCCGCCCAAGACGACGACAGACAGCCCGATCAAGATGATGGTCATCGGTCGGAAGCCGGTGCGGACGGGGAGTTCCATGCCAACGGTAATCGGTGTGACGGTGGATGGCGTCGCGGTGGGGGCGGGCGCTTCGGTCGGTTCAAGGCGCGCACCGGGTACGCTGAGTTGTGCCAGCAGGCGTGAGGCTTCGCTCAGGAGCGCATCAGCGTAAGCATAGTTGTGTACACCTAAACTGCCATCGTTTTGCACAAATGTCAGCGCGGTGACGATGCGATCATACTGCTCACGTTCGGGCGTGCCTTCGTCGGGGACGGCAATACTGCCGAGCCGCGCACGCGCCACCGTGATCCGTGAGCGCACAGCCGCCTGTGTATCAACAACCAGCGATTGCAGATCACTGGTGAGCAGATCGGTATGACATTCCGTGCAGGCGTCGGGCGGATTATCCTCGGATTCGCCGGGAATGATCGGACGCAGCGCGTGGCTGGCAAGGGTTGACCCGCCAGCGGGGATGCCCTGCATGTGACACGTTACACAGCGCGGTCCGTCTTCTTCGGAGAAGTGCGCCGACGGGATACCCTCAACGCCGTCGAGGATCGGCTGTCCCTCGAACATCTCGACAACCGGATGATGTACAGGCTGCACCAGATCGGTGTTGCGGTGACACGAGGTACACAAGTTATACGCCGTATCGATCAGTAAATTCTCGTTTTCGGCACCGGTATGCGGGCTGTGGCACGTCACACAGGTGATGCTGAACTGCGCAGAGGCAAGTGTCGTTGACGCGGGCGGCTCACCGGTGAGATCACCGTCTTCGTAAGCGGCTCGGATGCGCTCGATAAAAGCGTTATCCCCGCTGTGGCAGACGACGCAGCCGTCGTCAGCGCTTGAACTGGATAACAGGGTATCCAACGAACCAGCGTGCGCCGAATTCAGCCATTCATTGAACTGCATGTTGTTCAAGCGACCGTGCCCGCTGGCATACGACACAAGCGGATCATCTTCCGGCAAAAGTTGGTACACCGCCGGATCAAGCAGGTCTGCGCCGGGGCGATACTGACTTGAAAATGGATGCGCGGAGTCGACGGTCATGCCTTGACTGTGACATACGCCGCAGATTTGCGCGTCCGGGCTGACGATGATCGCTTCGTGAATCTCGATGATTTCTTCTTCGTCGGGGCGTCTGCCCGCGTCGTCCGCGGCTTCAAAGTGTAAACTGCCGGGTCCGTGACACGCTTCGCACTGAACGCCATCATCTTCCCAGCGTCCGCGCTCGGTATCTAAGCCTGTCGTGTGGCATCCGGCGCAGTTCTGCGTCCAATCATATTCCGGCGAAAGCCATGTATCGCTCAACAGATAGGGACGCCATACCTGAGCGACGGTATCCCATTCGGCAGGGAAGACGGCATACACCCGGCTTTCGACTTCGTAGACGTAGCGCTGAACATGACGACCCGCGCCAACCGCGAACACAATATCATCTGGTGTAAATGGACGCGGCGCATCTTCGCCGGGAAACTGAACCGTGCGAATCTCCGCGCCCTGTTCAAAATCGCCAAGAATATCGCTCTTGTTGCGTTCGACGTCTTGAAGCGCCAGCGCGTGCGCGGTGTCTTCGTGGTCGCGCGCAAGTCCGGTGTGACAATCACCGCACTCGCTCGAACCGATGTATTCCGCTTCGTCGTCGTCCTGCGCGTCAGTGGAGTGCATCGGAAGCGTCATCGCAATGCCAAGCGCGATCAAACCGAACGCACAGACCAGCAGTCGATTAATAAGGGTACGACCCATGACGAGTTCCCCGATCATCAGTGCGTGAAAAAGCTCACCGATCCAAAGCGATCAAGCAGCCTTCTCTAAAACTGTAGTAGACGGGTCAACAATTTCAATCAATCGCAAGAATGAAACACTTTCATTCCGGGGGATGATCTGCTAAACGTGGAGATACGTTAGGATCGACAAAATACCAAAGTCTACGCTAACGCGCCCGCTCTTAATTTGCTTCCGAATTGTGAGCGCCAGAGGATGCAAACACATGGCATGGTTCCAGCGATTTATCCCGAAACGTGGGCAGACGTATACACTCCGCGACTTGCTGCTGCCGTTTGGACTCGTCGCTGCCGGGTTTGGTGTGTTTCTGCTCACTGCCCCTCCGATTTGGGAGTACAGCAACTCGGCTGCATTTTGCGGAGTCACCTGCCACACGATGCCGCCAGAATACGCGACGTTTCTTGAATCGCCACATGCGCGCGTTCCGTGTGTGGATTGTCATATTGGGCGCGACCTGCTGCTGGTGCAGTTCTTCCGCAAAGCAGGGCACATGCGCTTGATCGCGGATACGGTGTTTGAAAATTACGAACTACCGATCCGTTCTGCCGAGATGCGCCCCGCTCGTGAAACATGCGAACAGTGTCATTCGCCTGAAACTTACTCGGATGACAGTTTGCAAGTCATCCACACCTTTGATAACAACCGCACGAACGATCCCTATTCGATTTATTTGATGATGCACACGGGCGGCGGCAGTGAGCGCGAAGGCTTGGGGCGCGGCATCCACTGGCATATCGAAAACCCGATCACGTATATTGCGCTTGATCCCGAAGAACAAGAGATTCCTTGGGTGCGCGTGCAAACGGCGAGCGGCGAAATCATCGAATACAACGCGATCAACTCTCCGGTTGATCGGGATAACCTGAACGAGTACGAACTCCACGAAATGGACTGCATTACGTGTCATAACCGGGTCGCGCATCTGATCGATCCCCCGAACCGCGCCATTGACACCGCGCTCCAGATCGGCACGATTTCGCGCGATATTCCGTTTATTCGCGCACGGGCAATTGAGCTTTTATCGTCGCCGTATGTATCGACGGGTGAAGCGCTGCAATCCATCGCGTCGCTTGATCCGTACTACAGCGAAAACTACCCGGAGTTCTACGCCGAAGGCGCGGGGCTTGTCAGCGCGGCAGTTGACGAACTGTCGACGATCTACCAAGAGACAAATTACCCGGAACAGCTTCTGAGCTACGATACCCACCCCAACAATGTGGGACACCGTGACGCGGCGGGGTGCTTCCGCTGCCATGATGGGGAACATTTCACGGACACGGGCGAAGTGATCCGGATCGAATGCAATCTGTGTCACACCATCCCGACGGTTGTCCGCCCGGGGGATATTCAGCCGTCGCTCACACTTGCGGCAGGCGTTGAACCCACAACCCATCTCGATTCGACGTGGATCACCCGTCACGCAACCGCATTTGACGCAAGCTGCTCCACCTGTCACACGATTGCCAACCCCGGCGGCATTGATAACCAGAGCTTCTGTTCAAACAGCGCGTGTCATGGTTCGGCGTGGGAGTATGCCGGGTTTGACGCCCCCGGATTGGCGACCATTCTCGATATTTATCAAGTCACCGCCGTGCCGCTCCTAGAGGAGTTTGAAGGCGACCCGACCTACACGATTCTTCAACCGCTGTTCGTTCAAGAGTGCAGCGCGTGTCACGGTCAAACGCCGACGAATGGACTGCGCTTGACGGATTATGCGAGTGTGTTGGCGGGCAGTGATAACGGCGCGGTTGTGGTCGCGGGAGCGCCGGACGAAAGCCGGATGATCGAGGTATTGAGCGGTGGGCATTTCGCGCCGCTGACGGATCACCAGCTTGAACTGCTGATCAAGTGGATTCGGAATGGATTACCTGAATAGCGAACTGCGCGATCTCAGGTAAATCACCTGCTGACATCAGCGCCGAAACATAGACGCTGGAAAGTCACGACGTTATCCGATCCGTACTGCCACCGCGACCAGCCGTTCTGTGTACGTGCTGGTGACAAAATCAAACCCGCTGCATGTGATCAGCGTGAGTTGTTCGCTGTCAGTCGGGTAAAGCACGCTCATGTCGTCCGCTGATGTCAGTTGGACGCTGTCAATCGAATAAATGCGCCGCTCAGTGTCGATCTCAAGTAGGATTTCGTCGCCGTATGCCAGATCAGCCAGTGACGCGAACACCCCTAGCGATCCATCGCGGTGTTCCACATGCCCCACCAACGCAATATTGCCGGGGTGATAAATCCACGCCGTGCCTTGCAAATGCCCGATGTTGCGCCCCAAATACGCGATATTCCAACTACCTTCGCCGTCCAAGAGCACCTGAACAATCGGCGCTACTACGTTCGCTTTGGGAATGTACAACCGTACTTGCGGCGGCTGCCATGTTGGCACCGGAAAGCCGGACAGCGCCCGTGTTGCCTGCGCGACGGGTTGCACTTCCTGTGTAGGTTCGCTTGTCAGGGGAATCACGGCAGCAGCGGGTTCGATGGGGGCGTTTGCTTGGTTGGCAATGAAAACCATCACGCCCGCAACAATACCGAAGATGATGAAGAGTAGAAATGTGGATGTTGGGCGGCTGCCCCGGCGTGAAACCATAGTGCTGTGCTGTTCCAACAAAAGTACAAAGTGAATGCTTGATCGGGTGACAAACTCGGCTGCACCAGCGCAAAGGGGAGCGGAAAACCGCTCCCCTTTGCTTATTACATTTTACTCGTGTGCCTTACGCCGGCGGAGCACAAAGGCTCCCACGACGACTGCGCCCATCGCCAAAACAGCGATTGCGATAGGTGTTGGCATATACCAAGGAACTTCACCAGTCGCGGGCAAAGACATGTCTGCCATTTCTTCGGTCGTCAAGCTGGAGCTGCCTGTTGTGCCGTCTGGCGTCACCACGCCGCTGCCGCTGAAGTCAACCGTGAAGTCGATCACGGCATCGTCACCGCCCGTGCCGTCGTTGTTTCCGTCCAACGGAATACCCTGCGTATTCACAATCGACGTGCTGCCGCAGACGATCAAGCGGTAGCTGCCAGCCGCCATTGGCGTGCTTGCCACCGTCAAGGTGGTGTAGTTCGAAGCAGAGTTGTAGCTCGCGCTGAAGCCGAGCGCCGAATCGCCGCTGTCAACAGGTGAACTGCACGTGCTGGTTTGGAAACCGGCTGTCGAACCTGCCGCCAGCAAACGGTAGTTGCCCGCGTTGCTCGCACCATCTTCAGTCGTGCCACCGCGCACCGGCATATCAAACAAGACGCGCAGTTGGCTGATGTTGGTGCCGACCGTCGGGAAGGTGAGCAGCGAAATACCCGTGTTTTCTTGAACATCCGACACGTGCGGCGCGGGGTTGCAAGTGCCGTCAACGCCGCCCACGCACACACTCGCGTAGCTGACGTTGTTGCTTGGGTCGGTGTCCGTGCTGTTCGGATTCCAGCCCGTCAATTCGGCTTCGTTGGTCAGCGTCGTGCCGTTTGTGCCCGCGTCGACCGTTGCATCAATAGTGAAGCTGAAATCGAAGCCCGCCGGAATAGTCGTGCCTGTTGCGGACAGATCACAGGTGATCTGGAGTCCGCCTGCAACGCTCACCTGCGTCGAGCCAACCGGGCAGGTATCACTGACATACGTGAGTCCCGTCGGCAGCACATCGACGATGATCGGTTCTTCAACCACGCCGGGACCGGTGTTCGACACCGTCACCGTGAACGTGACCGTTTGGGCTTCGGCGGGTGCATCGTCATCGACCGTCTTGGTCATCACGCCGTCCATATCGGTCGTGCGTTCCACCTGTACGATTTCCGCACGCCCAACGCCCGCATCTGCCGCATTGTGATGGTGCAGCAGCAGGATCGGCGGCAGCGGATCGGACAAGCCGGTGACATCGTATCCGACCGGGATTGCATTTCCGTCGAGGTCGAACCACATCGGCGCGCCCAAGAATGGGCCGCCCGCGACCCCATACGAGTCATTGAACTCATACGTCGGGTTGGCGATGTCATACGAATACCAGTACGGCGCGGTAACAGGCACCCAATCGCCAGTCACGAAGCTGGACGACGCGAGAATATCGAAATCGAAGTTCGTATTCGCCGCTGACAAGCCAATCCGGTTCGCATCGACCGGGAACACGATCACGTTGTTGTTGTAGACATACGTTTCCAACGTGCCGGGGTCATAGCCGTTTACGTAGTCGGTCGCGCCGAGAATGGTGCCGCTGCCCCACACCCAACTTTGCCCGTTCGTAAAGTAAGCGAAGATCGAATCCGTGAAATCAACATTGGCGAGATAGCCCGTTTCAAAGTTGAAGGCATGTGCGTTGTAGGTGCCATTCTCATCCGAGTCGAACCCGATGTCGAAGCACGCATCAAAGCACGAGAGCGTTGACCAATCGCCGTAGGTCACAACACCGATGTAGACCGTTGTGTTGTTGATGGCGCATGTAAGATCGCCAGCACACAGCTCAAGCACGCTCAGGTAGTCGCTCGTTACGCCGACATATTGAATATCAGCACCAGCGAGCGCGGGATCGAGCGTCTGCGGGTCTTCGCCCACCAATTCAAACGCGCTCACCTGCGAGATGATGTCGTCCGGGGTGTTGAAGCCGGTCAGGACATCGTTTCCGGCAAGGCTAAGCGCCGCGACACCAACATCCGCCTGACCAATTTGCAGCGGGTTCGCGGTTGCCATATCCGATGCCGGACGCGCCAATGCGTGAACAGGAACGCGCAGCGTGCTGGTTGCCGTCGTCGGCGTGAACACAACATAACCGCCCGCTTCCATGATCCGTTCGCGTGGCAGCGTGCCAAACACGCCGGGCTGCGTCGTCGGGGTGGTCGGGTCGGGGATGTTGACGTTCGCCATGCCCGTTTCGTTGGCGGTCAGTGTGACTTGCACCGTCTGGCTTGCGCCTGCGCCCACCGTCACCTGTGACGGACTGACGCTGAAGCTCACGCCCGGCGTGATATTCAAGTTCTGGAAGCTCAAGTTATACGTCTGGCTCGCCGTGCCCCGGTTCACGATGGTGATCGATTGGGAGATCGTCTCTGTGTCGATCACTTCGACCAAACTGAAGGACACGCTCACCCGTTCGGGGTGCGCCGTTGCATACGCGATCACTTCTGAACCGAGCGCTAGGGCAATGTCTACACGCCCCGCACCGATGCGCGACACGCCGTAGTTATCGCCTGATAGGTTGACTTCTGTCCACAGGTCATGGTTCGCCGTGTTCATGATCAACGCTTTGATCTCTGACACCGACCATGTCGGGTGGACTTGGCGCATCAGCGCCGCCACGCCTGTGACATGCGGCGATGCCATCGACGTACCGCCTATCGTTAGGCTGCCGCTGCCCGATCCCGCATCGGTCGACGTGATCGCCGCACCCGGCGCGGTGATGTCTGGCTTGAGGATGATTTCGCCCGTGATCGCGTCGACGACACTGGGACCACGTGACGAGAAGCCTGCCAGCGTATCCGCAATCGATGTGCTAGCGCCGAGACCTGCAACGCGCAGTGTGCTGTCAAAACGCACGGTGAATGCGCCGGGGTTTGCGGACAAATTCGCTCCGTCGGCACCGGTGACGCTCACACACGGGATTGACGACGCGCCGCCGCTGTACGTACACGCAAGGTTGATGAATGGGAAGTCTGCCGGGTTCGCCGAAACAACCACCAACCCTGACACGTTACCAGCATTGACCGCATTGGTCATGCGGGTGCCAGAACCGCAGCCGGACGCGGCTGCCGTCCACACGATCAATCCGGCTTCGCCAGTGAACCCGGCATAGTCTGCGACGCTACAGCCTTGGCTGTTGCCCGTTCCGCCCACCAAGCGCAGCGAGTACGGACCATACGATCCGGTTGCGCCGCCCGTTGACGGATTTGCCGGGATCGCCGTCGGGTACGTAGGATACGAACCGTCACCCGTCGTCAGTTCCAGCCCGGCGTAAGTGGTATCGGCGGCTGATGCAGCGACCGAAATCCCCCAAGGTGAGACACCGGGATCACCGTTAACGAAGTACGTGTCGCCCTCATTACCGGCAGACATCACGACGATCACGCCAGCCTGTGAAGCGAGGTTCACCTGTGTGTCCAGCACTTCCAGCGGTGAGCCATACGCGCCGCCGTAAGAGTTGTTCACCACATCCAAGTGATCGCTGGGGTTTCCGTCGCCGTTCGGGTCAACCGCATAGTCGAAGGCGAGTGCCGCAGCGATGAACGATACCGAAGTCGTGCAGTCACCGATTTTGAGTGCGTACAGTTCTGCTTCCGGTGCGACGCCGGGACCGATTGTCATGGTGCTGAACGGCGTTGTGCTGTCCCAAGGACCTGCGTACGTGGCACCGACATCGGTGACGCCGTAGCCTGCCGATGTCCCCGCTACGTGCGAGCCGTGACCGTTGCAGTCGAGCGGATCGTTATCGCCCGCCGCAAACACCCACGACGAACCGAGCGGCGAACCGCCCGCGCCTTGCAGCGGCAGTGACGAAATCCAGCCGTCGCCGACGAAGTCATACCCGCTGACAACCTTGCTGCCATCGAAGCCGAAATCGGTGATGTCGCTGGTATCGTTGCCTGTGTAATGGCTGGTATCGCCCGACCCACCGAAGTTTGCATGGGTATAGTCGATGCCGGAGTCGATGATGCCGACACGCACGCCGCTGCCGGTAAAACCGCCCGCTGCTTCCCATGCCTGCACGGCATTGATGAAGGGCACCGAGTTTGCATTGTCGAGCGTGCCGATTTGATCAGGAATAACCGCGAGTACATCTGGCAGGGCTTCGATTGCATCGAGTTGGCTTGCATCGATCACGGCGACAACGGCGTTCACCGTCAGCCGTGTGCTCCCCAAAACCTGAATTCCAATAAAGCTGTTCAGGCGGGAAATCAACTGCGTCTGCCGCGATGTTGCTTGCGTCGCAGCCGATTGGACTGCTGCTGCTGCGCTCGGCGTCAGACCGCTCGCGCCCACAGGCGCGCTTTCCAGCGCCGCAGGGCTTTCCAGCACGATCAGCACCGTGATCGGACCGGACAACGGCGTGGTGGTCGCTGATCCGTCACGCGCCGGCAGATCGGCATCCCCCGCAGGCGATGATACGCTGGCGGAATCAAGCGATACTTCAGGAAGCGTTCTAGGAGCTTCGAGCGCTGGCATGTGTTGAAAGCGAATACCGCTTTCAGGATTAACTTGGAGTCCCGGTTCAGCGGGTGATTCTCCGCCTTCACCTGAGTCTTGTGCCGACGCCGGCATTAGCATAACGCTAACCGACAAAAGGATGAGGAGCAGCAGATAACGGGATCGTAACTTCATAGAGACCTCACTTCGATGCAACCCTGCAAAATGTCATGGCGGCACGCGCTGTCGCCTTACCCACCTTGGTTGTAGCCGGGTGGTTGGATTGGCGGCATGCGGGTGCCCGGTTGAAAAGTGTCGCGAGACGGTGGCGCTTGCGTCGGCGGTGGGGGATTTGCCCCCTCACGCACGGAGAGCACACCGGATAGCGCTGCGATTTGTGCGGTGCGGTCAGCCTGTATCCGTACTGTTATCGTGTTCTGATCGATGTACGACTGATCGACAATTTCCGCGTCAAATGGGGCTTGGGTCAGGGTGGTGATCAAGGTTTCATGCTGCTGAATTAAATAAAACCAGTACACACCAATGAGTAACTGCAGCTCTGGACTGTCCAACCTATTTGCTGCGAGCAGTACAGCGCTCCTGAGGGGAGGATCGGTTAAGGTGATCGTGACCACGAGGGTTGGTGTCCCGAAATCACGCGGGGTTGCATCCATGCGTTGAGCGGGAAAGGGGGTCATGGTTGGCTCTTGGGCAAATAGAACAGAAACACTGCACACACCAAGCAGTATGACAATGCAAACAGTTCTGATGCGAATAGCTGCCCGTGACACAGATTTTTTGCCTATTTCTATAGGAATTATTGCCTGTAAAGCGATTGGGGCGAAACTATAGCTAATGTTTAACCGTTACGCAATGAATTTGTTCGACAAGTTTTGAATAAACGCATCGGAAAAAACTCTAACCCCCGGCGGACCTGTATGTCGATCACAGCGCGCTCAGTTATATACTCTAGGCAGCGCGTTTAGCATTTTTCAGGGGAAAGTCATGCACTCCATCTTCAAGTTTAATCTAGGAAAAATCGAATGCGTCGTGCTGTCTGACGGCGGCGGCGTGATCGGCGCAGAACGCATGATGAAGCGCTTCCCGAACGGTGACGAATCCGCCTATCGTCAGGCATATGCCGCGATTGGGCTGGACTTTGATCAAGCGGACAGCGGCATGAATATCCTGCTGACGAAAATTGGCGGCGAAACCGTGCTGATCGACGCGGGGCAGGCGGGCAGACCGAACGGCGGTGAACTGCTTCACAATCTACGCGCAGCCGGTATCGCACCGGAGTCGGTGACGCTCGTCGTGATCACCCATTCGCACGTCGATCATGTGCAGGGCTTAATCGCGGACGATCACACGGCGGTGTATCCGAATGCGCGTTATGTGATCTCCCGTGCTGAACAAGCATTTTGGCAGCGCACGCTCGACGAAAACCCCGTGCTGCCCATGCTGCAAGAACGCGGACTGCGCGTGATCGATTTAAATGAGGCGATTATTCCCGGCATGACCGCTGTCCCGCTCACCGGACACACCCCCGGTCAAATCGGTGTGTTGATCGAATCGGACGGGGAACACTTGATTCACTTGGCGGATGCACTTCACAGCCCGATGCAGTTTGCACACCCGGAATGGTCGCCGCGTTTTGACGCCGATGCCACCGCGTCTGCGATCACCCGCCGCGCCGCGCTCGAACGATGCGCCGATCATCACTTCTTGACAATGTTTTATCACCTGACTTTCCCCGGCGTTGGCACGATCCGCCGCTCAGAATCCGGCTTTGTTTGGGACTCCCGGACGTCTTGACAACCCCCCATAGAAAGAGCCATAGTTAATTCTGGGAACGCTCCCATACTTGCGTCGTAGGATTCAGCAAGGACTTGAACACGATGAGTTATGGCTATTTTGATGATGCGCAGCGCGAATATGTGATTACACGCCCCGATACCCCTCTGCCTTGGCTCAATTATCTTGGAAATGAAGCCTATTTCGGAATTATCTCCAATACTGCCGGAGGATATTCTTTTTACCGGGACGCGCGTCTGCGCCGCCTCACACGGTATCGTTATAACAACGCCCCGCGTGATATCGGTGGTCGTTATCTATATCTGCGCGATAACGTCAGCGGATCGTACTGGTCGCCAACGTGGCAGCCGACGCTCACTCACCTTGCCGATTACACCTGCCGTCATGGGATGGGCTACACGACGATCCAATCGACGAACAGCGCCATTACCGCTCAGGTGCGCTATTTTGTGCCGCAGGGCGCGAACTTAGAGGTCTGGCAGCTTACGGTGACGAATCACCGCCCCGCCGCCGCCGATCTCTCGCTGTTCTCCTTCGTGGAGTTCAACCTGTGGGACGCCAACGACGACATGACCAACTTCCAGCGCAATTTCAGCATTGGCGAGGTCGAGGTCGAAGACGGCGTGATCTACCACAAAACCGAATACCGCGAACGACGTGATCATTTCGCCTACTTCGCGTGTTCTGAGCCGTTAGCGGGCTTCGACACCTCACGCGATGAATTTTTGGGCGTGTATCGCGGTTTTGATAAGCCGCAGGTCGTCGAAAAAGGCGAATCGCGCAATTCAATCGCGCACGGGTGGGCACCCGTCGGATCGCATCATGTCAAACTCGCGCTTGCCCCCGGCGAAACCCGCGTGATCAATTTCGTGCTCGGTTATCACGAAAACCCGCGCGATCAAAAGTGGGAATCGCTCGGCGTGATCAACAAGCGCACGGTCAAGCCGATCATCGCCCAATATTTGCAGAGCGAAACGATTGACGCGGCTTTTGCCCGTCTGCGCGATTACTGGGATTCGGTGCTTGGCGTGCTGCAAGTTGAAACCCCCGACGTACACACCAACCGTATGGTGAACATCTGGAATGCTTACCAGTGCATGGTCACGTTTAATATGTCGCGCTCCGCCTCCGGTTATGAGTCGGGGATCGGGCGCGGGATGGGCTTCCGCGACTCGAATCAAGACTTGCTCGGCTTCGTGCATATGATCCCCGAACGGGCGCGCGAACGCATCCTTGATATTGCATCCACCCAGTTCGAAAACGGCGGCGCGTATCACCAGTATCAGCCGCTCACCAAGCGCGGAAACAACGCCGTCGGCAGCAACTTCAACGATGATCCGCTGTGGCTGGTGTTGGGCGTCGCAGCCTACATCAAAGAAAGCGGCGATTGGGCGTTCCTCGATGTGCCCGTGCCATTTGATAACAAACCCGGCACCGAACAGCCGCTGCTTGAACATCTGCGCCGGAGCGTCCAATACACGCTGGATCGGATCGGTCCGCATGGGCTTCCGTTGATCGGGCGTGCTGACTGGAACGACTGCCTGAACTTGAATACGTTCTCGGATGAACCGGGTGAATCCTTCCAGACGACGACCAACAAAGACGGCGCGGTTGCCGAATCGGTCTTCATCGCCGGGTTGTTCGGGGTCGCGGCGAAAGAGATGGCGGATATTGTCGAATCGCTCGGCGATGCTGCCGCCGCTGCACGCTACCGCGCCGAAGCGGATCGCATGGACGACGTGGTCAAGGCGCAAGGGTGGGACGGCTCATGGTTCTTGCGCGCTTATAACCACTTTGGCGAAAAAGTCGGCTCAAACGAATGTCCCGAAGGCAAAATCTTCATCGAGCCGCAGGGGATGTGCATCATGGCGGGCATGGGTGTGAACGACGGACGCGCCCAACAAGCGCTCGATTCCGTGCGTGAGCATCTGGCTACGCCACATGGGATCGTCTTGCAGCAGCCTGCCTATTCGACTTATCACCTTGAACTCGGTGAAATCTCGTCATATCCGCCGGGATACAAAGAGAACGCGGGAATCTTCTGCCATACCAATCCTTGGATCATGATCGCGGAGGCAATCGTCGGCTCAGGCGACCGCGCGCACGACTACTACTCGCGGATCAACCCGTCCGCGCGTGAGCATCTCAGCGAGCTGCACCGCTGTGAGCCGTATGTCTACGCCCAGATGATCGCCGGAAAAGACGCACCGACTCACGGTGAGGCGAAAAATTCATGGCTGACCGGCACAGCCGCCTACAATTACGTTGCGATTACGCAGTGGATTCTTGGCATCCGTCCGACGCTCAACGGCTTGCAGATCGCGCCCGTCGTCCCCGCATCATGGCAGGAATTCCGCGCCGTGCGCGCGTATCGCGGCGTGACCTATCACATTCATGTCAAACGTGAAGGCGCAGGTAACACGGTTTCGCTCAACGTAGACGGTTCACCCGTGAATGGGAATATCGTGCCGTTGATCACCGACCGCGAGTCGTGTGAGGTTGAAGTCACGCTGCGGTAATTGAGATCGTCCTCACCCCCTCTCCAAACAACGTTTAGAGAGGGGACGGGAGGCTTGTCCGATATTGAAAAGCAACCCCTCCCCCATCCCCTCCCCAAATTCTTTAGGGAGGGGAGAAAACCCGCACCGCAGACACACACGCGAGCGGATCACCCCCTCGCTGCACCAGCGGAGAGGGGGTCGGGGGGAGAGGTTGGATTGAATATCGGTTGAGCCGAGGAGCAATTAGTGCTTAAGGCATGGTTGGTTTTAGGAGTACCCTTATGAAACGCAATTTCCTGTTGTCCCTCGTGATTCTTCTTTTGTCCGTATCGTTCGCGCTCCCCACCTTCGCGCAAGAACCGCTTGCCCCGGACGAGATCACCGGACAGGTGATCTATATCCCGTTTCCGGTGGCGATCACGCTCGACGGTGCGCTTGACGATTGGGCGGGCGTTCCGGTGATCACGGTGGATCGCGGCACGCAGATCAGCAGCGATCCGACGCAGAACACCGCGTTTGAGTTCGCGGCGGCGGCAGATGCCGATTTTGTGTATGTGTTCATGCGCGGCGATGATTCGAACATCATCACGGGCATGCACGGCACGGAGTACTGGAACGAGGACTCATTTGAGTTCTACCTCAATGTGAGCGGAAATCGTTACGCCAGCGCTTACGAAAGCGGCATTTTTCAGATCAACATCAATCCCGGCAGTATCGGCAATACCGATCCCGCCGCGCTCACGATCACGGGGACGAACAGCGCATCGAGCGGTGTGCAAGCCTTCGTGTTTGCGACCGAAACCGGATGGGGCTTTGAAGCCGCTATCCCACTCGGTGATCTGACCCCCGCGCACGGGCTGGAGATCGGCTTTCAGGCACAGGCGAACGGCGCAACCGATCAGGATCGGAGCGTTAAGTTGATCTGGTCACTCGCGGATACCAACGACTCGTCATATAACGATCCCAGTGTGTTTGGCAGCGGACTTTTCTACGAAGTCGGCAGAACGGATACTCCTGTGGCAAGCGTACCCCCTGAACCTGTCGAGGTTGTGGCAGAACGCCATGTCAGCTTGAATCAATTCGGTTATTTCGCCAGCGCGCCCAAATACGCCATGCTTGCTGCAACAGGCACCAACGGCACGATCTGGGTACTGACCGACGCCGTCAGCGGTGCGCAAGTCGCGGCGGGCTTGACCTCTCCCGGTCGGCTTGATGCGGCATCGGGCGATTATGTGCAGTACATCGATTTTTCATCCGTGACGACTCCCGGCACGTATATCCTGATGATCGACACGGTGATGAGCGAACCGTTCCGCATCGCGGATGACCTGTACACCCAGCTTCCGATTGATGCGGCGCGCTATTTCTACCTGAATCGCAGCGGGATTGAACTTGAAGCGGCTTATGCGGGGGCGGGGGCGCGTCCTGCCGGACACATGACCGATGATGATGTCACCTGCTGGCGCGGTACTGATCCGCAGGGTGTGGCATGGGACGGGTGCGATTATTCGCTCAATGTGCGCGGCGGCTGGTACGACGCGGGTGATTACGGAAAGTACGTCGTCAACGGCGGCATTTCTGTATGGACGCTGCTCAACCTGCATGAGCGCCTTCCGAACAGCTTCCCTGACGGATCGCTCAATATCCCCGAAAGCGGAAACGGCGTGTCTGATCTGCTCGATGAGACGCGCTGGGAGATGGAATTCCTGCTGGCGATGCAAGTCCCCGAAGGTCAGCCGTTGGCGGGGATGGCGCATCACAAGATGCACGATGCGCAGTGGTCGGGCGTTCCGTTCATGCCGCCGACCGAATACGATAACAACAGTGACTTTTCCAGTCCTTCCGGCGGGCGCTACTTAATGCCGCCTTCGACTGCCGCCACGCTCAACCTTGCTGCGACTGCCGCGCAGTGTGCGCGCATCTGGCGCGATATCGATCCGGAATTCGCCGCGCGCTGTTTGAACGCTGCCGAACGCGCATGGCGCGCCGCCCAAGACAACCCGATCATGCTGTACGGGAATATCCCCGGCAACGGCGGCGGCAACTACGACGATACCAACGTCGATGACGAGTTCTACTGGGCGGCAGCCGAATTGTTCATCACGACGGGCGCGGACGGTTACCGTGACTTCGTGACTGCTTCGCCGTTCTTCAGCGCCTTCCCGAATGCCAACGGCGGCGAATCCGGGTCGATGTTTTGGGGGAGCACGGCGGCACTCGGCACAATCTCGCTGACCGTCGTCCCGAACGGCTTAACCGCCGAACAGACCGACGCGCTCAAGGCGCAGATCGTCACCGCAGCCGAGACATATCTCGGCGTGATCGCGGGCGAAGGCTATCGCGTTTCGATTGGCGCGAACCATTACAACTGGGGATCAAGTTCGGATGTTCTGAACAACGCGATCATCATGGCGCTGGCATACGATTTTACAGGCGACTTCCGCTACCTGAACGGCGTCACCGAAAGCATGGATTATCTGCTGGGGCGTAACGCGCTCGCCTTCAGCTTGATCTCCGGCTATGGTGCGCGTTCGATGCAGCACCCGCATCACCGCTTCTGGGGCAATCAAGGCGAATTCCCGCCGCCGCCGCCCGGTGTTGTCTCCGGCGGTCCAAACGGAAATCCGACCGATCCAGCGGCGATTGACGCAGGGGTAGCGGCGCTCGGCGCAGCGCGGCGTTATATTGATGATATTGGCTCATGGTCAACCAACGAAGTGACGATCAATTGGAATGCGCCGCTGGTTTGGGTGACAGCGTACCTTGATGCACACATGCGAGGAAACTAATTCATGAACATCGAAACCACCCGTTATCAAGGACATGAAAACTGCTATCGCCTGACGAACGGTGTGATCGAACTGGTGATCGCCGCCGATTTTGGCACGCGCATCCTGCACTGCGGTTTTGTCGGTGGAAAAAATGTGTTCTATGTGAACGATCCGCTTCAAGTGTCGGCAGATCGCAGCAAATGGGACATTTACGGCGGTCACCGCTTATGGCACGCGCCGGAAGTCGATGGGCGCACCAATCTACCGGATAACGATCCGATTCAGATTGAGGATCACGGTGAATTCGTCCGTGTGATCCAGCCCATCGAAGCGAAAACAGGCATGGTCAAGGAGATGGATATTTTCCTGCGCCCGGAGTCGCCGTCGGTTGAAATTGTTCACCGTCTGCGCAATCAAGGGTTGTGGGATGTCACAATGGCGCTGTGGGCGCTTTCGGTGATGCGCACTGGCGGCATGGCGATCATCCCGCTGCCAGCGCGCGGTACGCACCCTGAAGACCTGCTCCCCGCTTCGACGCTGATCCTGTGGAAATACACCGATCTCTCTGATCCGCGCTTCCGTTTCGGTAAGCGGCATATTTTCATTCATCAGGATCGCACCGCGACCACGCCGCAGAAGATCGGCGCATCCGTCCCGAACGGGTGGGCGGCTTACGTGAACGATCAACAGGCGTTCGTCAAGCAGTTCACGTATACCGAAAATGTCCCCTACGCGGATATGGGCAGCAGCCTTGAGATTTTCACCAACTCATGGATGCTCGAATTGGAAACGCTCAGCCCGATAGTGACGATCCTGCCGGGGCAACACGCCGAACACTACGAACGCTGGACGTTGGCGCGCCTTGATTCTCCCGTCGAAACCGACGACGACGTTGACCGTTTGATCCGCCCACTGTTGTAGCATCCTCTACTGCTCCTCCCCCTCTCCAAACTTTCTTAGAGAGGGGTGAGGAGCAGTAACGATCCGGTAACAAAATCCCGCTGCGCATCACCGCCACCTGTAAAATGAATGCAGACATCAAGTCAAATGGGGAGCAAAGCGATGCGAATTGCGGACAATATCACCGAACTGATCGGCAATACCCCGCTGGTGCGTCTGCACCGCGTCACCGACGGCGCGGCGGCGCAGGTTGTCGCCAAGCTGGAATACTTTAATCCCGCTCACAGCGTCAAGGATCGCATCGGCGTCGCCATGATCGAAGCCGCCGAACGTGCGGGCGTGATCCATAAAGATACGGTCATCGTCGAACCAACCAGCGGCAACACCGGGATCGCGCTGGCGATGGTGTGCGCGCAGCGTGGCTATAAGCTGATCCTGATCATGCCGGAGACGATGAGCAAGGAGCGGCGTTTGCTGCTGCGCGCTTACGGCGCTGAGTTGATTCTCACCCCCGGACCGGGCGGGATGAGCGCCGCCATTGCCAAAGCGCAAGAACTCGCCGCCGCTGATCCCAACGTGTGGATTCCGCAGCAGTTTGAAAATCCCGCCAATCCAGAAATTCATCGCAAAACCACCGCCGAAGAAATTTGGCGCGATACCGATGGCGCGGTCGATTTTGTGATCAGCGGAATCGGTACGGGCGGCACGATCACGGGTATTGGCGAAGTCCTCAAATCGCGCAAACCGTCGGTCAAGATGATCGCCGTTGAGCCTGCCGCCTCGCCGGTGCTGTCCGGTGGTCAAAAGGGACCCCACCCGATTCAAGGGATCGGCGCGGGCTTCGTCCCCGGCATCTTGAACACAGGCATCTACGACGAAATCATCCCGGTTGCGGCAGATGACGCTTTCGCGCTGGCGCGGCGCATGGCGACCGAAGAAGGCTTACTCGTCGGCATCTCATCCGGCGCGGCAGCATGGGCAGCGCTCCAAGTCGCGCGCCGCCCGGAAAACGCGGGCAAGCTGATCGTCGTGATTATCCCGTCGTTCGGCGAGCGCTACCTCTCAACCGCTCTGTACGCCCATTTGGAAGGCTGATGCGGCATGTTTTCGACGCTGCGTGAAGACGTGCGCTCGGTGCTGGAGCGCGATCCGGCGGCGCACAGCGCGCTTCAAGTGCTGCTGTTCTACCCCGGTTTGCATGCGATCTGGCTGCACCGCATCGCCCATCGCCTTTGGCGGGCACGGCTGCGCTTTCCCGCGCACTTGATCGCCTCGTTTGCGCGCTGGCTGACCGGAGTCGAAATCCATCCGGCGGCGCAGTTGGGGCGGCGGCTGTTCATTGATCACGGCATGGGTGTGGTGATCGGGGAGACGGCTCAAGTGGGTGACGATGTGACGCTGTATCACGGGGTCACGCTCGGCGGGGTGAGTTTGGCACACGGCAAGCGTCACCCCACGCTTGAGGATCATGTCACCGTCGGCGCGGGCGCAAAACTTCTCGGCGCGATCACGATCGGCAGACACAGCCGAATCGGCGCGAATGCTGTTGTGATCAAAGATGTCGAGCCGGAAAAAGTCGTCGTCGGCATTCCGGGGAAAGTCGTCACCCGTGAGCGCGAAAGCCCTCCGGTCGATTTGCAGCATGATCAACTGCCGGATGTGCTCGCGGAGCGGCTCGACGTGCTGGTTGCGCGCCTCAGCGCCGTCGAAGCACAGATCCGCGCCGATCAAAATGCGCTTGTTGGCGAATACGACTTCACGATTTAATCCTCAGCCTCCGAGCGCTTATCTGATATTTAAAACAAACCTCTCCCCCAGCCCTTTTGTACAATGAAACGAAGGAGGGGGTGAGGTGCTATTTGCAAATACACGCTCGCTTGATCCTAGGACTGCTTGCTTGATGCGCAATTTCAAGCCTTTTCCCGGTGTGCGTAAATGGGATGCCTACACCCTCTATTTAACACAAGTCTTCGTGTGGAGCTTCGGTTTTTCGATGATCACGACGGTGAACATGGTCTATCAAGCCACCGTCGCCGGATTGAGTCCGCTCCAGTTGGTATTGGTCGGCACAACACTGGAGATCACCGCCTTTTTGTTTGAAGTTCCTACAGGCGTGGTCGCGGATACCTACAGCCGCCGCCTTTCGGTGATCATCGGCTACGCGCTGATCGGCGCGGGCTTTCTGGTCGAAGGCGTGTTTCCGCTGTTCGGCGCGATTGTCTTGGCTCAGGTGATCTGGGGAATCGGGATCACCTTCATCAGCGGTGCGGAAAGCGCATGGTTGGTCGATGAAGTGGGCGAAAGCCGCAGCGCCACCGCGTTTATCCGTGCTTCACAGGTGGGCAACCTCGGCGGATTAGCCGGGATCGCCGCCAGCGCCTTGATCGCCGCGCTGTTCAGCATCAACACGCCCATCGTGATCGGAGCGCTGGTGCTGGTCGGCTTGTCGGTGCTGCTGATGCTAGTCATGCCGGAGACAGGCTTTTCGCCCACCCCGCACGAGGAGCGTCAGGGAGCAGTGCGCCAGATGATCACCACACTCCGCGCCGGGGTGAAACTCGTCGCGGGGCGGCGCTTGCTGCTGATTCTGTTTGCGATCACCTTCTTTGGCGGCTTGTACAGCGAAGGCTTTGACCGTCTGTGGACTCCGCACCTGATCAATGATGTCGGGTTGCCCACATTCGGCGGGTTTGACCCGGTGATCTGGTTCGGCATGCTGCGCGCGATCACGATGATCAGCGCGATTGGCATGGCGGAATTCGTGCGCCGCCGCGTCAAAGTCGAAAGCGGCGAACATGTGCTGCGTGCGATTTTTCTTTCCGATGCCGGGCTGATCCTGAGCCTGCTCGTGTTCGCGCTCTCCGGTAATTTCGTGCTCGCCGCCGTCGCCTATGTGGTCAGCCAAACGTTACGCGGCGCGCTTGGCGGCGCGTTCAACGCATGGGCGAACCGCCACATCGAAAGTGATGTGCGCGCGACCACCCTCAGCATGATGGCGCAGATGGATGCAATCGGGCAGATCGGCGGCGGTCCGGGGATCGGCTTGATCGGGGAGCGCTTCGGCGTGCGCGCCGCCCTCGTGATCAGCGCGCTGCTGCTTGCGCCAGTGCTGCCGCTCTACCGCTGGGCAGGGCGGGTGGCACGCAGACAGTCGGAACATGTATGAACGAACACATTGACTGGATCACGATTCCGGCAGGTACGGTCATCCTGATCAACGATTGGGATGAAACTCTCGACCTGTATTTGAAAAAGGATCAACCGCGCACGGTTCATGTTCCGGCATTTCGCATCGCCAAGTACCCGATCACGAACGCGCAGTTCGCCGGATTTATCGAATGGGGCGGGTATCAGGAGCGGCGCTGGTGGACGGATGACGGGTGGGAGATGTGCGTAAAATTCGGCTGGACTGCGCCGCGTGATTGGCATGATCCGGCATGGAACGGCGCGGATCAGCCGGTCGTGGGCGTGTCATGGTACGAATCGTTCGCGTTTACCCAATGGCTGACCGACTTGACGGGCAAACCGATCCACTTGCCAACTGACGCCGAATGGCAGCGCGCCGCTCAAGGCGATGATGGGCGCGCGTATCCTTGGGGAAACACATGGGATGGCAGGCGCTGTCATCACAGCGTTGGGCGCGATTGGCGGAAGCGTGAAACCACGCCCGTACACCACTTTGACGCGCTCGGCAGCAGTTCCTACGGCGTGTGTGATCTGGCGGGGAATGTTTCGGAGTGGTGCTTGACCGATGCGAAACGGGGGTCAAATCACCCGCACCGCCTTTTGCGCGGCGGCTCATGGCGTGATGACGATCCCGTGTTTTTCCGCATTGATCGCCGCGAAACGATGACTCCGCATGAAAGCAATCGTTATATCGGTTTTCGGGTGTGCCAAACCCCCACGTAGGCTTGTTCGATATTGAAAACCGACCTCTCCCCAAATGGTGAGGGCACTATCGGACAAGCCATCACGTCTGCGCTCTCTGCGGTTACTTCCTAAACTGCGTATGCTCCCACTCCGCGAACAGCGTTTGCAGCTTGAGCCGCTGATACTTGCCCGTCGTCGTCACCGGAATTTCCGTGCCGAACAGCACCACCTTGGGCGATTTTTCAAAGCTCATTTTGGCGCGGCAGTGAGCGAGGATCGCGTCGGCGTCGAGCGTCACGCCGTCTTGCGCCACGATATACGCGCCAACTTCCTCCCCGTAGTAATCATTTTTGAAGGCGACCGCCAGCGCGACTTTGACCCCCGGATAACCGAGCAGCACTTCTTCAATATCAAACGGGCTGAACTTAACCCCACCCCGGTTGATCAATTCTTTGATCCGTCCGGTGATGAAGAAAAAATGCCGCCCGTGATCATCGACCTCAAAGAAGCCTTCGTCACCGCTGCGAAACCAGCCAAACCTGAACGTCTCAGCATTCGCGTCCGGTCGCTTAAAGTACCCCGTCATCACGTTATGACCGCGCGCGCAAATTTCGCCGCGTTCGCCCACACCGAGCATGACCCCGCTCCCTGATGGATCGAAAATTGCCATTTCGTTTGGTTCAATCGGGCAGCCAATCGACGGGTAGCCGTAATCGAGCATCCAATGGCGGTGATCCTCCCATGACAGGTCAATCGGCAGGAAACACGAGTAGCATGTCGTCTCGCTCAAGCCGTAGCCGTGCAGAATCGGGATGCCGAATTTTTCCTCAAAGGCGCTCGCCAGTGTCATCGACAGCGTACCCGCGCCGCAGATGATATGCCGGAAATGGCGTAGATCATGCTTGCCAATCCCTTCACCCCAGATCGATCCGCCGCTCGACTCCGCCTGAGCCGCGTAATCGAGCGCAAACTGAAGCAGAGTCGGCACGACCGACACGACATGCACACCTTCGCGGGCGATCCGCTCCCAAAAATGGCGGCTCGAATAGGCGCGGTTGAGCACGACCGACGCGCCGACAAGCAGCGGCGTCACCAGCGTAACGACTATCCCGTTGACGTGATGGATCGGCAGCACATTCATCATCCGTTGATTCCCCGTGATCGCCTGCCACTGCGCGATCCCCTGTGCGTCGATCAACAGGTTGTACTGCGTCAGCACGACTCCTTTTGGCGCGCCCGTCGTCCCGCTGGTGTACACGAGCAGCGCTGCGTCGTCGAGCGTCGGGCGCTCATGGCTGGCGACGAATGTATCCGGCTTGGTGATGATCGCCGTGTTGAAATGCGGATATTTTTCGGAAGGTGTGCCGCCCATCTGCGCGATCTGACGGATATTCGCCGCGCCCAGTCCTTCATCTGACCCGTGAATGATCGTCTCAGCGCGTTCGAGATACTCACTGCGCACCAAGCAGGTGACGGCTTCGCTGTTGCGCAAAATATACGCGATCCGGCGGTTATCTTCGGTCACGTTTTGCGGCGCAACCCGCGCGCCGATCAGCCAACACGCGAAGTAGACGATCACCGTGTCGCTGTGGTTGTAGCCAATCGTGGCGACGGTATCGCCGCGCCGCACGCCCAAGTCATCATATAAAAAGCCCGCCGCTTGATGCACCCGCGCATTAAACGCCCGGTACGTGAACACCTCGCGGTTTCCGTCGCCGTCGTAGTGAATCAAAAAGTCTTTTTCGGGCGAAACCGACGCATGCAGCGAAAGTAGATGACGGATATTTTTGAACGGGACTTTTGGCGCGGTGGGCGGGACGCCGTGCAGCGTCCGCGCCTGTGCGATCTTTTCAAGCGTGATCGGATCGAGATCGGGCGAAGGCGTCATCTCAAAAAACACTCCTATTAAGGCAGAATCGTATATTCATCCCCAAATTGTATCCCAATCATGCGGAAGAGTTGGAGTTCAGTCCCGGTGTAGATCGTTCGGCGTTCTGGCGGATCAAGGCGAAGATATTCGAGCTGAAACGTGATCATCGACGCATGCCGATTAATTTGGATGGTCAGGAGCAGCAGTTCATTCTGATTGAGCCAGTAATCACGCTGACGCTGGCGATCAATGCTGATACGCTCAAGCGGAGGCTGCTCTGCGGGCGTATCTGCTTGCAGCACAGTGACCAACTGCGGCTCGTCAGAGACACTGAAGAGCGTTCCCCTCAGCGCATCTGACCATTCGAGAAACATCCGTGTCGTAGCTGGATATTCTGCGACGAAACGCTGATCACCTTCCGGGAGCGGGTAAACATAGACGACGCTTAACTGCGTTTGGAGATCAGAAAAAGCAGCCGCCAGCCGCTGGCTATCCGGGGAAAAAACCGCATTGATTTCATGGAGTGAATCGTCGATCCTCAGTATGGGCTGATGACCGCTGTAGGCATCGAAGACCCATATGCGAGCGATACCATTCCATTGGCTCTCGCACAGCAGATATTCAGCGTTAGGCGACCAATATTCGCACGTCATCGGCAGGTTGCCAACCGGCATGGCGCGGCTGAAAGCGGGCATTAGATCGCGGGTGAAGGTGCGGATGATCTGCCCTGTGGGAATCGCAATCTCACCAACGGGCAGATCGGGGCGGAGCGGCATCGACGCTGGATAGAATGCAAGCATCCCACGCTCGACATCGATCACACCGACGCGGAAATCATTCGTAAACCACACCAGACGCTCCGGCAGTGCCGAACCAACCATGAGCGCGAAGAAGACGAAAAGAGAAAACAAAGGAATCAACGCAAAGATGCTCAACCGCAAAGCTGCGAAGAAAAGTGGACCGAACAGCATCAAAAAGAAGTTGCGGTGGATGATCATGCGATAATTCTACGTTTCTGCTCGGCGTTAAATCGCCGGGTTGACTCTGGCTGACAGCAGACAGCCACAGGGTAAAAATCCTGCTTTTTGCAGTGTCCGACGTGAGGCAATGTTGTCCGGGTTACAGCGAGAAGACGGTTTGCGACCGGCTTCATACGCCAACCGTTTGACTTCCTGCACCAAATAACTACCATAACCCTGCCGCCTTTCATCGATGGACACTTCCATATAGACGTCGGCATACGGTGGATTGTAGTGGGTGAAGTAACCACCCGTTGCGACGATGCTGCCCTTTGATTCAATCCCATGCGTGCCAATTGGCTCACGTGTATGAGAAAAGATCGCGGCGCTTTCGTGCGGCGCGATGGGTCGAAAAGTCCCCGTTGGACAGGTCAGCGTTGTTGTGATGGAATCTTCAAACAAAATCGCTTCACAGGTGATGTCGATGCCGCAGTCGTAAAGCATGAGCAGCATCAGCGGCATATTGGTTTGCGCCTGAAGCCGGGTTGCTTGTGTAAAACTCAAGACTTCGCGGAAAATCGGCAGGGCTTCTGCGCGCACCTGTGGAATTAGATAGTACTCCATAAGCTGACCGGGGTCGTATTGATTCCACACCCCGGCATAGCCCACTAACCGTCCGTTGACGAGGATGAGATACGGGTCTGCGAGCTGACGGCTGAGTATGGAATCATGGACGATCTCGCAGTTGGCTTCCTGACGATACAAGTCTCGCAGCGGCGCAATCTCTTGATATTCCACTCGCCGGATCTGAATATCCACAATGTTACCCTGAAACAAATGTTCGGATTGCCTCAGTATAATGCAAAGCGGCTGGCACACAAAAAACGCCTGCAGAGATCGCATCCGATAGGCGCTGACAAGCCTTTTCAACCGTACCACAGCAGTCCACCTGTGACTTGATCGCGCGCCCTATCACCGTCATGATAACGGAGTTCACACAGAAAGCGAGAACCCCTCCATGAGCACTGCCGCCGTTATCCCACAGAAGCGCACCCGCCCGCTGGCGATGCTTCTGATCAGCTATGCCGCCTTTATTGCGATTGCCATCCCCGATGGCGTCCTGAATATCGCATGGACATACATGAAAGATGAGTTCAACGTCACGCTGGAGTCGCTCGGCGTGCTGTTGATGGTCGCCATGATCGGGCGTTTGATCACGGCGTTCGGGAGCGGTGCGTATATTGCGCGCATCGGCATGAGCGCCTTCCTCGCGGGCGGTATCGCGCTCATGGTGATCGGCGTGATCGGCTACATGGTGGCGCAGTCATGGATCGCCCTGTTGATCTTCGCCGCCGTCGCCGCGATGGGCGCGGGCGCGATTGATGCCGGCTTGAATACGTACATCAGCGTGTATTACACACGCGGACAGCTCAATTGGCTGCACGCCGCGTTTGGCGTCGGCATCACGATTGGTCCAGCGCTGGCGACAATCGTTGTTACACAGCTTGAGATCTCATGGCGTTATGCGTACCTCGCGGCGCTGTTCCCGATCCTGATCGTGCTCGGCTTATTCGTGTTCACGTTCGCACGCTGGTCGATGCGCGTGCCGAAGTCCGAGAGCGAAACCCACACCGCGGCGGATGCGCCGTCTTTGCTCACCAGTTTGCGCTTACCCGTTGTCCTGTTGAGCGGGCTGTTGTTCTTCGCGTATGGCGGTGTTGAACTCGGCGCGGGTCAGCTTGCGAATACGTTGTTCGTCGAAAGCCGGGGCGCAACCCAAGAAACCGCCGGTTTCTGGATCAGCTTGTATTGGGCGAGCTTCACCATCGGTCGCATCCTGATGGGCTTTGTTGCGGATCGCATCAATGTGCGGACGCTGCTGCGCGTCTCGATGATCGGCTCGGTGATCGGCGCGGCGATGCTGATGATCAATCCGACGCCGGAGATCGGGTACTTGGGGATCGCACTGATGGGCTTCTCGTTCGCGCCTATGTTTGCGACGCTCATCTCCGAAACACCGGATCGCGTCGGTCAGCGTCACACGAATAACACCGTCGGTATTCAAGTCGGCGTGGTCGGGTTAGGTGGCGCAGCGCTGCCGTATCTCGCGGGCTTGCTGGCGCGCTCGATGTCGCTGGAGATCATCGGCGTCACGCTTTTTGGTGGAACGCTCCTCGTGCTGGCAATTCACGAGCTTTTGTTACGGATGAAAAAACCCGAGGCGTAACGTCCTCACCCCCCGAAGGCTTGTCCGATATTCAGTACGCGCTGTTTTGCCCTCACCCCGGACGCTGCGCGTCCCGCCCCTCTCCGTCAACAGAGAGGGGCAACAACCCGTGACCCGCGCCGCAGACCTACACGCAAGCGGATCACCCCCTCTCTGCCAGCGGAGAGGGGGCAGGGGGGTGAGGGCGCTCTTGTTTGCGCCCCTCCCGGAATTCGGGGAGGCGAGCGCCGCTACAGCGCATCCGCGTGGGACTGAGGAGCACTTCCCTAAGAAACCATCTGAATATTCACGCTATGCCCCTCACCCTGCTTGCTGCGCAAGCCGTCCCTCTCCTCGTTTACGTGGGAGAGGGGGTGAGGGGATTTTTCAGATGGTTTCTAAGGCTTCCACGCTGGTTCACGGTACAGCGCCGCGTCAAACGTTAACCGTCGAACATCGTTCCCGTTTGCCCGCATGACATACAAGTAGGTATTCGAGCGCACCGGATCATCCCGATCACTGACGAAGGCGATCCACGCGCCGTCAGGTGACCATGTAGGCGATTCATCCACGCGGCGGGTATTAAACGTCAGTTGTACGGGGGTACTGCCTTCGGCTGTGTCGATCACGTACAGTTCCAGATCGGGATCAGCGCCCATAATCGCGGAAAAAGCGATCCATGACCCATCCGGCGACAGCGCGGGACGTGTCGAAAAATACACGCTCTCGATCACCGTCCACGCACGATCCGTTTGTGCGTCATAAATACGCAGCGTTTGTTCAACTTCCGCGCTGAATCCAATCCGGTAGCGCCGATCACGCGAATACGACAGCCACGCCAACGGCATCTCCGTGAGTAGGTCGCCCTCGGTCACGATGTTCGCGGATGCGCTCTGATTTTGGTCATGCCGCCAGATAAAAACCGTCTGGCTGTCCGCCTTCCATCCTTGATGCTCAATCCGACGATCCGGCACATCAAGACAACGCGGAGTCGCATCTTCAAACGGCGCGATCACGCACACACCTTGACCGATAATGTCCATCTGGTTGAACAGCAGATAATGCCCATCCGGTGACCATGCGGGATAGCTTTCGTGAAGCGCAGGCGTGCGCGTCAGGTTGATCGACATGGTGCGCTCAACCGCCATCAGGTGCAGATCAGCGAAATTCGCTGTTTGCGCCATGTACGCGAGGATATATTCATCCAGCACCCCGCCGATCAATTGTGCCGCGCCGATCACGACAGTGAAAACGACGGCGATCACCAGTGCCGCCGTGATGAATGGCTTGAGCATACTACGGTCTCCATGACAGGGATGTATGCACCGCACGGTCAAAAGTTAGCCGCCGCGTCTCGCTCCCGTCGGGGCGCATGACGTATACCTGCGTGCCGGTTGCCCCAAAGCCGCCGCGCGTAACGGTATACACGAGCCATGCCCCATCTGGCGACCATGCCGGGAATCGTTCCGTTTCGTTCTGTGTATCGGTCACGCGAAGCAGGCTGCTGCCTTCCTCAATCGTGTAGATGTCTGAGTGGATCATGCTCGGCATGTAAGCGGCAAACAACAGTCGCGCACCGTCGCTTGCAATCGTCGGCGGCGACGCAAAAACAGCAGATTCCGAGTATGACCAAGTGCGTCCGCTCTGGAGGTCTTGGACTGAGAACCACACCTGAAATCCATCGTAGGTTACACGGTAGCGTCGATCCGCCGAATAGAAGATTTCTCGCTCGCCAACCGCTGCCTGTGCGGTGTAATCCCCGCTGTACTGCCCGGTGATCACGCTGGCGGTGCGGATTTGATTCGTATCGACATTCCGCACATAGATCGTCTCGCTGTCCATATCCCATCCGAGATGCACCAGACGCGGCGGCACATCAAGACAGCGCGGCGCGGCGTTCTCAAATGGCGCGATCACACACACGCTGTAGCCAACAATCTCTTGACGGTCGAACAGAATGTACCGCCCATCCGGTGACCACGCCGGGTTCTGTTCGGTCAGCTCCGCCGTGCGCGTCAAGTTTACGGAAAACGTCCGCTCGACGGCAAGCAGGTACACGTCGGCGGGCGCTGCGTCGAAAGCGGTGGCGCTGAGGATATCCATCTGCAAATAGGTGATGTAGTTTTCGTCCAGCCCTCCGCCGATCAATCGCGCCGCGCCGATCACGACGGTGAGAACGATGGCGATTCGCAGCGCCGCCGTGATGAACGATTTGAGCATGAGCCTCCTAAGGCTTGTCCGATATTCAGCACGCGCTGTTTTGCCCTCACCCCGGACGCTTTGCGTCCCACCCCTCTCCGTCAACAGCGAGGGGCAACACCACGTGATCCGCGCAGCAGCCCTAGACGCGAGCGGATCACCCCCTCTCTGCCAGCGGAGAGGGGGCTGGGGGGTGAGGGCGCTTTTCGCATGGGAGAGCGAGTCCAAGTTGAATATCGGACAAGTCTCCTACGGTCTCCATGACGGACTTATATGCACCGCACGGTCAAAAGTCAGCCGCCGAACATCGCTCCCGTCGGCGCGCATCCTGTACAACTGATTGCCAGATATCCCAAAGCCATTCAGCGTGCTGGTAAACGCGATCCATTCCCCATCCGGCGACCACACAGGAAAGTACTCCATTTCATGCGGCATCTCCGTGATGCGGATCGGCGTGCTGCCGTCTTTTGTCTCAATCACAAATAGTTCTGCGTCACTTGTACCCGTCACATACGCGGAGTACGCCATCCGAGTCCCGTCAGCCGCAAACGACGGCAGCGACGTGAGTGTGACCGAGTCGAGAGGCGACCAACTGTTTCTGGTCTGCGTATCGTAGACCCTATATGAAGGGGTAAATTCTTCGATAGATGCGCGCAAACGCCCGTCCGGCGAGTAAACGAAGTTCTTCTCACCAACATACGCTTGTGCGGTGTAATCCCCGCTGTACTGCCCGGTGATCACGCTGGCGGTGCGGACTTGATTCGTGTCCACATTCCACACATAGATCGTCTCGCTATCCGCATCCCATCCGAGATGCACCACACGCGGCGGCATATCGAGACAGCGTGGCATGACGCTCTCAAACGGCGCGATCACGCACACGCGGTAGCCAAATGCCTCATAACGGTCAAAGAGAATAAACCGCCCATCCGGTGACCATTCTGGGTCTTGTTCGACCAGTTCCGTTCGGGTCAAGTTTACGGATAACATCCGCTCGACGGCAAGCAGATAAACATCATTAGGCGTGAGGTCAAAGGGGTTGGCGCTGAGAATGTCCATCCGTGAATAGGTGATGTAGTTTTCCTTCAGCACCCCACCGATCAATCGTGCAGCGACGATCACGATAGTGAGAACGATGGCGATCCGCAGCGCCGCCGTGACAAAACGCTTGAACATCACGGTGAGGGCATCCATGCAGGTTGAGCATACTGCCCCCGGTCGAAGGTGAGTTGGCGCAAGCCGCTCCCATCGGGGCGGATGATATAAAGCTGATTGCCAACTCCGAGGATGCTGATGAATGCGATCCAAGTGCCATCCGGCGACCATACAGGATCGGATCGGGTTGTGTGAGAATCCATCCATGTGATCTGAGTGGGCGTGCTGCCTTCCGCCGTCCCGGTCACAAACAATTGATCCCCTGTCCGCATGTCGCGCGCGACATAAACGATCTGCGAACCGTCCTGCGTCATCACTGGGACGGACAAAAGGATCGTGTTTTCGACAAGCATCCATACCCGATTGGTTTGTGAGTCCTGTACGCGCAGCGCCGCCCACAGTGGCACACCGGTTTGACGCTCGATGATCAAGCGGTAGCGACCATTCCCTGCATCTGCCGCACCATCGCCCACGTACTGACCCGTCACAGCGCTGGCGAGCACGAATTGATTCGTCGTTACGTTGAGTACATTGATCGTTTCGCTGTCATCATACCACCCGCGATGCGCCATACGATCTGGCATATCGAGGCAGCGCGATTCCCCAGTGTTCAACGGTGCCGTTACGCACACGCGCCACTCAAACGGATCAATCTGGCTGTGACGGTCATACAACAAATATTGCCCGTCCGGCGACCATGCCGGAGCTTGTTCGGACTGATCCGGCGTGTTGGTGAGATTCACTGCCGTCGTACGTTCGATGTTCATCAGGTAGAGATCGCCGGTGCGCGTATACGCGATGTAGTGCGCCTCCAGCACCCCGCCGATTAATCGTGCTGCGCCGATCACAAGCATCATCGCAAAAAGCAGCACCAGCGCGGCGCGGGCGTAAACCTTGATCATGAGTCTCCTCACGAGGACTGAGAGGTGAACCTACTTGTAGGGACAGGGCATGCCCTGTCATCATTGTTTTCCGATTCCATTAGACAACAATATCAATGCTATCTCAATGATTGCCACATAAATGCCGACATAAACCGACATAAATCCCAACCCTCCCCGCCCCATCACAATCCTCACGGGTCGAAGCACAGTAGGGACGCGCTACAGCGCGTCCGCGTGGGGTCGGGGGAGGGGTTGTTTGCTCCCCCTCTCTATCGCTTGCGATGGAGAGGGGGTCGGGGGGTGAGGAGCTTTTCAGCGCGTCCGCATGGGGGAGGGGTCGCTTTCCCTAAAAACCCCCGATCACGCTCCGCCACTGCCCGCGATCCGTCATCCCCACATCGTTGATCAAGATGAACGTCTGATTCACCGTCGGCAGGTAGATCGCCCGCCCTCGCTCAAACAAAAGGATCGTCGCCGTCGTACCTGATTCACCGCTTGCCCCCCAGCCAATCGACCCCTGTATGTCAAGGTTCTCGCGCCAGACCTTCCCGAACCCACGTATCGGTTCGAGCAAGCCCGGCGGCGGCGTTAACCCCATGCTGTCGGGATCGACTCCGCTCACCCACAAATCCGGGACGCGGCGGAAGCGCATATCGCTCGTGACCGCATAAATATCCCCCGGCGCGC
The DNA here is from genome assembly GCA_041753015.1 of Anaerolineae bacterium. GTDB lineage: Bacteria > Chloroflexota > Anaerolineae > Aggregatilineales > Phototrophicaceae > Flexifilum. The sequence continues at coordinate 65,250 of JBGSVJ010000020.1, forward strand.
CGGCGGTATAGATCATCGTGCCGCGCTCCATCACCTGAGACGCGCCGCCCAAGCTGATACTGCTCCCAATCGGGCAGCCGAGCGCAGCCGCCAGCGCAGGGTCGCTCGAAAGTACGCTGCTGATCACGGCGGGCGGCGGCGCGGCGCAGATCACCGGGTTGCTCGGCGGCAGGGTTGCCAGCGGCACATCCCCGATCCCGCCCATCGTCGCTGATGCCGTCGGCGCGAGTGAGGTCTGTAACTGCGCCGTCACCGCCAGCGCCAGCGCGGTTTGTGTCGCCGGGTTGTAGCGAATCTCCGGCGGCAGCACCGTGAACTGAGCCGCCAGCAGCGCCAGCAGTTCGAGTCCTTCCGGCGCGGGTGTGTTGGTCGCGCTCGGCGTGCTGGTCGGGCGCGGCGTATACGTCACATCGAGCGTGTAGCTCGGCGTGAACGTGATAAACGTCGCTTCAGCCGGATCAAGTGTTGGCGTGATCGTTGCCGTCAGCGTCTCGGTGGGCGTGAGCGCGAGCGCCGTTTCGGTCGCTCCGGCGAGTCCGGTCGCCAGCTCCCCCGATTCAAGCGTGAGCAGTTCCACCAGCGCATCAAATGTCGCCCGCTCAAGCGGGTCTTCAGTCGCCTGCGCCACTTCGACAACCGCTTCGGTTTCGGTCGGCGCGATCACGTTCGGTTCGGGGGTGGGCGGCGCAAGCGTCACCGTCGGCGTCACAGGCGTTTGCGACGGCAGTTCAATCAGCGTCGGCACGATCACTGTCGGAGTCGCCTCGCATCCGGTCAGCGCCGCCGCAAGCAGCACAGCGAGAATCCAGTGTTTTTTCATCACGGGCGTTTTCTCATCCTTCCACGCTGTCGCGGGCGCGGAGCTGCACGACCATCGTATCGAGTAACTGCTTGAAATCCGCCAGCGCCTCCGGCGTCGCCAACGCCCGCGCAATCGGCAGGTTCGGTCGGCGGTCGGCGCGTTCTTCTTCGAATTCTTCCCCGGCGGGCATCAAAAAGTTGAGCCGCCGCAAAACCCGCAGCCGTTCCGCCACTTGATCATACGGCGCGAACGCCGCCAGATCACCAAACGGAATCTCTATTGACGGCTGGCGCGGATACGCCCGCACACGGAACACCGACAGCCCGCCGTTGCCGATCCACAACACCGCCGAAAGCGCCGGTTCTTTGTTCCCCGTAAAGCTGATCTCATCGACATTTGCCTCCGCCCACGCCAGCAGATCAAGCGCGGTTTGCGCGCACAGATCGCCGTCAGGCAGCTTTTTCAGGTGCTTAAAGAAGCGGTGATCGCGCAGGGCTTTTTTCTGCTTCTCAATCGCTTTTTCAGGATTTTTGAGCGTAGGCACTTTGTTCAACGCCTTAATCAGCCGCTCAAACCCGACGTCATGATTCTTATGAAACGGGATCGCCTGTAATTCCTTCATCGTGAACGGGATTGGCGTCTCGTCCATCTGCGCGATCAAGATCGGTTTTTCCAGCTCATCGGCGTACAGTGTTTCGCGCTCGATCCAACGGGACTGCACCGACTCGGCGGAATGGATCAACACCATCGCCGCGCAGTTTTTGATCGCATTTTCGATGGATTTTGTCCAGCGCGAACCGGGTTCAATATCGCGCTCGTCGTACCACAGGGCAAAACCCGCGCTCGTCAGCCGCTCAATAAAGGTGTCCCGATGCGGAAGATTTTGGCGGCTGTGACTCAGAAAGATATAAGGGCGCTGTGCTGTCATCATCCTAATCCGTTCTGTACGATCTTAACTTTAACGCAGTTTCATCCCTGTGCGCATTATACGGAACGCCTGAGCCAATTCCCTCCCAAAAATCAAGCCCATTTGGGCAATTGTGACTGACTTCTTGACATCCGTATGGGCTTGGCGTTAAGTTTAATGGAGCGCAATCGATTGCGAAGCTGTCGTGTTTGATGCGAACCTCAAAGATTACCTTAGCAGATATTGCGAAATTAGCGGGCGTTTCGACATCAACCGTTTCACGTGCGCTTACCGACAGCCCACAGATCAGCGCAGTAGTCAAACAGCGCATTCGTGAGCTTGCCGAAGCCCACAACTATCAGATTCATGTTGGGGCGCGCAACCTGAGGCTGCGTAAAAATCATGTTGTCGCGGTTGTCCTCCCAATTGAGGCGGACGACAGCGAAATGCTTGCCAATCCGTTTGTACTGGAATTTATCGGCGCGGTGCAGGTGGCACTTCATCAATACGACTATAACTTGCTTCTGCTCCAGCAAAAGCGCATCGATCCCATTTTTTGGCGCTCCAACGTTGCTGACGGTTTTATTCAGTTAGGGCACGGCTCCACGCCAGAGATTCTGAACGTGCTCCCCCCGGATATTCCGTTCGTCGTCTGGGGTTCGCAGTTTTCGGATCGCTGTTACTGCACGGTGGGGATCGACAACTGGAAGCTGGCACAGCAGGCAGTCACCCACTTGATCGGCTTGGGGCGGCGGCGGATCGGCATCCTGTGTGGGGGATTTGGCAAAGACGATACCGAATCCTATCTACGTTACAGCGGCTACCGCGAAGCACTCGCCCTTGCGGACATGCCGTTTTCGCCCGCGCTGGTTGCCTTCACGGAATATGGCTCGGTATCCGGGTATCAAGCAGCGAAGCAGTTGATTCAGCAGGTGTATGATCTCGATGCGATTTTCGCAGCGCACAGCGATGTTGTTGCGCTCGCAGCCATCGAAGCGCTGCGTCAGTCCGGGCGTTATGTGCCGGAGGATGTCGCGGTAGTGGGGTTTGATAACGTCGGTTTCGGGATGCACTTTGGGCTGCCGCTGACCACGATCAGTCAGGAAATCAAAACGACGGGGGCGCGCATTCTCGTCGAAACGCTCATGAAACAAATCGCGGGCGAAACACCCCCTTCGGTGATCATCGAAGGTAAGTTGATCGTTCGCCAATCGTGCGGCGCTTTCCACGCGCGCACGCACAAAACCGAACGGAACGAATGATAGGAAATTGGATGACGACACTGCGGCTGAAAACTTCCTCTCCCGTCTTTAACGTTTCACCATCGCATGATGAACAAGCATGGTGGCAAACTGGCATTATCTATGAAGTGTATCCACGCAGTTTTCAAGACAGCGACGGCGACGGCGTAGGCGATCTGCGCGGGATTCAACAGCGCTTAGAGTATCTGCGCGATCTCGGCGTCGATGCGATTTGGATCACCCCGTTTTTCCGCAGCCCAATGGCGGATTTCGGTTATGATGTCTCTGATTACTGCGCGATTGACCCGATCTTCGGCACGATGGACGACTTCGACGCGTTGTTAGCCGATGCTCACGCGATGGGCATCCGTGTCATTGTCGATTTCGTCCCGAATCACACCAGCGATCAGCATGAATGGTTCGTCGAATCGCGCAGTTCGCGCGCGAACCCCAAACGCGACTGGTACATCTGGAAAGACCCCAACCCGGACGGCACACCGCCTAACAACTGGGACAGCTTCTTCGGCGGCAGCGCGTGGACGCTTGACGAGCGCACCGGGCAGTATTACCTGCACATGTTCCTTGAGCAGCAGCCCGACTTGAATTGGCGCAATCCCAACGTGATCGCCGCGATGAGCGACGTACTGCACTTCTGGCTGAAAAAAGGCGTGGATGGCTTCCGCTTGGATGCGATCACCATCCTGATCAAGCATGAAGATTTTCCCGATATGCCGCTCGATGAAGACGGCGCGTTCTACGGCGGTGATCTGCTGCTTCAGTTGGTCGATGTTCACAATCAGCCGGATTTACACCCAATTCTGCGGCGTTTCCGTGCCATCACCGACAGCTACCCCGGCGACCGCGTCTTAATCGCGGAGACGGGCGCAGCGAGCTTTGACGAACTCATGCAGTTCTGCGGCGGTCAGCTTGACGAAGTTCAACTGCCGATGAACCTGAATACCATGCTGCTCCCTTGGGATGCGCGCACCATGCGCGCCTCAATTAGCGATTATTATGCCTGTTTGCTTCCCGGCGCGGTGCCGAACTTCGTATTCGGCAACCATGATCAAAGCCGGTTCACTACCCGCTTCGGTGATCAACATCACCGGGCGATCAATGCTCTGTTGATGACCCTATGGGGCGTTCCGACGCTCTACTATGGGGACGAGTTGGGGATGCCCGATGGTCGCATCCTCCTACATCAGCAGAAAGACCCGTTCACCGTGCAGTATTCCGATTTTGGGCTGGGGCGTGATCCCGAACGCACACCGATGCAGTGGGATGACACGCCTAATGCAGGGTTTACCCCGCCCAACGTCGAGCCTTGGCTGCCTATCAGAACGACGTTCGCCTCTAGTGTCGCCGCGCAAAGCGCCGATCCAGCGTCAACCTTGCACTTTTGCAAGCGCTTGATTCAGCTTCGGCGGCAGTTCCGCGCGCTGCATCAGGGCAGCATCCGGTTTGTAGATGATCATCACCCGGATGTCCTGATATACCTCAGGGAATTTGAGGATGAACGTATTTTGATACTGGTGAACTTCGGCGCATTATTGCATAGTGTCGATACTTCGACGCTTGCAAGTCGCGCCGAACTACTCCTTACGAGCAGGATGGATACGCCATCAGCGGACTCCATTTCTCTTCGTCCATATGAGACACTGCTGCTCAAGTTGGTTCAGGAGGTGAACCCGGACGCTTAAATGGGGTTCAGTCGCGCGTTTTAAGTAGTATTGAAGTGGTAATATGTAAGCGCTCAAATCTATAAGGAGATGCTTTTCATGAATCGCGCTAAACTTCTCGCTTTAGTTATGCTTCTCGTCGTCGCGCTCGGTGCAATTAGCGCCGTTGTCGCACAGGATCCGGTCAATCTGATCGTGTGGTCGCAGGATGGTGACACCAACAATGTGGTGCTCGCCGAACAGTTCGAAATTTGGGCAGCCGCCAATATGCCCGGCGCGACCCTCGAAATCGTCCAGAAGGAAACCGAAGTCCTCCGCAATGACCTGCTGACCGCTGGTTTGGCGGGTTCGGGTTTGCCCGACCTCGTCCTCGGACCGAACGACGCCATTGGCGTGTTCGTGGATGCCGGTCTGCTCTTGGGGCTGGATGACCTGTTTGATATGTCGATGTATCCGTTCAACCTCGGCGCAGCGCAAATTGGTGGCGTCACCTACGGTGTTCCGACCAACGCCGGTAACCACCTGATGCTGATGGTCAACACCAGCCTCGTGCCGGAAATCCCGCAGACGTTTGAAGAACTGATCGCCGCTGCCCGCGCGGTCGAAGAAGCCAACCCCGATATTCAGGGCTTCGCCTACAACCTGAACGAGCCGTTCTGGTTCTTGCCGTTCGTTCACGGCTTCGGTGGCACGACCTACGCCGAAGATGGTGCGATGGTTCTCGATTCGCAGGCGTGGATTGATGCTTATCAGTTCGTCCATGACCTGAAGTTCGTCGAAGAAATCGTCCCGCAGGAATGCGACTATGCCTGCGCTGACTCGCTCTTCAAAGAAGGCAGCGTCGCCATGATCATCAATGGTGACTGGGCAATCGCTGAATACCTGAACCCGGAAACCTCCCCCGGTTTGGTTGATGGCTTCGCCGTCGCCCCGTGGCCCGAACTGCCGAGCGGCATGCGCCCGCAGCCGTTCACCGCTGGTAAGTTCCTCAGCATCCCGGCGACCGTCGAAGGCGCGCAGCTTGATGCCGCCGTCGCGTTCGCAACGTGGCTGACCACTGATCCTGAATCCGTTGCAGCTTACTCGCTCGGCACCGGTCGTCTGTCCGCCATCGCCGCCGTTGTGGTTGACCCCGAAACCGACCCGATCCTCGCGCAGTCGAACGAAGCGCTGGTCACCGGTGTGGGTATGCCCGCCGACCCGACGCTCCGCTGCATGTGGGACAGCGTCCGCCCAAGCCTTGAAGGTGTCATGAGTGACAGCATGACCGCTGAAGATGCCGCAATGGAAGCGCAGATCTCCGCTGAAGACTGCCTCGGCTAATCCGTCTCCAACCCTGATGTAGAGTCCCCTAGGGCGAAATCGGTTGATTTCGCCCTAGGGTTTTCAGGAGATACCCCAAAATGGAATACAGCGGTTTATCCATCGAGATCATCCTAAATACTTTACAGGTACTGCTCCCGATCCTCATCGCCCTCATCATCGTCGTCATCGCCATTGAAGCGGGCTTGTATCTGTTCCTCGCGCGGGTGATCAAGACGAAATATGCGCTGCCGTATACGCTGCTCGCTCCGGCGTTTATCGCGCTGATCGTCTTTATGATTTACCCTCTAATCTTCAACGTACTGTTGGCATTTTCCAATCTTGAACGCAGCACTTTTGCCTGTTACAGCCCGGTCTCGTTGGGGACATGCGAACTCGATCACCTGTACGGACTCGACTACGCGATCCAAAACTTCTCGGATGTTTTCTTCCGCGTGCGTGATGGCGAGATCGTCGGGTGGGGGCGCTTGCTCAGAACCGCTGACTCCACTTTCCCTGTGCTGCTCGGTCGTACCGCCGTCTGGACGGTCACCAATGTGATCTTCCATTTCGGTATCGGGATGGCGCTGGCGATCATCATGAATCAAAAAATTCGCTTCAAGGGCATTTACCGCGCTTTGATCGTGATCCCTTGGGCGATTCCATCTGTCATCGTCGGCTTGACGTGGCGGCAGGAGTTCCACGCGCAGTATGGTTTTGTCAATGTGCTGATTCAGGCGTTGGGCGGGCAGCCGGTGAGTTGGCTCGACCAACCCACAGCCGCATTCATCGCCGTGATCTTCGTCAACGTCTGGTTAGGCGTGCCGTTTTACATGATCATGCTGCTCGGCGGTATGCAAAGCATCCCGGCTGACTATTACGAAGCCGCCAACATCGACGGCGCGAGTGCATGGCAGCGCTTTAACGGCATCACCATGCCGCTGCTTCGTCCGATCATTATTCCGGCGGTCACGCTCGACGTGATTTGGACGTTTAACAAGCTCGATGTGATTTTCTTGGTCACGGGCGGAGGTCCTCAAGAAAGTACCAACATCTTAGTGTCGGCGTTGTATAACGCCGCCTTTGGACCTGCCGCGACGACCGAACTTGGCTTTGCTGCCGCCTTCTCGATCATCATCTTCATCATTCTGTTCATCTTCGCTCTGGTGTGGATCACGACCAGCGGTGGTTTGAAGGAGATTTACGACCGATGAGTACTCAAACTGCTGTGACTCCTGCACCAACCCCCACATGGTCTGAGGGTGGATTTAAGCGTGTACGCCAATTGATCGCTGGTGTGCTTGCGATTGGCGGTCTGGTCTTGATGCTGATCAACGGCTTCAGCATCGGTTATCTGATTGTCGGCTTGTGGCTGGCGCTGCTTGTCTGGAAACCCCTGCATGGGATTCTCGTGTTTTACGCGACAATTTCGGTGTATCCGGTACTGCGCGTGATCAGTATTTCACTGCGTCCGACTGAATCGCTGCTGTCGCGGTCACTGGATATTATCCCCCCCGGCGCAACCCTGAACAGCTTTGTTGAATTGTTTGAGGAAGAAGAATTCCTCCGCTGGATTTGGAACAGCGCCGCCATCACGATCACCGTCTCGACCATCGGCGTTGTGATCGCCGCGACAGGCGCGTATGCCTTCAGCCGCTGGCGCTTCCCCGGTCGCCGCCCGCTGTTGATTTTCCTGCTCACCACCCAGATGCTCCCGGCGTCGATGCTGCTCATTCCGATCTATGTGATCGTGGCGCAGCTCAACCTGACCAACAACGTGATCGGGCTGGTACTGGCGTATACCTCAACCGCCGTTCCGTTTAGCATCTGGATTTTGAAGGGGTACTACGACACGATCCCGCCGGACTTAGAAGAAGCGGGCATGGTGGACGGCTGCACGCGCATGGAGGCGTTCTACCGCATCATTCTGCCGCTTTCAACGCCCGCACTGTCGATTGTGTTCTTGTTCAACTTCTTAGCGTCGTGGTCAGAATTCCTTGTCGCAAAGGTGATCTTGCAGGCGAATCAGGTCATGACGTGGCCGCTCGGCTTAAACGAGTTGATCGGCACGTTTAACACGGACTGGGGTAAGTACGCGGCGGGTTCCGTTCTCGTCACGATCCCCGTGCTGCTCCTGTTCCTCTGGCAGTCGAAGTATTTGATCTCCGGCTTGACGCTCGGCAGCGTCAAGGGTTAGAAGCACCTTTCATCCCACCCCTCTCCAACCTTTGGTTAGAGAGGGGACGGGGGTGAGGAGCTTTTCCTAATGCAGCCGCTCCGGGTGATCGACAATCGTTCCATCGGCATACGCCTTGATCGCATCCGCGATCAAGCGAATATCGGTGATGACCGGCTTCACACCAATCGCGTTTAACCCGTTGTGCGCGCCGTAGCCCATCCCACGCGCTAACACAACTTGACATCCCGTCAGCGGTGCGAACATGCTCGCGTGGCGCTCGGCGTCATCATGGTTGTGCGTTTGATCCTTCCCGCCGTCCGCTTGAATTTGCACATTCCCGTGATCATGATGATCCCCGTGATCATGATGATGCGACGACTTTTCCATCCGCTCCTCGGCTGTGATCTTGCCATCCACGAGCGTATAAAATTGGTAGTATTTCGCGCGTCCAAAATGCGCGCTGATCGTCTGACCATCATCGGTGACGACGGCAATTTTGACTGTGTTTTCCATGATTGCGTGTGTGTCCTTTCGTGCTGAACAAGTGCTGAAAGTATAGAAGCCGCGCTAGAGCGCCTATCTTACCCCCGCGCCGCGATCACCGCTTGACCGAGCGCTAATCCGCCGTCGTTCGGTGGTACGAGCCGGTGCGTGTACACCGTGAACCCAGCATCCTCCAACAGCGGAATCGTCTTGCCGAGCAGCGTCACATTTTGGAACACCCCGCCGCTGAGTGCTACCTCACGCAAGCCGGAGATTGCCCCCAAGCGCGCGCAAATTTCGTGGATCATCGCCGCTACGCTGTTATGAAACCGTGCCGCGATCACGCCCGCCGGAACGCTCGCCCGCACATCAGCGATCACCGCCTGAATCACCGCCGCACTGTCGATCTGCTGCCCGTCGCGCTCAAACGAATACATGCCCGTTTCATGTGGATCAACCACCGCTTCGAGTTCAATCGCCGCTTGACCTTCGTAGCTCGCCGTCTGGCACACGCCGATCAGCGACGATACCGCATCAAACAGCCGCCCCATACTCGACGTGTACGGTGAATTGATCCCGCGCGTGATCTGCGTATACAGCGTTTTCTGCTCCATTGCCGAAAGTGCAGCCAGCGCCGCCAGTTCCCCGTCCGGGAATTCCCCGGACGCGATCAAATAGCTGTACGCGATCCGGGCGGGTTTGCGCGTCGCCGCGTCACCACCGGGCAGTCGCACCGGTTTGAGAAATGCCGGTCGCTGAAACCCGGCATAATCCGCGATCAAAAACTCCCCGCCCCAGATCGTGCCGTCCGTCCCGTAACCCGTCCCATCAAAGCACACGCCGATCACCGGTCGATCTCCCGAATGCCCATGCTCCGCCATCACCGACGCGATGTGCGCGTGATGATGCTGCACGGCAACCGCCGGAATCCCGCTCGCTTGCGCCCGCGCGACTGCGTACCGGGTCGCGTGATAGTCGGGATGCAGGTCATAAGCGATACGCTCCGGCACAATCCGAAACAGCCGCTCAAAATGCGCGATCCCGCTCTCAAATGATTGGATCGTCTCGTAGTTCCCCATATCGCCGATGTGGTGGCTCATGAAGGCATAATCGTCGCGCGTCACGCAGAACGTATTTTTCATCTCGCCGCCCACCGCCAAGATCGGCGGCGACTCGAACGGCAGCTTGACCGGATACGGCGCATACCCGCGTGATCGGCGGATCGGGAGTTCGCGTTCGTCATGCACGCGCATCACCGAGTCATCCGTGCGGATGTAAATCTCGCGGTTGTGCATCAAGAATGCGTCCGCCAGTTCCCCCAGTTGATCGCGTGCCGCGTCATTGTCGGTCACGATCGGTTCTTCGGAGCGGTTGCCGCTCGTCATCACCAGCGGCGGCACATCCTCTAGGATCAGCACATGCAGCGGGGTATACGGCAGCATCACGCCGAGCGTATGCTGACCGGGCGCGACATCCGGTGCGATTCCGTTCACTTGCGCGTCGGATCGGCGGCGCAGCAGCACAATCGGCGCGGCGGGTGACGTGAGCAAGCGCGCTTCTCGTTCAGATACGATGCAGTACTCGCGGATCACATCGAGCGTGCGCATCATCAGCGCGAACGGCTTGGCGGCGCGTCCTTTGCGGCGGCGCAGTTCCGCGACTGCATCCGGATTAGTCGCATCACACGCGAGATGAAACCCACCCAACCCTTTGATCGCCAGAATTTTTCCGGCGCGCAGCATCGCCGCTGCGGATCGCACCGCCGCGTCTCCGTCGATTCTTTCGCCGCCGTGTTCCAACCACACTTGAGGACCGCACACCGGGCACGCGACCGGCTGCGCGTGAAATCGTCGATCCGCCGGATCGTGATATTCAGCGGCGCACGCTTCGCACATCGGGAAAACTGCCATCGTCGTCAGCGGGCGGTCATACGGAATATCCTTGATCAGCGTGAAGCGCGCCCCGCAGTTGGTGCAGTTGATGAATGGGTAGCGGTAGTGTCGATCCGCCGGATCGTGCAGTTCGCGCAAACAGTCCGCGCAGACCGCCATATCCGGCGAAATCGGCTGAAACGCATTGGCGACGGCGGCGCTTTCGCGGATCTCAAACGCGGCGAAGTTTTCCGGCGCGGCGTCGTGTTCGCTCACGCGGTCGATTCGCGCCAGCGGCGGCGCTTCGGCTGTCAGCGCGTTGAGAAAACCCGCCAGCGCTTCGGGTGTGCCTTCCGCGTGAATATCCACCCCGGCGGACGTATTCCGCACCCATCCGCTGATCGCAAGCCGACGCGCCAGCGTATACACAAACGGACGAAATCCGACGCCCTGCACAACGCCCGTGATATGAATAAACTTGGCGCTCACAACAATCTCTGACTCCTGAGCCATTAGCGCGCTGAATGCCCTAGTATAAGGCGGTCAGCATCACTTTACCCGCCTTAAGCATGTTAGAGTGGGGCATTCCACGTCAACAACAGGAGAAAACCCACGATGCAAATGGCAATTGGCTTGAAAACGACGCTTCACATGGAATTTGATGCCGCACTCCAGCGCGTCATGGATGCGTTGAAGGCGGAAGGCTTCGGCGTGATCACCGAAATCGACGTGAAAGACACGCTCAAGAAAAAGCTTGATCTCGACTTTCACCCATACCGCATTCTCGGTGCGTGCAATCCGGCACTCGCGCACCGCGCATTAACCACCGCGCCCGATGTCGGGCTGATGCTGCCGTGCAATGTGACGGTTGTGCAAGGGGATGATGGTGTTGAGGTAGCGATCATTGACCCGAAGATGATGATGAGCGTGCTGCCGAACGAAGGACTGCGCGTGATCGCGGACGAAGCGCGGGAGCGCTTGGATCGGGTGATTAAGGCGCTGGAGGCGTAGTGCGTATGGCGCGCACGTCATCTTCTATGAACCGCGCCAATTCGGGGAGTTGATCCAACCCTTGACGGCGGATCAAGCGGCGCACATTCAACTGCGGCAGAGCGCGGGCAAGAAACGCAAAATCGCGCTGCATGTACGACTGCGCCACGCTTAACGGCGTGTTGTAACTTTCGCATAAATGGGTGATATAGGCGTGCGCGCTCAGTTGAACGATCACTTCACCCGCCGAGAGGTGTTCGACCGTGTTATCGTCGCCGTAGCGCAAAATGTAGATCGCCACAACCGGGAGCGGCTCAGAAGCATCTGCCGAATCAGCCTCCGCAAACGCGAATTTTCGTGATCCGTCAAAGATGGGCTGCGCGCTTTCCTCATCTCCGCCGACCGCGCGATACGATTCTGGCAGAAGTTTCAGGCGCGGCACAGTTGGATACATGATCACGCGCTGCGCCGCCGGATCAACATACAGCGCGACTTTGTCATCGCTTAACACGGGATGTCCGCGTCTCGAAAGTGCCGCCGCCGTCGTCGATTTACCAAAGCCGGACTCGGCGGCGAAGATCACCGCGTGCCCGTCCACCGCAACCGCGCTCGCGTGCAGCACCAGCGCCCCCCGCTGGTTGAGCAGCACCGCCATCGCGTCGTTGAGGACGGCATCCGTCCACGTTTCATGCGCCGTGTTCGGTGAACTCAGAATTTGAATGTGCGCGCCGCCCGAAACTGTGCATATCCCCATCGGCACCCAATTGAAGGTCAAACTGCCGCCGCTGACTTGAATTGTCGGATCAGCATTCAACGGAAGGTCACCGTCGGCATAGGTGATCTCAATCGCTGCGTGCGCCGTCGAACCTTGCGCTGTTATGGGGGGAAAAGGAAGATTAAGCGAGGAGCAAACCACAACGCCATCTATGGCGTAAATCGTCGGCATACGATCACGAAAAGGGCTGTTTATCATGCCGACAGCCCTGCTTGGAGACGGGTATTCACTTCCAGCCAAACGCCTAGAAGGACTTAGCTGCCAAAGCGGAACATCGCGGTGGGGGTGCCACCGACATCTGGCTCATCACCGTTCATGCTGTTCAGGGTGACATTTTGGACAGAGCCATATTGGCGAAGTGTTGGACGGGTGTACGTTTTCTTCTGCATTGTGTCTAACCTTCCAATGAAATTGATGACAAGGAGAAAATCGTGGTCAATGAATGCCCTCTGACTCCCCACAAAAGAATATATCGAATCGCAGAAGGTGTCAATTTCCCAATTTCACATATCACTAAAAAACCTATAGCTTTTAACATATGCACATATGTGATGGCAGTTTCCTATGGAATCGGGTCGCGTTTGCGCCTACAATCACACTGGATCACTGCTGTTTGTCAGTCGCTCCATCGACGCAAGTACAAGTCAAAAGGAACCCGACGTTGAACTCGCAAACTATCGTAACCGCGACCGCGAACCACGTTGCTACCGAAATGCAAGGTGAAACCGTCATTCTGAGTTTCACAACCGGGGAATACTACGGACTCGATGAAGTTGGGGCGCTGATCTGGAAACATATTCAGCAGCCTACCACAATCGCGCAGCTTTGCGAAATCATCATGACGGAATACGAAGTCGATGAAGCCCAGTGTATGCAGGATGTTCAGGCTTTGGTGACTGATCTCGTTGCGCACGAACTGGCAACCGTACAGACGCTCGAATCTTCGTTGTAAGATGAGCGGCATCGCGGGCAGCATTGATTTCAGCGGTACGATACCGCCCACCGCCCACCTCGAAAAACTCCGGTGGATGTTGGAGGAAATCGCGCATTACGGCAGCGACCGCACCGGAACATGGATCGGGGCGGGCGCGGCGTTAGGTCACTGCCTTCAACTCAACACGCCTGAATCCCCCTATGATGTGCAGCCGCTCCAGCGTGGAAACCTCGTCATCACCGCCGATGCGCGCTTGGATAACCGCGATGAACTCAAGCGCACACTCAATCTAAGCGAGGGCGATTTACCGCTCACCGATGCCGAGATTCTCCTTTCCGCTTATGACCGCTGGGGTGTAGACTGCGCGCCGCACTTGATCGGCGATTTCGCGTTCGTAATCTGGGACGAATCCGAGCGCCGCGCCTTCTGTGCGCGGGATCGCTACGGTGTGCGCCCGTTTTTTCTGCTGCACACGCCGCACGAACGCTTTTTATTCGCATCGCATGAATGGGCGATCCTGACGCAAATCCCCATCCAAGTGCGCGACCATTACATCGCGCATCTGCTCATGAGCATGTTATCGACGGTCAAAGCCGGGGCGTATACCAGCCGCTACGAAGGCATAAGCGTCCTGCCGCCGGCGCATACCGCGATCATCACCGCCGAGCGTGTAACCCTCAACCGCTATTGGCAGATCGACGCCGCCCCGGAACTCCACCTAAAATCGGACGACGATTATATCGACGGCTTCCGTGAGCGGTTTTTTCAAGCCGTTCAAGCGCGCACCCGTTCGTTGTATCCCGTCGCCGCGCATCTGAGCGGCGGTCTGGACTCGTCGGCGGTGGTGTGCGCGGCGCGGCATGTCTCGCCCGGAACAGAACTCCACACGCTTTACAATATGCCGGATCATCCGGACGCGGACGAACGCCCGTATGTGCAAGCCATTCTCGATCAAGGTGGGCTGACTCATCATCATCAAACACACTTTCGCAGCACGCTCCCAAGCCAACCGGAGACAGCGCACGAAGGCATAGATGGATCGATGTTCGCCAACCGCGAAATGCTCCAGCATTTTCGCCCGGATAATGTCCGCACGCTGCTGACCGGATTCGACGGCGATACGATTGTGCCGTTCGGGACGGAATACCTGTATGATCTGGCGCGGATGCAAAATTGGGCGGCGTTCTTTCACGAAGCGCGCGCGTTTGCTGAAAATAACAAGCGGCGCACTTCCGCGACGGAATCCTCATTCCTAATGCGCTACGGGCAGCCGGTATTCGACGAGTGGATCGCGCAGCGGCGTTACGGCGCATACGCCCGCGCGCTCACGGCGATCAAGCGCGAAACGGGGATTTCGCGGTATCAACTGATTCGCCAGCGTGGGCGATTGTGGCTGCCGCCGCCGCTTCGCGCCGTGCTTGAGCGCGTGCGTCCTTCCGGCGCGCTACCCGCAGCATGGGATCAACTGAACCCGACGATTCAGCCGGAGTTGGCGCGGCGCTTTCATCTGGATGAAATCGCACAGTATGATCAACAGGAAGTACGATCACTGCGCGAAGGTCATCTCCGCTACGCCGCACCGGAACACTACGGCGACTCGCTCGACTTGTTCACGAAGTTTTACGCGCGGTCAAATGCCGAGGTGCGCCACCCGTTCTTAGATGTACGCGTCGTCGAGTTCCTGCTCGGCACGCCGGGGCATCTCAAGTTGAAAGACGGCTGGAATCGCTACATCGTCCGCCGTGCGCTTGACGGACTGATGCCGCCGTCGGTGCAGTGGCGTGGGGATAAACCGCACGCGGGCGAGGACTTTTTGAACAATATGAAACGTGAGGACACGCCGCTTATGGAAAGCATCATCTACGGCGACCTCAGCGACTTTGAAGCCTACCTCGTGCCGTCCGCGCTGCGAACCGTGTATGAGCGCTTCAAGAATCCGCCGGAAAGCATGTCAAATTCAGCGCGCTACAGGGATGGTTATGTGATCTGGCGCGCTGTTGATGTCGTCGTGTGGGTGCGCGCCGTGCGTCAGCGGGCAGCAGTGTTTGAAGCGCGGCGGGCGGCATTATGAGCGGCTTCACACGCGACGGTTACAGACTCACCGACTACGGATTCATGGCGGGCGATCTCGTGCGCGTGCAGGCATACGCCGACGCGATGCGCCGCGTGATCACGCCTGAAACCGTCGTATTGGAGATCGGCACGGGGTCGGGGGTGTTCGCCATGCACGCCTGCCAGCTCGGCGCGAAGCGCGTCTATGCGGTCGAAGTCGAGGACGCGGTCGAAGCCGCGCGCGAAAGCGCCGCCGCGAACGGCTTCGCGGATCGGATCGTGTTCTATCACGCTGATTCGACGCAAATCACGCTGCCCGAACGCGCCGACGTGCTGATCAGCGACCTGCGCGGGACGCTGCCGCTGCATAACCGTCATCTCGAAACGATTGCCGATGCGCGCGCGCGTCTGCTCAACCCCGGCGCGATCCAGCTTCCGCAACAAGATACGATTTTCTTCGCGCCTGTGTTCGCACCCGACAGCTATCAAGATCGCGTCGAGCCTTGGAAGAAAAATCCATTCGGGCTGAACATGGACGCCGGGCGCAAAACGACGGTCAACACATTCTTTACACACCGCATCAAACCGGAAGAAATCGTTTTGCCAGCGCAAACGTGGGCGGAGATCGACTACCGCCGCGATGAAGCCCCGCTCAATTACGCCAGCACGCTGACATGGGCACTCGATCAGCCGCTCATGGTGGACGCGCTGCAAGGCTGGTTTGAAGCGCAAATTTACGAGGAAATCGGCTATCGCACCTCACCGGATCAACCGAGGCTGGCGTACAACACCGCCTATTTCCCGCTCGAACAGCCCGTGAGCTTGCAAGCAGGGGACACGTTGAGCGTGTTCATGCGCGCGGATAATCACGGCGGCTTGTATACATGGTCATGGAAAACGCGGGTGATCGGCGCGGATCAGCGTGAGCGCGTTTCGTTTCAGCAGTCTACATTTTTCGCCAGCGTGGGCAGCCTTCGCCAGCGCGCCCCGATGTACCAGCCCGGTTTGAGTCGATCCGGGGTGATCGACGGCGCGATCCTCACTTGGATGCACGAAGGCGCGGCAGTCGCGGAAATCGCGCGCCGCTTAATCGCGCAGTTCCCCGATGCCTACCCGGACACCGGCGCGGCAGTCGCCAAAGCAGGCGAGATGTCCGTCCGTTATGGGAATCACGCACGGGACTAGCCGCTCAACAAGATGAGAGTGACGACAGCATTTCTTGCTTCAAGTGCTCCTCACCCCCGACCCCTCTCCAACCTTCGGTTAGAGAGGGGAGAAAAAAGGGGATTGCTCCCCCTCTCTATCGCTTGCGATGGAGAGGGGGTTGGGGGGTGAGGATTGGTTTTTGCGCCAAGTGAGGACAAGTGACGATGATTCCGCATTTTTTCCGCCAGTGGACTCGGCTTTCCGCTGCACGGCGCGGCGCGCTGATCCGCGCCTTTCCGGTGATGATCGCTGTGCGCCTCTGGTTGTGGATCGTGCCGCTCCGCTTCTGGAGCGCGCATCTTAAGCGCATGATGACCGGATCGACGTTAGCCGACGAAAACAACTCGACTGCCGCGATCACATGGGCGGTTGAGCGCATCGGGCGCGTCCCGCACATGACCTGCCTCGTGCAAGCGATCGCCGGGTACACCTTGCTCCGGCGATCCGGTGTTGAGTCGCGTATTCGCATCGGTGTCCGCCGTGATGCCGATCAACTGCGTGCGCATGCGTGGCTCATCAACGCCCGCGATGAAGTGCTGATCGGCGCGCAAAACGGGTTATCCACGTTCGCTGCCTTCGACTTCGATTCGAATACAGACTCCACGTTCTTGAAATCCCTCTAAACCCAACGGCGAGTCAAAATTTAAACGCCAATATTCCGCAAACGGGTTAAACTAGAGGTGGTAATACTTCATCTATCAAAGAGCAGACATCATGACTCGTATTCGTTCTGCACTCATGCTTTGTTTGTTTGCTGCTTTCCTTCTCAGCGCGGCTATCCCGGTTCAGGCTGACTACTTTTTCGCGCCGTGTACCAACGGCGTTGGCGATGTCGCTGCACTTCAGGCAGCAATCGACACCGCCATGAGCAGCGGCGGCACGGATACGATCTGGCTTGCGCCGGACTGCACCTATACGCTCACACAGACGCTCACGATCCCGAATGGAACCGCGCAGTCGCTCTTGATTCAAGGGCAGAGCGGCACGGTGATCAGCGGGAACAACGCCGTGCGCGTGTTCAATATCACCGTCTCAACCAAGCCGATCACGCTGCAAACGATGACGATACAAAACGGGTACGCCACCAGCGGCGCGGCGGCGATCCATGCGGGCAACCATGCAAACCTCACGCTCGACAACGTGACTGTGCGTAACAACCGGGTGGCGTACGGCGGAACAGGGTACGGGTACGGCGCAATTTATGCTTACGGCGGCTGGCTCACGATCACCAATTCGACGATCATCGACAACGACGGGTTTTATGGTGGCGCGATTGCGACTGAGCAAACCCTCGTTCAAATCAGCAGCAGCACGATCCGTCGAAACACTGCCGTTGGTCCGGGCGGCGGGTTATACATCCTCGGTCGGACTTATCTCGCGCTCGATCTGGTCGTGATCAACAGTGTGATCAGCGAAAATGTCGCTCGGAGTTCGCTAGGGGGCGGCGGCGTTTATCTGCTTGGGCAAGATACCGCCGCGCAGTTTTCAAACACACGCATCACCAATAATTATGGGGGAACAGGCGGCGGCATTTACGTTTCCAGCGCCGATCTGTGGCTGCTCAATACGATTGTCAGCGGCAATCTATCAGGACCCGGCGGCGGCATTTATATCGACGGTTACGATCCCGATGTCACGGTTTCCGGCTCGACCATCAACGGCAACCGTTCGCTGACGTTAGGCGGAGGCATGGACGCGACGGTCAACACATACGGCTCATTGTCGATCAGCACCAGCACCTTTGCCGCAAACCGGGCGCTGACGGGTGGGGCATTGCGCGGAAACGGCATCATCACGATTGCGGATACCTTGTTAAGCGGCAATTACGCCAGTGAGAACGGCAGTGCGCTCGAAGGGACGATCTTTGACGTGGATCGGAGCGCCTTTATTGGCAATCGTACCGAATCGAACAGCGCGATTGATGCCGCGTTTGCGAGTGATGCTTACATCACCGAAGTTGACGCAAGCTGTTTTGAAGGAAATACGCCTTACGCGATGCTCACCTCCGGCGCATATGACTTGATCGCAGACGGGAATTGGTGGGGCGACCCGACCGGACCCGGCGGCACGGGTTCAGGGTTGGGTGATGCCGTCGGCGCGCATGTGATCTTCACCCCGTTCTTGACCAGCCCTCCGGCGGCGTGCCAAAACCTACCCACTGACGCTGTTGTGAGCATGTTCGCCGCCCCGGTACGCTTAATCGAAGGCGGTACGGGGACGCTCACGATCATGCGCGAAATCCCGACCGCCGCCCCGCTCACCGTTAATTTTACACGCGGCGGCACGGCGACTACGGGCGATTACGTGCTGCGGATGAACGGCACGGACATCACCGGCGATTCGGTCACCATTCCGGCGGATCACGGCTTCGCGCCGATTGATTTTGTCGCCGTGCGCAACTTTCGGGACGAGCAGCAGAATGATACGGTGATTCTCACACTGGTGGATGATCCTGCGTACACCGTGACGGATTATGCGCGCTCGGTCGAAGTCGAGATTGACGATGTGGATGTTTCACAGGTGTTATTCACTGGCGTACCACCCACCGCACCCACTTTGATCGAAGGCGAGACGGTCAATTACGCTGTCGGTATCACGACGATCCCCTACGCCGATGTGACCGTGACCGCGCACTTTGACCCGGCGGAGGTCACGATCAACGGGGAAACCGACGGCAGCGCCGATCTGGTGTTCAACGAAGCGAACTGGAACATCCCGCAGCCGTTTGTCGTCACGGCGGTCGATGATGCTGTGCCGGAAAACGAATGGGTGTACCAATTCTTAGAAGCGACCACGATTACGCACACCGTCACCAGCGCCGACACGCTCTACGGCGGCTATTCGGTTGAATCGGTGCCGCTCAATATCCGTGATAATGATGTCGATATCTGCGCGACACAGGATCAGCTTCCGGTCAGCGAATGCCAAGCGCTGATCGACCTCTACGAATCGACCAACGGCGATCAGTGGACGGATCGCAAAGGTTGGCTGGACGGAGCCACGATTTGCGGCATGTGGGACGGCGTTGTGTGCGAGTACCTGCCCCCGGCGGGCGGTGATCCGCTGGTCACGCCTGAGCCGAATGAATGGGCGGTTGTCGTCAGCTTGATTCTGTCCCAGAACAACCTGACGGGTACGCTGCCAGACTCATTCATCAACTTGCCCCATCTGCGCTATGTAGCAATGCATTCAAACGCTATCACAGGCAACCTGCCCGACTTGGAAAGCCTAAGCGAGCTAGAAGCTTTGAATTTGTCCGGAAATCATCTCAACGGGGAAATTCCGCCGTTGCCCCCGGAAATTGTAGCCTTATCCCTTGTGCATAATTATTTGACGGGCAGCATTCCTGAGATGGCAAGCCTGAGCGAGTTGACACAGGTGGAATTGTTCGATAATCAATTGAGCGGCGAAATTCCGTCGCTGCCCCCCGCGCTTCATACGCTGGCGCTCGACGACAATCTACTGACCGGATCGATCCCGCCGCTGCCCGCTGCCCTGAACTACTTCTCGGCGTCGGGCAATCAGCTGACCGGATCAATTCCCGCGCTGCCGCCAACGCTCGAATATCTGTATCTCAACGACAATGCACTGAGCGGCGAAATTCCGCCGCTGCCGTCCAATTTGCAGAATTTTCATGTGAACGGGAATCAGCTCACCGGCACGATTCCGCCGCTGCCATCCAACTTGCGGGCTTTATATTTATACGGGAATCAACTCACCGGCGCGATTCCGCCGCTGCCTTCATTGTTGTGGGGGTTACGTTTGGAGGACAACCGTTTATCTGGTGTTGTGCCACCGTCGATTGCCGAAACGCTGCTCAGTTACAGGTGGGTGACACTTTGCGGCGGCGCAAATGACCTCGCCTCGGATGACCCGGCGGTGAATACGTTCATCGAAGCGCGCGCGCCGGGGTGGGCGACGTATAACGGCTGTCTGCCGCGCCTGTCGGTGAACGATGTCGTCGATGTCGTGCCTGATCCGCCCGCCGCGCCTGTCGGTTCGGTTGATGTGATCCTGTCCGAACTCGCGGACATTTCGACATTCACCTATCAAGACATGACGCTGATGCGCGGCTTGACTCCGGTCACGCTCAATTCGTCGGTCACGGTCACGCTGCACGACGCGCCGACAGTCACCTACCGGATCAGCGGGCTGACGCCGTTCACCACGCCGTTTGAGGTGTACACGCTCACGGTGAACGCGGCAGGGCTGCGCGACCAATTCGGTTTGCTGCCCACGTCATCCAGCACCGCAAGCGATACGTGGACATGGGTTGAAACCGGCTCACTCACGGTCGAAGTCGATCTACAGGGGCGACCCGCCGCGCCACATGCGAGTTATGCCATTCCGGTTGATGTGACGCTTGAGACGGCGGGCGGCGTGATCGTGCTGAACCAGACAATCACACTGGATACGTATGGCATGTTCAACCTTACGAACCTGATCCCCGGCGATTACACGCTGCGCGTTAAACCCGTCACCGGGCTGGCGCTCAGTCAAGCGATCACCGTGACGAGCAGCCCGAACAGCGTGCACATGGGCGTGGTTCACACCGGAGACGCGAACGGCGATAACCGCGTCAGCTTGCTCGATTTCTCGCTGCTGGCGCAGGCGTTTGGCACAAGTCAAGGTGCACCGGGGTATAACCCGGCGGTGGACTTCAACGGCAATACGGTGATCGATCTGCTCGATTTTTCGGCGCTGGCGTCCAATTACGGCACGTCAGGCGCAGACTGATTTTCTCTATTGCCGTCCTTGTGCTATGCTGCACAATGTGCCACAGCATTCCATTTACGAGGAGTACACAGAGTGAAATTTCGTTTGCTGCCGATTGTTCTGTTCGCCATCTTGATCAGTGCCGTGCCGCTTTTCGCACAAAGCGACACAGAGGTTTATGAGGATGGTTTGGTCACGTTTGAATATCCCGCCGATTGGCTGGTTGAAGTAACCGATGGGTTGATCACGGTGACGAACACCGCCGAAGCGGCGGAAGCCTTCCAAGCAGGCGAGGATATGAGCGAGGGGATGCTGCTCGTCGTCATCGCCCATATTTCGACAATCTCAACCCTTGAACCCGCTGTTGATCCGGACTGGTCACCGCTGGAAGTCGTCGAATACTTGGCTGAGGATGCCGGTACAAGTGGCGAGATCACTGAAGCCGAGTTTAACGGGTTCGCAGCCGCACAGGTAGAAATCATCACTGATGAAGCCGAAAGCGCTGGAGTCCAAGGTGCGGCGGCGGCATTCGATACGCCCAACGGCGTCGTTGTGATGATCCTCGAAACAGGCGACACGCTCGACGATTATGGGAACGAACTAGCAATCCTCATCATCAGCTTGACGATGAGCGACGAAGTATCACCCGCCGTCAGCGATGCGCCGAGCGGCGAAACGATCCGCCAGTGGGCGATTGGCGCGGAAGCGACCAGCCAATACGGTGATCCCAGTTGGAGCGCTGCCCAAGCGACGGGCGAACCCGATACGAGCGAATGCGGCGACTATACCAGCGCGTGGGCATCGTCAAGTTCGACCGGGCAAGATACCTTGACGCTGGAATACGCCGTCGCGGTGATTCCGCAAGAGATCAGCGTGTACCAAACCTACAACCCCGGCTCGATCATCAGCGTCAGCCTGATCACGGTCGATGGCGAGACGATCACCCTGCCGGACAGCGCCGATCCGCCCGGTAATACAGACTGCCCCGGCGTGTTTAAGCTGAACGTGGAAGATGTCAATCAGCTTGTGACCGGCGTGATCGTCGAATTGGATCAGTCGATTGGCGGCAGTTGGAACGAGATCGACGCGGTGGAACTCGTCGGCGTGGTCGGTGAAGTCTTCACCGGATGGACGGGCGAAGGCGAAATCACCGACGATGAAACCAGCCAAGGCTGGGAAGGTACGTTTGAAGGCGGCGAAACGATCACGATCACGGTGGTCGCCACGAGCGGCAATCTCGATCCGGTTGTGCAGTTGTATTCTGTCGATGATTTGGACGTACCGCTCGCCGAAAATGACGACTCGCGGGATGAAGCACTCGGTTTCACGAATTCACGCATCGAAGACTTCGAGATTGAAGACGGCGGCGATTATGTGATCGTCGTGACGCGCTTCGGCGGCGAAGGCGATTACACGCTCCTAATCGAAGGCGCGGACGGCGTCGAGTTCGAGCCGCAGTTCTAATTTTCAGCGCAATTGGGGAGAGGCGGGCAAACAAAAGCACCCTCTCCCCGCGCAACCCCGTCGCGCATTTTTCGTATAGCTCATAACACTATAGGCGCACCCCATAAAGAGGCTTGTATGCCAAAAACCTATCAGGTCAACGGCGCTGTTCGCTTTTCAAATCGGATGGCTGTCGCCATGATTCGCCTCGGTATCGTCCCCAAGAATCTGCATGTCCTCACCGTGCGCGGTCGTCAAAGCGGCGCGCTCTACTCGAATCCAGTTTCGCTCGTGTTTGCGAACAAGAAGCGATATTTGGTTTCGCCGTATGGGATCGTCAGTTGGGTGAAGAATGCCCGCGCCGCCGGAGAAGTCACGCTCACACGCGGATCAAAACAGGAGACGTTGAAAATCCGCGAAGCGCCGCCCGCTGAAGCCGCGCCAGTCTTGAAGCTGTACTTCACCAATCAGCCGATCACCCGCCCGTATTTTTCGGTAACGATGGATTCTCCGGTTGAAGCCTTCGAAGCGGAAGTCGCGCAGCATCCCGTTTTTGAGCTGATTACGCCCTAGAGGGTCGCGTCCATTCGATGCGCACGGTTGTTCCCCCGCCAATGATGCTCGTGATCGCGCTTTGGGCGTCAATCGAGCGGGAACGCTCCCGAATATTGCTCAATCCAACACTGCTCCAACTGATCTGAGCCGGATCAAAACCCTGCCCATCGTCAATCACGGTGAGCGCGGCGTGATCGTGATCACACCCCAGTTGAATCCGCACCTGATGGGCGTGCGCATGCTTGATCACATTATTCAGGGCTTCTTGTGTGATCCGGTAAAACGTCGTCCGCACTTTGACGGGAAGTTCGACACTGCCTTCGACATGCAAACTCACGGTGAGTTGATCGGCGTGCCCCATCGCGGCATTCGCCAACTGCGTGAGCATTTCCACCAAGTTAAACGACTCGGTATCCACGTCGCGCATTTCGACCACAAGATTGCGCATCTCCGCCAGCGCACCACGATTCAGCCGCCAAAGCTGCTCTAGGTTTGACTCAAACTGGGGATGATTCGGCACACGCATCAGCGTTTCAGAAAGCAGCGCCGCGCTGAACAAAAGCTGACTCACCGAGTCATGCAGGTCGCGGGCGATGCGCTGACGTTCCTTGATCATGCTGAGTTCTTGCGCGTGTTCCAGCGCAATCGCGTTATGAACGGCTTGCGCGGCTTGCGCGGCGAAAACTTTCAGGCGGGCGGCATGTTCCACCGTGAAGAAAGCAGGGGTGCGGCTGTTCAGATTGAGGAAACCGAGGATTTCATCGCCAAACGCGATCACCATCCCCAAGTAGCTTTGCAGCGGCACAACGTCTATAAGGCTCGCGCGGTTTGAATGTCGCTCAAGCTGCGGAATGATCAGCGGCTCATGGGTGCGCATCATGGTGTCGAGATCGGGGTGTTGGTCAATCGGGAGGGCAAGCTGACGCAGCGCTTCGCCCATCGGCACAAGCGCCGCGTCGTCAAACCCGCGCATCCCTACCACCCGCGCTTGACGGTCGCGCACCAGCATGATATTCACCGTATCATACGGGACGACTTGCGACAGCGTATCTAAGATATGCTCAAGCACCTGCGGTAGATCGAGCGTGCTGTTCAGCGTGAGCGCAATGCGGGCGATTGCCTCAGCAAATTGGCGCTGATCCCATTCTGCCAGCGCGATCCGCTTTTGTGTGTCGATGTCGATGGTGCTGCCGACAATGCGAATCGGCACACCGTTCGCATCACGCACATAGACGGCGCGATCCCAGACGTATTTCCAATGCCCATCTTTGTGCAGGACGCGATACTCCCGGTCATACTGGTAAATCGAAGGATCGTTGAAGACCCGCGCAGTATCCAATCGTATCCATTCGGCATCGTCCGGGTGAACAAGGGTCATCCACCAACCGCTGCTCGGATCGATGTCGTCATCCGTGTAGCCGAGCAGCTCCGTTAAGCCGTGCGACCGCTGCACCGTGCCGGAGAGGATGTCGTAGTCATAGATGATCGCCTGCACCGCGTCGGTTGCCAGACGGTAGCGTTCTTGCGCGACTTGGAGTTCTTGTTCGGCTCGCTTGCGTTCGCTGATGTCGGTCACACTGCCGACGACACGCACAACCTTTCCGGTTTCGTCGCGCACCAGCATCGATTGTGACCATACGTAAACCACCCGTCCACTGCGATGAATGATGCGGTATTCGGCGGAGTGTAGATCATGGTGCGGATCAGCGTTGTACAGGTTAAGGTCGTATTCCTTCAGTACCCGGTCGCGGTCATCCGGGTGAATTCGCGCATTCCACCAGTCGCGGATCGGCTCGGATTCTTCAACGGTAAATCCCGTCACATCATATAAGCCGCCGCTTCGCTCAACTGTACCCGTCCGCACATTGTAATCGAACCGCACCGCGCGAATCGGTGATTGTCCGCCGCTGTACTGCTCATGCGCCTGTGTCGCCATTGCATCGATCTGGCGGCTGCGCCGTTGATCATTCGCTAACGCATACTCCATGTCACGCTGACGCACCGCGTTTTCAATCGCGCTCATCAAGCGGAGCGGTGTTAGGTCGCGGCGCGGCAGATAGTCGGATGCTCCAGCGCGCATCATACGCAATACGTGCAGCGGATCAACCGGATCGCCAATGATCAGGACAGCTTGCGAATACAACGGATAGGTCAGTGTCCGCAGCTGTATGATCAGTTTTTCAAGGTCATCGGCAATTCGATCCGAAATTAGGATGCAGTGCGGGGGTGGATTGGACAGCGCAGACAAAAGTGCCGCTGGTGATGTAACCTGCTCAATCCGAAACGTGAACGGTTTAAGTTGAGCAAGCTGGGCGCGAATCAAAGCTGCGTCGTCGTGAGCGTCACACTCAGGGTAAGCCAGCAGGAGATAGCGCTCAACCTGCATATTCACGAGGGGCTGCTCCAATCTTAAAAGGCGCGGGCTTTGGTTAGGAGACATCCTGCAAATCGGGGGCAGCGTAAGCGGTGGTAAACAGCCTGAAAGAACATACTTTACAATTGACAGGGATTAAACCACGCAGTTGGGGTTTATCGCAAGCACAATAGGCATCCTTAATGCTCTGCGCACCTCTTCATAGGACGACACTTTCGTTTGTTTCAACTGCTCTTCACCCCGGAGGGTGCGGCTCTAGAATGTTGTGACATGGTATGTAATGCGTTGAAAAACCGTAGGTCTTATGTGCATTTACCGACATAAACCGACATAAAAATCGAGGGGCGCGTTGCGGCGCTTCCCTCAACGATTGTGTCGTTGAGGGAAGCAGAATTTATGTCGTGACAAATAGCCCCTTATGACTTCTCAGGAGTGGCGAACAGGATGCGCCCGGTTTCCTTGTTGATCAGCTTGGTGACGTTCACGTAGATCGTGCGATCCATGTACTGCTTCCCGTTTTCGATGATCACCATCGTGCCGTCTTCAAGATAGCCGACGCCTTGATTCGCCTCTTTTCCTTCTTGAATCACGCGGATCGTGAAGCGTTCGCCGGGGATGTACACTGACCGGACGGCATTCGCCAGCGAGTTGATATTCAAGACTTGGACACCCTGCGCCCGCGCTACTTGGTTCAGCGGATAATCGACCGTCAAAATCGGGGACTGCATTTTCACCGCCAGCGCGATCAGCTTGTTATCGACTTCATCCTCATCTTCAATATCATCCTCGATGATCTTGAACAGGACGGTTGGTTCGCGCTGGAGTTCATTCAGCTTATTCAAGCCGTGCCGCCCGCGTGAGCGCCGCTGCGGGTCGGACGAATCAGCGACGCGGTGGAGTTCGCTCACCACAAAGCGCGGCGCGAGGAGCGTTCCGCCGATAAATCCGGTCTTGGCAATATCGACAATGCGCCCGTCGATCAGCACACTGGTATCCAGCAGAAGCGAGCGATCTTCACCGTTGCCGTACATCGTGCGCGCCTTGCCGATGCCGAGCCACTCAAACAGAAACTGCCATACATCGCGCGAACGCGCGCTAAAAATTACGGTGAACAAATACGCTAGCACAACCACCATGATCGGCGGAATCAAGCGTCCAAGCGGCGGATCAAGCAGTGAGAGCGGGTAGGCGGTGAGCAGCGCAACCGTTAGACCGATGATCAACCCAAGCAGGCTGGTGAACAGAACTTCAATCGGCTGTTCGCTGATCTGTGCGCGGGCGCGGGAGATGGGTCGGATGGTCAGATAAGGGGTTAAGACCAAGCCGAACAGCGCACCAACCAATGCGAATACCAGTGAAACGCCCAAGTCGGACAGGGCGAGCGGATCGGCAACGATAAGCCCCAAGCGCGCGCCGACCAGCGCAAAAACGATCATCCCGACAATACGGGAAATAAAATCAATGGACATTGTGTGACGCTCCAATCCAAATAAGTTGTGCCGCAAGACACGCCAATCCGATGAAGGCAGGGCAGGGATGGCGTGCACCTCGCGCATCGTAACACACGAGAAAGGGAGCGTCAACGCGCTAAAAGTAGGGGTGTTTGTGGAAGAAATACCCCCTCACCCCGACTGCCAGAGCCGGGGAAAGGGAGCAGTCGCAAAGCGTGGTTTACGGGTACTTCCGATTCAGGATGCGCGCATACGGGATCGCCTCGCGCAGGTGATCCAGCCCGCAGATCCACGCGACGGTGCGCTCAAGTCCTAAGCCGAATCCGGCATGGGGAACGCTGCCGAAGCGCCGCAGATCGAGATACCACGAATAGGCATTCGGGTCGATGCCGAAGTTCTTGACGCGCTCATCCATCAGCGCGACATCAGAGATGCGCTCGCTGCCGCCGGTCACTTCACCGTAGCCTTCCGGCGCGAGCAGGTCAACACTGCGGCAGACTTCCGGGCGACCTTCGACGGGCTGCATGTAGAAGGCTTTGACGGCGGTCGGGTAGTTGTACACGAACACCGGGCGATCAAACATCTCGGCAACAGCGGTTTCATGCGCGCCGCCGAAATCGTCACCCCATTCGATCTTCAGAAATTCCTTGCGCTCCGGGTCGGTTTCCGCCTCATAAGCCGCTTGAATCCGCTTAACGGCTTCGTCGTAGCTGATGCGCGCGAACGGCGCTTTGATCGCCTCAAGGCGCGAGAGATCACGTTCGAGAATCGCCAGTTCCGGCTGATGTTTTTCGAGGACGGCAGCGACCACATGCGCGATCATCTGCTCCTCGATCTCCATCAGTTCTTCAAGCGTGCAATGGGCGATCTCCGGTTCAAGCATCCAAAATTCCATCAAGTGGCGGCGCGTCTTCGATTTTTCGGCGCGGAACGTCGGTCCGAAGCAGTAGACTTTGCCGAACGCCATCATATTCGCTTCGTTGTAAAGCTGTCCGGTCTGCGCCAGATACGCGGGTTCGCCAAAATAATCGATCTCAAACAGGTTGGTGGTGTTCTCACCGGCTGTGGGCGTGATAATCGGCGTATCGACGAGCAGAAAACCGCGATCATCGAGCCAATTGCGGAGCGTGTGAACAATCGTCGCACGGATGCGCATGATCGCCCACTGGCGCTTGGAGCGCAGCCATAGATGACGGTTGTCCATCAGAAAATCGGTGCCGTGTTCTTTCGGCGTGATCGGATAATCCAATGCGATCTGGAGCACTTCGACCGCCGTGATCGTCAGTTCGTACCCATGCGGGACGCTTTTTTCCGCTTTCGGATTCGCTTGGACGACGCCGGTCACGACTACGGCGCTTTCTTGCGTGAGTGCTGTGAGCTGCGCGGCGAGTGCTTCGCTCAAATCCGGCTTAAAGCCGACGCCCTGCACCAGCCCGGTACCGTCGCGGAACATCACGAAGAACACTTTTTTGGTTTCGGTCTTGTCGTAAACCCAGCCGCGCAGGGTGACTTCTTCACCGACATGCTGCGCGATCTGGCTTATGGTGATTGCTGCTGCCACGTTCAACCGCCTTTGCAAACAGTTCAACAAATAGAGGAAATTGGGCGGATTATAACATGAGAAACGCCCTCCATTCTTGTATTCGAGTGGAGGGCGTTTCGTTGGGTTCTAGGGGGATTTGTGGTTAGCTAACAACGCGGGTCGGCAGCGGCGCGCCGTTCTGAGGCGCTTGATAGCTCGGCTGCATCGCGTCCTTGCGCACCCATACATACTGGCACGCGAGGACGACCTTATAATACGTTTCGCTGGCATCCTGACCGACGACCAGATACGTGCCGGGGTTCAGGGTGATAGTGGTTGCCTGACCGGGGGCGTAATACACCTGTGCGCCGTTCGAGGCTTCACCAACGACTGAACCGGACGGGATCGCAAGCTGGCAGCCGGGACCCGCGCCATACGTCGGCAGACCATCGCAGTTTCCGGTAGTGGTGTACACAAGCTGTTCGGGAAACCCGTTGCCTGCAAGACTCACAAAGTTGAAGGTGATGGGGTTGTAGTCCGGCGCTACATCGTAGTCTTGGCTACCCATCCCTCCTGCCTGTCCGACAGTGATGAGATCATTGTCATAACGAAACAGCACCGTGCCGTTGCCATCGACGACTTCGATATAATATGCTTCTCGATCCTCTCCGGTATTGTCGCGGTCGAATGACACTAAGGTATCGTTGTCAACAAAGCCTGTGCAGGTGAGACTCATTGAACCTTGATTCCAAGTAAGTGCATTGACGACGAGCGCTGAGGTCATGAGCGCACCCAAAATGAGAAGAACAGCGAGAATACGGCGATTCATGCGTGGTCATCCTTTTCGAGTAGATACACACAATGTAATTATAGGATCGATTGTGCAATCCTGCACAAGTTAGCTGATAAATGCCGAAGCTAAGCGCACGGTTTGCGCGTGGATCGTGACAATATCTTCGATTTGTTTCGCGTAGCCGCCCGCCATCGCCACCGCGACGGGCAAACCTGCTTCAGCACATAGCCGAAACACAATCTGGTCGCGTTCGGCTAACCCGGTGATTGTCACGCTCATGCGTCCCAGTCGATCCCCTACATACGGATCAGCACCCGCGAGATAGATCGCCATGTCCGCCCCCGCCGCTGCGACGGCGCGCTGTGTGCCTTCTTCGACGATGGCGAGATAATCCGCGTCGCCCGTCCCATCAGGGAGTTCAATATCGAGGCTGCTCCGCTGTTTGTGAAACGGGAAATTCTTCGCGCCGTGTACGCTGAACGTGAATACACTGGTATCGCCCGCGAAGATCGCCGCCGTGCCGTCGCCTTGATGCACATCGAGATCGAGGATCACCACGCGGCGAACGCGCTTTTCTGCCTGCATCGCCCGCGCTGCAATCGCCGCGTCGTTGAATACACAGTAGCCCGCGCCGTGATCAGGGAAGGCGTGATGCGTTCCGCCCGCTAAATTCACACTGATCCCGTCCTCAAGCGCGGCGCGGCAGGCGGCAATCGTCGCGCCGCTCGAACGGCGGGAGCGTTCGACCATCTCCGGCGACCAAGGAAAGCCGATCCGCCGTATTTCGCGTTCAGTGAGTGAGCCGTTTTTCACCCGCTCCAGATAATCCGCATCATGAGCGCGCAAAATCTGCTCATCGGTCGCCGCCTCCGGCAGGAGCAGGTCAGCCGGGGAAAGGATGCCGTCCGCGATCAGGCGCTCACGCAGCAGGGCATATTTCGCCATCGGAAAGCGGTGATCAGGCGGGAGCGGCAGGACGAACGTATCGGAATAATAAGCGCGCATGAGTCAGCATCCAGTGATCAGGTTCCAGCACACCAAGCCGAGAATTGAACCACAAAACCGCAAATTTTCGATCTATAATCCCCGGCATGAATGAACTACTCATTGAACTATCCAAAATCTTGAGCACTTTCGCGCTGGCGTTCTTCTCGTTTTGGGGGTCGATCCCCGCCGGATTAGCGCTCGGCTTATCACCGCTCGTCGTGATCCTCACCTCCACGCTCGGTTATGTCAGTGGAGTGGGGATCGTCGCGTTTGCCGGGGGACGGCTGCGCGCATGGGTTGACCGCCGCTTCGGGTCACGCGCCGCGCTTGATCCCAACAGCCGCCTGTATCGCATCTGGGATCGTTACGGCATGATCGGGTTAGGGGCGCTTGCGCCGCTCACCGTCGGCGCGCAGATTGGCGCGGCGATTGGCATGGCGTTGAATGCGCCGCCGTTCCGCCTATTCGTGATCATGTCGGTTGCGGCGTTCGTGTGGAGCATCGGCTTAACGGCGGCGTTTCTGCTCGGCGTGGCGGTTGTGACATAAGAGTTAAGCGCATTCTCACGGCAAAGCCTCAAGCACACTGTCGCTGTCCATACTGCGGATGCGCCATGCAACTGGCAAAGTCAACCAGCCAAAAATCGCTGCGCCACCAATCGTCGTCAACCATAGGAGCGGTGTCGCAGCGTATTCGTAAACAATTCCCCAAAGAGCGTAGGTGAGCAGCATGTCACTTCCTGTAGGAAGATCACGGGTGATCGGCAGCACGACGGTAATTACAGTCATATTGATGACCCCACCGAGAAAGCTGCGCCACAGCCATACAAAACGATACTCTTTTGGAAGTGTTCGGGATTGCACCGCACCCACACAAAAATAGAATGCGGCGGCAAACAGCACGTTCACGATGACGCTGGACGGAGATGCTTGGATCAACGTGGGCTGCGAGTAGTCGAGAGCCGAATGGATAGGTGACGGACGAAACAGACCTTCCGGACGGGCAGCGATCAAAATGAGTGCGGCAGCGCCACCAAAGAGGACTCCGCCAATTACGCTAGCCCATGACCAAAGCCGCCTATTTAGGAAAAGGCTTTGCGTCCGCCCATAAAGCCAACTCACCACAATGCCATACCCCACTGTTCCGAAAGCAAAACCTAGATCCAATATCGGAGCGCCGGGGGGCAACCCTGATAGAATAAGGTGGAGCATACCGCCGCCGAACAGACCAAACGGAATAGCTGCAACCCAAGCAACCAGCAATCCCACCAAGAGGATGATCTGGTTTGCCGCAATCCACCCCAACCCCCAATCAAAATATGGTTTCGCCCGTGACGGATTTGTGATTTCTGCCATGCGCTTCCCAATCAATGAAGTGATTGTCTATCCGTAGTATATTACGTGACGCATCATTTGAGCGACTGACGAACTACCAGCAAGCCAGTTTGCATGCTATACTTTTAGACCAATTGTTCAACATTTGACTGGACGCAATCATGGCGAAAACACAATCGCGCTATGTCTGTCAAAACTGCGGGCGGCAGTCTCCGCGCTATATGGGACGCTGCCCCTCATGCGGTGAATTCAATACGATGGTTGAAGAGGTGACGGAAGTCGTCAAGGCGGGGTCGCGCGGCAGTGCCCGCGCGCGTCCTGTACTGCCGAGCAGTCGTCCCCAGCGCTTGAAAGAGATCGGCGTCGAAGACCTGAAACGCTACTATGTGCCGATTGGCGAGTTCAACCGCGTCTTGGGCGGCGGGCTTGTGCCGGGGAGCATCATCCTGATCGGCGGTGAACCGGGCGTGGGTAAATGCGTTTCGGCTGACACATGGATACAAACGGATCGCGGCTTGATCCGCATTGGCGATCTTTATGCAGACGGCGCAATCGCAGAATTTGCCCCGCTCGACATGAATGTGAAATCGACTGATGGCGAACGTGCAGCCAGCCATTTCTATAACGCGGGCGTGCAGCCGATCAAGCAGTTGACGACGCGCATGGGGTATCGACTACAAGGTACCTACACCCACGCCGTACTGACACTCTCCAAAGATGGATGCCGTACATGGACAGCGCTGCAAGACCTTCAACCCGGTGATTATGTCGCCATACAGCGACACGGCGCGGTCTGGGGGAACAAAACCACGTTTGCGCCGCTGCCTGATGTTCCGATTCATCCTATTTCCGTACGTCCGAATTTTCCCACCCATCTTGAAACTGAAACGGCGTATGTGTTAGGGCTGCTGATCGGGAATGATTCGCTCGGCGGGGGGCATGACATCGGACTAACAACAAATGATCCGGAGATTCAGCAGGTCTTTTTGGACTGGACGGCATCATTGGGACTGCATGCATCCGTGAGCGATAAGACGGGCACGACAGCAAAGAGTCTGCGCATTGCCAGCAAACAGCTTATTCGCTGGTTGGGTCACATCGGTGTACCGATGTGCAAGTCGTACACAAAATCCATTCCCACATGCGTTTTGGAATCGACGGAAGAAAACGCACGCGCTTTCCTGCAAGGTGTATTTGATACCGATGGTTCAGCGTTCCCGTTGGGAGTCGAGTTTTGCACCGTTTCAGAGACACTGGCTCGGCAGGTTCATCTGCTGCTGCTTCAGTTTGGGATTGTTGGAAAGCTTCGATTCAAACCGAATCGGTACGCCGGAGCGTGGATCGTCTCTTTGCATGGCAGCAATGCGCGCCTGTTTTATGAGCGAATCGGCTTCCGATTGGCGCGCAAACAGGCAAATCGAGCGCTGCTGCCCGAAACGAACAATAACAACCTTGACGTGATTCCGTATCTGCCCACAGCCGACCCATTCCGCATCCCTAGAGATAAAAGGTTTGATCGCCGCTACATACGCGGCACACGGGCTGCAAGCTACGAAAAACTCACAGCGATTACAGAGTTCATTCCAGAATATACCGACATGCTCACCCCACCATTCTTCTGGGATAAGATCGAAAGCATCGAGGATGCGGGTGAAACCCAGTGCTATGACTTGTGCGTTCCTGAAACACACGCCTACGTGACCAACGGGATTGTCAGCCACAATTCAACGCTCGTGATCCAAACCGCCGCCGCTATTGCCAACAATGTCGGGCGCGTCTTGTATGTGAGCGGCGAAGAAAGCACGCGGCAGATCAAAATGCGCGCCGACCGCCTCGGTTTGCAAGCGAATGACCTATTTCTGCTGACCGAAACCAACCTCGCGGACATCCTCGAACAAATCAACCAGATCGAGCCGACCGTCGTTGTGATCGACTCGATTCAGACGGT
The DNA here is from genome assembly GCA_041753015.1 of Anaerolineae bacterium. Lineage (GTDB taxonomy): Bacteria > Chloroflexota > Anaerolineae > Aggregatilineales > Phototrophicaceae > Flexifilum. Next base: position 98,794 of record JBGSVJ010000020.1, read on the forward strand.
CTACACCGAAGAAAGCGAATCGTCACCGGGGAGCGTCTCGCAGGTGCGCGAATGCGCCTCGCGGCTGCAAATGCTCGCCAAAACCAGCGGTACGAGCGTATTTCTGATCGGGCATGTCACCAAAGAAGGCGCAATCGCGGGTCCGCGTGTGCTGGAGCATATTGTCGATACGGTGCTGTATCTCGAAGGCGATCCGTTTCAGGCGTATCGCCTGCTGCGGAGCGTGAAAAATCGTTTTGGGGCGACAAGCGAGATCGGCGTGTTTGAGATGAGCGGCTTGGGCATGATCGAAGTCCCAAATCCGAGCGAGGTGTTTATCGCGGAGCGCGTGATGAACGCCCCCGGTACGTCGATTGTGGTGACGATGGAAGGCACGCGCCCGCTGTTGGTCGAAGTGCAGGCGCTCACCAGCCCAACCTCATTCGGGAATCCGCGCCGCACCCCCAACGGCGTTGATATGAGCCGTTTGCTGATTATTGCGGCGGTGCTGACCAAGCGGTTTGGACTCAAGCTGCACGAACAGGACATCTTCCTGAACGTGATCGGCGGCTTGAAATTGGATGAACCTGCCGTTGACCTCTCAATGGCAATGGCGATTGCATCCAGCTACTACGAAAAGCCGCTCCCCAACGATATGGTGTTCATCGGTGAAATCGGCTTGAGCGGCGAATTACGCCCGGTGTCACAGTTGATCGCACGCTTAAACGAAGCCGCGAAGATGGGCTTTAAACGGGCGATGATCCCGCGCATGAAGAAAAAACCGAGCGACGCGCCGGAGGGTCTGAAGTTGATCGAAGCGCGCAACGTCGGCGAAGCACTGGCGATTGCCGTGCCGAAGGATTAAGGGCACAGCGACCGCTCCTCACCCCCGACCATTCTCTATCGCATGCAATGGAGAGAGGGCAAGGGAGTGAGGAGTAAGAAAGACACCGTTTTGTGTCCTTTGCGGTTAGATGTAGTAGATCGTGTCGTCGGTGCCGCTGGCTTTGCCGCGTTTTTCGTCGGTGCGCTGGTTATCCGCGAGTTCTCCATCATCTCCGACATACGTTGGACGTTTCGGCTTTTCGTCGTAGTCGGACTCATCATATTTGCGCTTTTCGTCGGCGTACTCATCACGCGACCATTCACCGCCGCCGAAGGATTTACTCAGCACCGGGAGCGCGAACCAGATGAAAGGCACGACGAAGAAGAAGATAAACCATCCGCTGCGCAGCCCGATCATGAAGATGAACCCCAACAGCGGCAGCGCCCAGAAGAACGGAACTCTGCGCCGGTGACCACCCCATCCCATCCGATGATGATGCCAACCGTGACGATGATCCCACCGATTCCAGCCACTCATCGTAAACCCCATTCAACTCTTCAACCTATCGTGTCGTGATACCTACTTCTACGTGGTGATGCGTCCGTTTGTTGCTTGATCGTAATGCAAAACTGACCAAACAGCGGGTAAACCCCATCTTTTGAGGGGGTAGCGGATGTTAACGTAACCTGACAGCACCAAAACGTGAATTCCTGTATAGTTTCAGATACAACCAAATCGTCGGATAGTCGAATTGAGAAGACACTATGGGTCATGCCATTTCATGGTTAATCGAAGGCTATGTCATCTACGCACAATATTATGGCGTCGTTGATCTATCGGAATATGACGAAGGGGGGAAAATCTATGCCCAGATGATCAAAGCGGGAAACGCCCCCGTGCATATATTGGTTGATGCGATACGGGTCACCAAAGGACCGCACGACGTAGCCAAAATGGTCGAACTCATACGCGACTACCAAAGCCCGGGAATCGGGTGGGTGCTGACCGTCACCCAGAACAAGCTTGAACGCTTCTTTGCCTCACTGGTCATGCAGATGTTTAACAGCAATATGCGCACGCACATGTTCGCCAGTATGGATGAAGTTCCAGTCTACTTGTCGACGCGCGATCCGCGCTTAGAACAGGAACAGATCGCAGAAGCGATCCGCCAGCGCAGTATCGTTGACGCATAGCTGGGGTATACTGACAGCGAATTCCGGTGTAGTCGTTGGAGATATATCGCTTGATTCGACGCCTGTTCCTACTTTCGCTGCTGCTCATGGCGCAGCCCCACAACAAAATGCAAGCGCAAGAAATCCCCTGTTTAATCATCCGAAGCGCGGTTACGTCGCTAGAAGAAGGCGAGTCCATTGGCTACGTGATCGCGCTTTCCCAAGCGCCTGTCCCCGGTGAGATCATCACCATTACCGTACAAACGAACAGCGACGCGCTCACGATTGAGCCGCCCACCCGCGAGATCACGCTTGACACATGGGAAAGCGGTCGCGTGTTCACCATCACCGCCGCTGAAAATCGCATCGATGAAGAAGCCGAACAGCAGATCGTCCGCATCACGCATACCACGACCAGTGATTCACCCGACTCGGCATTCGACGGAATCACAGACTGCGCGGCGCTGCAAATCGGACTCATCGACGATGACGGCGCGATCCCGTCCACGCCAACGCCAACCCGTCTGCCGATCACATGGACACCCACGCCGAATCTGATGCCGCCTGCGCCTGATCTGCCGATTGCGCCAACGCTGCAACCGGGTGACGTGGGAATCACGTTCGATCCGCCGTTGATCGTGGTGCGCGAAGGGGACGCACCCGTGTTGGTGCGCATCAATACGAACACACCGCCAAATCTGCGCGAGTCGATCACGATCTTTCCGCTGTATGATCCGCTGCAAATCGTGATCTCGCCGCCGACCCGTGATGTGGTGTTCAGCTTGTGGCAGGATGCCCGCGTGTTTGAAATACAGGTGATTGACGACACGATCATGGAGGCGGATCAAGTGCTGCCCGTGCGCCTGTATGTGACCAGCACCGATCCGTACTCGCCTTACTTCAATTTGACCGCCGCGCCTACGCTGCTCGTTCAAGTGTTGGATAATGATCGCTGAAGATGCAACTAAACCTGCAATCTTGCGTATTTATTCAAAGGTCGAACGGGTATAATTCTCATGATGGTATAAGCAAGGCAGCAGGAGCATGCGTATGCCGCTTACTGAAGGGCAGAATGTCGGACCCTATCGGATCGTCGCCCAGCTTGGATTTGGCGGCATGGCGACTGTCTATAAGGCGTATCATGCCCGGCTTGATCGTTATGTCGCTATCAAAGTGATGCACGCGGCGTTCCAAGAAGATGAAACCTTCTTGGCGCGTTTCCAGCGCGAAGCACAGATCGTCGCGCGCTTGGAACACCCGCATATCGTACAGGTGTACGACTTCGCAGAACATGAGAAACAGCCCTACTTGGTGATGAAGTACGTCGAAGGACGCACGCTCAAGGGCTTGCTCACGCATAACCCACCGTCATTGAGCGAAACCCTTCGCATCATGACGCACATCGCGGACGCGCTCGATTACGCGCACCGCGCCGGGGTGCTGCACCGCGACATCAAGCCGAGCAATATCATTCTGGGGAATGACGGCACACCGTATATCACCGACTTCGGTTTAGCACGCATGGCGCAGATTAACGAAAGCACCCTCAGCGCCGATGTGCTGCTCGGCACACCGCATTATATTTCGCCTGAACAAGCGATGGGCAGCCGCGAACTCACGTCCGCGACCGACTTGTATTCGCTCGGCGTGGTGATGTACGAGTTATTCACCGGGCGCGTGCCGTATACCAGCGATACTCCGTTCGCCGTGATCCACAGCCATATTTACAGCGCGCTCCCCAAACCGAGCGCGATCAACCCGGAGATTCCGCCGCAGCTTGAAGCCGTCTTAAATAAGGCGCTTGCCAAGAATCCAGCAGATCGCTACCCAACCGCACGCGACATGCTGAACGCCGTCAAAGAAGCGATCACCACCAGCGGCATGAATCAGCTTGATCCGAAGCGCGTCGAACATGCGCAGTCGCTCACAGGTGAACTTCCGGCAACAAACAGTGCCGAACCTGCCCAAGCACCGATCGGCGGCACACAAGCGCGCCTTGATCGGCTGTCGAAGCCCGCTTCTGCTCACCCCATCGATCCCGACGAAACCGCACCACCAATCCCGCTAGCAAGTGCCAATCCTGCCGCAACTCCGCTGGATAGCACGCCGAGCGCGCGTTTTCCGCTCCCCAAAAGCGCGGAAAGCACTGGGCAAACTCCGCCCCCTGCACGCGCACCGGGCAGCGCGCCGATCTCGCCGGGTGGGTTGGCGGGCAGCATCGGCGGACTCGTCGGCAGTGCAGCGCGGCTTGGCATCGAATCGGCGGCGCGCGCGCTCAGCGAAGCGAACGTCAACATTCAAGCCGAAATTGAGAAAAATTCCAAACGCCCCCGCCCGATTCCCGGCGCGAAAGTGATGCACCGCTCGGATGACGGCGCGCAAATTTCCAAACTGCCGAACGGCGGTGTTCACGTCCGCACCAAGCACGGTGTTGAACTGCGCTTTGACCAAACCGATACGATCAATGCGCCTTGGTGGAACAAGATCAAAGATGGTCAGTGGGAAGAAGCACTAAACGAAATCGTCGCTGAAAACGATGAGATCGCGCCGCCGGATGACACCGCCGCGATCCGCCGCCGCGCCGAGAAGCAGATGAAAGAGCGCAACGGCTTCTTGATGCACCTGATCCCGTATATTTTCGTCAACCTGCTTCTGGTCGGCATTGCGACTGAAGGCGGAGGGGATGGCGGTCTGGGTTGGGCAGTCTTCCCGCTGTTCGGATGGGGTGCGGGTTTAGCCGCTCACGGCGTGAATACTTACTTCCGCACGGGCATGCGTGAAGCACACCGCATCGCGGCGATCCAGCGGGCGTACCGCGCAGAACTCGGCGAAAACTGGTATATGGCGGACAAAACAACGTTGAAAGAAATCCGCCGCCGCGTGAATAAGCCGTACCAGAAGCGCCGCGAATTTTTCACGCACCTTGCGGTATTCGTCCTGATCAACATCATGCTGTCGCTTGGGCTTCCCGGCTTCGTTTCCACAATTGCCTTTCTGGGGTGGGGGATCGGGCTGGTCGCACACGCGGTCGATACCTTTGGCTGGAATCTTAGCAGCGGCTCGCAAGACCGCCACATGGAAAAAATGCTCGAAATGGAGCGTTCGCTGATCGACGCGACCGAGAAGCGTAAGCATGTTGAAGACTCTGATTACAAGCGCAAAAATGATGAACCCGATGTGCGGCTGAACGAGGACGGTGAATTCACCGACAGCATGGTGGAAGAACTCGAAGCTGATCACCGCCGCCGCCGGGGGCGTGACCGCCGGTAATCCTTAATGAGTCGGATCGATATACGAAATCGAGTTGCGATATCGTGATCGCGGCATTCGAGTCCGATAGGGTAGGGGGATCAGCGTCGGGTCACAGGGGGGTCAGAAACGATCACAAGATCTCAATGGATCGTTGATCATCGGCATCTGATCGGGCAGGGAAGAGGGCTTTTATCCCAACTTATCCCAACCCGATCACGCCGTTTCCGCATGTGCGATTCGCGGGCATCTTAAGCTAATGATGCTGATCGTAACAACTTATGTGATCGATCAAGCGTCAGAATCGCCGCTGGCTTCTTCCGTTGCCTCAGCAGGAGGGATGATCGCCCCTGCGCCGCAGTCCGCCAAATAGCTTTCAAACACGGCGAGTCGTTCGGTGTTCGGCTCATCCGTCGAACGTTCAAACTGGTAGCCCTGCCGCAAGATCGGCAGCGCTTCGTTACAATTGCCACTGTCCGCCATCAGCGCCCCGGCGCGCAGATAATAGCGCGCATCAACGGTTCCGGTTTGCAGCAACCGGCGGTAGGTGTCAATCGCGTCGTTGGTGCTGCCAATCGTCGCTTGAACAATTGCCAGATACGCCAAACACGGGATATTACGCCCATCCGCCGCGACGCAGCGGCTGAGATACTCTATCGCGGTATCGGGATTGCCGTAGTACTGATACGAGAAGAATCCAAGCGCGTACAGCGCATCGAGGTTCTGCGGGTTGTTCTCGATCACATCTTGGAGCATTTCCATACTTAGGTCGGTGTTATCGAACTGCCACTCGATCCACGCCATCTCGGTCGAAACAAAGACCATGTGCGGCGCAAGATCGCGGGCGGCGGTGAAATCGGCGCGCGCTGTCTCAAAATCACCGATATTGTTGTAGTTGATCATCGCCCGGACGAAGTAGCCTTCGTAGCGGTTGGGGTCGGCTTCGATGGCGCGTTCGGCGGTTTCCAGCGCAAGGTTAACCTTGTCACCGATACGATACGCCTCCGCCAAGAATGCCAGCGCCGCCGGATCATCCGGCGCGAGTGCTAATGCTTGCAGCGCCGATGCCGCCCCTTCGGCGGGACTGCCGTTGCGCGCCAGCGCCAGCCCGCGCACAGCCCACGCTTCGACGCTGTACGGGTCGGCGGTGAGGGCGTTTTCTGCCGCTTCGACCGCCGCTGCGTATTGACCTTCCATCACATAGCCGAGCGCGATCCGCGTGAATACAAGCGGCATATTCGGCGTCGATGGCGAGGCGCTGACGTAATCCTCAACTGCCTGTTCAATCGAGCCGGAGAGCCATGATTCATCGGCGCGTGCGAGACGGCTGGCGGGATTCTCGGTTGGCAGCGGGGTGGGCGCGCTCATCGTCGCCATGCCGCCTTGAACATCACCGATTGCCTCAACGATGAATGTTTCAATCGGCGGGGCGATCTCGCTCCGGTTGTTGTACAGCGCGATCCCGCCCACCACCACAATCGGCGTGAGAATCCACAGCCATAACCAGCGCGCATTTACGACGCGCCGCTCACGATGACCGGGGCGGTAACGCTTGGGTGTCTTCAAATACATCGATCAGCCCCCGATAGGCGTTGGTGGAATCGGCGTTGGCGGGAGTGCGGTCGGCGCGCCGCGTCCTTGAAAACCTGTACACGAGATGCTGATCAGGTCGAAGCCGTCCATCACGGCTTCGTACACCGGGTTATACTCTTCCGGCTGCCCAATGATGTTCGCGGCGTCGCTCAAGACATCCCATGCCTGCTCACACTGCCCCAGATAATAATGCCCCAGCCCGCGCAGATACCAGCACCGAATATCTTCTCCGCCGAGCGCGATACACGTCTCGAATGACTCGATTGCGCCTTCGTAGTTACGGTTGCGGTACTGCACATGCCCGTAGCTCGCCCATGCGCCCGGATTTTGATCATTAATCCCCAGCGAGTCTTGGCAGTAGCCAATCGCGCGGCGGATTTCACCCGCTTGGTTGTAGGCTTCGCAAAGGCGCTGATAAGCGCGGAAATTTTCCGGCTGCATGGCGAGAATTTGCTCGTAAGTGGCAATCGCCATTTCCGGTTCTTCGGCGTTCAAATACATGAGCGCCAATTCAAAGTATGCGCCGGTGTTATTCGGCGCAAGCGCGACGGCACGCTCCAGTTGATCGATTGCGCCATCGCCATCGCCAATCCAGATCAGCGCATAGGCGTACACGCGGCGCGCAACCGGATCATACGGATCAAGTTCGATGGCGCGTTCGGCGCGGTCAATCGCCACGTCGTAGCGGTCAATGCTGCGGTAAGCGTCCGCCAGCGCATAATGGAGCGGCGCGAAATTCGGATCGACGTTCAACCCCTGCTGACCAACCGGGATCGCGTTGGCGCTGTCGCCAGAAAGATCGAGCGCGCGGCATTTCAGCGCAAACCCACGCGGATCACGCGGGGCAATCGTGATCGCACGGTCGCCTAACTCGATGGCACGTCCATACATCGTCGGGTCTTCCGTGCCCAGTTCAAGCAGGGTGCGCCCATACTCATACAGATAATCGACATTATTGGGCTGCTGCGCGACCGCGCGCTCATACATCAGCGCGGCATTCCGCATATCGCCCGCCGCATAATATTCCATACCGCGTGTGGCAAACTCGCTGGCATACGGCGTGGGCGGCGGCGCATAGCCGATCGCCTCAAGCGCTGCCGTTTGCAGCGTGTTGAAATTGAGATCGATAAACCACAGCGCCGCGCCTAACACCACCGTGAAGATCAGTATCTTGCGGACATAGCCGCGCTTCTTGCGTCGGGTACTGAAGAACGGTTCGGAGTAGCTTCGCCGTACAAACATATGGAGAGTATGCCCTCACTTCAGCTAACGCCTGTTATTATACCAGACTGCCCAAACGTTGAAGATTCCATAACAACTTGTAAAGAACTTGTACATATGCCTTGTGTTTCATGTGGAAAAGCTGCTTAATGTAGATGGTAATCTTTGCATAACTGGGGGGAATAATGAACGGCAAGCTGCATCGCTCTATCACACTGCTGACGATCTCGGTATTCGTATTCTTATGGTCTGTTTCTTCCATTTTTGCGGCGGCATACAGCTACAGCGGCAACATCGCCGCTGGCGCTCAGTACGACCTGTATACCATTAACTTGATCGCGGGGGAAACCGTGACCGCGACTCTTGTGTGCGATTTCGACGGGGTGAGCCGTCCGCTTGATCCGGTTCTCAGCGTATTTTTCCCCGGCAGCGATACCAGCGATACGATTTTTGCTGATGTCTATAACGACGACGGATTCGGGCTGGACGATGATCCCAACGGCGTGGACTGCGATGCGTTTGACAGTTCGCGGGTGTTCTTCGCCGCACCTGTGACGGGCATTTACACCTTCCGCGCTGATGGCTTCGGCAGTGCAACCGGACCGTACACACTCAATATTCGCACGGGCAGCGGTAACCCGTTGGCAGCAGACGGGCGCATCAACCCGCACGCACACGCCCCGATTGTGCTGTACTGCTCCGGCACATCGACCAGCTTCTATTCGGTGACGGGAACATCGCTCGGCACCGTCGAGGATGGCGGCAGCGCGACACTGGGCTTGGCGGAAGTTAGCCCGACGGCGGATGGTCGCATGGAAGTGCGCGCCCCGATGCTGGACGGCAAAACCTACTGGTTCATCTGGGATGGCTGCCCAAGCGGAAACAGCGTCACCTACACGATTGAAAACGGCGTTGCGGTGCAGTTCGCCAGCGAATCGTATGGGTTGGACGGTAAGTAAAAATAGGGTATTTCACCACCGAGAACGCAGAGTGACCGACAAGGTACTCTGCGTTCTTCGTTTCGGCTGATCAGCAGTTATTCGCCAAGCTGCATCGAAAGCGCGATTGCGTTCAACTTCGCTATCTGCGCGTCCATATCGCCTTCCAGCGCGAGCGCCGCGTATGCGCCGTAAACACCATCACCGTAATCGACAATGTAGATAAGCGCCTCCATCGGGAGCGTAGCTTCGATCACCACGCCGAAGCGCACCGCCGCGCCCGCATATCCGTCAACTTCGATGCGGTAGGTCGATGCGTTGGATAGCTGAACTTCGTCATCTGAGACCATGTTTTCGAGCGCACGCGCAATCGAGCCGATCCCCTCAAACCCAACCGTGAGCGCTTCGGCATCGAGCACGCCCACCCAATCCGCAATCGCAAACGGATCACCGATCAGAACATTAAAAGGCGCAACATCATTCGGGAGATCGCTGCCGCTCGACGGTTCAAGCCGGACGGTGATCGCCGTGCCGCTTTCGTAGCTGGTCGAGCTTTCTTCGTAGGTGTAGCCTTCCGGCATCGCAAACGCGAACAAATCACCGCTGGCGATGAATCGGTTCGGCAGCGTGAGATCGGACTCGATCACGACGGTTTCACCGGGTGGGATAGCGGTGGGTTCAGGCGTCGCGTCGTCGATTTCGACGGTCTGCACGCCGCCGCACGCGGCGATCATCGGATCAAGATAGGTTTGAACAGCGGTTAGCAGTTCTGCTGCGCGCGCTTGATCGCCGTCGCTCATCGCCGCTCGTGCTGCTTGCAGCGTGTCGATCACGAGTTCGAGCAGTTCAGGGTTGCAGTCCTCCTGCGCAGATGTAGCAAATGCGCCGCCGAAAAGCAGCACGCAGATCAGTAAAGCTGAAAAAAAGGTTCGCATCGATGGTGTCTCCTGACGTGAGCCAATATCAGGAATCATTGTCGGTTAGAACGCAAGAACGCGCTAGAACGCGCTAGAACGCCGCCGTCAGCCCGTCCTTGCGCGGATCGCTCCCGCCGTATAAAACGCCTGTCTCCGGGTTACGGCGGATAATCTGCCCATCGCCAAACAAGCCGCGCCCAAAGCCGCTCACCGGGCGAATCTGATGCCCACGATCCGCCAATGAGGACATCGTCGCCACCGGAATCCCTTCTTCAACGGCGACCACGACGGGTATTTCGCCGTCTTCAAGCTCCGGATACAGCGGCGGAATATCGAGCGCATCCAAACACCAGCGCGGGCGATCCAGCGCGGTTTGCGGATCAAGATCATCATCGATCATGCCGCTGATCACCTGCACATGCCCCTGCGGTTGCATGAATCCGCCCATCACGCCGAACGATGCCCACAAATGCCCCTCTTGCAGTGCCATCGCCGGAATAATCGTGTGATACGGACGTTTGCCTCCCGCAAGCTCATTCGCGTGACCGGGCTGGAGCGTGAAGCACGCGCCGCGATTTTGCAGAAATACGCCCGTCCCATCGGCGACAATGCCCGATCCAAAGCCCATATACAAGCTGTTGATGAACGAACACGCATTACCTTCGCCGTCCGCTGTCGAGAGATACACCGTGTTTGATCCGCCGAACGGCATACCGTAGCTGATCGGCTGAATTGCGCGCGCGCCGATCAATGCGCGGCGGCTGGCGGCGTAATCATCGCTCAACAACCCATCGAGCGGCGCGGGATGCGTGCTCGAATCCGCGATATATTCGCGCGCATCCGCGAATGCCAACCGCATCGCTTCGATCATGACGTGCATCTGCCCCGGATCATCCCAACGGCGCGATCCAATGTCGAAGCCGTTCAAGATGTTTAGGGCGATCAGCGCCGCCAAGCCTTGACCGTTCGGCGGAATCTCGTACACATCGACCCCGTGATAATTCACACTGATCGGCGCCACCCATTCAGACGTATGTGCGGCTAAATCCTCATGCGTGAGCAGTCCGCCAAGCCGCTGCACCGTCCGCACGATCGCGTCTGCGACCTTGCCTTGATAAAACGCTGCTTTGCCGCCCTCGGCGATCTGCTGGAGCGTACCGGCTAACCCGCGCAAAACGACGACATCCCCGATGTTCGGCGGATTATCATTCGGCAAATACTCGAAGGCGTTCGGCGCGTTCCGCAAGAAACCCGCGTTCCGCTGCCATGCCGTGCCGTAAATCGGATGCACGGGAAAGCCCGCATAGGCGTAAAAGATCGCATCTTCCAGAATTGTCTTGAGCGGCATTCTGCCATGACGCTCGATCAAATCGATCCACCCGGCGACCGCTCCCGGCACGGTGATCGCGTGCGGCGACCGCGCCGGAACTTGGCGTAAGCCCTGTTCGCGGAGCATTTCGGCATGGAGCGCCGCCGGAGCACGTCCACTCCCGTTCAGTCCGGTGACGGCGCGGGTTTTCGCGTCGTAGTACAGCGCGAACATGTCGCCACCGATTCCGGTTGAAGCGGCTTCGGTCACGTTGAGGACAGCGGCGGCGGCGACGGCGGCATCGGCGGCGTTCCCGCCCTGCCGGAGGATGTTCAACCCGGCTTGCGAGGCGAGCGGGTTGCTGGTTGCCACCATGCCGCGCCGCCCCAACACCATCGAGCGGCGGGTGTTAAACGTAAACTCAATCGGTTTCATTGTGTCGTGCTACCCTTCAAAGACATCAACCACAAAGAACACCAAGAACACAAAGAAAGGAATCGCTAAGTGAAGAAGCATTCCTCTCTTTCACCTTAAGCCCTCTTCCCACAGGCAGCAAGGGGCTGGATACGCTGTAAGGACAGGGCATGCTCTGTCCAAGTTATGAGGAATCGCGTAACGAACGCCCGCTTTGTGTTCTTCGTGTTCTTTGTGGTTCAAAATTTCTCAAGGTCATGAGTCCATACGCAGCGGCGAGCACCTGCACCGGATGGATCGATTTCGCTCCGGTCGCGTGCGTGATTTGCCATCGGCAGGTTTCGCTGTCGCAGATCGCCGGGTTTTCGACCCCGGCGGCGCGCACTTGATCAAACAGCGGCTTGCCTACATCCATGCCGATCTGATACTTCTCGACCTTGTAGCCGTATGTTCCGGCGATCCCGCAGCACGCCGCGTCCGACAATTTCACGCGCAAGCCGGGAATGAGCGCAAATAGGTCAAGCGCGGGCTGCCCCATGTGATGCGCTTTTTGCTGACACGGCGCGTGATACAAAAGCTCTGGCAGATCGAGCGCTTGAAAATCCGTCTTGAGTTCGCCGCGACGATACAGCATGAGCAGAAATTCGCTCAAGTCGTAGGTGTTTTCCGAGACTTGATCGCGCTCAGGGTGATCGACTTGCAAGATTTCACGGTAATCCGCCTTCAAACTGAGCGTGCAAGAGGTCGATGCGCCGACGACGGGGATGCCCATGCGCACAAACGGCGACAGCTTATCGAGATTGCTCACCGCGCACGCCCGCGCCGCGTCAAATTCACCATTCGACTGCATCGGCAGACCGCAGCAGTTCTGCTCCGGCAACAGCACATCAAAGCCGTTGTGTGCCAACACCATCACGGCGGCTTTGCTAACTTCCGTCTCGAAATAATTGCCCGCGCACGCATGGAAATAGGCGACTTTGCCGCGATACGGCGCTTCTGCCTTCGGCTTGTGACGCTTGAACCACAGGCGGAACGGCAGTCCTTTCCACTTGGGGAGCGGCGCGTCACGGTGAATACCGATGACTTTTTCGACGATCACGCGGGCGGGGCGCAAGCCAATTCCCCAGTTCATCAGCGGCGTAAAGCGCCATCCCAACTCGCCCATGAGTTCGGAACGCCCCAAAATCCGGTTGCGGAGGGGAATCTTGCCGTCGTAGAGCGCTTCGCGGGCGCGGGCGTTCATCTCCATCACCTTGACCCCGTGCGGGCAGACCATCGTACACATGCCGCACCCGGAGCAGTAATCCACGCTGGCATCGGGCGATTCGTCGCCGCGTTCGCCGTTCATGCGGAAACGCTGTGCTTGCGGACCGACTGTTTTTGGACCGGGGAACAAGTCGGTGACGGGTTCAACCGGGCAAGCCGCCGTACAAATGTTGCACTTGACGCACAGATCCGCCGTGAACTGCACCTGCTCATAATTCAGGGGGATGTCGTCGAAGGTGATCAAGGGATTGGACATGATAGTTCACTCCATAAACGGGTGTTCGACCCCGGTTCTTCGTTTGGATACATGCTCAACCAACAGTGTCCAATTGATCGCGCCGCTCGGCAGACAGTAATGTTCGAGAAACTGCCGCGTGAAACGGTTGACCAGATTTGTGTATTCTTCAGCGAAGGCTTCGCTTCGCTGTTTCGCTTGATGACCGAGCGGTTCGATAATTTCGGTGTAGAGTGTTTCGCTGCCGGAGATAAACTGCCAGAAATCTTGACCGCACACTTTCATGTAAGCGCCGCTGCGTTGAATAAAGCGCGGAGGATTGCCATACGAGCAGCCGTTGACGGCGACAATGTCCAGATCAGGGTAACGCGGCGCAAGGATCGCCTTCGCACGAACGAAGTTATCGAGCATTCGTTTGATCTGGCTGGAATTTCCCCAATTGGGACCTGATTTGATTTCGACGACGTAGAGTTTGCCGCCTTTTTGAAAGACGAGATCGATCCCTTCCATTGCAGCTTGCGAGGGTTTCACGCCACCGTAAACCTGCTGGCAAACGTGAACGGCAGCGCCTTCGATGAAGTCGCCAAAAAGGGTTTCTTCTTGCGATTGGAGGAAGGCATCCAAAATGCCGCGTACCAACGCTTCGGCAGTCATCACGTACTTGGCACGAAATAGATAGGGGTTTTTTCGCTTGAGAACATCACTCAACCGAATCGTTTCGAGCGTTCTCAAGCGTTTTTCGTGAAAACTGCCGATATGCGCTTCAACATACTGAGTCACGGTGTTTAGGTCGAGCGGGCGAGGGATCACAGAAGACGCTCCTGAAAGATCGCCAGTTCTTGGGTCACGAGTTCGACGTACTCTGGCATGATCTCGATACCAATGGCTTTGCGCCCTAGTTCTAGTGCAGTGAATATGGTTGTACCACTTCCCATGAATGGATCAAGCACCGTATCCCCCGGTTGACTGAACAACTTAATGAACCATTCCGGGAGCGCCTTCGGAAAAGCCGCGCTGTGACTGCGATTTGAGGTTTCGGGGGCGAGGTGGAGAACATTGGTGGGGTACACCATTTCGCGCCCTACCCAATTCGATACATTTTTACCGAAACCGCTGTTCACCCGTGATTCATCGCGTGTCTTGTCCGTTTCGCTCAGGTTGCGAAGGCGCGTTTTTGCCCAATCGCCTACTGGGATCATGACTTCATCTTGGTACATGGCAAAGTTTTTTGACTTATTGAATTGCAGAAGGCGTTCCCACGCATCCCGAAAACGATTGGGCCACTTACCCGGATGAGAGTTTTTCTTGTGCCAGACAAATTCCTCTGTCCACAGCCATCCTTGAGCGCGCATCGCCTGAATCAAGTCCAATACGTAGGTGTGACGTTCCCCATCAACCACCCGTTCTTTGATGTTCAAGATAAACGTGCCGTTAGGATGAAGTACCCTTTTGAGTTCGGCGGCAATAGGCATGAACCATTCGACATACGCATCAGGCGACACACCGCCGTAGGTATGTTTTCGTTGATCGGCATAAGGCGGCGAGGTGACGACAAGCTGTACCGTACCGTCCGCAATTTGGTTGAGTTTTTCCCGGCAGTCACCGAGAAGAATTTGATAGCTGTCTGACATACTGAGTAATTCCAACGACTCGTAATTGACTGGATAGAACATGTGTATTGTAGCGTGTTCCCTACATGCTCTGCATCCTGTTACATCAACTGATTTGGATTACCGCCAATTACTGCGCAAGAAATCGGATGCGTCACATATGCCCGACCCATTATCATAGAAAGCATGTGCGGTTCATGATGGTGCTAGACGTACCCTATCCGCCGAGCGCACAATAAACACGTAACACACTCCGTTCAACCGAAAAGGCAAAGCATGTCCCGTCAAGATTGGCTTCAATTGACGCTGCTAGGTGCAATCTGGGGCGCGTCATTCCTGTTTATCCGCATCGCCGCGCCGAGTTTTGGCGCGTTCGCGCTGGTGGCAACACGAGTCTTGCTGGCGGCGTTCGTGCTGATCGTTTTCGCGTTGATCACGCGCCAGCCGTTTATCGCTCAAGTGCGCGAGCGCTGGCTCGGGTTTCTTTTCCTCGGAATTTTTAACAGCGCCCTCCCTTTCACGCTGATCACCGGCGCGGAACTGACGTTAACCGCGCAAATGGCAGCGATCCTGAACGCATCGACTCCGTTTTTCGCCGCGCTCACCGGAGCACTGTGGTTTCATGATCGCTTGACGCGCAAAAAAATCGGCGGGCTGGCGCTCGGTCTGTTCGGCGTAACGCTCGTCGTCGGCTTAAGCCCTATCCCGCTGGAAACAGGGGTGATTATCGCCGTATTCATGGTACTTGGCGCATCGCTTGGCTATGGGTTTAGCTCGAATGTAACGAAGGCGTATTTCAAGAATGTGTCGCCGATTGCGCTGTCCATCGGGCAGAATCTTTTCGCCGGAATGGTACTGCTCCCGCTGGCGATCCTGAATCCACCGCAGGGGGAAATTCCCACGAATGCGCTGTTTTCCGTGCTGGCGCTGGCAATCGTCTCGACTTCGATTGCGTACCTGATCTCATTCAGTCTGCTCAAGCGGGTGAGCGCCACCAGCATGACAACCGTCACGATGCTCGTGCCGTTTTTCAGCGTGTTGTGGACGGCGATTTTCTTGCATACCGATGAGGTGGGGTTGGGTCAGATTGTGGGGCTAATCGTGATCGTGTTCAGTATCACGTTGATCACCAACACGCGGCTGCCGTTCTTGGATCGGCTGCTTGGGCGGCGGCGTGAAGCGGAAGCAACAACGGCGTAACAAGCGAGCGAGTGAATAAAAGAAAACCCCGGTGCGTCTCACGTTCCGGGGTTTTCTTGCGCTTAAGGCATATCGCGGTCGTCGCGGCGGTCACGCGGGGCGGCGTTATCGCGGCGTCCCCACTGTTTACTCGCCACGTCGCGGCGGTGCTGATCCCACATGGCGGGGAGCAGGTTATCGATCTCATGGAGCCGCTGAAGTTGAACCGGCGTCAAATGCTGGCTTGCCGCAAGGCGGTACAGATTAAACCGCTCGGTCGCCAACTCGGTCATCTTGGCGAAGGTGTCTTTTTCCTGCTGGTTGCTCATGCACTATCCTCTTAAGCATGCGCGCTTGGCGCGTGCATCATTCGTCACTTAACTTAACCCTTCGGAATTGACCCGCTGCCACCGCTGCCGCCAGAGGTGCCGCCGCCTTTTTTATCGCCGGCAGGGGGTTTGGGAGTGCTGCCGCTGGTATGTAGGATTTTCTTCATGATGATCATCCTCGGTGCGCTTCTTCAGGCAAATGGGTACAATTTCGATCTTACTGGAAAAGATGGTGTGGGGCAATTGACAGATTTTCATGAACACCGACGTTTTGGTGATCGGCGGGGGGGCAACAGGCGGAGGAATCGCGCTTGATCTGGCGCTGCGCGGCGCGCGCGTGATCCTCGTTGAAATGGGTGATCTGGCGACCGGGACGAGCGGACGGTATCACGGGCTGCTGCACAGCGGCGCGCGGTATGCCGTGCGCGATTCGGAGAGCGCTCAGGAGTGCATCGACGAAAACCGGATTTTGCGGCGCATCGCTGCCCCATCGATAGAAGCTACGGGCGGCTATTTTGTTCTTTGCCCCGGTGATGATTCCGCCTATATCGACCGCTGGCTGCAAGCCTGCGCCGCCGTTGATATTCCCACACGCGCCGTATCCCTAAACGAAGCGCGCAAACGCGAACCCGCGCTCAATCCAAAACTTGAAGCCGTGTATGAAGTCCCTGACGGCACATGCGATTCATGGGATCTGCTGCATCAAATTCAGATGGCGGCACAGGCGATAGGCGCGCAGTTCTTGACTTATCACCGCGTCGAAGCAATGTACAAATCCGGCGATCAGATCGTTGGGGCGCGTGTGCGTAATCTGCGCACAGACAAGACATTTGATATCGACAGCGCCATCGTGATCAACGCGGCGGGTCCTTGGGCGGCGGAAGTGGCGGAACATGCGGGCGCGACGTTTGGTATGCGTTTGAGCCGGGGCGCGATGCTGGCATATAACATCCGCTGGGTGAACACGGTGATCAACAAGCTGCGCATGCCGGGGGATGGCGATATTTTCGTCCCGGTCGGCACGGTCAGCGTGATCGGCACAACCAGCGTGCCGACGGATGATCCGAACGATACCCGCGTCGAACGGTGGGAAGTCACACGCATTTTGGACGAAGCCGAAGCGATGACACCGGGGATCAGCCGCGCACGGATTTTGCGCGCATGGGGCGGGGTTCGCCCGCTTTATGATCCGGGCGGCGATCAACGCGATGCGCGGCGGACATTCGCGGTGCTGGATCACGGCGAACGTGACGGCGTGAACGGGATCATCAGCGTTGTCGGTGGAAAACTGACGACGTATCGCTTGATGGCGGAAAAAGCTGCCGATCTCGCGGCGCATTATTTGGGGATCGAGCGCGCCTCGGTCACAGCCGACACCGTGCTGCCCTCTCCGCACGGCGAAAGTAAGATTCATACGCTCCCGAACCGCCTCGATCATCTGGAGCACGGCGAAAATCCCGGCGCATTGATCTGTGAATGCGAGATCGTGACCGCGCCGCAAATTCGCGCGGCGCTCAAAACGGGCGAGGTGCATACGCTCAATGACTTGCGGCGCGATCTGCGGCTTGGCATGGGTCCGTGTCAAGGCGGATTCTGCGCGTATCGTGCCGCCGGATTATGCCAAGATCACATGCATAACACGGCGAGCGAAACGACGGCGCTCCTATCGGAGTTTGTCGAGCGGCGATTCGGCGGTGTGCGTCCGCTGCTGTGGGGTCAGAACCTCCGCCAAGCCCTGCTTGCCGAGCATCTGCACGGGCGGACGATTGGGTTGATCAATACACCTCTCCCCGAATTCGGGGACGGGAGTAGGGACGCGCTACAGCGCGTCCGCACGGAGATGAGGGGTGAATCCTCTCCGGTTCAGAAGAAAATCGTCGTGATCGGCGCAGGGCTGGCGGGGCTGACGGCTGCGCTGGTGGCGCAGTCGCGCGGCGCACAGGTTGAAGTTGTGGCGGCGGGTCAAGGAGCGCTGACGCTCTACCCCGGTTGGATCGAGCTTGGCGACGTGGAAGCACTCGCCGCCGATCCTGATCACCCGTATCATCACAGCCGCGCCGCGCTCGAAACCGGACTCGCGGAGCTTAACAGCGTTGTTCCGCTGTATGCTGCGCCGCAAGGACGGGCGATCACGGCGTTGGGGCGATTCCGTCCGGTCGCATACACGGCGGGCATCCCGTATCCCACGCTGACGGATGAAACGCCAGTGCGCGTGATCGGCTTCCGCGTGAAGGGCGAGATCTGGCGCGATTTCTATCCGGCGGTCGTCGCGGACACGCTGAGAACAGCGGGTTACAGCGCCGAGTCGCATCTGATCGATATGCCGGATTTCGGCGGTAACTTCGATAACTGGTCAACCGATCTGGCGCGCTATTTGGATACGCCGAAAGGACGCGCTGATCTGATCGCTCAGTTGACGCCGGTTGTGGACGGAGACGGCACATGCGTCTTGGCGTTCCCAGCGGTGTTGGGGTTGGACTGGGCGACGAAACAAGCGCTCATCGAAGGGCTGCATGTGCCTGTGCTAGAAATTCCCGTGCTGCCGCCGAGCATCCCCGGCTTGCGGCTGTATCACGCGCTGCGCAAGGCAATCCTCGCGCGCGGCGGACGTTTCACGGTCGGTCCGCGTGTGAGCGGGTTGGATGTGAACGATGACGGCAGTGTTCGCGGGGTGTGGATCGAAACGGCGGCGCATGGTCGCCCCGGTTGGATACCCGCCGATGCGGTGATCTTAGCTACGGGCGGGTTATACGGCGGCGGCTTGACCAGCGATTATCAAGGGAACGTGATCGAAGCGGTGGCGAATTTACCCGTCGCGCATGTGCCGTCTGTCGAGCAGTGGGCGGACGATGCACTGATGAGCGGGCGCGGGCTGCCGATCAACCGCGCGGGGGTGAGCGTGGATGCTGCGCTGCGCCCACTGCGGAACGGATCACCCGCGTACCCGAATTTATATGCGGCGGGTCGGATACTCGCGGGGGCGCTGCCCGTCATCGAAGGCAGCACCGAGGGGATCGATATTGCGAGCGGCGCGGCGGCAGCACTGGCAGCGGTGTAGACCGGCTTTTATGTCGGTAAATGCGCGTGTAACCGACGGTTTCTAAACGTGTCAATTACTAATCACAATGTTGTGGGCGGCTTGCGAGCCGCCCATACGGGCTACAACAGCGTGTACCGTTTTTCGTTTTCGTACAGGATCAAGACTGGCGTACCGGAGGCGGGTGGGCGAAGCGCTCGCTTGGCTGGTATGAGAAATGTGCGCTTCCCTTCGATCCGTATGCCCTCCGGCGACAAGAACTCAAACTGCACGTTGTAATTGATCATCCGGTTCGCGCTGGGACTGGTGCGCGCGGCGATCAGCCGCCCTTGCAGAATCGTCCCTTTGCTTCCCAAACGCCGGTTGTTCAACCATGCGATCACCGTGCCGATTCCCGTCAGCAGCAGCAAGACGCCAAACCCGAGTGCCATCAGCGTCCATAACAGCCGCCCTTGCGAGAATACCCCGTGATTTTCGACGTATGAGCGCGACGGATCATCGACCGAATAGCGGACGGGGATTTCGTCGCCAATATAGATGTTTTCCCACAAGTCACCGCCAACGGATTGATCACCTGTATAGCGGACGCCGTTCACCCGGTATTCGTAATCGACTTCGTAGCTGGAGAAGATCAAGTAGCGCGTAGTGGATTCTCCATCCGTCACCACCGCGTCAACCGTCTTGAACGCTTGATCGACCTGCCATTGCTGGATGAAATCATCCAAGAAGATGAAATAGAGGATGAATGCCCCCAAAGCAGGCACGATCAATCCGAACAAAAATAAATTCGATTCACGGGCGGGGCGTTTGCGCTTCCCGGTTACGAAATCGGCATTCTTGCTGTTGAAGATGAACGGCGTGTTCTGCTGCATCAAATATCCTCGGTTGTCAGCGATACAGGCTTCCGTTTCCATTATCATGACGCGGCGGGAACGCGCAAGCACAGTGGGTTCTTCATCACAATCTCGCCTGACTGGGGGATATACGCGCCTGTGAAGCGTGCTAGGATTTTTGACAGCACAGACATTGATACTGGAGGATAGACTGCATGATCGCAGCAATGAAGCGCAATTGGTGGATGATCGCGCTGCGCGGCGTGGTGGCAATTCTACTCGGCATTCTGATCATCCTTGATCCAAGCGTGGTGATTACGTTTATCGGCGTATTCGCGCTGGTGGACGGCGTGTTTGGTGTGATTCAAGCATTTGGTCAGCGTGGGACGAATAATTTCATCCCGATGCTGCTTGAAGGGCTGCTCGGCATTTTGATCGGCGTGCTGGTGCTGCTCAACCCGCTGGCAGCCGCCGCAACGATCGCCATTGTCGCGGCGATTTGGTTGATCGGTACTGGAATCATCGAAATTGTGCTGGCGATTCGCTTACGCAAAGAGATCAAGGGCGAGTTCTGGCTCGGCTTGGGCGGCGCTGTCTCGATCATCGCCGGTGTAATCGCGCTGATGCTGCCGCTGCTGACCTTCCTTACGTTGACGTGGATCGCCGCCGGATATGCAGTCGCTTTCGGCGTGGTGCTGATTTTGTTGGCGTTCCGCGTGCGGAACTACAATGGCTCGGAAGATGTGCCAACTTCAACCCGTGAACCAAGCGGAATGACCCCCTAAGCATGACGAATTGGATGCGCCGCCTGCGCCCGGTGTGGATCGGCGCGGTGGCACTGCTCGGACTCGGCGGCGGGGTGATGCTCCGCCGCTGGGCAATCCCTGTTCAACGCTCCGAAACTGCGGTCGCGGCAACCGAACCGCCGCCTGCTCCCCCGATGGAAGATCCGACAAGTGACCAACCGCTCCAGCCGATTTATGCGGGCGTGGGCGATCTGTTTCACCGCCGCTATCAAGCGGACATCGCACACCCGACATTGAGCCGCGCTGAACTCATCGATCGGGTGATGGCGGACATCAACCAATTTTCACCGCGTGAACTGGCATGGTTTGAAAAGACCAAAGGCGATCCTGACCGCTGGCAGGTGGGCGACGAATTTTTCGTTCACATCACCGGTCCTTGGGATGGTCCGGTGCGCTTGATCCATCTTGAGGACGAAGGGTTTGCATTTGCGACGCTCTCCGGTCACTTGGAGGCGGGCGAAATTCAGTTTCAGGCGATGGAGCATCCGTCAGAAAGAGACGCGATCCGGTTTGAAATTCGCTCGTGGGCGCGCAGCCGTGACCGGATCACCGATTTGTTTTACCGCTATCTGCGCGTGTCGATGTTCGCTCAGGAGCGCATGTGGATGTACTTCTGCAAACAGGCGGTCAAGGTGAGCGGCGGCGAATTGATCGATGACATTCGGGTGACGACTCATCGTGTGCCGTACACGCCAGAGCCGATCCCGACATGGAAACGCTACGCCCGCCAGTTTGAACGGTGGAGCGCGACCGGACTCAACTTCGACCCGGCGCAGCGCGAATCGTTCACCGAGAAAAGCGGTTGGCGCATCGACCATTATCAAGTCGGCTTGCCGTCCGAACCGCCGGGAGAACCGCTCCCGGATGGATCATGGGCGGCGGCGAAAGCGATCGTGCAGAATTACGAATTCCCCGATCCGAGTTTAATCACCGGGATATTTGTGCCGGATCTTCCGCTGGAAGAACGGATCATGATTCTGCGGGCGCGGTTCTTGATGCTGACATTCTTGTTCGGCGTGAAGATCGGGGACGTGACGGATACGATCCGCCACGATGATAAGCGCGGGGATGCGCAGGTGTGGGGGTACGGCTACCGCACGCTCGAAGGGCATTTCGAGATGGGCGAGATCAACTTTCAGGTGTGGAAGTTTCTCGAAAGCGGCGATGTCGAGTTCCGCATACAGGCGTATTCAAAGGTCGCGCACATCCCGAATGTGTTCTACCGGATCGGGTTTCACTTGTTTGGACGGCGGCTGCAAAAACGCTTCGCGCGGACGTCGATGTCACGCATTCAACAACTTGTGCTGGCACGGGTGGCGAAGGATGAAGGCAAGCCGGTCCCCGCCGAAACCACGCCTGAACCCGCGACGCCGATCCAAGCTGTGCGTGAAGACAGTGCCGCCGAAGCGAAAGCGGACGAAATCGCGGACGAACATGATGCGGCTGATCGCACGTCGTGATGCAGTCCATTCACCTTGTAACGATTGTCACAAGCGGAGAGGAAGGCTATAATAACAAACGATTCCTTCCTGATTAGGTAAAGATTCCAAGACGATGGCAAAACGACCCTCGGTATATCCATTCACAGCGATTGTGGGGCAAGATCGCATGAAAACCGCGCTGGTTCTCAACGCGATTGACATGCGCATCGGCGGCGTCCTGATTCGAGGCGAACGCGGCACGGGCAAATCGACGGCGGCGCGCGCGCTCGCGGCGCTCCTGCCCGAAATTCAGGTTTTCACCGAATCGCCGTTTAACGATGACCCTGATCGCCCGGATACATGGTCGGATGTGATCCGTGAAAAGAAAGCATCGGGGGCGGAAATTCCCGTTTCATCACGGCGCACCCCGTTTATCGACCTGCCCGTGAGCGCGACCGAAGATCGCGTCGTCGGGACGCTCGACATCGAAAAGGCGATTCAAAAGGGCGTGCGCGCGTTTGATCCCGGCGTGCTGGCGAACGCGAATCGCGGCATTTTGTACGTTGACGAAGTGAACCTGTTGGATGATCACGTCGTTGACCTGCTGCTCGACAGCGCGGCGATGGGCGTGAATGTGGTCGAGCGCGAGGGGATCAGCTTTGCGCACCCGGCGCGCTTCATCCTCGTCGGCACGATGAACCCGGAAGAAGGCGACCTGCGCCCGCAGCTTCTCGACCGCTTCGCGCTGTCGGTGGAAGTGCGCGGCATCCACGACGCGAACGAACGGATGCGGATCGTCGAGTACCACATCGCTTACGAAGAAGACCCGGAAGCCTTCCGCCAATTGTGGCATCCGAAAGAAGAAGAACTCGCGGAACGCATCGTACAAGCGCGGGATATGGTGGATCGCGTCGAATACGCACGCGGCGATCTGGCAGCAATCGCGCATATGACCAGCAGCCTCAAGATCGACGGACACCGCGCCGATATGGTGATCCTCAAGACGGCGCGCGCAAATGCTGCTTTCCATGACCGGCTTCAGATCACGAAAGACGATGTGATGCTGGCGATGGAATTGGCGATCCCGCACCGCTTGAAACGTGGTCCGTTCCAAGACGCGCAGATGAGCATGACTCAACTTGAAGCGCAGTATGATCAAGCCTCAAGCGAATGGGGCGAAGGCGAAGACGCCGAACCCTCCGCCACAGGCGAAGAACAAGCCGTTAAAAAAAAACTCCTCAAGTAGCGACTGCGAATGAGCAGGAAGTCCCGGACTTCGGTCAAACCGATCCGGGACCGCAGTCACCTTTCCAGAACGAAAGTGCGTACTGGTGGGAAGGTGGCAAGAAAGTTCAAACGGGTGAGGAGTTCACCACCCGAAAATTCGCCTCCGAACACATGGATCAAGTGGCGCGGCGCACAGCCGGACGCCGCAGCCGCACGAAAACCGACCGCAAGCGCGGACGGTATATCATGGCGCGCCCCGCACGCGGCGATCACCGCGATATCGCGTTTGATGCGACACTGCGCGCCGCCGCACCCTTCCAGCGCGCGCGTGAGGATCAAAAGCGGGCAAGCGGGATGGCGTATGCGCTCCGTAAAAGTGACCTACAAAAGAAAGTCCGCGTGAAAAAGACGGCGAACCTGATCTTGTTCGTGGTCGATGCCTCGTGGAGCATGGCGGTCAGCGAACGCATGAGCGCGACCAAAGGTGCGATCATGAGCCTGCTCACGGATGCGTATCAGCGGCGTGACCGGGTGGGGCTGATCGTGTTCCAAAAAGACCGCGCGCAGATCATCCTGCCGCCGACGAATTCAGTGACGCTGGCGAAACAAGCGCTGGTGAATATCCCGGTTGGTGGCAAAACACCCCTGAGCGCGGGATTACTGCTCGCCTACGACACGATCCGCCGCGAAAAAGTCAGTCACCCGGATGTGATGCCGATGATCATCCTGCTCACCGACGGCGCGGGCAACGTGAGCGGCGGCACGAAGCCGCCGCAAGAAGAAGCGCACCAAATCGCGGACTTGATCAAAGGCGATGGGATCAAGACGGTGACGATCAATATGGAGCACCTCGCATTTGATCAAGGGCTGGCGTCGAAACTGGCGGAGCGCTTGGGCGGTCCGTGTTACACGCTGGCGCAGATGAAAGCTGATCTGCTGTTGGCAACGGTGCGGCGGGAAATCGAGTTCGCGGTGTAGCTTCGTGTGGCAAACAAAAACCCCTCTCCGTGCGGGTTCACGGGACGACGCTTTATCCTCAGCCCCTCTCCAACCGAAGGTTGGAGAGGGGCTGATTCTTCACTCTTGAGCGGGTGCGCTTGGCGCAAACACGAGCTTCGAAATATACTTTTTAGTGATGGCTTAAGCACTTGAAAAAATCACCTCACTTAGGAACAGGGTTCAACTTTGCGCAACCCTGATGCATGCGCCGCCGCCCGGCGGTGAAAGGACGAATGAACCTATGCGTACTCGTCTACTTTTCGTCTTTATCCTCGTTCTCACCTTGAGTATCACGCTCACCGCCTGCGGGGGCGGCACTACCACTACGCCCGCACCAGACGCAACCCCCGCCCCAGTCGAACCGGAAACGCCCGCGCTGCCGACCCTGAGTGAAACAGTCACGAGCGACAACGGCGTCACAGTCAGCTACCCGAGCGGATGGCTTGACCCCATAGCGACGATCGGCGTGTTCCTGATTAACAATGCGGATGGTCAGGCGACGTTAGACTTCATGCGGGCGCGGGTTGGCGGCATGGCGTTCCAAATCAACATGCAGCCTAACAGCAGCGGGGGCACCGCCGATGAATTATTCGATTTCAGTTTCAACGGGCTGATCAGCGGGTTGGGGATCACTCCCGGCGCGAAAGAGACGATCACGCTCGGCGGCGTTCAAGTTATCAAGTCAGTTAGCGTGAACACGACCGCCGGTTCAGAGATCGCGCTGTATACGGCGCTCAAACCGGTGGGCGAGGATTTCGTGACGTTTGTCGTGTATCTGCATCCGAATGATGTTGAGGCGCAGACGCCGCTCATCGAAGCGATTCTTGAAAGCGCGGGGTACAGCGCGCCGTAAAGCAGCGTCAGTGAATCACGAAAGTGTTTTCTGCCCCTCTCTATCGCTTGCGATAGAGAGGGGCAAAGCGCATGACCCCGAAATCCGGTCGATCTCAAACGCGCTCCACCGGTTGAAAACTGGCTCTTTCAGCGACTGGCTCAACCGCGCGCGGGGTGATCCGCATGTGCAAGCCGCCCTTCGGGCGCAGCGTAAGCTGAGGCAGCGGTGCGGGCGCATCTCCGATCAAGCGGAGTTGGTAGCGGCTCGCAAGCGCGGCGAGGAGCAGATTTGCCTCCATCAGCGCGAAATTCATCCCGATACAGATGCGCGGACCACCGCCAAACGGAATATATGCACCTTTTGGTAGACTTGCTTCAAAGTCGGGCGTCCAGCGCTCCGGTTTGAACGCAAGCGGATCAGGATACCAGCGCGCATCACGATGCACCGACCACGACATCACGGTGATTTGTGCGCCCTTCTTGATGGGATAACCGCCGAGTTCCATATCTTCGACCGGCATCCGGCTGAAGACGAACGCGGGCGGATACAACCGCATCGCCTCTTTAATCACCTGCTCGGTGTAGGTAAGCGACTTCAGATCGTCAAGCGTGGGCAAGCGTCCGCCCAATACACGATCCAACTCTTCGTGCAGCCGCGCCTCGACTTGTGGATTCTGCGCGAGTAAGACCCATACCCAGTTCAGCGTATTCGCCGTCGTTTCGTGTCCGGCAAGGAACAACGTCACGAGTTCGTCACGAAGCTGGCGATCGGTCATACCGTTTCCGTCTTCGTCACGGGCATTTAAGAGCATCCACAGCAGATCGCCATTGTCGTCGCCCATCGCGCGGTGTTCCGCGATCACCCGGTAGACGATTTCGTCTAAAGCGGCGATGTGCTTACGCTGCGCCATCCGCGACGGGAGAGGTATCCACTGTGGAAGAATCTGCTGTGTTTGGTCGGCGCTGAACGCTTGAATCGAAGTCATTGCCGCGCCGATGCGCTGCACGTCGGCATCGTTCATGTCACTGCTAAACAACGCCTTCGCTACAATATCGAGCGTCGCGTGCATCATGTCGGCATCGACATCCGCTTCTGACACACCGCGCCATTGGTCGATCACGCGCACGCTTTCGCGGACGATGATCTCCCCATACGACATCAGGCGCTTATGATGGAAGGCGGGTGACATTAGTTTGCGCTGCCGACGCCAGAACTCACCGTCGCTGATCAGCAAGCCGTTACGGAGAAAATACGCCAACCCGCGTCGGGGGTCGGTATACGTAGCATCTTTGACGAACTGACTCGCCTGCCGCGTGGTGATTTCGTGAATCATATCCGGGTCGCAGAGCATGAGCATTTGCTGTCCGCCGATTTCAAAGCTGAAAAGATCGCCAAAGCGGGCGAAATCCTGCTCCACCCGTTCGAGAAAGTGGCGCATGTAGCCGTTCATCATGAAAATTGCCGACAGCGGATTTTTGAACGGCGGGTAGCCGGGAACTGACTTGCGCGTGGTCATGAGTAGGTTAAGCCTCATTGTCGAACTAGTGAACAGTCTGTACACTAGACATCATATTGAACAGAAAGCCAGTGTCAACCATCATTTACATCGCAGTGTTGCTTAGTAGACAGGTGTTCATTTATGAGTATCAACGAGCGGCGGCGCACCATCAACCGGGATGATCCACGTGTGAAACGAACGATCAAACTGCTGGGCGATACGCTCATGACGCTGATCGTCGAAAAAGGCTATGAAGCGGTGACGATTCAAGATATCACGGATCGCGCCGAGGTCAGCCGAACGACGTTTTATCTGCACTTTGCCGACAAAGAAGAACTCCTGTTTGAAAGCGTGCGCGCAATGTATGATGATCTCATGCGTGCGGCGCACATGCTCGATTTCTCTGACGAGGCACATCTCGAAAGCGCGCTGTGCGATCCCGCCGATTTTGAGCACGTCAAGCGGTATCTCGCGTTTTACAAGGTGATGCTCAGTGAGCGCGGCAGCATGGGATTCTTCTTGCGTGTGCTCGATTACTTGGCGGAGATGATGCAGCAGTCTATCGCGGGGGCGGGGATGCCGCCGCGCGTGCCGCTGCCGATTGTCGCGCATCTTGCGGCGGGCGCAGAGATCGCCATCATGACGTGGTGGGTGCGGAACGATATGCCGTACACGCCGGAGGCGATGGCGAAGTTCCTATATCAAGCACAGATGTATGGGGTGTGGTGGGCGTTGGGGATTGACGTGTCGCCCGGTGAGCCGGAGAAAACGGGAGGGGCGTAACCCCTCCCGCTTAATGCGTACTAGTTCACGCGCGGCGCAGAACCCGTCAGCACCCACTGAACATAGGTATTGCTGCCGCCCGTCGCGGTGATGCGAACGCCACCCGTCCGGCTGTCGATATTCACGCGGCGCACCAGCACCGTTTGACCGCAGCCGAGCGGGGGACCGCCATCGGCGACGAACGTGATGTTCTGCGTCCCCGTGCCGAAGCAGCTTGCGGTGATCGTCAAGTCCGCCTGACCACCGGGGAGCGCGACGCTGTTGTTCAGCCCGGTCACATCGTATGACACGAAGTCTTCGACATCACCACTGGGGAACGAGACGTAATCCGACACCGACACCGTCTGATCAAGCGGCACGCGCAGCACATAGTTGGAATCCGGCGGCGCGACCGGCGCTGCGGTCGTGTTGGTCGCGGTCGGCAGTGCCAGCGTCGCGGTGAATGTCGCGGTCGGCGGCAGCGTCGGCTGACCCGGGATCAGGGTAAATGTTGCACTCGGCGTCACACCGGGGACAAGCGTATTCGTCGGCGCGGGCGGCTGACCACCACCAGTGGGCGGCGGGGGTACGGGGACAACTGGGAGCGTGGAGCAAGTCCCATTCGCCTGAACGACGCTGCTGGAAATCCATGCTTCAACGCCGTTGAAAATCACACGATACCAACCCGTGCCGCTTGTGCCGTTGGGCGCAAGCGATTGACCGAACGGAAGCGATCCGATGATGGCATATGCCTCACCCGGACCGTTACGCACATTCACCTGACCGCTGACGGGGGTGATCGTGCATGCGCCAGTTGTCACGGGCGGCTGCTGCTGACCGGAGGCGGTCGTCGGCAGCACCGACGGGAGCGTTGTCGGCGCGCTGGTTCCGCCCACGCTGATGGTCATCGGCGAACCCGACACAAAGATAATTGACAGGCGGAAAATCTCACCCGAGGCGGGAACATTGACGAGCAGACTGGTATTTCCGGCTGCGGCGCTCACAATCTGACCGCCAGAGGTGGTCAGCACGGCGCGCAGCAGCCCGGCAGGATTATCGGTGTCAATCGTGACGCGGCGCGGCGCGGTCGCATCGCCTTGCAGATCAAGGACAGCAGCGGAGGGATTCTCAAAGCGAAGCTGGAGCGGAAGATTGGAGACACCCATATACGCCGCCGGAACGCCGGTCAAGCGCACCATGAAATCGCCGCTGCCTGCCGTTTCTGAGCCGATCACCAGTGAATACAAGCCGGTTTCGGTCAAGAAGGCGACAACGGAGGCATCGTCCCCTTCCACGCTGGAGATGTCACTGCCGCTTGATGCGACCACTTCTTGACGCAGATTCAGCAAGCTGACCGTCGGCGCAAGGTTGGGTGCAAGCGGAACGACTTCAACAAAGACGAGATCGTTGGCGTTGGCGCTAAACGTGAAGATTTGAAGTGGAGCGGCGGCGCTAAACGTGCCGATCACTTCCTGACCATAGGTGATCATCGAAATCTGTGCGGACACAGACCCGCCGATGAGCAAAAGCGCGAGCATAACAAGTAAGAGAATACGTCGCTGGGTAATCATTGGGACTCCTGAGCACATCAAGTATGACGCTTTATTACGTTTTCGCGGCGAATATGAGTACCTTAGCACAGTTCTGTGACATAGCAAAACCGCCGCTTACCCTACGCTGTTATGATGTCGATATATCTGAGTAAGAAAGTAAAAATAGCGCAAAAGCTTGAAAAGATTGTGTAAAGAAGGTATGGGTGTACACGCATACGGGGCGGTGGTGTTAAACTAGTCGGCGCTGTTGGTGTCAACTGGAGTTCACGAAGATGACAAAAGTACTGAAGAATTATGTAGGTGGGGCGTGGATCGCGTCGGATTCGGCGGCGACGACGCCTGTGATCAACCCGGCGACCTGTGAAACGCTGGCGCAAGTGCCTGAGGGGACGCGCTCGGATGTGGATAAAGCGGTCGCGGCGGCAAAAGCGGCGTTCAACGATTGGCGCTCGACGCCGGTGATGAGCCGCACGCAGTATATGTACCGCTTCAAGACGCTGCTTGAAGAACACTTTGAAGAATTTGCCAAGATCGTCGTGGAGGAAAACGGCAAAACCCGCGACGAAGCACGCGGCGAAGTCCGGCGCGGGATTGAAAATGTCGATTATGCGACCCACGTCCCGTCACTGATGCGCGGCTACACGCTTGAGGATGTGAGCAGCGGCATCGACGAAACTGCCGAACGCCAACCGCTCGGCGTATTCGCGGCGATCACGCCGTTCAACTTCCCGTTCATGGTGCCGCTGTGGTTCCTGCCGATGGCGATCACGACGGGGAATACGTTTGTCGTCAAGCCGTCGCCGCAAACGCCGATCAGCATGGATTTGTTGTTCCATATACTGGAAGAACTCGATCTGCCGGAAGGCGTGGTCAATCTGGTACACGGCGGCAAAGATACAGCAATGGCGGTCATGGAACACCCGGATGTACGCGGCGTATCGTTCGTCGGCTCAACCCCGGTGGCGAAGATCGTGTACGAAACATGCGCCAAGCATGGCAAGCGCGTTCAGGCGCAGGGCGGGGCGAAGAATTACATCGCTGTGATGCCGGATGCGAATATGGCGGCGTCGGTGGCGAACATCATGGGATCGGCGTTCGGCGGTGCGGGTCAGCGCTGTCTCGCCGGATCAGTCGTGGTCGCGGTCGGGGATGCGTATGAGCCGCTGAAGGCGGAATTGATCAAGCGCGCATCGGGGCTGCGCGTCGGCTACGGCTTGGAAGAAACCTCGCAGATGGGCACGGTGATCAGCAGCGCGGCGCGGGCACGTATCGAAAAGATGATCGCCGATGGGCTGACCGAAGGCGCGCAGATCGCGCTGGACGGGCGCGGGGTCAAAGTGGACGGCTTCGAGCAGGGGTCATTCGTCGGTCCGACGATCCTTGATGGCGTTGAACCGGGCATGAACATTGCCCGCGAAGAAGTGTTCGGTCCCGTGCTGTCGATCATGCGCGTGCCGGACTTTGACAGCGCAATCGAAGTCATCAACCGGAGTCATTTTGGCAACGCCGCGAGCATCTTCACCAGCAGCGGCAAACACGCGCGCGAATTCAAGTACCGCGTGCAGGCGGGCAATATCGGGATCAATGTCGGCGTGGCGGCGGCGACCGCCTCGTTCCCCTTCGGTGGGCAGAAGGACTCGTTCTTCGGTGATCTGCACGGGCAGGGACCGGACTCGATTGATTTCTTCACCGACCGCAAAATCGTGATCGAACGCTGGTTGTAATCACGCATTCACAATAACCGTAGGGGCGCGTCGTGACGCGCCCGCAAGCGTTTTGTGATGTTTCGGGCGGCTCGCGAGCCGCCCCTACGCGAAAATGCTGTGGGTTTTACCTTGAGAGGCTATGACCTTCATCCCCCAAGACGCGCGTTTGATCGCGCACAACGATTCGCAGTGGGATGCGCTGAATAACTTCTTCGCGCGTTTCACCACGCATGACTGGATGCGTCCACACGGTCGAGACTGGACGTTTGGCGATGTGCCGTATCACCTGATGTATTTTCAATCGCTGGCGGTCGATGCGATCCGCAAAGGGCAGACGGACGCCGAGCGCCAAGAAATTCGCACGATGCGCGAATTGAATCAGTTTAATCAATCGCGCTTCGCGGCACGCCCGACGAACCAAACCGGTGAGCAGTCGTTCGCGCTGTTCCGGCGGTCACAAGAGACACTGCGGACGGCGCTGCGCGGCTTAGGCGGCGATCAACCTGATCTCGATCATCAGGTTTGGTACGGGGTGCTGAGGGCGCGGGGATGGCATACCACGCGCTTCATGTTGGAATATACGTATTGGCATAATTGGCTGCACTTCACCGAGGCGACGCTGCGCTATAACGGCGCAATGCCGCCGATCAACGCGGAGATGATGCATCACGCGCTGACGCTGCATATGGACTTCACCGCCGGGGCGCTGAATCACCGTGTGGCGTCGGAACGCTTCGTCTGGGTGCTAACGCTGACCGGAGACGGCGGCGGCACATGGACATTCACCGTCGATAAAGGCGAAGGGCATGTTCACGAAGGCGAACCGAAAAGCGAATCGCCAGATTTGATCGTGACACGCCCGCTCAATGTGCATATGAAGGCGGCGTTTAACCTGATCAATCCGCTGCGGGCGGGGATGCTCACGCGCACCACTGGAACGGCACGCAAACGCGCTCTGCTGTCCAAGCTGTTCGCGCCCGCGCCGGATGACGTATGGACGCCGATTGACGAATCCGAAGTTGAACCGATGCAGGGATAAAGTGCGCCATGATCGTGTATTCTGAATCGGTTGAACCTCTCACCATCGAGCAAGTGAGCGGCGGTTTTTTCGATGGTTGGGGAACAGTACCCAGCCCTGAGACGTTTCTGCGCATCTTGCAGGGCAGCACGCATGTGATCCTCGCGCTGGACGGCGATCAGGTGGTAGGGTTTATCACGGCGATCAGCGACGGGGTGATCTCGGCGTATATTCCGCTGTTGGAAGTGCTGCCCGCGTACAAAGGACAGGGAATTGGGAGTGAACTTGTCCGGCGAATGCTGGAAAAACTCAGCTACCTGTATATGATCGACCTGATCTGCGATGCCGACCTACAGCCGTTCTACGAACGATTTGGGATGATGCGATTCACAGGCATGATCAAGCGTAACTACGACACTTTAAAGAGGCACTCATGAACGAGATCAATACGTTTGGCGCGGTGATGGAATTCGCGATTGAATTGGAACGGCGCATCCGGGATTTCGCGTCCAATGAAAATGAGCCGGATTATTCGAGTGCATGCGGGCGGCGAATTTCGACACTCGAACGTGTGCGCCGCGAAAATGTGGTCGAGATCATGCTCGAACCGATTCAAGGGCTGTCGCGGGATCGCTATCTCATCGATACTGCCGATCATTCGCAAGACGCTGTAAAAACGGCGGCGGCAGTCGCAGCCCGTTATTACGCCGATGCCGCGCCAAAGATCAACGTGCTGGAAGCCAAACGCGCGCTTGAACGATGCGGCAAACAGCACTCGGAGTTCGCAGGGTAACAACAGCAGCATCCTAACTGTTATTGCACGCATCGAGTTTTTGCTGAGATCACACATGCAGACACAGCCCTCTTTCACTCAGCGGTCGACGACCTTCGCACCCGCTCCCCTCATGGAACGCAGCCTGTTTGGGCTGGTTTTCCTCGGCTTCTTCTTATCCGTGCTGGTTGGCATCAGTTTGCTGATCAGCACCGGAACCATGCGCGAAAATCAGCGCACCCTGTTATTGACCGGCTACGGCGTGTTTCTCGCGGCTCAGTTCGTGCTGCTCATCCGCTTGATCACCATGCCTGCCGATAAGTTCAAGCGATTTTCCGTCAGTCTCATTCGGGTACTAGGGCGCGGCGCGGCTGCGCTCCCGATTGCGGGCGCGGTGATCGTGCTGGTGTTCATCGCGCTTGCGGTGATCAACGGCGTGTTTCCGATTCTAGCGCCGCTGAATTTGCTCCTCATCGGTGGGGTGATCTTGTTTCTGGTGCTGATCGGGATCGCCAATACTGATGCGATTGCCGCGTTCATACGCCGCTCGGCGCAGACGTGGACGCTGATCGGACTGACAGGGGTGATCGCGCTTGCGGTCGGCGGTTTATTCATTGCGACACAGCTTGCGATTGACACCACAGGCTTGATCGAACGGCTGCGCGGGAGCGCCGATTACCGCGAATTGGTTTTCTTTGGCGATGTTCACGATCCGGCGCTGTCGCAAGTGTACTGGGTTGAATTGGGCGAACTGCGCGCCGAATGGATCAGCTACACGTACAGCCGCATGATGCCGCACGACGGTGAGTTGATCTCGATTGACGCGCGCGGCTTGCGCGTCACGGTCAATCCCGAAGGCGTGCCGGACGATGCGCCGACGATCTACACCTTCGGCGGGTCAACGATGTGGGGCGAAGGCTCACGCGACGCGTACACGATCCCGTCGCAGCTTTCGACGGCACTGTTTGACGCGGGGAATCCTGTGCAGGTCACGAATTACGGGCAGGTCGCTTACGTCAGCACACAAGATTTGATCGTGTTCGAGCGGCAGTTGGCGCTCGGCAGTTTGCCGGATATGGCGGTGTTCTACGGCGGCTTTAATGATGTCGCGGCGGTCACGATCAGCGATGCGGCGGCAGGTCTGCCGCACAACGAGATCAACCGCATTCGTGATCTCGCTTCTGGAACGATCTTGCGCGGCGGTCGTCCGGTCGTGCAGCAGCCGAATGCCTCATGGGATGACATCAATATGTCGCTGGTGTCGATCCCGGACGCGACGCCGGAGCAGATCGCCGGGTTGTGGCTCGATAATGCGCGCTTGATCCGCGCGGCGGCGCGTGAGTATGGCGTAGACGTACTGTTCGTATGGCAGCCCGCGATCTTCTTCAAGGAAACACTCAGCCCGCAGGAGCAGCTTTTCTCGGAACAGAATCGGCAGACGATTCCGGGCTTTGATGATCTCTACAGGGCGATTGACGAAGCGGTGCGGGCACGCGCTGCCGCTGAGGGGCTGGACGATGTGCTGATCCTGTCGGATTTGTTCGCTGATGAGACGCGCTATCTGTTCTATGATCGCGTGCATGTGATCGAGGACGGCAACACACTGATCGCGGCGGCAATTGCGGAGCACATAAGTCCAATCATGTCTGATTAGTCCTTTGTGACCCTTCATGAAATGTCTTGACTAGCCCTCAAGACGTGTGATAGGCTGTGGTCATGTGCAAGTTCAGGAGTCTGAAAAGCCATGACCACCCCTGCCTATACGTCCGCCCGGACACTGCCCGCGCAGTACCGGATACGGCGCTTCCAACGCGAAGACATTCCCGCTATCGTCCGCTTGATCAACCGCTACGCCGAGTCGCTTCAAGACCCGGATCGCACCGACGCGGCAGACATCGAAAGCTACTACTACGCCCCCGATTTCAAGGTTGACGAGGATTTGTGGATCATCACGGACGCTGATGGCGCGCTCGTCGCCAAAGCGGAGATCGAATGGGGTTCGGTCGAAAATGGTCGCAACTGGGGCAATGCGATGATCGACCCCGCCGTGAACGATCCAGATCTGTTCGCGTACTTGGTCGAAATGACCGATCAGCAAATGCGCGAGCGGGCAGCGGCAAAATTCCCAGATGGGCAAGCGCTTTCGGTTGAACGTTATTCAACGCCGACCGAAACCATGCCAACTGAGTATTATTTATCGGTCGGCTACCGGTATGTGCGCTCGTACTATCATATGGGCGTGGATTTGACGGCGCTTGGCGAGATCGAACCGCTGGCGCTCCCGGATGGCTTAGAAGTGCGCCCGGTCACGCCGGAACAGCTCCCCCAGATTCACGAGTCGTATTCCGAAGCGTTTGAAGATCACTGGGGATGGGCGAAGCGCCCCTTCGAGGAGTGGAAGCATTACGCGGTTGACAGTCCCGGCTCGAATATTGGCTTGTGGCGCATCGCATGGGACGGGGATCAGATCGCGTCGGTGGCGATCAACCGCCCATTCAGCGAAGAAATACCGCACAAGGGATGGATCAGCACGATTGGAACGCGGCGGCAGTGGCGGCGTAAGGGCTTGGCGTTCATGCTGCTGCGCGAGTCATTCCGCGTGCTGCGGGATGCCGGGTTTACACGGGCGGGTCTTGGTGTCGATTCTGCCAGCCTAACGAACGCGGTCGCGCTGTACGAACGCGCCGGAATGCACGTCGAAATCCGCTACGACGGCTACGCGAAGATGATTCGCGGCGAATGGCTGCCGATTTACCCACAAGTCCCGTAGGGGACGCCCGAAACGTCACAAAGCGGCGGGCGCGTCACGACGCGCCCCTAATACTCGCGGTGCAAATTCTTTGGACAGGGCATGCCCTGTCCCTATCTCCTCTGCGTCCTCTACGGTTTTCCGCCCTTGCTTTTAAAACGCGATGTTCAAGTTCAGCCATGTGCCGAAAAAGAGCGTAAACAGGAACGGCAGCACGATTAGATAGACGACGACGCGCCGCTTGAATACCCCCGCAAACATCAGCGTGCTCTTAATATCCACCATCGGACCGAACACCAAAAACGCGAGGATCGATCCGGTTGTGAATGTCCCCGCGAACGCTAGCGCAAGGAAAGCATCGACCGTCGAACACACGCTGAGGACGAACGCTAACACCTGCATCGTGAGCACGCTCACGACGGGACCGCGCCCCAACGCAAGCAAAAATTCTTGACTGACAAATGTCTGCATGGCGGCGGCGAGGAGCGTACCGATGATCAGATAGCGCCCCATATCGAAGAACTCATCCCCCGCAGTCTTGAGCGCGGAGAGCAGTCCCCCAAACAAAGATTTACGCGGCGGGCGCGTATTCAAAACAAGGTTCGTCGCCAGCGTGGGAGGCTGTCCACTGCCGCCCATGATCGGCGCGAGAGCGGACGGCTGTAAAACGTCTTGTGGGCGGGCGGAAAACGCGAATACCAACCCGACTGCCGTCGCAACGAGCGCAGTCAGCACAAACCGCCCGATCAAGACCGTGCCGAAGCCGAAAGCGGCATATGTCCCCGCCAGCACGATCGGGTTGATCACCGGGGCGGCGAGCAAAAATGTAACGCCAACGCTCATCGGCAGCCCTTTGGTGTACAGGCGGCGCACGACAGGCACGACGCCGCACTCGCACACGGGGAAGGCGAAGCCCATAAATGTCCCCATGATCGTCGCGCCGATGCGATTACGCGGCACAATGCGCGCCAAGTCCTCCGGGCTGATAAACGCATCGATCAGCCCGCTCACCACCGAACCGAGCAGCAAAAACGGCACGGCTTCGATAAAGATACCCAAGAACCGCGTGCTGAAGATGCTGAGGACAGTCGAGGGATCATCGCCCGTGCCGAGCAGCGCCATCAAAACGAGGATAGCAACGGCGGCGATCGCCAGCCCTGCCGCCAATTTGGTCAGCGTTTTTCTTGCTTCCAGATCCATTGAGACTCGTGATACCTCTATGAATATCCGCACCCATTTTACCTGCATTCCCGTGCGTTTTCATTGACCTGAAGCGGGCTTGCAGTCACAATAGCGGCTTTTCCCTCTCCCTTGAAAGAAAGGCAGCATACGTTGAGCATAGACATCAACCCGAACCACAAGAAAATGATTCTGACCATCGACGGCGGCGGGATGCGCGGCACGATCACGGTAGCGATGCTGGCGGAACTCGAACGACAAACCGGAAAACCCTGTTACGAGTTATTCGATATGGTTGGCGGCACGAGCACGGGCGCGATCATCGCCGCCGGGATCGCGGTCGGCTACAGCGCGCAGCAGCTTCTTGAAACTGTGTATCTCGACCGACTGCCGAAGGCATTCCCGCGCAATGACTTTTGGGTATACGTGCGCTACCTGTTGAACGGGCTGCGCTATGTATATGACTTCAAGCCGTTTTATGAGGCGCTCGGCACATTGGTCGCGGGCAGGAAAATCCGCGAACTGCAAAAACCGATCATCTTCCTGACGACTCAAGATGTGCGCACAAGCAGCACGATTTACGTGGTCAGCAAAGGACCGGGGGCGGCATTTACCGCCGATTGGCCCCTCAGCGGTGCGGTGGGTGCAAGTGGTTCCGCACCGATCTTCTTTCCACCCGTCGCGGATAACTTGATCGACGGCGGGGTGGGGACGAATGGCAATCCCTGTTTCGCGGCGGCAGTCGAAGCGATGGAATATATCGGCGCGAGCGAAGGTTTTACGCCGAACAATGTGATCATGATGTCGCTGGGGACAGGCTACACGCCGAACCGGATCGCGGAAGGCAAGGCGGCAAAATTCTGGCTGGCAGATTGGGTCGGCTACATCATCGGCGAGATGATCGATGAAGCGGGCTTGCAGCAGGCGACGATCACACGTGCGGTGTACGGCGATAAAATCGACTTCCGCCGCTACAACCCGCTGCTCACGCGGGAGAATGTCGAGCAGAATTTGGGGATTTCCACCGTCGGGCGACCTGACCCGAATGCGTTAGGGTTGGACTCGCGGGATATGACTCAGATTCGCTTGATGCAGGACATCGGCGCGGCATATGGTCAAAAGCTCGATTGGGCGCAGCCGCATGTTATGCCTTGGCAAACGATTGGCGGGCATCCCAAGCCTGATCTCGACAAGCTGCAAATCGATTGGTCGAAAACGTATTATCGTTAGGGCGGAAACGCGGTTAAAAATGCGGCGGGGGTGAGGATGGGTATCTCGCGGAACGGATTCAGCGTGAGCAAATCCTCATCACCGCTGATCAAGCATGAAGCGCGACCGTTTACGGCAAGCTCAAGGAATTTGTCGTCTTTGGGGTCACGGCAGGCGGTGATAAGACTCAAAATATCGATAAACTGCGCCTCAGAAGCAAATTGAGTCAGAAACTCGACTCGGCTCTCTAGCGAAACGTACTTGTCCAGTTTTTTTCTGCCCAAAACTTCCGCCAACTCATAAAGCACTGCGCTCGACAGTAATATTTTGCCGATTTGCTTTGCGCGTGATACTACCTTACTTGTCGTCGAATTCGGAAATATGCTGGCGCTCACCACAACATTGGTGTCAATTACGAACCGGTGATCATTCGTCATCACTGTCATCGTTGAGAATCTCTTGCAGAATCTCCGGTGTCATCCCGTTTGCCGCTGCTTGTGCTCCGATTTGTTCCATGATTTGAAACATTGTTTTTGGCGCGATGATCTGGCGCATCATCGCATTGATCACGCGCTCCATCTTTTCAGGATCACCGTGCGCCAGTGTTTCAATCACCCGCATCACATCCGGGTCAAGATTGAGCGTAATCGTCGTCATAGTCCCACCCATTCAGAACACATGCTGCCATTGATGACATTATATGCCACCTTTTCGGGAGTGAATGGGAGTCGAACCCACCGCAGCCCGTCACGCGACCTGCCGCCGGTTTTGAAGACCGGGACGCCCACCGGGACATCTTCACCCCCCTATATATTGCTGTTAGAACAACGAAAGCTGGATCGGCTTGTCATCCTCATCTTTGCTCGGCGGCGGCGCTGAGTTTCCACCGCTGCTGGCGGGAGCATTCCCGCTGCGCATCTCGCGCACTTTCTCCAACAGCGCCGGAATCGACTTGAACGCCGCTGCCATCTGCGGCTCAAGCGTCGGATTCCGCAGAATCGCCGCCGGATGAAAGAGCGGCATATACGCCCGCTTGACCTCGGCATCAATGCGCGGTTTGCCGTGCAACTGCGTGATCTTTCCGCCGGGGAAGTAGCGATTCATACTGAAGCGCCCCAATGTGGCGATTAGGAGCGGATTCATCGTCACTTCTTGAGAATCGAGATACGGCTTGCACGCGGTGATCTCGTCGGGGAGCGGATCGCGGTTTTCGGGTGGGCGGCATTTCACCACATTGGTGATGAACACCTGATCGCGGGTGTAGCCGATCAGCGCGAGCATCTTTTCGAGATAATCGCCGCTTCTGCCGACGAACGGCAGCCCTTTTTGATCTTCGTAAAAGCCCGGTCCTTCCCCGATGAACAGAATTTCCGCATGATAATCGCCCGCGCCGGGGACGGCATGGGTTCGCCCTTTATACAGATCGCACAAGGTACACAACCGCACCTGTGCCGCGATTCCGTCGAGTACCGCGACTCGATCGTCGGTCATCGAAAAGCCTTTTTTTCGCCTAAACGCTGTGCGTATTGTACCAGAGCAAGAGAGAACCAAAAAGCGGCAAAGCAGGTGGTTGATCGCTCTCTTGCCCTTCGCATCCGGGCGAGAGGGCGATCAACGCATTCAAGAGGGGTGGATTACTACATCCCGCCCGCGACGCGGATCACGCCGCCGCTCATGCCGGGAGCAAATGCGATCGTACCGTAGCTGACATACAGTGCGCCGTCCGCGTCCTGCGCGATTCCAAACGGAGCCATCAGCCCTTCAACCACAGGCGTAACCGTGCCATCAGGCGCGACCAGCACCACACCGCCGGGACCGGGACCTTGTTCGCCAAAACGGAGGAGTTCGACGGCAAGCACGCCATCAGCGGTGACGAGAATATCGCTCACGGCATTTAAGCCGCTCCACGTCCCGACCAACTCACCATCGCGCCACTGTTCGATCTTCGCCGCGCCGGGAGCCAAGCCCGCGCCGAGGAAACCGATATACACGCTGCCATCTTCAGCAACATCAAGCGAGTCCGGCACGCTGTTTTCAGACCATGTTTGAATAACGGCAAGCCCCGCCTCTTCCGTCCACGAATAGAGCGTATTCGCCCCCGCGTCCGTGATCAGCATCGTGCCATCCGGCAGCCAGTCGATGTCCGTCACATTGCTGTCGATTTCGTTGCCGTCCGGGTTGTTGTCGGCTTCAAAAGCGCTCAAGTTGATCACCCGGCGCACGGTCAGTGTTTCCAAGTCCATTTCAACAACTGTGTTCCCATAGAACATCCCCGGCATTACGCTGACAACCAACCAGAGCGAACCGTTTTGCGGAATGGCGCGGTACACGCCAACCGTCTCCGACGGCATAGCGACGCTGGGCAGCGCGGGAATTACATCCGTGACCGTGCCATCAGGCGCGATGCGCACAACTTTTCCGGTCATGCCAACGTTAACTTGTGCCACACCATCCGGCGTTTGCATGTCAATCGTTAGTTCGCCGCCGTTCCCGGCAATAGCAACATACACATTACCTTCGGCATCGACTTCGACACCGCGCGGCGCAAAGATGTCCGCCAAGACTGCTTCACCCGGCAGTTCCGGCGGCGTTTCCTGAGCCGTCACCGGAACAACAACCGCCACCACCAACACGGCAGCCAATACGACGAACCCCCACTTACGAAAACGCATGTGTTCCCCCCTAAAAGGTTTGAGCATCCAAACTGACGCCCCCATGCGTATTGTACTCAAAACGGCACAGCGCGATAGCAACGGCGAGGCTATGGATCGATTGGGCGAGGTTTAAGCCCAAGATACAACGAACTTACATGCTCATGGATCAGCGTTTCAAGCGGTTTATCCGCAAACGGCGGGAGCGTCCGTTTGGTGTTCATGATGACGAAAATGCCGTGCAGCAGCGACCATGTGAAGGTTGTCCATCGCCTGCTTTCCCCGGAAGCGACATAACCTTCGGTTTGCCCTTGTTGAATCCAGCTTTCCAGCACAAGAAGCGTGGCTGCCGATGCCCGCGATAGATCGAGGTATTTTGCTGAATCGTAGTATTGGAACATCACCTGAGCATGCGCTTTGTGTTCAAACATGAACATCACATAGGCGTGGCAGCCCCGGTGAAATCGTGCAAGCCAATTCTCGTCCGCGTTTGTGAGTTCGAGCGCTGCCTTGATGCGATCCGCCAGCAGGAGAAAGCCTTGTTCGGCAATCGCGGCGAGGAGCGCTTCTTTATCGGCAAAGTGCATGTATGGCGCGTTGTGACTCACGCCGATCCGTCTGGCGAGCAGGCGGAGACTGAGGGCTTCAGCACCTTCTTCTTGCAGCATCGCGATCCCTTCCTCGATCAATGCGGTGCGAAGATTGCCATGATGATATGATTTATCACATGATATTGACACTGCCCATATCCTGACTATACTCAATATTGACATTGACAATATTGAGTGTGGCGTATTGATCAGAAGGAGTCCAGACCATGAACAGCAGACAAATCCGTGTTGCCCTACGCGGCACGCACCTCACCCTAAGCGCGGTTGTGGTCGCGTTTCTTTATATCCCCGCGTTGAACGCCGAACCGACCATTCATACTCTGATTCAAGTGCTGATTGTGCCGCTCATCGCGCTCAGCGGCATTACGATGTGGCAGCTCCCACGCATTAATAAATGGCGCAATCGCGCTCCTGCCAGATCGTAGCTCACCTCAGCCGCCGCCGAACGATGCCTTTGTGCTGGCGAAAATCGAGACGATTTCATCATGCAAATGCCCGCTCGTCGCCAGCACTTGTTCGCCTTGATAAACATGCTGCCCGGTTTGACCGGAAAAATCGGTGACGCGCCCGCCCGCTTCGTGGACGATCAGATT
The DNA here is from genome assembly GCA_041753015.1 of Anaerolineae bacterium. Lineage (GTDB taxonomy): Bacteria > Chloroflexota > Anaerolineae > Aggregatilineales > Phototrophicaceae > Flexifilum. The sequence goes on from JBGSVJ010000020.1 coordinate 140,490, forward strand.
ACCCGCTATTACATCCCACGAATGGATACCGCCTTCCCATACACCATCCGTGCGCCCCATTGCGACATAACACATATCCAGCGCCGCCGCGCCCATCACGCGGATCGCGCGGACTTGCGAGGCGACTGCCGAAAAGCGGGCGAAATCCTCGGCGCGTTTGGCTTTCGGCGCGAAACCGCTCACCATGATCGCGCGCCCGATCTGGGTGTTGTCGGTGACGCGGATCGGTTCGCCGTTGAGGGTCGCGCCCATGCCGCGCGCCGCGCTGAACAACTCATCATGGAACGGCGCGTAGACCACACCCACCAGCGGATTCAGATCAGCGTCCGCTAGACCAATGCTGACGCAAAAATGGGGGATATGGCGGTTGTAGTTGCTCGTGCCATCCACTGGATCGATGTGCCAAGCGTAATCGTACTGCGTAGGGGCATCGGATAGCCCATCTTCTTCGCTGATGATTCCGTGCGCGGGGAAGGCGGCGCGCAGTGCAGCGATGATCACGGCTTCGCTGGCTTTGTCCGCTTCGGTGACAATATCCCAGATGCCGGTTTTGATCTGCTCATCGTGCGGCTTGCCGAAAATTTGCATCAAGGTCGCGCCCGCTTCGAGCGCAATGCGCGCCGCCTCGGTACGAACAGCGTCGAGTTCAAGCATGTAGTCTCCTGTGAGCGGAATAAAAAAGCGCTGTCACGGATGATAGCCCTTGTTTCGCTTAAAGATATACCCCTGATCCTGACAACCGTGAGCCATTTGGCGAGTTTTGTTTAGGTTTCTGTGAATTATTCATGAAATTAGCTGCATGGTTACGAACCAAGCGTTAGAATGAGCCTGTACACATGTTTAGAGCACTATTCTGCAAATCGCAGCGAAAACTGGAAGAACAAGATGGGCGCGGAAGTCAAATGGGTGCGTGAAGGTGAGATCGTTTGTATCCGGTTATACGATTTTTTGACCGTTGAAGACTTTGCAGCCGCGAATCGGGAAGGGGTAGCGCTCAATAATCAGACCGAAACAGGCGCACACATGATCATTGACGCGTCTGAAGTCACAGGATTGACCACTCAATTAGCCAAACTGCGCAGCGCTATAAAAAATGTTGACAAGGAACGGACAGGCTATTTTGTCCTTGTGGTTGGTGAAAATCCGCTGTTCCGTTTTATTGGGTCGGTGATGATGCAGTTGTTCGGCGGCAAACACGGTTTTTACATCACATCAACCTACGAAAAAGCGCTTGCGGCAATCAACTCGAAATTCCCACTATCCGCCTCCACAGATTTAACGCTTGTTTCGCCGGATGAGGAGTCGTAACGCCCCAAAAACTGGACGCAGCGTATCCTCAGATTGCGGAACAAAAAAGAGCTATCACGGATGATAGCCCTTGTTGATCTTAAAAAGAATGTGCGAGGTAGGCGCCGGTCTTATGCCATTGGCTTGGCAACCCGCACAACATCCGAGGCTTGCTTGCCTTTTTGCCCTTCCGTAATCTCAAACTCGACTGCTTCCCCTTGCTCCAGTTTGCGGTAGCCGCTATCCTGAATAGCGCTGAAGTGAACGAAAACGTCCGGTCCGTCCTCAGGGGTAATGAACCCGTACCCCTTCTCCGCGCTGAACCATTTCACGGTGCCGCGCATACGCTGTGCCATCTGTAAAACTCCATCCACGTGCTGAAATGAGAATTCGATGCAGCCGCCTGCAACGCCGCATAATTTGCAAGGTGCTAATCAGGGAGTTTAGGGGAAAATTGAGGTGAATGTCAAGCAAAATTTCATAAAAATCTCAGGCTGTGACAGGTATTTTTGTACGAAGGGCATTTTTGTGGGGTTTGAGGACAACTTTTCTGCCCTAAGATGCTGCTTTTCTCCCCTCTCCAACCTTCGGTTAGAGAGAGGAGAAAACAAGGGTTTTGCTCCCCCCTCTCTATCGCTTGCGATGGAGAGGGGGTCGGGAGGTGAGGAGTATTTCTACACTTTCCGGTCACTCAACTGGGCGGACGAGGCGAGCGCGGGCGGGAGCAGGCGCGCATAATCTGGCATATTCGACCCGATGATCAACGGTTCGAGTTCCGGCGCGTGAATCCGCAGCACATCACGCATGGTCTCAATGAGAAAATCAGCCGAGCGATACGGGGCGCGTGGGAGTTCCGCCTGCTTGCGCTTGATCATTGCGCCAAACAGCGTCATCAGCGACGAACCTTTGATGCGCAGCCCGTAATCGAACAGGAACAGGTCAACCAGTTGATCGCGCTTTCCGGTAGCGGCGCGGGCGCTGATCTTCTCGCGGAACGACCGCGAGAGCAGGAAAGGTCCCGCATGTTCGCCGGGGCGGTCGATCACCCAGTACAGGAATTGATCCGAGAAATACAGGTTGAGCGATTCACCAAGCAGGCGTTGATGCTCACGCGGACACTGTGGGGAGGGGTACAGCACCGATTTATAACGCCCCTGCCATGAAATCGTGGTATAGCCGTGCATGATCTCGTGCAGCACGCCGCTGGCGAGAAATGTTCCATAATCTTTGTAACCATAACGCAAGGCGTGATCGTCCGACTCCGGCGCGTAGGCGACGATCCCGTTCATCACGTTTTCGCCCGTCGCAAATGCACGCCCGTTCGTTTGACGGCTAAAATCGTCCGGGGCGCGCAAGATCAGCATATCCAGATCGCGGAGTCCGCTGTACGGTGCGAGATACTGCTCAAGCCAGCCGATCCAACGCCGCGCCAGTGCGATCAGTGCCGAATCCACCAATTGATCGGCAAAACCGGGAATACGCACCGGGATAAAGTTCTTCGTCTTTTGCAGCACGAGGCGCAGCGCAATGTCGCCATTTTCGGAGCGGATCGCCGTATCCTGCTGCTGAGGCGAACGGGACGCATACCAGAAGAAACCGTCGAGCTTGGCGGGATGCGCGCCGCCTGTCGTCATGCTCGTGAATTCGCGCCAACTGGAGGGCAGATCGACCGCTTCAAACGAGATCGCCATATCAACTTCGAGTTCTTGCAGCGGCTCAAAGTACGCCAGCATGCCTGTCCCGAAGAACGCCTCATGATCGCTGATGAACGGCAAAATCACATCGGCTTCGCTGTCTGCGCCCATACATTCAGTGAACGGAGTCACCACACGATAGGTGAGAGTCACTTCATCGCCGGGTGAAAGCGAGAGCGAGAATCCGTTGTCAATCGCTTCGACCGGCTCGGCGGTGCGCCCATGCGTGAGCATGTAGGTTTCGACGCGCAAAAACGGGTGACCGATCAAGGGCAGCACCAACCGTCCCGTGCCTGCCTTATGTGGCGTACACGTCACGCGGACGTGAAAAGCGCGCTGTTTGTACTCCCGTAAGCTGACCGTGTATTCCAACCGCATCGTATGATCTCCCGTGTGCGTCAGCCGTCCGAATGATGCTGACGTTTTTTCGGTTCATTAGGTTTGATGCTTTTGCCAAACCACCTGCCACAGTGTGGACAGTTGATCTGATGATAAATTCAAATCGAAAAGTTCGCTCAAGACGCGGCGGAATGCGCCTTCGCTTTCGATGGTGCGCGTTAATTCACCGGATGGTTTAACTGTCGTGAGTGTGGCGTTTCGCAGTCCAATATAACCAGTCGGTGTGAAGCGGTACGCGACGACGTTGCGGACAAAGCTCGACGAGGGCGAGGTTTGCAGCTCATGGCAGCGCGCGGAAAAGTCGGTGATCTGGCGCGGTCTCAGCGTGAATTCGACCATTACGCCGCCATAAGGCTGGTTGAAGAAGTTCCAGCGCTCCGTGTCATCGTCATACGACAGCCCATAAGCGAAACCATGCTGCACGTAGACTCCCGGTTCGAGCGGCAGCGGCTGAAAGATACCGTTCCCAAAGCCAACATCGACGATATACGCGCGATCCAGATACACCTTGAGGATCAAGTGATTGAAGTCCGCCGCTGCGCCGAGCTTGGTGCGGTTGACGGCGCTGGCGAGCAGCGTCACGCTGAAACCGAGTTCACGGAGCGCCCACGCCATTAAGCCGTTCATCTCGTAGCACCAACCGCCGCGCCGCTGCATGACGATCTTTTCGTAGGTGGCACGGTCATCGAGCAGCAGGTAGCGCCCCAGATGAATATCAAAGTTTTCGTAAGGGATCGCCCTCAGGTGCGCTTGATGGATCGCGGTGAGCGTCTCCAGCGTCGGGGCGGTATCCTCTTTATAACCAATACGATCTAGGTACGCGGCGATCTTCATACGTTCTGATATTCCCCGAGCGTCATCAAGTAAACTGCTTGACAATTAAACGTGCGAGTTCTTGTGAGCGGCGGTAAATTTCGTCACTGTCAACGCGCTGCGTTCCATCCCACCAGCCTTTCTTATAAAACGATAGCAGAACCCCCTGTGCGAACTCTCGAACGTTTCCGTTTTCGTAAAGCCGCTTGATCGCGTTCAACCGATTAGGATGAAACGCTGCTTTGCCAACGTAGAACGGGTCAAATCGCAGGTCTGGCATTTTGGCTTCTGCGAGTTCTCTTGGCGTGGGCAGCTCATTCTCAAATGCCAAGCCAGCGTAGGTGGAATAGGTGCGCTCCACCAGTTGACAGAAGCGATCAAAGCTCACTTTTAGTGTACGGAGCGCCCGCTGTTTTTCCGCGCCACTCATATACTCAATCGGGATACCGCATTTCGATCCATCGGTGGAGATAACGACCGAGCACGGCGGCAGCGGTATTCGGTCTTGAGTCCTGGGAAAAAGTTCAATCGATTCCGACGCGTCGCGCACCGTACCCACCGCGTTTTGTATACCAATGCCCGATAGTGCTGGCTGTGCGTTCCGCAGCCGATCACCGATCCCCTCAACAGGATACAGGTTCGGTTTCGCACCTAACGCGACACACGCCTCGACAATGCGGGCAAGTGCTTCGCGTTCGCTTGTATCATGAAAGTAGAAACCCAGTTCGATGAATGGCGGCTTGATGCCTTTCATGGGTGTTTACCTCCGCGTAAACAACGCCACTGCATCGACATACCATGTTTGCGGCGCAAGGTCGATCGGTTGAATCGCTTGCAGCGTGTATCCGGCGCGTTCGAACTTCTTGACTTCTTTCGCCAATGCCCGCGCATCATCCACGATCAACACGGCGCGTTCGACGCCTAACTCGGTGAGTGCGGTGAGTGCATCGGCGCTGATCCCCTGTGCGGGCGGGTCGATCACGGCGGTGGTGTACTGTTCGTCGAGTGCGTTCAGCACCGAATCGACGCCGCCTTCAAACACATCGACATTGCCGAAGCTTTCAAGATTTTTGTCCGCGTCGGTGACGGCGGGCGGGTAGCTCTCCACCATCGAGACGAGATCGACATGCGGCGCGATGAATGCGCTGAACACGCCCACCCCCGCATATAAATCTAGCACAGCATCCTCATGACGTGGTTCTAGGAGATTCAGCACAGTATCGACCAGCGCGGGCACTTGATCGACATTGGCGCGGAAGAAACTTCCGGCGGTCACGCGGAATTCATGCCCGTGTATTTTGAAACGGGTATGTGACTCCCCGATCAGATTCATCGGTTCATTATCGGGCAAAATCAAATTTACGCTCACGCGCAGTTCAGTTTCCACCTGCGGCGCGGTGCTTTCCAGCGCGGTCAGGATCAGCATGGTTGCCCCGTCACTGCCGATCTGCATCTTCACACGGCGAAGCCCGGTCAAATCAAGGTCAAGCTGCTCGTACAAGTCGAGCAGATCAGGGTGCAAGATGTGGCATTCGGCAATCGGGATTAAGTCGCGGTCATCAAGCGACGGGAAGCCGAGAAATAAGCTCGGATTCGGAAGGAAAACAGGTTCGCCGTCCTCGTCAACGCCGTTGGGGATCGGGGTGCGGTCGCCGCCGACAGTGAAGATCATATGATGGTTGTAGCCCCATGCCTTCGGGCTGGCGATGATCGGGCGAACAGGAGGATTCTTCAAGCCGCCGCGTTCCAATTCTTCCGTAAAAACATCCTGTTTTATCAATACCTGCGCCGGGTAATCGATATGCTGCCATTGGCACTTGCCACAGCGCCCGAACCCAAAATGTGGGCAGCGCGGCATCACCCGATCCGCCGACGAATCGACGAGCGTCATACCTTCGGCACGAATGAACGTATCGGCGGTTTCCAGCGCGCGCGCAATCACCGTTTCACCGGGGATGGTGAACGGGAGATATACCACCCGCCGCCCGTGCCGCCCGACTCCGACTCCGCCCGCTCCCATCGATTCGATCTCGACCTGAAAGGAATCGTCTGTGTGCGACTCAGGCATGGTTCATCATCCTTTCATCTTGTATTCATCTGAGGTATTTGGCGCGGCGTTATGATGAAAATCGTTTGATAATTTGTACCCATTCGTTGTATGCGCCTCTTGAGTTCCTCTGCACACCGAAAGTGCGTCATGTGAAAATCACGTTAATCACCTCATGGGCGACCGATATTTCAGGCGGAAGCGGTACAGCCGTATTTTATCACGCTTTACGCAGCGGATTAGAGGCACGCGGCTATCAAGTTGATGTGATCGCGCCGAATTTTAATGTGAGCGATTATGTCGGCGTGACCCTCCAGCGAATCATCTTCAACAGCCAACTTGCGAACGATCCGCGCATCGCTCAGGCAGATGTGCTGATCGGTTTTGATTATGACGGCTACGGCTTGCTGTCGCCCACGCGCCCGCCGATGATCGCCAGTTCACACGCGGTTTATGGCGATATTCTGCAATGGGAAACAGGCGAAATCGCCACGATGGTCAAGGCGCAAGCGTATCTTGACCGCGTGATGATGGAAAATGCTGATGTCGTCACGATTGGCAGTCAATACGCGAAGCACCGCCTGATCGACCTGTACGAACTTCCGGCGCACAAGATCGAAGTGATCTATCACGGGATGCCGGAGCCGTCTTGGATGCGCATCGCGGAGACGATGGGGCGGCAGGAGAACGATCACCCGATCATTCTATCGGTCGGCAAGATGTACCCGCGCAAGCGAACGGATATTTTATTGCGCGCCGTACCGCTGTTGATCGAAAAATACCCGACGCTCGAAGTGCGAATCGTGGGCGACGGCTTGATGTACGAACATAATCTCCAGCTTGCAGCAGACCTGAATATTCAGGATCACGTCACGTTTTTGGGGCATATTGACGATGATACGGCATTCGCGCACGAGTGGATGCAGGCGGATATGTTTTGCCACCCGAGCAGTCAAGAGACGTTCGGATATGTGTATCTCGAAGCGATGCAAATGCGTAAAGCAATCGTCGCAGTGCGCGCTGGAGCCGCGCCAGAGGTGATCGACGGGGCGGGGCGGCTTGCTGAGCCTGAGAACCCCGCCGCGCTTGCCGCTGAACTCGATTATTTTCTCGCCAACAAAGGCGCGCGGGAAATTTACGGGAATTGGGCGCGGGAGCGTTCACGCCAGTTCACGCATGCGCGCATGATGACCGGATGGGATCGCGCGATTGACCGGGCGATTGCAGCACGGGTACGGGCTGCGCTCGGTCGGCGGTAGTGTGCTATCCTTATCCCAAAACGGTGAAAGGATACGGCTATGCGTTGGTTGATCGTGCGCTTTTTGATCAGCGCGGTGGTGATGGCGATTGTGACATCCGGGCTGCTGCCGGGGGTGTATATCGCTGGCAGATTTGCGCCGACATGGATCGCAATTTCGGTGATCTTTGCGATCATCAATCTCACCATCAAGCCAGTGCTTCAGTTTCTCACCTGCCCGCTGATCGTCATCACGCTCGGCTTGATCGGCGTGCTGATCAATGTGCTGATGCTTTACATCACGGTGTGGGTGAGCGGCTTGCTCATCAGCACGACGGGCGGTGAGTTCCACATTGATACATTTTTGAGCGGCTTGATCGCCGCGTTGATCATCACCGCCGCGACGATTGTACTGGAGTGGGTTTTCGGCGCAAAGCGTCACGATGTCCGCGTCAAAAAAGTGACCGAAGTTCGCTACGTGGTCGAAAAACAGCGCCCACAGCTTGACGCCGACTTTGAGCGGCAGATCAGTTCAAGCGCACCGCAGTATCCGCCGCAGTCCGCGCCGCCGCCGAGCTATCCGGCTCAAAACGCACCGCCGCAGTACACCCAACCAACACCGCCGCCGCCCCAATATCCGCCGCAGCAGCAGACGCCGCCGCCCGCGCAGATTCCGCCGCAGTACCCGCCGGGGACATTCGGGAGCCAGCCGCCCGCGCCGCCGCGCAAATCCGGCACGCCCGACGACTGGGACTTTGACGATCCCGCCTTCCCGCGCAAGAAATAGAGAAAATCTCTTCACCCCGTCCCCCTCTCCAACCAAAGGGTTGGAGAGGGGAGAAAAACAAAGGCTTTGCGCCCTCGCGCTAATCGGGTACCGGTTCTTTGGTGTTGATGGCATCTGTCAAACGGTTTGCATCGATATTCCCGCCGCTGACGACAATCGCGGTTTTGATCCCACGCGGCAGCATGAAATGTTCGGCGTACCTACACACAGCGATCCCCACTGCGCCGCCACCCTCCACGATGATATTGTGCTTCTTGACCGCCCATGCGACGGCGTGCTGCGTCTCCTTCTCGTCGACCAGCGCAATCTGATATACCAGCGCTTTTGTGATCGGAATCGTAATCGAGTCCGGTTCAATTGCGCCGGGGAGCGCATCCGCGAGAATATCTCCCCGGCACGGGCGATTTTCGCCATAAAAGAGGTTGAACATCTCTGGCGATTCTTCGGCGTTCGCGCCGATGATCTGCACATCCGGGCGTAAGCTCTTGATCGCCACCGCAATTCCGCTGATCAAGCCGCCGCCGCCGACCGGGACGATCACGCGCTCGACATCGGGGAGCGCGTCGAGGATTTCTAGCCCAATTGTCCCCTGACCCGCCGCGACCGCCCGGTTGTTGTACGGCGAAACATACGTGATCTGCTCTTCGCGGGCGACGCGCAGCGCTTCCGCCTCCGCATCATCATAGCGCCCGCCGAACAAGATCGGCTCGATGCCGTACTTGCGCACACCGTCGCTTTTCTTCTGCGGGGCAGTCCTCGGCATATAAATCCGCGCCTGTATGCCGAGCAGGTGCGCGGCATACGCGATCCCCTGTGCGTGATTGCCCGATGATGCCGTGACCACACCGCGTTCGCGCGATTCCGCATCCAAACTCAGCATGGCATTGAGCGCACCGCGTATCTTGAACGAGCGCGTCGGGTTCAGGCACTCGAGCTTGAGATAGACATGATCGCCCAAGTCGGGAAAATGCCGAAGCTGTGACGGGGAAAAATACGGCGCGATACGCTCACGCGCCTGTTGAATATCCGCAAGGGTGAGCGGGAGAGAGTTCAGATCGACGTTCACAATTTGCACATTCCGGTAGCTTGTTGAGATACTGTTATAATACGGATAAGTTTAGCCATCATTCGATGTTATGGAACACTGATGACCCCTTCTACCGATCCCGATGTTTTGCAAGAACAATACGGCAGCGATGATAAGCTGAAGCTTCGCCAGATGACGCATGATGTTTACAGCGTCCCGAAGTTCGATTTCCCCGCGTGGGTGCTGTCACGGCTCCCTTGGCACGGTGAAGAAACTCTGCTCGATGTTGGCACAGGGACGGGGGTTTATGTCGATCCGGTGCGCCGCACACTGCCCAATGTGCGCTACATCGGGCTGGATCGCTCGTTTGGGATGCTCGAAAATCACCCCGATCAGCCGCATGTGATCGTCGGGGATGCGCTGGCGCTCCCGTTTCCGAATGCGACGTTTGATGTGGTGATGGCGAACTACATGCTCCATCACGTCAGCGATGTTGAGGGCGCGATCCGCGAACTCAAGCGCGTGCTCAAACCCAAAGGCGTGCTGGTCACTGCCACCAACAGCGCCGCTACGATGCCGGAACTGAATTTCTTGTTCCAGCGCGCGATTGTGCTGCTGACACAGTCGGCGGCGGGGGCGCAGATTGCGCCGATCCACAATGCGTATTCGCTCGAAAACGGAACGCGCATGCTGGCGCGCCAATTCCTCACCGTCGTGCGGTATGATCTCCCGTCGGCGTTCGTTTTCCCGCATGCCGATCCGCTGATCCATTATATGGACAGCTTGCGATCGCTCCGTGAGCCGCTTTTACCCAAAGGCGTGCTGTGGGATGATGTGTTGCTGGTGATGCGCGAACAAGCAAACCGCGTGATCGCCGCGCTGGGCGAACTGGTGATCCAAAAGGTCGCGGGGGTGCTGGTCGCCAGCGACGGCGGCGGGATGCTCACGGATTTTATCTACAGATTGAAGCAGAGGAAGTAGCGCGACAATGAAGTTGGTCACATTCACGGTTCAAGGACGAACGCGCCTCGGTGAAATAGTCGGAGACACGGTTTACACAATGGCATGGGCGGACGGGATGACGAGCTTGATCCGCCGGGGAATCCTGCCAAGCCGCACATGGGAGAGCTTCCCGTTGAGCAGCGTCACCATCGAAGCGCCGCTCCGCCCCAACAAGGTGGTCGCGATTGGACTCAATTATGCGGAACATGCCCGCGAAACGGGTAAAGAACCCCCCACCGAGCCGGTCGTTTTCGGCAAAAATGCCAGCGCGGTGATCGGGATAAACCAGCCGATCACATGGCACACGAGCGAAACAACACAGGTCGATTTTGAAGGCGAACTCGCCGTCGTGATCGGCAAAAAAGCGCAGCGAGTGACAGAAGCGGACGCGCTGAACTATGTCTTTGGCTACACCGTCGGCAACGATGTAAGCGCGCGCGACCTGCAAAAAGAGCAGTGGCTGCGCGCAAAGGGCATGGATACGTTTTGCCCGCTCGGTCCGATGCTGGTCACGAAAGACGAAGTGCCTGACCCGCAAGCGCTGACGATTGAGACGAAGGTCAACGGGAAGGTGATGCAAAACGGGAGCACGGCGGACATGATCCAAAGTGTTGCGGCGCTAATCGCGTATCTGTCGCGCTATTTCACGCTCGAACCCGGCGATGTGATCATGACCGGAACGCCGCCCGGTGTCGGCAAAGCGCGCAAGCCGCCCGTGTATCTGCATGACGGCGATACCGTCGAGATCACGATCAACGGGTTGGGGACACTCGTCAACCCGTGCCGCGAAATCAAGGAATAAACGGGTGGGGCGGTTTGTTGTAGAATGAGGAAAATCACCTTCATCCCCTAGTGCTCCTCACCCCGTCGCACCTGCGGTGCGCCACCCCTCTCCATCGCTAGCGATAGAGAGGGGAACAGCAGACTCGCGCGTTTCACCCCCTCTCTAACCAGAGGTTGGAGAGGGGGGCAGGGGGTGAGGAGCGGTTCGGGGTGAACGTTTGAACAGGTATAGGAGACTGCTTACGTGCCGATCCTGAAGGAAGGCGAATTGAACGTGATCACCAACAGCGCCGATCATACGCAGAAGCTCGGCGTGTGTTTGGGGAGTTTGCTGCAAGCGGGTGATGTGATCTGCCTTTCCGGGGATATGGGCGCGGGCAAGACGATGATCTCCGCCGGAATCGGCATGGGGTGGGGCGCGCTTGAACCGCTCACCAGCCCAACGTTTAACCTTGTCCACGAGCACCACCGCGCGAAGGATCATGCGCGGTTGTTTCATATTGACTGCTACCGTTTGCGCGGCAGCGCCGATCTCCCGTCGATTGGGTGGGAGGATATTCTGGCGCAGCACGGCGTGATCGTGATCGAATGGGCAGAATTGATCCTTGATGCGCTGCCAAAAGATCACCTGTGGGTTGAACTGCGGGTGATCGAAGCATCGCGGCGCAACCTAATTTTTGAACCGCACGGCGATCGCTATCACCAACTCATGAAAGATTTTCTGACCACGAATGCTGCTCGCACTTGATACCGCAACCGCTCAGATCAGCGTAGCGCTCCACGATGGTCATGGAATCATCGTCGAGACAACATGGCTGTCTGCCAATAATCACACCGTCGAACTTGCGCCCGCCGTGATGGATGCGCTCAAGCGGGGCGGGGCGATCATTGATGATTTGACCGCGCTCGCCGTCGCCATCGGACCCGGCTCATACAGCGCGCTGAGGATTGGCGTTGCGTTCGCCAAAGGGTTAGCGGCGGCGCGCGGACTGCCTCTGCTTGGCATGACAACGCTGGATATTTTGGCGGCGGCACAGCCGCGCACAACCGGTATTCTCGTTCCGGTGGTGATGGCGGGGCGAACGCGTGTGACTGCCGCGCCGTATGTGTGGAGCGAAGCCGATGCGTGCTGGCGCATCAGCGGCGAAGCGGATAATTACGCTTGGGGCGCGTTGATCGCCTTGCTCGGCGAACGCGGCGATCCGGCGCTGATCACGGGGGAAGTGGATGCGCTCGGCGCGGCAGCGATCACAGCGGCGCGGGCGAACGGACTCCCGCTCACGCTGGCATCTGCGGCGGCGCGGACGCGGCGCGCGGGCTATTTGGCGCAAGATGCGTGGGATCGACTGCGATCACTCACCGCCGCTGAAGGGGTGAATCCGGCAGAAACGTTCAGCGCGGCAGCGATCACGCCCGTTTATGTAAAATCGGTTGACAAATAAATGAACCTCACCTTACGTTACATGCGTCTGCCCGATATTCAGCAAGTGGTCGCCATTGATAAAGTGTCGTTTGATCCGCCTTGGTCTGCGCGCTCGTATTCGTATGAGATCACCGAATCGACTTACAGCCATATGGTGGTGCTGGAAATGTCCGACAACGGGAGCGCACCCGCGCCGCGCTGGCGTAATCTCCTGCGCGGGTTTCGGCGCACCCCACAGTTGAACGGGCAGTTCAACCTGCCCGTGATCGTCGGGTACGGCGGCTTGTGGAACATCGTCGATGAGGCGCACGTCAGCACGATTGCCACCCATCCTGATTTTCGCGGACGGGGGTGGGGCGAGATTATTCTGTTGGGGATGCTCAAAAAATCATGTCTGCTCAAGGCGGGGTATGTGGTGCTCGAAGTCCGCGTGAGCAACACCACCGCCCAGAACCTGTACCGCAAGCATTATTTCGTCGAATACGGCGTCAAGGCGCGCTACTATCAGAACAACGGCGAAGATGCCTACGATATGCGGCTTGATCTGCGGCAGGACGGCGCGCGTGAGCGCATTGACGCGGCGTTTCTTCAATCGCTGGAGCGTCACCACTTCAGCGATGACTACACAACCGCGCCGCCGCCCCGCATCGCTGATGCGTTTGAAGCCGCCGGACAATAGACGACGGCTAATCACCCACTGATGACATTTCCCCTGTGGCGCGGAGCGTTGGCATCTCGGCTGTGGCTTTGACTGCCGAAGCAACGTCAATGGATTCGTCGATCTCGGTTTCCAAGCCCATCTGACGCATCGCCTTTGAACTAATCGCGTACAGCGTAACGAGCGCCATCATGATACCCGCGCCGACAAACAGCACCGTCATGTTGGTGTTAATCAACGCACCAGACAGCGCCGTTGAAATCGGCGTCAGCCCTACCGACGCGAACATGATCAGGCTCATCACACGCCCCATGAGGTTTTCAGGCACGCGCTTTTGCAGCCATGTGAAGAACGAGATGTTCACGTAGCCGTTAACTGCGCCCATGATCAAACTCAAGACCGCCGCAATGATCATCGATCCCGCGAAGGGGAGCAGCGCCATCGCAATCCCCATGAATGCCTGTACCACGAGCAAAATCGTTCCCATGCGTGCGGGCTTGAGGCGAGGCAGCACGCCGGAGAGGATGATTCCCGCCAATGCCCCGCCGCCGAACGCCGACATGATCACGCCGTAAGCGGCTGCCCCTTCCGGCAAGTGATCCGACAGCACGGGAATACCGACCATAATCGGACCCATGACAAAGAAGTTGGTCGCCAACACCAGCACGAAGATCAAGCGCAAGGATTTGATCTTCCACATGTATGCCATGCCATCGCGGATTGCGCGGATGACGCCGCCTGATGGCTGCTCAGACACGGCGGCGCGGCTCGGACGCATCAACCAGAGCATGAACACAGACGCTAAGAATGTCAGCGCGTCGATCGCAAATGCCGCACCGATTCCGGTCATACTGGGGAGCGCATCCGCAGCGGCGGCAGCAGTTCCACCCACCAGCGCGATCAAACCACCCGCGATCACGGGTCCAATGGATTGGCTAAGGGTCGCTGTTCCCTGCACAATCGTATTACCCATTTGAAGCTGATCTTTTTCGAGAATTTGCGGCACAATCGCGGACTGACCGGGGAAATAAAACGCATCAGCCGTCCCGAATGCCAGCGCAAGCACGTAAAGCATCCATACTTGAAGCGTGCCGCTCAAGGTGAGAATGGCAAGCAGCGCGACCAAGATCAAACGGGCGATATTCGTGCTGAGCATCACGCCGCGTGGGGTGAAGCGATCCACCAGTGCGCCGCCGATCAACATGAATAGGGCGCGCGGGATGCCCATCAGCGCCATGACCGTTCCAAGAATGAGAGCATTGCCGGTCAACTGCAAGACCAGCCAAGGGAATGCAATTATCGTGAATTGATCGCCGAGCAGCGAAATACTTTCGCCGATCCATAAGAGCCGGAAGTCCCGTACGGAGAGAGGGCTGGGGGTCTGAGAAGCAGTCATAAGCGCTCCGAGGTAAAGAGTTGCCAATGCACAATGCGTAATACGCATTACTGGGGGTTTTGTTGCTCGGAGCGCCGATCATGTTTTAAGAACCCGGTTCTTCCGCCGTGACGATGCGGAAGCCGATGTGATGATCCTGATACGTCGGCGGGTCTTCAAAATGACGGTACGCCGCGCGTGCCACGATAGGATTACTTCCCCACCAACCGCCTTTTTCTACTTTCATCGTCCCGCGTGATGCGCCCGTTGGATCAGTGACCGATTCAGCGTCGTAACCGCGCGAAAGCCAATCCTGCACCCATTCCATCGCATTTCCCGCCATATCCAGCGCGCCAACCCAACTTGCGCCTTCAGGATAGCTGCCCACCGGGGTAAGCCATGTGCTGTCGAGCACGTTTGCCAGCGCCGCATCCCATTCGTTCCCCCAAGGATAGATCAGTGACTCAGGACCACGCGCGGCATATTCCCACTGCGCCTCGGTCGGCAGCGATCCACCGCGCCAGTGTGCATAAGCCTCTGCCTCGTACCATGTGATGCACACACGCGGGTGATCCTCCGCTTCGGGGTGACAATCCGCCAGCGGCAGGTTGGCGATATTCTGGCGATTCAGCCAATTCCATCCTTGTTGTGACCACAATGCCTCGGTGGTGTAACCGCCCGCATCGACAAACGCTTGAAATGCCGCGTTCGTGACTTCGGTGCGGTCGATCCAGTAGCCGTGCGAAATACATACTTCATGCTGCGCCTGTTCGCTCGTCAGGCGGCTTACTGACCAATCCGGCGCATCAAGCGAGCGGGCGTAATCGGCTTCGGTGTCGCTTGTTCCCATCATGAAGCATCCCGCCGGAACATACACCTGTTCGATCCCAAATTCATCCACGCGCACATCGCCCGCCTGCGGCTCTGGTGTGGACTCGCTTTGCCCGGTCACAGGCATCGCAAGCATGAGCGCTAGCACAAACAGGGACAGCACCCCAAGTACGTGATTCATTTTTTACCCGTCCGTTAGATAACGTGAGGAACGATGCCCTAAATAGTCAAAGCATCGGGGGATGGTTCAAGAAGGGAACGAACCTCTTTTTCCTCGCGTGAAAAGCTCCTCATCCCCCAAGGGCTTGTCCGATATTGGCACGCAGGATGGGGCATGCCGCGTCCCTACAAAAGTGCCCTTTTTCGGAAAGGAGAGGTGTAGAGAAGCGCTACATATCACCCGGCGTATTGACGCGTTAATTCCGGTTCAAGCGTGGGTCGAGTGCGTCGCGCATCCCGTCACCGAGCAGGTTAAAGCCCAACACGGTGAGCATGATCGCCAAACCGGGGAAGAAGACCAGATGCGGTTCGGTGAAAACGCGGTTGCGTCCTTCGCTCAAGATCGCACCCCATTCCGGCATCGGCGGCTGAGCGCCCAAGCCGAGGAACGAAAGCGCGGCGGCGTCCAATACTGCCGTCCCGATACCGAGCGTGCCCTGCACGATCAGCGGGGTCAACACGTTGGGCAGGATATGAACGAACAAGATGCGAATCGGCGGCGCGCCGAGCGTGCGGCATGCCGTGATGTACTCGAATTCTTTCACCTGTATCACGCTGGCACGCGCAAGGCGGGCATACACCGGAATCGAGACGATGCTGATCGCCAAAAGCGCGTTTTGTAGACCGGGACCCAAAAATGTAACGATGGCGATTGCCAACAGCAGCGAGGGAAACGCCAGCAGCACATCCATAAAGCGCATGATCAGATTTTCGAGCCAACCGCCCGCGTATCCGGCGATCATGCCAAGCAAACTGCCGATCACAATCGAGACGGTCACGCTGGTGAAGCCGACGAGCAGCGAAATTTGCGAACCGTATAACACGCGGCTGAACATATCCCGCGCGTTGAGGTCGAGTCCCATCAGATGTTCGGGCTGGGCGGGGTCGCAGCCGAGGATATGCACACACGGCGGTTTACCCGGTAAGCGCCCTAAACCGCGATGTGCCGGATCGTTAAACAACTGCTCAATCGGATCATACGGCGCGATCACAGGGGCAAGCAAGGCGATCAACAAGAGCGCCACGATAATCACCATGCCGATGATCGCGGAGCGATTGCGGAACAAATTCTTGACCGCTTCCACCCACAAACTTTGCGAAGGCTGCCGCAGTTGGGCGAGCGCTAACTGCATCGTGGTTAATTTGGGGACGAGCTTGGTTTGACGTGTCATGATGCAGTCGCCTATTGGACGCGGATACGGGGATCAAGATACCCGTAGAGAATATCGACAATCAGGTTGATCAGCACGAACGCGACGGCGATAAACACCGTGAATCCCTGCACCAGCGGATAATCGCGGGCGGTGATCCCATCTACGAGCGTTCGACCAACTCCCGCCAGCCCGAAGATCGTTTCGGTCAGCACCGCGCCGCTGACCAGCAAGCCGAAATTCAGCCCGATAATCGTGACGACGGGCAGCAGGGCGTTGCGCACGGCATGGCGAATCACGACGACGCGCTCCCGTAAGCCTTTGCTGCGCGCCGTGCGGACGTAATCTTGTCCGAGTGTCTCCAACACGGCGGAGCGAGTCATACGGGCGATGATCGACATCGGGATCGTACCGACGGCGACGGCAGGGAGGATCATATACTTCAAACTGTTGAGCAGCAGTTCGCCGTTCAACGTTAGGATCGAATTCAAGACTTTCAGGTTGCCTAAAAAGACAACCACTGGGCTGACTTGATCCGCGCTTTCCGCCAATCCCCATGAGATATAAAACGGGACATAGCGAAAACCCGCCGGAAGTTCGCCGCTCGGCGGCAGACTAAAGACCGTACCGCGTAAGCTGACGCTGAAAATATACGCCAGCATCAAGCCAAGCCAAAACACGGGCATACTCACGCCGATGTTGGCAATGAGCATTGTTCCGACATCGATCGCTGAATTGCGGCGGTATGCCGAAATAATCCCCAATGGAATACCGATCAGCGTCGCAAACGTGAGCGCGGCGAAACCCAACTCGACGGTAACGGGTAAGCGCTCCGCCAGCAGACGCGCGACAGGGATGGAATAACGGATCGAGTCGCCCAAGTCACCGGTGACGAACTGCCCGATGTACACCATGAACTGCTCAACAACCGGGCGATCTAATCCATAACGGGTGGCAAAAGACGCACACAATTCCGGGGTGGCGCGCTCACCGTAAATTGCCGTACACGGATCGCCGGGGATGACACGGGCGACCAGAAAAGTAACGATCAAAATTCCTAATACAACGGGAATCGCACTAATCAGACGGCGGAGGATGAAGTAGATCATGCGAAAAGCCTTTAGATCGATGGAGCGCGCGGAGGGAAACGCGACGAAAGGCAGAAAGTGTAGGGACAGGGCATGCCCTGTCCCTACACAATCACAATACCGAATGCAGTCCGCTTATTCTTCAGCGGGTGCGTTAATGAACGCCTTAAACAGGTACGTCCAGTAGGTGAAGCCGCCGTCGCGTCCCACATGGAGCGGGTGCGCTGCGTCCCACTGAACCGCATAGGTAGCGACCACGTCGTTCGCATCGAACGCCGAACCATCATGGAAGGTGGCTTCGCGGAGGTTGAACGTCCACGTCAAACCATCTTCGCTGACGGTGTAATCGGTCGCCAAGCCCGGAACAACTGCCGTGCCGCCGACTTCGTAAGCGAGCAGCGGTTCGGTGATCTGTTCGCACACGCGGAGCGCTTCGCCGTCGGTTTCATCGGCGCAGTACAGACCAGCGGGTTCGCCGTTTTGCATAAAGACGAAGTTATCGTCCGACGGGTCTTCCATGACTGCCAAGGATTCGTTGCCGAGCGGGCTGACGTGCGCACCGACGATGTCCGCCGTGTAAGCAACGCCCGAACCGCCATGCGCAATCGGGAGCATCGGGGCATGGTCGCGAAGGAGTTCATTCGCCTGACGATACAGTTCAAGACGCGCTTCGGGATCAGCCGTCACACCCGCTTCGTTGAGCAGCGCGATCACTTCTTCGTCACGCTCACCGAATTGGAGGGTCGAACCCGCGCCGAAATGCACGTCAAGGAAGTTGGTCGCATCGGGATAGTCCGCGCCCCAGCCGAGCAGGTAGAAGGCGAGATTACCGAGGTCGGATTCATCAAGGAACGTCCCGGATTCCATGACTTCAATGGTCACATTGATGCCAACATCCGCGAGCTGCGCCTGAATATCCTGTGCCACGATACCGGGCTGCGGCAGATAACCGCGCACGACGTCACGATAGTTGAGCGTGATTTCAATCGGGAGCGTTACACCGGATTGTTCAAGGAGTGCGCGCGCCTGTTCCGGATCATACGGGAACGGTTCGGTCGAGGAAGTGAAACCGAAAATCGCCGGAGGCATAAACTGAGTCGCCACCGTTGAGCCGGGCGGGTAATAGTTATCGACAATGCGCTGTTTGTCAATCGCATAGGCAATCGCCTGACGCACGAGCGGGTTATCGAACGGCGCGAACAGGTTGTTCATGCCCAGATAGAAAATATTCAGACCTTCGCGTTCAAAAAGCTGGAGATTCGGGTCGGCGGCGATAACTTCAAAGTCGCCCGCGCCGGGGTTGTCGATACCATCCACTGCGCCTGCTTGGAGTTCAACCAAACGCGCAGCGGCTTCGCTTGTCCAACGGAAAATCGCGGTCGCTTCAAACGCGGGATCGCCCCAATATTCATCGAAGCGCGCCAACACAATTTCACTGCCCAGATTCCACGATTCCAAGCGGTACGGACCCGTGCCAACAGGGTTGCGGAACAGCGCTTCGCCACCACCGCCAGTTGCAGCGAGGTGTTCGAGCGGCTGAATACCAACCGATGAGAAGGCGACCTTCTGCGGGAATGCGCCGTCGGGTTCGCACAGCACAAACTGAACCGTGCGCGCATCAACCGCTGTGATGGACTGAATCGTCCCACCATAATCGCAGCTTTCCGCCGCGTAGGAGAACATGCCATCCGTCACCGTCAACTGCGGTGTTTCAGGGAAGGCGGAATCCTGCGCAAAGCTGATCGGGAGCGCTGCACCGAGCAGGAGCACCACGACCACCAGAATCGGTAAAACGCGAAGCGAAGATTTCATTGAAGAACGCTCCTTGAGTCACGTAGTCATCACTTGCTAAGCCGTTGTTATGGCTGATCAGGACGAAGTATAAACATCACCCCGCCGAACCGCAACAATTCGGCTCAGGCGGATTAACTACCTACCCTCACCCCTCTCCATCGCAAGCGATAGAGAGGGGTGAGGGGGAAGGAAGCAGTTAGCTATTCGGCGTTCAAGAATGCCTTGAACAAGTAACCCCAGTACGAGAAGCTGCCATCACGCCCGACGTGGAGCGGGTGCGCCGCATCCCACTGAACGACAAACGTAGCGACAACATCATTCGCGTCAAATGTTGAGCCGTCGTGGAAAACCGCCTCGCGCAGCATGAATTCCCACGTTATCGCATCCTCGGTCACGCGGTAATCGGTCGCCAGCGCCGGAACAACATACGTTGATCCCACATCGTAATTCAGGAGCGGCTCAAGAATTTGTCCGCACACGCGCAGCGCTTCGCCGTCGCTTTCGTCGGCGCAGTAGAGTCCGGAAGGTTCGCCGTTTTGCATAAAAATGATGTCGTCATCGCGGCGATCAGACATGGCGCTCAAGCGCTCATTGCTGAGCGGGCTGGCGTGCGCGCCGCGAATCCGGCTGACAAATGCAACAGCGCTGCCGCCATTAGCGATAGGAAGCATCGGTACGTCATCGCGGAGAAGTTCGTTCACTTGCCCATACAGCGCGAGACGCTCCCTCGAATCTGCCGACCGCCCCGCCTCATCGAGCAGCGCGATCACATCCAAATTAGGGTCGCCCAACGCCAGTGATGCTCCGCGCCCGAAGTGCACATCCAAGAAGTTGGTCGCGTCAGGGTAATCGGCGCTCCAGCCGAGCAGGAACATCGCCAGTTCGCCGCGCTCGCTCGCATCGATAAACTCACCGGATTCCATCACGTCAATCGTGACGTCGATTCCGACTTCGGCAAGCTGCGCCTGAATTTCTTCTGCGACGACTTGCGGCTGTGGTAGGTAGCTGCGCACCACGTCACGAATACTCAACGTGACTTCGAGCGGAAGCTCAACGCCTGATTCTTCAAGCAGCCGCTGCGCTTCCTCCGGGCTGTAAGACAATGGCTCGGTTTCGGAGGTGTAGCCGAAAATCGCGGCGGGGGTGAACTGGTTTGCCACTGTCGAGCCGGGGGGATAATAGCTGTCAACGATGCGCTGTTTGTTGATGGCGTGGGCGATCGCTTGACGCACGAGCAGGTTATCGAACGGCGCAATCGTGTTGTTCATGCCGACGTACATCACGTTCAAACCTTCGCGCTCGTACAGCCGCAGCGTGCGATCATCATCGATCAACTCGAAGTCGCCCGCGCCGACGTTGTCGATTCCGTCCACCGTGCCCTCTTGGAGTTCAGCGAGGCGTGTTTCGGCATCACTCGCCCAGCGGAAGATCGCGGTTTCTTCCAAAGCCGGATCGCCCCAATAGTCTTCAAAGCGCGCCAGCACAATTTCGCTGCCCGCTTCCCACGAGTCAAGCCTGTATGCGCCTGTGCCAATCGGCGCACGTGTGAGGGCATCACCGCCGCCGCCTGTGGCGACGAGATGCTCAAGTGGCTGAATCCCTAATGACACAAAGGCGATCTTTTGGGGGAACGCGCCATCCGGTTCGCACAGGACAAACTCGACGCGGTCAGGGGCGGTCGCCCGGATCGAACGGATTGTGCCGCCGTAATCGCAGTCATCGGCTTCATAAGCGAGCAGTCCGTCGGTGATCGTCAGATTCGGCGTTTCCGGAAAATCAATGGTTTGAGCGGCGGCGCTTATCGAAAAGCTGATCAGCCCAATACAGAGAAAAAGGAGTCGAATGGAAGTCGAAGCACGCATAACGCATCACTCCTACGGTAGATCGCTTACAAAATTGTCACAAATGGGCAGCACCAGAACCAAGCACGCATTTAAGCGACGCACGGCTCAAGCCAAAAAGTATAGTGCGCATTAGACGCGATGCAATATCACAGGCGCATAGAATATGCATTGAATGCGGAACGCTCTAACGGTGATTGGGACAGGATATGCCCTGTCCCGAAAGCAGTCTGAAGGCGGTATACGCGGATAGCAGCCTGTACTCACTCAGGGGAACCAAAGTCGATCTCAGTTGCCGTCCGCAAATGCGCGTTCAGCGTCGGCTTTTAGGAATTCCAGCATCGCACCATAAGGTACAGTGCCGTAGCTAATCCGTGATACGCCGCAGGCTGCAAGCTGTCCGGGAGCAAATGCGCCGGCATAAATCATGATGTTGACGGGGAGCGGAGAAGCATCACACAACTTACGGATCAATGCTTCCTGACGTAACCCCGGCGCGAAAAATCCACTTGCGCCTGCCCGCATGTAAGCCTTCGCACGGGTGATTGCTTCGTCAAGGAGCGCTTCGGTATGTTCTGAGACATCCTTCTTTAGAAAGAGATCAGTCCGCGCATTAATGAACAGCGGAAAAGATGCTTCTTCAGCCGCTTGGCGAACCGCTGCGATCCGCGCACACTGCGCCTCAATCGAATACAGTCCTTCTCCACCGATGATCTGATCTTCGAAGTTGATTCCAACTGCGCCAGCTTCAATCACCCGTCGGATATTGGGGCGCAGATCATCTGGGGAGGATGCGTACCCGCTTTCAAAATCGAGCGTTACCGGCACATCAACCGCAGCGACAATACGGCGCAAATTTGCCAGCGCTAGATCGAGCGGCAGGTTTTGCCGATCGGTGAAGCCATTCGCCATAGCAACCGCAGCGCTGCTTGTGGCGACTGCCTTCGCACCTGCTTGCTGTGCTGCTTTTGCAGTCCCTACATCCCAAATGTTGTACAGGATGAGCGGATTTCCCTTACGGTGCAGGCTCGTGAAAACCTGTGCGCGCTCTGTTTCGATCATGCCTTGTTTATCCTTAAACTTGTGAACGGTAGACCAACCATGCCGCACGATTACGCCAACACGCGCTCGGCAAGTTCTCGCAAGTCGTCGAGCAGCCAATCGGGGGATGCCGCCGCGAGTTCGTCACGCTTGGCGAATCCGGTACACACGGCGGCGACCGCGAAGCCGGAAGCCCGCGCACAGGCAATATCCGCCAGTGTATCACCGATCACGATCACATCGTGCGGATCGAACGCGCATTGATAATGCGTCCGTGCGCGTTCAAACGCTAACCGGGGGAGATCATCGCGTTCGAGCGCTTCATCCCCGAACGCACCAATCGGGAAATCTTCCGGTTGGTAGCCCGCCGCTTTCAGCTTGATCGGCGCGCTGGAGCGGACATTGCCCGTCACTAGTCCAAGCCGTACATCTCCGCGCGCTTTCAGCGCCGTGATCGTTTCAACGCCACCTGTGCAGGGCTGCACCGCGTAATCGGGGATCACGCGCGCCATGCTTGCGCCCATCACCGGATCAAACTCGCGGATCAGCGCGGCGATCTGCTCCGTCGAATAACCTTCGTCCGTCAATAGTTCAACGAGCGTGTACCAGTCGGTTTTGCCGCCGAAGACATGCGCCGCCACCCGGTCGCGCAGTCGCTCCGCCAGCGGCGGGTGATGTGCGAACAGCGTCGCCAGTGCGTCGATCAGGGCGGCGCGACCCGCCCCTTTCGTCCAGACCAGCGTGCCATCAATATCAAACAGCAGGAGTTTTACCAGCCCCATGTCCCTGCGCCACCTTTGAAGGGTCCCACGATTTCGCTCGTGATCCAACCGCCGTAAAAGTCGCCCGCTTGCGCCGTGACGCGCTCCTCATCGACATAACACTCATCGACGCGCGACACATAAAACGCGAGATGATCCTTGATCGCTTCATAGCCGCTGTTTGGCGCGGCGTAGCTCCAAGCCACATCCTCACTCGTGCGTTCGCCTACGGAGAGCTTCCAGTAACCCGCGCTTCCTTTATATTCGCAAAATGTGCGCTTCGGCGTCTGCTTGAGGTGTTCCATACGGATGTCCGCCTGTGGAATATAGTACGCGGGCGGGTGACTCGTTTCCAGTACCCGTTTGGCGTTGGTCGTGTCGGCGATCACCACGCCGTTGAAGATCACGCGGACGCGCTTACCGGTCGCCTCGACGCGGGGTGGACGCGGATAATCCCAAACAGATTCTTGACCCGCTTTTGGTGTTTCACGTTGAATCGGCATACGATTGTCCTCCAATAAGTCTCAGGCATTTATTGTAGCGCGCGCAAGTTAGCGCTGGATGACTCAAGAAGGGGTGTAGGATCGTCATTACTGCGTATACGGTAGTTATACGAAGTAACGCGCAAGCCCCGCAAAACGCGAAATTGGGGCATACAGGGGCATTCTCGAAGTACTCAGAAAAACAAAAGCCGCTCTCCATTCTGGCAATTGAGAGCGGCGGAAAACTGCGCGGGTGACGACGAACTTACGCCTGCTGCGGCTGCTCCGGCGGCGTCGGCACATCGAGCGCGATCGCCTGCTGGATCAGGTCACGGAGGGCGGGTTCAGGCAGCGCGCCCGGCTGATTGAAAATCATCGTGCGATTCTTGATAATCATCAGCGTGGGGATGCTGCGAATTTGGAATGCTTGCGACAAGCCGGGATTTTCGTCGGTGTTCACCTTGGCGATCTTGATCTGCCCGGCGAATTCCTTCGCCAGTTTGTCAAGGATCGGCGCGACCATGCGGCACGGTCCGCACCAAGGTGCCCAGAAATCGACGATCACGAGCGTGTCGCTCTTGAGGACTTCATCCTCAAATGTGTCATCGACCACGTTGACGGGCGCATCGTACACCTTCGCGGGCTTCTTCGGCTCGGTCGCGGCGGGAGCGGCGTCAGCATCAGCGAGGGCGACAGGTTCATTTTCCTTCGCTTCACGCGCAATCGATTCGAGCGCCAGCGGCAGATCGCTGCCCCACGGGCGGCTGCGGCGGACAACTTCTTCACCACAGTACCAGCCGACGAGCACGGGTTTTTCGCCCGCGTTCAGGCGTTCGGCGGCTTTCGGATTCTTAGTTGGGTCAAGCTGCGCGAACACAATCCCCTTGTTGGCGGCATCGTCGGCGGCTTTCTGATACGCAACCTTAAAATCACCGCGCAAGCCTTCGCCGTTGGTGATCAGGATCATGATCGGCTTGGTTTCGTGCAGCACGGAGTCGAGGGTCGCGTCGGTCAGTTCGATTGGTGTTGTGGTCATGCTTGTTTTCTCGTTTATTTCCTTAGAAGGTCAACTTAGTCTTTAGATGACCACAGCGGGGGCGATCTTACGCCGCGTACAAGGGAATACTCAATGCGATGGCAATCAACGACGTGATGATCGCGCCGATCACCAGTGGGCGCATTTGCGTTTCAAGCGTGATCAACTGGCGGTCGATGTGATGATTGTCCGGCATTTCTTCGCGGTGGCGATAAATCCAGCGCAGCGGCATGCGCATCAAAGGAATCGTCAGCGCTGACCAGATTAGGAAGCCGACTGCCATCACGAGGAACGTAGGCAGACGTTGATCCTCAAGGAAAGGCAGCAGCATAAATGTGATCAGCGCCGTCCAGATGAACATGATCAGCGTGCGCACGTAGCGCATCACCAAGCGGCGCAGATACAAAATATGCCGCGCAATCGAAAGCTCGGTCGTGGCGACTTCTTCCGAAAGCTGACGATCCAGCGTGCGCGCCAATCCAAACGCCGCGTTAACATGTTCGACACTGCGGCGGTCGGTGTTTTCGGGGATCGCGCCCATGCTCAGGAGTTCGTCGTAACAGCGGCTTTTTGGCAGAATATCGCCGTCGGTGTTGCGGATCGCTTCTTCAAAGTAGAGTTCGCGTTTTTCGCGGCTGAACGGGATCGCAAAGTTGATCGACGCCGGGTGATATTGGTACTGAAACACCTGCTTCTTGACGGTTTTGCTTTCGTCCGGCGAAAACGCCAGCCCGGAGAGTGCAAACGACGGCGTGATCAAGGTGGAGGGGAAGCCCGGCGTGTAGATCGTGTAGTAGAAGTGGATCACATCCTTGATCAGCAGGTACATCGAATAGATCGGGAGGCTGAACGACAAGAAGAACGGATACGCCAGAAACACGAACAACAGCCCGCGCAGCAAGCCTTCATTTGCGCCGAAATACGGCATCGCATCGCCCGCGTGCGAGAGGAAAATCCGCAAGATGGCGACAATTTCTTCTTTGAAAAATACGGGAAACAGGATCAGCAGCCCCGCGCCGCTGATAAACGCGGTAGCGATGCGGTGCAGCGTCGAAAGGCGGACTTCGCTGCGCTGAAGAAAGGCGCGCATTGCATTGCGTTCATCCGGTGTGAGCGGAGGATCAGCATGATCCGCCGGTTTATCTGTGAACGACGTAGGCGTGTCGGTGGTCGCCGCCATGAGGGTGAGCCTTAAACTTTGATGAAGTCCTTCTCAGTATAGGATCACGCGGCGGCGTGTCAAGCGCGAGACTATGCTGCAGCGGACTTACCCACCGAGCACAGGCGGGCGCGGCACATACAGGACGTCGCCTTCTACGAGCGAATTCGGGTTGCTCAAGCAGTTGACGCGCGCGAGTTCTTCGACGGTTGCGGCGGTCTGCTGCGCCAACAGCGAGAGGGTATCGCTCTCCTCGACGGTGTATGGATACCAATCGGAGGGGATGATACACAGCTCCCCGTTTTCCCCTTCGACCACAATTGGCGTCACGTCCGGCGCGAGTGTGGGCGGCGGTGAGGTCGGCGGGGCGAACGTCGGCGTTGGCGTGGCGCGGCTCAAATTACAGGCGCTCAAGCTGAGCGCGAACAGAACCAGCGTGAGAAATACGAGTCGTGTCTTCATACGCCTCATTATAGAGGAACTCTGTGCGCCGCGCTCCGGTTTTTTGGGGGATCATTCCCCCCACAATCTGTCTGACCAGCGCCGGACGGCTTCCATTGCAGCGCCGGTCTCGCGCACCATCACCGGCGGATACAACTGCCACACATGCCACACATTCGGGTACACCTCGGTTTGAACCTGCGTTCCGGCAGCGGTCAAGCGTTCGGTCAGCATCGTGATCTCGTCGATCAGGATTTCACGGTCGCTTGCTTGAATGTAGATTGGCGGCAGTCCACGCAGATCAGCGTACAGCGGAGAAATCAGCGGATCATCGCACGCGTGAGCACCCACGTACATATCGCGCATCATGCCGAGGAGGTCACCATTCAGGATGATGTCTTGATCTGCGTGCGCGCAGTTGCGGCTGTGCGTCATCGTCAAATCCACCCACGGCGAAAAGAGGAGCGCCGCGCGCGGGAGCGGCAGTCCTGCATCCCGCAGCATAACGAGCAGTGCGATCGCCAACCCACCGCCCGCCGAATCCCCCGCCAGCACCATCTGATCCGCTGTGATGCCTTGATCAAGCAGAAGGCGGTACGCCGTCACCGCGCATTCAAGCGCCGCCGGATACGGATGTTCAGGCGCAAGCGGATAATCGACCGAAAAACCTCGCGCTCGGAGTGCTGACGCGGTGCGGGCGATCATCGGTGCGTGCATTTTCTGGGAAGAATTCACGTAGCCGCCGCCGTGCAGATAGAACACCACCCGATTCGGGTGCGATTCCGGCGTTTCGATCCACTCCGCCGCGATTCCACTCATGGAGGCAGGAATACAGCGCGCGCCATGTGGCATGGGCAGTCCGTATCGGGCGCTGACCGCGCGCATTTTGGCGAGTGACTTGTCTCCGGCTGCTGCGGTCATCTGGCGAGCGATCATGATCTTGAACAGCCACCCCATCATGCGTGTGCGGCGGTTCGGCGGAAATGTCAAGTGAATCATCGGAATTCCTCCGGCGGTTCGGTGTGAATTGTCACCCGCGTGATCCGGGGATAATTCGACTTCAGGGATGTTTCCGCATCCTCCGCGAGCTTGTGCGCTTCTTCAACCGTAAGCAGCGGATCAAGTGCGACATGCAGCGACAGCGCGTAGCCTGCGTCCGCCGATCCTTCGGCGCGGGCGTGATGCCATCCCCCATGCGGATACATCCGTTTGAGCAGTTCCACCGCGCGGTCGGCTAAATCTTGTGCGCTCTGGGTCGATTCAACGCGGGCGGGTGCGGCGCGCGGCTCGATGTGCGTGGTGACTTCCGCCAGTTCCGGCAGCGCGGCATGAACATCATGCTCCAACTGTGTCACCTGAGCGTGTGCCTCGCCCAACGTCTGACCGGGCGGGACTTCGACATGCATTTCGAGAATCTTCCCCTGCGGCGTATCGCTCACGCGGACTTCATGCGCCAGCAAACCGAGCGCATCAGCACAAGCGCGCGCAGCAAGCGTGTAATCATGGCTGGCGCGCTCTCGCGGCGCGAAGTGAACCTCGACCTCCTCGACGCCTTCGAGATTTGCGTGCAGCGTCTCGCGGATCGTGTCGGTAATGGCGGCGGTTTGTTCGGCGGTCATGGCGGGGTGAACCTGCACATCAATATCAACATGCGCCGCGTCAGGCGTGCCCCGACTGCGGGTGCGAATCACCTGATCGATCCCCGGTGCACGCGCGGCGAGTTCCGCCAGCATCGCGGGATCATACGGAGCGGCATCGACGAGCACCTTACCCGTTTGGCTCAACACCTGCCACGCCGCCCGCCCGATCAAGATCACGATGATCAGCGCGGCGGCGGGGTCTGCCCACGTCCATCCGAGCGAAACCAGCACCATACTGATCAAGACGGAGAGCGTGACGAAGACATCGGCGCTGGTGTTCGCCGCGTCCGCGATCAGCAGTTCGGAGCGGAGGCGCTGCCCTTCGCTGCGCTCATAGCGGCTGACGAACAGGTTAATCCCCAGTGTGAGCAGCAGCACGCCAAACGTTATCGGCGTGATCTCCGGCGTTTGCGGATTTTGGATGCGCTCAATCGCTCCAGTCACGATCTCGTAGGCGGTGATGAGCAGGAGCACGCCGACGGCAAGCGCGGCGAGCGTCTCATAGCGGCGGTGTCCATACGGGTGATCGTCGTCGGCGGGTTTACCTGCGATCCGGTTGGCGATCAAGCCAAGCAGATTCGATGAGCCGTCCATCAACGAGTGAAAGCCGTCGGCGGTGATCGACAGCGCACCGGTGAGCGATCCGATCACGATCTTGCCGCCGGAAACGAGCAAATTCAGAAGTAGAGTGATCCATAAAACGCGCCGCACGCCAGCGCGGGTTGAGTCGGCGTTCATCCGTCCCCTTTTGCGCCTAGTCTCTCTTCGCATCATTTCAGAGGACTACACTTTATCCTCACCCCCCGACCCCCTCTCCATCGCAAGCGATAGAGAGGGGGAGCAAACCCCTTGTTCTTCTCCCCTCTCTAACCAAAGGTTGGAGAGAGGTAGGGGGTGAGGAGCAGTATATCGAGGTAAAAGTATCGTTCCGCAAACCGCATGATAGGGGCGGAACGGTAGTTTTGACAATCCGATTCACAAGATTTAACAGAGGCGCGGCGCGTTTGTTCGAGCCGTCGAAAACGAGCCTGCATGAGTAATGTAAAATCAACTTGACATCATGCCCGCTTCGTGATACCTTGTGTATAGTAAACTTTACATCGAGTATGCTGTACCAGACACGAGGCTCTATGTCGTACCAAGAAAGGCGCGCCATCGTCAACGCGATCAGCACCGTGCTGATCGCCGCCGTCTATACCGCTTATATGATGCAGCGCTACCCGCAAACCGATCCATATGCGATTGAAGTGTTTCGCTTCTGGGGCGGGTTCTTCCTAATCCTGATTCCGGTGACGATCATCGCCAAAATCATCATCACCATCCTCTTTAGCATCCTGAACACGATTGCGACCCGTGAGGCTGAACCCGCGATCACCGACGAACGCGACCGGATGATCGAACTCAAATCGCTTCGCGCTTACTTGGTGGTCTTTTCCATCGGGATCATGCTTGCGGTGGGATCGCTGGCTTTCGACATGCCTCCGGCGGTGATGTTCGCCCTCGTGCTCGCGGGGGGCGCGGCAGGAGAAGTCGTCTCGGACGTGCTGCAGTTCTTCTACTACCGCCGGGGCTTCTAACATGCAGAAGATCATCATCAAGAACCACATTCGCCGTCTGCGCTTTGATCGCGGCGAGATGACTCAGCAGCAGTTAGCTGATCAAGCCGGGGTGACGCGGCAGACGATTGTTGCCATCGAAAAAGGCAATTATTCGCCGTCGCTGGAACTCGCGTTTCGGATCGCCATCGTCTTTGAAGTCCCGCTGCAAGATGTTTTCTATATCGAATTATCCGACTAGGTCAAGGAACAAGCCTCATGAAAGCTGTTATGTACACCGAATACGGTTCACCGGAAGTCCTGCATGTGAAGGACATCGCCCAACCCACCCCGAAAGACGATCAAATTCTCGTCAAGATTCATGCCGTCCATATCAATTTTGGCGACCTGCTAGCGCGCAACTTCAAAGCCGTGACGCCGCGCAAGTTCACCATGCCCGCGATCTTCTGGCTGCCCGCGCGTCTCGCGTTCGGATTCAACCGCCCGCGCAAGGGTATTCTTGGCAGCGAGTACGCCGGGGAAGTCGTCAGCGCTGGCAAAAGTGTGACGCACTTCAACGTGGGTGATGCGGTGTTCGGCTATCGCGGTCAAAACATGGGCGCGAATGTCGAATATCTGTGCATTGCTGAAACAGACGTGGTCGCGCACAAGCCGCAAAACACGACTTATGAAGAAGCCGCTGCCCTGCCCTACGGCGCGATCACGGCGATGGGGCTGCTCAAGAAGGCGAATATTCAGCCGGGACAGCGCGTGCTGATCAACGGCGCATCCGGCGGGATCGGCTCGGCGGCGCTGCAGCTTGCCAAGCATTTCGGCGCGCACGTCACCGCCGTGTGCGGCACGCCGCGCATCGGGTTCGTCAAAGCGTTAGGCGCGGACAAGGTGATTGACTACAGCAAGCAGGATTTCACCAAAAGCGGCGACACCTATGATTTGATCATCGATGTGTTGGGCAAGACTTCGTTTGGGCGCTGCAAGCGGTCGCTCAACCCGAATGGGCGGTATCTGCTGGCGAGTTTTAAGATGAAGCATGTGCTTCAAATGCTGTGGACGTCGCGCTTTAGCAGCAAAAAAGTGATCTGCGTCATGGTGGCAGAATCGCAAGCGGCGCTACTTGAAGTCAAGGCGATGGCGGAGGCGGGCACGCTCAAGAGCATCATCGACCGCCGCTTCCCGCTCGAACAAGCCGCCGCCGCGCACCGTTATATCGAGGCGGGTGGGAAAACCGGGAGCGTCGTCCTGACGATGGCATAACCGCACTGAACACGCATCAAAACCAAGAAACCGAAACATCCTCAGTGAAACGCGGATCGCTTAACCTCACCCCGTTTCGCTACGCTCAACCGCCCCTCTCCGTGCGGAGAGGGGCAAAAAATCATCAGAATTTGGGGTGAGGTTGGCTCAAGAACGCAGCCCTTACTTATGTTACTGAGACTTTGCCGCCAACACAGCTTGTCGGGATGAAACCATTGATAAGCCCTCCAGCGAACACTTCCGTCCACTGATTGCCATCAGACCCCGCTGCGGGTACGGGATTGATGAACCATGTCTGCCCTGCGCGGATCGTTGCTCCTGTAACCGGGGTTCCTGCCGGAAGATTATAGACAGGAACTTCACAGGTGATCGTGTGCAGTACAAATCCATTTGGAACACCGTGACCTAGACCTACATCGTTGTTTTCACAAGCGACATTTTCAAGACTGAAAATCGCTTCGGTATCCCATAGATCGGGGGAAGGTGAACCAAGCACTACGTAAGATAACCGATGTCCTTCCTCAAATGCCGGGAATGTGACTTCGATCGTAAATGTCCCTCTGCTTGCAGGATATGCCGAATCCACGACATATGCGCCTGTTTCCATATCCTGCACCATGAGAGTCACGTAAGGTTGATTGGTTGTCCCTGTTACCCAAACGCTGCTGCAAGTGGTTGAGTATTGGCTGACAGATGCGTAGGCATTGACGGGTAGTGCTGAACTTGCAATGAGGAGGAAAGTGATCGACAGACTCATCCATAGGGCAATACGCTTCAAGTTGATAACTCCCTGATGTGAATTATGTAAAAACCTCCCTCAGTATAGTGTCAACAAGAAAGCACGTTCTTGGAAAACTGCTGTTCTGTGATATGTATCACTGCTGTCAAGTGCGCTACGACATATATAATTGTTAAGTGTTGTATGTTTAGGCACTGTTTCACACGCAGCAATCCCATGGCATCTTGGCGCTTACCCCTTTTGATGGTGTTTGCCTCACTGAACCTAATCCCTACATCTCCTGTCACAACAAAATAGAGTATACTTCCCGCGGCAGTTCTGAAGGATGATGTATGGATTCCCTGCAATTTATCCCGATCCTTGTGGTCGGGTTTATCACGTCCTTGAGCTTGACGCCGCTCTCCCGCATCATCGCCTTCAAGCTCGGCGTGGTCGATAAGCCGAACCCGCAGCGTAAAATTCATGTCGAAGCCAAACCGCTCATGGGCGGCTTGGCGATCTACGGCGCGTTCGCGCTCTCCCTGCTCTTATTCAGCCCCCCTCAGCATATTGTCGAACTTGGCGCGGTCTTGAGCGGCGCAGGGATGCTCGCCATCGTCGGCTTGGCGGATGACCGCTATAACCTCGGCGTCGTCGTCCGCTTGATCGCGCAGTCTGCCGCCGCGCTCGTGTTGATTCTGGCGGGCATTCATATCCGCCTATTTAACATCCCCGTCCTCGATTATGCCTTCACCCTATTCTGGGTGGTCGGCTTAACCAACGCGCTCAACTTCATGGATAACATGGATGGGTTAGCGGCGGGCATGGCGGCTATCGCGGCGAGTTGGTTCACGCTGCTGGCATTCAACGAAGGGCTGACGCTCGTTTCGTCATTGGCGGCGGCGCTGGCGGGGAGCGCGGTCGGCTTCTTGATCTACAATTTCAATCCGGCGAGCCTGTTCATGGGCGATATGGGCGCGCTCGTGTTGGGGTTTGTGCTGGCGGCGCTGGGGATCAAGCTTGAATTCGGGACGCAGCCGCTCAACGTGACGTGGATGGTGCCGCTCCTCGTGCTTGCCGTGCCACTGACCGATACCATGCTGGTTGTGTTCACCCGGCTGCGCGAAGGGCGGTCGCCATTTCAAGGCGGAAAAGATCATTCGTCGCACCGCTTGATGAGCATGGGATTCAACCAGCGCGTGACGCTGTTGATCCTGTACGGGCTGGCGATCCTGTTCGGCGCGCTGGCGTTTCTCGTCAGCACGCTTGACCCGCAAACCGCGTTTATCGTCGGCGTGATCGGGTTGGGCGCGATGGCGGGCTTTTTCGCGCTGATGGTCTGGGTGCGCGCCAAATATCAAAAACGCTGATGCAGCATAATGGAAGATCATGACGAAGCAAACCTACATCGTAACGGGCGGCGCGGGATTTATCGGATCGCATCTGGTCGAACGGCTGGTCAAGGACGGTCATCTTGTACGCGTAATCGACAACCTGCTGACGGGTAAACGGAGCAATCTCGCACATCTGCCGGCGGACAGCTACGAGTTCTACGAAGTGAGCATCACCGATCTCGCGGCGCTGCGGGAAATCTTCAACGGGGCGGATTATGTGCTGCATCAAGCGGCGCTCCCGTCCGTGCCGCGCAGCATTGATGATCCACTGACCACGCATGAGATGAACGTGACCGGAACGCTCAACGTCTTGATCGCCGCGAAAGAAAATGGAATCAAACGGGTGGCGTATGCGGCATCGTCGTCGGCGTATGGTGATGTAGACGCGGAGTTTAAAGACGAGTCGATGCAGCCGCGCCCGCTCTCCCCTTACGGCGTGACCAAGCTGGCAGGTGAGTATTACTGTCAAGCATTCACGAACGTGTACGGCTTGGAAACGGTCGCGCTGCGCTACTTTAATGTGTTCGGCGCGCGCCAAGACGAAACCAGCCAATACGCGGCGGTGATCCCGAAATTCGCGGCGGCGATGCTGAACGGTCAGCCGCCGACGATCTACGGCGACGGCGAACAATCGCGCGACTTCACCTACATTGATAACGTCGTGTACGGAAATCTACTCGCGCTGACCGCGCCGCACGCCGCCGGACAGGTGATGAACTTGGCGACGGGTGGGCGTATTACGCTGCTCGAATTGGTGGATAAGATGAATGTGCTGTTGGGCACTCAGCTTGCCCCGGCGCATCTCCCCACGCGCACAGGCGATATCAAGCACAGCCGCGCCGCGATTGATAAGGCGGTCGATCTGCTTGATTTCCGCCCAATTGTCGATTTCGATACCGGATTGGCGCGCACGCTGGAGTGGTTCAAGGCTTACATGGCAGGAAAGGCGTAAGAGCGGCGCTCTCCCCTATGCGTGTGCAGCATGTGATCAAAGTAACCGGCGTGGCAGGTGCGGAACGGCATCTGCTCACGCTGATCCCCGGCTTGCGTGAGCGCGGGGTCGATGCGCGTTTACTGGCGCTGGTCGAGCCGGATAATCCGGTCGAGGCGCTGCGAATCGAGGCGGAGCGCGCCCAGATTCCGTTTGAGCGCATGGTGATACGCTCGAATGCTGATGCACGCTTGATCGGTCAGTTACGGGCGCATTTCAGGAAAAATCAGCCAGAGATCGTGCATACCCACCTGCTCCACGCGGATCTATACGGGATTCCGGCGGCACGGCTGGCAGGCGTCCCCCGCGTGATCACCAGCCGCCACAACGACGACGATTTCCGGCGGAAAACGCATTGGCGGGCGATCCACCGTGTGCAGTGGCGCATGCTCGACGCGGGAATCGGCATTTCGGATGCGATCCGGCGCTTCTGCATCGATGTTGAAGGCGCGCCGCCCGAAAAAGTCACGACGGTTCGCTACGGCATCGACGCCGCGCCGCGCGATCCCGCACAAAAAGCAGCGGATCGCGCAGCGGTGCGGGCAGAATTGGGAATCGAACCGGATGCGCCGATCATCGGCATGGTCGGGAGGCTGATCCCACAAAAAGGCTTCGCTTACGGGATCGAAGCATTCGCCGCTTTGAATCACCCTACGGTGCATCTGGTGATCGCCGGAGACGGCAGTTTGCGCCCGGAACTCGAAGAACAGGCGGCGGATCGGGTGCATTTTCTCGGTTGGCGGACGGATATTGATCGCTTGATGCGTGCCTTCGACGTGTTTCTGATGCCGAGTTTGTGGGAAGGCTTCGGGCTGGTTTTGCTCGAAACGATGGTGTGCGCCGTGCCGGTGATCGCCAGCCGGGTGAGCGCGATCCCCGAAATTGTCGTTGATGGCGAAACGGGCATTCTCGCCCCGCCGCGTGATTCAGCGGCGCTCACGGCGGCGCTGGATCGGCTGCTGAATGATGCGGATGTGCGGACGACGATGGGATCGGCGGGTGCGGCGCGGGTGCGCGATGTTTTCGGCGCGGCGAGGATGATTGACGCGACTTACGGATTATACGAAAGCGTGCTAACGGACACCACTCCTCACCCCCCGCCCACCTCTCCATTCTCCGAATAGAGAGGTGGCTAGGGGGTGAGGAGCTGCTATGAGGTTTTCCTATGTGCGGGATTGCGGGCATCATCTATTTAGACGGACGTAACGCGGCGGCGGAAGAAGTCGAGCCGATGCTGACGGCGATCATCCATCGCGGACCTGATCAGGGCGCGGTGATCGTGAACGGAGCGGCGGCGCTCGGCAACCGCCGCTTGGCGATCCTCGACTTGTCCCCGGCGGGGGCGCTCCCCATGACCTCGCATGATGGGCGCTTTGTGCTGGCGTACAACGGCGAAGTCTACAATCATCAGAGCTTACGCGCGCAACTGCCCTCGCTGCGAGATGTAAAATGGCGTTCGGGCAATGACGCTGAAACAATCATCGAGCTGTACCGGGCGGAAGGCGCGGCGATGCTCGATTATTTGCGTGGGATGTTCGCCTTCGCGCTGTGGGATCATCAAACGCGCACGTTGTTCGCTGCACGCGACCGTATGGGCGAAAAACCGTTCTACTTCTACCACGATCATCAGATTTTCGCGTTTGCCAGCGAGATCAAGGCACTGTTGATGCACCCCCGCGTTCCGCGCCGCTCGCGCTTTGAACGCGATACCGAAATGCTGCCAACGTATTTGAGCATGGGTTATTTCCCCGCACCAGAGACGGCATTTACGTTTATTCGCGCGCTCCAACCGGGTGAAATGCTCCTGCTCCGCGACGGTGACGAGACGATCCGCCGCTACTGGGAGCCGCCATACCCGGCAGAAGCCCACCCCGAAGCCGATTCGTCGGTCGCGTTGTGGGTGGAGCGCCTCCGCGCCGCGCTTGAAGAATCGGTCACACAAGCGTTGATCAGTGATGTGCCGCTCGGCGCATTCTTGAGCGGCGGCTTGGATAGCTCTCTGATCGCCGCCTTGATGAAACGTCACGCCGGAACGGTCAAGACGTTCAGCATCGGCTTTGAAGGTGACGACAGTTTTGACGAAACGCCGTATGCGGAACAAGTCGCCCGCCACTTAGGGACGGATCACACGCCGTTCACAGTAAAAGCGGACGCGCTTAACCTGCTGCCAAAACTCGTCTGGCATCATGATCAGCCGTTCGCGGACAGCAGCGCGATCCCGACGTATCTGGTGAGCAAACTCACACGCGAACATGTCACCGTCGCG
Organism: Anaerolineae bacterium; assembly: GCA_041753015.1. Lineage (GTDB taxonomy): Bacteria > Chloroflexota > Anaerolineae > Aggregatilineales > Phototrophicaceae > Flexifilum. The sequence continues at coordinate 176,685 of JBGSVJ010000020.1, forward strand.
CTGACGGGTGACGGCGGCGATGAGTTATTCGCGGGGTACGAACGATTTTATGCGGTGGGCTTGGCTGCACGGCTGGAGTTCGTCCCGTCGGCGGTGTGGCGCGCGGCGGATCACGCCCTGACGCGCCTCCCGGAAGGCACCAGCTATTACAACCTGCTCAAGCGTGGTCGGCGCTTCGTGCGCGCGGCGTCGCTCCCGCCTGACCGTGCTTATCTCGATTTCGTCCGCATCTTCGATTTTGACGCGGTAAAATCGCTCCTGAACGCGGAACGGTATCACCCCACACATGATCCTGCATGGCGGCTGTTTGCGCCGCATTCACTTCACGGCGGCAGACTGTCCGATCTGTTGATGGGGAATATGCGGACGTATCTGCCGGATGACCTGCTGATCAAGACGGATCGCTCGGCAATGGCGGCAAGTCTCGAAGGGCGCGCCCCATTTCTCGATCACGCGCTGGTTGAACTCGCGGCGCAAATTCCCGAAAATCTCAAGTTACGCGGTAGAATTACTAAGTTTATCCTGAAAGAGGCGGCGCGCGGCATCCTACCCGATTCGATCATCACGCGCCCCAAACACGGATTCGGCGTGCCTTTAGGGGCGTGGCTGCGGCGCGATGCAACACTCGTCCGTGATACGCTGCTCAGCCCAGAGGCGCGCGCGCGGGGGCTGCTCCATATGCCCGCCGTCCGCCGCTTGATCGACGAACATACCGAAGGGCGGCGTGATCACGCGGGGCGTTTATGGACGCTGCTCACTTTGGAATGGTGGCATCGGTTATTTATCGATCCGCCTGATTTCGGCGCACATCAGCGGCGCTTCTCAGCGCCCGTATAAGCGGAAAATCCTATGTCCAGTACTTCGATCAAACCGATTCGCATCCTGCGGATCATCGCCCGCCTGAATATCGGCGGACCCGCGATCCACGTCACCCTGCTCACGAAAAAACTCGCGCCGCCGGATTATGAAAGCATCCTCTTGTGCGGCACGATCGGCGAAACCGAAGGCGATATGACGTATTACGCCGCCCAACACGATGTTGAACCGCGCATCATGCCGGAATTGGGGCGCGAAATCAGCCCGGTGCGCGACTTGCTGACGATCTGGAAACTCTACCGCATCATCCGCGAAATCAAGCCGGACATCGTGCACACCCATACCGCGAAGGCGGGTTTTGTCGGGCGGTTGGCGGCAAAGTTGGCGGGTGTCCCCGTGATCGTCCATACGTTTCACGGGCATGTCTTCCGGGGATACTTCAACGAGACGACGACGCGCTTATTCATCCTGCTGGAGCGGATCGCCGCCAGCGTGAGTGATACCGTGATCACGTTAACCGAAGGGTTGCGGCGCGAACTCGCGGATGAGTTCAAGATCACGCGGCGATCACGGATCACGGTGCTGCCGCTCGGCTTTGACCTTGAGCCGTTCACGAAACTGCCGCGCAAGTCCGGCACATTCCGCGAGAAGTACGGCATCCCTGCCGACGCGCCGCTGATCGGTTTGATCGGGCGGCTCGTTCCGGTCAAAAATCACGCGCTGTTCCTGAGCGCCGCCGCCAAACTTCAAGAACGGCTGCCGGGTGCACGCTTCGTGCTGGTCGGTGATGGCGAACTGCGCGCCGAAATCGAAGCGCAGATCGATGCGCTTGGGCTGCGCGACTGCGTAACGATCACCGGGTGGATTGAAGATACGACGCCGGCATATGCCGCGCTCGATGCGCTGGCGATCTCCAGCGTGAACGAAGGCACACCCGTCACGGTGATCGAAGCGCTGGCGGCGGGCGTTCCCGTCGTCGCAACGGCGGTCGGCGGTGTGCCGGATTTGCTCGATCAAGGACAGTTGGGGATGCTCGTCCCCAGCGGAGACGGTGATGCGCTCGCCGATGCGATGTTCACGCTGATCACTGCGCCGCCGAGCGCGGAGCAGATCGCACAGACACAAGCGTTGATGCTCGACCGCTACGGCATTGACCGTCTAGTGCGTGATCTCGACAGTGTGTATCGCGGGCTGCTGCGAGCAAAGGGGATCAAGCGCGGCTGATCGGGCGTATACTGGAATCAAGAGTCTGATTTAGAGGATTAAACCGCATGGATCGCGTTTATCTCGCAGAAAATGAGATCGAACGGGAGCGGTTGAAGTCACTGATCAACCGCTTGAGCGTCGAAGAACTCAGCCGCCACATGCCCGGCGGTTGGACGGTTTCGGGGGTGCTGGCGCATCTAGCGTTCTGGGATGCGCGGGTGATCCACCTGCTTGATTTGTGGGAAAGCGGAACTGAACCCACCGCCGCGCAGATCAATCGCGCACTCGTGAACGAAATCAACGATTCAGCAAAGCCGCTCTGCCTTGCGATTGCTCCGCGTGCCGCCGCCGATCTCGCGTTGAAAATGGCGGAAGAAGCAGATCGACGGGTAGCGGCGATGTCCGATGAACTGGTCACGAAGATGCTGGCGGTCGGTCAGCCATTTCAGTTGGCGCGGGCGCATCACCGCCGCGAACACATCGACGAGATCGAGAAAGTGGTGTGAAAGGTCAATTCGGGAGATATTCTGAACCAAAGAACACAGGGAGAAAGCGCGGCGCTTTGGTGTTCAAAATATCCCCGGTTGATCAGTGTGTCACAGAATAGATGACTTCTCCGCTTTCTGTCTCTATGCTCAGCGTATCGCTGGTATTATTCCAGCCCATCAGGATCCACGATCCGGTATACGGGTAGTCCTGCCGCGCCCTGGTTTCCACGTTCCATAGTGCGACCCTCTGCCCATTCTCGTCACGCACGATGGCGGTTACATAATGGCAGTTGATCGACCAAAGACTCTCGTCAAACCGGTCAAAGATGACATTTTCCTCAAGCACTGCGACCAACTCGCGGGTATAGCGGTTGGTCAGCACTACCCGGCTTTGATAGGTTTGATACTGAAGACGCGGGGTACATGCATACATAGAGGTGAACACTTCGACCCGCTGAGCAACGAGGTCAGGGGTGACATACCGATTTGAGGCTTCTGCCCGTTCGATTTCGAGCGACGGGATCCGCAGCGTGACCGTGATATTCGTGATCAAGTCCAACTGAAGCAGCCCATGTGGAACATCCCACCGCGCTTCACGATAGGTTTCCAGTTCGCCATAGTTACCGTATACACGATTGAGTGCGGTCAAGCGTGTGATCGTGTTCGCGCTCAAGTTCCAGAAATACAACCCTTCCAGCGTTGTGACCAACAGATATTCGCCTTCAGGACTCGGTTCGATGTTCCGGTGATTGCGTCCCGCATCAAGAATTGTTCCCATTCTGCCGGGGGCGGGTGAATCCAGATCATGCGCGACAACGCTGTAGCGCCCTTCCATACTAAGCTGCACCGTAACCAAGTAGCGGCAGTTGTTCAGAAACAGGAGTGGTTCGAACTCACTCAGGTTTACGCCTTCTTCGATCACCTGTATCAGTTCGCGCGGGTCAGTGCGCTGCAAAATTAGGCGCTGGTTGTACGGTTGGTACACCGCGCGAATGCCACCTTCGCCCGCACCCATGGTTTCAACCCACGTGTAGTTGATATTGGGATTGTACGAAGGTGTATAGGTGTGCTCAAGCGCGACATCACTCGGCTGATTACACCAGCCGTCCGGCAAATTCGCCTGCTGTGCGATCAGCGGTTGAACGCTGCCCAACACCCCGATCACGAACGCGAAGAATCCAACAATGCCAAGACGTGCGATCACGATCTGTTCTCCTCTGTGAGTCTAAACTCAACAGAAAGGAGCGTAACGCGATGCCGTTATGATGCGGACAGCGGCAGAGATACGCCCACCCAACGGCTGAAGAACGCGATCCCGCCGCTCATAAACTCAAGCGGCGGGCGGGACGGCGCGGCACCTGCCGGAGAAAACGCGCAATCGCTGTGAACCCATCATAAACGGTGTCCGTATCGACGATTTCTTCATAGATCAAGCTGCGGTCTGCGATGGTGCCAAGATCGAAAAGCCAGTAGAGTGTCATCAACGGTGAGATTTGCAGCACCGAGCCGCGTGTTTTCTCCGTCAAGTGATAATTGCCGAATTCGCCGCGCACGGCGGATATCATCGACGAGTTGATCACACTCGCATCCTGCCCCGGCTGCGACTGCGTGTACAAAACCGCTTCTTCGTAACGCTGGTATTCCGGCATATGCGGCGCAAGCGCGCACGCGCCTTTGAATCCCCCCAACTGTGTGAGCGCCGCCATGTTCTCTAACACGTTGGCGTACAGAATATCTTGCTCTGCGCCGAACGCCGAACAGACGACGCCTTTATATTCCACGCCTTCAAGTTCATTTACCGCCGCCAGCGAAATTGTGTCTTCGACAATCGTCCCCAACGCGGGTTCATCCCCGCGTAAGAGGCTGTCTACCCCGCCATCCACCAGCAGGATCGCGTCAATGTTGAGGTGATCGACCAGCGTGCGATAGCCTTCCAGCAGTGGGCGCGCACCCGTTTTCTGGAATGCCCAAATCGGCACACTTTCGCCCTGCTGGTAAAACCACTGCGCGAGATAAAGCTCCGGAGCGTAGACAAATTCAGATTCTTCGTCGGCGGTGATGCCGACAAGGTTTTCGCTTAACCGGTAGCCAGACTTGATTCGTGTCGTATCCGTAAAGCTGTAATTGGCGAGATGGACATGAATCCCGCGCTTTTTGAGCGCGAAGTAAATGGGTAAACCGCAAAAAACATCAAAACCGCCGCCCATTCCAGCAATCAGCAGATTCTTGGCGCTGCTGAAAGGTTCCCACGCGGGCAGATTGAGCGTCATCAAGTACCTCTCAGTGCATTGTGATACTGGTAACAGCATAAACAGTTTTTCGCTTTGAGGTGCGTTAAAATACGTAAGGTACTCAGGATCACACGAAAGACCGCCATGAGCCGAATCTTTATCAATTACCGCCGCGTGGACTCTGAAGGGCATGTCGGGCGCTTGATCGATCATCTGGCGCAGCATTTTCAGCCTGACGACATTTTTATGGATATTGAAAGCATCAAACCCGGCGAGGATTTCATCGAAACGATTGAAAGAGCCGTCGCCGGCTGTGATGTGTTCCTGATCATGATCGGACCGCACTGGTTGACCGCCGCTGACGATGCGGGACGGCGGCGGCTCGATTTGTGGGACGATTTTGTGCGCGTGGAGATCACCGCCGCGCTGAAGCTGAACAAGAAGATTTTCCCGGTATTGGTCGGGCGGGCGACCATGCCCCACCCCGATCACCTGCCGGAAGTACTGCGCCCGATCACGCGACGGCAGGCGACCGAACTCACACACACGCGCTTTGCGCAAGACGCGCAAAAGCTGATCGTCGCCCTTCGTGAGGCGATGCCAAGCCAAACCAGCCGCAAAACCCGCACCGACGCCGATACCTACCTGCAAAAAGAGGCAGCACTCAAGGCGCTGCGGGCGCAGTTGATCGATGCGTCGGAATCGCCGCTGTTTGAATTTCGCCAAAAGATGCGTTATTTCCCCGTGATCGGGGATGGCAACCCGGACGCAAATATCATTTTCATCGGGGAATCGCCGGGGAAGAACGAAGCCGAAAAAGGCGTGCCGTTCGTCGGTCCTTCCGGTGATGTGCTGGACGAGATGCTGGCGACGATCAACTTGAAGCGGCAGGATATTTTCGTGACCAATCTGCTGCTCGACCGCCCGCCGGAAAAACGCGATCCCCTACCGGAAGAACTCGCATTTTACGCGCCGTTTGTTGACCGTATCATCGAGATCATTCAGCCGGGGGTGATCGTCGCATTGGGGCGGTTTGCGATGGCGTATCTGCTCAAGAAGTTTAATTTGCCGGAACACGGCGGCAAAATCAGCGATCTGCATGGGCGGCTGCTGCGCGCGACCGCGCCGTATGGGGCGATCCACCTCCTGCCGCTGTATCATCCGGCGGTGGTGCTGTACAGCGCAACACAGCGCGAAACGCTGACGCGCGATTTTCAGAAGTTGAAGCTGTTTATCTAGGTGAAATGGACAAGATGCAACCTGCAAAAACACTGCTTGCGGTGCTGTTCGTGCTGCTCGTCACCACGCTGAGTCCGGCACGCGCACAAGAGATCATCGGACCGGATCAATATCCGCCGGGGATCAACCCGCTGACCGGACTGCCCGCTGAAAATCCTGATCTGCTGCTCCGGCGTCCGTTGATCGTCAAAATCGACAATCACCCGCCGGAAATTCGCCCGCAGTCCGGCTTAAACGACGCCGATATGGTGTGGGAAGTGCTGCTCGCGGGCGGGGTCACGCGGTTTGCGGCGATCTTCTTGAGTGCGGATTACGATCATATTGGTCCAGTACGAAGCTGCCGCTTGCTCGATTTTGAACTGGCGCGCATCTATCGATCCTTGTTCCTGTGCTCCGGTATGGCGCAAGGCACGCTCGACCGCTTACGCGCCGATGCGGTAGCGACTTCGCGTTCGATCAGCCGGGGCGGACCGTGTCCGCCGCTGTGCCGTTTCCCCGTTGAGGGCGTCGCGTATGAACATACACTGTTCGCGGATACGGCGGGCGCGCGCGATCTCGCTGTCGAAATGGGGCGCGACACCACCGCCGAACCGCTCTACGGGATGGCGTTCAGCACGGCGAGTCCGGCATCAGGCACACCAACGAACGCGGTGCGCGTCGAGTACACGCGCACAGTGATCGATTGGATTTATCAACCCACAGATGGACGGTGGATGCGCGAACAAGACGGCTTGGTGCATACCGACGCGCTCACGGACACGCAGATCAGCGCGGATAACGTGCTGATTTTGGAAGCGAATCACATCGAACAACCGTTTGTCTCCGAAGGCTATTGGGGTCCGCCGAACTACGCTTTCACCGTTGATCTGATCGGCAGTGGGCGCGTGTTCCTTCTGCGCGATGGCATGTTGATCGAGGGGCAGTGGCACCGCGCCGCCGATACCGATCCGCTGAGTTATACGGATTTGAACGGAAACGTGCTGGCGTTCAAGCCGGGGAAAACCTTCGTCAATCTCGTGCCGCGCTGGGCGGACGGGTATCAACTGGTGTTTGATCTCGCCTCCCCACTCACCGCAACGATCACGTATGCGGGCGGGGCAAATCTGCGGTTCGGTCCCGCTCAGGGGTACAGCATGGTTATCATTGCGCAGCAGGGTGAGCAGTACCGCGCGGTCGGGCGCAACCGGGCGGGCGATTGGGTTCAACTGCTGCTGCCGGATGGCAGCACGGTCTGGGGATCAACGGCGATTTTGAGTGTGGACGGCGATGTGATGAGTCTGCCGTTCTCACGCTCAACGTTTGAATAGATTCGTATTCGCGGCTTTTGTTACCTACATCCGTGCAAAACAAAAACTCCTCACCCCCTGCCCCTCTCAACCTTCGGTTAGAGAGGGGAGAAAAACAAGCGCTTTGCACCCCCTCTTTATCGCCTGCGACGGAGAGGGGGACAGGGGGTGAGGAGCAGTTGAACCATACAAAACTGTCGTCCGGCTCGGAGACGGGCAGTTTGCTCAATAGATGACGACAACAGAACTAAATGCTCGGCGACGGATCAGGTTCAGGCGGCGATACACGTTCCTGCTTGAACGAATCCCAGTAGTTGCGCACATAAATGATATTTGGGCTGTTCTCCAGCGCCGTTCTGAGGTTGTTCAGGTGACCGGCGGGCAGACCGTCGACGGGCAGTGCTGCACCTTCAGTGGGCGTATAGCAGTCAAGGAAATCGGTCGCGGTGCGCACGTAGGCGGTTTTGAACTTGTCGATGTCATCGCCGACGCTGTGAACGAGAAGTGCTTGATCGATCCAGTACATCACATGCGGCGCGTCAAAACGGGTGCCAGAGAGTAATCGTGGAATATCCACCATTGCCAAGTCCTCAACGCTTTCAATCCCCTCTTCGTTCAAGCGATCCATCTGCCAGAAGTTGATACCGTCGATCTGCTTCTCCAACGCATCCGAGTCGGCAACGTTGGTCAGCTTTCCTAAGAGCGCGCCTAACTTCACCTGAAGCCAGCGGAATAGATCGCCGGGAACAATCCCCACGAAGAATGCGACTGCCGCCAGCGCTGTTTGCGAAGTCGTGACCAAGAGCGGATCAGCAGCGTCAACCTCGCCTTGACCCCACAAGAGTTCCATCACGAAACCGAGAATGACGGCGATCATGAGCCGAACATTCAGCTTCCAGATCAGCCCCGGCGATAGATCACTGCGCATCCAGCGGCGCACCAAAACCGTCAAAATATAGAAGTACGCCCCCAAGAAACACCATGTGATCATGGACGCATGTTCGACGATGTAATCGACATATGCGCCTATATCGACGATCGCGGCATTACCTCTCTCGACAGTGCTGGTATAGAAGAGCTGCTGATCCAATCCTTGTCCCGCTTCGGGTAGAAACACCATTCCGAACAAAAAGATCAGCAGTGCGATATTCAACAGGGTTGGAAACCAGAATCGAGGCTGTGTTTCATTCTGACCCCGCTCATCTCTGGGGGTCAAACCATGAATACGACTCAGGGTGTCCTGAAGCCGCTTCTGAACGCGCACAAACCCATAACTGCGATAATGCGCGATCATCATCGCGGGAAACGTCGCCACGATGCATAACATCACCGGCATGAAAAAAATCACGGCAAGCGAGTCCAGTAAGTGGAAGATGTCTTGCACGTTTCGCAGTTCGGGGCGATTTACGAGCCATAAGTATAGGATCGATGTGCTTAATACCAACACTCCTATGACCACGATAGCGATGAGTACCCCGAAGCGATTTTCGCGTTCGTCCCCGGTTCGATCCGCGGTTTCAGCCTGTGCAGGTTTCGTTGAGGGTGTTGCAGGTGAGGAAGCAGCTTGCGAGACAGTCATGTGATTGCTCCCATAAAAGAAAAGTATAAGAAATATAACTTCAGCGTAAGACGATTTGTTTTTACAAACATGTGAAGAATTGCACGAATATTCCGTTATAGTACGCCGTGCAATTCTTCCGGCATTCAGCCGAGGTAAGCGAGGATCACTGAGGGGTCTTCGCGCAAACGCGCCGCTTCATCAGACTGCACGATCACGCCGCGTTCGAGGACGTGGGCGGTGTTTGCAATCTGAAGCGCTTTGCGGGCGTTCTGCTCGACAAGCAGGATTGGGATATTTTGCGCTTTGATCGCCGCGATAATCGCAAAGACTTCGTTCACCAACAGCGGCGCGAGTCCCATACTTGGCTCATCGAGCATAAGCAGTCGCGGACGCGCCATCAACGCACGTCCGACGGCGAGCATCTGTTGTTCGCCGCCGCTGAGTGACCCCGCCTTTTGATCGCGGCGCTCGGCTAGGCGGGTGAAGCGTCCCATGATGTCGTCCAGATCGTGGGCGATCCCGTCCTTGTCCTTGCGCAGATGTGCGCCGATCATCAGATTTTCGAGGACGGTCATAGTGGCGATGATCTGCCGCCCTTCGGGAACTTGTATCAAGCCCGCCGCCGTCACCCGATCCGCGCGCCATCCGGTGATATCGCGTCCATCGAAGATCACGCGCCCCTGAGTTGGTTTCAACAAGCCGCTGATCGTGTTGAGCGTGGTGCTCTTGCCCGCGCCGTTCGCGCCGATCAGCGTGACAACTTCGCCATGATCGACCGTGAACGAGATGCCGTTGAGGGCGCGGATCGCGCCATAACTGGTATGAAGGTCGTGAACCTCAAGCAGCGCCATCTTCCGCATCCTCTCCCAGATACGCCTGAATCACCTGTGGATCGCGCTTGAGCGCTTCGTGTGTGCCGTGCGCGATGATCTGCCCGAAGTTGAGGACATAGATTTCGTCGCACACCTGCTGGATCAGCGACATGTCATGTTCAATCACGAGAACGGTCAGCCCGGAGGCTTGCAAGCGGAGAATCTGTTCGCCTAACTGGTGCGTCTCGACCGGATTCATGCCCGCTGTGGGTTCGTCCAACAAAATCAGGTGGGGATCGGTGGCAATCGCCCGCGCCATCTCCAATCGCCGCTGATCGCCATACGGGAGTGCGCCCGCAGGAGAATTCGCTGCATCCTGCAAGCCAAACTGCTCCAGAAGCTCAAGCGCCTGCGCGCGAAGAAGTTTTTCTTCACGTCGGAAGCGCGGCGCGAACACGAGCGATTCCAGAATTGTTGCTCTTCCGCGCCCATGCTGACCGATCAGCAGGTTTTCGAGGGCGGTCATGTCGCCAAACAAGCGAATATTTTGATACGTACGCGCGACCCCCAACGCGGTGATCTTGTGAGGCGGTTGGCGCGAAATATCGGCATCGCGAAAGCGGATCGTTCCGCTGGTGGGGTGATCGAGTCCGCTGATGTTGTTGATCAAGGTGGTTTTGCCCGCGCCGTTGGGACCGATCAAGCCGGTGACTTGACCTTCAGGCACGGTCATGGTGACGTTTGCGAGGGCGGCAAGTCCGCCGAACTGACGGGAAACATTCGTGAGTGTGAGCATTATGCAACGTTACTTTCGGCAGGGATATCCGCCTGTTTTCAGCAGCTCTTCGCGGCGTTCAAGCTGCATTGTGCAGTTAAATTGCAGTAGAAAAACAGTGACGCGCCCAACGGCTGTAGTACCTCGAATACGATTGCCTTCGAGGCGAAAATTGTCCTGCCACACATCGCGGCGAGGATGATACAAGCGCACTATCGCCTGATCAGCATCCCAATCGATTGACGAAATGTCAGACCCCTTGTTGAGATTGCAGACTGGGCAGCTCAAACACAGGTTATCTAGGTCGGTAGCACCGTTGTGCTTCACCGCAATGATGTGTTCAACGTGAAAGACAGCTCTGCCAAAAGTCTCAGAGTATAGACAGTATTCGCAGCAGCTCCCCGCGCGTTCTGCAACTTGTTGACGGAGCCTTTCACTAATATAGGTCATGCTTTGCCCGCGCGTTTGACCTGTATTCTCAGGGCGAGCATGTTCACCATATGCTCCCAGCGCAAAATCTCGTGGAACTCCTCCAACTCGTCGGGCGTGATCGTCCCTGCGGAATTCTTATCCATTAGGCGCTGAAGATAATCGTTGACGGCAGTCGAAAAACGAAACGCGACGATTTGATCGGGCGTGGGCGATGAAGCCAAAAAATCCAACACTTCATCAGCAACCATTTTGACGCTGAATGCCGGCGCATCAACCATGATTCATCCCCTCACGTTTTACGTGTTCTAATTTTATCACGCTTTCGACTCCGCTCCGGTGCTTGGAGGAGAGACGGCGGAGGGTGCTTTCTGCCCGCGCAGCCGAGCGAGAATCCGCCGTATGCCCGCCGGGTTGACCAATCCACCCGGTACATACACGATCACCAGCATCAGGATCAAGCCGTTGATCACGCCTCTGAATTGATCGGCAAAACGCAGGAGTTCCGGCAGCGCCGTCAGCACAAACCCGCCGACAATCGGACCGATCCATGTGGTTGTGCCACCCAACACGGCGAACGCCAGAATATCGACCGCTTTATCGAAGCCGAAATCGCCGGGGCTGATGATGCGCGTCAAGTGACCACTCCACGCCCCCGCGCCGCCCGCGATCATCGCGCTGAGGATGAATACGACATTTTTGACGTACACCGTGTCGATGCCCATATTCGCGGCGGCTTTTTCGTCTTGGCGGATCGCTGCCATCGCCCGCCCAAGCCGTGAGCGGTGCAGCCGGATGATGAAGTAGCTGACCAGAATCAGAAACACGACCAGATGCCATGTCTCGGTGAGCTTGGGAATCCGCTTGATCCCCAACGCGCCGCCCGTGATCTCGACACGCTCTCCGACAATGCCGCTGATCAGCGGATCGAAGTTCAGGATCAAGATGCGAACGACTTCGCCAAAACCAATGGTCGCAATGGCAAGGTAAATGTCGCGCAGACGCAGCACAGGTAAGCCAATCGGGAGCGCGATCACGCCCGCCATCAGCATCCCCCCGGCAATACCGAGTGGAAGTGGCAGACCAAGGCGCTGTGTCAAAATCACGCCCGTGAACGCACCAATCGCCATAAATCCAGCGTTGGCAAGCGAAAACATACCGGTGTAGAGCGTGAGGTAAATACTCAAGCCGAGGATGGCATTCACAAGGGCAAATTGGACGACGGGTTCACTGATGCCGATAGAGGAGAGGAATTCCATAACGTTATGCCCTTGTCCCCTCTTTTTGACCGACCAACCCTTGAGGACGCACCAGCAGAATCAAGAACAGGAGCGAGAACACAATCGCGTCACGGTAATTGCTGCCGCCCGCCGCAATGCTGAACACCTCTAACCCGGCGACGACGAATCCGCCGATCAGCGCACCTTGAATATTGCCCAAGCCGCCCAACACGATCACCGTCAAGCCCTTCAGCCCGATTGCCTCCCCGATGAACGGAGTGAGCGCGTTGTACGCCAATCCGAACAGCACACCCGCCGCGCCTGCCAGCGCACCCGCCAGAAAGAACGTGAACACGAAAATCCCTCCCACGTTGATCCCAAGCAGACTTGCCGTGCGCGTATTGAACGCGACCGCGCGCATCCGCTGACCGAGCCGCGTCTTAGCGATCAAGAGCTGTAATAAGACCATGAGTACGAGCGCAATTACCAGAATGATCACTTGAATCGGGGTCACGTTGAAAGGCAGCCCGTCAATCGGATCGGTAGGGATGCTGCCCAACGGGAAGCGGGCGAGCATTTGCGCGCCAAACAACTGCTGAAAGATCAACTGCGCCACACTAACGAGCAGAATCGATGCGCCGATGCTGCTGATCAACTGGGAGATGCGCGGCGCTCCACGTGCGCGCAGCGGCGCAAAAGCGACACGCTCCAACAGGACGGCAAGCAGTCCCGCGCCGATCATTGCTGTGGGAACGGAGAGCCAAACCGGAAAGCCAAAATACAGCACGCTCACCAGCCCGATGAATGCGCCCCACATGAAGATCGCGCTGTGTGCCAGATTGAGAACACCCAACACGCTGAACACGAGCGCATACCCAAGTGAAAACAGGCTGTAGACCGACCCTAACCAGATGGCGTTGATGATTTGTTGAGTGACATTCATAAGGGGAAGACCCGTAGTTCAAGGTGAAGGGCAAAAGGGGAAAGGTTCACACATGATCGCTGACCTTTCACCTGTATATCCTCACCCCCTTTCTATCGCTTGAGACGGAGAGGGGGTGAGGAGCAGTAGAAAGAATTATGGCTCTCGCCCGATGACGATTACTCGCCGATCATACCCGTTTCTTCGGTCAGCACGACAAACGCGCCGCCACGCACGATCTGCGCAACGGGCATGTGAACCGGGTTGCGGTCTTCGTCAAAGCTGAACACGCCGAGCGGCGTCGCATAATCGACAACGCCCGCGAGTGCATCACGCACCGCAGTACGATCCGCACTGTCGGCGCAGCGGATCGCTTCCGCCAGCAGCCATGCGCCGGTGTACGCCTGAGCCGCGAATTGATCTGGCGATGAACTTGCCGCTTCTTCGTATGCCGCGACGAAGTACACGCTTTCGCCCGTCGGGGTCGGGTTGCCGATGTTCCACGCGCCGCCGACGATCAGACCTTCGCTGTCCGCGCCCGTCTGCTCAAGGACTGCAGGGCTGTTGAAACCGTTGCCACCGATGATATAACCGTCATAGCCGAGCGCGCGCGCCTGAAGCGTGATCTGCACGGCTTCTGCCGCCAACGCACTGACCGCCAGAACGTCGGGATCGCCCGAAAGCAGGTTGGTCAACTGGGCGTTAAAGTCTACGTCGCCGGTCGCGTAGGTTTCTTCACCGACGATTTCAACGCCGAGTTCGCTGAAGGCATCGCGCATGACTTCGTAGCCGCTCACGGTGAAGTCGTCATCGTTCGCGTACAGCAAGCCGACGCGGGTCAAGCCGAGCAGTTCGGTCGCCTGACCGATCACGCCGGGGATGACTGCTGCTTCGGGGAGGCTGTTGCGGAAGACGAATTCGCCCATGTCGGTGATGCCGATTGCTGTGTTGCTGACGCCCATCACAACCGTGCCGTTATCTTGCGCAACCGGATCAGCGCTGAACGCTTCACGGCTGAGGGTGGGACCCAACACTGCGACGACCTGATCCTGTTCAACCAGCTTGGTCATGGCGTTGATCGCCTGTTCGTTTTCGCTGGCGCTGTCTTCGAAGATCACATTGAGGGTTGCGCCGCCCAAGTATCCCGCTTCGTTGATCTGATCAACGGCGAGTTGAATTGCTGCCTGCTGAGGTCCGCCGTATACGGATGCGCCGCCGCTGAGGGTGAGGACTGCGCCGATGGTGACATCACCGCTGAGGGTGGCAGGTGCGGGGCAAGCACTCGTGCCCATCGGGACGGCTTCGACTGCTTCGGGGGTGGCTTCCTGCGCCATCGCCAGAGCAGGAACGAGAATCAAAAGGATCAAGAAGAGACGCGCGGCTGACTTCATGGAATTATTCTCCTAAATTGTCGTACAAGCGCCGAACACGTAACATATCGTAACGCGGGGGATGAAAAAGGGCAAAAGCTTTTGAACCGCAAGAGGCGAGGAGAACGCAAAGGCGCAAGGACGCGAAAAAAAGAATCGCATTAGCTTGTTTTCGTTTAGTTAGTCGAGCAGTGCGATAAAGTCTTCGACCGACAATCCCGATTGACGGATGATCGAGCGTAATGTGCCGCGTGGCAGCGGTTTCTTGCTGATAGGCACGGGCACAGTGCGCGCAGGCTGAGGCATATTCCGACGCATCTGAACGTGACTGCCTTTTTGCCGTACGATCTCAAAACCAACCTTTTGAAGTGCCTTGATGCAGGAGTCAGGATCAATTGTTGGCACTGGTGTCATACATCGATCACCAGTGTTTGAGTTTCTGGTAAGTTTTCGCTGTCTTCCGCCGGCACAGGTTCGCCGTTGGCGATCAAGTCCTCAAGGTGAAGTTCAATCGCCTCGTGAATCATCCGAATCGCTTCGTCAATGGTCTCCCCCATACTGGCGATTCCCAAACTGGGGCATTCCACCCAGTACGCGACCGCCTCATCAGGGTCGCTGCGATGAATGATGATTTGTCGCACAATTCCCCCATTCACGTTCTTCTTTGCGTGAACGCCCTTTTCTCTTGCCCTATATCCCCAAGTGCGCGCGCACTTCTTCGAGCCGCGCCCGCGCTTCTTCTTCCAACTCACCGCCGAGCGCGATCACCTGCTGAAGATCGACCATCGCCGCCTCATACTCCCCACGATCACAATATACAATCGCGCGGCTGAAATACGCATCCGCTTGATCCGGTTTCTGACGAATCGCCGTCGTTAGGTAATTGATCGCGCCGCGCGGCAGCCCTTGGCGATGACAGATCAATCCCATGTAGTAATACACGTCGGGGAAAGTCGGGTCATGGTGGAGCACATGATGAAACTGCTCATTGGCGGCTTCAAAATCACCTGACCAAAATGCGGCAAGTCCAGCGTCAAACGCCTGTTGAGCTTCTTTGGGGTGTGGCATCAGGTTGCGCTAAAGTTATCAAAAACCCGCTTTTTGGCGATTTCATAATCTTCTTGCGTGATGAATCCCTGCTGCCGCAGTTTGTCCAACGCATCGAGCTGCTGTTGACCGGAAGCGTTGAGAGCAACCGGGGTGCTTTGCGTCATCTCAGTAGGTAGTTGACGCATCTGCTGAACACCTTGCTGAAATGCCTCTCGCACCGCTAAACCGGGTTTCCTCATCATCCCCTGTCGAACCGCGATGAGAAAGGGCACAAGCAGCAACAGCCCGCCCAAGCAAAACACCCCGATCGCATAATTGGCAGGGTTTCGCAAAATGCTGTCGACATCGCGCTCGCGTCCGGCAGCGTTCACACAGCGAAAATGAGTTTCGGTATATCCGTCATAAATGTCGTACTCATAGTCCAGCGTTTCGCCCGCTTCACAGGCGAGCGCCTGATGCAGCGGCTGCAGCACGGGAACAAGGATATGAAAATCCATGTTGGGAATAACCAATATGGGGACGATGATCACTGATGCCCCGCACATCAACAGCAAAGCAATAATGCTTGCGATTCCGCGCCACATAACCCTGCTCCTCTAGTATCCGTTTGAAAAATAATTCATGCAGGTAAATGCAGCGGATGCTGCCCGCCAAACTCAATTCGTGATTCACTGAATTTGAACGGTGCGCGTCTCGCTATTTTTTGGCGTCTGAGACCTGCTGTTTTGCCCAAAGAATATACATTTGCAGCGCGATCGACTCATCACCCATTTGAGCGCATGTCTCCCAATGAGTGATCGCCCCCTCAAAATCGGCTGTATCGCAGCACAGAATACCCCAATTGTAATGCACATTGGCATAAGAAGGATTTAAGCGCAGCGCCTCGGCATAATCGGCGCGCGCGCCCACATAATCGCCGATCACACGCCGAAGCTGACCGCGCTGATTGTAGACCTCGACAAAATCCGGCTTTAGGCGGATCGCTTCGTCAAAATCTGCCAGCGCCGCGTTGAAATCTTTCACCATAAACCAGTGATCCAGCCCGCGAAATAGGTAATCCTCTGCGGTCATATCCGATGCTGGTTTGCTGATCATGGTTTAACCCTGCCATAGCGTGCACCCGTATCCCACTACTATAACGCATGTCTACGCGCTTCGTTATATCGCAAAATCGATCAAAAATCGTCGTAAGGACTCGTCATATCGAGCAGCGCATCCGGGAGGACGAATTTGGTCGCCACCCCACCGACGCATGACGCATCCAACTCCGCCAGCGGATCGGCGATGAACGCGCCGAAAACATCGAGCGCGCATTCGTTCCAGCCGACCACGAAATGCCCGCTCGCGTCGAACTCCAAGACGGTCGCGTGGCTGAGTGTCTCGGCGGCGGCGCGTCCCCAACTCGGCGGTGTGCGCACATCAAAATCACCGAGCAGAATCAGCACGGGGATGTCGCTCTCGACAGGCATCTTGAACACTTCGTCCGCAGCCCCGCTGCGCCAACTGGAGCAGACCGAGAACATATTGCGCACGGTGGACATCCCACGCTGACCGAGCATCGGATGGGCTAGATCATCGACCGCATCCAACGCCGCATCGAGCGATTCGATGGCGGCTTCTTCGCGGCACTGCACTGTCCAATTCATGGCGATGCTAAAGTTGGGGCTGCCCGTCGGCACATCGAATAAAGCGCTGGCGTCAGCATATTCGCGCGAATTGAAGAACGCATTCACGACATCGCGCGCGCCGTGTTCACCCCGCAGTTCCGTTTCGTGGATCAAGCGCGGGATATACGCCGCAAACTGTGGATACAAATCAAGGTGAAACAGGATGTTCGATGTCAGCGATTCTACCACGTCGGAGGATGCGCCCATCATCCGCCGCAGCGGATCATCTTCCGCTTCAAGCAGCGCGAGATACCGCTCAGGAAGATCAGGGTATTCGCGGTTGCAGACCGGATCAGCGGCGCAGCGGGCGAACACATTCCACATCACCTCTTGGAAAATGGCGGGAATCTGCTCGTAAAAACGCACCTGAGTCGGAAACACCGAATCGAGCGTGACCGAGCGGATCAAGCCGCTGCTGCTCACCTCGCGCATGGTGACGAGCGCCAAACGTGTGCCGTAGGATGCACCGAACAGGTGATAACCGGTGTAACCGCGCGCTTCGGCGAGTGCCTGCATGAGCGCTCCGGTATCGAGCGCGTTGTTGACCGTGTTGTATTCGGGGAGGTCGAAGCCGCGCCGCAGCAGACCCTTGAAGCATTCGCTGACCATATCGGCAAATTCGGCATCATCCGAATACCCGTACATGCCTTCGACATTCCTCACGCAAGCGAGTTCGTGCGAAAGCCCAGAGCCGCGCTGATCGTAGAGGATCAAGTCGTGGTCGGTGCGCAGATCAGAAAACAGCACGTCGAAAATCTGCGGCGCTTCGAGCAGCGCTTCGCCGGGACCGCCGGACATGTAGATGATCGGTTCGGTGGATGGCGATTCGCCTTCGAGCACGGAGAACGCGATCTCAATCGTCGCGCCGTCCGGTTGATCCCAGTCCTCCGGGACGGTGATCGTGCCGCAAATCACGCCCAATTCATCGTTGTAGGCAAAGCCGTTAGGGCGATCCAAGCAGTCAATCCATGTGAGGATCGATTGATCCTGCGCGGAAGCGGGCAGCAGTGCGATCACGAGCGGCAGGATAAACGCGAGTATACGGATACGCATAGATTCACTCACATGCGCACGAGGTTTCGCACCGTGCGCCTCATTTTGCTTGTTGTACCATCATCGTAACCCACATTTGCCGATTCTGATCCGCCGATCATCCGATGGGACGAGCGATCACCGTGACGCGCACTTGACCGCTTCCGCTGTACGCCCGTACTTGCACCGTGTATGTCGAGTCCGTTCGCAGCACCGCTGTCATGATCGCGGCGCGGGTGCCGCCGCTGTCGTCGTTCTCAGCGATGATGCCGCCCAATGGATCGAGCAGCGCGGCGACCGGATCTATGTCGCTTATGGGATAAGCAATGACTTCGACCTCCCAGCCTACTTGACCGAAGAACGGCAGATCGATTACAGCATTCGCCGCAAGATCAAGTTCAAAGTCGAGGATTACGGCGCTTTCTCGGGGGGGCGTCGGCGTCGGCGCGGGGGCTTCGAGGTGGTAGATGAGCGTATACATGCCGAGCGCGCGCGCATCGCGCACGCTCAGCCGCACCTGATACGTTCCGGTCTGCGGGAGCGCAATCCCTTCGAGGATGCGCGGGAAACGCCCGATATTTGACCCGTCCGGCGCGTTGAGTTCCACAACGAGATCGGCGGTGCTCGTCTCAATCGTGATCCGATCTCCCGCACGCGCATCAAATGTCCATAGGTCGCTCAGTCCCGGCTGATCAAATGACGCTGCTGCGGGCACATCTGCCATCAGCGCGCCCATCACGCGCGTTTGGCTGAACGTGCCTACCCCATAGGCAGCGGTATACGCGCCAGTGGTGTTGTTTTCACCCGTGATGTACACCCCATAGAGACCGGATTCGGTGACGAACACGGGCGAAGCATATACGGTGTCGTAACTGCCTGAACTGCCGAGATTGGTCATGGCGATCACCAGCCCGTCGAGGTCGTAGACTTCGAGGCGTGGGCGCAAGCGCGATCCTTCAGCCACGCGCACTGTAATCGTAAGCGCATCCCCCGCTTCGGCGGCGATGAATAGACGATCCAGTTCCCCAGCCCGGTCGATCTCCCCGGCAGCGGGAATGCCTTCGGTCAACCGTCCGCCTTCTTCGGCGGGGCGTGGTGCGGCTGTGATAACCGGGGTCGCGGTTGTCGTCGCTGGGGGCGCTGTGATCATGGCGGGCGGTACGTTCCGTTCCAGCACAAGCTGGTAACTGCCTGCAAAGCCACCGCTTAATGCCTGCACGCTGTACATGCCTTCGCGCATCAACATAACCCCGTTCAGATGCGCACCGTTTTCTCCTAAGCCAAAAGTAGCACCCGCGTTGTCATCCGCCGCGATGAGGTTTCCAAGCGGATCAATCAGCAGCAGCGCGGGATCGATCGCCTCGTTGATCGACCGCATGCGAAGGGTGATGCGCTCGCCTGCCCGTCCTATGAACGTGTAAACATGCCGCTCAAACGCGGAAGCAAATTCCGCCGTGATTCCATTCGCATCGTCGGAGAGATCACCCATCCATGTCCCAAATGCGGCGTAAACTGGCGTCGCTGTTGCCGTCGCGGTGGATGTTGGAGTCACGGTTGGCGTGTGACTCATCGTAGCGGTCGGCGTGGTTGTGGCGGTGGGTGTTAGTGTGGCGGTAAACGTTGTTGTTGGCGTCAATGTCGGCGGAATTGGCGTCGGCGTGATCGTCGGCAGGATGATGATCGTCGGCACGATAACGGGCGGGCGCGCCGGCGCGCATGCGGCGATCCCAATCAGCAGGCAGATGAACCCTGTCAATTTCGTCAATTTGCCCGAAATATTCATTATTTTTTCCTACGCGGTGTCGGGTAAACAGACCTATTCAGCGTATTGGATATGCTTGACAATCCGATCAATGTTGACTTATGCTGAGGGCGATTTTTGAAGTCCAATGCAATACCAAATAACGAACTTTCCAGTAGGTGAGAGAAACTCATCACTATGATTCCCGAATTATTCATCCCCAAGCGTGTATGGGTCGAAAAAGCCGACCAAGCTGAAGGCGTGTGCGATGTGATCGTGCAGATGGAAAACGGCGCGTATTACTCTGCCGTTTTTGTGACACTGCCGTTTCTCGCCCGCCAGATGGATCTGGGTTATGAAGTGAGCAAACAGCTCCCGGATACGCCGCCCGTGCGCTACGCAACACTGGAAACACCCCATGTACTCGTCGATCGGCTGTCCCCGGATGTGATTGAGGATACCATCGACAACCTGATCATGCTCGACACATTCGAGAGTCTGTTCACACAGCTCACGGATGACGAGGGTAACGAATACATCAGCCGTTTGGAGCGGCGCGGCAAACGTGCGACGGCTGAAGTTGCAGCCGTTGTGCTCAACGAAGTGCTGCACGTCGAAGAGTCCACGTCCACTACGCCCACAACCGTCGCCTGACGGCGACGATTCTAATTCCCCTACCCCTTTCACATGCTCAAGGGCGTGGACGGATGTTCCATGCCCCCATGTTTTGATTCTGCCTCTCGTTCCCGCTGGTAGGACAAGCGCGGATCGGGTTGGTATAATGGGGGGCGATCCTTCCGAGCGTTACCGATCACCCACCATCATTTGTGATTTGTGCATATCCGTCACGAGGATTGTCCCCGTGACCTGAATAACGACGGAGTAAACATGTCGCAGCGATACGAAGAGAGCCGCCTCTATCGAATCCGCCACTCGGCGGCGCATATCATGGCGGAGGCGATGCTCGAACGCTTCCCTGAAGCATTAATCGCCATTGGACCGCCCATCGAGGACGGATTCTATTACGATTTCTCGCTCCCCCGTGCGATCACGGAGGAAGATTTGCAGTGGGTCGAAGACCGGATGAAGGCGATCATTCGGGAAAATCACCCGTTCACGTACCGGGAAGTGACGCCGGATGAAGCCCGCGCGCAGTTTCAGGGGCAGCCGTTCAAGCTCGAATTGATCGAAGATCTGGTCAACGGGCGCGAAGACGAAAACGGCAACCGCATCGCAGAACCCGCCGCGAAGATCAGCTTCTATACGCAAGATACGTTCACGGATTTGTGTCGCGGTCCGCATGTCGAAACGACGGCGGGAATCAACCCGGACGCGCTCAGCATTACGTTCAAACTGCCCGCCGGAGCGTATTGGCGCGGTGACGAAAAACGCCCGCAGCTCACGCGCATCTACGGCACGGCGTTTGAGACGAAACCCGAACTGGACGAGTATCTGCACGCGCTCGAAGAAGCGAAGAAGCGCGATCATCGCATTTTGGGTGAAAAGCTCGATCTGTTCACGTTTAGTCCGTTGGTGGGCAAGGGCTTGCCGCTGTGGAAACCTGCCGGGGCGATGCTGCGCCACACGCTCGAATCATGGCTGCGAGATCTGCTGATCGAACGCGGGTATCAACCCGTCGTGACGCCGCACATCGCCAACCTGAACCTGTACAAGACGAGCGGGCATTATCCATATTACAGCGCCAGCCAGTATTCTCCGATTCAGGTGGATGAGGAGGAGTTCATGCTCAAGCCGATGAACTGCCCGCATCACATCATGATCTACAAAAGCGAGATGCACAGCTACCGTGAACTGCCGCTGCGTTACAGTGAATATGGCACGGTGTATCGCTACGAAAAATCCGGCGAACTGACGGGCCTCACGCGGGTGCGCGGCTTCACACAGGATGACGCACACATCTTCGTCACGCCGGATCAACTGCTGAACGAGTTTAAAGAAGTCGTGCGCTTCTTCCAGCATGTGGTCGGCACGCTCGGCATTACGGAATTCCGCGCCCGCGTCGGCACACGCGATCCCGAAAGCGACAAATACGTCGGGGATGATGCGCTGTGGGATGATGCGGCAAGCGCGATTATTCAGGCGTGCGAAGACCTCGGTTTGCCGCACACAGTCGAACCGGGTGAAGCAGCGTTCTACGGTCCTAAACTTGACTTCGTGCTGCGCGACGTGCTCAAGCGCGAATGGCAGTTGGGAACGGTGCAGGTCGATTACAACCTGCCCGCCCGCTTTGAACTCGAGTATGTGGCGGAGGACGGCACGCGCAAACGCCCGATCATGATCCACCGCGCGCTGTTCGGCAGTGTCGAGCGCTTCGTCGCCATCTTGATCGAACACTTCGCGGGGGTATTCCCGGCGTGGCTGTCACCTGTGCAAGCGCTGTTGATCCCGATCACGGATCGGCATGTCGAGTACGCGAACAGCGTGGCGGACAAGCTGCGCGCGCGCGGGATGCGCGTCGAAATTGATGCGAGCAAGAACCGGATGCAGGCGAAGATCGCCGCCGGACGCGAACGCCACATTCCGTATCTGCTGATCATGGGCGACCGTGACGCGCAAAACGGGACGGTCAGCGTGCGCTTGCGGACGGATGAGGACTTGGGGGCGCTCCCGGTTGATGAATTTGTCACACTGGCGGCGAATGTGATCAGCAGCAAGTCGCTGGAGTTGAAGTAAAAGACGGTCACACTAAGCACCACAGAGAACGCGGAGCACGCAGAGAAGGAATCAACCTCTGCGCGCTCCGCGTTTTTTTGTGGATCAAACCTATGAATGCGAGGTATTCTTATAAGCGATAAGTCAATGCGAAAGGGCTGCCATGCGCGGGCGCTTCATCAGTTGGGTCATCGCATTTCTTCTAATCGTCCTTGGATTCGCCAAACCTTTTGCAGGGCGTGTCAATGCCGCGCCGCCGATTGCCTATGACAGCGCATTCACCCTATACGAAGATCATTATGAGCCTTTCGCCATCACGCTGACCGCGACTGACGCGGACGGCGATCCCCTTACCCTCACGATAATCACGCCGCCTGCGCACGGCACGCTGAGCGGCAACCCGCATTATGATCTCACCTACGAACCGGATGAGGACTACAACGGAATGGATTCGTTTGTGTTCAGCGCCAGCGACGGCACAAACAGCGACACGGGTACAGTCACGCTGACGATCACCCCTGTAGACGACACCCCCCGCGTCACTGACCCGGATGATGCGTATGAACCCGGCTATCCAATGCTGACCCGCTCCCCCGGTGTGCCGTTGATCATGGATGGCGCACCGGGAAATCTTGAACCGTTTGTCGTGTATGACATTGACGACACCGTGCTTCCGCTGAGAGTTAGTCTTTATACGCCCCGCCCAGCAACAGCGACGCTTTCCAGAACGAACGGTCTTACATTTACTCTCGGTGACGGCACCGCTGATGGATCGATGGAATTCTACGGCAGCTACGCCGACGTGAACGCCGCGCTCGATGGACTGATTTTTTCACCATCGGCGGGCGCACAACCGGGAACGACAACAGGGCTGGACATCTCGGCGCGTGACCCAATTACCATTCTAAGTAATTCAGCAGGCATCCATCTGACGGTTGATCCACCCTTTGAGGATCACTATGTGGTGAATGGCACACTCGAAGCGTGTGATGCGAATCCCCGGAACTCATACCATGAGGTGATTCAGATTAACCGGCCGAACGGGGGGGTCGTTCGCGTACACGGAACGCTTCCCGACGGCGGCAAACTCTTCCTGACGGGCAATACGCCTAATCCATTTTCGGGTTGGGGTCTTGACTGGGAATTTGACAACCCCGAAACAGCGATCACGTATAACGCGCCAAGCATGTTCTACTTGATCGTCATGGCATCGGAAATCGGCGATTACTCACTTGAAATTGACGGGACGGATTTGACCATGAGTGAGCCTTGGAACTGCAACAATGAAACCCTCTATCCGTCCTCGCTGACACTTGAGATCGGTTTGCAGGGACGCCCCGCGCCGCCGCATCCCCAATGGGCAGCATCCGTCAATATCGATATCTCGAGCGGCGGCGAGTTTTGGTTTTTACACCCCGGTCAATTGGACGAGTACGGGCGTATCACGATTGATCCCCTGCCTGTGGATGCCACTACGAATATCATCATTGCGGAATCGGGAACGTTTCTTTTGTCTGTACAAGACGTTCCTGTCGCTCCCGGCGCGAACTATTTCTATGCGGGCGTGCTCCGTGCGGGCGATGCGGACAACAACGGGCGTGTCGATCTGCTCGATTTCTCACGCCTCGCGGGGGCATTCGGCACAAGTACCGGACATCCACGCTTCAACCCGAACACGGACTTTAACGGTGATGGATTGATCAGCCTGCTCGATTTTTCGCTGCTGGCGCTCAATTACGGCGCGACAGTAGATTAAGAAAGGCAGCGGACGCAAAGCGACAGAAATGATCTTCTGCGTCCGCTGCGGTTCAAGCCTTTACACGCTGCGGAAGAACAAAAACACGAAAAATGTCACCGCGCCCGTGAGCAGATGCCAGATCGCGTGACCTTGTAACCAACTGCGCGGCGCGCACCAAGGTCCTCCTGTGTCCGACAGCTTCCAGATCAGGATCGCCAACCCCAGCGCCACGATCGCCGCCACGAACCACCACCACTCGGCACGCTGAACCGGGGCGTTCGTTGATGCCAGCACGATCAACACGACGAGTTCAAACACGCCCCAGACTGCACCGCCGATGATCGAGAAATTTTCGCGGAATCCGGTGCTGCGCCAGTCGATCACCGCGACACCGATCCCGACAAGGAGAAAGGTGATTAAGAACGCGATCTGCCAGCCTTGATCGAGCATCGTCGTTCCCGCCCCCATCGTGAACAGGGTGAACAACGTGAACAAGAAGCTGAACAGAATCCACAGGTGGATCGAGAGCGAATCGAGATAGCCGCCCCAATTCTTCATTGAGCCGTGAAAATACGCGCTGCCCGGTCCCATGAAGATCACAATCACCACGTACAGGAGCGCGTACATCGTCGTACCCGTCATCGGACCGCCGACCACACCGCGCGCCCGTTCATCGCATACGATGTACAAGATCACCATGCCGGACAAAATCCATGCCAGCGTTGACCATACGTTGATCGGCTGCTTGACGATGCCCTCGGAGTACGCCTCGCAGTAGCAGGGTGCAGACGCGCACTCCCCGTCCGCCGGGGAACTGGGTATCCAGCGCACCGCCGCCATGATCCCGAAAATTCCGAGCAGTATCGCTGACCAGACAATGCCTAACCAGATTTCCGGATAGCCGTTGGCAACCCCGACAGCGGCGGTTACGCTCGCCGCACCGCCTAACACGATAATCAAGATCAAGGAAACTGCCAGCCGCGCGCGTTTGTCAGCGCTCGTCAGCATCGAACCGTTCATGCGTGCCCCCTAGCTTCATCAACTCGAACGGGTACAGCGCTAAGGTTCGTCGGCGTAGGGGTGGGATGAAAACCTCAGCGCCTACGCATGGTTATAGCATGAGTTGGCGTTGTGCACTTTTCCGGCGAACGCGCCGTACGACCCCGTACCTATTCCCTATCTATACAAACGTGATTTTATCCCCCGTTTAGCACTGGTGATCGCTATACTGTTTCGGAACATGATCAAGCGTGTAAACGTGCAGAAAGAGACTATCCTATGACACGTCAAACGGTCTTATTTGTGGTGCTCGTGCTGCTCATCACCGCCTTCCCTGCCGCCGCTCAAGCGGGCAGCGCCCCTGTATTTAACGTCAACACTGCTAGCGTTTCCAGCGATTACAACCTTGTGACGCTGTCGCTGCCGTTCACCGATCCCAACAGCGGCACTCATTATGCGCTGATCGATTGGGGTGATGGCACGACACAGCCGGGACTGGTTCAAGGCTATGTGGTGCGCGGCGCGCACACCTACGCCGTCACCGGTACGTACACGATCCGCGTGGTGCTGACGGACAGCACCGGACTCAGCGCGGCGTGGGAGACGGTGTTTTCGACCGAAACCGCCAACTACGCCGTCGATCCGAATCTCCCTGGCGCGGCGCTGTGCAGCGAATACAACGGTTTATCGACTTCGAATTTGCGCGCGGGCGTGCCAGAAACGATCCGCCAGCAGGTGTGGTGCCGCCCGTTGAGCGTACAAGGTCAGTTCACAGGCTGGACGGGGATGCTCCCCGCCGGAAGTGGGCATATCGGCGTGCAAGAAGTGCTGAATCAAGGCGTGCTGCAAGCAGTCGATGTGTTCAGCACGACCGGATTAGCCGCGCCGAACGGCGTTTCGATTTGTCTGCGCGGCACCGGAACAATGGTGCTGCTCGTCGGTATTCCGCGCCAGCCTGTCTGGTTGGGGACGTTTAACGCCGCCGATATGCCGGGGTTCACGTGCGCGGGTGTGGCGCAGTTCGGAACGCTCGTGCTGATCACGCTTGACGCAGCCGAGATGATCGCGTCGGCGCAGCCAGCAGAGCCGGGTCAAATCGTGACCGCTTCTGGTCGCGTGCTGCCGCCGCTGCCGGATTACGCGCCGGGGGTTTGGCTTCAGCAGACCGGGGCGTGCCTGCCGGTCACGCGCGGCATGGTGTATGTGCGCGCACAACCGAGCGAAGGCAGTCCCGCGCTGACGATCCTGCCGCACCGGAATCCGGTCGTGATCGACGGCATGATCGGCGTGTGGTACGCGGTCGCGGTGAACGGCTTTGAAGGCTTTATCCGCGCCGATCTGCTCAGTTTTGAATGCGGGTATTACGCCGCTGTGGGGTGATCCCTAAATCATTGCTCTGAGGTGCGGTGGTTACGAACTGCCGCGCCTCAAAGGTATGTCCGTTTAAGCATGGCGAGGTGCTGTCTATCCCCCGTCTCTGTTTTTCCCCGGCACATGATCGAATTCCGGCAGTGCGGTTGGCATTTGCGGCGTCCTGCCGCTGCAAATCGAATAGTCCTTGCAGATAGGGTGCCAAATCATCACTCAGCACTTCCGGCTGAGGCGATCCATGCCTTCAAAGCCTATGGTTTCTGATAGCTCCCCAACGCCGCGACGATAAAGCGATTCAGTCGAACAGCATCCGTGATCTGCTTTTGCAGCTCCGGTATAGATGCGCGATCAGCAAAGGTAAGGGCACGGGCAAGCGCACGACCGCAGGCGCGGGCACGGGCATGGGTACGGTCAAGGTCAAGTTCAAGGTTATGGGTAAGCGCACGGGCAAGCGCACGGGTAAGGGCATAGGCGTGGGCACGCGCACGGGCAAGCGCAAGATCAAGGGCAAAGTCAAGGTCAACAAAGCTAATCCTTGAACTGGCACTATGGAGTCGATGCAGCAAGTCAAGCTTGGCAACGTCGCTAGAAACGGCATGATAGAGATCTAGTGCGCCATCGAGATCATCTGCCTCGATACGTATTAGAACTGCCGTGTATAAGTCATCGAGGCGGGTTGTATCACGCATGCCTATGGTCATCGGTGTACTCTCGCCCGTCTGCAATCGCACATAATAGTTACAGAGTATGCCGCGTTTCCGCGGCATGCCCTGTCCCTAATCGTTCAAATACCCCGCCGTGAGCGACTGCACATAAATGCAGTCCTTCCAGTCGATCATCACATCACTTTGTTCAACCGGCGTGTCGGTCAGCGTGACCGATGCGCCGCGCACGATGGCAAACGGAGTCGCCTCGTCGCGTTCTCCCATGACCAATTCCGCCGCCGCAACGATCTGATCGGTAACGCTGCGGCGCGTGACCAGCAGCGGCGACCCGAACAAATCCGGTTTGCCGCGTTCGTCCGCCAGCGGTTGAAACCCACTCGTCGCCAGCGCGACTCCGGTCGTTCCGGCGCGCCCCGGCATCAGCCAACTGTCGGTGAGGATCACACCGATGCGAATATCCAGACGCGCTTGGAGTTCGGCGCGGATGCGGGCGGCGCTGGCATACGGGTCTTTCGGGAACAATACAGCATACCCCGGCGGAATATTCGAACGGTCGATCCCCGCGTTCGGGGAGATGATCCCGTTTTTCTGTGTGAGCAAAAAGCCGGGAATCCCCCCGAAGATGTGATCCGCTTCTTGCATGACCAACTGCGCCATGACCGGATTCATATGGTAGCGTTCCGCGAGACGGTGCGCTTCGACGCTGACCGTAATCGTATCAAGCTGAATCACCCTCCCCTCGCTGATCGCCGTGTACTTGCTGCTGATCGCCAGCACGTCCCCGGTTTGCAGGCGTTCGTTCGCCTCGCGCAACGCATTCATGAAGGTATCGACGAGCGGAAACGCAGCGCTCATAACCGGAGCACTCACCGGAATTATCGTGATCGACTTCACTATCGCTTGAACCTTTCCACAAATATCGGCGTCTTTGCCGTTTATTACAGATTTTCGACTTTTCGTTAATGTGTTCTAACGTGCTATCGTCAACTTCGCGCTACAATTGACAAGATATGTCCTGTAAATCAACCATCCGTTCACCAATGCAGAAAGCGCCGTCTGATGGGAATTCGTGTATTCTGGGAAGACGACAACCAACGGGTCATCCGGTGGGAATTCGAAGGCAAGTGGACATGGCAAGAAGTGTATCAGGCGAGTCAAGAGTCCATCGCGCTCCGCGAACAAGTCGGACATGCAGCCGTTGTTCTGGTTGACCAGCGCAAAGCGACCAACGCCGTTCCGGCAGGCGCGGTTCATCACCTCAGCAATCTGATTCACATGGGGCGCGCTGACCGCCGTCTCTTGGTCATCGTCACTCCGTTTGAGTTCTATCATCAGTTGGCGCGCATCGTCCTCGGCGTTTACCGTGAATTAGGGCGCAAGATCATCATGGTACGCACGATGGAAGAAGCCAACGCCGCGCTTGAACCTTATCGCAGCGAAACGCATTCTCCACCTCAGGCTTAGGTTATGCCCTACACCTACACGGCATTTCTCAACGAAAAACAGTACTTCACCCATCAAAATCAGCGGATCGCCTACTTACGACGGGGCGATTCGTCGCTGCCGGTGGTGATCTGCGTGCATGGTTGGCTGTCGAACGGCGGCATCTGGGATCACACCATGAATGCGCTCAGGGATCGTTGGCAGTTCGCCGCAATCGACCTGTTGGGGCACGGTCACAGTGATAAGCCCGCCGACGGCGATTATTCGATTGCGGCGCAAGCGGCGCGCGTGATCGCGCTGGCGGATCATTTGGGCGCGGACAAGTTCACGGTGCTCGGTCATTCGATGGGCGGGCAGATCGCGCTCTACTTGGCGATCCATTACCCCGACCGGATCGCACGGGTGATCGACGTGGCGGGGGTGGCGGCTGGTTTGCTATCTGCCTATATCCGCTGGATCATTCAACCGGTCTTTACCGTCGGGGCGCGCTTCCCCAGCATCTGGCATTTCTCGCGCTTTGCGACACGCTTTCCGCTCTACCGCGCGATCTTCGATTACCCGATCTTTCACCACTTCTGGAATGTGCCGATGATGGGCGAATCGCGCGAATTGGCGTTGATCCCCGGCATCGAAATCCCCGCCTATCGCGATCTGGTCGAGATTCCCCGCGCCAACTTAACGGGCGATCTGGCGCGCATCCGTGTTCCGGTGCTGATCGTGTTCGGCAGACATGACCGGACTGTGCCGCTCGTCAACGGGGAGATCGCCCACGAGCAGATTCCCGGCAGCCGCTTTGTGATTCTTGAGGACTGCGGGCATGATCCGATGGACGAACAACCCGCTCGTTATCTTGAGGCGCTTGAGGCATTCTTGAGCACCTGATAGACATTCGTCATGTAAGTTTCCATGACATCCCGCTATGAATATTTCATCAGACGTAATATTTCGTATTCCCCCCCGTCGGATCGACATGCGCGGTCAACGAAGGGGAAGGCAATGGCGAAGGTCGTCATCATCGGGGCGGGGTTTGCAGGACACACCTCCGCCCTGTACTTAGCCAAAAACTTGGGTCGGGATCACGAAATTACGGTGATCAACCGCTACGATTATTTCTTATTTATTCCCTCGCTGGTTTGGGTAGGCGTCGGGCGTATGAACCCGAAGAAAACCCATTTCTCGCTCGAAAAAGTCTATAAGAAGCGCGGAATCCGCTTCATGAAAGCCTCCGCCAAATCGATCCACGCCGACGACAATTATGTGATGGTCGAATCCGCCGATGACAACCAATCCGTGCGCGTCGATTACGATTATTTGATCGTGGCGACCGGACCGAACCTCGATTACGACGCGACCGAAGGCATGGGTCCCAAGCACGGGCATTCCGTCTCGATCTGCACGCTGGATCACGCGATTGAAGCGAACGAGGAATATCAGAAACAGGTGGCACGCCTTCAGCGCGGCGAAGAAGTTCGTTTCGTGGTCGGCACGGGACACCCGGGGGCAACCTGCCAAGGCGCAGGCTTCGAGTACATCACCAACATTCACAAAGACCTTGTCAAGCGTGGGCTGCGCGATAAAGCAAAACTCCTGTGGCTGTCAAACGAAGCCGAAGTCGGGGACTTTGGTGTGCGCGGAATCGAAGTCAAGCACGGCGATGAAACGCTGACGAGCGAAGCCTTTATCAAGGCGGTGTTCAAAGAATACGGCATCGACTACGAAGTGCAAAAAGGTGTGTACAAGGTCGATGACTCGAAGATTTATTGGGAAAACTACGAAGGTGAATACGGCGAAACGCCTTACGACTTCGCCATGCTGATCCCGCGCTTTGGTGGACCAAAGCTCAAGTACATCGGCGCGGATGGTTCGGATATTGCCGACAAGATCACGAACAAAGCCGG
The DNA here is from genome assembly GCA_041753015.1 of Anaerolineae bacterium. Classification (GTDB taxonomy): domain Bacteria; phylum Chloroflexota; class Anaerolineae; order Aggregatilineales; family Phototrophicaceae; genus Flexifilum. Next base: position 207,317 of record JBGSVJ010000020.1, read on the forward strand.
ATTCATCACGGTGGATGGCATTTACGGCTTGAGCTATGACGAACTGGTGAAAACCCCGCAAGCGTGGCCCGCGACGTACCAAAACCCGACCTACGCGAATATTTTCGCCGCCGGAATCGCGTTCGCGCCGCCGGGACCAATCGCGCGCCCGCATGTGACCAAAAACGGCACGGCGATCACGGCAGCACCGCCGCGCACGGGCATGGTTTCGGCAGTGATCGGGCGTATCGTTGCGCTCAACATCGTCAGCTTGATCAAGCACGACAAGATGACACACGGCGAACGCATGACGGAAATGGTGGCGGCGTGCATCGCGTCAATGGGCGACTCGCTGTGGGACGGTTCCGCCGCCGTGATGATCCTGTATCCGGTCGTGCCGAATTTGCGCGCCTACCCTAAGACGAACGGGCGCGACAGCTTCACGACTCATATGGAGATGGGTTTAAGCGGCGCATGGATGAAACGCATGATCCATTCGACCATGATGCACAAGATGCGCGGGCGCATCGGCTGGAACTTGATCCCGGAATAAGATACGAAACTTTGAAGCCATCTTCAAAATCCCCTCTCCCCCTGACCCCCTCTCTCACGTAAACGGGGCGAGGGGGAACCGTGAGCCTGTCTTTTGTCCCTCTCCCCACCTGCGTGGGAGAGGGACGGCTTGCGCAGCAAGCAGGGTGAGGGGGGATAAAGCGAATATTCAGACCAGACTTTGAAAGGAAATCCATTGTGACACAGCCATCATCGAACGACTACCAGATCACGGATGCCATGCGGTCGCGCATGAACGCCAAGCTGTTTCAGTTCTGGCGCTTTGTGATTTTGAATTTGCGCATTCTCCGCGCCGTCGATCACAGCAAACGGAGCTAAGGGCTGGCAATCACCATTTCCCCCGATGTACGGCTCCTCACCCCCGACCCCTCTCCAACCTTCGGTTAGAGAGGGGAGAAAAAACGTGATCTGCCGCCCCCTAAAGGGTAAACATATCGCGGATAAACGTGCCGGATGTCATCCGATGGCGGCGGTTTTCGATTCTACAATAGGGATGGGTGCGTAATACCTTGTAGAATCGGAGGGCTGTATGGCACTCAAATGGAAACAAATTGGCTACGCTGCTGCCGCCATCGGAGCGGGAGTTGCAGCGCGCGCCATCGCGGATCGGACGTTCACCCACTACCCGTCTATCTATTATCAGATGCGCATGCCGCGCATGATTGCCGAATTTGAAAACGCGATCGATGCGGCGCGTCCGCTGATGTTGGAGAAGTTTGGCAGTGCGAAGGCTGCCGAGTTCCGCGCCGAAGCGCGCGCCGAGTTCCGCGCGATCATCCCGCAGTTCCCGTTCATCGGCTTCTCCAGCCCTTGGGTGTTCAGCTTGACCAGCGCGGGCTGGCTGTTGGCGATGTACCGCGTCCTCAAGCGCCGGGGATATGTACTGGAAGAAATCGGTGAATTGTTCCTCGATTTCACCAAAGTGTACATCCAGCGCGTCCCCGCCCCCGCGCGTGATCTGGTCGGTAAGTTCTGGTTTACGCCGATGTTCCGCATGTTTGTCGAAAGCGAAGCAAAGAAGTCACAAACGCGCCGCTACCCGGGCAACTGGGAGTTCAACCTTGTGCCGAGCGACGGCAAGACGTTCGATTTCGGGATCGACTGTACCGAGTGTGCAATCGTCAAGTTCTTGAAGGCGCAAAACGCGCTCGAACTCGCGCCGTACATCTGCGCGATTGACCGGGTGTTTAGCGAATCGCTCGGTTGGGGCTTGATCCGCACAACCACCATCGGCGAAGGCGCAGTCTACTGCGATTTCCGCTTCAAGAAGGGCGGGCAAACTCAGGTTGCCTCGTCGGTGATGCCCGCAGACGCCCCGCGCCGCGTGGTTGATCTGCATCCTGAGCTTTTCGAGGATTAGGCGTTTTTCACCCCCTGCCCCTCTCTCCATCGCTTTCGATGGAGGGAGGGGTGGGGATCACCCTCAAATCTCCAACTGCAGCGCGTACAAGCCCGCGTATACCCCGCCGCGCGCGATCAACTCGTCGTGCGTGCCTTCCTCACCGATTCCGCTGTCGGTCAGCACGAGGATTCGGCGCGCATTCCGCACAGTCGAAAGCCGGTGCGCGATCACGAGCGTCGTCCGCGTGCGTGTCAACCGCTCCAGCGACTCGCGCACCGCCCGTTCGCTCTCGTTGTCAAGCGCGCTCGTCGCCTCGTCGAACAGGATCACAGGTGGGTCTTTCAGAAACACGCGGGCGATGCTCAAGCGCTGTTTCTGCCCCCCGGAGAGTTTGACTCCGCGCTGCCCGATGTCGGTATCGTAGCCGTTCGGCAACCCGATGATGAAGTCATGTGCGTTCGCCTGCTGCGCCGCCGCGATCACCGCTTCACGGGTGGCGTCCGGCTTGCCGTAGCGGATATTCTCCGCGACCGTTCCCGCGAACAAATACACATCCTGCTGCACAATGCCGATGTGATCGCGCAAAGAGCGCTGCGTCACCGTGCGCACATCACGCCCATCGATCAAGACCGCGCCGCCGCTCACCTCATAGAAGCGGGGGATCAGCGAAAACAGTGTCGTCTTACCTACGCCCGATGACCCCACCAGCGCGACATACTCCCCGGCGTGGATCGTGAGCGAAAGATTTTTCAAAATATCCGGTTGATCAGCTTTGTAGCGGAAGCGCACATTCTGAAATTCGATCCTGCCTTCGACATGCGTCAGTTCAACTGCATCCGGCGCATCCTGTACATCCGGCTCGACTTCCATGATTTCTATAAAGCGGCTGAATCCGGTCACGCCTTCTGCAAGAAGGCGGGCGATATTCAGCGCCCGGTTGATCGGTTCGACCAAGATGCCGACGCACAACAAATAGGTGAGCAAATCCGCGAGGGTGAGCGATGCCCGTACAATCCCGACGCCGCCTAATACGATCACGGCGATCAGGATCAACTGGGTGAAGGCGCGGATCACGGCGGTGAAGTACGCCTCGCTCAAATACCCTTCGCGGCGGCTCTCCAAGAAGCGATTGTTTTCGTGAGCAAACTTGCGCGTCTCCTCCGCCTCATTCGTGAACGACTTGACGACGCGGATGCCCGCCAACGTGTCCTCAACCTGCGCGTTGATGTCCCCGATGCGCGCATAGCTCCGCTGCAAGGCGCGGTTCATGCGCTTATTCGAGTAAAACGCGAACACCGCCATGATCGGCAGAAACAGGAAGATGATCAGCGTCAGCCCGATGTTGATGTTCAGCAGGATGATCAGCACGCCGAGGAATTTCAGCAGCGCGATGATGAAATCTTCCGGTCCGTGATGATACAGCTCAGAGATCGAAAACAGGTCATTGGTGATGCGCGACATCAACTGACCGGTTTTCTGTTCGTCGTAGAAGCGGAACGACAATTTTTGAAAGTGTTCGAAGAGGTCGCGGCGCATATCGCTTTCCATGCGCGCGCCCATCAGATGCCCTTGATAATCGACGAAGATATCGCACAAGGTTTGCACGATCACGAGTCCGACCATGAGCGCGCCCACGCGCAGAATGTTATCGAGCGCATCAGGGACGGGCGTGCCGAGGACGCTTTCGGTGATGTAGCGGGCGCACAGCGGGAGGATCAGCGTCACCGCCGCAACGACGAGTGCGCACACCAGATCGGCGGCAACAAGGGCGCGGTAAGGCTTGTAATACGAAAAGAACCTTTTCAGGCGTGGATTCAAATAGACACTCCAAGAATGCGGGTCAAAAGAATTCTAAAGAGTTCACAGCAGTTCAACAAGACTCAAATAGCAAGGTTATAGGGCAAACGCATCAAAGCTCCTCACCCCGACCCCCTCTCTAACCGAAGGTTGGAGAGGGGGTCGGGGTGAGGAGCTTTGATGCGTTTGCGCTAGGAAAATACGCTTGGCGCAAAACATGACACCTCATCACGATCTGGGTGACAGATTGCGTGCTGATTACGCATCGATTAGTGCTAGGATATCTAATTGCCTATCCGATGATGCGCTGACAACCGCGCCGCGTGAGCCTATGCTTCGATCTTCCCAAACCTATGCTGCCGGATGCGAGACGATTCGCCTGACCGGATGCTGGCAGGTGCAGTCCGTCCCGCTGGATCGACCGTACACCGAGAGCGCGCTGTCCGCAACATGGATGCAAATCCCCGAATGCGCGCATATCCAAACCACGCTGTACCCCGATCAACCGTATTGGGGGGATCGTCTGCGCGCGATCAACGACTGCGCATGGGTGTATCAACGCACGTTCACGCTGCCGGATCGCCCGTTCCGCCGCGCGCGGCTGCGCTTTGAAGCCGTCGATTACTTTGCGGAAGTGTGGGTCAACGATCATGCGCTCGGTACGCACGAAGGCAGTTTCAACCCGTTTGAACTCGACATCACGCCGTATCTGATCAACGGCGAAAATACGCTTACCGTGCGCGTAAGCGCCCCTTGGGACGCGCCTGATCCGAACGGCACGTACCCCACCGATCATGTCGTGCGCGGCATGATCAAGGGCTTGTACGAACACGGCGAAGGCGTGATCCCGCCCAACGTCAACCCGATTGGCATCTGGCGTCCGGTGTGGTTGATCCTCGATCACGGCGTCAGCGTCGATCATGTGCGCATTCACACCGACCTGAGCGGACGTATCGACGTGCGTGTGACCACCGCGAATGCGACCCACGAAAAATGGCACGGCACGCTGGCGCTGACCATTCGCGCACACAATCACGACGGGAGCGGCACGGAAGCGTGTATTCCGTTTACGCTGCTGCCGGGAACGCACACCGTCGATCAAACGCTGCACATCCCCGATCCGCGCCTGTGGTGGAGTTGGGATCAAGGCGATCCGAATTTATACGCGATCGATGTAACGCTGCTCGACGGCGATCAGCACGCGATCAGCCGCAAAAGCGAACGTTTTGGCGTGCGCACGGTAGCGCTCAAGCGGTCGCCTGAACGTTTTGAATTCTGCCTGAATGATCGCCCGGTCTTTATCCGGGGAACATCGTATATTCCGGGACTGTATCTCGCGCATGTCGATGCGGAGGCGATCAAGCGTGATCTCGCGCTTGCGCGGGAGGCAAATCTGAATTTGATCCGCGTGCATGTGCATGTCTCGCCGCCAGAGGTTTATGACCTATGCGACGAACAAGGCTTGCTCGTGTGGCAAGATTTCGAACTCAATTGGGTGCAAGACCCATCGCTCGACTTCGAGCGCCGCGCCCGTGCCTTACAGCATGACATGATCGCCATGCTCCAAAATCACCCGTCGATCATGACATGGGCATGCCACAACGAACCGACGATGCTGTTCACGCGCCGTCACAACCTCGATCACGCACCCGATCCGGCGCTGTACGCCGATGCGCAAGCGCAAGACAGCACGCGTCCGGTGTTCATCTGCTCCGGTCAAATGGAGGGCGATTGGGAGCGCTCCGGCGATTCGCACACCTACTACGGCGCACTCTGGACGACGCGCTACACCGATATTTATCAGCACCGCCCCAAGCTGAATACTGAGTTCGGCTTTGAAACCCCCGCCGCCGCGAGCACGCTGCGCCAATATCCGGAAGTCTGGGAACGCCTCCAGCATCTTGACGGGCAGATCGCCTCGCTTTGGGCGTATCAAGCCGCGCTGATCCAAACGCACATCGAGCATTTCCGCCGTTTACGCGCCGAAACATGCGCGGGCTATGTGCATTTCTGGCTGGCTGATCTTGTGCCACAGGTCGGATGCGGTGTGCTGGATTCACAGCGCGTGCCGAAAGGCGGGTATGCGGCACTGCGCCGCGCTTCCCAACCGATTCTTCCCGCGCTCGAACACAACGCGAAACGCCCGATTGCGCTGTGGGTGTTCAACGACACACCGCAGACCTACGAAAATGCGGTGCTCCGCTGGCAGGTCAGCGGGAGCGCGAACAACGTCTTACTGAGCGGCGAAACGACGGTGACGATCCAGCCGAATACATCACAGCGGGTCGCAGCGGCGCACTGGTCAATCGCGCCCACTGAATGCGCGCATATTCATTTATCGCTGTATTCGGAATCGGGCGAGGTATTGAGCGAAAACGATTACGATCAGCCGTTCGCGCCGCTCATGCGACCGCGCGGCTACCCTTGGAAGTTTGATCCGGTGTTGGGGACAAAAGTGTTTGACCGCGACGGCGCGCCGAGTCTGGCGGATCAGAGCGCGATCACGGCGCTGAAGATCATTCCACTGCGTATACGCGAATCAATCGCGGAATGGGCGCTGCGCCAGCACCTGCCGATCCCTTGGCTGCGCCGGATTTCCCGCGTGGTCGATTCGGCGCGGTAGCAGTAGGACAGGGCATGCCCTGTCCTTACTGTTTTATCGCGTGTGCCTATTTACCGACGACTTCCGCGGATTCTGCTTTCACTTCCACTTTCGCGTCCGCAACCGGGATCGAGTCCACGCTGATCGTGGCGGATTGGCGCGGCTGTGCGGTGACATAGCTCCCGTACAAACGCCATTCGTCCATGCGGCACGAATGCACCAACTTGCCATCCCACACCGTCATATCTGGGCAGCTTTCGCACATATCGACGCGCCCATCTTCGAGCATATCCGGCGCTTGAATGATGCCGATGCTCTGCATGTACAGCGGGCGGAACAGTTCCATTGGATTGCGGACGATTTCGCGCCACAGCCCGGCGAATGTCTTGCGGATACCTTTATCAACTGCGCCGAGCAAGAACGCGATTTTCGGAATCTTGTTGCTGGGCGTATAGACGACATACGCGCCGTTCTTCAAGTGATAATACACTTGGAACAGTTCCATCATCCGCGCGCCGACCGAACCGTACATCTTATGCTGTGAACCGACCTGCGCGCCCACCAGCCAAGTCATCTTGTCTTCGGTCTGTGTGCCGCCCATGTACGCCGCCGGCGCGTAATGCGGGAAGTGCTCCTGAATCTTGGCACATACATCCTGCGAAGTCAGGTAAGCCTCCGGGGCTGCGCCTTCTTCGACGACATAGCTCGTATCCGGCACGATCCGCTGACCGCCCGCGAAATAGTCATAGGCGCTTTCCATTGCGTTACGGAAGGTGATCATCACCAGCCCGTGAACGCGGTCGATATTCTTATTCGCCCACTTGACCATCTCCGGCACAAAGTCGATATTACCGGGATAGACCGTCATCCCAAAGCTGGTGAACAGCCCGCCGACCGAATGCGCCATATCCGCGTAGTGCTGGCGCAGTTCAAACAATTCGGTTTCGGTCTTGCCCTTCCAATGCGGGCGTGCCTGTTCGCTGTCGATGTGGAAGGTGAAGCCAATCGCGCCTGCTTTCTTGAGCGCAACCATAAACTGCCGATCATGTTCCAAGCGGATACCGTTGGTCAGGATCAGCGGCTTCATCCCCAAACTGCGGATATAAGCAACCACGTCGAGAATTTCCGGGTGGATCAGCGGTTCGCCGCCTGCAATCGAAATGTTATCGCAGTTGCGCCAACGCTTGAGGAGCTGAACTTCTTCCTTGATCTGCTCCAGTGACTTGTGACCTTGCATCCCGTTAATGCGATAGCATCCCCGGCAGTAGGTATTGCACTTATCTGTTACCTCCAGCCAGCCGATCGGATTGTCGTTGCCCGACCACGGAAACCGATAGAGATCACTTTTTTCGAGCTGCATGCACAATGCCCTTTCCGTTACGACGGGGCGTTTTGGCAGGGGTTGAGGCGGGGGGAACACTGTTCGACGAAGCGCAAATCGTTTCGGGGTAACAGGGGTTCTCAGCAGACTCAACAGCGCGTCAAAGACTGTCCCGTATCCACTAAAATGCAGCAGGACGGTATTCTAAACACCGTTTCGCAGATGCGCCACAAATTGCTTAGTGCCACAAAATAATCAGTCTGTTCTTGACAAGCACAGTAAGGTCGATACACTTCTAATTAGATGAACATCAAATTAGACACGCGTCAGGTGAAATCATGTTGCACAAGGAACAGATCTATCTTCTCGCAAAGCTCAAAGCGCTTGCGGACGAAAACCGCTTGCGGCTGTGCGCTTTGCTGGCGGAGCGTGAATACAATGTCAGCCAACTGGCAGAAATCCTGCAAGTGACCGAGCCAACCATCTCGCACCATTTGGGAAAACTGCACGGAACAGGATTCATTCGGTTGCGCACCGAAGGCAATCAGCATTTTTACCGCGTTAACCAAAGCGGCTTCGACGAACTCAAACAGGCGCTAGATCAACTGGATCAGTGGAACAAGCCAGAAGCGCCGCCATCCGACGACTCGTGGATTCACGCCCTGCCGTCGAGCTTCACCCCGGCAGATCGGGAACTGCTGCGCGACTTGACCGAAAACGGAAAGCTGAAGTTTCTGCCGACGATGCGTGTAAAACGCTACCGTGTCGAGTTGATTCTGCGCTGGTTGGCAACGATGTTCGTGTACGATCGCACTTACACGGAGCGCGAAGTCAACCTGATTATCGGCAGTGTGCATGAGGATTTTGCGACCCTGCGGCGGCATCTGGTCGATTACGGGTATCTTAACCGGGAGCGGAACGGGCGATCATATTGGCTTGCCCCCGCCAATGAATTCCCGGAATACACGCCAACGCCTGATCTGCCGGAAACGTTAGCGAAAGACGAGTGATAGGAGTGAGGGAAAACCAATGGCAGTAATCGAACGTTTCGTGGATGTTGCTGACGAAGTGATCGCCGCCGCACATGAGCAGGTGTGGTGCAGTGTCGGCACGGTCGATCCGCAGAATCGCCCACATGTCCGCCTGCTGCACCCGATCTGGGAGCGCTCCGGGGATACTGCGATGGGTTGGCTGCTCACCAACCGGAGCAGCCCGAAAGCCGATCACCTTGCGCACAGCCCGTATATGAGCCTGTGTTATGACCGCGACATCATCAAGCCGATCACACTTGATTGTCGTGCGGAGTGGATCGAGGAAGTGGCAGAAAAACAGCGCATCTGGAACTGGTTCAAGCAGACGCCGCCGCCGCTCGGTTACGACCCGGGCATGATCTGGAAATCAGCGGAGCATCCCGGGGTCGGCTTGCTCAAGCTCACGCCGTACCGGGCGACGCTCGGTCATCTTGGCGGCACATGGCGCTACTGGAACATCAAGGGCTAAAAAACACGGCGAGCAGATCGGACTCTGCTCGCCGTGTTTTAGGGCAAAATCAAACCACAGCTTACGGCGCTCCGCCGACGCACTGGGTAGGAATGTACGGGTTGATGTAGCTGCTTACGAAAATCCGCGTCCATGATGTACCATCGGGCGCATCAACCGGCGTTGGGCTGACAAAGAATGTTTGCCCCGCGAGTACGCGACCATCACCGACGGGCGTGCCACCGGGGGTATTGTATACCGGAACATCGCACAACATCGTGCGCAAGACATAATCCGACGGCAGCGTAGGCGCGGGCATGGGCATAGTGCAGGTGGCGAGGAGAATGGTCGCCGGACCGCCATCAAAGGCATAGCGATCATTCGCAGTCATGCCAGATACAGTGAAGAAAATCAGGTCGTCGGGGTCTTGAAGCGGATAGGTGATCTCCAGCTCGAAGCTGGTCGCGCCGGACATCGGAAAAATCTCATACCATGAGATGTTGTCGATCAAGTTGTACATACTCAGCATCACATAGGGCGCATCTGTCGTCCCCTCAACACGAAACGCATCGCAGCCCAAGTATGTGCCGGTCGCCGTTGCAGCCGCCTCTGAAGGAAGCATCTGCCCAAACACGATAAAAACCAAAACAACCACAAGCGCGATTTTGATGATCCGATTCATTATGAGTGCTCCTTAAACGCGATGCCCTCTTATAAGCATAGCAATAGTTTCGTCACTCTACTACAAAAGATGTGCAAAAATTCACGCGAATCATAAAACGTGTGTGCGACTATAGGGTATAACAAAAACGCGGCTTGCAGAATCATCTCCTGCAAGCCGCGTCCATTTTTGAAATCGTGCGCGCTGTTGCGCGTTTAGTTCACGCAAGCCGTCGGGATATATGGGTTAATGCGGCTGCTAACGAAGATACGAGTCCACGACGTGCCATCCAGCGCGGTGACGGGGGTCGGATCAACGTAGAAGGTCTGACCCGCGAGAACGCGACCATCACCAACCGGGCTGCCACCGGGGCTGTTGTACACCGGGGTGTCGCAGACGATACCGCGCAGCACATAACCAGACGGGACGCCGGGACCTTCGGGATTGGGCTGGCAGTTGATTTCGTAAATCTCAAAATACGTGCCGTTGTCCCAAGTGCCGTACTGAGTTGCACCTTCAGTCGAACCATAGATCATCACATACATCGAAGCGTGATCGACCTGCTCATCATATAACACTTCAACTTCAAAATCACCCGACACCGGGAAGACAGCCACATATTCCGTTGAGGTATCCCAAGCATACATATAGACATAAATGTAGGGAGCAGTTGACGATCCGGTGAAAACCGACGATTCGCAGCCGATGACGTACGAGTCCACGTCGGCGTCTGCTTCGACTGTGTTCAATTGACCGAGAATGAGGATGCCAAAAGCGGCAGCGATAAGAATTCGGAGGAGGAGTTTCATGGTGATAGTTGCTCCTATGGACATCGAAAGATACGTAAAGGCAGCATATTAACGTTATCAGATTTTTGGCTGTAGTTCAATAGAATTCCGTTAAACCTTTCTTGTGTAAAGGTAAATTCTGAATCAAAAGGGGACAAAATCTCTATTCCAGTGCTGCCAATTGTCATGTAAAATCCGAGCAGTCGGGGATGGATGCGTGACCCACGATTGACCATTTCCGCGACGGGATACATAGAAAGAAGGGCATGGCGCAAAATCGGCTGTGCCTTTTGTTTTATCTCCCACCTCATTTGTCGGCTTTTAGGGGCACTCACCAAAGGGGCTTCTGGGGCATGAAAAAAGTCTGGACCAACCAAGCTGTCAATTCGGATGTGTCGGTAGCTCGCACGCTGGATGCGAGCTGGTATCTTGACCCTCAGGTCTTTGAACTGGAACAGGAACGCATTTTTGCACGGACATGGCAGTGTGTCGCCCGCGTGGACGAACTCGCCAAGCCCGGCGATTACTTGGCGACGGATGTCGTTGGCGAACCCATCGTCGTCTTACGTGATGGCACAAATAATCTGCGCGCCTATTACAACGTCTGCCCTCACCGCGCCGGAATCGTCGCGCGCGGCAAAGGCAATCGCAAGAGCTTGCAGTGTTTGTATCACGGCTGGACATTTGATCTCGATGGGTGTTTGCTTCGTATCCCCGGCTTTGACGGCACGAAGGAATTTGAGCCTGCGCAGAACGGCTTAAAAGAAGTCCGCGTCGATACGTGGGGTAATTACGTCTTCGTGAATCTTGACCCGAACGCCGCGCCGCTGGCGCAGTGGTGGGGCGATGTCGCCAACGCGACAACGGGGCTAAATTGGAGCGAATGGCGGCTGGTCGAACGCGCTGAATACCTGATCGACTGCAATTGGAAGGTGTACATCGACAACTACGCCGAAGGCTATCATGTGCCGATGGCGCATCCCGCGCTCAACCGTGAGATGAACTTAGACGATTACTATGTCGATACGTGGCGTTTCCAGAGTACACAGCGCGTCAACGTCAGGACGGGCGGGCATGTGAGCAAACGCCGCTACCCCAACCCCGGACCGAACGACTACATCAAGTATCATGTTTTCTTCCCGAACTTCATGATCGACTGCTACCCGGATAACATCTCGTGCAACATCGTCAAGCCGATCACGCCGGAGCGGACGCTGCTCACGTTTGAATGGTACTTCCGCACCGATGTCGATCAGTCGGTGATGGACACGATGGTGAAGTTTGCCGACGAAGTTCAGTACGAAGACATCGAAATTTGCGAGTATGTTCAGCGCGGGCTGAAAAGCCGTTCGTATAACACAGGTCGCTACAGTGCCCGCCATGAAAACGGCGTCCATCACTTTCATGAATTGGTGGTCGAATTCATGAACAGCGACACGATCCGCTTGGATACCAGCACGACGCCGCGCGAGAACTGGCAGGCGTTCCGCGCATCCAACTCGGCAGCCGGGGATTAAACACACCTTGAACCGCAGAGGTGATCTCAGGTAAGCAACTTGCTTTTCACCCCGCCCTGCTTTCGCAAGGCTGTGGGGAGTCGCGCTCAGCAGGATTCCCCCTCTACGAAGTGGAGGGGGTTAGGGGGAGGTTCGTAACAAACGCAAGCGATTCACTCGAAATGACTTCTGCGGTTAGAAAGTACTTCCATGACGATTCAAGCTTTTGATTACACTGCCCATCTCGCGAAGATGGCAGCCATGCCGCGCCCCGAAGCTGCCGATCCGGTCACGGCGGCGCGGGTGTTCAACGGCGGGTATACGCTCAAGGTGTACCCGACCGAGCCGGTTGATCACACAATTAACGGTGTGCGCTTTGTCGATAACGTTGATGACGCGGATACCGTGTTGGTTGTCCACCGTGCTGATCCGACGGCGACGGCGCAGCAGGTTGAAGAACGTGCCGCACTCGGACAGCGAGTCGCGCTGCTCGACGTGAGCGCGGCGGAGGTAAGCCGCTGGAGCGCCGAACGTGCCGATCCCGATCTGCTGCCAGCGCTGACCAACACAATCGTGTACTTGACGACGATTGCCGCGTGGGAAGTCGATTTAGAGCGCTTACTTGCCGCCGTGATGACGCCTATGCGCGATGGTCAAATGCACCGTCTGCTGCTGGCGCATCAAATGGCGTATTACTGGGCATGGCGCAGCATCGTGATCGATGAGGTGCGCCGCTTGTTCGGGGATGAGATCGCGTCGGAATGGGTCAACCGTGCCGAGACTCAGACCCGATCACGCTTGGGCGCCTACTTGATCAAACTGCGCGGGCGTGGGCTGCGCTTCTTCGTGGATCGGGTGGAATTCCCGGCACGGCGCGTGGATGCGATGCGGTTTTCTCTCGTCGCAGAAACATAAAGAAACCTATACCCTACCCCCCTTAAAATTGGGGGGTGTAGGTTATATACAGGATCACGGATTTCCCTATAATGGTGATTGGGTTTCGCTCATTTTTACCCCGTGAATACCCGATCACCTTTAGATTTGTTTTTGCCCGACAATTGACTATCGCAGGAGAGCCTGCAAGGAGGATGTGGTCCGGTTGGACACTGTTCGTCTGGACTCTACGCTCACCAATCCGTTCGTCGTCACCCCCGCGCTTGTCCTCGATTTCGAGAATATTGCGCACACGTATCGCCGTTTTGAGAACGCATTTCGCTCTGCGTCTGCGCGCGGCGTGATCTATTACGCGATGAAAGCCAACGCTAACCAAGAAGTGATCGACCTGCTTGCCGCTCAAGGCTCAGGTTTTGAGATCGCATCTGCACCAGAACTGGACAAGGCGTTAGCAGCAGGCGCGCGCGGTGATCAAATCATTTGCAGTAACCCAGTCAAAACCCCGTCGTTTTTGCGGCGGATGCAGCAGGTCGGTGTGTACGGTGTTGTCGCGGACAGCGCCGACGAGATCGAGAAGATCGCACACGCCGCCCCGGGTATGAATGTCTATTTCCGCCTCGCGGTTGATAACACGGGCAGTGTTCTCCCGCTGGCGGGTAAATTCGGCGTGGATGCTGAATTGGCGCTCGAATTGTTTGATCTCGCCCGCGCACGCGGCTTGAACCCGATCGGGCTGTCGTTCCATGTCGGTTCACAGTGCTTGAACACGCAAAATTGGGTCAACGCGATCCGCGCTTGCGGCGAAGTATGGTACGCGGCAGAAGCACGCGGGCATCGCCTGAATTTCCTTGATATTGGCGGCGGTTTCCCGGCGGGGCATTATCACACGGCGGACATCCCCACCATCGAAGGAATTGCCGATGCGGTGATGGACGCGATTGACGCCTATATCCCCGTGCGCAGCGATCTCCTGTTCGTCCTTGAACCGGGGCGCGGCATGGTCGGTGAAAGCGGTCGTTTGCTCGCCACCGTTGAAGGCAAGGCGATCCGCCGCACCGCTGAGGGCTATCAGACGTGGCTGTATCTCGATGTTGGCGTATTCAACGGCTTGATGGAAACATTTGAAGGTTTCCCACCTGTCGTGCAAGCGCTTGACGCTGAGGATCGCCCGCTGATGACGTACACGATTGCGGGTCCGTCATGCGACAGCTGCGATGTGGTGGCGCGCGGTGTTCAGCTTCCCGAAGTCAACATCGGCGACCGGTTGGTGTTCTGGGATACAGGCGCGTACACGAACGAATACGCCGCCGCCTTTAACGGCTTCCCAATTCCGCAGGTGATCGTCGTTGGCAGCGAAGCGGTCGAAGTCGAACGGCTCGAAATGCTGGCGTAAGCGGCGAAAAAACAGAAGCAAAAAGGGCGATCCGATGTCGGATCGCCCTTTTTGCTTCTTATCGCACCGGATGTAATTTTTATCACCCATATCTCACTTAATACAATATGATAAACAACACTTAAGAAAGCCTAACGAACGCAACTTGACGGGGTACTACTCTGGTGGTGCGATCAAGATACGAGGAAAACTGCGTCGATGCCCACCACTAAGGAGAAAATACGATGCGTTTCCGTTGGACTACTGCTTTGCTCACCCTCCTTGTCCTTATGTTCGCCGGCTTGAGCAGCATTTCCGCTCAAGACCTTGACCCAGATCTCACTCCCAATTACGGCACACTCTATTTTGGTAGTACATCCCGCATCGGTACGAAAGACATAGTATCGGGAGGGGATGTTTCGATTGATACCTTCTTGAATAACGCAACGAACTGCAACGGGTTCGCCACTTCCAGCCCGGATGTCGTGATCGAGATCATGGACGACGTGGAAAGTCTGACGATCAGCTTCACGGCAGATGCGAATCAAGTGGGCGCGGATACGACGATGGTCGTGAACACGGGGCTTTTCTGGCAGTGCGAAGATGATGTGAATGGGCTGAACCCGCAAATCTCGTTTTACGATGTGTCCGCCGGAACGACCTACTATGTGTGGATCGGTTCGTACTACGAGGATGAGTATCTTGCGGGGACACTATTCGCCGCTGTCACACAGCCCGAAGAACCCAGCGTCACCTATCGCTACGGGGTCGTGTGCATCAGAAATCAGACGCTTGTCCCGGTGATCTATACGTACCGTTGGGGCAGCGGTGATTGGCAGACGATCACACTGCAGCCGTCAACTGATCGCTGGCACGCCTATGAGTATTCGTCCGGAACGCGGTCATCGGCGGAATTCTATATACGGTTTGACGAAAACTTCACGAATGCCGAATACTACCGCGAGTACTTGCTAGAGCGCCATGCCTCCCCATCGGAATCCTGCGATCCGGGTCACATGTATGAGTTCCAGTTCATCGACGAAGCCCAGACGCGTATGGATCTCTTCGATTTAGAGCCGTAAGACCCCGTTCCGAATTTGGTTTAGCGGGCAACAGCTTTTCCGGCTTTAACTGCTCCTCACCCCCTCCCTCCATCCGAAGGTTGGAGAGGGGCAGGGGGTGAGGAGTGAGAATGCTCTACTTAAAAAACGCCATTACTCCGTCTTTCCCATGCAGTGTCACCCGCTTCTGTGAAACTTGCTGCACGATCAGCGATTCATCGCAGCGACACCCGGTCAAGCTCACTTCGGCGTAAAACTCAGGTTGATCGGTCTTGAGCGTCACCCGCCCGCCCGCGTCCACAACCTCGACAATTTCCGATGTGCTGTAGTGGATCACGATCTCCGGCTTGATCTGCCACTCAAGCGGCAGGATTGCACCGCGCCGCGCTGCCAGCGTGATCGGATACCCACCCATCAGCGGTTTATCGCCCATCGTAAGCGTGAGCGACACCGGATCATCTTGATAATTGTTGACGAACAAGAAACTGCCGTTTTCGCCTACGGATAGGCGCACGTCCGCCCATTCATTCGTCGTGAATAGACGCTCACAGCCCATCTGAGTCGCCATTTCGTCAAAAATGCGCAGGTCTTCGAGCGTGTTCGCCGCGAATGCCGCGCCCAATATCATCACCTGACCATCCCCCACCCGCGTGATGAATCCAGCAACCGATCCGTCCGACGTGTCCGCGAATACTTCATCAAACGTGCCGTCGTAGGTTTCGACAAACGACGCGGGAATTCCGTCGTCGCTGTAGATATGGAGGATGGTTTGCGTAAACGGCGGGTCAGAGTGGACGCTTTGAACACCGAGCGCATCGCGCAGAATCGTACACGGCGCATGATCAAACGTTTGGTCGCACATGCGCCCAACGAGGATCAGCTTGCCGCCAGCCCGCGCATAATCCACGAGTTTTTGCTGAACTGCGGCATCACACTGCTTGTCGATCATCACCCACAGGAGCGGCGTTTTTGCCGGATCAAGCGCGGTGCGGGAGAGTTCAACCATATCAAACGGGCGGTGCGTGATCGCCAACCCACGCGCGATGAAGTCAAACAGGATCGTGTCGCGCTGGTGCGTGAGGATGTCCGAAGCGGGGCGGCTGACCGGATTGTTGATCTCGGTCATGTAATCGTCGATCATGAAACCGATGGTTGTCACCGTCTTGGGGCGTGAGCGGATCAAATCCGCGCCGTAGGTGTTCAACATGCGGGAGAGTTTGGGATAACGCGCATAATGGGTGCGCAGCGTACCGTCTTTGCGGACGGGATGCCCCCAATTATGCCGCTTCTGCGGGCTGAGGATCGGGTCGTTTTCGCCGTCCATAAATAGATAATGGTTGATCGCGCGCATGCCGCACGAGACGCACAAGCGGCTGTGCAGGTCATACAGCGACGACTGCGCTCCGCTGAAATCCTGATTCCCACCCGCTTGAAATTCAATCGAGAACAGCGCCTGCTCGGGATTATGCAGCGCTTTCGTCATCTCATTGACCAGTACAAGCTGGTGAAAATTCCCCTCACCGATGAACATCGGGTATACATCGGTGGCGCTGACCATGCCCTCCATAGCCATCACATCGACTAACTGCGACAGCCCGATGGGGAAAGTCTTACCACCGTTGCCGAACCCGTGAATATTCACGACGGGCAGGACTTCCATACCGTGCGCCTTCGCGCGATCCCACAAGTGCTGCATGTAGTCGCGCAGATAGCGGCGATAAAAACGGCGGTAGTCTTCGATCAAGCGCGCGGCGTAAAGCGGCTGCGGATGCATGATCTGGTCGCGCAAGAACGCGATCAAGTCGGCGGCGGGGTAATATTGGCTGAGGCGGCTGCCGTGCTGCTCACGCAGATCAGCGGCGAAACGGGTGAGCGTATCCGGGTTGATGTCGACCAGATTCCGCACCCACTGGATCATACCCATTTCGTTGTCAAGCTGGATCATGATGATCTTGCCGCCGCGCGAGACTTGCCGCGGCGATAAGACCTCAAACACCGCTTGATACCAGCCTTCGACACAGGTCAGAAAATCGGGATGCAGATAGCTGACGACATTCTGCGGTTTTTCATCTTGACCGACGAACGCCACCTGTGGGTACTGCTCAAACACCCAAGGCGGCACGCCTTCGTTGATCGTCTCCGCCATAATGTACGGACCGGGGCGGGCGATGATCCAGAAGTCCATTTCGGCGGCGAGATCGAGAAAACCCGCGAGATTGCGCATCGGATGGGTATGCCCGTCCACATCGGACACGCCAACTTGCGGCTGATGCCACAGCCAAGGGATATACGCGGCGATGGTGTTAAACCCGGCATCCTTGAGTAATCCCAGCCGGTGCGTCCATTGATCGGCGGGGGTGCGGAAATAGTGGAATTCGCCCGCTTGAAGCATCTGCGGTTGATCGTTGATCCAGAATTGACCATCTTTGACGGTGAATGTGTTCATTGTGGGGTTGTCCTTGGGTCACCCATTACGCTTCTGAAAACCCAACACTGCCAGCGCTTTTTGAATCGTCGGGCTGTTGGTGTACGTATTCCAGATCAACCCGCTCAGGTGATTTTCGACCATTAGCATCGAACACCCTTTGTCGATCCCGTAGATCGCGCTGCTGTACCACGCCGGATCAACACTCAGGTTATACGAGTCGAAGAAGCCATATTTTCCCCATGTTTGCGGATGCTCACGGTAGAGATAGTCGATCATGTCGAGCGTCAAATCGGGGACGAATGGCAGCGACGACACCGCGCCGTAAATCGACACCGTGCCGTTCGGCTTTGGTGTTTCAAGTGCGGGGGGTGCGCCGGAAACGTCGTAGCCCCAAGGGCTGTCTCCCGCGCTGATTCCCCAACTATTCACGCCATAAGTTTTGAACTCAGCCGCGTGATCGACGCAAAATTGGCGGTTCGCCAATGTCGCCAAGCGCGTGTTGTTGAACCAGTCGATCCCATCAGGATCAAGGTATGCCCGCGTATCGAGCCATGCTTCGCTGAATTGGTACGCGAATAAGTTGCCGCCGGGGTTGATGATGATCGACTGCCCGTCGAATATACCCGTATCACGCCGGAACCCTTGATACAGCCGCCGCGCCGTATCGGGATCAAGCTGATCGGCGGCTTGCAGGTACATCATCTTTTGTTCGGCTGCCATCTCCCATTGGTAGATGTAGCCCGGATCGCCGTGCACGTAATCGCCGCCGCGATCCGGGTTGTACGCCATGCGAAATAGCGTCTTACCGTCTTTCTCGAAGACGATGAACTGCCAATCGACGCGATTGAGGATTTCGTCCGCCATCTGTCGCACGCGCGCATCGTCAAAATATGCCGCCGCCGTGATCACACCGTTTAAGCAGAGCGCGGTGTCAATCGTCGAGTATTCACATTTGCCCCGCCGTTGTGCTGTCTGCATATCAAGAAAATGGGCGAAGAAGCCGCGATGATGGCTGACGTTGTGCAGGAGCGTGTGCAGCGTTCCGCGCGCGATCTCCAGCGCTTGTTCGCGCGGCATCAGCCCACGTTCGGCGGCGATCACCCACGCGGACAGGGCGAATCCGGTCGAAGCGATAGAAGCGATATTGGGTTTTTTGGTCGCATCGACGGTCAAGCCGTATCCCGCACTGTTCGGGTCACGGTTGGTAAAGTCGAGAAAGAAGTCAATCGAGCCTTGCAGCTCACGATCCAGAAGCGCGAACCGATCCATCAATTTGCATCTCCATATAGGAGGCTGATCACTTGAGCGTAGATGACTGCCGCGCCAGAAACCGAGTCGGGATGCGGTGCGGTTCGAAAGGCGTCTCGTGTTCGAGAAAATCGATCAACTGGCGCACCGCCGTCATCCCCCACTCAAAGCGTGATGCGCCGATGGTCGAGATCGACGGTTGCATGTAGCGCGTGAGCGGGATGTCGTCAAAACCGACGACGGCAATATCGCGCGGCGCATTCAATCCGCATTCTTTCATAGCGCGCAAGAAACCGATCGCCATTTGATCATTCGCGCAAAAGACCGCTTCCGGCAGCACGTTCGAGTCGATGATCGCCTTTGCAGTTTCGTAGCCGGAAACTTCGGTGAAATGCCCCTGATACACCGAAATCTGAAGATCATGCTGCTGCGCTTCGGATAGAAACGTCGCCATCCGTTCGCCGTTGTCGAACGACTCTACTGCACCGGCGACGAACGACAGCTTGCGCAGCCCTTGAGCGTACAAATGGGCAAAGGCTTCACGAACGCCTTGTGGATTATCCAGCAGCAGCGGCAGGATGAATTCGTTTTGAACCGCACGATCCATCACCACGATTGGGAAGCGGCGTGAAGCGAGTTTCATGACGGCTTCGCTGGGGATGACCGGATCGAACACGATTGCGCCGTCCACTTGGCGGTGGAGGAGAATCCGGCGTGTCGAGCGGCTTTGCGGACAAACCAGCAGTTCGTAATCACTGTCGAGGATGACGCTGTGAATCCCCTCCAGCACTTCTTCGTAAAACGAGCCGCCAAAGCTGGAGATGAACACGCCGATCGTTTGGGTTTTCCGGCGTTTCAGGTGACGCGCAAACGCGTTCGGGTGAAAATTGAGTTCTTCGGCTGCTTGTAAGACACGCTTACGGGTGGCTTCGCCAATACTCCCCGTGTCGTTAAGCGCATATGAAGCAGTGGTAACGCTCACGCCAGCGTGTTTGGCTACATCTCGAATCGTGGTCATGGTTTGCGCTCAGAATCTGCTTTGGGCTGCTTGATTCCGCCGCCCGGCTTCGATTCATCTAGTATGGATTCAGAATAAAGCAAAAGTCATCGTGCAAAATGTGAAAACTATCCAAGTCGAACTGTTGACAGCGCAAAAAAGCATGGTACATTCAATCATAGTGAAGTGAACCGTTTCACTTCACATCAGTTAGTTTATTTGAAAGTCGTTGAAAAGTAAAGTTGCGCCTTCTTTTCTGAGGTGACATGAATAAAAAGTTCGAGAACCCTTACGGCTGGTTTGCTGAGAACGGACGCGAGTACGTCATCAGCACGCCGTACACGCCTCGCCTGTGGGGAAACGTCATCAGCAATGGCGATTACGGCATGATGATTTCACAGACGGGTTCCGGCTACAGTTGGCGCGGGAATGCGGGGCAAAACCGCATTACGCGATCTTTCCAAGACCTGATCAAAGACAATTGGGGCAAGTATTTCTACATCCGTGACCTGAAGCGCAATACCTACTGGTCAGCGGCATTCAAGCCCGTCATGCACCCGTACCAGCAGTATCAAGTCATTCACGGCGTTGGCTATTCCCGCTTCATCCATCAAGTTGAAGATATCGAAAGCGTGCTGACCGTG
Source organism: Anaerolineae bacterium (assembly GCA_041753015.1). GTDB lineage: Bacteria > Chloroflexota > Anaerolineae > Aggregatilineales > Phototrophicaceae > Flexifilum. Next base: position 227,999 of record JBGSVJ010000020.1, read on the forward strand.
TTTGTGGCGGCGGACGCTCCGGTTGAAGTCTTTCACTTGACGCTGACAAATCGCAGCGATGAAACGCGCGAACTTGATGTCACATCGTATGCGGAATGGCTGCTCGGTTTTGCCCCGGATGAACACCGCGAATTCCACAAGCTGTTCATCGAAACCTCGGCAGATGTGAGCGCCCAAGCGGTGTTTGCGCGGAAATGCCTGTGGGGTTTTGCGGACGATAAGGGACGCCATAACAACATCGACTGGCCCTATACCGCATTCATGGCGGTGAGCGAACCGCTCAAATCGTTCGACACCGACAAAGAGTCTTTCTTAGGGTTGTACAACAACGATGACCGCCCCAAAGCGATGATCGAAGCGACGCTGGCGGGCAAAAAAGGTCGCTTCACCGACGCGATCGCGGCACTGCAAGTCGCTGTCACGCTCCAGCCGGGCGAATCCAAAACGGTTGTGTTCACGCTCGGCGCGGCGGAAAATGACCGCGAAGACGCTTATGAACTCATCCAGCGGTTTACGTCAGTTGCCCAAAGCGAACGCGCGCTCGAAGCGGTGCATCAGTTCTGGTCACGTTTCATCGACGCGGAACACGTCGAAACGCCGGATGATGCGTTCAACTTCATGACCAACGTCTGGACGAAATATCAGGCGATCTCCTGCCGCCTGTGGGGAAAATCGGCGTTCTATCAAGTCTCCGCCGGTTACGGTTTCCGCGATCAATTACAAGACTGTCAGGTTTTCTTGGAAAGCGAGCCGGACTTCGCCCGCAGACAGATTCTCATGCACGCCGAGCATCAGTTTATCGAAGGCGACGTGCTTCACTGGTGGTTCTCGATACGCGGCGGCGGACCACGTACCAACTGCTCCGACGATCTGCTGTGGATGCCGTTCATCCTTGATGCGTATCTGAACGAAACCGCCGACTACGCGATCCTTGACGAACAAGTTCCGTACCTCAACGCGCCCGCCGAAACGCTCTACGAGCACTGCAAGCGCGCGATTGCGCTTTCGTTCACGCGCTTCTCGCCGCGCGGCGTTCCGCTCATGGGGGATCACGACTGGAATGACGGCTTGAGCGCGGTCGGCAATCAAATGAGGGGCGAGAGCTTCTGGGTTGCCGAATTCCTGTACATGATCCTTGGGAACTTCATCCCGCTGGCACAGCAGCGCGGCGACACACAGTTTGCCGAGCGCTGCCAAGTCGTCCGCGATGACATGAAACTTGCGTTGAATCGTCACGGGTGGGATGGCGCGTGGTATTTGCAGGCGACCACCGACGACGGACTGCTGCTCGGTTCGCGCAGCAATGACGAAGGGAAAATCTTCCTGATGCCCAACACATGGGCGGTGATCAGCGGCGCGGCGGAAGATGACCGCGCGCACACCGCGATGGCATCGGTGACAGAACATCTACTGCGGGATTACGGAACGCTGCTCAATTTTCCGGCGTTCACCCGCCCGCGCACGGATGTTGGCTATGTGACGCGCTACGCGCCGGGGCTGCGCGAAAACGGCGGCGTTTATACGCACGCCGCGACATGGGCAGTTTGGGCGTATGCGCTGGTGGATCAACCGGAAACCGCTTACGAGGTATACCGGAAGATTTGCCCACCCAACCGCAGCGCTGACATCGACACATACAAGGCTGAACCCTACGTCGTCCCCGGTAATGTGGATGGACCCGTTTCCGAATTTTACGGACGCGGGGGGTGGACGTGGTACACAGGGTCGGCACAGTGGCTGCATCGGGTCGCCACGCATTGGATTTTAGGGATTCGCCCGCAAGTGGATGGGCTGCTCGTTGAGCCGTCTATCCCCGCGCACTGGAGCGGCTTCAAAGTCACGCGCAAATTCCGAGGCGCGGTCTACCATATTGAAGTCGTCAACCCCCAGCGCGTGAACGGCGGAATTCGCTCGGTAATGGTTGACGGGCAGCCTTACACGAGCAATCTTCTCCCGGTTTTTGCAGACGGACAATCGCACGCTGTCAAGATCGTCATGGGGACATAAACCCGGAAAGGAAAGCGCAGGCAGAACAGACTTATGGCGATTTCACGAATTCGAGCAGATAGGAATCGTGTCGGCTGTACAAGCATTACTCTATCGTCCTTAAACAGCACAAAAGAGATGAAGAAATGAAACAATTAACGCGTTTCGCCGCAGTAGCTCTCCTTCTCGTTCTCGTCATCAATATGATGCCGGTTCACGCTCAGGGCGTCGTTCTGCGCTACGCCAACTGGAACGTCGGCACTGAAGAAGAAAACAACGTTCAGCGCCAGCTCGTCGCCGCGTATGTGGCAGCGAACCCGGATGTGACGGTTGAATTCGTCGATATGTCGGGCGATGGTCGTTGGGACGAAAAACTGACCAACATGGCGGCGCGTGGTGAACTGCCGGATGTGTGGATGGCGGACAACACCCCCTACTATGTTCAGAACGACTGGGCGGCTGACTTGACGGCGCGCGTTGAAGGCGACGCCGACTGGGCGAATGTGCCGCAGGTTCTGCGTGACGCTGTGAGCTATGACGGTGTGGTGCTCGGTCTGCCGGTGGCGCAGTTCGTCATGGGCTACTTTGTGAACACCGACCTGTTTGAAGCCGCCAACCTCGATGCGCCCGCTTACGGTGTCTCGGCTGAAGACTTCTTTGCTGCCGCCGCTGCGCTCACAAATGTTGAGCAGGGCGTTCTTGGTCTGCACGAAATGGAACCGATCCTCGGCTGGTATGCCAGCACGCAGGATGCGAACCTCGGCTGGTTCAGCTTCGACGGCACACACATGAACTACAACTCCGATGCCTTCCGCGCAGCCGTTGATATGGCGCGCGAAATGCGCCTGCACACTTGGCAGGGGCTGACCGAAGAACAGAAGACGAATTTCGCCGCGACGGGACCGTGGGAACTGTTCCTGAACCAAGAATCTGGCGCAGTGTGGGATGGCGGCTGGGCAGTCCCCGGCTTTGCTCAGAACGCAACCTTCAACTGGGACTTCCTCGGTATCCCCGGTGGCAATCAGGCGCTCGTTGCAGACATCATCGTTGTGTCCGCGACCTCCGCGAACCCGGATGTGGCGTATGACTTCGCCCGCTGGATGAGCTTCTCCGCCGAAGGCTACATGGCTGAAGCCGCAATCGCGACCGCCGCTGGCGTCGTCCCGACCCGTATGCCGGTCACGATCAGCCCCGAAACCGTCGACCTGTACATGTCGTTTGTCGGTGATCTCCCCGGTCTGCGTCAGGCGCTGGAAAACCTCGACAGCAGCTTGGTCGAATCGCTGGCGAAGATCGTCCCCGGATACGTCAATGCCCGTTGGGAAGGTCGCCCGGGTCTTGATATCGCGGATCAGCTCGATGTGAACCTCGGCTATGTCTTCGGCAACATCGCGTCGGATGCCTTCCAGTACGCCGACCTTGCGCCGCAGCTCGAAGAATTCGCCAATGGCATTCTCGACGAAGCCCGCGCCGCGCTGACTGAGTAAATTTCAATGCTCCCTCACCCTGCTTGCATCGCAAGCTCTCCCACGCAAGTGGGGTGAGGGAAAAAAACAGGCTCGTGGTGCCCCTCTCCTCGTTTACGTGGGAGAGAGGCAACCGCAAGTGATTTTTCTTAATTGACCGAAAATGCGTTTTATACAGCAGTTTGATGGGTTGTGTGAGTTCAGGGGTAGTGATTGCTGAAGTTCTGCGAGTGATCGCGCTCAATATCTGGTATTGATGCGGAAGATATCGCGCAATCGCCCGTGATCGGAATCGCTGCCCATGACCGGAGATGTGGCGATGCGCTCGAAAAGAAACAAGTTAATCAGGCGGGTGGTGCTGCTTGCGATTGCGGTCGCAGCCCTATTAGTGGCGTTGGTGCCGTTATCGGTCAACGGGCAGACACCGGGCGGAATCGGCTGTTTTCCACCGCCCGCCTCCGAAATTACCGCCGAATCGTCGCTTGTTCCGCTTGCGCAAGATCAACCGGGTGGGACGCGCGTCTTCGCCGGGTTAACCGTCGAGCCGGATCAAGGTGTGATGGCTCCCACACAGCGGATCGTTGAAGTCCGCGCCGACGCCTACGGGCTGCCGCTCGCTTCAGACGAAGCCGCGCTCCTTTATACGAAAACCAGCGTCTTGATCGATCAAGGGGATGTCGTCGGCTTCGATGTCACCGTCCCCGCCGATGGCGAATACACCCTCGCCTTTGATACTGCCGCCCTGACCGACTCCAGCATTCCCGAAGCGCGCTTGACCATCGACGGCAGCTACCCGATCAGCGCCTTACAGCGCTTTCTTCTGCCGGTGTATTACCACAGCATTTCCAGTGTTTTCCCGAAGGATCGCTACGGTAATGATGCGCTGATCCGCCAAGAGCGTGAACTGCGCTGGTCAACAGCGGCGGCGCGTGATGTGAACTTCAGCTACCCCTATCCGCTGCTCGTCACCTTGACGGCGGGCACACATCGTCTTGAGTTCGCGCTCACTGAAGGATCGGTGTACCTCGGCAGTGTCTACGTACAAGCATTTTCCGCTTACCCGGATTATGAAGCGTATCTCGCCGCCCAATCAGCGGGCGACGCATCCGACTTTGCGCTGACGCTCGAAGCGGAACTGCCAACGTACAAGAATGATACGTCGGTGCGTCCGGCGACAAACCGCAACATCACCGTGACGCCGTATGATACTTACTGCCAGTTGATGAATACGCTCGGCGGCGAAACGTGGAAGTACAGCGGCAGTGCCGTCTATTATGAATTCACCGTTCCGGCAGACGGCATGTACGCGATCACACTGCGCACCATGCAAAATACGCGCAGCAACTTTACGGTGTTCCGGCGAATCACGGTCAACGGCGAAGTCCCATTCGAGCAGTTCAACGCGATTCCCTTCGGCTACTCTGCCGATTGGACGGATGTGCATCTCGGCGGCGAAACGCCCTACCGTGTGTACTTGCACGCGGGCGTCAACGTAATCAGCATCGAGGCGACGAATTCGCCGTATGTGCGCGCTATCGACGCGATTCAGGCGGCACTGCTTGAAATTAATGATCTCGCGCTCGAAATTCGCGGGCTGACGGGCAACCAAGCTGACCCGTTCCGCGAATGGGAGATGACGAACTACATCCCCGATATTGAGGAACGCTTACGGGGAATCGCGCAAGATTTGATCGACGGCAAAGAAACCCTGCTGGCGATTGACCAAAGCAGCGCATCGCCGGAAATTCTTACGTATCAGATGGCGATTGATAACCTGCTGTTCCTCGCTACTGATCCTGACCGCATCCCGATCTATATGAGCCGCTTATCGGTCGGCAGCGGATCGGCGGCGCAGCAGCTTGGCTCACTGCTGCCGCTCCTGCAAAATCAACCGTTGGCGATTGACCGCATCGTGATCCATTCGCCCGATCAAGTGCCGGTGACGCCAGCCATCCCGCTCACGACTTCGTTCCTTGAGGATATTCGCCGCTTCATTTATTCCTTCCAGCCTGATCCGTATCTGTCATCGGCTGAAGCGGAAGAGGGCGAACTCGAAGTCTGGGTGAACCGCCCGCGCCAGTACGTGAACCTGCTCCAGTTGATGGCGGACACTTCGTTTACGCCGATGACGGGGATTCGTGTCAAGTTTTCGATCATGCCGGACGAATCCAAGTTGATCTTGGCGAACGCCGCCGGAATTCAGCCGGATATCGCGCTCGGCGTGAGCACGGATAAGCCTTACGAGTTAGCGATCCGCAACGCGCTGTATGACTTACGTTCGTTCCCCAACTTTGACTCGTTTATTCGCGTATTCGCCCCCGGTGCGCTGTTGGGGTACATCATCAACGACTCGGTATACGCTCTTCCTGAGACTCAAGATGCGTGGGTGACATTCTACCGCCGCGACATTTTGGACTCGCTCAATATTCCTGTACCGCATACATGGGGTGAAGTGACCGAGATTCTGCCGGAGCTTCAGCGCTACGGCATGAACTTCAATACGCCGCTCTCTGCCGGAGCAGGACAGCGCAATTACATCTTCACCGCGCCGTACATGTTCAACTTTGGCGCTGAACTATACAGCGACGGCGGATTTGCGACCGGCTTGGAGAGTGATGCCGCTGTGAACGGAGTCCGCTTCATGGCGGACAGCTTCACGATCTACGGGATGCCGCTCACCACCGTGAGCTTTTACCAAGATTTCCGCTACGGCACGCTGCCGATCGGTGTGGCGAACCTTGTCGAAATGTACGTCAAGCTGATGACCGCCGCCCCAGAGATCGGCGGCTTGTGGGGAATGGACATGTATCCGGCGGTGGTACTGCCCGACGGCACAGAAAACCGCTACGCAACCGGATCAGCACAGACGAGCATCATGTTCCAGAACACCGATATGCCGGAAGAAGGCTGGGAATTCCTCCAATGGTGGCTCTCCACCGCGACACAGGTCGATTTTGCCGAGCAGTTGGTCTTGAACTACGGGCTGGAATACCTGTGGTTCTCCGGCAACGTTGAGGCGCTCGATTTTATGAGCATCCCGGAAGAACACCGCGCCGTGATCGCGGCACAGTGGGAATGGCTGCAAGAACCTGTGCGCCTTCCCGGAAGCTACATGCAGGAGCGCGAACTCAGCAACATTTGGAATCGCATCGTGTTTGACGGCGTAAATCCGCGTGTAGCGATTGATCGTTCGGTGATCATCATCAACCGCGAAATCACGCGCAAAATGGAAGAATTCGGCTACATCGTGGATGGCGTGCGCGTGCGCGAGTTCCATATTCCGACGATTGAGACTGTGCAGGCGTGGATGAATGATGCAGATTAGGACAACTTTTCAAAATTGGCTCACGAGAGAAGGCAGCGCTTACGTCTTTCTTTCGCCCTATGCGCTTCTGTTCATCATCTTTATCGTGATTCCGGTGCTGGCGGCGATTCTACTCTCGTTCACCTTCTTTGATGCGATCCAAGCGCCGCGTTTCATCGGATTGGACAACTATATTTCGCTGCTGACGGCGGACGATACGTTTATGAAGTACGTCCTGCCGAATACGATCCAGTTCGCGGTGATCGTCGGACCGGGCGGGTATGCGCTCGCGTTTGTCCTCGCGTGGATGCTGGCGCAGCTTCCGCGTTTGCCGCGCACGATCTTCGCACTCATCCTGTATTCCCCGTCGATGACGGCTGCCGTTGCGATGGCGGTGGTGTGGAAGTCCTTATTCAGCGGCGATCAAACCGGCTACCTGAACAGCTTGATGATGGGCTTAGGGCTGATGCGTGAGCCGATCCAATGGCTGCAATCGCCGCAGTATTTGATGACGATCATGATCGTCGTCACGCTGTGGAGCAGCATGGGGATCGGCTTTTTGGCGATGCTGGCGGGCATTTTGGAGATCAGCCCGGATTTATACGAAGCCGCCGCGATTGACGGACTCAGCAGCCGATGGCAGGAGATTTTCTTCATCACGATCCCGTCGATGAAACCTCAGATGCTTTTCGGCGCGGTGATGGCACTCGTCGGCACATTCCAAGCCGGAGCGATTGGCGTCACGCTCTCCGGCACGAACCCCACCCCACAGTACGCCGGACAGTTGATCGTCAATCACATCGAAGACTACGGGTTCTTGCGCTACGAGATGGGCTACGCCGCCGCTGTCTCGGTTGTCTTGCTGTTGATGGTGCTTTTCTTCTCCCGCGTTGCGACTCGCCTGTTCGCTAGTGACTGATGCTGAAGTGAACCATGAACAAGACTTTATTAAGCCGCTACACTGGCATTGCAAATCGGGGCATGAACCCAAGAGGGTTTCATATCAGCCAGATCAAGTTCTATGTGGTCTTGATCCCGCTGTCGGCGCTAATGCTGCTGCCGATTGTTTATATCTTCTCCAGCGCGTTTAAGCCTCCGGACGAATTATTCGCGTTCCCGCCGCGCTTTTTGGTGACCAATCCAACGTTCAAAAACTTCATCGACTTGTTTTCGCTGTTGTCTACGTCGGGCGTTCCGATCAGCCGGTATTTGTTCAACAGCATCTTGATCACGCTGGTCACGGTCACGGCGTCGATCTTCGTATCGAGCGCGGCAGCATATTCGCTGTCAAAGAAACGCTTTAAGCTCAAACAAATGCTGTTCGCCATCAACAACGTCGCGCTGATGTTCGTGCCGATTGCCGTGACGATCCCGCGCTTTTTGGTGATTCAGCGGATGGGGCTGCTCAATAATTTCTGGGTGCATATCCTTCCGGTGATGGCGCTGCCCGTCGGGTTGTTCCTACTCAAGCAGTTCATCGACGGCATTCCTGATGAAGTCATCGAAGCGGCGCAGATCGACGGGGCAGCGGATGTTTGGATTTACTTACGCATTATTCTTCCGATGATCCAGCCCGCCCTAGCGACGATTGCGATCCTCACATTCCAAGCGGCGTGGAATAACGCCGAAATTTCGACACTGTACATCAATGATGAGAGTCTGCGCACGCTGGCGTTTTATTTGAGCACGCTGACCGCAACGACTTCGACGACGGCTGCCGCTTCTGTTGCTGGTCAAGGGATGGCGGCGGCGGCGGCGCTGATCATGTTCCTGCCGAATCTCATCATTTTCATCATTCTGCAAGGTCAGGTGATGAGTACCATGTCGCATTCGGGGATTAAATAAATGAAAAAGCGACTCTGGATCTTCCTACTCGCTGTGATCGTGTTGTTCGCGGTCGCCCTCCCGCTGAAAGCGATCTCGCCTTACGCCACGTGGACGTTAGGTCCGGGCGGCTATCTTTTTCGCACACAGGACGCTTACACCCCGCTCGATGAAATTGAGATCCCGGTGTCGTCGCCGGAGGATATGTACCTTGCGCCGAACGGCTCGTTGTACATCGCGGATACAGGCAACGGGCGGATCGTTCAGCTTGATGAACAATTTCAGGTGATCGCGGAATACGGCGTCGATTTGCTTGACGAGCCGACCGGCATATTCGTGGACGAAAACGGCACAATCTATGTCGCGGACGCGGGCAGCAATACCGTTGTGATCATGGATCGCAACGGCACACTGATCAATGCGTTCGGTCGCCCAGATGAACCGCTCTACGGCGAAGATCGCGCATTTCTGCCGCGTAAGATCACCGTTGATGCGCGCCGCAACCTATACATCGTCAGCGAAGGCTCGGTCAACGGGCTGGTGATGCTGAACATCGACGGCGACTTCATCGGCTACTTCGGCGCGAATTCGGCGGAAATGTCGATCAAGATGATCTTGCAGCGCTTGTTTTTGACCGAAGAACAGCTTGATCAGTTCATCCGTAATGAATCCCCCTCCCCGACGAATCTCGCCATTGATTCGCAGTCACTGGTGTACACGATCACGGCGGGCACGGAGCGCTGGAAAAGCATTCGCAAGTTCACGGTATCCGGAAGGAATTTGATCGACTCGGTGTTCGGGTCCAACAGCTTCCGCGACATTCATGTCAGCGATGATGGGCTGTTGGCAGCGGTGGACTCCGACGGCATGATCTTTGAATACGATCTCGATGGGACGCTGTTGTTCGCGTTTGGCGCGCCTGCCGCTGGCGATCAGCGGCTTGGGCTGATGACGAACCCGACCGCAATCGAGCGCGTGAACGAAAATCTGTACGTCCTCGACAAAGACAAGAACGCAATCGTCACGTTCCAAGTGACTGACTTCGCGCGCCGTGTGCATGACGGCGTGCGCTTGTACACGAATGGCTTTTACGAAGAAGCCCGCCCCTACTTTGAAGAAGTCCTGAACTACAACGGCTTGGTGATCATGGCGTATCAAGCGCTTGCCGACGCCGATTACAACGAAGAAGATTATTCCAACGCGCTCTTGAACTACCGCTATGCCGAAGATCGACGCGGTTATTCGGAGGCGTTCTGGGAGATGCGCAACAACGTTTTACAGCAGTATCTCGGTACGGCGCTCGGCGTGCTGGTGGTTGGCTGGGTGACGATGGGCGTATTCACACGGCTTGAGCGGCGGCGGCACTGGCTTGACCCGGTGCGGCGGGCGCTGCAAAGTCTGCGCCGAGTCCGTTTGATCGACGACTTCGCGTTTATGTTCCGCTTCATCCGTAAGCCTGTGGACAGCTTCTACTACATTAAGCAGAAAGAACGCGGTAGTCTGCTGTTCGCGCTCCTGATCTATGCGTGGGTGCTGATCTCGCGCATCGTCAGCATCTATCTCACGGGCTTCGTGTTCAACCGCTTTTCAACCACATGGGAAATCCAAGTGGAGATGGAGATCGCGTTCACCGTCGTGCCGATCCTTTTGTGGGTGGTCGCCAACTATTTGATCGCCACAATCAGCGACGGTGAAGGCAGTTTCAAGCAGGTGATCATCGGGAGCGCGTACAGCCTGTTTCCGTATGCGCTGTTCGCCCTGCCGATTGCGCTCTTCTCCAACGTGCTAACGTTGAACGAAATCTTCATCTACGATTTCGCCTCTCAGATCGTGCTGTTCTGGTGCGGCGTGATGCTGGTGATCATGGTCAAGGAACTGCACAACTTCTCGCTATCTCAGACCGTGCGCAATCTCCTCGGCACGCTGTTCACGATGGCGATGTTCCTGCTAACCACCTACATCCTGTATGTGCTGTTCAACCAATTGATTGAGTTCATCATGGCAATTGTTCAGGAGGTCGGTCTGCGTGGCTAATCTCAACCTCCTTACGACGCGGCGGGCGGCACTTCTGCTCTTCGTCGTGCTCCTCACCGCTGTGCTTGCGCCCTCCACAGCGGCGCAATCCGAAACGCCGCCAGAAATTCCGGCGAGCTATGCGCTGGTGGGCGAAAACGACACCTTTCAGCTTTACGTCGATTCGACCACGCTGGCATTCAAACTGTTGGATAAACGCAGCGGCTATGTGTGGCATTCCGGCTTAGACGAACCTATTGAAGGCGACCGCCTGAATACGTCATGGCAAGCATTCGCCAAGAGCGGGATCAGCATCGAATACCTTGACTCGCGGGCGATCAACCGCCGCGTCTCGATTGCCAATGCCGATCACGTGCTGGATATTACGCCGATTGAGCAGGGTGTTTCGGCGCTGGTGACGTTTCTGGAATTTGACATCAGCGTTGGCGTGATCATTCACCTTGAGGCGGACGGGGTGCGCGTCGAAATCCCGTTCGAGACGATCCGCGAAGGGGACTCTGCGTTCCGACTCGGAGAGGTTTACCTGTATCCATTCTTGGGTGCGGCGCGCGGCAGCACGATCCCCGGCTATATGTTTGTGCCGGACGGCACAGGCAGCCTGATCTACTTTGCTGATACCACCCGCGCCGAAAACATGTTTTACGGACGCTATTACGGTCCCGATCTGGGGATGATCTCATTTTCGCCTTACGATGACCGCTTAATGACGCCGAGTCCGATTTCGATGCCGGTGTTCGGCATGGTTCACGGTGAGGGAGAAAACGCTTTTCTCTCCGTTGTCGAAGACGGCGCGGGTTACGGCGAAGTACAGGTGCATCCGGCGGGCATCATCACGAATTTCAACTTTTTGTACAACGCCTTCATCTACAACGAGACGTACTTCCAAGCGACCAATCGCAGCGGCGCGGGCGTGACGACGGTGCAGCCGCAGCCAAATGTGTTTGACGCGGTGGTTCACTTCCGCTTTTTGACGGGAGCGGATGCGAATTACGTCGGCATGGCGCGCAGCTACCGCGATTATCTGCTCGATCACGGGATGCTCACCACGCAGACCGACCCCAACCCGGATATTGGCATTCATCTTGAGTTCTTGGGCGGCGATAAAGAGGAAATTCTGCTGTGGGATCGCTTCATTCCGATGACGACGATCCCGCAGATGCGCGACATCCTCGACGACTTGCAGATACCCCGCGCTGACGTGATTTACTACGGCTGGCAGCCGTACGGCGCAACCAGTATGCCGCCGACGACGATGGCGCTGGACGGCACGCTCGGCAGTGTGAGCGACCTCCGCGACTTGGCGAGCCAGATCAGCGCGGGCGGCGGGAGCTTCTCGCTGTATCACGATCCCCAATCGGCATACTGGGAAGAACCCGGCTATTCCCCGCGTGATGAAGTGGCGATGTCGATCACGAATGTGAATATGGAAGGCTACAACCGCTACTACGGCTCATTCTTCACATTTGATGCGATGCGCTGGCGCTTTACCGATCTTTCACGGTCAGTTGCGGCGCAGCCCAATATCGGGCTGGCGCTCGACGGGATCGGCTGGCTGTTGTACGGCGATTACCGTGACGATCAGGTGTTCAGCCGCGAAGCCGCCATTGATGCCTACCGGGGGATGCTGGCGGAATCGCCCGTGCCGCTGAGTTTCTACCGCCCGAACGATTATCTATTCAGCCTTGCCCGCGCTTACTACGATATGCCTGTCAGCGATAACGGCTACGTCTACACCCATGCGTCCGTGCCATTCCTGCCGATTGTGCTGTCCGGGCATCTGCCATATTACGGGTCGGCGCTCAATTTCTCGTCGAATCGTCAGGACGATCTGCTGCGGCATATCGAATACGGGATTTACCCGTCTTACTTCGTCACCTACGAACCCACCGGAATCATGCTGAATACCTATGTCTCCTCATGGCTGTACAGTTCGTCATATGCACAATGGGGCGCGGAAATTCAGGAAACATACCAGTGGATGAATGCCTTGCTGGCTCCGGTGAGCGGACAAGAGATCGTCGCGCACGAAGCGATCACGGACGGGGTGTATGTGACGACTTACGCCAACGGTCAGCAGATCATCGTCAATTACAACAATGCGCCGTTCATGTTTGGCGAACGCACCGTTGAAGCGAGAAACGCGCTGCTTGTGGAGAGTGGATCATGACCAATCGCCGCGAAATCAGCCTCCGAAACCGCGAAGCCCTGAACGGTTACGGCTTCATCCTGATCTGGGTCATCGGTTTCTTGCTGTTCACGCTGCTGCCGCTCATCGAGACGTTCCGCTACAGCGTGAACGAGGTCACGGTGACTGCGACGGCAATCGAACTCGACTTTGTAGAGGTGGCGAACTTCACCCGCGCCCTATTCACCGACCCGACGTTTGTTGAACTCTTGATCGGCTACACGGTCGAAACGCTCGTCTCCGTGCCGATTGTGTTGATCTTCGCCATGATCATCGCCCTCTTCTTGAATCTTGATTTCAAGCTCAAGGGCGTGTTCCGCGTGATCTTCTTCCTGCCCATCGTAATCACAAGCGGACCCGTGATCCGCGAATTGACGGCGCAAGGGGCAGCGTCCGCGCCGGGAATTTCCACAATTCCGGCAGTGATCGAATTTCTTCAAGAACTGCCGCGCGCGCTGCGCGCCCCGGTCGAATACCTGCTCACGTCGTTCATCTTGATCTTGTGGTTCTCCGGCGTGCAGATTTTGATCTACCTCGCCAGCTTACAGAAGATCGACCGGAGCATCTACGAAGCCGCCGCGATTGACGGCGCATCGAGTTGGGAAATCTTCTGGAAGATCATCTTGCCGTCGCTTTCAACGGCGACACTGGTCAACGCGATTTTCACCATCGTCACGCTCTCGCATTTTTCCGAAAACCGCGTGATCCAATACATCTACAATCAAACGTATAACGTTCAAGGCGGCATCGGTTATGCGAGTGCGATGTCGTTCATCTACTTCGGCGTGATGATCGCGCTTCTGGTGGTCATCTTTCTGCTTCTGCGACCGCGCACGAGAAGGGACTAAGCATGATGCAGCAGGTTCTCCGTCATCCTACTGTCGAACGTGTGCGCGGCTTTTTATTCGGCAGCCGCGCACATCGCGGGATCACGTTCACGTTTGTGCTCTATGCGCTGCTGATCGCCATCGGCTTCGTGTATCTTCAACCGCTGTTGTTCATGTTCGTGACCAGCATCAAGAGCGCCGACGATCTGCTCAACCCGATGGTGCAGTGGGTTCCGAGCACGTTATACCTCGGCAACTACGAACGAGCATTTCAAGTTTTGAGCTACCCGAATACGCTGATCACGTCGATCATCATCAGCGTCACGCCCTCGCTTGTGCAAACGATTGTCGCCTCACTCGTCGGATATGGGTTGGCACGGTATCGCTTTAGAGGGAAAGCACTTGTTTTTCTGCTGCTGCTGGCAACGTTCATCATTCCGCCGCAGAACACCGTGATCCCGCAGATGCTCGCGTATCGCAATCTAGGGCTGCTCGGCAGTCCGCTGGCGCTGTTCCTTCCCGCGCTGTTGGGGCAGGGCTTCAGGAGTGCGATTTTCGTGCTGATCTTCTACCAGAGCTTTGTATCGCTCCCCAAAGTGCTCGAAGAATCGGCGCGGTTGGATGGCGCATCGGATTTACGCATTTTCTTGAATATCGCCGTCCCGTCCGCGATTCCGGCGTACATCGTCTCGTTCATTTTCTCCGTCGTGTGGTACTGGAACGAGACATTTCTCACGGTGATCTTTCTTCAAGGCGGCGCAACCACGCTGCCGATGCAGCTTTCGCGCTTCACACAAGCGTATGAGAACCTGTATCCGCCGGGAACGGTCAACATCTTCGACCGCTTAAACGAAGCGGTCAAGATGAGCGGCACATTCTTGAATATTCTGCCGCTCTTGGTGATGTACTTCGTTTTGCAGCGCTGGTTTGTGGAATCGGTCGAGATGACCGGGATCACGGGCGAATAACGAAGCGCTCCGTTCTATCGCTTAACCCCTTTTAAGTGCTCCTCACCCCCTGCCCCTCTCCAACCTTTGGTTAGAGAGGGGGTCGGGGGGGGGTGAGGAGCTTTTTGTGAAAACTCGCCAACAAGCGCCCCGTAAGTTTAGATATATCGTGTGTGTTTTTGTGCACTTTGATGAAGTAACGTAGTCGTGAACCATCTTCGGGAGGGGTATTTGCTTCTCTCATCTTTTGATTCCGAGGACTGCGCAATGAGTACCAACAGCACGGGCATCAAACGCACACTGGGCTTGACCGGCGTCACGATCAACGCGATGGCATTGATCGCGCCGGGGGCTTTCATGTGGATCACGTATCAACTGCAAGCCGCCAGCGTGGACAGCCGGGGCGTGAGCACGGCGGTTGATATGTGGACGGGCATCGTGGTCGCGTTGATCGTCGCGTTTGTGACCGCGTTCGCGTTCGCGGAATTGGTACACCGCTACCCGAATGCCAGAAGCGGCAGTGCATATTACTTCGCCCAGAAGGCTTTTCTCGATTACGAAAAGGCGCAGCAGCGCCCCGGCGTGCGCGTCTTGAAGTTCATCACGGGATGGGCGGCGCATCTGTTTTACTGGGTATACCCCGGCGTGATGGTCGCGTTCATGACGACGTTGATCACGTATCTTTTCGGTCAGTTCGGGATCATCCTCCCCGTGATCGGTCAGGTCGCGGTCGCGGTGCTGTTCGCCGTAATCGTCGGCACGATGGCACTGCGCGGCATCAGCGGATCGACCAGCACCAGCATCGTTGTCAACATTATTCAACTCACCACGCTGATCATGTTCTGCGCGCTGGCGATTCACTTTCGCAGCGCCAACCCGCTCGGCGTTCCGGCGGAAGGCTGGTACTTTCCTGAGCCGTTGGGGATCGTCGTGCCGCACGATTGGGCAGGTCTGCTGCTGCAATCCACGATTGCGATCATGATCCTCGTCGGCTTTGAGTCGTCGACGGCGGTCGCGGCAGAGGTCAAGTACCCCAAGCGGACGATCCCACGCGCGGTGATCCTCTCGTTGATGATTCAGGGAATGCTCGCGTACCTATTCCAGTATTTCGCCGCCAATTATGCGCTTGGTAGTTGGCTCGGCGCGGGAAACGGAATCACGGCGGCGGCGGCATCTCCCGCCCCCATCGGGGATATGGCGATCCAGATCGGCGATGCGCTGCTAGAAGGCAACGGTTTCGCGCTCATGATCATCCTCGCGGGCAGCGTCGGGATCGCTATCCTCGGCACGACGCTTGCCGCGATGAATTCGGCTGTGCGCATCAGCTTTGCGATGGCGCAAGACGACGAAATGCCGGAAGTGATGGGGCTGCTGCAAGGCAAATACGCGACGCCGTACACAGGCGTGATCGGCATGGTGATCGTCTCTGCGCTGATCGGCAGCATCGGTGTGATCGGCGGCGTGGTCACATTGACCGGAATCACACTCGCAAGCAACCTCGGCACGTTTATGTTGTACGGGCTGATCTGCGGCATGACATGGATCGCCTACCGGGGCAGCAGCGATTTTAACCGCCTCCGGCATGGGATCGTTCCGGCAGCAGGTTTGATCCTCAACGGATTGATGATCGTCGTGATCTTCGTCGCCAGTTTGGCGGCAGGCGGCACAACCGCACAAGCGTCATCGCTGGCGATCACGATTGCGGGCGTTTGGCTTTTGATCAGCCTCGCGCACACGGTGATCAAGCGCCGCGCCAAGGTGAACGGATGACGGACGCGATCCACGCAGCAGGCTTGAGCACGGTCGGCAGCTACCGCGACGAAAATCAAGACGCGATCCGTCTGCATACGTCAATCCCTGAGACTGCCGTGAACGGACAAGGTTATCTATTGGGCGTCGCGGACGGCATGGGCGGCTGCGAACACGGCGCGATTGCCAGCCTTCTCGCGTTGGATACGTTTTTCAACGCCTATTACGCGGAAACCGCCGGAAAAGCACAGGCGGTGCTCAAGAGCGCGGTGCAGCAGGCGAATGTCGCCGTGCAGCGCGAATCCGCGCGCTTGGGTTCGGTACGCATGGGAACCACCCTCAGCGCGGTCACGATCATCGGAAATCGCTTGTTTGTGACGCATGTCGGCGACAGCCGTGTGTATCTGGTGCGGCGCGGGCATGCCACCTGCTTGACCGACGATCACACCCAAGTCGGGGATCTGGTGCGCAAGAAGCTGATCACCGAGGACAAGCTTCGCACGCATGAACGCCGCTCGGTGTTGAACCGCGCCATCGGCATTCAGTTGTTCGTGCAGCCCGATATTACCGTGCACACGCTCCACGCCGGGGATCATCTCGTGTTGTGTACAGATGGCATCTGGTCAGTGGTGGAAGATGCCGAGTTCGGGCAGATCGTTCACGAAGCACACGAGCCGGAGCGCATCAGCGAACGCTTGATTGACGAAGCGATGCAGCGTGACAGTGACGACAACGCCTCGGTGATCACCGTGCATGTGCGCGACATCCCTCACGAAGCGCCTGCCAACGGCAAGCCGCAGGGATTAAGTAAACTGTTCAGCAGGCGGGCGTGATGGCTGGCAATTCGCAAGCGCACAAGGATATAATCCCCTTTATGATGTTTCAAATTGGCGATCAGTTCGACCACTTTCAGATTCGCTCCCATCTTGCCACAGGCGGCATGGCGGATATTTACCGCGCCTATGACATCATGAATGGCAAGGAGGTTGTGCTTAAGATTCCCAATCAGCAGATGATTGGTGATCCGGCACAATACGAACGTTTTCAACGCGAGTTGGAAGTCACCAACACGCTGAAGCATCCCACCCTTCAGCGCGGCTTGGGATCAGGGCAGTTTAACCGCACGCCTTATCTCGTGACCGAATATGTGGAAGGGCGTTCGCTGCGCGAGATCATCACGCAAGATGCGCCGCTCCCGCCGGAAACCGTCCTCCCGCTGATCGAGCGGATCGCGGACGGGATGGCGTACTGCCACGAAAATAATGTCATTCATCGTGATTTGAAACCTGAAAATATTATGGTGCGTACCGACGGACAGCCGACGATCATTGATTTCGGGCTGGCGCTCACGAAAGATCGGCGGCGCGTGACCTACGCGAACCTCTCCCCGACGGCGGGCACACCCGATTACATGTCGCCGGAGCAGATCGAAGGGCAGCGCGGCGATGCGCGCACCGACGTGTACGCGCTCGGCACGATGATGTTTGAAATGCTGGCGGGGCATCTCCCGTTTGAGGGCGACAGTTATCAAGTCGTCGTCGCGCAGCACCTCCAAGCGCCGCTCCCGCGCCTTGACCGGATCAAGCCGGGGATTTCGCCGCAGATCGCGGCGATCTGCGCGAAGGCGATGCAGCGCGATCCCGAAAACCGCTATCCGGATATGCGCGCCTTTTTGAGCGACTTACAAAACCCCGCCGCCGCCGATGTATCGATCCTCGCCAGAGGCACGGGCAAAGCCGTTCCATTTTGGAAGAACAGCACGCTTCAAGCGGCAGCGGTTGGCGTGTTGATCCTCCTGCTGTTGATCGTGTTCGCCGTTGCAGCGCAAGGATTACGCCCCTAAATGCCGCGCACCGCATCTGATTTCCTGACCGAAGTCGAACAACTGGGCATCCAGTTCATTGATCTCCAGTTCAGCGATATTGTGGGGGCGGTGAAAAGCATCACCATCCCAATCGCGCAGTTGGTCGATACGCTCGATCACGGCATCTGGTTCGATGGCTCATCCGTCGAAGGCTTCGCCCGTGTTGCCGAAAGTGATATGTACCTCGTCCCCGATCTGGACACGTTCGCGGTGGTGCCTTGGCGCTCCGGCGCGAGCGCGACCGGGCGCTTGATCTGCGACGTGTATACCCCCAACGGTCAGCCGTTCATCGGTGATCCGCGCGGCGTGCTCAAGCGCGTGCTCGCCCAAGCCGAGCAGATGGGTTTTCTGTTCAACACCGGACCTGAACTCGAATTCTTCCTGCTCGAAGCCGATTCGCGCGGGATGTTTGTCCCCCCTTCGCCGCAAGACACGACGGGCTATTTTGAACAGCCGACTGATGAAGCGGGCAATTTATGGCGCGAAATGTCGGTCGCGCTTCAGTCGTTCGGAATCACCGTCGAAGCGATGCACGCCGAAGTCGGGCATGGGCAGCACGAGATCGATTTCCGTTATGCTGACGCACTCCGCACCGCCGATAATGCCGTTACGTTTCGCGTCGCCGTCAAGACGATTGCGCAGAAACACGGTATGCACGCCACGTTTATGCCGAAGCCGTTCCGGGGCATGAGCGGGAGCGGGATGCACGTCCATCAAAGCCTTGTCTATAAGATGAACGGCACGAACGCCTTCACCGATCCCGGCGATCCGTATAATCTTTCGACCATCGCTAAGCATTTCATCGCGGGTCAGCTCGCACACGCCCGCAACATGTGCGTGATCCTCGCGCCGCTGATCAATTCGTATAAGCGGCTGGTCGCGGGCTACGAAGCACCTGTGTATGTGAGTTGGGGGCGGATCAACCGCTCGGCACTGATTCGTGTGCCGCGCGCCCACACCCCCGAAGCGACCCGGCTTGAACTCCGCTGCCCTGATCCAAGCTGCAATCCGTATCTCGCGTTCGCGGTGATGCTGGCGGCGGGATTAGACGGGATTCGGCGGCAGTTACCGCTGCAAGACCCCAGCGAAGAAAATCTATATTTGCTCGATAACCCGCGCGAAACTGGCTTGAAACTGCTCCCCGGTTCGCTTGAAGAAGCGCTCGAATGCCTGCAAGCCGACGACGTGATCAAAGAAGCGCTCGGACCACATGTGTACGAGCGCTTCTTGCACGCCAAGCATCAAGAATGGAACGATTACCGCCTCGAAGTCACCGAATGGGAAATTAACCGCTATCTGGGGTATTAGCCAGATCATCCCGCGAGGCGCGGGCAGGCGCGATCCCGTGCCCATATGCCGCTTTGGCGATTGCGTGGCTGCTGACGGGTAGAGTCAGCATGGCGAAGATCGCCAGCGCGATGAGTTTCAGCGCGGTATCCGGCAGCAAAAACGCCGTTCCCACCAGCAACCCGAACAAGCCAAGCGTCGAGACTTTTCCGCTGGCGTGCAGACGGGTGTATACGTCGGGCATGCGCACCAAGCCGACAATGCCGACAATCGAAAAGAACAGCCCGAACGCGAACGCCGCGATCCCGAAGATTTCACTCATCAGAACCATTTCCCTTCCGAGATATAACGCGCCAATGCCAGCGTGCCGATGAAACTCAACGCCGCCAGCACCAGCGCAATATCGACAAACATCCATTCTTGACGCAGTGCCGCCAGCGCCAGCGCGATCCCGATCAACAACGTCGTGATCGTATCGACGGCTTGCAGACGATCCGCCGCGCTTGGACCTGCGATCATGCGGTGAACGCACGGGATCACCAGCGCGATCAGCACGATCAGCGTGATTTGCAGGACGAATTCCGTGATCGGACTCATGCGTCGGAGTCCTCCATTTTGCCGTTGGGCGGCGTGGACTGTCCCAGAATCCGCCGCAGATAACCGAGCCGCCGCGTTTGCGCGCCGGGGGCGCTCTGCGCTGATGCGCCAATATCCAAGCAGTGGACATACATCCCGTCGGAATCGTCAAAATCGACCACCAATTCCCCCGGCGTGATCGTGATCCCGTGTGCGCTGAACGCCGCGATCACATCGCTGCCCGTTTCGTCTTGCGTCGAAACACGGAGGATGCCCGGATTCATCGGCAGATTGGGATTGAGCACGCGCTTGGCGACATCCACGCTGGAAAGCCAAATATCGCGGAACAGCGTCAGCGTATAGATCACCAACGCCAGCGCTTGACCGGGCAGTTTCCGCCAGTGGATCACGGTCGCTTCCGAGCGCAGCAGCACCGCCAGCGCCAACCCGATCACCCACCCGACGAGTAGACTGTCGAGCGACACATCCCCCGTGACCAGCATCCACGTGACGGCAAGCGGAATCGCAAACAAAAGCGAGGTCAACATAACGTCAGCCTCCTAACACGCCGCGAATGTAGAGATCAGGATTGCCCAAGCGCGCTACAGCTTCGGTCGCCAGCGTGACCAGCGGCACGGCATACAAGCCGAGCATCACGCATATGCCGATCAACAGCGCGGGCGCGACGAGACTATCACCGTAGGGCTTAAGATGCAGATCAGGCGACGGCTGTTTTTGAAAGATGTGCTGCCAAGTCCGCATCATGTACATCAGCGTGATCACCCCTGCCGCGACCGCCAGCCCGATCACGATCCAGCTTTCCGCTTGTATGCCGCCGCGCACGAGCGCCAGCTTGCTGATGAATCCATTCAGCGGCGGCACGCCCGCCAGCGCTAACCCGCCGAGAAAATACAACACGCCACTCGTGGTTAGCGTCTTGCCCGCCCCGGCGATGTCGGTCAAGCGGGCGCTTTTGTTCGGCATCCGGCTGGCAATCGCCCCGGTGATCATGAGCAGCGACGACTTGATAAACGCATGGTTGATCGTGTACACAAGCGCGCCGATCAACGCGAGCGGCGTCCCCCAGCCGATCCCGATCAAGATGAAGCCGATCTGCCCGAAGGTTGAATAGGCGAGCATGCGTTTCGCGTCATACGTGCGCAGCGCCGCCAAACTGCCGAAGTACACGCCGATCACCCCCAACACGATCAAGAGTGTGCGCACAAGCGGCGCTTCAACCGTGAACATGAGCAGGGTCAAGCGCAGCAGCCCGTACACGCCGACTTTGACCACGACCGACGACAGCACTGCGTGAACCGGAGTCGGCGCGGCGGTATGAAAATCCGGCTGCCAGAAGTGAAACGGGAAAACCGCGCTTTTGACCAGAAACGCGCACATCAGCATGACGGCGGCGGCTTGCGCCAAAAGCGGACGATCCCCGCCTTCGAGCAGGCGCGCAATATCTGCTAAGTTGAGCGTCCCGAACGTCGCATAGATCGCCGCGATGCCGACGAGCAGAAACAACGATCCCATGCTGCTGATCAGCAGGTACTTGATCGCCGCTTCGACGCCGAGCCGGTTATCCGAAATGCCGACCAGCACGACCGACGAGATCACCATCAATTCTTGAAACACGAACAGCGTGAAAATATCGCCGGTGTAAAACGCGCCGTGCAGCCCGGTCGCCATGCTCAAATAAAGCGGCACAAACGCCGGAAGCTGCACACATTTATCTTTGCAGCCGAAAATGTAGATCATTCCGGCAAGTACGACCGTCGTCGCCATCACTTCGAGCATCGCGGACAGCAGATCAGGCGCGAGGACGATCCCAAAAGGTGGCTGCCACCCGCCGATCACGTAGGTTTGCACGCCGTCCACCCAATTCGCGTACAACACGCCGAGGCTTGCCAACCATGCGATCATCACCGCCGCCAAGCCGATCCAGCACTGCACGCGCACCCGCTTGGAGAACAGGACGGCAAGCGCCGCGCTCCCCAACGGGACGAAAATCGGCATCAGCACGAGAGGATTATTCATGCCGTGCCTACCCTTTCAGTTGATCCATCGTATCCGAGTCGGTCGTGTTATAGCGCCGCGCCGAAATCGCGATCAAGCCGAGCAAAATCGCATATGACCCGAAGCTGATCACGATCGCGGTCAAGAGGAGCGCCTGTACCAGCGGATCGCTGATCGCGCCGCGCTCGACATTTTGCGAGTACGCCGGAAAGATTCCGTTAAAGCCGCCCACCGCGAGAAACAGCAGATTGATCGCCGTGAACAGGATGTAAAACCCCATCGCCGTCTTGATCAAGTCGCGGCGCAAAAGCTGAAACACACCGAGCGCGAACATCAGCCCGGTGGCAATGGCGAAAATCACGTTCATAACGATTCTATCTCCCGGGGGTGGGCAATCGCCTCTAGCACCATGCTGGAACTGCCGAACACGGTCAAAAAGATGCCCATCTCATAGATAAACGTGGACGATAAATGCAGATGCGCGGGAAGCGGAATATCAAAATTGGTGTGCGCCAAAAACGGCTGTCCGAACAGCATCGGCAGCGCCGCGTTGACGACCACGAGCAGGATTCCCGCGCCGATCAAGCGGCGGGGACGCAGCCATGCCAACCGCTGGCGCGTTTCGTGGTAGCCAAACACGATATACCACAGCGCTACGCCTAAGCCGCTGGTCACGCCCGCCGTGAAGCCGTCGCCGGGTCCGTCACCACCGTAGAGGAGCTGCGCTAATGCCAGCAGCAGCGCGAACGGCAGGACGATCTGCGCGACCGTGCGCGTGAGCGGTGTCGATAAGCGCGAAATAGGCGGCTCGGAAGGCGGCGCGTCGATTTCAAGCGTTTCGACGGCGGATTGACTGCCGGGTTTGATCGTGTGACCGCCGCTCGACTGCGTGTTCCACGCCGTCAGCAGGGTAAATACGCCAAGCGCCGCCATGCCGAACACACTGATCTCGATGATCGTATCCATGCCGCGAAAATCGGTCACGATTGCGCCGACGATATCCGGGAAACCGAGCGCGGGCAGGGCGTTGGCGATATGCCATTCGGTGATTGTTGGATGCGTGGGGCGGTTGAGCACGGCGGCAAGCGCGAACAGCGTCACGCCGATGCCAACAGCGGCGGAAATGACAATATCGCGGATCAATCCCGCTTTCGACGTTCCCCATAGGCGGCTGATCGCTTGTTCGCGGGCGGGGGCGCTGATCTTCGACAGCATTACGATCAACAGCACCGTGCCGATTGTCTCAACAAGGAACTGCACCAGCGCTACGTCCGGCGCGGGTTCGAGCAAAAACACCCCGCCGATGCTGTAGCCTGCTACGCCTAACGCCAGTGCCGCCAGCAGATGCCGCTTATAGATAATGCTGGCGAACATGGCGATCAGCGCGACCACGAGGAACATGGTTTTCAGTAGGTCGGTGCTGCCGTTGAACTCAAACCGAAATGTCCCGCCGGAGATATGAGTCAATCCGGCAGTGCCCATCAGCAGCACCATCGCGCCGAGGATCACGATCAGGTAGTAGCGGATTTTGCCACCCTGTGACCGCAGCGCGAGATCGCCCACGCCTTCGACGATGCCGATCACGCGGCGGTACACCGCCGCCCCTTGTGATGCGCGATCCAGCACCACATCCCGAATCCAGATCGGGCGGGTGATGAACAACATGATCCCGCCGGGGAGCGCGATCAAGCTGAGAAAGAAGGCGAAATTAAAGCCGGAAAACAGCGCGAGATGAAATTCGTGTTCGAGCGTGGGCGCGATCACCGGCGAGATGATCGCATCGACAAACACGCCCGACAGCAGCGACATCACGACCAGCGCAGCGGGACCGATGATCAGCGCGGACGGGAGCGCGTGCAAATGCGGGTGTGCGTCGGCGTGGATTGTGGAGTTTTCCGGCACTGCGCCGAAAAACACCTTCCAAATCAGGATCAGCGCCATACCAATCGTCAGCACCGCGCTTGATACGACGATCACCAAGCCAAGCGGCGCGGACAGCATCGCTTCGAGCAGGGCTTCTTTAGCGACGAACCCCAAGAGCGGCGGCACGCCCGCCATCGACAGCCCTGCGAGTATCGTGATCAGCGCCCAACCGGGCATGGTGCGGCGCAAATTGCCCAGATCAAGCAGACTGCGCGTGCCGGTGTGATGTTCGACCGCGCCGACCGTTAAGAACAGCGCGGCTTTGTACAGGCTGTGTGCGATCACGCCGACCAGCGCCGCCTTGATGCCTTCACCTTCGGGGAGCGCGAACAGGGCGGTCAGCGCGCCGAGTTGGCTGATGGTCGAATACGCCAGCGCCGCTTTGAGATCAGTTTGGCGGAGGGCATACAGCGCCCCCAAGCCCATCGTGATCAAGCCGACGATCAAGAGCGTGTTTTGCCACAATAAGGTTTCGCTCAAAACCGGATACAGCCGCGCCAGCAGATAAATCCCCGCCTTGACCATCGTCGCGGAATGCAGATAGCCGCTCGCCGGGGTGGGGGCGGACATCGCCCCCGGCAGCCAGAAATGCAGCGGAAATTGTGCGCTTTTACTAAAACATCCGATCAGGATGAGAATCGTCAAGGGAATGATGTACGGGTGTTCGTGCAGCGTGTGATTGCTCAAGATCGCGCTGATCTGCGTCGATCCGGCGGCACTGCCGAGCAGAAGCAGCCCGACGAACAGCGCCAAACCGCCGCCGCCCGTGATGATTAAGGCTTGCAGCGCTCCGGTGCGCGCCGCATCTTTTTCGCTGTGAAAGCTGATCAGCAAAAACGACAAAATGCTGGTCAGCTCCCACGCGATAAACAGCGTGAGGATATTGCCCGCCAGCACGAGCGCCAGCATCGCACTCATAAACGCCAGAATCAGGGTGTAGAATCGCCCGCGCTCCTGTGTATCGTCGAAGTAATAGCCCGTGTACAGGAAGATCGCCGCCCCAACGCCGGTGATGATCAACGCGAACAGGAGCGACAGCCCATCCAGATAAAAACTGAGCGCGAGTCCGAGTTCAGGCACCCACGCATAAGTCGTCTCAATCGGACCTTGTGACTGGATGACGGGGAGATAGTTCAGAAGCCAGAAGAATAACCCGCCCGCCAGTGCGGTGAGCAGCCATGCTTGTATGGCTCTGGGCAGCACGATCAACCCCGGGTTCACCCTGAGCATTTTGATGCTCATTCGATTGCTCCGAATTGGTGTTCACAATAAAACACAGGGACGATACGGTACTGCTGCATCGCCCCTGACGATCACCCTATCTTGTGCAGCCTATGATAGTCCCTCTCTATCGCCGCAAGCGATGGAGAGGGGTAAAACGCTTAGTCGCCGGCTGCCGCTTTATGCTTCGGGTCGATGCCAAGCGCTTCTTCAGCTTCGCGGACATCGGGCCAAATCGACGCGCCGTGTTCGTAGTCGTCGATGAACACCGTCACATCATCCACAACCTTATTCACACGGAGACGACCGATCATCTTCAGACCGCCGAACATCAGCACCGCGAACACGGCAGTAAAGATAACCGTCGCCGCCGAGCCGATGAACTGCACGACGAGCAGATCAACGCCGCCGCCCATGAGCAGACCCACGCGGGTCGCCACATCGACGCCTGCCGGAGCGAAGGTCAAACCGGGCTGGGCGAACAGACCAATCGCCAGCGTGCCCCAGATACCACATGCGCCGTGAACCGCGAACGCGCCGACCGGGTCATCAATGTGCAGTCGTTCGATGAAGTCCGCGGCGTAGATCACGACCACGCCCGCCACCGCGCCGATGATCAGCGCCGAAACCGGGGAGACGAACGCACAGCCCGCCGTGATCGCCACCAAACCCGCCAGCGAACCGTTCAGCGTATACACCAAGTCCCATTTTTTGGTGCGGAGATACTGAATGAACATCGCCACGAGCGTACCACCCGCCGCGCCGAGCGTCGTGTTGAGCGTGACCAGACCGATCAAGCCGGTATTGCCCGCGCCGAGCGTCGAACCGGGGTTGAAGCCGTACCAGCCGACCCACAAGATCATCGTGCCGAGCGCCGCCAAACCGAGGTTATGCGCGGGCGGGAGCGGTTGCCATTTGCCTTCCTTCCAGCGGAAGGGACGCGCGCCGAGCATCGCCGCGCCCACCAGCGCGGTCACGCCGCCGACGGTGTGAACAACGGTGCTGCCCGCGAAATCGTGGAAGCCCTGCTGGAACAGCCAACCGCCGCCCCACACCCAATGAACGATCACCGGATAGCTAACCGCACCCATGATCGCGCTGTAGATCAGGTCGCCAACGAAGTCGGTGCGTTCCGCCATCGCACCCGTCGTGATCGTGCTGGCGGTCGCAGCAAATGCGAACTGGAAGAAGAAGAACGTCAGCACATCCAGATTAGGATAGGCGGCGAACTTGTTGAAAACGACTGCGCCACCGTCAAAGGTGATCGCGCCGCTGAGGAAGAAGTTGTCAGTACCGAACAAACCGCCGGACGTCGTACCGAACGCTATCCCAAAGCCGACTGCCCAGAATGCGACCGCCGTAATCCCGGCGTCAATGAAGTTTTCAAGCAGGGCGTTGACTGCGCTCGTCTGGCGGATCAAGCCAGTTTCCAGCATCGAAAAGCCGGTCTGCATGAAGAAGACGAGGAAGCCTGTCACCAAGACCCAGACCGTATCAACCGCCGCTGCCGATGCTGCGGGGACTTCACCTTGCGCTTGCGCGCCATGAGTGCCGAAGAATGCGAGTACCAATGAAGCAATCGCAAGCGCGAGAATGCGGCTCCCAACCCGTTTCCGTTTCAATCCAAGTCGCATGATGTGTGGTATCCCCCTAGCAGGATGTGAAGGTCGAACGACAGTGTAATAAATGGGTTGGTGCAGTCTCAGGAGCAGAATGGACAAACTTTTTTGGGGATGTTTGTTGAGTAGTGACAACAGGTGATGGGAGGCTGTACGTTTAAGCGAAACAAGTGTGGTTTTTGTTGGTGACTAATCACAAAATGTCGTGTTTTTCCGCGTGTCGAGCCGCCAATTTGGGAGTTATGCACAAACGAAGGAGCGCATTTGCTCATGCAAGCGTGTAGAAGCAGGCTTCACGATTGGTAGGTTTGCCCGATATTCAAAACAGACCCCTCCCCACGCGGACGCGCTGCATGTCACGCGACGTAGGGTTAGAGTGAAATAGCGTCACTGGGGTTGCGCCGCTTGGCGAGCTGAAGCTGGTGAATGAGATTATCAACCAGTTCTTTGGCTGGTAAGCGGCGCAAGCGGTTGCCCTGTTGGTTAGTGACCATCGTCTGTCGAATCGCTTGCTTGACTTGGTGCGTTCACTTGGCAAATCCTTTTCTTCCCGAATTGACAGCGCGAGTGCTGCTGGCATCTGAGCCTTCCCATACTCTAACCCCTTGACGCAAACTATAACGCTCATGACATACAGCGCGTCCGTGCGGGGTGAGGAGCAGTTAAATTCTCCTCCCTAGAACCCACGCAAGTTTTGGACGACAATAGGGTGAACCTCTTGAGAGTGAGTCATCCATCCATGCTGATTGTCGAAAACTTGCAATATCAATACGGGGCGCACAAGGTACTCGATGATATTTCTATGCGCCTTGAACCGGGTCAACTCGGAATGCTGATCGGGCAGAACGGAGCAGGCAAATCGACCCTGCTCCGCTGCGCCGCCGGGTGGTCAATCCCCGAAAAAGGAAACGTCACCATCAATGGCGTCGCCATCAAAGAGCAGGAGCGAAAATTCCGCAGTCAGGTCGTGCTTGTGCCGGATACGCCCGATTTTTACGATGAACTGACCGCGTGGGAACACTTGCAGTTCATCGCACAGCTTCACCGCATCCCGGAGTGGCCCGAACAAGCCGAAAACCTCCTCACCGAGTTTCAATTGATCGACCAGTGGGATACGTTCCCGTTCACGTTTTCGCGCGGGATGCGCTATAAGCTGGCGCTCTGTCTGGCGTTGATGATTCGTCCGCCGCTTCTCCTCCTTGACGAACCGTTCGGTCCGCTTGACGCGATCTCCAGTCAAATTCTGTGGCACAAGCTGGAAACCTATGCGGCGGATGGGAACACCGTGATGTTTAGCAGTCATATCGTCCCGAATGATCGACTGCCGGGGATCATCCTGCATCTACGCCAAGGGCATGTCGAGCGCATTACGCCGGGAGAGACGCTCAACCTTGCTGAACTCTTAAATGATGGTGATGATGACGATGAGTCGTGATCTCCTCCTGCTCATCCGGCTCGAAATCAAACGGATTAGGCGCTCGTCGCGCTACTGGCTGCGCTTAATCGGTTTCGATCCGATCAACCAATCGCGCGCGGTTCAGGTGTATGTCGTGCTCTTTTGGATGTTCTGGATTTATACGATGTGGTCATATGTGCTCGGTCAGGTGCTGCAAGTGAGCGGTAACCTCCGCCGCGCCGATACCGCACAGCTCCTTCCCTTCATCCCGTTCATCGTGTTTGCCGTGCAGGTCTTTTATCTGGTTCAATCGCTGCGCGAACCGCCGGTCAAACTTGCATCGGGCGATTTGCATTATGTAGCGACTGCACCGCTGTCACGCGGCATGATCACGATCATCAATTTCGTCGTGAAGTTGTCGATTCCCGCGCTGGTGATTTCGCTGATCGGCACATTGGCGGCGATGTTCTTCACATGGAATGCCGATTATTACGCCGCCGGGTTGATCGGTTTACAGGCGTTCACGGTTACGTTCCTGCTCACGTATGCCAGCGCCGCGCCAATCGCAGCAGTTGGCGTGCTCAAGCAAAATTACGCCGCGCTGCGCACCCGCTTGATGTTCTGGTGGGTTGTGCCGCTTTTCCTCGCTGCCCCGGCGCTGATCCCTCAAATCGTGCTGCTGCCCGGTCAAGCGTGGGTCAGCCTGTTGAGCAGTTCCGACGGTCAGGCATTTGCATCGGTGATCGCGGTTCTGGTCATCACCGTGATCATCGGTTTTATCGTGCTGATCGCCGCCGGAAATCGCTTGCGCATGACGAAAGTGATCGCCGACAGCCAACTTTACGCCAGAATTCATAAACTTGGTGCATTAGGGCGTGTGATCGCGGCGGATGTCATTTTGCGCATTCGCCGTCAATCGATCCTGATGCGCCGCCGCGTGATCTACCAGCGCATGCCCAAGCAGTTGACCGGAACGGCGGCGCTCGTCGGGCAAAGCCTCGTTACGCTGATCCGCTTCTCGCCCAGTGCGGTGTTTCGCCTATTCTTCAGCGGTGCGGCGTTCGTCTCGACCCTGCTGTTTTCGGTGCTTCTCAGCGGCGGGATTTCGCTGCCATCCCTGTTGATCCTGTACGTGCTGCTGCTGACGCTGCGCCCGCGTGAGATTGTGCAGGGCTTTCGCGCGCAAATCGATCAATCGTTCATGCGCCAGTTCATCCCGGAGACAAATCTGCGCTTACTCGTTGCATCGGCGGCTGTGCCGTTTTTGATCGTGGCGGCG
Source organism: Anaerolineae bacterium (assembly GCA_041753015.1). Classification (GTDB taxonomy): domain Bacteria; phylum Chloroflexota; class Anaerolineae; order Aggregatilineales; family Phototrophicaceae; genus Flexifilum. The sequence goes on from JBGSVJ010000020.1 coordinate 257,502, forward strand.
GGTATGCTGATCGTGGTGATGCTGCAATCGTCGGTGAATCCGCTGTTCGGCGCGGTGCTCGCCATCATGGTTTTGATCATCCTCTCGCTGTGTTTGGCGCTGGAAGTCGTGAATCTCAAAAAACTTCAGCTTCCCAGAATTGCCTACGAGTACAGCGTCCTCGCGGCGACGATTGTGATCGTCCTCGTCGGTGCGCTCACCGGGAGCGCGTTGGGTCTGCTTTCGGCAGCGGGCATCGTGATCGCCATCTTGATGATGCTGCTCAACGAGAGTGAAGCGATCTAAGAAACCATCGGGAAAATCCGCTCACTCCCCGCTCTAATCTTGGGTTAGAGCGGGGCAAAAACACGTGACCCGCGTCGCAGACCTACACGCGAGCGCACCCCCTCTCTGCTAGCGGTTCACGGGACAACACTTTTTCCTTGATGTACTACTCCTCACCGTTATTGTACGGTCTTGTCAAGATACAAGCGGGTCGGGGAGTGAGGAGATATTTAACACCCGCCCACTTGACAGACCCCTCAGAGAGAGGTACATTGGGTTAAAATACGACATAAAATAAGTGCTGATGAAACAGATGTGCCTTATCAGTACTGTTTCCAAAAAAAGAAACGTCCATGATCCGACTCCTTGTTTTGCTGTTTGTGCCGCTGCTTGTAATGAGCCTGACTCCTGATGGGATGCTCATGCAGAATGCCGTACCTCCTACCCAAATGTCCGACGCTGTCGAAGTCTGGCTGACCCTCCCCGATCAATCCCGTCTGCTCCATCGTGAAACCGACCTAACTTTCCAGACCGCCGATCCCTCCGCGAATGTGCGCGCCACGATTACTGTTGATCCATCGGTACAGTATCAAGTGATGGAAGGCTTCGGCGCGGCGATGACCGACTCGTCGGCATGGAACTTAATGCGCGTGATGAGCAGCCGCCAGCGCGATCAAGTGATGCGCGATCTGTTCACCCGCGAAGGGGACGGGATCGGGTTGAGCTATGTTCGCATCCCGATCGGCGCATCGGATTTCTCAGTCGTGGATCAAACCTACGACGATATGCCGCGCGGCGAGACTGACCCTAACCTTGAGCATTTTTCGATCAATTATGACGAGGCGTACATCATTCCGGCGCTGCGGATGGCGATGGAACTCAACCCGCAGCTCCGGTTTATGGGATCGCCTTGGAGTGCCCCCGGTTGGATGAAGAATACCGGACGCTTGCACGGCGGCACGCTTCTGCCGGAGCATTATCAGGCTTACGCCAATTACCTCGTGCGCTGGATTCAGGCATACGGCGAACAAGGTGTCCCGGTTGACACGCTGACGCCGCAAAACGAGCCGATGCACTCCAATGACGGCTACCCGACCATGTTGATCCCGCCGGAAGGACAGGCGGAACTCGTGCGCGATCATCTCGGTCCGGCGATGCGCGCCGCTAACCTTGATACCCGCCTCGTGATCTTCGATCACAACTGGGATTTGTATACCTACCCGCTCACGGTCTTAAGCGATCCCGAAGCGGCGGTATTCGTGGACGGAGTCGCGTTCCACTGCTACGGCGGTGATGTCCGGCTTCAGTCGAATGTACACAACGCCTACCCCGATAAACCGATTTGGTTTACGGAATGTTCCGGCGGCGGTTGGGCGGTCGGTTTCGCCAATAACCTGAGTTGGAATATCCGCACCTTGGTGATCGGCAATTTCCGCCATTGGGGAAACAGCGTCATGCTGTGGAATCTGGCGCTGGATCAAACCGACGGACCGCAAAACGGCGGCTGTGGTAACTGCCGGGGCGTGGTCACGATCAATTCCGAGACGGGGGCGATCACTTACAACGAGGAGTATTACATCCTCGGTCATGTCAGCCGCTTTGTCGATCCGGGCGCGCATCGCATCGACTCGACCGAGTTCTTCTGGGGGCAGCCGGAAAACGTCGCCTTCCAGAACCCGGACGGCAGTATCGTGCTGCTCGTTCACAGCGTGGTTGATACCACGTTCGCGGTGAACTGGCAGGGGCAGCACATTGAATACAGTTTGCCCGGTGGGGCGGTCGTCACGTTCAAATGGAACGCCTCCCGCTAACATGAATTATAAAGTTTCGTCCAACTTCAGTACGAAAGGTTGCAAGCAAACATGTTCTTCAAAGGTTCGTTGTTTCGGTTCGCATCGTTGATTCTGTTATTCAGCCTCGTGGGAGCGGTCGCCGTCGCGCAAGATGTCGAACCGCTCGTCCTGCAAGACTTCGAAGGCGAAGTGACACTCGAAGACATTTATCAGGCGGTGGCGACGGTTGAAGATGGCGCGCTCGCCAGCACCAGCAGCGAAGGCGAATGGCACACGGTTGGCGCATCGTTCAGCGGCGCGCCAGTTGATGTGAGCGCTTACGGCGAAATCTGCTTCGACATGAACGACACAACGGCTGGCGATAACACGGTCGGCGTCAAGTTCTTCGACGCGGCGGGCACGAGCGTCGAGCGCTGGACGGATCACGAAGGCGTTGGCACGAATCCGCGCACGGTTTCGGGCGAATGGGTGACGATGTGCTTAAACCTGAGCACCTTCACCGATCTCGATCTCACGGCGCTGACGAAGGTCGAGTTTGCGATGTTCGCGGCGGGCGTGTACTACTTCGATAACATCGTCGCACAGGCGGAAAGCGGTGAGCCGGAAGCGGTGGCGACCGAAGAAGCCGCCGAGATGGGCGAACTCACGCTCACGGTGATTCAGGACTTTGAAGGCGAAGGCGCGGCAGACCTGATCTACTCGAACTTCCAAGCGGACGTGAGCATTGGCGATGTCGCGGTTAACGGCGTCGGCTCACTGATGGCGGCAAGCGCTGAGGGTGAATGGCACGCGTTCGGCGCATTCCCGACCGAACACCCGGTTGATGCCAGCGGCTATGATGTGCTGTGCTTCTCGGTCTACGATACGACGGCGCTCAACAACGGCTTGGCGGATAACACCGTCGGCGTGCGCCTGTTTGATGGTCGCTTGATCGATCAAGAAGTGTGGACGGATCATGTCGGTGCGGGTGACAGTCCCAAGACCGTGACCAACGAATGGGTGCAGATGTGCGTGAATCTGTCGGTCTACATCGATCTTGATCTGACGCAGCTCGACAAGATTCAGTTCGCCATGTTCCACCCCGGCACGTATTACATCGATGATATTGCGCTCGGCACCTATGGTCCCGCCGTTCGCACGGGTGACGTGATTCAGGACTTTGAAGGCGAAGGCGCGGCAGACCTGATCTACTCGAACTTCCAAGCGGACGTGAGCATTGGCGACATCGCCTACAGCGGCGAAGGCTCATTGATGGCATCGGGCACGGAAGGCGAATGGCACGCATTCGGCGCATTCCCGACCGAGCACCCGGTTGATGCCAGCGGCTATGAGGCGATCTGCTTCTGGATTTACGATACGACGGCGCTCAATAACGGCTTGGCGGATAACACCGTCGGCGTGCGTCTGTTTGACGGTCGCTTGATCGATCAAGAAGTGTGGACGGATCATGTCGGCGCGGGTGACAGCCCCAAGTCCGTCACTAACGAATGGGTGCAGATGTGCGTGAATCTGTCGGTCTACGTCGATCTTGACCTGACACAGCTCGATAAAATTCAATTCGCCATGTTCCACCCCGGCGTGTACTACGTGGATGACATTACGCTCGTTCCTGCCGCTGGCGAGTAATCCCCTTCGATTCGTTCTACTACTCCTCACCCCCGTCCTCTCCTCCATCGCACGCGATAGAGAGGACGGAGGGGTGAGGATTTTTACCCCGCTGCGTAAGCGAATTTTCGCTCTTTGACCGCCTGCAAGCCGATCAACCCCGCCAGCGCCAAGCCCGCCCAAAACAGAAACGGCAGTCCCGCTGAAATACTCGATAAGCTGTTGCCGATAGGCGGCGCAAGCAAGTTCCCCAAACCGGAGCACGCCAGCACAACGCCCAACGCCGTCCCCGCCTGTGATGGGCGGATTCCGTCTACATCAGAGACCGTGGCTAAAAAGACCGCCATAAAGCCGTCACGGACGAATCCCGCCATGATCAGCGCGACGAACACCAACGCACCCGCCGCGAATGACAGCAGACTGATCCCCGCCGCAATCAACAGCATTGCCGCCGTGAGGATCAAGCGTCGTGAGCCGAACCTCACCGACCCGAACGCAATCGGCAGGACGAAGATCAAGCTGGCGAGATGAAACAGCGATGATGCGCCGTCCGCCGCCTCTGGTGTCCAGCCTTGTCCGCGCAAATACAGCGGCAGATAACCGAGCGCTCCCTGCACACAGCCCGTCAGCCCGAACAGCACCCAACCGAGCATCCAAATCTGCGGCTGGCGCATGACATGGATCAAGTTCTGGCGGATCGAAGTCTGCGGCGCGCTGGCGCTGGTGGGAATAGTCGGGAATGAGCGGGTGAAATACCAAGGGATCGCGATCAAGATTGACACACCCCCGTAGAGGAGCAGGACACCGCGCCAGCCGCCTAACAGCGGCGAAAGCGTGGTCGCGCTCACGAAGGCGCTGATCATGAAGCCAGCCGCCATCGACATCGAAATCACGCCTGTGGCGATTCCCAGTTGTTCCCGCGAAAACCACAACCCGACAGATCGCAGCCCGTTCGTGGTGATCACAGGGGAAAGAAAGCCGAAAAGGAAGGTGAGCGCAAGCATCCCGGTGAAGTCCACCGCGAATGCGCGCAGTGCCCCCGCCGCGCCAACCAAGACGCAGCTCACGATCAAGACTGGGCGCGGACCGAAACGGTCACTGATGATGCCGCCAAGCAGCACGGTGATCACCCCCGGCAGCGCCCCGATTCCCCAAACAATACCTACTTGTACAACATCCAAGTTCAGGTCGCGGGAAATCTCATCAAACAAGACGGGTAAACACATCGTTTGTATGGCAAACACAAGCGAAGACGTTAACCCTGCCAGAAATAGGATGTACCACCGGTACGGTGTTGAAGACGGATGTTGAGTCACAGTCGGGGATCAGCCTACACCTTTGAGCGCGAATAGCGGCGGATTGTGAATGGGAACGCAAGTAGAGTCAATGAATCCAATCCGGCGAACCTTGACCAATACGCCGTTTTTGCGTATGGTGTAACCGAACAAAGATTCTAAGATACCGTGACACTGGGGGATTCGATGGATCAAGCATTTCCGAAGGGTGTGGGGCAGCCCGCTATTCGCGCGTTGAACGGCGCAGGATATTTCAAATTGGAAGACCTTGCCGGAGCGAATGAAACCGAACTCATAAAGCTGCACGGCATGGGACCAAAAGCGCTCAGCGTGATCCGTGATGCGCTCACCGCGAAAGGATTGTCTTTCGCAAAGAACCAGTCAACCGAAGATTGACGACAGGAGTCAACCTACATGTGCCGGAACATCAAACCGCTCTACAACTTCGAGCCGCCCGTCACCGATGATGAAGTGCGAGCCGCCGCGCTTCAGTTTGTGCGCAAAATCAGCGGCTTTAATAAGCCTTCCAAGGCGAACGAAGCAGCGTTTAACGCCGCCGTTGATGCGGTCAGCGCCGCCGCTGCGACTCTGCTCGGCGCGTTAGAAACGTCCACGCCGCCGCGCAGCCGTGAAGCCGAGATCGTGAAGGCGCGCATTCGCTCTCAAAAGCGCTTTGCCAAAGCGGAGTAGCGGCTGTCTGAAAACTCAGGCATGTCCTTTGCCCTCACCCCGAACGCTGCGTGTCCCGCGTCGCAGACCTACACGCAAGCGGATCACCCCTCTCTATCACACCGCGCGTAAGCGATAGAGAGGGGCAGGGGTGAGGAGCGGTTAACTGTTCTTACTCTGCACTGCGCCCGCCAGTGCATCGACCGCCGCTTTTTCCACGTCATGCACGCGCAAAATCGCCGCGCGAATCGACTCGAACAGCGCCGTCGTCTCCCCCTCGTTGAGTGGAAACTCGGCGCGGGCTTCTTCGTGGATCGCATCCAACCGCGCCTTGATCGTGCGGCGTTCTTCAAGCCGCGCCATACCATCCTGTAAAAATGCCGCTCGCGCAGAACGTTCGAGCATTTTCGCCTCTTGGAGCAGGGGCACATCATCCGGTAGGAGCGCGTCAGCGAGGGCGCGCCACGCGGGAACAGCGGCGCGGTACGCTTCAGCGGCGGACTCGAGCGCGGGTTTCTCAAGCAGCACGGCGGATTCGTCGAGGAAGTCCGCGAATTGGGCGCGCCCCGCGCCTTCCACCGTGCGAATCTCGATACTGTACAGTGCCGTGAGTAAGCCGTTCAAAAGCGCACCGCCGCGTGGGAATAATTTCGCCCAGCCGCGATCATTTTTGGTGTCGGTTATCAAATCCGCCCAGTGCTGCAAGCCGAGCAGTCCCCAGTGTTCTTTTGCACCTTTGGGAGCGCCTTCACGCATAAACGTGATCGTGTCCGTGATTCCCGCCTCAGCCGCATTTTTTAAGGCGCGTTTGTCCGGTGCGCCAAGCGTGACCAGACGGTTTTTTGCTTTGGCGGTGCGTCCGCGCGCGGCGGCGAGTTCAGCCGGAGTAACGGAGAGCGGCGCACCAGATCGATCCGCGATCCATACCTGATCCGCCGCTTCATCATACCCGTACACGACAACGGGCATCATCGCCCATTCCGCGTCATTCGTGCCGAGCAGGTTGTACGGCATCCCGTACACGTCCGCCCACACAATCGCGGGCTTACCCGCTTCAAGCGCGCCCGTTAGGTGTTCAACGGAACGGGGCGCGCGTCCGGTGGTTTTGTCATCGGCGGGGAGCTTCAGCCGCTTCAGGATCGTGTCGAACGGGGTAAACGTGTTGTTGATCAACAGCGCGGCGTGCGGCTCGTGTCCTTGATATGCAAACGTAAAATAGCCGAAAACCGCGCCGCCGCTCACCCCCAAGAGCATCGCGTCGCTGATCGGTGTGTTTTGGTACGCCAGCACATTCTGAATCGTGCCCCGCTCCCAGTCTCGACCGTCAAAATGATGATAATCGCTCAACAGCGGCATATGCTTTGCTCCTGATCTCGCCCATGCTTATCCATTATGACATCAGAATGGCGGCGCGTGATGACATCCCGCGATAAGTCCAGTGATACCGTCGGCTGGTTGGGTTTCTGAGCGAGACATGGTATATATAGAAGTGTTTACGCTGTCAGTAGTTTCTTCTGAAAAATACCCGGGTTTTGCTATGCCTTTTCGGATCGCTTCCCACGATATGCGCTTTCACCACAGCCTCAAGCCGTACACCCGGATGATTCACGCTTTGCAAGCACCCCGCGCACAATTCGTTTTCTGCGAATCCTCCGGTCGCGTCTGCGTTCCGGTTGCATTCACTTCACCCCACATGTTTCGAGAAAGGAGTAACGGCTGACACATCAGGCGGTGAGTTAAGCTGTTCACGTCAGTTCAACCAATTTAAGGAGATTACCATGCGTCTTTTGCGGAAACTTCCTCTCTTTGCAGCCATTCTTTCCCTGTTAGCGATTAGCTTTGTCGCCCCGGCAGCCGCGCTTCCGGCGGACTGCACAGGTCCCTTCACCATCGGCGTTTCGAACAGCTTTGTCGGCAGCGAGTGGCGCACCCAGATGATCCAGAATATCGAAGATGTCGTCGCAGAACTCAACGCGGCGGGCATTTCGGTTGAATTAGTTATCGAAAGCGCGGACACCGATGTTGCAGGGCAGCAGCAGCAGATTCAGAACCTCCTCAATCGCGGCGTTGATGCGATCATCATCAACCCCGGCGATCAGAGCGCGCTCAACCTTGATCTTGAAGATGCCGCATCACAGGGCGTCGTCGTGATCGCCGTTGACCAAGAAATCGGCGCGCAGGGTGTCTACAACGTCGTGATCGACCAGACCGAATGGGCGCGGATCAGCGCACGTTGGCTGGTGCATGAACTTGGCGGCGAAGGCGACATCGTCTTGATCGAAGGCTTTGTCGGGCATCCGGCGAACGAAGCACGCATGTCCGGCGCGACCGAAGTCTTTGCGGAATACCCCGGCATTAACATCGTCGGGCGTGAGAGCGGCGGTTGGGATCAGGCGACCGGTCAGCAGGTGATGAGCGATCTCCTCGCCAGCCTGCCGAACATCGACGGCGTGTGGACTCAGGACGGGATGGCGTTCGGTGTGCTGTCCGCTGTCCGTACCGCGAATCCGGCGGAATGGCCCGTCGTCACGGGTGAAGCCCGCTCCGGCTATCTCCAACTATGGAATGAAATCCTCGCTGAACAGCCGGGCTTCCGTTCCATCGGTGTTGTCAACCCGCCGGGTGTCGGCGCGGACGGCGTGCGCGTGGCGATGGAAATGCTGTGCGGTGCATCGGTCGACGCGAGCCAACTTGAGGGTCCGTTCGGCAATACGCTGTACGTCCCGATCCCCTACGCGGTGACGACGGAAGACTTCGCCAGCTACTTTGAGCAGTTCGGCGGCTTCCCGGCGAGCTTCACGCTCGATGGGTTCATCACCCCCGAACAGGCTGCCGGATTCATGGGCGGCATGTAAACAATGGCGCTGACACTCTCCGCACGCAGTCTCGTCAAGCGCTACGGCGGCGTGATTGCCCTCCGCGATGGCAGCCTTGAGATTCAATCGGGCGAGGTCGTCGCGCTGGTCGGCGCAAACGGGAGCGGTAAGAGTACGCTCAGCAAAATCATCACTGGAGCAGTTGTCCCCAACGGGGGGCAGCTGCTCCTTGATGGCACGCCGATCCAGTTCCCGAATCCGCAAGCGGCGCGCAAACGCGGGATCGCCGTTGTGTATCAGGAATTGAGCCTGATCCCGGATATGACCGTCGCGGAAAATATCTGGCTCTCCCATGAGCCGCTGCGCTTCGGAGTCGCCGTCAACCGGGGCGCGATGCGCGACCGGACTCAAGCGCTGCTTGATCTGTTCGCCGGGACGATTTCCCCCAAACTGCAACCAGATACCCCTGTGACAGCGCTCCCGCCCGATGAGCGCCAAGTCGTCGAAATCGTGAAAGCGATCAGCAGCGATCCTCGCTTGATCATTCTCGACGAAGCAACAGCAAGCCTCGACACAAATCAGGTCAACCGCCTGTTTGAACTGGTCACGACATGGAAAGAAGCGGGCAAAGCCGTGATCATCATCACACACCGCATGGAAGAAATTTTCCGCGTGGCGGATAAAGCGACCGTCCTGCGCAGCGGCGAGTCCGTTGGTACGGTCACAATCGCGGACACGGACGAAAAGACGATCGTCAGCATGATGATCGAAGGCGCAGTCACTCCGGAGCAGATTCGCATTCCGAGGACAGCGCTTGAATCCCATGTGCGGCTTGACGTGAAGCGGCTAAACGGCGGCAGACTGCGGAATGTCAGTTTCACGCTGCACGATGGGGAACTACTCGGTTTAGGCGGCTTACAAGGGCAAGGTCAGGTCGATCTGCTGCTGGCGCTGTTCGGGTTGATCCCCCACTACGGCGAAGTCATCTTAAACGGAAAATCCGTGCGTTTCCGCCATGCCGCCGACGCGATGAAGCAGCAGGTCGCCTACGTCCCCGGTGATCGCGGCTCGGAAGGCTTATTGTTCATTCGTTCGATTTTTGAAAATATGCAGCTTCCGTCGTGGAGCAAATACGGTGTGGTGCACCGCCGTCAGGCGGCGCGAAAAGATGCCCTCGCCTCCACCGCTGATCTGCAAATGGTTTACGCCTCGCTCGATGATCCGGTCAGCAGTTTGAGCGGCGGCAACGCGCAAAAAGTCGTGATCGGCAAGTGGCTGCTCCGCCAGCCGAAACTGCTCCTGCTCGGCGATCCCACCAAAGGTGTTGATGTGGGGGCGAAAGGCGAATTTTACGCCCTACTGCGTCAGCTCACCGAAGCGGGAACGGCGATCCTGTTTTACAGCAGCGACGACAGCGAACTTTTGGGCTTATGCAGCCGGGTGCTGGTCTTTCATGAAGGCGGCATTCGCGCCGAATTGAGCGGCGAAAACCTGACACGGGCGAACCTCGTCGCCGCCAGCATGGGGACAGCGCATGAACACGATTAGACTCCAAAGATTTCTTTCACGTCAAACGTATATCATTTCGCTGATCCTGTTGATCGTCGTCGTGGCGGTCAATTATTCTTTTCAAAATAACCTGTTTGAACTGCGCATCGTCAACAACAACTTACGGACGATGATGCCGCTGATGATCCTCGCGGTTGGTCAAGCAATCGTCGTGATCGGCGGCGGCGTTGATCTTTCCGTCGGCACGATGGTTTCGATGATCAACACGCTTTTGGTGACGTGGATCACACCCGAATCGACGGGCGGCGATGTTGCGCTGGCGTTCGCGCTGGCGTGCGGCGTTGGCGTGCTCGGCGGCGCGCTGAACGGCTTCGCGGTCGCGTTCTTGCGGCTACAGCCGATTGTGACCACGTATGCCACCAGTTTTATTTTTTCGGGGATCGCGCTCTTGGTGCTGCCCCGCCCCGGTGGATCACTCCCGCGTGATCTCGTCACGTTTTACCGCTCCACTCCGCTCGATATTCCACTCGCTTTTTACGTGATCGGCGTGCTCATCCTGTTCTGGATCGTGCTGCGTTCGACGCGCTACGCGCAGTATTTGTTCGCCATCGGCAGCAGCAGTGACGCGGCATATGCGACGGGTGTTCCGGTGCGCGCTGTGCGCGTCACCACTTATGTTTGGTCGGGCGTGTTCGCGGCATTAGCGGCGATTGCGCTCACGCTTTCGACCGGATCAGGTCAAGCGAACATCGGCGATGATATGACGCTCAACTCGGTCGTCGCGGTCGTCTTGGGCGGGATCGCGCTGCGCGGCGGCGGTGGCAACGTGATCGGCGCGGTGATCGGTGTGATCATCCTCGGCATAATCCGCAACATCATCTTTTTTGCTGATGTCCCCACATGGTCACAAACGCTCGTCAACGCGCTGGTGATCTTGGCGGCGCTTGCTGCTCCCGGCGTGATCCGCTTGATCAGGAGGCTTATTCAGCGATGACCCGTTTTACGCTCACCCCACCGCTGATCGCGCTGATCCTTGCCGTATTCCTGTTCTTCGCGGGCGGGCTGATCAACCCGGATTTTGTCAATCCGGCACAGGCGACGAATATCGTGCGCTTGGCGGCATTCTTGGGGATTATTGCCGCCGGGCAAACGCTCGTGATCTTGAGCGGCGGCGAAGGAATCGATCTCTCGATTGGCGCGGTCGTGACGATGGGCGCGATTTTGACGTTTCGCTTGACGGGCGGCGATAACAACCTGATCTGGGTCGGGCTGCTTGCGTCCATTGGCGCGGGCATCGTGATCGGGCTGATCAACGGCTTGGGGATCGCGCTTTTGCGGATTCCGCCGCTGGTGATGACGCTCGGCATGACGGGCGTCGTGCAGGGAACGATCCTCGTGCTGACACAAGGCGAGATGATCGGCGCTACACCGTCACTGATGCGCCAATGGATCGCCGAGCCGCTGGTGTTGGGCATCCCCGGCGTGATCTTCATTTGGGCAGTCGTCGGGATCGGCATGTGGGTGCTGCTCGAACGCACGACTTACGGCAAGCGTTTGTTTGCCATCGGCGTGAACCGCACCGTTGCGCGGTTTTCCGGCGTGCGCGTTCAGTGGATTGTCGTGCTCACCTACACCTTGAGCGGCTTACTTGCCGGATTCGGTGGATTCATTCTGCTCGGCTTCGCGCAGACGGTCTTTTTGCAGCTTGGCAGTAATTACCTGTTTCCGTCGATTGCGGCGGTGGTTGTCGGCGGAACGCTGCTTTCGGGCGGCAAGGGGAGCTATTGGGGCACGATGTCCGGTGCGCTCGTCCTCACGCTGATCGATAGTCTGCTCCGCGCCGCTGGTTTAGAGCAGGCGTACCAGTTGATCGTGTTCGGCGTGATCCTGCTGGCGTTGATCGTGGTGTACGGCAGGCAGCGCAGTTTACGGCAGTAAAAACTCAACCGCTCCTCACCGGCTTTTGTAGGGGCGCGTCGTGACGCGCCCGCCGACGATTCGTGTCATTTCGGGCGGCTCGCGAGCCGCCCCTACAGCGCGAACACCCTATTTGTGTGCTCCGTGTTCTTTGTGGTTCAAGATTTTCTCTTTTCTTGAAAGGACTCCGCGATGGAAAAAGTACGGGTTGGCGTGATCGGCAGCGGATTCATCGGGAATATTCATGTGGACGGGCTGAAACACTGCCCGGATGCGGAGGTCGCCGCCGTCGCCTCAAAAACACCCGGCAAGGCGCGTCAATTTGCCGACGCGCGCGGCATCCCCGACGCTTACGAAGATTACCGTCAGCTTCTCGCCCGTGATGATATTCAGGCGGTCACGGTTGGCGTGCCAAACTATCTCCATGAGGAAGTCGTCACGGCGGCGGCGCAAGCGGGCAAGCATATCATGTGCGAAAAACCCTTCGCCCGCACATTTGACGAAGCCGAACGCATGCTTGCAGCGGTGAGAAGCGCGGGAGTCAAATTGGTGTACGGCGAGATGCTCTGCTTCGCGCCCAAGTACGTCCGCGCCAAACGCTTGGTCGATGAAGGCGCGCTTGGTAAAGTCTTCCTCGTCAAGCAGAGCGAAGAACACGACGGACCACACATGCCTTGGTTCTGGGATGTCAACCTCTCCGGCGGCGGCGTCCTGCTTGATATGGGATGCCACAGCATCGAATTCGCCCGCTGGATACTCAACCGCCCACCTGTTAAGAGCGTTCAAGCGACGTTGGGGACATTCGTTCACGGCGACCGGACACAGGGCGAAGATCACAGCATTTGTATTATCGAATTCGCGGACGGGGCGATTGCCGTCGCGGAAAACAGTTGGGGTAAAACGGGCGGCATTGATGACCGCTGCGAGATTTATGGCACAAAAGGCAATACCCGAGCCGATCTGATACACGGCAACGCGCTAACCACGCACAGCAAAGTTGGCTACGGTTATGCAGTCGAGAAAGCCGATACGACCACCGGGTGGACATTCACGGGCTTTGAAGAAGAATGGAACTACGGCTTTCCACAGGAAATGCAGCACTTCGTCAATGTGGTCAAGGGCATCGAGCAACCCATCGAAACGGGCGAGGATGGCTTAGAAGTGCTGCGCATCATTTACGCAGCGTATCAATCAGCGGGCGAAGGGCGGCGGATCGATTTCCCGTATCAGCCGCCGAAGGTCGATAAGCCAATCGATTTGTGGCTTAAGAGCAGGTAATACCCCCAACCAAAGGACATACATCGTGAAAATCGGACGCATTCTCAAATTTCTTCTAATCCTCGTCCTCGTGATCCTTGTCCTCCTCTATATCGGGCTGCCGCTGGGGAGCGCAATCGCCGTGATCGCGCCGGATACGGCAGCATCGGTTCAACCACCGGAAGGTTTTACGGATGTCTCACTGACGACGGACGACGAGATCACGCTGGCGGCATGGTACGCCCCGCCCGAAAACGGAATCGCTGTCGTGATGATTCACGGCGCGGGCAGCGGGCGATCGAGCATGCGCACCTACGCGGAGATGCTCCACGCGGACGGTTACGGCGTGTTGGCGCTCGATCTGCGCGGCTTTGGTGAAAGCGGCGGACGGATCAACTGTTTGGGCTGGAACGGCACACGCGATGTCGGCGCTGCAGTCGCATTTTTGCACGATCAGTCGGGTGTGACGCAGATCGCAGGGTTAGGCGTGTCACTTGGCGGTGAGGTCTTGCTCGGCGCGGTTTCGACCTATCCTGAACTCGCGGCGATCATCGCCGACGGCGCGACGTTCCGCAGCGTCGGGGAGTATCAAGCACTGCCGAACAATCGATCACTCGTCCGCAATTTCACGACCGGCGCGCGTGATGTGTTCGTCGCGCTGTTGAGCGGTGATTCGCCGCCCGCGCCGCCGTTTTGGGAGTCAATCGCGGCGGCGGGTTCGACGCGCTTTTTATTCATCGCCGCCGGAAATGATCCAGCCGAAATCGAGTTCAATACGCAGTTTCAAGCGATCGTTGGGGATCGCGGCGCGCTCTGGATCGTCCCAAATGTCGGGCATACAGGCGGATTCAGCGCTGTTCCCGCCGCCTACCGTGAGCGCGTAATCACGTTTTACGCGGAAGCGCTCGGCGGGTGACACCTCATTCCTGCTTCAGCCAGCGCACATGATACGGCTGGAGCGGGATTGGTGCATCGCTGCCGAACACTTGACCGGACAGCAGATCGATCCATGTCCCCGCCGCTGGCAGCATCACCGTCAAATGCTCCGAGCCAACGTTGTTGAGCGCAATCACGCGGCTGCGCGCATCCGGTGCGGTGCGTTCGAGCACGAACACGTCCGGGTGTACATCCAGCACGGTTTGATCGCCTAATGGGTGAAACGCTGGCTCATGTGCGCGAACAGCGAACAGCCGCTTGTAGCGCTCAAACACGGCGCGGCGGATCGTCCCTTCACGCTGAAGCGCCTCAAGCAGCGCGTCGGCATCCAGCTTCTCGCGGTTGATCGAGCGGAAATGCCCGGTCGCCTCCACGCCTTTGTGATCATTTTGCGAACCCAACAGGCTGTGCAAATAAACCCCCGGCACGCCGATCATCGCCAGCATGATCGCTTGCGATACCATAAAGCGGTCTACGGCGATCTGCGGCTGCGCGGCGGTGATGCGCGGCGACGTGATCGCGTCAAAGTACGTGATATTGAGTTCATACGGGCTTTGCGTGCCGTCCGGGTTACTTTTCATTGAGACATGCCCGCCGTGCGAAATTGTCGTCCGCACCAGCGCGGCGATCTCGTCGTCCGTCAAAATCCCCGTTACCGGACGCAAACCGATCCCGTCATGTGAGGCGGTAAAATTAAAGAATGTGGTGCGGTCGCTCACCCGCGTGATCGTTTTCGCCCATTCGGTGAGTTTTGCCGCTTCGCCCGTCCGCATCGTATGAAAGATCAGCGGCGGCAGTGCGAACTGATACACCATCTGCGCTTCGTCTGTGCCATCGCCAAAGTACGAGAGGTTCTCGTGATGCGGCACGTTCGTCTCGGTGATCAAAATCGCGGTGGGAGACACCAGATCAAGCACATCGCGGAATACCTGCACGATCCGGTGCGTATTCGGCAGATGAATGCATGTCGTACCGATTTCCTTCCACAAGAACGCGATCGCATCCAGCCGAATCAACTGTGCGCCCTGTTCGATGTAGAACAGCAGGACGCGGATCAGCTCGATCAGGACATCGGGGTTGGCGGCATTCACATCGATCTGATCGGCGCTGAATGTCGTCCACACGTAACGCGCTCCGTGCGCGGTATCGAACCGCGTCAAAACCGGATGCGTGCGCGGTCGTGTGACAAGCGATAAATCAGCCTCCGGCGGGGCGGTGACGAAATAATCGGTATACGGTGCTTCGCCGCGCAAAAATCCGGCGAACCATGCGCTTTGCGCCGATACATGATTGAACACTGCGTCGAACATCAAGCGGTAATCACCCGCTAAACGATGAATATCCGCCCATGTGCCAAGCGCCGGATCGACAGCGGTGTAATCGATCACCGAAAAGCCGTCATCGGACGAATACGGGTAAAACGGCAAAATGTGTAGGCTGGATACGGGAATATCGAGATCATGCAGGACGCGGTGCAGGGTTTGAAGCGGCGCTTCGCCGGAGCGCCTCACATGATCGCCGTAAGCGATGATCACGGCGTCCCGTTCCGAGAGCGCCAACCCGTCAAGCGGGGCGAACCGCCGCTCACCGAGCATCGTCATGATCCGCTGGTAGACCGAATCGGCGCGATCTTCACCGTACAGCGCTGAGAGTTTGGCGCGCAGGCGTTCTTCGGCGGTCATAGGCTCTGCTCCTTTCTGCTTCGGGAAACCCGATTGTAGGGAAAGGACGCAGAACATGCAACGCACCAGCGCGGTGAGATCATACTAGGAGCAATGGCACTCATGATCTCACCGCATACGGTTGGGGGATTCGCCTGGAACCGTCAGCGATTCCTTGAGATATACAGTAGCGCGGAGTTGTTCAGATCATATTCAGAAAAGATGGGGATTTTTCCACAAACCACGCTTTCCCGGCGTTATAATCATGCTCACTTGAGCTACCGGGAGCATCAGCGATGCGGGTTTTGCTATATGGATTTGGTTCACGCGGGGATGTGCAGCCGTTTATCGCGCTGGGTAAAGGCTTACAACGTGCCGGATATGACGTCACCCTCGCCGTTGGCAAAAACTTCGAATCATGGGTGAAACGCGAAGGCTTGGCGTTTAAGCCAATCGCCATTGATATGGAAGCGCTGGTGCAAACGAACACCGCGAAAGACTGGATCGACGGCAGAAAGCAAACCGCCATCGCCGAAGTCAACAGCATGAAGCGGATGTTCGATGGTGTTGCCGCACAAGTCGCAGACGAAGTGCTTGCCGCCCTTGATCACTTTGATACCTTCATCAGCGGCGTGCTGACCATCGAAGCGATGAGCACAGCAGCAGCAGTACACGGGAAAACATGCATCGTCGGCACGATGACCCCTTGGACTCCCACCCGAAGCGGCGCATCCGGCATGAACGCGCCGATTCCTCGTGGCGACAGTGTGATTAACTTGATGTTTGGCTACATCGTCGAAGCGATGATGTCGAACGTGTTTGGCGCTTTATCTAGGGCGGTGCGTTCCAACCTTAAACTACGCTCATCGACTCCGGCTGATTATATGCGCGCATGGAACAAAGCTCCGACGCTGATGGGGATCAGTCCACTTGTGACCCCGCATCCGCCCGATTGGGGTGATAATCTGCACGTCACAGGCTATTGGTTTCTGGATCGCGCCGACGATTGGCAGCCCTCGTCAGACTTGACGGCATTTCTCGACGCGGGTGAGCCGCCCGTTTATATCGGCTTCGGCAGCATGTCGAGCCGCGATCCCGAATCGACGCTGCGCTTGATGCTTGCCGCCATTGAGAAAACCGGACAGCGCGCCCTGATTCACAGCGGATGGGCGGGCATGCGCGCCGATGATCTGCCACCAAATGTGTGTTTGATCGACAGCGTGCCGCATGATTGGCTGTTCCCACGCATGGCAGGGGTAATCCATCACGGCGGCGCTGGCACGACAGCCGCCGGGTTGCGCGCTGGAGTCCCATCGGCGGTGATCGCGCATATCGGCGATCAACCGTACTGGGGGCGGCGCATCCATGAGTTAGGCGTCGGCGCAGCGCCGATCCGCCGCTATGCGCTCACAGTCGAGAACTTGAGTGAAACGATCCGTCTTCTGACGACGGATCGTGAAATGCGCGTGCGCGCCGCCGCGTTTGGCGATCAGATTCGTGCCGAAGACGGCATCGGAAATGCCGTGCGCACGTTTGCGAAAATTACCGGAACATGAGGATCATGATGGAATTATGGATTGAAGGAACCATTGAGCAGGTAATCCGCGTCGCCAATCAAGGGCTTGCGGATGCAATCGCCACCAACCCGACGATCATTGCGCAGTGGACAGCGGACGGGCGTTCGCTCGAAAGCGTGGTCAAGCAGGTCTGCGACTCGGTGACTGTGCCCGTGTTCGTTCAGCTTCACGGCGGCTCGGTGGATGCGTATCTGCGCGAGATGGACAGCTTGCGCAAGATTTCGCCGTTGATCCAGCCGAAATTGATCGCCACACCCGACGGATTAGCCGCCGCCAAGCGCCTCGCCGCGAACAATATCAAGCCGCTGATCACGACGATTGCCACGCTCAATCAAGCATTTCTCGCGGCGCGCGCGCATGCAGCCTATGTCGCACCGTATATCGGACGGATCGCCGATGCGGGTAAAGATGCATTCGGACTGGTGCACGACATCAGCACGCTGTATCAGCGGCATGGCGTGACGACGCAGATCGCCGCCGCAAGCATTCGCAGTCGTGAGCAAGCCGAGCAGGTGCTGAGAGCAGGCGCGCCGATCCTCGTCATGCAGCACGATGTCTTCATCACGCTGACGGACTCGCCGCTGACTCAGAACTGGATCGACCGCTTCGAGGAAAATTGGCGGCAGATTCCGCATACGCTGTAGGAACCGCCGGAAGGATCACTGCACATGTTAGGCGATAATTTGACGGGCTTTCAGCATTTGGGACTGCCCGTGACTGATCTGGACGCCTCTAAAGCCTTCTACGCGCGCCTTGGATTCACCGAAGTGATGGCGCGTGAACTCCCGCGCGGCGGTGGCATGCTCCACGTTTCAATGATGGAGCTGAACGGTTTCATCCTTGAACTCTACCAGCTTCCCGGCGCGGAGGGGGAGGCGGTCAAACAGCGGCGCGATGGGCACATCGATCACATTGCGCTCGATGTGGGCGACATCAATGCCGCGTTTCAAGCGATCTGCGCGGCGGGGCTTACCCCGCTGGAAGAAACGCCCGTTTTTCTGCCCTTCTGGGAGCAGGGGATTTATTACTTCAACATTCGCGGCTTAGACGGCGAACGCATCGAGTTTTGTGAGCGGGTGAAATAGCCGAAAAGACTCTCCTCACCCCCCGTCCCCCTCTCCATCGCAAGCGATAGAGAGGGGGAGCAAAGCGCTTTGTTTTCTCGCCTCTCTAACCAAAGGTTGGAGAGGGGCAGGGGGTGAGGAGCTTTTGAGGGTTACATCACTTGCAGCGCGGATTCGTGATGTTCGCGCACAAACCGTCCCGTGATCGACTCCTCGTTTTGGATTAGGTCAGCAGGCACGCCCGAAAAGACCAGCCGCCCGCCGTCGTGACCCGCCCCCGGACCAAGATCGATCACCCAATCGGCGCGGGCGATCACATCCAAGTTGTGTTCGATCACGATCACCGTGCTGCCGTTATCGACCAGTCGATTGAGCAGCCCGATTAGATTGTCCACGTCCTGCATGTGCAGTCCCGTCGTCGGCTCATCGAGGATATAAATCTGCGATGTGTTGCCGAGTTCGGTCGCCAGTTTGAGCCGCTGACGCTCACCACCGGAAAGCGTAGTCAGCGGCTGGCGCAGCGTGAGATAGCTCAAGCCGACATCCACCAGCGCCGTCAGCGTCCGCGTGATCACTGGATCGGTGAAGAACTCCGCCGCTTCGACCACCGACATCGCCATCACATCGCTGATCGATTTTCCGTCGAGATTATACGCCAGCACTTCATCGGTGAACTGCTTTCCGCCGCACGCCTCACACGTGCTCGCCACCGGATCAAGGAAGGCGAGATCGGTGTAGATTAAGCCTAAGCCGCCGCATTCCGGGCAAGCACCTTTCGAGTTGGCGCTGAACAACGCCGGACTGACTTTGTTCGCCGTCGCAAACCGCTTGCGGATCACATCCAGCATGCCGGTATACGTCGCCAAGTTCGAGCGCTTCGATCCGCGTGTGAGCGTCTGATCAATCGAAATCACCGGATACAACTGCGGCAGATACCCGCGAATCAACGAGCTTTTGCCTGAACCGGCAACTCCCGAGACAACACTCAGCACCCCTTGAGGAATATCGACGCTGACATCTTTCAGATTGTGCATCGTCGCATGGCGGATCGTCAGCCAGCCCTTTGGCATGCGCGGGTTGGTGTTGATCGTTTGATGCGCGCTCATGTGCCGCCCCGTCACTGTATCCGCCGAGAGCAGTCCTTCATAGCTCCCTTGATACACGACTTCTCCGCCGTAGCGTCCCGCGCCGGGTCCCATGTCAACCACATGATCCGCGATGGCGATCACTTTCGGCTTGTGTTCGACCACCAGCACGGTATTGCCCTTGTTGCGAAGCTGAATCAGCAGTTCGTTCAAGCGATGAACGTCGTGCATGTGCAAGCCGATGCTCGGTTCGTCAAACACGTAAGTCATATCCGTGAGACTTGATCCGAGATGCCGCACCATCTTCACACGCTGCGACTCACCGCCGGAAAGCGTCGAGGTTTCACGATTCAGACTCAAATAGCCCAAGCCGATATAAACCAGATTGTCCAGTTTGGCGGCGAGCGCATGAACCAGCGGCGCAACCGTTGGCTCGGTGATCGTCCGCACGAATGCCACCAATTCACTGACTTCCATCGCCGCGCAGTCAGCAATATTCTTGCCGTGAATCATACAGCCGAGCGCGGCTTGATTCAGGCGCGTTCCGCCGCACGTCGGGCATGGCATCCGTGTGACGATTGGCTCAAGCGCGGTGCGAATATGCGGCTGAAGCGAATCGAAGTCCTTACCCAAGTATGCGCGTTTGAACTTGGGCAGCAGACCTTCAATCGTAATATTCATCGTCTTCGAGCCGCCGAACTGCATCTTGACCTTCGTCTCTTCCATGTTGAGGAACTTGTCCCATTCCTCATCGGTGTAGTCGCGAAGCTTCTTGTCCGGGTCGAAAAACTGCGAGTCGATGATCAACTGCCAGTACCACTGACCCACCGCGAACGTCGGGAACTGGATCGCGCCTTCGTTCAGCGATTTATCGCGGTCCACCAGCGCATCAAGATCAATTGATGCTGCGTGTCCCAAGCCTTCGCAGTCGGGGCACATTCCCTGTGGGTCATTAAACGAAAACATGTTCGATCCGCCGATGTGCGGCTGACCGATCCGCGAGTACAGCAAGCGCAGCAGTGAATACGTATCGGTGATCGTGCCGACTGTCGAGCGGGAATTTCCGCCGAGCCGCTTTTGATCAACGATGATCGCCGCTGAAAGATTATTCATCGAATCGGCGTCCGGCTGCCCATAATGCGGGAGGAAGTTCTGTACGAATGCGCTGAACGTGTCATTGAGCAGCCGCTGTGACTCGGCGGCAATCGTGCCGAACACAAGCGACGACTTGCCCGATCCGGACACTCCAGTAAATACGGTGATCCGCCGTTTGGGAATATCGACCGAGACATTCTTGAGGTTGTTTTCGCGCGCGCCGCGCACCTCAATCGACCCGTACAGTTGATGCAGTGCGTCTGGGTTCACAGCCATTCCTTTGGAGTCATATCGGCTTGAATTGATTCATGCGTAATCGGCGGAATTTGTGAACCCCGTTTTAGAGCGCCTTCACCTGCGCGCTTGGCTTGACAGCGGCTTCTTTACAGTATTTGCCGCCGGATCGCTTCGATGTCGGCGCTTCTCAGGTATTGGCGGTAAGCGGCGGCTTCCGCCAGAATTGATCGGAGTTCAATCGTGTGTGCGGGAAGTTTTCCCGATTCTGTGCCGCTGCCGTCCGAAAAGTGGTAAATCCCGACTGTGCCCGCGAATGGCATGTTGATCAGCCCCTTATAGTGCAGCCATTTCAGCCCACTTTCGACGGTGTCAAATTCATGCGCCATCACCTGTGCCAGCTCGATAAATCCCGCCTGCCCGTCTTTATGATCGCGTGCGTATTTGACCAACCCCGCCAACCGCTTGACGAACGGTTCTAATGCGTCGATATGCGGATCATGGGCAAACCAATACACGCGCTGAGGATTCACCACCGAGAGCAGGAAATTAAGGATTCTGCGGCTGGGCGGCGCTGTCCAAATGAACAGCACATCGCTTTTGTTCTCAGGAATAGGCAGCGCAAAACGGCGCAGATGGTCGACTTTTGGTGGATCAATCTCGGCATACAGGATCGCATCGGGTTCTTTCGCGGCGATTTCGCGCAGCGCCGCCAGCGGATCGGGTGCGCCGCGCATGTCGATCACCTCGATTTTGCGGCGCGGGGTGAGATGTTCCGCGCCTGCCGCCGGACGCGCTTCTACCCATTCAACTTGGATTTCGCGCTTGCCTTTGTAATTATGCGCCCGCGCCGTGAATGCCAAATCGAAAGGAATTTCTTCCGGCAGCAGATCGGGATCGGCGGCGGTTTGTGCTGCGCCGTTCCACCACACGATCCGCCGGGTGTTCTGCTGTGCGTCCTGAACGCTGATTTGCAGATGATCGCCAGAACGCCCTAAGGGATGCTTGAAGGTTACCTGCACATCACGCACGCCCAACATGAGCGGCGGATTGCCGACACCAAACGGAGCAAGCTGGCTGATCGCGTCCGTCAGTTCGAGCGTGATCTGGTCGAGCGTCACCCATTCCGCGATTTCAAGCGCGGGTGGGGGGGCTTGTTTCACGCCTAACGCTTTCGCTGCTCGATTAACCGCGCCCCGAAATTCTTTGAAGCGTTCGCGTTCAACGGATAAGCCTGCCGCCATCGGATGCCCGCCGAAGCGGAGAATTAAGCCGGGGTTGTCGTGAGCGGCGCGGGTGATCGCCGCTGTGATGTCAATTCCGGCGGTCGAACGTGCCGAGCCTTTGAGAATCACCGCACCGTCCTCCCCGCCGCCGAACAGGATCGTCGGGCGGTTGTACGCATCGACGAGACGGTTCGCCACGATTCCGACCACGCCGGGACTCCACGTTGCGCCGCTCAAGACGAGAATTGGCGCGTCGAGCAGCGTCCGGTCAGCTTCGACCTGAGTGCGTGCGGCGGCGGTTACCGCTTCGGTGAGCAGTTTGCGGTAGGCGTTCAACTGCTCGACGCTCACGGCGCGTGTGCGTGCTTCGCTGACGTCCTGTGAAAGCAGCAGCTCCACCCCTTCGGCAGCATTCGAGAGGCGACCGAGGGCGTTTAAGCGCGGCGCAAGCGCGAAACCGATCTGTTCTTCGCTCAATTGCGACGGGTTGATCCCCGATAATTCGATTAGCGCGGCGATTCCCGGTCGCGGATCGCTGTTCAGCTTGCGCAGCCCCAATTGAAGCAGAGTGCGGGTATCGCCTGTTTGCGGTGCAACGTCCGCCACAATACCGAGTGCGACGAGATCAAGGAGATCAAGGAGGAGAGAGTCTTCGCCCGTCAGAGCACGCATCAACTGGTACGCCACGCCAACGCCGGGTAAACCGCTCATCGGGTGATCGGGCGGGAGGCGGCGCGGGTTGATATTCGCCAGCGCGGGCGGGAGTTCGTCCGGCAGGTTGTGGTGATCGGTCACGATCACATCGACTCCGCGCGCGTTCGCCAGCATGATCGCCTCATGCGCGGCGATCCCGGTGTCACAGGTGAGTAGGATCGTAGGTGGTTGATCGCCATCAAGAAATTCGGTCAGGACTTCGGTCGAAATCCCGTGTCCTTCGCGCTCACGGTCGGGGATGTGATAGCTCACGTTCGCGCCATGTGATCGCAGTGCCGAGACAAGGAGTGCGGTCGCGGTTTGCCCGTCTACGTCAAAATCGCCCCAGATCAGGATCGATTCACCCGCATCAAGGGCGCGGCGCAGACGCTCAACGGCAAGGGGCATGTCCGGCAGATCGAACGGGTCAGAGAATGTGTGCTGATCGGGGTCAAGGAATGCGCGGGCGGCTTCGGGCGTGGTGATTCCGCGCCGAACGAGCGTAGATGCGACAATCGGCGGCAGGTTGAGCGCCGCGAGATCGGGCGGAATTTCAACGGGGGCAGGTTCAATCCAGTGGCGGGGCATGGGGATTGCTCCGGTATGATGCTCTACGGGTGCAAATTCGGATCATCGATTGTGAAACCCTCTAAACTCGCGGCTGCAAGCAAGTTCCGATCGCCGGAAACAAATGTGATCGATTCACTAAAAAACGCGCGCAGTTCGATTGCACTGGCAAGTTGGATCGCGTCTAGCGTGCGGAGAGGATGCTTCTGAACAAGCGAACGCGCAAGCATAAATGCGGGGGTGCCTAAAGCATAAACCAGATATTCTTGCTCAAGATGGATCAAAAAATCGTTGAACAACAGCCCCGCTGCTGTCGATGAAAGCGATCCATCTCGAATTCTTCGTTCAAAGCTGGAAGCAACCTCAATCGGTGTGATCTCACAAACAAAAATGATGTTATTGGCGGCTGGTTCAATCCAAGAAATCACCCAAGGCGTTCCCCGTTCAACAACGTAGCGCTTAACAAGGGAACTGGTATCGACGTAGTAATTCGCCAATCAACCCCTCTGTCTATCCTCTGCAATGATTGCTTCAGATGTAGGTGAGCCGGGGGATAACCTCCCCAACGTCATACGTTCCTCAATCGTCAAACGGCGCGCCTCGGCGGGTGCTTTCCATTTGATAGTGAGCAACCCCGCTTCCAGAAGCCTCTGGCGCGCCTCTTGCCGTAACATTGTTTTTGGTGTGGGTGTAACGGTCATGCAACCTCGAATACACTCTTTCTGTCATAAGCCTACAGCCGAACAAACACCGAGTCAATTTTCGGTATAATACGCCCGTTTAACGACGCATAGAGAGCAGCATCACACGATGTATATCCTTGGAATCAATGCTTATCATGGCGGAGCAAGCGCGACCTTGATCCGCGATGGGGTGCTTATCGCCGCCGCCGAAGAAGAACGCTTCAACCGCACGAAATACTGGGCGGGCTTCCCTGTTCAGGCGATCCGTTTCGTGTTGAGCGAAGCCGGAATCACCGCCGCCGATCTCGATCACATTGGCATTTCCCGCGACCCGAAAGCGAATTTGATGGAGGCGGCGCTGTACTTCTTCGCCCGCCGCCCGACGCTCAATATGGTGCGCGACCGCCTGAGCAATTCGATGAAAGTCGGGTCACTCAAAGCGGAGTTCGCCAAAAATATGGGACTCGAAGGCGTGACGCTCAAGGCGCAGTATCACAACGTCGAGCATCACCGCGCGCATATGGCAAGCGCGTTTTTCGTCAGCCCGTATGACGAAGCCGCGATCCTGAGCGTGGACGGCGCGGGTGATTTCGTCACCACGATGTGGGGCTATGGCAAGGGCAATCAGATCACGGTGCAGGACGAGATCAAATTCCCGCATTCGCTCGGCATTTTCTACAACGCGGTGACGCAGTGGCTCGGCTTTCCCAAATACGGCGACGAAGGCAAAGTCATGGGGCTTGCGCCCTATGGTACACCGCGCTACATGGACGAGATGCGCAAGATCGTGCGCGTGCAGCGTGACGGCACATTCGAGCTTGACCTCGATTATTTTGTGCATCATGCCGACGGCGCGAACATGACATGGGAAGGTGGCGAGCCGACGATTGGCACGCTGTATTCGCCCAAAATGATCGAGTTGTTCGGGGAAGCGCGCGTCCCGCGCACCGAGATCACCCAACATCAAATGGATGTCGCTGCCAGCTTACAAGCGATGCTCGAAGAAGCGGAGATGGCGCTCGTCAAGCGGGTGCAGCAGCAGACCGGCAGCAAAACGCTCACGATGGCGGGCGGCGTCGCATTGAACAGCGCCTTTAACGGCAAAATCCTCCCGAATACGCCGTTTGAGGATATTCATATTCATCCCGCCGCCGGAGATGCCGGAACATCGCTCGGAGTATGCTATTTCATCTATCATCAGGTGTTGGGCATGCCGCGTGATCCCAAAGCCGGGGTTGGCTACCAACTCCGCAACGCTTACACCGGCACGCACTACAGCGACGACGTGATCCGCGCCGAACTGGACGCGCAGAGCTTGACCTACCAAGTGCTCGATGATCAAGCGCTGGTCACACGCGCCGCCGAACTCATCGCGGGCGGGAATGTCGTCGGTTGGTATCAAGGACGGATGGAATGGGGACCGCGCGCGCTCGGAAACCGGAGCATTCTCGCTGATCCGCGCCGCACCGATATGAAAGACATTTTGAACGCGCGCATCAAGCACCGCGAGAAGTTCCGCCCGTTCGCGCCGTCGATTCTGCTCGAACGCACGGCGGAGTACTTCGATCAGAGCTACCCTGATCCGTTCATGATCAAGGTGTACGGCGTGCTGCCCGAAAAACAGGCAGAAATCCCCGCCGTCACGCATGTTGACGGAACAGGACGGCTGCAAACCGTCGATCAAGCTGAATCGCCGCTGTATTGGGCGTTGATCAACGCCTTTGGGGAGCGAACGGGCACGCCTGTTGTTCTGAACACGTCATTCAATGAGAATGAGCCAATCGTCAGCACACCCGCCGAAGCGGTGGACTGTTTTATGCGGACGAAGATGGACGCGCTCGTGATCGGGCATCATGTGATCACGAAGAACGGCGGCTGAGTTACTCATGAAAGAATGCGCCATCTGGGTGAATTCAGGTCGATAATCAAAGGTAGATAATCTACGGTAAGGAGCGAAAACAATGGCAGCAGCTAAGGGAACAACCAAGCGGACGACAAAACCCGCTACGGCGAGCAGCAGCGACGGAGCGAAAGCGCCGAAGGCGATCAAAGCTGTTTCGGACGGCACAGCGATCAATATCGGCTTGACTCAGGAACAGCGCATGGGCGTTGCGGAACTGCTTAATGTCTTAATGTGCATCTAGCGAACGCGCATGTCCTGTACATCAAGACGCGCAATTATCACTGGAATGTGCAAAGCCGCCGCTTCGCTGAACTTCACGAGTTCTTTGAAGAGCAGTATGATCAGATTGCCGAAGGGATTGACGAAATTGCCGAACGTGTGCGGCAGTTGGGCGTGTTCGCGCCGGGGACGATGACGGAGTTTTTGCAGTTGGCGACGCTCAAAGAAGCGCCGGGTGTCGTGCCTGACGCGCAGACGATGATCGCCAACTTACTAGCGGATCACGAAGCGATCATCCGTGCGCTGCGCGAAGATGTCGAAAAAGTGGATGATCTTGACGACGAAGGCACGACTGACTTTCTCACTGGCATGATGGAAGCACACGAAAAGATGGCGTGGATGCTGCGCGCCCATCTCGTAAACGCGGACTAGTTCACGTTCTCAACTGCACCTCACCCCCTACCCCTCTCTATCGCTTGCGATGGAGAGAGGATAGGGGTGAGGTGCTTTCCCTACCGGTTGCGGTTATCGCGGCGGCGGCTCGTCAAGATCAAGTAGATCACCACGATCAGGATGAGCAGAATTCCCAAACCTACAAACACAAGCGGTAAGCTCTCCGGGTTGATCGCGGGCTGCTGCTGATCGATCTCGACGGCGGTCAAAGTGGCGGTTGCTGTGCCCGCGCCTTGCGCGACGGCGGTCACTGGCGCTTCGGTCGGTTCTTCGGTGGGTTCAGCCGTTACCTCGTCGGTGACGTCCGGCGTTGGCGTCAAGGTCACAACCAGCGCTGTCGCTGATGAAGCAGCTTCTGTTTCCGCACGCTGCGTCACTTCCTCAACGACACTCGCTTGTGAGATGCGTGTCTCTGTCGCTCTAGCGTCCGCTCTTGCAGTCGCGGCTACCGCATCAATAGCTTCCCCTGTCGCGGTCGACTCTTCGGCAACAGCGCTTGCTGCCGCGTCAATCGTCGCGCGCGCTTCGCCTGTTGCCGTGCGCGCGATCCCTGTCCCCGCAAGGATGACATCGGCGGTCGCAGTGCGCGCGGCGGCGATCTCCGTGCGGTATGCTTCGGTCGCTGATCCTGCGGTTGCGGTCGCTTGACGCGCCAAAATCGTGCCCTGTGCATCTGTGGCGGCGGCTTCGCGGGCGGCGGTTGCCGTGCCTACGGTTGATGTGGCGCGATCAGCGGTTTCGGTCGCGGCGCGTGCTGCGCCAGCTGTGCTGCTGGCGGCGGCATTCACCGCATCTTGAGTCGCGGTGCTGCCTGCTTCAACTGTTGTGGTTGCGTCGAGTATCGCCTGTGTCGCGGCGAACTCAGCCGTCACGGTCGCATCGACAGCGGCTTGCGTTGCAGTCGAGGCGGCGCGTTCGGTGGAATCCATCGCGGCTTGGGTCGCGGTTACCGCCTCGAGTGTGGCAGCGGCATCCAGCGCATCTTGCGTGGATGTTGCGGCTTGCGCGGCAATCGCGGCATCGGCGGAGGCTTGCGCAACCTGAGTCGCTCCGGCGGCGATCACGTTTTCGGCGGTGCTCGTTGCCTCGAACACGGCAGTCGTCGTCGCGGCGGCGATAAACGTCGCGGTCGCGGCGGGCGCAGGATCGATGGTGAACACCACATCCAGCGTCGCACTTTGACCATTCGACGCAGCGGCGGCAATCCGCATCATGTGATCACCCGGCGCGAAGTCCAACACACGGATCGTGTAGGTGAACGGTTCAGCGGTGAGCGCCGCTTGCTCGATTCCATCAATAGATACAGTGACTCGCGTAACGGGCGTTTGCGAATTCGACGTGATGGTGATTTCGGTGTCTTCGGTGAGCGTATCGCCGTTTGTCAACCCGTCGATCAGAATTTCCGGCGGGAGCGCGCTCACGATCACGGGGATCGTCACTTCTTGCGTTTGCCCATTTTCGAGCGCTGCACTCACGACGAAATTCCACGCACCCGGCTCGAATTGGAGCGGATCAAGCTCGAACATGAGCAGATCGACTGCCAGCGGCTCAAGCTCGACAACCTGCAAGCCGTTCGCCATACGCGCAGTCACGCCTGTGATGCCGACGCCGACCTGCCCGCGTGCTTCAACGAGCACGGCGGTTGTGCTGCTGATCTGCGCGCCTTCTGTCAATCCGGTGATCGTGATCACGGGAGGCAGCGCGGCGATCTCGAAGTCTGCGCTAACGGAAGTAGTCACGCCGCCTTCGTTGGTGACTTCAAGATCGAAGACATGCATCCCCGGCGCAAACCCAAACGGATCAATCGACACAGGGAACATCGCCGTCCCCGCATCAACGGTGATCGGGTCTTTGTCGCCTACTTGGTAGGTGATCGCAGTGGGCGGCGTTTGCCCGGTGATCTCGACGGTAAAATCAGTCGGTTCGCTTATCGCGCCAAGCGATGCCGGATCAGGTTCAATCGTGATCGATGAGGGGAGTGCGCCAATCGTCAGCGCAGCTTGCAGTGTTCCGGTTTCGCCGTCCTCGTCGGTCGCGTTCAACGTGAGCGCCAGATCACCCGGCGGGTACAACACCGGATCAATCGTGATGCTGAACGGCGCTTCGAGCGGCTGTGGTTCACCGTCGCCAAGCTGAACTGTTACTCCCGTGAGCGGATCATCGGCGCGAATGTCGGCGGTCAGCGTGATCGGCTCGGTGATCGGTTCGGTCGGCAGGTCGGGCAGCGTCACATATGGGATCGGCACAGGAGCGCGGACACCGCCTTCTGCGCTGACACTGCCCTCCGGCACGGTCACAACCAACTCAAACGGATATTCCGTCCCATCGGCAGGGAATGGCGTATCGAGCGTAATGATATACTCGGTGCGCAGCCGTGCTGAAAGTTCGCTGTAAATCTCGCCGACCTGCTCAACCGAAGGCGCAAGGAAGAACTGCGCTCCGGCGGCGTCGGCAAGCCGCTGCATATATACCTGATCGACCGAGCCGAAACCGATTGTATACATCAAAATTCCGGCATCGCGTGCCGCGCCAATTGAGCCGAAGCGGGTAGCGGATTCACTGCCGCGATCTTCCTGCCCATCGCTGAGGAATACGATGATCCGCCGTGCAGTGGGCGAATGTGCCGCATACCGGAGCGAATCAGCAGCGGCGTCATACAATGCGGTACGCCCGCCGGATTGCAGCCCATCGATGGCTGCGCTCATCAGGTCACGATCGAGCGTGTAATCTTGAATCAGTTGAACATCGCTGTTAAACGCCACCAGCGCGACCGGATCATTCGGGCGTAGATTAGCGATGAACGTCTGAGCCGCTTGCTTGGTGCGTTCGAGCGGCGGACCATACATGCTGGAGCTTGTGTCGATGACGAGAAGCACCGAAAAATCGATGTCGTCAGCCGCAACATTTTGCACCGAGACGATGCGACCGCCTGCGTCCGCCAGCGCGCCGCGCAAGGCGAAATTATCGGCGGTGAGTCCGGTGACCGGCACGCCGGATAAGGTGTAGACATTCGCGGTTAAGGTGGTGGTGGGCAGTGTCACGCTGACGCTGGTGATCTCTAACGTCAGCGGCGCGGAGTCCTGCGCCACAGCAGATGGTGTGAACGTCCCCGCTACCAACGCGCCGAGCGCAAACACGGCGAGGACAGCAAACAGCAGGCGAACCACATACGAGCGTTTCACAGCGGCAAGTCCTCAAGAAAGCGGCAAAAGGTACTTTTGGTATTCACCGCTGCGATATTACGTCATCCCGCACCGCCGCGCAAAAACTTTATATATCTTCCGGCTCAACAACAGGGTATATGTTATAATCACGTTAGGATGCGACATTGAATGCGATAGAAAAGGGGTGGGTCGAGCGTGGAATTATCTGCTGAACAAGTCCGTAAAATTGCCGATCTCGCACGTCTTGAGCTGACCGAGGAGGAGATCACGCTGTATGCGGGGCAGTTGAGCGATATTCTCAACTATTTCCGTCTGCTGCAAGAGGTGGATACCTCGCACATTCCTCCAACTGCCAGCGTTCTGCCCGTGTCGAATGTATTCCGGGCGGATCAAGCAGGTGAAACGCTCCCACTCCTTGAATCGCTGCGGAACGCCGCCGATACCGACGGAGAACAATTCCGTGTCGGCGCGATTTTAGATGGGGATGCCTAACGGTGAACAAGCGGCTGCTTCTAATTGAAGATGACTTTGATGTAGCGGACATGCTCCGCATGTATTTCAGCACGCACCATTATGACGTACTCCACGCCGATACGGGCAGGGCAGGCGTTGAAATGGCGCGTGTCAAGTTTCCGCATTTGATCCTGCTCGACGTGATGCTGCCCGGACGCAATGGCTTCGATGTGCTCGCGGCGATTCGCGAGAATGACCGCGAACAGCCGGTGATCATGCTGACGGCCAAGTCGACCGACGAGGACGTGGTGCACGGGTTGTCGCTCGGCGCCGATGACTATGTCGGCAAGCCGTTCTCGATTGCGCAGCTGGTGCTGCGCG